>NZ_BMIL01000004.1 GCF_014642175.1 Pedobacter quisquiliarum | reverse complement strand
TGTGTTGCCATATTCATGTCGATAGTTTAAAGTTACACTATTGACACAGTTTGTGAAACACCCTCCATAACTACGAACAGTTTTCTACCCTCGGTATCTTTTTCTCGTCTTTTTAGACCATTATCAACTTCTTCAAAGTCATATCCATTAATTTTCATTTCCGTAATATTTTCTCGATGAAGTTTCAACATTTCATAAAATTGCGACTCGAACTGTTGTATTTGATTTTGCCTATTTTGGTTATAGATTTGATCTTGTAGCAAGATCTTATTAGATTTCTGCTCTTTTTCAAAAAACTCTCTTTGTTGTTTATTAGCTTTGTACTGAATATAAAATGCTAAGCCAGTTACAATCACTCCAGACATGGCTATAAATGGATTCATAAGTCCGCTAATAGTATCTCCAATTGGCCCTGTTTTAGAGAAGTCAAAACCATCACTGGCAGCGCTTCTTGTAAGCAAGAAAGGAGCAAGTAAACTTAACAAGATTAGCATAACAGCCGCAAGTAAGAGACAATATATCTTCCAATCCAAGTCGTTATTGGAAGTTCGATCACTTCGCTGGTTCATATGGTGATAAAATAGATAAAGACATAGGCACGTTATAAAAACTAGTACCAAAGAAGTAATGATAATAAAAGTTGTCATAGTTTACTGGTAAGATAGGTTATAATGAAAGTTCCAAGATGATAGTTTGAGTTTGTTAAAGGTAAGAAGTGACTTGTTGTTGCTAACACCTTGTTTAGAGAAAGCAAAAGTTAACTTCTATCGTTGATGATTAGTGTTGTCTTTCATTAGCTACAAGGAAAAGACACTTTTAATCTTCTCGAGACATTATCATCTAATCAGGTTACTGCAAAACTTGACTTGTATGGCTCTATTAACAACTTAAGTTTTTCTTGTTCTCGGTAACTATCAAAGCCGTAATCGTCTAAATATTTCCAAACGTGACACCCGTTTTCCAAGGCAATTTGTAGGTGACGATAGAAATCCTCAGTTTCACCTCTATCTGCATATATCAAAGCTAACGTTCCATCTAAATTTGGATAATTGGCATCTATTGCTTTGGCTTTATTGATGTATTCAATTGCACCATCAAAATTCCGCATTCTTCTTAGAAGCACCGCCATATTGTTATATAACATTGGCACATTGCTGAAACCCAAACGTAAGGCCTCATTGTAATCTGCTTGCGATTCAGCGTACCTTTTAGTTTCTTCCATAAAATAAGCTCTATTATAGTAGGCAATAGCAGACATTGGGTTCAATTCAATCGCCTTTGTTAGAGCTCTTTCAGCTTCCATAAAGGCTTTCTTCTTGGTAAGTACATTTCCCTTGATTGAGTATGGCCACTCATAAGTGGGATTTAGTTCGATTGCTTTTTCAGAATCAGCTAATGCAAGATCTAACTTTCCTAATTGGCTGTATGAATTTGCTCGATTTGAAAGAGCTAAAAAAGACTCTGGACGAAGTTCCAGAGCTCTATTTAGATAAATAAGGGCATCATCATATCGGTAGACATCATTGTATGCAACTGCTAAATTATTTAATGCATTTATATTATTTGGTTGTCTCTCCAAAACCTGCTGATAAATGTTTATCTTAACATTCGCTTTTTTGGAGCTAAAAGCCATATTAAACAACTCTTCAACAGTAATAGTTTCTACTTCTGGCACTTCTATGTTGGGCGGTAGGGGCTTAATAATAGATGGTGGTGCAGCTAACATCGAATTAATAATTTTGTCACTCTTATCCCTTATTTCCTCAATCAAGTTCTTTCCTTTTGATTCCAATTCAGTTAGAAGTTTTTGGACCTCAACATCACCTTTTTCTCTGACTATCTTAGATATATAACCGCTCTCCATCGCTTCTTTAAGTAGACGCTCAATTTCTTTCTTCGCGAATATTTCTGATGTATCTTTAATTAGTTCTTCGACACGTTCTTGGACTGCGCGTTTACCGAAGAAATTGACTGCCCACCCAATTATTGTCAGGAGTACACCTATAAAGAAAAGATATAAATTTAATCTATCTTTAAGATCATCTTCGATCGATTCAACCTTTTCATTTAGCCGGACCTCTAAATTCTTCAAATCTGACCTCAAAATTTCGATTTCTTTTTCTTGAACCGCTAATTTTGCAACTTGTGCTTCTTTCGGTGGTAAATCACTACTTGTCTTTGCAGGTAAAATTTGCGCGATGCTAATTCCATAATTATAAAAAAGTAATAAGAGGAGTAAGAATATTTTTCGTGACATGAGGCGCCCTAAGTTGATTGTGTTTCGATTAGCTTATAGTAGCTTAAAGTTACAAATTAAGCAAGTATGATTAACCTAAAGGTCTTAGATACTTTGACAAAGTTTTCTTGTTTGTTAATCCTGAGCTGTTGTCAGCTTATTTAAATAAATATTTAACATACCAATTATCCAAAATACTATTCAACAATAGAGGGTTTGCAGTGTTTAAAGCTTAGATTAGAGCCAAGCTTTAAAGTCAATGGCTATATCAACCCTTCATCGCAGAAGCTTGAGTAACCTTCTTTAGTGATAATTAAGTGATCCATTACCAAAATATCTAGCAACTTACCGGCTTCAACAAGCTTCTTTGTTAATCGGAGATCCTCAGCACTCGCCTTCAAGTTTTCGCTTGGATGATTGTGTGCTAGTATGATGTAGCTTGCTGCTGCTTTTAGTGCTGCAACAAAGATCAATTTAGGATCAGCGACAGTTCCGGTTATTCCACCTTGCGAGATGTTTATAAATCCTAGCACTCGATTTCCTCTATTTAAGAGTAGCACTTTGAACTCTTCTAAGAGGTTAATTTTATTCAAGTCCCACTGAGCTAGAACTAAATCATAGGCTTCTTTGGAGGTGCTGATTTTAGGTCTATCAGCAATTTTGTAACTAGGCGAGTAAGTAAGGTTTACTTCAGCCACTTCGAAAGATTTGTATTGTACCATAACGTTTTATATTAATTATGGTACTGGATCAAGCTTTGCAAAAGACTAAGCAAAGAGGCAACGGAATAAATGGACTATGTGTGGATTTTGGTGGGTTTATGCCGGAACTTCTTTAGGCGTGTCGAATGGACAAGCTTAAATTTGTACAGTCATTGATATTTACATACTTTTAAATTTACCTTAAAATGATTGTTAGAACCCGATTTTAGTCGTATGAGGTGAAATCCCTATCTTTTACAGAATGACGTCTTAAAATGGTAGATCATCATCGTCACCCTCCGGTTTCTTAACTATTTTCAAGCATTTAAGCATTTCAGGCTTTAGTCCAATGAGGAAATTTTTGTATTCTAATCTGCGTTGAACATCATTATAAAAACTTAATTGTTCAAGGTGAGTATTTAATATGGACTTAAAAGTTTGATTTCTTGTCTTATGTCCATAGCATTTAAAACAGATTCCTGCTTGGACATGTGAAAATTGAGGCAAATATCCATGTCCACCACATCTATAACACACCAGACTGACTGACGTGGATTCATATAGGCTTCCATCTGGTGCTTTCGCTTTTATAGGAATTTTTGTCGTTTCGTGAACCATTCTATGGCAAGAGGGGCAAAGTGTTTGCAATGAGTTTTCAGCAATATCCCAAGGTAAATGATCTTGGACGTAATAGGTGTGATGTATATGGTTGCTCTCGCTGTAATTATTGCATCTTTGACATTGAAATTGATGTCTAAGTAAAACCTTTAATCGAACAATTCTCCATTCAAAACAGTTCAGTAAATCTCCATAAAAGATATCTTCGATTTCTTTAGCTATTAACAAATCACTCAAACTTTGTCGACGATCGAGGTTTTTAATTTCATGAAATATCCAGCTTTCTTCTTCTACCGAAAGTGTATCAGACTGCTTCAGATGATGAACGTCTCTTATTTCTGATAGCTTTTCATTGTTGACAGTCAATTCGTTAATTAGTAATTTGTCCGTATTTATGATTGCCTTACTACTTGGGTTTACGAAGATCGCCAAACAAAAAGCTATTGAAATGACAGAAAAAAAAATGATAGACATATTCTCAAAAGAAAATATGTCTATAAAAAGAAAATTAGATAATTAACATGACTATTTACGAAAGGCAATATTAGTTACAAATTCTTCTACATATGTTTCCAAAAACTAACATTATCCTTTATTCAAATTGGAGTATCTAATGATAATTCATTGCGCATTATTGATGGTACTTATATTACCCTTAATAACTTCAGCTGGAACCATATTGAGTATTAATCCAAATTTAGCTCGTCTGTACCCTCATCATTAAAATATCTTTCCTCTGCTGTAGGATCGATTTCAAAAAGTCTACTATTCTGATCATCCTTGTAACGTTTAATCAATCCCATGTCTGAGAGAAGCACACCTCTTTTTCCAATGAGCTGGTAAGAGCAATCCAATTCTCCAGCAATATGGCCAGGTCTTAACGGTGCCTTTCCAAAGTGTAACGATTGTAAAATTGCAAGTTCTGTTGGTGGAAGAAGTAATTCTGTTTTCACATTTGACAGTTCATTAGCATATTTTTTAGACAAGTTAGTAACCTCAACTGTGCCCTCTTTGCATTCTTTACATAGCATACCATAAAACCTCAAAGCGTCAAGTTGCTCGTAGCTATAACGCTGTTTACACGAATTGCAAATTATTTCTTGATTTTTTTCTAAATAAAATTCGATAATTCTAGAGTAATCAAAAAAGCGTTCTACAAAATATAGCCTAAACTCTCTTTCGCCTTTAGGTCTCCCGAATGTGATTTGATACTTTGAACATAGCCCATGATTAAGTGCTAGCACAACAACCTTTTTACCAGACCGGTCACTCATCTCAAAATACTTAGTCAAAAAGAAATTTAATTCAAGAGTTGAAAATACATTTTCAAGTTCAACAGGTATATGAAAGTGGCTTGTTGGAGGTCTTCCTCCAATTTTGCTCATAACCTTAGATTCATGCCCTCTTAAATCTCGCGCCTTTGTAACAATTGCCTCAAGAAGTTCTTTTAAACTGTATATTGAGGATCTTTCGTTGAACGAATCATGCAAAAACTTACCAATAGAAAAATATGGTTCAATTTTTTCAGTATAAAACCGTTCAGATGCTTCTTGTATAGCAACAATACCAATTTTTTTTCCTCTTATTAGGTGGGAGTCCTGAGTGAAATGCAGAATGTAACCTAATGTGCGTGGGTTAGCCATCGTTGCAAAGAATAAGCTTCTCCAAACTTCAGAATCTTCTTCAAAAAAATCAGATGCCGGCCTATTGCAAAAGTGTCGAAGTCTATTTTCTACCAGTCTTTTTGTGAAATCAATAGCACTATCTTCCATTCTGCTTACGTCGCCCGATCCATAAAGCTTATAAAGATCTAAGTACAATTCGTCAATTTTAGTCTTATCTATTTGGCCATAGTAAATCCTTCCTGGATATGCTGCAACTTTAAATTTAATAAATTCGTTTGACCAATTGTTTAAAGGTGCGAGTAACACATCGACTACAATCTTCATTGTATCTTCCGGCAACTCTGAAAAGTCATCAATTAAAATATGTATATGCCTAATTTTGAGAGCAACAAGGACATTTTTAAGCTTACTAATGAACCCAATTAAATCGAACGATCTTATTAGTATATCAGAGAATTCCGTTTGCGTTTCCAGACTATCTGATTTTTGATTTGTTTTTTCGTAACCAAGGTTTATCTTAGGCGCATTCGATAGTTCAGCACCAAACCCTCGTTTATTTGTTTCTTCTTGATTGGTTTGTCGTTTTTTATCGATGTCTACCTTTTTAATCCCCAGCACACTGATAAATTGCTCATTTGTTGAAGCTATATAAATGTCGTCAAGCATTGTTAATGCATTCTCGATGTCTCCAGAAACAAATTCTTTTGTTCTGACCCAAATGGAACTTTTGATTCTTTCTTTTAACTCGATTTTCACTTCTTCAATAACAGCCTGTAAAAATTGTTTGTAAAGAAGCAATTTCTCCATTGACTCTTTTGATAAACTCAACCCCGAGTTATGTAATCGGGATAATAGTTCGGAATCTGCCTGAGAGGACTCATAGACTGTCTTTATGTCTATGTAAGCAGAAGTTTGGTGCTTCGAACGACGTAATTCACTTTGAAGCCTTTGGAACAAGGTGGATTTGCCGGTTCCTTTTCTCCCAATTAAAAAAGTCGTATGTGCCCGCTTCAAAGTTTCAAAAACTTGTTCCTGAGGTTGGGGGTCTACATATAGTGAATCAATCAAAAGCTTGCCGTCTTCTATATTCATCAACTCAGCTCGTCGATAAAGTTTAAGTGATTGCACAGCTTCTTGAAAGCCATGCAAATCCTTCTTTTTCCAGGTATAATCCGCCATTGTTTGAGGTCATTAGTTTTATGTAGCTAATATAGAAATTATCGCTTATCCCCTTTAGTTTTGACGGTGTTAAACATGGATTTGCAATAATGCATTTTATTTACCTAATATATTAAAATGCTTTTAGCTGTTCATATCATATCTGTCTTTTAAAGCTCACCGCTTGCGAATGGAGCTGTAGGTCTTTGCAGAGGGAATGCGTAGCGTGACTGCAAAGAATGTCCACACAAGAGACTGGCGTGGCCTTTGACTTTGGACAGTGTGATGGACCGTTCAAAGGGCATGACAGTTTCGTGGCCTCCAGCGACCGCAGGTGAGCACATAAAATCAGATAGCTGACTCATTTAAAAGGATTGAACGCAGTAAATGAAATTTTGAAGGAGAGACAAGCTATCATGGAGCAATGAAGTTTGCGGAAAGCATTCATGTATGACAGATGTAACTTTGTGATTGAGGCCAGGCTGAACAAGCCTAGCTGAAATGAACACATCTGGCATTCTTAATGCACCGCTTACGAATGCGGAATACCTTATTTCCGGCGACTTGCTTTGTTCAACACCCACAGGTCTGATGATAGAACGAATTGGAAGCATTGCCCTCTTATAAAGAGCACACACTTCCTGCTGGCAGGGATAAAGACTAAAACTCCCCTTTCTCCTTGTAAGCACCAAAAAGAGAGAGGGGAGTTTTTAGGATTGATAATTTGGGCTTTCTCTTTAAGATCTGAGGTTATTGATATTCTAGAATAATGTCAATAATCCACCCTAACAGCTCATTTCTTATTTCCATTTTTCTTTTAAAATCCGGTTTATCATCTACCCATTTTATGTACAGTTTATAGGTATCAGATTTTAACGTGAAATAGTAGTTATTCTCAAACGGGTATAAGTGAAAACGCCTAAGATTGTCCACAACAAGGTACTGCCCAGCGGCATTGCCTTTCTTGATTTGGTTTTTAAAGAATGTATATTCTTTATATGATGTCTCCCCATATTTCGATAGAACTTTGTTGTTATTTACATGTGGAGCAAATCTCTTGTCTAAGTAACTTTCATCAAATGTAATTTCTTTATCATAAAGCTTAAATTTTAGTGCTTCCTGTGCTTTAATCAGGCTGCTACATGAGAGTATAAAGAAAAGGACGGAAAATAAGCGCATTTTTTTAGCCATTTTAATTGTCTGAATTAATATTAATTGATTGTGTAGTTAGTAAGGATGTATTCATATCCAATGAAAGGTTCATTGGAACCGTAAGTTCCGGCATCGTCAAATATTCTAAATGTTTTTTCAGGAATTTGATTGAAAGCTGAAAGTCCTGCAATGAATGTAAATCCCTCACCTCCTTGCATATCGTCGATATAGCTCATATAATCATCATTGGTAAACACCATTTGGTCGTTATAGAAAAACGTGAACTTTCTGGTTTTTGGATTAATGACAATTTTACTGAATGCCCTACTTACTTCGGAGTATTGAATTTTATTTCCTTCAACTAGTTCTCTTCTATATTGGATGCAGTTACCGGAATAAATCACTAACTTTTCTCTCAAAGGTTCTTCCGCATGCTCTTTAATTGAGGACTGCTGATTGGTGGCTCTTGCGAGCTCAGCCTGATTTTCAGGCTTTTTGCCTTGGGTACAGCCGATTGCTAAGAGAATTGAAATGAATAATGCTGCTGTGTTGAATTTTGCCATTGATTTAGAATACCAATAGCCCTTGTTGGTAAAGTCAGTAAACACAATAAGCGCAGGACTGTAACCTTAATCCGCCTAAGAGGCCCTGAGAAGCCCGTACAACAGATAGGTTACGCCCCACGCTTATCGCGCAAGACGTCACTCTAACTGCCCTTGTTGTACATTGAAATTTCTCAGGTTTCTTAAACAAGAACTTTAGTTAACGCTTATATATTTATAATTTTTTAAGCCTATTTACATCTCTTTTCACTTTTACTTCATCAAAAATAGAAAAGTTTAGTTTATATGCGTACGATTGAAGGCCATATTTGTTCCTCCTTAGCCTTCACTTGTGAAGATTGACACGTATTCAGTTTCTCCCTGGGCTATAGTCCTATACCAATAAGTTAGATGCTCAATGGGTACAAAGTTTATAAATAGTGGGAATTCGGGTTGTGCGGACTGCTCTTTCGCGTGAAGAACACGGAAGATTTCCTGAACCAATGAATTTGCAAGGCAATTACCGAATTTTATCAGTGGTTCTTTACCAAAGTCAAGGTCGATGCAGTAACTTCCATTATTGATGTCCTTGGAAAGTGTGATGTTCCAAAAGTAACAAAGAAACTCCTTAATCAAATTTGAGTTAAGTTCGTTTTTGGAATGGTCCATTGTACAATAGCTTTTGAACTCTGTTGTTGATTGGTCTTTTAGAAGGTTAATAGCTTTAGCGACGATAAGCTCATATGTGCGTTCGACTAATTCGTCAGCATCTGACGGATTTAATGTTTGTGCGGAATTCTCCTGTTTCAAAGTTTTCATGTTTTTGATTTGGTTAAGTAAACTTGATTGGAAATCTGCCCTCTTAAGGATGAGGGAAAGTTTTTCACTTCGAATGAGAGGAGGGGGGTGTTTTCTTAAGTACCCTTGCGTAAAAAAAACACAAATTTTTTTATCGATGCCTCTGAGCTTGCCTCTATTTTTACGAGGGGCAACAAATGAAAAAAGCACCAATTTACTGGTGCTTTTAATATCCAAGATTATTTTGAAGCCTTTAAAAAGAGAATATCATCCTTAATTTGGATATCAGGGTATTTGAAGTATTTTGATAATTTTCATAATCTTCTCTCCGCTTGCATTTGATGAACGCGATGTCGCATAGTAAAGTTTTATGTCGCTCACTTTAGCTGACCGTTTTAAGTTGTGCTTGATGTAAAAAATATTCAAGTCTAGCTTGATTCGTGATTCAAGAGGCTTTTCTCCTACCTTATATAGTGCTTGAATATCAATCACCAAGGCAGGATTAAACCGACTCTCTAAACTTTTCTTCCTTTTACATTCCGTGTCAATTTTGGATTTGTTGAATTCGAGCTCTTGTAATTTAGAAAATCCTAAAGTCTCATAATAGTCAGTGATAGCAGGGTACAACTTTTTAATACTGTCATTAGATCTACCAAGATTGAATTGTAAAGTTTCTGGATTCCGAGGGATGTTGTTGGCATCTAATATTTCGGATATATTCTTTATAAGAGCAGAACTAGTAGCTTTTAAACTTAATGATATCAATTGACGATCACAAACAGTGTAAAATTTTGACTCCAAACTTGGCCTAAAATAGTTACTAAGTTTGTAAGCATGATGAAACCTTTTTGAATCATGATAGTAGCTTTTGACCTGTTCATCTAATATAAAGCCGTCTACTAGATAGGTGTTTAAACTATTACTGCCATCCTTAATAAGTGGATGGATAAATGAAGACTTAATTGCTGGTAATAACATAGCTTTCTCACCTTCCTCGGTTGCAGCTTGGTACTGGTCTATCCAGCCATTGTAAACCTTTAATCCATTCTTCAAAAAGCTCAAAGCCTCTTTTTCTTTGTGCCACGTTAGAGTGCTGTTAAAATTCGAAATATGATGAATGCTTTTTACACCACATCTAAATCTTCCTGCGATTTGAACAGAGTCAGAATAAGGATCTAGCATTGTATAGGAGTTTCTTAGGACGTCAGTTGCAAATAGAAGAACCGGTTGCACACTTAAGTCTATATCTACCGCATTATAAAACCTCGACGTCAAAAAATTGTATTTTGCATATGCTCCCAAATTCGTGTAAACGTTATCTAATCCTGAGTCTTTTAGTTTCGTTTTACTGGTCTCTGCGCAAAACACCTTGCTATCTTGTTCTATCTGGAGTAGAGTAATAATCGCATGGATTAAATCTGCACTGTTTACAAAGATGAAGAAGCAGTCTGTTGAATGCTTTTCAATTTCATCCTGTACGGCTGCAACTATATTGTTTGTTTCAACCAATACTACTTGTTGTTTAAACCTGAACTTGGGTTTAATATAAATTCTTTTAAAGCCTTGTTCTTGAAATCTTTTGTCTGAAGGTACGATTGCAGTTGCTGAGATCATCGCCTTGTTCTTAAAAAGAAAGAAATCATCTATCGGCTTTAGCAATGCCCGTCTGTAATCAGATTCGGTAATGATTTTATCACATTCGTCAAGTAGCATGAAGAAGTCCGTAAATAGGTCAAAATGGTCCTGCTCAACAAATGCAGGTTTTACTTTTGCCATATAAGCTTCAGGTGTACAAAGAATCTTCTTGTATTTTATATCCCCAGCGAGGTAAGCGGAAATGTCTTCTTTAGTCACGCCCTCATAAACCGTTAATATATTAGGATACTTTCTAAGGCCATTTTCATCTCGAGCTTCCTGTTTACCCTTAAGCACAGGAGTATTCGGTACGATAATGATTGAATGGCGTTTATAGATTTTAGCCTCACCGTGTGTGGCCCCTATGCCACACAGCTTCTTAAAGATAATAGTATTAGAAGGTGTTCCTTCTTTAAACATTGGCGTTTCACTTAATTTTTGATTTGCCAGTAGTGGGAGATTTATCCTTTCCATCTTAATAATCTCCTAAATCGTTTAAGTCCTCATTTAAGTCATCTTCCGAAGGCTCTTCTAATAAGGCAGCCACGTTCAGCTTGTAACCACTTTCTACGAACATGGTATTCATTATTTTTAACTTTTCAGAAGTGCTAATAATGACGTCGTACTTAATGATAAAAAGAGGAAACTCAGGAAACCATGTTGTTGACGAAACATTTATTTCTCTACCAATGATGTTGGTGGTATCTAAAGGATCACATCCAACTTTGAAGGACTCCAATTGGATTGTGAAAACCTCGTCTGAGTAACTATCGTTAAGTGAATCCCTCCAATTTGCAGTAGCCATCTGAGCGGGCTTACCGTAGCAGGTCCCTTGATAGGTTGAGATAATTTTGTAAATCCCTTTGCGTGGGTCAAACTGACCTCTTCCTGGTGTTTGGTTAGCTTCATATTGAGCTAAAACATCTTTGTTTTGTAACATCTATTTTTAGTTTAGAATCAGGCTTTATTGCCTGATGTGTTACAAATGTGCAAAGGCGCAGAGGCGTCCGGGGCAATATAAGATGGTAGGTTTGAAGACCTTTTATTGCCTTGATTATGAGGGTCTTATTTTAGATAATTTCTAAGTAGAGCATGTATATAATCCTTCGGTTCAGATGTTATTTTCATTCGATCCACATATCCAAATAGTTCAAACATGTCAAAGAACAAAGTAGCATGTGTGTTAGCAAGGAGTACCCCATCTGGAGTAGTGAGGTTTGTGTGTTCATTTAAGTAGGCCCTTAAGTGGATGCAGATTTTAGCTAAGTATTTCTTGTATGTTGGCTTTCTTAGATTCAGCTTTGATGCGGTTTCTAGATTTTCAAGTGTAAGGGGTTTATTATGGAAATCCTGACCAAAAAGATGCAGCTGTATCTTCTCTCCGAAAATATCAAACGGAAATTTTTGTGCTTCAATAGCTTCGTAAATGAGTTGACACATCCATTTAGCTATTCCTTCGTCTTTAATGGATGCGGTGCTTGTTATAGATTTTGCAACGAGACTGAATGCCTGATTAGGCTTGGCTGATTTGAAAGCAAGTAGGAACTGCGCTACTTCTTTGGACGTTTGAGTATCTATATAATCCTGATCTAACAAATCCTTTATTGCCATAAACTCATCATCCAAAGTGATTAAAATGAAGTACAACTCGTTTATATGTTCTTGAAGGTCGTACCCATCTAATATGGTGAAGAGTTGGTTGTAGATCCTAATATATCTACTATCCTCATATTCCCATTCGAAATTGAACCAATAACCACCTTTTTGCTTAATGGCTGCTTTCTGCTCTTCGGTGATGTTCGGGAAATATGTTTTAAGTCTATCGAAGTTTAAGTCGAGTTTCAGTTCTTTTAAAGTCAAGGCGGATCAGTTTATCCTCCGATAAAGATATTCTTCTGATCAGAATAGTTGGAATGTGTATGTGGTTATTTTGAGGCATATCCAAAAAATGCATTATTCTCTCTATTTAAGGGCCCTGTATAATTCCTGGATATTGAATTATGAAGTAAAGCTGATTGAAGTATGTTTGGAGGTGGAGTAACTTCGACCGTAAAAACCTCTTTTTTTATGAGGGGCAAAGCTTCAGTATCTGCGCCAACAGATGCGCCAAATTGCAGTTTGAATTACTGAGTAAAAGAAGGATTCAGTATCTTTATGGAAATAACAAATTGTTTATCCAATTGGTTGTATAACTCAATTACTATAAAAATAGTGCTTCAAAACGCTAAAAACCCGTATAACGCAAAAAAGCTCCAGATTTCTCTGAAGCTTTTTCGTGGTGCGAGCTGGGATCGAACCAGCGACACAAGGATTTTCAGTCCTTTGCTCTACCGACTGAGCTATCGCACCTTTTACCGTCTATCTTACTAAACGTTCCCTCGGTTGGGGATTGCAAATGTAGCTTCTTTTTTTTACTCACCAAATCTTTTTATAAACTATTTCAACACACACCCCTAAATACCTGATTTCCTGCAAGAAAAATTTAATCCCAGAAAACATCTTTTTTCCCAAACAGAATTAATTTAAAAACTATTATGCATGCATAGGAATATTCTCCACACAATTTATTTACCTTAGCACAACTAAATAGAAATCTAGCGTAATGGTCTTACAAATCCTCTTTATTGCATTCGTCATCGCTGCAATAGCCTTATTTAGCTTCAACTTCAAGAAAGTTATCCGCAACATCCGCCTTGGCCGCCCCGTAGATCGTTTCGACCGCCCAGGCGAACGCCTCAAAGTCATGCTTAAAGTTGCTTTCGGACAAACCAAGATGGTTGCCCGTCCAATTCCCGCCATCCTGCACTTTTTCGTTTATGCTGGTTTCATCATCATCAACATCGAAGTACTGGAAATCATGATCGACGGGATCTTCGGTACACACCGGGTATTCTCCGGATTGGGTGGTTTCTACAACTTCCTGATCGGTTCCTTCGAAATCCTTGCCTTTACTGTACTCGCATCCTGCGTGATCTTCCTCATCCGCAGACATGTGCTAAAAATAAAACGCTTCCGTGGCGTCGAAATGACCGAATGGCCAAAGTCGGATGCCAACTATATCCTCATCACAGAAATCCTATTGATGTCTGCGTTCTTAATCATGAATGCCGCAGATGCAAAACTGCAAGCCATGGGAGCAGGTCACTATACCGTTGGTGGCGCCTTCCCCATCAGCCAGTTCCTGCAAGGCATGTTGCCGGAATCAGAATCCAGCCTTATCGCCATTGAACGTGGCTGCTGGTGGTTCCACATCATCGGAATCTTCGCATTCCTGAACTACCTGCCCTACTCGAAACACTTCCACATCATGCTGGCTTTCCCGAATACCTATTTCTCTTATCTGAAGCCAAAGGGCGAATTCACCAACATGCAGACTGTAACCAATGAGGTGAAAGCCATGTTAGATCCTTCCTTCACCCCGCCTGAAGCAGAAGCAAGCAGGTTCGGTGCTAAAGATGTAAAAGACTTGCACTGGGCAAACCTGCTGAATGCATATACCTGCACGGAGTGCGGAAGATGCACCGATGCCTGCCCTGCAAACATCACCGGCAAACTACTATCTCCAAGAAAGATCATGATGGATACCCGCGACAGGCTAACCGAAGTTGGTAAAAACATCGACAAACATGGTGCTGACTACGATGATGGCAAATCCCTACTGGATGATTACGTAAGTCGTGAAGAAATCTGGGCTTGTACCAGTTGTAATGCCTGTACCCAAGCCTGCCCTGTTAACATCGACCCACTGGGTATTATCGTTGAAATGAGAAGATACATCGTGATGGAAGAATCCCAGGCGCCTGGAAGTTTGAACACCATGATGGGTAACCTTGAAAATAATGGGGCACCATGGAAATACTCTCCTGCCGACCGCTTTAACTGGGCGAACAAAAACTAACAAAATTACTAACCTATATTTGCGTCAAAGATGACTGAGCAATTGAATTTTGAAGTGCCTACAATGGCTGATCTTATCGCCCGTGGTGAAGAGCCAGAAATCCTGTTCTGGGTAGGCTGTTTCGGCAGCTACGATGAACGTGCCCAAAGAACAACCCGCGATATCTGTAAGATCCTGCACCATGTAGGTATAAAATATGCCGTACTGGGTACGGAAGAAAGCTGCACTGGAGACCCTGCAAAACGCGCAGGCAATGAATTCCTGTTCCAGATGCAGGCCATGACCAACATTGAAGTGCTCAATGGTTACAACATCAAAAAGATTGTTACCGGATGTCCGCATTGCTTCAACACCATCAAAAATGAATATCCTGGATTAGGCGGCAACTACGAAGTGATCCACCATTCGCAGCTTATTCAGCAGCTTATCGATGAAGGTAAACTCAGAGCTGAAGGTGGCGAAAGCTTCAAAGGCAAAAAGATTACCTTCCACGACCCTTGCTATTTAGGTCGCGGTAATGGCATCTATGAAGCCCCTCGCGCAGCATTAGAGATGCTTGATGCACAGTTGGTGGAAATGAAACGCTGTAAGGTAAATGGACTTTGCTGTGGCGCCGGTGGTGCACAGATGTTTAAAGAGCCTGAACCAGGTAAAAAAGACATCAACGTAGAACGTGTAGAAGAAGCCCTTGCATTAAACCCGCAGATCGTTGCGACCTCATGCCCATTCTGTATGACCATGCTTAACGATGGTGTTAAATTCAAAGACCAGAACGAAAATGTAGATGTCCTTGACATCGCAGAAATCACCGTAAGAGCGAATGGATTGTAACGATCTATACATCACCTCCCTGAATTCCGGTAGTAACGGCAATTGTTACTACGTGGGCAACAGCGAAGAAGCCGTGCTCATAGATGCTGGAATTTCATGTCGTGAAATAGAGAAACGCATGCTGCGCCTTAACCTCTCCATGAAGAAGGTTAAGGCGCTTTTCATTTCCCATGAGCATTCCGATCATATCAAAGGGGTTTGTAGCCTGGCCAAGAAGTACCAGTTGCCGGTTTACATCACTTCCGGGACCTTGCGCAACTGCAAGTTCGATCTTGATCCGGCGCTGATTAGAAACCTCAGCAGCCACAGTAAAACGCAAGTCGGCAGACTCCTGGTAACGGCTTTCCCGAAAATACACGACGCCATCGAGCCGCATAGCTTTATGGTTTCCTGCGGAAACACACACGTCGGCGTATTCACCGATCTGGGTGCGGTATGTGGAGAACTCACCAAATACTTCAAGCTTTGCCACGCCGCTTTCCTGGAAGCCAACTACGATGAGCAAATGCTGAATAGTGGCGCTTACCCATACTTCCTCAAACAACGCATCTGTGGTGGTCGCGGTCACCTTTCCAACAGACAAGCGCTGGAACTGTTCAACACCCACCGGGCACCGCATTTAAGTCACCTGCTGCTGTCGCACCTCAGCAAGGACAACAACGACCCGCAGCTGGTTAAAGCTATGTTTGATGGTCATGCCCGCGGTACAGAAGTTATTGTGGCTTCACGCCACGAAGAGACAGCCGTGTTTGTTGTTTCTGCAAAGTCGACCGCAGTGACGCAAAACGCTCCGCGAGGTTATTCAGGTCCTCAGCTTCAACTTGCTTTAGGGGTATAATCATAAAGCTCGCCATACTATCCACGTCCCCTCCTCGGTCCTTATAAGTCTGCACAATCACATCATCCGCTTTCGTACGCAGGTAAAGCAGTCCCCGTTCCGGACGCCCGAAGAAATCAGCATCTTTATATTTCAGAAAGTTAAACGCGAAATATTCAATTTTGCCGTTCTTAAAGTATCGTTTGTACCTGCAAAAGCCGAAAGTGGTGACACTTAGCTCGTAACGGTTAACTTGTCCCGCGGCGAAACTTCCATCATAATGTGCAACTAGTTGATTTTCTAAAAAAATGGAATCTTCTTCAAGCGGATCAGCAACAAAAAATGCAGAAAGGATGAAAAATAAAGTGGCTACATTAAAAAAGCACCACATTTTCCTAATTGGTGTAAACTTTTTCATCATAATGCTTATTAATCATTGTAATTTAAATAAAATACTAAATTTGCGTTATGAGTTTTTCTCCACAATCTAGAGTTTGGGTTTATCAAAGTAACCGGGAATTCAGTGCTTCGGAAGTCACAGAGATCCAGGAAAAGCTGAACGCATTTACCGCACAGTGGCAGGCCCACGGACATCAGTTGAAAGCTAAAGCGGAAATCATTCATAATTTCTTTATTGTGATTACCGTAGATGAAACAGCTTCCAACGTTACTGGATGTTCTATTGATGCATCTGTCCGTGTGCTAAAGGAAATTGAGACACAGTACAACCTCGATCTGTTCAACAGGTTTAACATGGCTTACATGGTAGACAATAAAGTATTTTCATTAAACAAGGAAGACTTTGAAACGCTGGTGAGCATCAAGAAAATCACGCCTGACACCATTGTATTTAACAATATGGTGCAAACACTTGAAGAATTTGAAACCAAGTGGCAGGTACCTTTTGCACAAAGCTGGCACAACACCGTGTTTTCACACCTGTTCTAAAGCACTACTTGTAGATCTCAACGCTGATTTTACCATCAGCCGTTACCGTTCCCCTGTACATGCCTGCAGTGTTAAACTCCATGGCAACGTGCCCGTTTTTGTCCAATGCAATCAAGCCGCCATCACCGCCCAGCTTACCCATTTTCGCAATGACCTGCTTAGAAGCCTGCTCAACGGATAACTTCTGGTACTCCATCATGGCAGAGAGATCATACGCCAGTACCGTGCGGATGTAATACTCACCCCAGCCCGTACCAGAAACCCCAGCCGTAGCATTGTTCGCATAAGTGCCTGCGCCAATAATGGGTGCATCTCCAATCCTTCCGTACCGCTTGTTCGTCATACCGCCAGTGGAGGTCCCGGCAGCCAGGTTCCCAGCATTATCCAGCGCCACAGCACCAACTGTTCCAAATTTAAAGTCACGGTTTATGGTTCCAAGTTTTAAAGCTTTCTTATCATGGTCCAGCACCGTCTTCATGGAATCCTGTTTCAGCGCCTGCTGCAAGCCTTTCCAACGATCCTCCGTGTAAAAGTAAGACGGATCAACGATCGTCAGCCCCGCCTGTTTGGCAAAATCCTCTGCACCTTTACCGGCCATCATCACATGTTCCGACTTATCCATAACCGCCCTTGCCGCGGAAATTGGATTACGAATCACCGTTACCCCAGCAATGGCTCCGGCTTTCAGCGTCTTGCCATCCATAATGGCGGCATCCATTTCGTTCTTGCCTTCATGGGTAAATACAGCCCCTTTGCCGGCATTGAACAAAGGTGAGTCTTCCAACACGTGAATTGCAACTTCTACCGCGTCAAGGCTTGATTTACCGCTCTTTAGCGCATCATAGCCCGTTTGTAGTGCCTTAGTCATTGCAGCCCGATAAGCCACTTCCTTCTCTGCAGTCATATTCTTCTTCAGAATGGTACCTGCACCGCCATGCATTACCAGCACGTATTTGGTGTTTTTATCCTGCGCAAACGCAGATCCTGCAACAGACAACAGCAGGATCAAACTTAATTTCTTTAGGTTCATAATAATGGATGATGGTAATTTATTGGATCTGCTTGTATTCCAAAGGTAAGCTACGCATATTCCGCAATATTAACTGTTGTTTATGCCTGATGTATCTTGTTGGTTTAGATGGTGTCCAGCGCCGTGGGTTCGGGAAACAAGCCGCAATCATGGCTGCTTGCGAACGGGTCAGTTTAGTGCTGGATTTATGGTAGTACGCCTGTGCAGCTGCTTCTGCGCCATAGATTCCATCGCCCATTTCAATTACATTTAAATAGACTTCCAGAATCCTTTCTTTACTCCAAAGGATTTCGATCAATAGGGTGAAATATGCTTCAAAGCCCTTTCTTAGCCAGGAGCGGCCCGGCCACAGGAAAACGTTTTTAGCGGTTTGCTGCGTAATGGTGCTGCCACCTTTAATGTTTTTACCATGCTCATTGTGTTTCAATGCATTGCTGATCGCCTTAACATCAAAACCCATGTGCTTTAGGAATTTCTGATCCTCCGCACACACCGCAGCAAGTTTCATGTTCTTAGAGATGTCCTCAAAATCGACCCAGTCCTTCTCCAGCTTAAAGGTTTTGCCTTCCGCTTTCCGCTCAATGTTGCGGGTAATCATCAACAACGTAATCGGAGGATTTATGAAACGATAGGCAAGTACCCAGAAGAACGAAGCCAGTAAGAACCAGATTAAGATTCTGGATATGATGCCTGTTATTTTATGTAGCAGATTATTCCCCGTTTTACCTTTAGCCATTCGTTTCTTTGCCATCTGTTCAAAGGTAGATAAAAACTTTTCCCGCCAAAATTGTTTACTTTTATCGACTGAAAATTACACACATAATTCGCTCAAATGAAATTCAAAGCATCCAGACTCTCAGAAGGCAACAAGGTGTTCCCTGCAGAGATCAACTTAGAGGAAAACAACATCGAGATTAAAATTCCTGGGCTATTCCGTGGAGACTCCAAATACCTGAACTACCAGGACATCACTTCCATCGAGGTAGATAGCCCGATGATCGGCTTTTGCACACTAAGATTGTTCCTGAACGGAAACAAGGTTGAGGTGAAAGGCTTCAGCAAAAGTGACGTCAAAGAGATTCGCAGAATCATTGACGAGAAAAGAAGCGCCTTGCGGAGGTAGAAGCACTTACAGCCTAACCCGCATCACGTTTACCGAGTATGGATTCATAGGAAGATCAATGGTTTTGTTCCTGATGGCCACCTGGCTGATAACCGGCGCAATTGCATCCGGACGCTCGAAGGAGTTTACCAGATCCAGGTCGTCACTACTAAGCACCGTCAGCGTTCCTTTACCGTTGATCTTCGACAATCCCTCCAGCTCAAAAGTACCATGCTGCTTTTTAGGAGATGAATTTACCACCTTCAAAATAAGCTCATTGGTCTCCCTGTCGATCGTAGCAGAAGCATAAAGTTCCTGTTGACCACTCACCGCTTTATCACCTGCCAATACCGGAACAACGTCTGTCCCCCGATTGGTAGAAAACAGTTTCTGAACATGGTAGTTCGCGGTACCATAAGAACGAAGATTATCTACCCAGATCAAATCCGGTGTCCATTGCCAGCCTTCCGCATGGGCGAATAATGGCGCATAAGAAGCCATCTCCACAACATCAGCATTGCGTTCCAGCCCGGTCATAAATGCAGCCTCCGCCATCGCACAAAGCCAATTGTTCTTGTTCTCCGGACTTGCTGTTTTTACACTTTGTGCAGCATACTCCCCTGCAAAGATTTTAGGTCCCTTACGGTCATAATTATCATAGCGGGCGGCATTCTCCAAAAACCACTTCGGATTTTGATAGTAATGTTCATCAATAATATCTGCCTTTGCTGAGCGCAGATGCTTGTCTAACAAATCAAACCGCTCACCTACAGGATCAGTTCCCGAGCTGTTTACAATCCGTATCTCCGGGTACTTTTCTTTAATCGCTTTTGTAAACAGCGCCAGGCGCTCCAGGTATTGGACGCCCCAGTTTTCATTTCCAATGCCGATCATGGTCATGTTGAAAGGCTCAGGGTGCCCCATCTCCGCACGCTTTTTACCCCATTCAGAATTGGCCGGCCCATTGGCGAATTCGATAAGATCCAGTGCATCCTGTATATAGGGGCCCAACAGTTCAAGTGGAACAACCTCTGCCGTATTGAATTGACAGGCCATACCCGCATTTAATATTGGTAAAGGTGCTGCACCAATGTCTTCACACAGTTGGAAATATTCGTAAAAGCCCAATCCAAAGGACTGGAAATAATCCGGCGTGGGCCGGTGTTTAAATTCTGTGTTCCAGCGGTTGATCAGCATTTGCCGGTTCTCAATCGGTCCGATGGTTTTCTTCCATTGAAAGCGCTCATCCAGTGTACGACCTTCTACGATACAACCGCCAGGAAATCGAAGGAACCCAGGGTTCATATCCGCCAGGAGCTTAACCATGTCACTGCGAAGGCCGTTCTCCCGGTTCTTCCAGGTATCCTGCGGAAACAGCGATATCATATCCAGATCAAGCGTACCCGCATCTTTCAGCAACACGTCGAGCCGCGCTTTCTCTACCGTCGCTGCAGCCGTAAAACTCAGCTTGTACTTTTTCCATTCCTCACCTTCCGGCTTTATAGATCCGGATCCAATGACAGCACCTTTTTCGCCGATCATCTCAATGACCAAACTTGCACTACCCCCTTTAGGCTGACGCGCCAAGAGAGAAAAATTGTATTGCATGCCCTTCTTGATGCCCATGCCGCGGAAGCCAACATTGGAAAGCCCGTAGCGTCCTTTGGTCGACGTTAAGCTGATGTAGCGCCTGTTTGCCTGATTTGTAGTCCCGCGGTTTAGCATCAGGTAATGACCAGCTGCCGCCTCATCCTTTTGCTCCTTCCAGCCCATCATCGGCAGATCCAGCTCAAAGGAACGGTTCAATACAAGCTCCGCATACAGCCCTCCATCTGCACCAAGATTAATATCTTCAAAGAAGAGCCCCCACATGGATGGGGACACCTTTGCTTTTACCTCATTTGTTTTAATCACGAAAACCTTTGGGTCCTGCGCACATGCGAGTTGCGTCGACGAAAAAAGTAGTAAGGTCGCGACAGCCAATATTTGCCTATTCATTTTCAACAGCATGCTTATTTCAATTCCAATTCAACGACCGACAAGGGTGGAAGTTCTGCAACCAGCTGGTTGCCGCTCTTCTTCGCACCTGTAAATGTTCTTGCCGTAATCTTATTCGGGTTATCAAAAGAATTATGGTCCGTAAACTTCGCGGAAGTAACAATACGTCCGGTTACTTTCGACCATTTTAAGCCATTCAAAGCTGTATTAATGGAAATCTTTTGCTTTGCATCCACATTCACCAGGGTGATATGAACCGCACCTTTAGCATCTATGGAAGCAGATGCATTGATGGCTGGCACCGTCTCATTCCCCACCTTGTAACCCGGACTTGAAAACTTCAGGGGAATTTGCTTTGCCTCCATGTGCACCTTAAACAAATCAAAAACATGATAAGTCGGTGTAAGTAACATCTTCTCCTTTTCAGTCAGGATCAGTGCCTGCAACACGTTAACGGTCTGCGCTAAGGAAGCGACCTTCACACGGTCACTATGATTATTAAAGATGTTGAGGGTAGAACCCGCGATCACCGCATCGCGCATGCTGTTTTGCTGATATAAGAACCCTGGATTTGTACCAGGAATAACATCCGTCCAGATACCCCACTCATCAACAACCAGTGCTACTTTCTTTGTTGGATCATACTTATCCATAATCGCCGAATGTGCCCTTACCAAACTATCCATCGCAAGTCCATTCTTAAGGGTACTGAAATATTGTGCTTCACCAAAGTCTGTTGAAGAGCCTTTAGTCGTCCAATTTCCTGTTGGGATGGTATAATAATGAAGTGAAATGCCCCACATTTCATTAAGCGGTATTTTCTTCATCAACACATCGGTCCAGTTGGTGTCCCAGGAATTCGCACCACCGGCGATTTTCTTCAATGGTGCACCAGGGTAGTTGCGGGCATAGGTCGCATAACGTCTGTACTGATCTGCATAGAACTCCGCCGTCATGTTGCCGCCACAGCCCCAGTTTTCATTTCCAACACCCCAGAAGCTTACTTTCCAGGGTTCAGCCTTCCCATTTTCTTTACGGAGATTTGCTAAAGGGCTCACCCCATCAAAATTCAGGTACTCCACCCACTTCGCCATTTCTTCAACAGTACCACTACCCACATTACCAGCGATATAAGGCTCTGCACCCAGTAAACCACATAACTCCAGGAACTCGTGTGTGCCGAAGCTGTTGTCTTCTACAACGCCACCCCAGTTGGTGTTCACCATTTTTGGGCGTTGTGCACGCGGACCGATGCCATCTCTCCAATGATACTCATCTGCGAAACAGCCGCCCGGCCACCTTAAATTCGGAATATTGATTTTCTTCAAGGCATCCACAATATCCAGACGGATACGATCTTTTTTGGGTACATTCAAAGCAGGATCAACCCAGAATCCATCATAAATACATCTGCCCAAATGCTCTGCAAAGTGACCATAGATGTGTTTACTGATCACGTGCTTTGCGTCATTCGTATTCAGATCAATTGAAACCTGCTGCTGTGCTTTTAATCCGAGACTGGCGGAGAGACAGAAGACCAGTGATAATAGGGTAACTTTTTTCATGTAATAGGTTTAGGTTGCTAATGATTTAGTGTTTGTTTATCTGGTAGTACACCTCGTTCCATCTTAGTTCGTTCCGGAACTGATTAAGGTCTGTATGCTGATCAATGCCGACATATTCAATACCCGCCATATCTGCGAAATTGGCGAGGTGTTCTGACGTTAAATTCTGACTGTAGCAGGTATGGTGCGCACCACCGGCATAAATCCATGCTGCACATCCAGTCTTCATATCCGGTTGTGGTTTCCATAACACACGTGCAACCGGCAGTTTGGGTAGTTCTTCATGAACATCCACGCCATCTACCACATTCACCAGCATCCGGAATCTGTTCCCCATATCCACAATGGAAGCATTTAAGGCCGGTCCGTTTGCAGCATCAAATATCAACCTCACGGGATCTGCTTTGCCGCCAATGCCCAATGGATGGATCTCGCAACGTACAGGCCCTTTCGCAAGACCGGCATCTACCTCCAGCATGTGCGATCCCAAAACAAAGGATTGCTCAGGCGTAAAGTTGTAAGTATAATCTTCCATAAAGGCATTCGTACCTTCAAGGCCGCTGCCCATTACTTTCATGGCTCTGACCAAAGCCGCCGTTTTCCAATCGCCTTCTCCGGCAAAACCGTAACCATCGTTCATCAGCCGCTGAACGGCAATGCCCGGAAGTTGCGCCATACCATGCAAATCTTCAAACGTGTCGGAGAAGCCCTTGAAGTTACCCTGCTCCAGAAAGTTCCGCAGGCCGATTTCAATCTTGGCCGCTTCTCTTAAAGCATCATGCTGAGTCCCTCCTTTTTTCAGTGTTTCCGCCAGTACATAGCTGTCTGCATACTCCTGCGTTAATCTGGTTATCTCTGCATCAGCGGCCTGATTGATTACCGCAACCAGGTCGCCAATCCCGTATGTATTGCAAGTGAAACCGAACTTGATCTCCGCCTCTACCTTATCACCTTCTGTTACCGCGACATTACGCATGTTGTCTCCAAAACGCGCAAACTTCGCCCCTTGCATATCGAACCATCCCGCAGCGGCACGCACCCAGGTGTCTATACTTTCAAGTACCTGGGGATCCTGCCAGTGTCCAGCTATCACCTTCCGGTTGATGCGCATTCTGGACATGATAAAGCCGAACTCGCGATCTCCGTGTGCACTCTGGTTCAGGTTCATGAAATCCATGTCCATCGTGCGCCATGGTATATCCCGGTTAAACTGTGTATGTAGATGCAGTAAAGGCTTCTGTAGTATTTTCAGTCCCGCGATCCACATCTTCGCCGGAGAAAAGGTGTGCATCCAGGCGATAATCCCGATGCAGTGCTCCGCCTGATTTGCCTGCTGGCAAATGGCGTAAATCTCCTCTTGCGTCTTTACGGTAGGTTTAAAGATTACACGGACAGCAATCTGAGGCGCATCATTCAGCGCCCCTGCAATTTGCCGGGAATGTTCGGCAACCGCGTTCAAGGTTTCTTCCCCGTATAGATGCTGACTGCCGGTGATGAACCAGACTTCATAATGGTTTAAACTGTTTATCATCGTTTTCATGTTTATTGTCCATAATAGGAATCAACACCGTGCTTCCTGTCGAAATGTTTTTTGATAAGCGCATCTTTCATCGGTTGCACTTGTGGTTTAAGCTGTTGGGTGAGTAAAGCCATTTTGGCGATCTCCTCCACAACGGCACTGTTGTAAACCGCTTTCGCGGCATCCTTACCCCAGGTAAAGGGCGCATGATTGCCAACAAGGATCATTTCAACTTCCATATAGCTCAGACCGCATGCTTTCAGGTGATCCATAATCTGAAAGCCTGTTTCGTATTCGTAATTGCCCGCAATTTTATCATCACTCATCGGCGGTGCACAAGGGATGGCAGCCGTCGTATGATCTGCATGCGTGGTTCCATAAATGGGTATGGGTTTTAGCGATTGCGCCCAGGCGGTACCATAGGTGGAATGGGTATGCACAATGCCGCCGATTTCCGACCAATGTTTGTACAATACCGCATGGGTCTGGGTATCGGATGAGGGTCTTAAATCGCCTTCTACGGTCTTACCCTCGAAATCTACGATCACCATGTTTCCCGGTGATAGTTCTTCATAGGGTACCCCACTTGGTTTAATGGCAAAGACCTGATCTTCTTGGTCTGCAGCACTTGCATTGCCAAACGTAAAGAGTACCAGGCCCAGTTTCGGGAGCAGCATATTGGCTTTGTAGGCCTCTTCTCTGATGTTCTGATATTTACTCATGCTTTGTGTTTTGCTCTATAAAATTGCCCAGGGCCTTATATTTCGGATAACGGGCTGCATAATAGTTGACATTCGCTTCAATAGGGTCGTAAGTGGCGTCGAAGCCACCCCCCATCTGCTGCATGGCCGTCTCAACGTTAGGATAGATTTCTGCAGCGACTGCAGCAAACATCGCGGCACCCAAAGCACAGGTGTGGCTGAACTGATGTATTCGGATGGGCATGTTTAACACGTCTGCCATCATTTGCATAATGTATGGCGACTTCTTCGCCACGCCGCCAATGCCGATGATCCCTTCAACGGGAATGCCTTCAGCGATAAAACGATCAACAATATTCTTCGCACCGAAACAGGTTGCTTCCGCTAATGAGCGGAACAGTCTAGGGGCGTCTGTACCAAGATTCAGATTGTATATGGCAGCTTTCAAGGCCTGATTGGCATCTGGCGTTCTTCTCCCATTAAACCAATCAAGCGCTACTTCATCATCCGCGGCTTTTGGTAATAAGTCTGCCTGCCTGCTTAATTCAGGGATGATGGCATCCAGCATTTCCGCTTCAAGTGCCTTAGCCGTCTCTGCGTCAATCACCGCAGAGCTTTGCAGGAGATTCTTTAAAGGCCAACCCAGCATATTTTTGAACCAGGCGTAGGTATCGCCAAAAGCAGATTGCCCCGCTTCAAGACCAACCATCCCGGGTATCACAGAACCATTAACCTGTCCGCAGATGCCTTTAATGAGCTTGTAGTCCATATCACTTGCTGGTGCAACCAGAATGTCACATGTGGATGTACCCATGACCTTGCTTAGGTGATACGGCTCAATTTGCCCACCTACAGCACCCATGTGTGCATCAAATGCACCGACACCCACGACAACAGCAGTGCTCAAGCCTAATCTTTCGGCCCATTCCGGACTCAACGAGCCGGCAGCCACATCAGACGTGTAGGTTTCTTTGAACATGCCCGAGGCGAAATCATCGAGCAGCGGATCTAATGAAGCAAAGAAGTCATTCGGTGGTAGTCCGTTGAATGCTTCCGCCCATAAAGCTTTATGCCCTGCTGCGCAACGACTTCTTTTCATGGCCTGCACATCGGTACCGCCAGTAAGCAAAAACGGAATCCAGTCGCAATGTTCTACCCAGGAATAACACGCCGCTCTGACTTGCTCATCCACGCGAAGGGTTCTGAGCAGTTTTGCCCAAAACCATTCAGAAGAATAAATGCCGCCACAATAGTTGAGGTAATTGACATCAAATTTCAGGGCATGATCATTAATCTGCGCAGCTTCGGCGATCGCGGTATGATCTTTCCACAGCACAAACATGGCGTGTGGATTATCGGCAAACTCAGGAAGTAAGGCTAGCGGTACACCGCTTTGATTTACCGCAACCGGTGTAGAGCCAGTTGTATCAATGGATATTGCTTTTACTGCCGCAGGATCAACAACGCCGGCAGCCTGCTTTAAACAATCTTTGATGGTATGTTCTAAACCTTCAATATAGTCGAGTGGATGTTGCCTGAACTGGTTTGTGTTGGCGTTGCAATATAGACCTTGTTGCCACCTCGGATAGTTAAACACGGAGGAGGCAACTGCTGCGCCGTTCGAAGCATCAACAAGGACGGAGCGGACGGAGTCTGTTCCGTAATCTACCCCAATAACGTACTGATCTGTTTTCATAAAGGATAAATGTCTAATTAACGTTTATTTTCTTGTTAAATGAAATTATTTAACATTTATCCAGCTGAATACTAATCGATCAGGTCTTCCGCATTTGGAACAAGATTGAGGAAAGCCTGGAATTTTGATTTATACTTTTTCTTGTCCAGCTTAAAGTAAAACGCCCCTTTTCTGGAGCTGGATTTATCCTTCTCCTCGAGCTTAATCAACAGCCCCGTGGAACTGAGCTTGCGTACGAAGTTCCGGTTGTCAATCCGCGTGTTGTACACGCCTTCATACAGGCTTTGTAGTTGAGGAATGGTAAACTTCTTTGGCAGCAATTCAAACAGGATCGGATGATGTGCCGCCTTATACCTGATTTTCTGCTTGGCAATCTCAACCATTTCGTTGTGATCAAAGATCAGCTCAGGCATCTCAGTCGTCACAAACCACTCTGCATGGTAGTTTTCGTGAAGCTTGGTTTCGTATTTCAGGATATCTATGAGCGCGAAATAAGCAATGGAGATGGTACGTTCCGGATCCCTGTCCGGATGACCAAAGGCATGCAGCTGTTCCAGGTATACACCTTTCAAGCCGGTTAACTGAAAGAGGATCTTGTTGGCTGCTTCATCCAGGCTTTCATGTGCTTCAATGAATCCGCCCATGAGGCTCCACTTCCCTTCTTCCGGTTCAAAGCCCCGTTTAATGAGCAGGATCTTTATGTGCTCGCCATCGAAACCAAAAATAATGCAGTCGACCGCAACCAGCATTCTGGTCTTTTCTCTGTGTTCAGTCATTAAGGGGTACTTGGTTTAATAAACTCAATAATTGCAGATGGCAATTAACATAAATATACTGGAAACTTAAGCAGGGAATGAACGATGTACGCTGGCATTAAACAAAAAAAGCGTCCCGGAAACCGGAACGCTTTTTTTATACGTTGTAATAAAAGATTACTCAGCTACTACTGCGAAAGGAACTTTAACTTTCACTTCTTTGTGTAAGTTTAAGTTAGCAACATAGTCACCAACAAACTTAGGTTCAGTTTCGAAAGTAATACGGCGACGGTCAACATCAAAACCTTGTTGTTTCAATGCGTCAGCAATCATAATGGTGTTAACTGCACCAAAGATTTTACCAGACTCACCAGCTTTAGCACCGATAGACAATTTAACATCAGTTAAACGGCCAGCGATTTCTTCAGCATCTTTCTTAATTTTATCTTGTTTGAAAGCCGCTTGTTTCAAGTTTTCAGCCAATACTTTTTTCGCAGAAGGTGTTGCCAATTGAGCAAATCCTTGAGGAATTAAGTAGTTACGACCAAAACCTGGCTTTACATTCACGATATCATCTTTTTCCCCTAGGGACTTGATATCTTGTTTTAAAATAATTTCCATGTTCAGCGCTTATTTTAGTTGGTCAGCAACGAAAGGTAACAAACCAATGTGACGTGAACGTTTTACCGCCTGAGCCACTTTACGTTGGAATTTCAATGAAGTACCAGTTAAACGGCGAGGTAAAATTTTACCTTGGTCATTGATGAATTTCAACAAAAAGTTTGCGTCTTTATAATCGATATATTTAATACCATTCTTTTTGAAACGGCAATATTTCTTTCTGTTATCGTCCACTTTAGGAGCGGTAACATACTGTATTTTCTGATCTTTCGCCATTATACTGCAGCCTCCTGTTTAGGTTTCTTGTTAAAAGCACCACTGCGTTTCTTCTCGTTGTATGCAGCCGCGTGACGGTCCAATCTAACGGTTAAGAAACGTAGAACACGCTCATCGCGCTTTAGTTCTAATTCCAATTTGTTAATTAATTCACCTGACGCTTTGTACTCGGTTAGGTGGAAATGTCCACTTGCTTTTTTAGCAATCGGATACGCTAATTTTCTCAAACCCCAACTATCCTCTTGGATAATTTCGGCTCCGCTGTCAGCGATGATTTTGCTAAATTTCGCAATTGCTTCTTTAGCTACTTCTTCTGACAACAACGGGGTTAGAACGATAACAGTTTCGTACTGATTCATTGTTATTTAATTATTTAGTTAATCCCGCATCGACTACGGGGATGCAAACTTAGGAATAAATTTCATTAAATCAAACAGATACAATGCATTTATGTACATGATTATCACCTTGTTGCTATAACACTTGGCGCTTCGGAACATTTAACCGTAGTTTTGCAGCACAATCAGGCTTATGGAATTCAACAACAGAAGAAAGATCGTCGCATTGAAACAAAAAGCGGCACATACGCTCAGCTTTAATCCTTTCGTTTTCAGCAGGATGTTCTGGCTCTGGATCTTACTGGGCGCATTGGGTGGTGTAACGGCGGGGCTTTACTGGCTCGTGCTCGAGGAGATGATTCATGTGCTTTCCATGGTGAAAGGACTCTGGATCATCCCCCTGATGACCATCGCCGGCTTACTTGCCGGTATTGTAATCAAAAAGCTGGGCGACCCCGGTGAAATTGACCTGATTGTCGACAACATCCGCTTCAAAGGTGGCCAGCTTGACGCCAAAAATAATCCCTCTATGATCATGTCTTCCCTACTGTGCATTTCCAGTGGAGGTAGCCTTGGCCCGGAAGCACCGTTGGTGCAAGTCAACGGATCTATAGGTACCTGGGTAGCCCGAAAATTCAAGATGAAAGGTGAAGACATGCGTTCGCTAACCATCGCGGGGATGGCAGCTGCTTTTACGGCACTTTTCGGCTCGCCACTTGGCGGAAGTTTATTCGCCATCGAAATTCTGCATCATAAACATGTGAGTCAATACTACCAGGCAATGATTCCAGCGATCGTGGCCAGCTGTGCCAGCTTCGTGGTTTTCCTGCTGATTACCGGCACCCACATCGGCCCAACCTGGAACTTCCCACCCTATGTGGAAACCAACCTGTCCGACCTGATGTACGCAGTTGGTTATGCGATGATCGCTACTGCCGCAGGCTGGCTCTTCATCTACATGGTTAAGCAGTTCAAAGCCGTATTCAAAAGTTTCCCTGTACCCATCTATATCAAGCTTGCCATCGGGGGATTGATCCTGGGCATCATCGGCTACCAACTGCCAATTACCCGCTATTTCGGGCATGATGAAATTTCTGAACTACTGGTCTCAGACCTCAGCCTGACCATGCTATTCGCTATTTTCCTAGGTAAACTGCTTGCCATTTCCATTACCATGACCTCGGGCTGGCGCGGCGGATTTATCATACCGCTGTTCTTTGTCGGCACCACATTGGGTTTAATCCTGCACAGGTTCTTTCCCGATCAGAACATTGCCTTAATGATGGTGTGCTGCATCGCCGCAATTAACGCCTGCGTAACCCGTACACCCATCAGTGTGATCGTTTTACTCGCCACCATGACGGGCTTTCACTATTTCGTACCGATCATGTTCGCAAGCCTGACTGGATTTTTCCTTGCACCGAAAACACCACTGATCAATTCGCAGTTTGGAGAAGCTAAGGCTACGCCGGTTAAGGAAGTTGTTTAACAGATTGGAGCGGAAAACGACATCGGCTATTTAGCCCAGGCATGATTGATGAACTTGCGGGCCGGCCGCTCTACCCAACGGTAGGTGATGTAAGATATCAAGACCAGTAGAACCAGGTAAATTAAACAATAACCCACTCCGCTGAACAGCTCAATGTTCTGTTTACCCCTACCCACGCCTACGGTTCCAGGCAGGAGATAGCCATGAGAAAAAGGTTCCTGCAAAAAGATTTGCATCAGGTAAATTGAATAGGATATATCCCCCAGAAACTGCATCACCTTGGTATTACAGAAGCCAGAAATCATCCCCTTGTTTGCAGCAACGCTCAGTACCAGCATCGCAAACAGGAAGACAGTAAGTCCGTCGTTCAGCGCAAAATGCAAGGAAGCACCGATGGCCAGTAGGATCACAAAGGAGATTGCATCTCCGGAAAATGCTTTCTTAACGGATTGTAAACCATAAGCCAGATAAACAAGTAAGCCGGTGATAAAGCCTGCAATACCGCGGATATATCCATAATCGAAAGTGGTATTCAGGTTATGTGGCACAGGAATCGCCGGATTGATCGGATTCTTGCGTGGCAGGACATACATGATGGAATAATAAGCTACAACAACCAACAAGAGCAACAGAACAATGGACAGTGCCCGTTTTTTATTGATGAATAAGGCGATGAAAGGAAACAGCAGATAAGCCGCGAACTCCGCACTGATGCTCCAGGAAGGAATGTTCCAGGAGTAGATGTTGGTTACACCGAAAGAATGCAACAGCAGAATATTGGGCAGGATGTCGGAGGGTTGCTCCAATAGAATGGGCGGATTTCCCCAGTCCGTAAGCCAACGCACAATAACCACCAGCAGCAACAGCGAAAACAGGTGCAGCGGGTACACCCTTGCAAATCGCGCAACGAAAAACTTCTTCAAAGTCTCCCCTTGAAGGCGCTGCTGGAAGTCTTTGCTATAAACATGCAACATGATAAATCCGCTCATGATAAAAAACAGATCCACCATGATGTAACACTTTTCGAAAAACATGGATTGTGAAGCCGGAACGAAACGCGCTGCAGCCATTTCAAAGTGAAATACGGCGACCAATATCGCAGCCACACCCCGCAAGGCGGTTAAGGAAGAAAGGTATTCGACTTTATGATCTTCAACCTGTATGGATTTATCGTTTAAGGCAGTAGGTCGATTCGCAACATCAGAGCGTAGTGCGGTTTGATTCATAGATTTATTTGGTCATCGTTTTTTTTAAAAGCTTCTACATCCCACACAATGTCCCATTGTTTTAGATAGTCCTCAATAGACCCAAGTCCCATCTTAGCCCGACGCGCATTCACGTGATCGGGATCTTCTAATGCAGAAAGTTGATATTTATTGGTTCCTTTGATTCCCAGCCGTGCTGCTTGGCGACACTACTCATCTGCCTTCTGTATCGCTGATCTTCATCATAGATGGAATCAAGTGTTTTCGCTAAGGCAACGTTCAATTTGGAACCGCGTTGCTGATTTGGTTGAGCTGCTTTTTCTTGAGCAGCAGCAGTGCCTGCAAAAAGCAATAATATAAGCAGTCCCTGGAATATGGAGCGCGCCTTAATTAACGACTTCATAGCCCTTTTCCACAAGCTTTAACGTAAGCGAAGTATTTGCTAGCTTTCCTTTCTCCTCCTTATTCTTCAACTTCAGCGATTGCAAATTCTTAACTTTCAACGTATGCGAAGTCGCATCATAAATGATCTCATCCGCAATAACCAAAACATCTTTCGTCTCTACCTTTGCATCGCCGAACAAGGAAACCACCTTTCGGTCCACAGAATACTTCGTGGAATCCCTTGCATAGGATTTCACTACCGGTAGCTCATCGCTTATGACGCTGTTTAATGTCTTAGGCGAGGAGTCAGCATCCGCTGCAGCGAAGGATACCGTGCTGAAGAGCGCAATCGTGCAAACACTGAGGAGAAACCGTGTCTTTTTCATGGTTTAAGCTTTTAATTGAATGCCTTAAGATACGAATATCCAGGAAGATCCCGACAAGGATCCCCACCGCTGCCGTAATATTTTTAGTACGCCTGGATGATTGGATCAAACAAAGCTGAGATCTTCAATATGGCAATGCGCCCTGCCCTGCCGGGACATTGCTTTTCATAGAAATCGGGTGCATAGAAGTCCAGTGCTTTAATCTGATCCTTGGTAATTAGCATACACTGTATCCCGCCGCCATCATAGATATTGAGATCTTCGATGCTATTCTTTGTAATGCGCAACTTCTCCGGACAGCCCTCGCCATCAACCTTATCGTCACGGATCTGCCAGGGTTTCTGGGCCATCAGATTCAACCAAAGTAGCTCAAGCTGCGCTGGCGATACCCGAAGCGGATTAAAATACCTATTGCGGCTTTCAGGAACGAGGATGATCTCATTCCGTGGCCCCAGTTGCTGCTTATTTGAAACGCTATCTGGCGAGCCACTCCGTACGAAATCGCGGTATGCGTGCAGCTGTAACCGATCGCCCTTTTTACTTAAAAAGTATGCGTAGAAAGCAGAAGGACCAATCCAGTTCGTGGTATATTGAAATACAATCGTGGTATCTGAATCCTGCTGCAGAAATTGGCGTAAAGGGCTAAAAGGATGTGTTTGGGTCTGGGCCGTAACTTCGGCAGTACCTAACAGTAACATCAAGAAGTAAATAAGGGGGAGCGCTAATGCTTTCATATACTACGGATGGTAAAATTGTAGAAATTCCATAAACCAACAAAGCCGCTTAACGAATGCTAAGCGGCTTTGTTCTTCAGGAAAAAATCCCTAGTTATGCCTTACCTGTTGAATGCTAATGTTATCCGCATTCGAACCGGCTACATACACCGTGTAAATTTTATCCGGTGCAAAAGCACTTAAATCAAAGTTTCCAAGGCTGGTATTCTGACCAGTTGCAAAAACCTGCACTTGAAGCACGCCTGGTGCTACGGTTACGTAGTCACTCGCTTTGTCATGCTCTAAATTTGCAATTAAGTTCTCACCATTACCTCTGCGGATGTCCACATTACGCGGTGCGGCATCACTTAAATGCACAAACCTTACTTTAGCCTGGCCACTTGCTGGTGCATCCATGTTGTCTTCAAAGGCTCTGATTCGAGCCGCTTGCCCCTCACCTGCTAAAAACACAGAATAATGTCTGCCGTTAATGAAATCCAACTCTTCCGATGCTAATGCAGAAGCCGAACCATCATTTCTAAACTCTGCACGAAGGTTTTGACCTGAATTCGTTCCAATGTAATCTGAAGCCTGACCAAAGGCTAGACCTGATTTTAAAGTATTACCAGAAATCTGGAAGGTCTGCGCGGCAGAACCGGCGGAAGCATTTATCGCCATAACATTCGCTGATCCTGTTGGATCGATATCATCATCTTTCGAACAAGATGTAATTAGAGTGGCAAATAACAACAATGACGTTCCCGCTAATACACTTTTAAAGATCGATTTTCTCTTCATAGTTTTAATTTTTAAAGTCCAAAAATTAGTAGATGTTTCGCTTATGATTTTACAAGAAGCAAACCAAAGTTTGGCCGCAGCGAGGTGATCTGCACAGGATAATCACCATTAAATCAGTCTACAGGAAGTTTTTTCGTTGTTTAAAGAATATCTGTTGAAGCAATGTCAGCTGTGAAATACTGTTCCCATTTTTAGACAAATCTGTATGCTATAGGGCACAAAACCGGGAAATTTTTAGAATTGTTGTGCCAACTGGAAACAAGGATCGCTTACGAACACCCTGCTCCCTGAACACATACGATTGGCGCCGCTACATGATCTATTTTTCGATCTTTGCGCCCGTTTCACTAACCACCATTTTGTAGGTCGTCAGGTCATTTTCATAACCATCCCGCACGTGAAAAGTAACGAAGCGCCCCGAATCAACTTTCTTGATGAGCTCGGGCTTTTTAAAAGGTCCAATCTTGTATAATTTACTTTCCGGATTTTCGTCGTATTCCGCAAGACAGAAGACTATGCTATAATTAACCTCACAAGACTCCAAACCTGCACTACCCGATCCATTATTGATCTTAAAGACCTTGAACCATAGTTGATCTCCCTGGAAGGTCTCATAAGAATCGATGGATTCTGCGAACTTAACGAGATCCTGCTGGTTGACCGAGTAACTCTTAGGCATCTGTGCTTTTGTCGCACAGGCAGCAAATACAAACAGGAAAAGAAGGAGCTGTTTTTTCATTGTAAAGCGCGCTATTTGAATGCAATATAGCAATAAAATCAAGCTATTTCCGCAGCGCTTTGCTGCCATAATTGCGCTTCCATAACTTGTACCAGTGCTTATTGTGTGGGTACTTCCTGTGCGGCGTAGCATTGTTAAATACGATGGCCACCAACAGCAGAATCAACACGCCCGTTAATACCGGACTGAAAACATACATATACCCAAGTGCATGTATCTTCTCAGAACCAATGTTCGCAATTAAGGCTGTTGCGCCACCTGGCGGATGTAAGGTCTTCGTGATCTGCATCGCGACAATGGACAGCGAGACAGATAACGCGGAACTCAGCCACAACTCATTCGGGATGAGCTTGAAGACGGTTACCCCCACCAGCGCACATATGACATGCCCGCCGATCAAGTTACGCGGCTGCGCAAGTGGACTATTAATAACGCCGTAAATGAGTACTGAGCTCGCTCCAAAGGAGCCAATAATAAAGAGATTATCATGAACGCTCAGGTATTCACTATGTAATAAGCTGATCAGCGCAATACCAACAAAGGAACCCAGGAAGGTCCAGAAATGTTCCCGGAGATCAATCAGGGTTTCTTTGTAGAATATGTATTTTGCGGTGCGGTAACGACGACGGAATCTTTGTTTCATGCCTTTATTGTGGTGTTGCGCGCAAATGTCGCAATATTTCCGCTGTTCGCGAGTGTTCATAACTTTTACCTGCCAGCTTGGTACCAGCTTCGTACCAGGTTCGTACCAGCTTCGGGATCAATGCGCCCTCAACCCGGGGTCTATGCGGCGTCTATACGGCTCTAGGCCGTATCCGGCCGGGTAGACGCCGCTTAGACCCCCTGAAGACGGTGCTTTAACCCGCAAGCAGTCCGCATTATTTTCAACATATTCCCTAAGCCTGCCAAAATTTAGCTAATTTCGTGGCGATGGAAAATTTCATTGTTTCTGCCCGTAAATATCGCCCAGCCACCTTTGAGACTGTTGTTGGACAGCACCACATTACGGGTACCCTGAAAAATGCCATCAAAAATAACCAGCTTGCCCAGGCTTTCCTTTTCTGCGGTCCACGCGGTGTCGGAAAAACCACCTGCGCAAGGATCCTTGCAAAAACCATCAACTGCACCAACCTTACGCCTGAGATAGAGGCTTGCGGTGTTTGTGACTCCTGTGTTTCTTTTCAAACCGGTCATTCTTTCAACTTCCATGAACTTGATGCGGCATCTAACAATTCCGTGGATGACATCAGAAGTTTGATCGAGCAGGTGCGTATCCCCCCACAGGCTGGAAAATATAAAATCTACATCATTGATGAGGTGCACATGCTTTCTGCAAATGCATTTAATGCATTTCTGAAAACGCTGGAAGAACCACCTTCTTACGCGATCTTCATTCTGGCAACAACAGAAAAACACAAGATCCTGCCAACGATTTTATCGCGTTGTCAGATCTTCGATTTCAACAGGATTCAGGTAGATGATATTTCCGGCTTACTGAACAAGATTGCCGTACGCGAACAGATCAATGTTGAAGCAGATGGCCTCCACATCATTGCGCAAAAAGCCGACGGCGGCTTGCGGGATGCACTTTCCATGTTCGACCAGATTGTTAGTTATACCAACAAGAACCTGACCTACAAGTCGGTTATTGATAACCTCAACATCCTGGATTATGATTACTATTTCCGCTTAACGGATTACCTGATTAACGCAGACGTTAGCCAGGCGCTTGTCCTATTTGACGACATCCTGAATAACGGTTTTGACGGGAACAACTTCATCAATGGATTGGCGACGCACCTTAGAAACCTGCTTGTGGCGAAAGATCCGATGACGGTGAAGCTTCTGGAAGTTAGTGAAAACATCAAGCAGAAGTATTTAAGTCAGAGCCAGCAGATACAGGTGTCCTTTATTCTGACGAGCTTAAACCTGGCCAATCAATGTGACTTAAGTTATAAGAACAGCAAAAACCAACGATTACAGGTTGAACTGGCCTTAATCAAGATGTGTCATATTCCGTCTGTCATACAACTGGCGCAAATGCCAAAGCAAGCTACGGAAGCGCTCACTGACACAGATCAGCTTAAAAAAAAAACTAGTGTAAGTGCTGCGGCGAGTGAAATCACTGCTTCCGACAAGGCTTACAACAACACACAACAACAAGATACCCAAAGCTTTAAAGAGCCTGAACAGAAGCCGCAGCCTACAGCAGCACCTTCGCAACCTGTAGCAAGTATACCTTCAGTTTCTATACCCCTAAGCAAACCGGAAGTCCCGGTAGGTTCCAGCATAAGTGCTGCTATTCCAAGCCTTACCGAGCTAGCTTCGGCTGCAATCCCAGAGCCAACAGCTAAACCAAAGGCGCCACAGGGTAGTTTGTCTATTAAGCTTAACGGAAATACGGCAGCTGCGGGCACATTAATCCCATCATTAACTGCCCTGACTGATATGGCCGGCGGTGTAGATGATAAGGAGCCTAAGTATATTGTTGGTGATGATAAGGAAGCTTTTAGCTACGAACAGCTGCTTGCTTTATGGGAAGCATTCACGAAAAAAGCTTTCGAAGCACATAAGATTAATTTCTATACCATCCTGAAGAGTAATCCGCCAGTGTTGGAGACACCTACGCAGATCAAGATTGGCATTGAGAACAGTGCTCAGGAAAGTATCCTGCAGAGTGAAATGGTAGAGTTTTTGAATTATTTAAGATCCAGGTTAAAGAACTTTGATCTGACCATCGTAACCGAAAAGGTAGAACGTAAGATTCAGAACCGCTTATACACCAGCACGGAGAAATACCAATATCTTGTTGGTAAAAATCCGAAGCTGGAAGAAATGCGCAGGCGCTTTAACCTGGATATAAATCCTTAATTATTAAGGCATCGGTGGGGCGTCGTTGATCGGATAGCCTTCTTCATCCAGATCCGTGCGGTCGTCTTCAGGCGTTTTAGCCAGGAACTCATCTTCTGGATCCAACTCCACGATATCACCATCATCGATGCGCATGCCCATATCATCAAGGGCGCCTTCTAAACGATCGTCTTTAGCGGTATATTCGTCACCAATATGTGGATTGGCTTCATCGTATGTAGAATTGAAATCTTCGCCGGTAGGTGCACTGGTATCATAAGGTAGCGGGTGGTCGTAATCTGCATCCTCACCCTTTACGTCCAGCTCAAAACTGTTTGAATCTTTATTGTATGCCAGGTTTTCAAAATCTTTAACTTCACCCAGATCTGAAAGGTGTAATTTATCTTTAGAGCTTAAATCACTTCCGGGAATATTTTCTTCATTTGTGTTCATATCTCAGGTTTTTATCATAATAACCCGCTCAAATCTTTAATTGTTTTTAGATTTATATCTTTGTAAAATCTATCGAACTAAAATTGAACTCATAATATGTCTGTACAAAAAATTAAAGTAAGCCAGCCGGTTGTAGAGCTTGATGGTGACGAAATGACCCGCATCATCTGGAAATTTATTAAAGATAAATTGATCTTACCTTACTTAGAACTTGATATTAAGTACTATGATTTAGGTATTGAGTACCGTGATGAAACTGATGATCAGGTAACTGTTGACGCAGCTGAGGCGATTAAGAAATACGGTGTAGGTATTAAGTGTGCAACCATCACGCCTGATGAGCAACGTGTTGAAGAATTTGGCTTGAAGCAAATGTGGAAATCACCTAACGGAACCATCCGTAACATCCTTGATGGTACTGTATTCCGTGAGCCGATTGTAATGAGCAATGTACCACGTTTGGTTCCAAACTGGACTGCGCCAATTTGCATCGGTCGTCACGCTTTTGGTGATCAATACCGTGCAACGGATTTGGTAACTAAAGGTAAAGGTAAATTAACGCTGACGTTCACACCAGAAGATGGTGGTGAGGTGCAGTCGTTCGACGTTTACAACTTTAAAGGTGACGGTGTTGCTTTAGCAATGTACAATACAGATGAAAGTATCCGCGGTTTCGCACATGCTTGTTTCAACCAGGCATTGATGAAGAAATGGCCTTTATACCTTTCTACAAAAAATACAATCCTTAAAAAATACGATGGTCGCTTCAAAGATATCTTTGAAGAGATCTATCAAAACGATTACAAGCAAAAATTTGATGAAGCAGGTATCACTTATGAGCACCGCTTGATCGATGATATGGTTGCATCTGCATTGAAGTGGAACGGTAACTTTGTTTGGGCTTGTAAAAACTATGATGGCGACGTTCAATCTGATACTGTTGCGCAAGGTTTTGGTTCATTAGGTTTAATGACTTCTACTTTGGTTACACCAGATGGCAAAACCATGGAAGCAGAAGCAGCACACGGTACGGTAACCCGTCACTACCGTGATCACCAAGCTGGAAAACCAACTTCTACCAACCCGATTGCGTCTATCTTTGCATGGACAAGAGGTTTAGAATTCCGTGGTCAGCTTGATGGCAACCAGGAGTTGATTAACTTCTGCCATACTTTAGAGCAGGTTTGTATCGAAACTGTAGAAAGTGGTAAAATGACCAAAGATTTAGCGGTTTGTATCCATGGCAATAAAGTTGAGCATGGTAAAGACTACTTATATACAGAGGAGTTCTTAGCTGCTATTGACGAAAACTTACAAGCAAGATTAGGCTAGTCCTTTCTAAGCATACATAAAAGCCGCTCCTTTAGTTAGGAGCGGCTTTTATTTTTTACAGCGTGCTTGTGCTTCTAATTTAATGGTGGTATCAAACATCTTGATATAAAGCTTGTTTTACCACAAACGAACATAAATGAAAAAGATATTTACACCTTTAGCCCTACTGCCACTGAGCCTGGTGGGCATTCTAGGGAACAATATTGCTGTCGCACAGACAGAAAATCCGAAAGCATCCTCTACCCAGAAAATCAACCTTCCAGCGCCAAATCCCGAGGGATCTAAAAACCGTTTCAGTAAAGTTATTGGCTGGCCTGAAGGCAAAACACCCGTTGCACCTGCAGGATTTACCGTAACAAAATTTGCAGGTAACATTAAGAGTCCACGGAACATCTATGTACTGCCAAATGGCGATGTACTGGCGGTATTATCTAACTCCGAGCGTTCTACAAAAGAGAAAATCGCCAACCAACTTTCAGGTAAGGCAAAGTCAGAACAAGGTGGTGAAAGTGCAAATGCAATTATCCTTTACCGTGATAAAAACCAGGACGGCAAACCGGAACTGCAAAGCTTGTTCCTGTCAGGTTTAAATCAGCCTTATGGCGTGCTGGTAATTGGCAATACGCTTTATGTGGCGAATACCGATGGGGTGATGACGTATCCATATAAAACCGGTGCAACAAAGATCACTGGTGAAGGAAAGAAAATCCTGGACTTGCCTGCGGGCGGTTACAACAACCACTGGACACGTAACCTGATTGCCAATGCGGACAATTCAAAGATTTACATCACCGTAGGATCTGGCAGTAACGTTGGTGAAAACGGTATGGAAAACGAGGTGAAAAGAGCGAACATCCTGGAGATCAATCCGGATGGCAGTGGCGAGATCATCTATGCTGCAGGTTTGAGAAATCCTGTGGGTGTGGCTTGGGCACCAGGAACGAAAACACTTTGGACCGCTGTTAACGAGCGTGATAAATTGGGTGATGATCTGGTTCCGGATTATGTAACGAGCGTTAAAAAAGGTGGTTTTTATGGCTGGCCTTACGCTTACTTCGGTCAGAATGAAGATCCAAGAATGGCCGGCAAAAGACCAGATCTTGTGAAAGCAACGCTGATTCCGGATATTGCTGTAGGTGCACATACCGCTTCTTTGGGTCTGGCATTTTACAACGGCAAGAAGTTCCCGGCTAAGTATCAAAGCGGAATGTTCATTGGTCAACATGGCTCCTGGAACAGGTCTGAACTATCAGGTTATAAAGTAACCTTTATTCCTTTTAAAAATGGTAAGCAAACAGGTCAGATGGAAGACTTCCTGACTGGCTTTATTGCAGATGTGGAGAAGGCAGAAGTGTATGGCAGACCTGTAGGTATTGCCGAAATGAAGGATGGTTCCATTCTCGTAGCAGATGATGTAAGTAATGTAATTTGGAGGGTGGCCGCGAAATAATGAAGCGAATTACGACCTCCATTTTAACATTACTTTCATTAGGCGCTTTTGCGCAGGTTAATCCGGATAGTTCCAGAACACTGCAGGAAGTTGTCATTCGTCCGTATTTCTCCACCCAACCGCTGTTGCGTGCGACAGGTTCTGTAGGACTGGTAGATCCGCACATCATTGCGCGTCAGCCAGCGAATTCGTTGATCCCTGCTGTGAATACCACTTCAGGGGTGCGCATGGAAGAACGTTCGCCAGGCAGTTATCGCTTGTCCATCCGGGGAAGCTTATTGCGCTCTCCTTTCGGGATTCGCAACGTGAAGTTGTACTTCGACGATTTCCCTTTAACGGACGCGGGTGGCAACAGCTACCTGAATGCTTTGGATGTGAATGCCGTGGGGCAGTTACAAATCCTTAAGGGTCCACAGAGCAGCGTTTATGGTGCAAACTCCGGCGGTGTGGTCCTGATCAGTCCGGAGGCATTAACTTCAGGTCCTTCAGCTAACCTAAAGGTTGAAGGCGGTTCATTCGGCATGTTCCACGAGAACGCTTCGGTCAGCAACAGCTGGAAGAACTACGACCTGGGGATCAGTCAGGGTTACCAGCGCAGTGATGGCTATCGCGATCACAGTGCTATGAAGCGGAATTACCTGCAGCTGAACCAGCAGCTCCGCTATGCCGAAAGTGCTAGCCTGAAGTCACTGTTCTTCTACTCCGACCTCAGCTACCAAACGCCAGGCGGCTTGAATGCGACGCAGTTTGCAGCTAACCCACGGGCATCCAGACCAGCTGCTGGTGCCATCCGGTCTGCGGCGGAACAGCAGGCGGGCATTTACAGCAAGATGCTGTTCGGCGGTATTTCCAACGAGTGGAACTTTGCACCTGGCTTCCGCCATGTGGCCGCGGTATATGGCGCCTATATCGATTTCAAGAACCCTTTCATCACCAACTACGAGCAGCGGTTTGAGTCTACTTTGGGCTTGCGCACATTTGTAGAGTACAAGCAGGAAGTGCAGGACCTGAAATACAGCTTCAATCTGGGGCTGGAAAGCACGGGTACCTCGTCTGACATCAACAACTACGACAACAACTTCGGTGTACCGGCAGCGGTGCAGTCGAGAGATAAACTGCGTGCGGCTTCAAACTTCGCTTTCCTGCATGCCAACTTCGATTTCAAAGAGAAGTGGTTGCTGGAGCTGTCTGCCAGTGCGAACCTCTACAAGTACGACTACAAAAGTCTTGCGCCTGTGGCCATCGCGGAACGCAGCAATGAGCTGGACGTACAGTTTATGCCACGCGTAGCACTCTCCTACCTGATCAACGACGAGCTTGCCTGGAGAGCTTCGGTAAGCAAAGGCTATTCACCACCAACCATCGCGGAGATCCGCGCTTCAGATCAGGTGATCAATGTAGACCTGCAGCCAGAATCGGGCTGGAACTATGAGACGGGTTTTACCATCCATAGCAAAGATCACAGACTTAGCGCTGACGTGACAGGCTTCTACTACCGTTTGGACAATGCCATTGTGCGCCGCTTGAACGATGATGACACCGAGTTCTTCCTGAATGCGGGCGGCACCAACCAATACGGACTGGAGACTGCAGTACAAGCAGCACTGCTGCCGTATGCAGAAAGTCGCTTTGTACGCGCAGTACAGCTGCGCAGCGCTTACACGCTGAACAAGTTCTCTTTCCGGGAATACCAGGACCGTGCCGCAGATTACTCCGGGAACCGCCTTACTGGTGTGCCTAAAGGCAGCATCACGAGCAGTGTAGACATGCAGTTCCCGAAAGGCTTTTACTTCTTCTTGCAGCATAATTTCACTTCCAGAATTCCATTGAATGATGCCAATTCCGTTTTTGCGGATAAATACAATATCGTGCAAAGCAGAATTGGCTGGAGAACGTTGAAGTTCAACAAGGCATCCCTGGAGATTTATGCTGGTGTAGATAACCTGTTTGACGAAAAGTATAGCCTGGGCAATGACCTGAATGCTGCTGGCAACAGATACTTCAATGCCGCAGCAACCCGCAACTTCTATGGCGGTGTGGCTTATCGCTTCAATAAATAAACAAATTAGCAGCAGCGGTTTTGATGCTGAAAAGAAGACCTCCCACGCCTGGCGTATGGAGGTCTTCTTTTATCTGATGATCTCCATGGCATTGACAACGATCTCCGTACTGAACCGCTGCTCACCTTTTTTGTCTGTGTAACTCTGGTTGTTCAGCTTCCCTTCAATACAGATCTCTGTACCCTTCTTTACAGCCTCTTCTATAAGTTCGACTTTCTTGTTCCAGAATACCAGGTTGAACCATTGCGTTTTGTTTACAAATTCACCACTGGTGTTCTTGTAAGCTTCATTTACCGCAAGACTGATCCTGCCCATTTTCTTACTGCCTGCATAATTCACGATTACCGGATCTGTACCTGTGAAACCTGCCAGGCGTACACTGTTTTTTGCGTTGTCCATAAATTATTTTTTTAAGCGGTGATTGATACCGACAGGACAAAGGTGAACAGGGGCTGGAGGTTTAGTCGTAAAACAAACGGATATATACGTAAATAGCCGTTTAACAACGGCTATTTAGAATTATCATGATTTTTTAAGGATGGTTAGATCCTGGTTCTGAAACCAAGGGTAAGCCAGGTTCCGGGCATTGGCACCGCGCCAGACTCGATATACTGTACATCCAATAGGTTGGCGGCATCCAGATAGATCTGCGATCGCTTCAGCCTTGCTGCCAATCTTGCATCCAGCACCTGATAGCTTTTGTAGCTAATGCGCTCATTATATCTCGAGGTTAGCGTTAAGGAAAGCAGGTTGAAAGCTTCCGCATTGGCGCTCAGGCTTAGTTGATTTCTTAAACTTTCCAGTGCATACCTTGAAAATGCCGCATCGGCAAGCGTGGTTTTATAGCTTGGATCCAGGTTGGTATACGAGGCGCCAAGGCGCAGACTATTAACGGTTGTGTTCTCGCCAAAGCGCAGAAAATAATCACCGCTGATGGTAAATCCTTTAGTGGTTACATCGCTGAAGTTACGCGGCTGCCATGGATCCGTTTGCACCGCTTTTACCCAGTCAATAAAGTTCGTGATCTTCCGGTTGAAGTAACTTGCATTGAACGTGATTCTGGAATCCTGATATTTTAGTCCACCTTCCGCGTACCTGGATTTCTCTGATACCAAATCTGCATTTCCGATGTTGGTAGGCCCTTTATAATAAAGGTCGGTATAAGTTGGGAGGCGCTGGCCGGTACCCAGGTTCATGAACACCTTCCAGTTGCCATAGAAGTTGTAACCTGCATCAAGGCCGGGGAAAGCCTGCCATCCATAATCAGAATTATAGTTTACATAGGTTCCGGCATTTACCAGCAAACCTTTCAGCGGTTCAAACTTATACTCTGCGAAAATGCCGCTGTTGCTTCGATCGCGTTTACCCAGGTTTGTGCTCGTAATATTCTCCGTACGGTATTCAAGGCCTAAACCGAAAGTACCGATTGAGGTTTCTATGGTGTTGTTCAGCTCGAGGTCGAGCACCCCTGTTTCATGGTGGTTGTGGAACTTATCGGGCGTTTGTTTGATGTACAGGTAGTCATCGATGTTGTAGCGGTAGCTGATCCGCGGTGCGATGGTCCAATTCGGATTGATGTTGCGGGTATAGGCTACAGCGGCCAATGCCGTTTTAACCGTTTCCTCTGCTTCTTTATCGCCCGGGGCGGAATAGAAAGCATTTGCCCCAAAGTTATTATGGATGTATCCGGCATTTACATCCAGCTGATCTGATTCAGATAGATTTAAGCGCCCCTGATAGTACAACTTCTGGTTGTTAAACGCCGTATTGTAGCGGTATCCATTGCTGGCTTCCTGGCTTGCAGATAGCATGTGGCTGGATTTATCAAGCACCAGGTCACCGCTAAGTCTTAACCCGTAATTCGCGAAAGTCTCTCCATTGGATTCGTCTTTTTTGAAGCTGCTGCCGGTAAAGACGTTCACTGCTGCGCCGGTTTTTTCGGGCGAACGGGTGATGATGTTGATGGCGCCGGTTATGGCATTGATGCCGTAGATGCGTGATGCAGAGCCACGCAGGACTTCAATATGATCGATGTCGTCCATGTTAATGGGGAGGTTCATCATGTTGTGACCCGTCTGCGGGTCGGACACCTTTACGCCGTTCAGTAGTACCAGCGTTTCGTCGAAGGTTCCACCGTCCATGCTGATATCAGCCTGCGTACCCGCGGGGCCGCGCTGACGGACATCTACACCCGAGACGAAGCTCAGGAGCTCCGCTACGGAACGTACCGGCAGACTTTTGATCTTTTCTTTATCGATGATCCAGATGTTCCGGTTCTGACTGGAGAAGGGAAGTTTTAGTCGGTTTTCATTAACGACGACTTCATTGAGGTTGTTCACACTGTCTTTTGAAGTGTGCTGCGCATTGGCGAGCATGGTAGTGCCCGTGAGGATTAATGCGGCGAGGATAGGTTTCTTTAAGTACATCAATTTGCGATTGAGGGCGCAAATATAGTTTCTTTTAGCACTTCAGCACCATGAAATAAAAAAGGACCTACCGCCTGAAAGTCAATGCTTTCGACTGGTAGATCCTTTATTTTGATTTGGTAACCCTGGCGATTAAGCCGAGTACACGTAGAATCTGGTGTCGCGGATGGGCTGTCCTTTGATGTTCAGCGTCTCCCCTTTATGATCTCTGGTTGGTTTAATTACAAAAGGATCATTTCCGCTTTTAAAGGCTTCATAAGCCATATCCAACTTGCTGATGTTCGTATCGGAAGCGACTTTCCATTTTTTCTCCTGATACATAAAGTACGCGAAGTGGCTCTTGGTGCTTCCTTTTAGTTTGTTATCTAAGCGAATGGCAGCGTGATTAGCGGTTTTAAATGGCATCACGGCCTCCTCATAGAATGTTATAAAATCCTGGTAAACAGGTTTTGTAGTATTTGCAGACATATTCTTTTATTAAGCGACAAAAGTAGTTGTAAAAAAAGAAATATACATTATTTATTGTTCCACTGATCTGCCAGGAGCTTAATGAAGTAGCCACCAACCACACTTCTGGCCTGGAAACCCACCTGTTTGCCATCGGTGGTTTCGTACCAGTCGCTCATCGGTACTCGGCTTGGTGTCTCTTTCGCGTACTTGTAAACTGGTTTTACGAACTTCAGAAAGTCGGCGCGGTTGTCTGTCAGCGTAGCGGTCCACAGGATCCAGTCGGATTTCGTGTAGGTTTTACGGCTATCCAGCGGCAGTCCGTATGTCTTCTGCTGGGTTAGGTAATACGCGATTTCCTTGGTATACACTTCCTTCGGGAACAGGTTTAATTTCAGGAGCTTGTCCCAAACCAGGTTGTACTTCTGGCTCCAGGTGTTTTTGTTGTCGAATACTAAAGCGTAATGGTCACCACTGTTGGCCAGCTTCTCCCATTTGTCGGCCATCTCCAGCGCTGCAGCTCTGTATTTCGCGGAAACGTCTTTCATGCCCAGCTTTTCCGCCAGTTGCGCATAAGCGCCTAAGGCTACAATGGCTTTCACGGAAAGGTTGGTATTATGTGCCAGATGCCCGGCGAAATCGTCCGTGCACAACTGCTCTGCGGGGTCGAAGCCTTCATTCAACAGGTAGTTGCCCCAGGTGGTTAGCGTTTCCCAGTGCTTGCGTGCGTAAGTAAGGTCGCCATCGGCTTTGACCACTGCCGCGGTGAGGATCAGCATGTTTCCTGCTTCTTCGACCGGCATGTCTTCGCCGTAAGTCTGGCCGTTTGCCAGTGGGTAGGTTCCGAGGTCATGCGCTGGGAAAGGTTTTTTCCATTTCCCACTTTCACTGTAGTAAAAGATGCCGTTGAGCATGCCCTTGAGCAGTTCCGGATTATAGATGAGGTATTGCGGTGCTGAAGGGTAAGTGATGTCTACCGTGTTGATGGAGCCGTTGCTGAAGTTCTCTTTGGACATGAACAGCAGCTCGCCTTCCGGTGATTTCACGATTTTATGTGCCGCAATACTCTGGCGGTAAGCGAGTTTACAAAGCTCGGCGTACTCCATGCCACCGGCTTTCAGCGTTTTCGCTGCGAGGTCTTTATCGAATGCGATGCTGCGCTTCATGATGTCTGGAAATTGTGCGGCAGCCAGTGCAAGCTGATCCACGAAAGTCACCTTGTCACTGGTTTTCCAAATTGGCTTCAGGTCCTGGTTGAAGTATTGGATTGGGTTAGAATCATCATAACCGACCATGAGGTATTTGCTTTGCGCAGTATTGTTGACGCTGGCGAACTCAAACTCCGTGCTCAGGTTTAGCGAGGGTCCAGATTTGATCAGCAGCTGCGTGGCTTTATAATCCTGTGGCACGGCCACATAGAGGTAGCCCCAGTCGATGCGGATGTCATCACCTTTCTTCTTTAGCACAGGCTGCTCTACCGTTCCGGCTTTCAGGTAGGAAAGTCCTTTTTCGTTCTGCTTCCAGGCGGTAACAGTTTGTCCCGGGGTATTTACGGCAAGGTCTGAAGAGGCGGTGAAGTTTATGCGCACCTGGTGTGCCTTGCCATCGTTGGCTTTCACGGTGTAGTTGATGTAGCTGATTGGCCTCTCTGTAAGTTGGATATCGTTTAGCAGCAATGGCGAAAGGAAGGTTACGTTCAGGTTCACATTGCCGGCACGGAAGTCATATATGGTGCGCGTGGCTTCTACCTGTACGTTTGTTTGTTCCGCATAGGCGATGCTTTCATCTTGCACCGGCTCGGTTACTAAATCGGCATCGATGTGGCGGCCACCGGCGGTATTTTTTACGTGAATGGCGAGTTGGTTTTTGCCTTTTTTGAGCACACCTGCCGGAATGGGTACATAGATATACTCGTGAACCCAGCCTTCTTTGCGCAGGATTTCCTTGCCATTGAGCAGTACAACGATGTTATCATCGTGGTTGATCTTAAGATAGGCTTTCTGTGCGGGTAACGCGATCACATCGAAAGTCTTCCGCAGGAAGATTTCATCACTCCGCCACTCTGTTTTCGCGAAGCTTTGATCATCGCCGAAAGGCGCCGCGTCTTCTTTCCAGCTGGAGTCATCGTAATTGGCATCCATCCAGTTTCCAGATGGTGCGGTAAGCGTATAGCGGAATTTCGGCACTTCACCTTCAATGCTTGATACCAGTGGCAGGTAAGGTTTTACATCCTGTCCCATGAAGCGGAAAAGCTTTCCATCTACACTAATGGTCCCTTGTAGGGCTTGGGTTTTTCCGGTCCAGTGCCGGGTTGGCGAGCCATTAAGCTTGTCGGTGAAGGACCAGACGCTGAAGTAAGTGTTGTTGGTGAGCAGTGGATAAGCGGGGGCTTCCTGCTGTGCTTGCGATTTAAAAAGCACAAAGAAGCATAATAGCAACAAGGCGGTTTTTTTCACGATTTGGTTGGTTTTATACTTGGTTAAACGTTTTACTAAGTTAAATCTAGCAAATATTGGCGCCAATACAACCAAAAAAAAAGTAACAGCTGGTGTGGCTGTTACTTTTTTTAATGTGTCGTATGTTCTAGTCGGTACATCGTAGCATACTGTTGCAGGTGTAAAGGTTTTGGATCCTTCTGCAGCAATGTTGTTTGCTGCAGACTTCGGATGGTGAGAATTACCTTCGGCATTGCAGAAGCAAATTAGCTTAGGATTCTATTGGCAGCTGTCTTGATTTAGGCTCTGTGTGCTTAAGGGTTGTTTTGGTGAGGTCTACATTTTCCGCGTCGCCGGTAAGTTTATTGGCGGCTTCCATTACCTGAGATCTTACATCTTCAACAACGTGATCTTTGATCTCCACTGCTTTTTGAGGTTCGATCTCGCCAAGTAATCCTTTGATGCGTTTAGCAATTAGTTCGCGGTACTCTGATCCACTTTTAGTGGCAAAAAGGGCAGCTACAACTGCGCCTGCTGCAAGTCCGGTGATAAGTCCTATTGTCTTTAAGTTGGTATTTTCTCTGATTAGTTTCATGGTCGCTTGTTTTTTATTAGGAACAACCCCCAATGAGAAAGTGTTTTAGAAATTGTTCCTGCGGATGTCTCGCGGTTATATTCGGTTAGCGGTGAAAAGATTTATTTTGAAACTTACAGTGTAGCTGGGTCCAGTGTTTTTGGACGTTCATTTCCGTTGTGACAGGTGATACAACTCACCGGAAGAATAGCATTTGGGTTTTTGACATCCTTAATGTGGAAGTATTTCTTGTTGATTTTGGCAGTCATGAGCATCATCATTCTGGCGGTTCCTTTTTCAGGTTTAGCGTCACTGGCAAAATCCAGTTTGCCTTTTTCTGTTTCACTCGGTGCATGGCAATAGTTGCACTTCACGCCCAATGAGGTTTTAAAGCCGTCCATCACTGTTCCAAGGTCTTCTTTGCTGATGTCTTTAGGCAGTACTTTAAGGTTCTTGTAGATTCTTTCTTGCTTTATGGGCATAAATGCACTCATGAAAACAACAAGGGACAGTAAGATAGTTAAGGTGAATATGGTTCTACTTTTCATAATACTGGAATTATGGGTTTAATTTATAATGTTGAAGCGCAGGCTGCTGCTAACATCAGATGGGTACCTGCTGTACTATATATGGACAAATTCAAGGCGTGTTTTGTTTAACAATTGCAGCGCTAACTTGATGATACGACCTGCAGATCTTTGGTTTTTGCTTTAGTAGCAAGGTAAACCTTCAGGATATCATCGTAGCGGATGGTTTGGTTTTGATTGGATTTGTGGACCTGAGGCCATCCTAATTTCACTTACCCTGCTTTACTATGGCAATAATTATGATGTCCGATGTAGTGTTTGAACATGGAAATTACCTTAAATTACTTTCGATTACTAAATTGCTCATCCTCATTGAGCGCCTAAACGACAGAAAGATGAAAAAGTATTTTCCTTTAATGGCTTTTGCCACCGCTGCATTTGCTGCTTGCACCAGCAATTCTGGTTCTGAAAGCGCGGCAGACAGCACCATAACAGCTGAAACCGCTGTTGTCGCTGCGGCAGAATCCAGAACCTGCTATGTACACTATAAGAATCGCGACAGCATCTACCTGGATTTACACACCAAAGGGGAGCAGGTAAGTGGGACTTTAAACATCAGCCTGTACGAAAAAGACCGGAATACGGGGACGGTGAGCGGGATCATGAAAGGTGACACCATTCTCCTCGACTACACCTTCCAATCAGAAGGCCTGCAGTCCGTGCGGCAGGTTGCGTACCTGCAGAAAGATGGCAAGCTCCATGAAGGCTTTGCCGAGGTGCAGGAGCAAAACGGCAAAACCAGCTTTAAGTCTTTAAGTGATCTGAAGTTTGATGATCAGGTAGTGCTTGAACAGTCGAATTGCAAGTAAACCAGCTATACTAAAGTATAGGTTTAGTGCCCGATGTAGTAAGAGCTTATAAGCACGACGCAATTCTTCAAGACTTTACCAATTTTAGTGCTGCTCGAAGCGCTCCCAGAACCCGTCTACCGGAAGCTTTGCAAAGATGTTCACGGGTTCTTTTTTCACGGGGTGCAGGAACTGCAATCGGCGGGCATGCAGGCAAATGCTCCCTTTACGGCTGCCACGAGGATAGCCGTACTTGTTATCACCCACAATAGGACAGCCCATTGTCGCCAGCTGCACGCGGATCTGGTGCGAACGGCCAGTCAAAGGGTCCACCTCCAGCAGGTAATAACCGCCAAGCTCCGCAAGGAGCCTGTAGCTGAGTTCGGCGCGTTGACTGCCAACAACTTCATTCGGGTGTGCAGTTACAACATTCTTCTGTGTATTCTTAACCAGCCAATTGATCAACGTGCCGGACGGCTTGACAGGCTTGTTCCTCACCACCGCCCAGTAGGTTTTCTTCACTTCGCGGTTTTTGAACATGGCATTCACGCGCTCCAGTGCTTTGCTGGTCTTGGCGAAGAGGATCACCCCACTCACTGGACGATCCAGGCGGTGCACTACACCGAGGAACGCACTGTTAGGCTTATTGTATTTATGCGCCAGGTAAACTTTAACTTTCTCGTCCAGGGGCTGATCTCCTGTTTCGTCTACCTGGACAATGTCACCCGCGCGCTTGTTGATTGCGATGAGGTGATTGTCTTCATAGAGCACATCTTTATCTGTAACCGGCATGCTTAATTCTTAGTACTGTTCTTTATCGTTGGGGAAATCATTTGATTTTACATCTCTGATGTATTCCTGTGCAGCATTCAGAATGCCGTCGTACAGGTTCAGATACTGGCGTAGGAATCGCGGGCGGAAGCCTTTGGTCAATCCAATCATGTCGTTCACAACCAGCACCTGTCCGTCGCAATGCGGACCAGCACCAATACCGATCACCGGGATGTGTACGCTTTCAGAAACTTCTTTCGCCAGCTTCGCTGGAATTTTTTCCAGCACCACGCCAAAACATCCGGCTTCCTGCAAAAGCAAAGCATCGGTTTTCAACTTGTCTGCCTCTGCTTCATCCTTTGCACGCACGGTGTAAGTCCCGAATTTATAGATAGACTGCGGCGTTAGACCCAGATGGCCCATCACGGGGATACCAGCAGTGATAATGCGCTGAATGGATTCCACCACTTCGGCACCGCCCTCAAGCTTTACGCCATGTGCACCAGACTCCTTCATGATGCGAATGGCCGAGTTCAAGGCCTCTTTAGAATTCCCCTGGTAACTACCAAAAGGTAAGTCCACAACCACGAAAGCGCGGTTAGCGCCCCTTACCACGCTCTGTGCGTGGTAGATCATCTGATCCAAAGTAATCGGAAGCGTGGTCTCATGACCCGCCATTACATTCGAAGCAGAATCACCCACCAGTAAAACGTCCAGTCCGGCATCATCAAGAATGGTTGCCATAGAATAATCGTAGGCTGTTAACATGGAGATTTTCTCACCACGTGCTTTCATTTCCTGAAGGATGTGTGTGGTTATCCGTTTTACTTCTTTATGCTGAGACATATGTGTTGTTTTTACAACAAAATTAGGTTTAATTAGCCATAAAACCTATCTTTGCAGTCGAAAATGAAGGGGTTAAATCACTGCATATTTCTAAACCAACTAAGCGCCAATCCTGTCGCAAATCCCACGTTTTTCTTTTTTTTCCACATAACTTCTGATCATAAATTATGACTAACTACACCAAGTTACCTGCAATTTTGCTTTTAGCCGATGGCACTGTATATCACGGAAAAGCAGCAGGAAAGATAGGAACCACAACAGGTGAAATCTGCTTCAACACCGGGATGACCGGTTACCAGGAGATTTTTACAGATCCTTCCTATTTCGGACAGATTATGGTGACCACCAATGCACACATTGGTAACTATGGTATTCACAAAGAGGAAATTGAATCTGATTCCATTAAGATTGCCGGACTTGTTTGTAAGAACTTCAACATTGGCTACAGCCGTAAAGAAGCTTCCGAGTCCATCCAGGATTATTTCCAGAATGAAAACATCGTAGGTATCTCCGATATCGACACCCGCGCTTTGGTGAAACACATCCGAGACAGAGGTGTAATGAATGCAATCATCTCCTCAGAGATCCTTGATGTTGACCAACTGAAAGAAAGATTAAACGCAGTACCAGCAATGGACGGCCTGGAACTTTCTTCACAGGTATCTACAGAGAAACCTTACTTCTACGGTTCGCCGGATGCAAAATATAAAGTTGCTGCGGTAGATTTTGGTATTAAGAAAAACACCCTTCGCAACTTCGACGACAGAGATCTTTATGTTCAGGTTTATCCTGCTAAAACATCTTTCGCAGAAATGGAAGCATGGGGTGCTGATGCTTACTTCATCTCTAACGGCCCTGGTGATCCATCGGCAATGCCTTACGCCATTGAAATGGTGAAGGATATCCTTGCTGCTGACAAACCTTTATTCGGGATCTGCTTAGGTCACCAGTTACTGGCACAGGCAAACGGCATCAATACCATGAAGATGTTCACCGGACACCGTGGATTAAATCACCCGGTTAAAAACATCATCACTGAAAGATGTGAGATCACTTCACAGAACCACGGCTTTGGGGTTGTACCTGACGACGTAAGGAGCTCTGATAAAGTAGAAATTACCCACATTAACCTGAACGACCAATCCATCGAAGGTATCCGCGTGAAAGGCAAGAAAGCTTTCTCCGTGCAGTACCACCCGGAATCTTCTCCAGGTCCACACGACTCACGTTACCTGTTTGACGATTTCGTAGGATTAATTACTGGCGAGGTTAGCTGGTAATCATGGACGGCGCTAAGGCGATAATCAGCGTTAAAAACCTGGTTAAGAAGTACGGCGATTTCACTGCCCTGAAGGGCATTACATTTGACGTTTTAGAAAACGAGATATTTGGCTTACTCGGCCCCAATGGGGCCGGGAAGACCACTACCCTGGAGATCATTGAAACCCTGCGCGACAAGACCTCCGGTGAAGTGCTGGTAAATGGCCATGACGTAGAAAAAAACGCCGGTGCAATCAAACAGATCATCGGTGTGCAGCTGCAAGCTGCCGGTTACTACCCCAACCTCAATCTTGTAGAACTTATCGAGCTCTTTGCCGGATTATACGGCGTAGATACCAAACCTATGGACATGCTTGCCAAGGTAAACCTGCAGGACAAAGCCAAGGCTAAATACAAGGAACTTTCCGGCGGACAAAAGCAGCGCTTCTCCATTGCAACAACGCTGATCAATGCGCCGAAAATAGTTTTCCTCGATGAACCTACGACAGGACTGGACCCCCAGGCCCGTCGTAATCTGTGGGACTTAATCATCGACATCAGAAACCAAGGCACTACCGTGGTGCTTACCACCCACTACATGGACGAAGCAGAGCAACTCTGCGACCGCGTGGCCTTTGTGGAACGCGGAGAGATCATCGCCCTGGACACCCCCGATCAGCTGATCGACAACCTGGTGAACAGTGGTTTTGAACGTAAAAAAGAAGTTAAAAAAGCGAATCTGGAAGATGTGTTCATCACGCTTACCGGAAAAGCATGGCGCGAAGGATAATAATGCAAAAATCATATAACCATACCAAGGCAACGCTGGCCCTGGCGAAAGCCAGTTTCCGCTCCATTACGCGCAGTCCTTCGGCAGTCGTATTTACGCTCGCCTTCCCCCTGATCTTCATCCTGATCTTTGGCTTTTTAAGCGGCAGCACCCCGAAGGTAAGTCTTGGCGTTGCGCCCGGCTCCGACCTTCAGAACCCAGTGATGGCTGCGCTGGAGCAAATCCAGGTCGTTAAACTGGTGCGCGACAAAAACGCGCAGGAGCTTGCAACAAGCTTGGAGAAAGGCAACATCGACGGCGTCATCAACGTGCAGAAAAACCCTGCAGACAGCCCTGCCTATACGGCGAATATACAATATACTTCCGCTTCCAGAGACAAAGGCAGCATCCTTAAATCCTTACTAACCAATGCACTTTACGAACTGAACACCAAGAACCTGAAACCCAGTGTTGCAGTGCTCAAAGAAAGTACGGTGCATGGCAGAACCTACCGGGTTATTGATTTTATCCTACCAGGCCAGCTGGGCTTCTCGCTGCTGAGCACAGGGGTCTTCGGTACGGCCTTCGTGTTCTTCAGCTTACGACAAACCCTGGTGATCAAACGCTTTTTCGCCACGCCGGTAAGACGCTCCAGCATCGTGTTTGGTGAAGGTCTGGCCAGGATTGGATTTGCCCTTTTAGGCGCGGTATTCATCATTCTGGTGGGTCACTTCTTCTTCCATTTCACCCTCATCAACGGGGTCATTACGGTGCTGAACATGCTGATACTCGCCGTGCTCGGACTCGTGGTGTTCATGGGCTTCGGGTTCGTAGTGTCCGGCATTGCCAAAAGCGAAAGCACCATCCCGCCGATATCCAACATCGTCACCTTACCGCAGTTCCTACTCTCCGGTACCTTTTTCCCGATCGACAACTTTCCGGAATGGCTGCAGCCCATCAGTCGCGCACTGCCCCTCACCTACCTCAACGACGCCATGCGTAAGGTCGCCTTTGAAGGTTATAACCTCTGGGAGGTGAAATTCGAAATGATGATCCTCCTGATCTGGGGAATTCTGATCTACGCCGTTGCGGTTAAAGTCTTTAAGTGGGAATAAAAAACCCGCATCAAAACCTATTATTTTATTATTTGTTTAACTTTGAATACTGCTTGGTAATTGTAAACTTTACACTAAGCGAAATCAAAACATAAAACAATATAAAAATGAGTTTAATAATCGATGTTCATGCAAGGCAGATCCTTGACTCAAGGGGAAATCCTACAGTAGAAGTTGAAGTAATTACAGAGAATGGTAACATGGGCCGTGCTGCTGTGCCATCTGGCGCAAGTACAGGTAAACATGAGGCTGTTGAGCTAAGGGATGGTGACAACAATGCCTACATGGGCAAAGGTGTATTAAAAGCCGTTGACAATGTAAATACTAAAATTGCTGAGGCCCTTCGCGGTGTTGATGTGTTTGAACAAAACATGATCGACAAAGCGATGATCGACCTTGATGGTTCTGAGAACAAAGGCAATTTAGGTGCAAATGCAATCCTTGGTGTTTCTCTGGCAGTTGCAAAAGCTGCAGCACAAGAAAGCAGACAACCTTTATACCGCTACATCGGTGGTGTAAATGCAAACACCCTGCCTGTTCCAATGATGAACATCCTTAACGGCGGTGCGCACGCGGATAATAAGATCGACTTCCAGGAGTTCATGATCATGCCTTTAGGTGCAAGTAGCTTCTCGGAAGCATTGCAAATGGGTACCCAGGTGTTCCACAACCTTAAAACCGTACTTAAGAAAAAAGGCTATTCTACCAACGTTGGTGATGAAGGTGGTTTTGCACCAAACATCGGTTCAAACGTTGAAGCAATCGAAACGGTATTAACCGCTATCGAAGCTTCTGGTTACACACCAGGTAAAGACATCTGGATCGCTATGGATGCTGCGGCTTCTGAAATGTACGATTCAAGCTCTAAAACTTACAACTTCCATAAATCATCTGGCGAGAAGTTAACTTCAGACGAGATGGTGAACTACTGGGTAGATTGGGCTAGCAAATATCCAATCATTTCTATCGAAGATGGTCTTGATGAGGATGACTGGGCAGCTTGGGAAGCTTTAACCCGCGCAATCGGTGATAAAGTACAGCTTGTAGGTGACGATTTATTCGTAACCAACGTTAAGCGTCTTCAACAAGGTATCGAGAAGAACATCGCAAACTCAATTCTTGTAAAAGTAAACCAGATTGGTTCATTAACAGAAACCATCAATGCAGTAAGCCTTGCACAAAACAGCGGTTATACCTCTGTAATGAGCCATAGAAGCGGTGAAACTGAAGATGTAACCATTGCTGACTTAGCAGTAGCTTTAAACTGCGGACAGATTAAAACAGGTTCAGCATCACGTTCTGACAGGATCGCTAAATACAACCAATTACTTCGTATTGAAGAAGAACTTGGTTCTGCAGCACGTTTCTTAGGAAAAGACTTCAAATTCCTTAAAAAATAAGACGAGCACCTGCGGCAGTAGCATCTATCGCCGCAATGCTTAAGGGCCCTAATCAGGTTATTCCCTGAGCCAGGACAAATCCTTAGAACGGTCGTTACAGCAATGTAGCGACCGTTTTTTTATGCCCTTCCATAAAGCCTTACAACGGTTTCAAAATAAATCCCCTTCGCCTTGCTTTTCTTTTATATTTGTATCAATGAAAAGGTTAATCGAACTCTTCCGTAACAAGTACTTCCTCTGCGCTTTCGCATTCGTGGTATGGATGCTGTTTTTCGACAGAAACGATATGCTATCTCAATATGAGTACAGCTCAGAAGTTTCCAAGCTTAAAGATGAAAAAGCCTTTTACGAGCAGGAAACCAATCAGGTAAAAAAGGACCTGAAAGAACTGACCTCCAACCTAAAAATGGCAGAGAAATTTGCGCGCGAAAAATACTTTATGAAGAAAGACAATGAAGATGTCTTTGTTATTGTTGAAGAAACGCCTAAAGACTAATAGCCAAACTTCGGCAGCGCGAGCTTATAGCGCACCACAACAATCCGCAGCAGAAAGATAAAGCCAATCACCGAAACCTTCGCGAAGTCGGGCTTCATATTCATTTCCAGCAGTCCAAAGTACAACACCCCACCCAGAATACACGCTGTAGCGTAAATTTCCTGTCTAAAGATCAAAGGGATTGCATTTAAGAGCGTATCTCTGATGATACCACCAAAGCAGCCAGTGATGGTGCCCAGCGCCACACACATCCCGGGATCAAGTCCGAAGTTGATGCCTTTCTGCAAACCCAGCATGGTGAACAAGCCCAAACCCAGCGAGTCAAAGATGAACAGCGTCACCTTAAAACGCTTGATGTTTTTCTTGAAGAAGATCGTCAGCAGGGATGTCACCAGGATCAGCAGGCAGTAGTTTACATCCCGCATCCAGGCGACAGGGGTATCCCCCAGCAGCAGGTCCCGCACGGTACCGCCACCAATGGAAGTCACAAACGCAATGATCAGCACGCCGAAAGGATCCAGCCGCTTCTGCATGGCCGCAAAAGAACCCGAGATGGCAAATGCAATGGTACCCAGGATTTCTATGGCTTCGGCGGTCGTTATCGTCATTGAACAGATTTGCTATGTGCAACAATATATCCAGAATTTTCTGGTAAAAAAAGAACCCCGCAGCATTTGCGGGGTTCAGGTATTTTTAACAAAGCTGTTTAACACAGCCTGTAAGAAGTATTTTAAATTACAACATACCGCCGTCTACAGCGATAACCTGTCCGGTTACATACGCACTCATGTCTGATGCAAGGAAAACACATACGTTTGCCACATCTTCCACTTCACCCGCACGTTTCAAAGGAATACCCTCTTCCCAGCCTTTTACCACCTTAGGATCTAACACGTCGGTCATCTCCGTACGAATAAAACCTGGTGCAACAACGTTGCTGCGAATGTTCCTGGAGCCAAGCTCTTTTGCTACAGATTTTGAGAAGCCAATGATACCCGCTTTAGAAGCCGCATAGTTCGCCTGACCGGCATTACCCTGCACACCAACAACTGAGCTCATGTTGATGAACACACCTTTACGGGCTTTCATCATAATCTTAGAAGCCGCCTTGGTAATGTTGAATACCGATTTCAGGTTCACGTTAATCACATCATCAAAGTTCTCTTCACTCATGCGCATCAACAGACCATCTTTGGTGATACCTGCATTGTTTACCACGATATCTAATGCGCCGAAATCAGCGATAACGTCGCTGATCAGTTTCTCTGCTTCATCAAACTTTGATGCGTCAGAACGGTAACCCTTAACCTGGGTACCAAAGCTTTGCAGTTCCTGCTCCAATGCTTCACCTTTTTCTACTGATGATAAGTAAGTGAAAGCAACTTTTGCACCTTGTTCTGCAAATTTCTCTGCGATTTTACGTCCGATCCCTTTAGAAGCACCAGTAATCAGTGCGGTTTTTCCTTCTAATAATTTCATTTATGCTTGGTTAATAGTATATCAAATTAAATTGCTGGTGTTTGCTTGAATAGCGCAGGCTCCTGCTGACTCAGGCAGTGGAAACTACCAAGGCCCCAGATGATGTCCGTAGAATCAATACCCACAACCTTACGGTCCGGGAATACACTTTGGATGATATCCAACGCGCGTTGATCGTTCGCATCTCTAAAGGTTGGTACCACTACTGCTTTGTTCGCAATGTAGAAGTTCGCGTAAGAAGCTGGCAAACGGGTATCTTCATGGATCACCGGTGAAGGCATCGGCAAAGTAACCACCTTCAGCGGCTTGCCGCTAAGGAGCTTCATCTGCTTTAAAGCCTCCAGGTTCTCCTGTAGCAAGTGATGGTTTTCGTCTTCCTCGTTCTCCTCAATTACCGTCAACACGGTATCTTCATTCACAAAACGGGTAATATCATCAATGTGCCCATCTGTATCATCACCAACAATGCCATCGCCTAACCAAAGGATCTGCTCTGCGCCATAATATTCCATCAGGTATTGCTCAATCTGGAATTTATTAAGGTGCGGATTTCGGTTTTCATTTAACAAACAAGCCGTTGTTGTCAATATCGTTCCTGCACCATTAAACTCCACCGAGCCCCCTTCCATCACGATGTCTGGGGTATATAATGGCAACTTGTAGTGCTGTGCAATGGTTGTTGGAATCACATCATCTAAATCAAATGGCGGATATTTCCCCCCCCAGGCATTGTAACCCCAGTCGATCACTGCTTTTTTAGTGCGATCTTCATTCAGCAGGAATGCGGGACCATGATCCCGGCACCAGGCGTCGTTGGTCGGATGCATGAAAAACTCAATGTTATTCAGGTCTGCACCAACTTTCTCCAGTTCCGCTATTGCGAAAGCTTTGGTATCCTCATCATTGATGTTGATCCGCACTTTTTCGCCTTCGGCAACCACCTTAATAAATTCACAGTATGGACCATAAATGGTCTCAATCTTACCTGGCCAGGATGCTTCCTTATGTGGCCAGCTTAACCATGTTGCTTCATGCAGTTCCCATTCTGCTGGGAATTTGTAGCCAACCTGCTTCGGTGTATCCTTAAATAGACTCGTCATCTATGTACCTTTTTGTAATTTGTGAATAACTGTCAATTCTGCGATCGCGAAGGAAAGGCCAGTGTGTCCTGTAGCTATCCGATCTGGATAGATCAAGTTCAACAACTTTCAGCTCTTCAACATCATGCGAAGCTTTGTATAATAGGGTTCCAAAAGGATTGGACACAAAAGATCCACCCCAGAACTTCACGCCAGCTTCTTCACCCACGCGGTTTACGCTCACTACGGGAACACCGTTTGCAATCGCATGCGAACGCTGAATGGTCTGCCATGCATTGTACTGCTCTGTGTTGGTACCTTCATCCTGTGTCGCCGCCCAGCCAATAGCCGTTGGATAAAACAGGAAGTCGGCGCCCATCAATGCCGTCAAACGTGCAGCTTCCGGATACCATTGATCCCAGCAGATCAGCACGCCAATTTTAGCATACTTCGTTTTAAACACTTTATAGCCCAGATCACCTGGCGTGAAATAGAATTTCTCATAAAAACCTGGATCATCAGGGATGTGCATTTTACGATATTTACCCAGATAAGCACCATCAGCATCAAGCACTGCGGTGGTATTATGGTAAAGCCCTTCGGCTCTTTTCTCAAATAAAGAAGCTACAATTACCACATTCAATTCTGCGGCAACAACAGATAAAGCATCGGTAGAAGGACCCGGAATGGCCTCTGCCAACTGAAAATTGTCGTAATTCTCCTCATCACAAAAATACAGTGAGGTAAATAACTCCTGCAAACATACCACCTGGGCACCTTGCGCAGCAACCTCGCGGATCTTTACGATCGCTTTATCTAAATTTTCCTGTTTATTACTGGTACAGCTCATCTGCACCAATCCAACTTGTACTTTAGCCATTCAATAAATTTTTGAAATGCAAAGTTATAGAAAATATTTTTGGGACTGCCGTATAGTTAATTCCCTGTTGTAATTATACTGAATGATTACACATGCTTAGCCGGTATTCTTTTTGTAACTCATGAAGACATACAATACACAAGCAGCCATCATAAAGTTCAGCTATATATTGTACTTCGTTTAGCGTTAGCTGTATACCCGAACACTGGCACTTGGTGTATGAGTTTGCCTTACATTCAATTCTGGCGCTACAGCGCTCGCAAGGAATTATCTCGTGTTTAGACATTTAATAACGTTCATTAATTTGATAAAGCTCAATTCCAACTCATGCCCTCACCCAGCAGGTAATGTTATTACAAAAAAAAGGGAGCAGATGAAAATCTACTCCCAGGTGAATTAACCATTATTTTATCTTAACCAGAGCAGCTGATGCAGCCCTCTTCCATTGTACAAACTGGTCCTTCGACGATCTCCTCTGCACTTTGCTCAATTACCGCTGGAATAACCGGCTCCAGGTTTTTACCCGATTGGTTCTCCACAGTAAACTTCACCGCTTGCGATGCAGCCTGCGTACGCAGGTAATACATACCTGTTTTCAGTCCTTTCTTCCATGCGTAGAAATGCATTGAAGTCAGTTTTGAAGTGTTCGGTGCATTGATGAACAAGTTTAGGGATTGCGACTGGCAGATGTAAGCGCCACGGTCGGCAGCCATATCAATGATGCTACGCATCTTAATCTCCCAAACGGTTTTGTAAAGGTCTTTAATGTACTGCGGAATTTCAGCAATGTCCTGAATAGAACCGTTTGCCAGAATAATCCTGTCCTTCATGGCGGTATTCCAAAGGCCTAAAGACACAAGATCTTTAAGTAAGTGTTTGTTTACCACGATGAACTCGCCACTTAATACCCTTCTGGTGTAGATGTTTGAAGTATAAGGCTCGAAACACTCGTTGTTACCAAGGATTTGTGAAGTTGATGCTGTTGGCATTGGCGCAACCAATAAACTGTTGCGTGCGCCATGCTTAATGACCTTCTCACGTAAAGTTTCCCAATCCCAGCGACCGCTTTCTGGAGAAACATTCCATAGATCAAACTGGAACTTGCCTTGTGACAATGGCGAACCTTCAAAAGTTTCATATGCACCGTCTTTAGTAGCCAGGTCGTTTGAAGCCGTCATTGCAGCGAAGTAAATCGTTTCAAAGATCTCCTTGTTCAGGATCTTCGCCTCTTCACTTTCAAAAGGATAACGCATCAGGATGAACGCATCCGCCAAGCCCTGTACACCCAATCCAATTGGACGGTGACGAAGGTTAGAGTTTCTGGCTTCATCTACAGGGTAGTAGTTATGATCGATGATCTTGTTCAGGTTTAAAGTCGCCTGATAAGTCACATCATATAATTTCTGGTGATCGAATTCACCGTTGATCACGTATCTAGGTAAAGCTAAAGAAGCAAGGTTACATACCGCTACTTCATCTTTAGAAGTGTACTCGATGATCTCGGTACATAGGTTGGAACTTTTGATGGTACCAAGGTTCTGCTGGTTAGACTTGCTGTTCGCCGCGTCTTTGTACAACAGGAATGGGTTACCAGTTTCAATTTGTGCATCCAGAATGGCAAACCAAAGCTCTTGCGCTTTGATGGTTTTTCTCGCGCGACCTTCCTGCTCATACTTTGTGAACAACGCTTCGAATTCAGCGCCAAAGCAATCTGCCAGTCCTGGTGCTTCATGCGGACAGAACAAGCTCCATTGGCCATCTTCTTCCACACGCTTCATGAACAAATCACTGATCCAAAGGGCATAGAATAAATCACGTGCACGCAGTTCTTCTTTACCGTGGTTCTTACGAAGATCAAGGAAAGAGAAAATATCCGCATGCCAAGGCTCCAGGTAAATAGCAAATGCACCTTTACGCTTACCGCCACCCTGATCTACATAACGTGCGGTGTCGTTAAACACCTTAAGCATTGGCACAATGCCATTGCTGGTGCCGTTTGTACCACCAATATAAGATCCTGTTGCGCGGATGTTGTGGATGCTCAATCCAATACCACCTGCACTTTGTGAAATCTTAGCGGTTTGTTTTAAAGTATCATAGATGCCTTCAATACTGTCATCCTGCATGGTTAGCAAGAAACAAGAAGACATTTGTGGTTTCGGGGTACCTGCATTAAATAGCGTTGGCGTTGCATGCGTAAACCAGCGCTCACTCATCAGGTTGTATGTTTTAATTGCGCTATCGATGTCCGACTTGTGGATACCTACAGAAACACGCATAAACAAGTGCTGTGGACGTTCAACGATCTGGCCATCTACTTTCAGCAAGTAAGACTTCTCCAGCGTTTTGAAACCGAAGTAGTCGAAACCAAAATCACGGTCATAAATGATGGTGCTATCCAGGATATCTGCATTTTCCAGAATCACCTGCCACACATCTTCCGCGATCAGCGAAGCAGCTTTACCATTTTTCGGATCCACATAGTTGTAAAGCATCTCCATGGTTTTAGAGAAAGACTTTGTGGTATTTTTATGCAGGTTGGATACCGCGATGCGGGATGCCAACAAAGCATAATCCGGATGTTTGGTGGTTAACGATGCAGCAGTTTCTGCAGCCAGGTTATCCAGCTCTGAAGTAGTTACGCCATCATAAAGGCCTTCAATAACTTTCTTCGCAACGTCAATTGGATCAACCAGTTCCGGGTTGAAGCCATAACATAGCTTTTCAATTCTGGCAGTGATTTTATCAAATTTCACCACTTCCTTGCGGCCGTCTCTTTTTTGTACAAACATATTATAAAAATTTTTTAAGCGATGCTGATTTAGAAATCATCATCAAGTGAAAACGCTGAAGCTTTATCTTCTGTAGAAGTCAACACACCACTCTTCTGGTAATCACCCACACGTTTCTCGAAGAAGTTGGTCTTACCTTGAAGCGAGATCATCTCCATGAAATCGAATGGATTGGTCGTGTTGTATATTTTGGAGTAACCAAGTTCCACCAACCACCTGTCGGCCACAAACTCGATGTATTGCGACATCAGTTTGGCATTCATGCCGATCAAAGCAACTGGTAAGGCATCGGTAACAAACTCTTTCTCGATCTCAACTGCATCGCGGATGATGCCTTGTACAGCTTCTTCGCTCAGTTTGTTCTCCAGCATGCGGTATAACAAGCAGGCAAATTCACAGTGCATACCCTCATCTCTGGAAATCAGCTCATTACTGAAGGTTAAACCTGGCATCAAGCCACGTTTTTTCAACCAGAAAATGGAGCAGAAACTTCCGCTGAAGAAGATACCTTCCACTGCGGCAAATGCTACCAGGCGTTCCGCGAAATTACCACCATCAATCCAGCGTAAAGCCCATTCTGCCTTGCGCTTCACACAAGGGACAGTTTCAATGGCGTTAAACAAACGGTCTTTTTCAACCGGATCCTTGATGTAAGTATCAATTAACAAAGCATACGTTTCAGAATGGATATTTTCCATCATGATCTGGAAACCGTAGAAGCAACGTGCCTCAGGCAGCTGCACCTCACGCATGAAATTTACTGCAAGGTTTTCGTTAACAATACCGTCACTCGCTGCGAAGAAAGCCAAAACGTGAGAGATAAAATGTCTTTCGCCATCATTAAGGCCGTCCCAATGTTTTTGATCATCAGAAAGGTCAATTTCTTCGGCCGTCCAGAAGCTTGCTTCCGTCTTTTTGTACATCTCCCAGATTTCTGGATACTTAATTGGCAATAGAACAAAGCGGTCTTTATTTTCCTTCAGTAATACTTCTTCTTGCTGCATATGTTCAAATATTTTATGTGAAATAATAATTCGTTTTTAACTGCTCATGCGCCGCGGTTGAATTTGGGCCTGAGGCACACCAGTGCCGGGCACATTTTTATCGGCCAAACATAAATAACTCGCACTCAGATGTTTGCTTTAAGAACTCGATCAGCTCCAATTTTGTTATCGCTGATAACAAAGATAAACAGCCACGCTCAAGCTTCGCTCCTGTAAATTCTTTTAGTTGTTAACAACTGTGCAATTGTTATCCACAGTGTCCCTCAAACGTGACACATTTATTACGGATATTTATTTGTTAATTTCGATCCCGATATGCTGAGGAAAGATTCAATCACAGCCGCACAGCTGTACGGAGATTGCTGGCCAGATGAAGCGCCGTAAATAGGGTGTCATTAAGCCGTTACTACGGCTATAGCCGGGTGGACCCCGTATAGACCCCGGATCGAAGCCGGATAGAGGCCGTATCAATACCGAAGCTGGTACCTGTCTGGTACCCGGCAGGTACTACTTCTTTACGTAGGTAATTTCGACTTTTGCGTCGCCTTTTCTATAGATACCGAGTTCTTTGGCGGCTTGCGCAGAAACATCGATGATGTAGCGCTTGGTGAATGGCCCTCTGTCGTTTACTTCAACGTCTACAGATTTGCCGTTTTTAAGGTTGGTGACGGTAACGATTGTACCCATTGGAAGGCTGCGATGTGCAGCAGTAAGCTTATGTGCTCGGTATTTCTTTCCACTGTAGGTTCTACGGCCTTCAAACTTCGAAGCGTAGTAAGTAGCGAGTCCTGTTTTGGTTTTAATATTGGGATTTTTGTCTTCCAGCGGACTACTTGCACCGGCCTGGAGAAAGAAGATCATACACAGTAAAAGCAAACAATATCTCATATTTCTTTCTTTGGTGAACCGCCAAATATAAGAAAACGAAGCGTTTATAAAAATTTAAGCCTTCTGGTTACCTGGTCAACAAGAGTGTTGGACGGACAAACCAGAAGGCTTATTAAACTTAAATCGCTGAAACGCTGGGAAGTTTGCAGGATTGCGCAAACTTTTAATTCAGCAGTGATTTGAAAGAAAGAATTTGAATTTTCTTTGGATTTTATAGCATTATTTTAGTTCAACCTTCACATTGTAAAGCTTTTCGGTCTCTTTTTTCAACTTCTTGGGCTCCACTTTGATGACTTTTCTGTCGTAGGTAATAAAGCCATTCACCTCCCCTTCCACATCTGTGGTCTGGGTGTACACGGCGGCAGAAAGTCCCATTGGGATGAGCTCGGCCATACGGTCCATAAAGGTTGCGTAGCGGGTGAACAAGCTGTCGGCAGATTTGAAGTTCTGGTATCCCCAGTTGTCACGTTCCTGCCACAGGTGGCCGGTAAGGGGCAGACCCAATCCACCAAACTCACCCAAAACAAGCGCTCGCTTTGCACCGAACAATTCCGGATCCGGCATTGCAGGTCTTGGATAGTTATGCAGATCCACCATATGCCCGTCTTGCGTGAAATTACCGCCGCTGGCGCTGTTTACCAGACGTGTCGGATCTTTCTGTATCGTCCAATCGGTAATCTCTTTGGTTTTGAACTGGCCCCATGCTTCGTTGAAAGGCACCCACACCACGATGGAAGGAAAGTTGTACAGGCTCGTCATGATCTTATCCCACTCCTTGCGGTAATAACCTTCCGATTCAGGCGTCCGCTTCTGGTCGGTCGCGCGGTCAATCACCCCAGGGTGATTCTCCCAGCCATTTCCAAGATCGCCGCTTGGCATATCCTGCCATAGCAGCATCCCATTTTTATCACAGTAATAGTAATAACGTGCAGGTTCTACCTTGATGTGTTTACGGATCATGTTAAAACCCATGTCTTTCAGGCGATCCACATCAAACACCATTGCCGCTTCTGTTGGTGGGGTGTACAACCCATCCGGCCACCAGCCCTGATCCAATGGACCATACTGAAATACGAACTTGTTGTTCAGCAACATCCGCTGGATGCCATTTGCGTCGGGAGCCATGGATATTTTACGCATGGCGAAATAGCTATCCACCTGATCCATCGGCTTTGAACCACGAACCAGTGAAACCTTTAGGTCGTACAGGAATGGATCGGAAGGCGACCAAAGTCGTTGATCCGCAATATTCAGCACCGCAGCTGCATTTGCATCCACGACCTTTTCGGCAACGACCTTTCCTTTCGACAGCGCTTGTACTCGGATCTGATCGCCGGCTTTTGCAGCGGCGACGGTGGCACTTACGGTGATGGTTTTGGCATCAATGTCTGGAGTATGTTTGGTGCTTTCGATATAAGTTTCCGGTACGGCTTCCAGCCATACGGTTTGCCAGATACCGGTTACCGGGGTGTACCAGATGCCGTCGGGCTTATTGATCTGTTTACCTCTTGGCTGAGGGCCGTCGTCCGTTGGATCCCAGACACGCACTCTAATCTCCTGTTTGGCACTTTTGCTAAGTAGCTTGGTGATGTCGAAACTGAATGGATCAAATCCACCTTCATGTTTTCCGGCGCTTTTACCGTTTACGAAAACTTCCGTTTGCCAGTCCACCGCACCGAAGTGCAGCAACACCTTCTTCCCGCGCATGCTAGAAGGCACGGAGATGTTATGCTGGTACAGCAGGACGCTGTCCTTCCCTACCCTTCGGCCGACGCCTGACAATGCAGACTCGACAGCGAAAGGCACCAGAATTTTGCCTTCGTATTTTGGGGCAGCTTTCTGTCCCTTCGGAACGATGGCATAGTTCCATAAGCCGTTTAGATTTTTCCAGTTGTTGTTTCGAACCAACTGTGGTCGCGGATACTCCGGCAAGGGTGCGTTTACATCTACCTGTTCTGCCCACGGTGTTACGATTCTTTCCCGGACAAGGCTCCAGGGTTTTTCCTGAGCCTGTACTGCAAATTGTCCTAAAACCAGCAGTAGAAGTGAGATTCCTCTTTTCATTCAGATTGTTTTTAATGTAAGATATATTTGGTTGTTTAAACGCATTGGTAAAACGTTTAACCTAATATAATCTAAAGTAAGTTTCTAATCGATTCGGCGGAGAAATAATTTCAATTTCGCAGAAACAATGTCGTTACGGACAGCTCTGGTTACCGGAACGCCACATGCGCTATAAGCCGAGATCTTCTAGAAACCGTTCCTTGTAGTTGCTGCCGATTGGAAGTTCAATAGCGCCAATAAAAACACGATTGCCTTCCAGGTGCGTAATCTTGGATTTGTTAATCAGGAAAGATCGATGCGCCTGTAAGAAAAGGTGATTGGGCAGCATCTCTGCGGTTGCGGAGAGCGTAATTGCCGGTAAAAAGGTTTGTTGCGCAGTAACGATCCTGGTGTAGTTACCACTCGCCTCGACATATAGAACCTCATTGAAAAAGACTTTGTAAAGTTTGCCTTCAGCCTTCAAAAAAGTAAAATCTTCATTTTTATCTTCCCTGGTCGTGGACGCTAAAGCCTGAGTGGGCAGAAGCTTTTCAACAGCTTTATCTACTGCAACTATGAACCTTTCCAATGAAAATGGTTTCAGGAGGTAGTCACAAGCCGCCAAATCAAAGGCATCAACAGCATATTCCTTATAAGCCGTTGTGAAAATTACCTGAGGCATTTTCTTCAGCGTTTTAATGAAAGCCAGCCCACTTAATACCGGCATGTTGATGTCTATAAACAGTATATCCACATGGTGAAGTTGCAAAGCCTCCCTCGCCTCCAAAGCATTTTTACAGAGCCCTACGACATTCAAGTTTGATAGTTGCTTACAATAGTTTTCTACGATCTCTAACGCTATCGGCTCATCATCCACAATCAGGCAGTTCCATTGATTCATTTTATTTTTTTATTCAGTTGCAACATTACGGTATAAAACCCGGCACTATCATTAATGCTAAAATCATATTGATTGCCGTAAAGCAAATCCAGGCGTTTCTTCACATTCTCAAGTCCGACACCGCTAAATTTATTAAAGGCGCCTTGCTCTTGTATCTGGTGTGAATTTCTGATTTCAAACTGGATGAAGTTGGACCATACTTTCAGTCGCATATCAATGTAGATGCGATGGTCTGTTGTGTTTTTAGCATGTTTAAATGCGTTTTCAACAAATACAATCAAGAGCATTGGGGCGATAAGAATGTTTTCTACACTTGTCGGAAAGTCCACTGTAAGATGAAGTCTTTCCCCAATGCGGATCTTTTCAAAGGTGAGATAGTTATTTAGGTAAGCGATCTCGTCCTGTAAAGGAACAAACTGCTCTTTAGCTTCATAAACTGAATACCGTAGCAGTTCGGACAGTTTCAACAACAAGCCGGGCATTTCCTGGTGTCTAGTAATGGATAACCCATAAAGGTTATTCAGTGTGTTGAATAGGAAATGCGGACTCAGTTGAGATTGTAATAACCGGAGTTCGCTTTGGGTTTGTGCCTGATCCGCTTTAGCATGACCTAACTGTTGCTGACCGATGCGCATGAGTTTGATGAAGGTGCCTAATGCAACCACCATAACAACAAAAGGCAACCAATATAACAGCAGATTTAAGGCCGGCATGGAGAGTAAAGGATAATCGGCATGTACAAACATCCAGATCAGCAGGAATAAGATTAGCCCCCCTAATGCCAGCAATTTGCTATTGTCGATTTGGCCTGCACGCGTACTCCACACCTGCGCAATGTACCGGCCGAGGTAAAGGCAACAGAAGAAACAAATGGTGGAGATGCTGGCAAGTTCTCCGGTACCTCCGGTTGTTACCATTTCTATGTACGACAACGCCATCCAGAAAACCGGAAATGTGGAGAGCAGACAGAAGGCCACGTGTTGTTTTCGACTAAATTCCATGCTTAAGATTTGGCTGCAATATCTGCAAGTCCGCAGTTAATTCCATGAGATGTGGACGAACATAATCAAAGTTATGATGAATTGACGTGCAGCCATGATAAAAGGCCGGCAACCTTCAGCCGCATTTTCGTCCTTGATTTCGTGCTGTCCGTCCGTTTTTCTTCTGGTCAATGCAGGTTCCTCACACTTTTACTGAAAATCAATTCAGAAATATGAAAGTACTATACCTTCCAATTTACCTGTTACTTGTCTTACACCTGACCCATTTGGCTGCTCATGCACAGGAGCCGAAAGACTTAAATACTGTGGTGATCACTGGATCTAAGCCTGTCATTAAGCAGGAGGCAGATCGTATTGTCTATGATCTTCAAGCCGACCCTGATCACAAAAGCAGCAACCTCATTGAGATCATGCGCAAAATCCCTTTCTTATCAGTAGACATGAATGAAAATCTGCTCTTCCGTGGACAATCAGATTTCCGGGTATTCATCAATGGAAAGCCATCCAGTATGATGGACAGAAATCTGAAGGAGATACTGCGTAGCATGCCGGCCTCAACAATCCAAAAGATTGAAGTGATTACCAACCCTTCATCCAAGTATGATGCAGAGGGATTGGCTGGCATCATCAATATCGTCACCGTCAAAGCGGGTTTCCAAGGCTACAATGGAAAAGTAAATTTAAGTGAGCGATTGCCTGTTGGAGGACATACCCTTGGTTCTTCTTTCAACTATAAGCAGGACCGGATTGGACTCTCTGTGTATGCCGGTGCAAGTCAGTTCAATCGCCCCACTACATATAGCCATACGAAAAGGATCTCGGGCCTGAATGGCAGCACCTCGTTGATGCAAGACAATAACCTGGAGACCCGTAATCCAGGGGGCTACCTGGGCGCAGAACTCAGCTTTGAAATTGACACACTTCATCTGCTATCCGCGCAGCTGAATGTTAATGGAAGTCATACGAATGAATACAGACATCAGCTGTCTACCTTAGTCGAGGACAACACCTTAGCACAACGCTACAGAACCGCCAATACAAACAAGACCATCAGCAAAGGATGGGATGCCAGCATGAATTACCAGATTGGTTTTCGCAGGAGCAAAGACAGGTTGCTCACCTTCTCTTACCGATATCTGAAATACGGCAACGAACTAAACAATAATGTTCGGTTCTCAGAACGGTTGGCGTTTGAAACGCCGGACTACTTACAGGAAAATGATGGCTATCTGAATGAGCACACGCTACAAGCCGACTATGTGCAGCAGTTAAAGCGAGTGTCTATGGAAGCTGGAGTTAAGTGGATCAACAGAAACAATGAAAGCGACTTCAGCTCACTTGCATCCGACGGGGCTGTCAGCAATAACTTTAGCAATTATTTCAATGATCAGCAGGTTTGGGCGCTGTACAACAGTTATCAGCTTAAATTTATGGGCTGGGCCTTTAAAATGGGCATGCGGCTGGAAGCTACAGCAGTTGATGCAAGCTATAATTTTAAGACTGACCAGGTTAGGCAACGTTACCTGAATTTAATACCTAACCTTGCTGCCGGACGGAAGATCGGTAAAACTGGCAACGTCAATATAGGTGTTGCGCAAAGAATAAAGCGGCCCGGGATCAACAAGATAAATCCATTTGTAGATCGTTCTAATCCCGCTTTTGAGATAACCGGCAACCCTGACTTAAAGCCTGCTTTGATAAACAATATCATGGTTGGTTATGGTATGAATTCCAGGCTATCGGTAAATATGGGTCTTAACTATTCCTGGGTGAAAAGCCTTTTCGTACAAGCGAGTGCGTTGAACACCGAAACACATATTACGCGAACGACGTACGAAAATACCGGCAAGGCCCAGGCCGTTGATGCCGACCTAAATCTACGATATGCAATAAACAAAGTATGGAATACCAGTGTAAACTTACACGGTACGTATATGTTACTTGAAGCTTTGAATGACGGGGTTCCCATAAAAAACAACTGGTTCTTCTATAACATCTCTTTCAGCACAGGTTACAACCTGGTTGCGGGCTGGCGGCTTACAGCAGGACTGGACGTCAGGAGCCGCAACATGGTAAATCTGCAAGGCACATCAAACGGATATGTAGCTTCATCCTTTGGAGTGAGCAGAGACATGCTGAACTCCAAATTATCCCTTTCAGCAAGCGTAAATAACGCCTTCACCAAATACAGAACGAATTTTGTGGAAACCATTGGTTCTAATTTCCTGCAAACAGCATCTACACAAGATTATTTCAGGAATTTTAATGTGAGCTTAAACTACCGTTTTGGGAGGTTGAAAGAGGGTATTAAAAAGAGTAAACGCAGCATCAATAACGACGATTTGTCTAACTAAGGCCTGAGGTAGCGACATGATCTTAGCAAACCGCTGTTTGCAAACAACATTCAGGGTTTTACATACATGGTAGACACCGATTTGCCCCAACTTTGAAGGAACAAAATCAACGTCATGGAACTAAAGAAAATCAAATTAGGAAGTAAGGGTTTAGTGGTCCCGGCACTGGGACTGGGTTGTATGGGGATGACCGCTTTCGGTGATACCGACATTTATGGCCCTGCAGATGAACAGGAAGCCATCGCAACCATCCACCGCGCTCTTGAGCTTGGCGGGAATTTCCTGGATACGGCAGACTTATACGGACCATTTATCAACGAACAACTGGTTGCAAAAGCAACGAAAGGGAATCGCGACAAGTACATTTTCGCGACAAAGTTTGGATGGGAAATTGACGACAACAATCAGGTAACCTGGGGCATCAATGGCAAAAAGGACTATGTGAAGAAAGCTGTTGAACGCTCGTTGAAAAACCTGGGCACGGATCATATCGACTTATACTACATGCACCGTCTGGACAAGGCGACGCCGATCGAAGAAACGGTTGGCGCCATGGCTGAGCTGGTGAAGGAAGGCAAGGTCAGTTACATCGGGTTGTCTGAAGTATCTTCTGAAACCATTAAACGCGCACATGCCGTACATCCAATAACAGCGGTGCAGAGCGAGTATTCGTTGTTCGAACGAACCGTAGAAGAACGTGGTATCCTGCAAACTATGGAACAATTGGGGATTGGCTTTGTCGCCTATTCACCACTTGGACGGGGCTTCCTTTCGGGGGCAATCCGCAGCATGGCCGACTTACCTGAGGATGATTTCCGCCGTTCCATCCCCCGCTTTCAGGAAGCTTATTTCCATAAGAATATGGAACTGGTGGATGCCATCGCCGAAATGGCAAAAGATAAAGGCATCAGCATCATTCAGCTCGCGCTAGCCTGGATCATCCGCAAAGGTTTTGTACCCATCCCGGGAACGAAGCGCCGTAAGTATCTGGACCACAATCTTGCTGCTGCGCAGGTTGAACTTAGCGAAGCGGACCTCAACAGGCTGGAAGGCATTGTTCCACTCGGCACGGATACCGGAGATCCATATGATGAGATGAGTATGAACAAACTGGATTAATCATTAAATTAGCAATTATGAACACTATAGCATCGGTTTCACAATTTCACCGCTTGTTGTCCTTGCCGGAACCGCGGCATCCCATGGTCAGCGTCATAGACCTTTCCAAGTCCATGTTTGTGGAAGACGACATCTGGAACGGCTTTGTAAACCGGTTCTATTGTGTTGCTTTGAAACCTGAGGCTACACACAAGGTCCGCTATGGCCAGCAGCATTATGATTACAACAAAGGTGTGCTCAGCTTTACCGCACCAAATCAGGTGCACCACCTCGATCTGGAAGAAACGGGATGTGCCGCAGATCATTCGGGATACCTGCTTGTTTTTCATGCGGATTTCCTGCTTGGTCATCCCTTGTCTAATGAAATTAAGAAGTATGGGTTTTTCTCGTATTCGGTGAATGAGGCCCTGCACCTATCCGCTGAAGAGGAGGCAGATCTGACCAGCATCCTGCGGAAGATTGATAAGGAATGTGCGCACATTGATCGCCATACGCAGGAGATCATCCTTTCCCAGATTGATCTGCTACTGAACTATTCCAACCGCTTTTATGAGCGGCAGTTCATTACCCGAAAAAACAACAACCACCAGTTGCTGGTGAAGTTCGAGCTATTGCTGGAGCAATACTATCAGGATAACCAAAGCGCGAAATCCGGGTTGCTGACCGTACAACATATTGCGGAACACATGAATCTTTCGCCGAACTATCTCAGCGACTTGCTGCGTGTGCATACGGGACAGAATACGCAACAGCATATTCACGAAAAACTAATTCGAAAAGCAAAGGAGCAGTTGTCAACGACCGACCTTTCAGTAAGTGAGATTGCGTATACACTTGGCTTTGAACATCCACAGTCCTTTAGCACGTTATTTAGAAAAAAGACGAATATGTCTCCCCTCGCCTTCCGGCAGGCATTCAATTAAGTCAGGTTAGATCAGGAACTGTGGAATTCGGTCACAGCCTTACCTTATGTGTATCCATGATCTCCTTCAGTCTGGACCAGTCGAAATGGATATCATAGACTTGGGCCAATTTATCCAGCGCACCTTCCTGTGGCCGCTGATTATCTTTAAATAGATCGGCAAGCGCGTTCATGTAGGCTTCGTGCCCACCTGGGGCATACAATTCAATGAACTTTGCTGGTTCTGTTCCGGTGTTCCAAAAGCTATGCACAATGCCCCGGGGACGTAAGTGCCAGTCGCCCGCTTTAACCTGGTACAATTCTTTACCCACCAGAATCGTCAATTCCCCTTGGGTTACCCGGCAGATCTCGTCGAATGTTTTATGGTAATGCGGTGGTGCGCCAAGGAAACCTACAGGAAGTTCAGATTCGGTAATTCCCACATGGCCCTCGGTCTGCTGTTTGTTCAACTTAAAAGCGATGTTTCCCGCGCCAATCTTTCCGTGTTTGCCTGAGCTGGCAGGTATATGAATTGCGCTGCCGGTTTGCGAAACATTGGGTTGCGCAATGGCTTCTGATGTGAATAGCGCTTCTGAAAGATACATGGGCGCAGCCATATAAACGGTGAGCAGCCTCAGTAGCCGTCTTCTATTTTCTGAATTTGTTTGAAGCGCTTTCATGTTAATTTACTTACGATCTTTTCTCAGTGTATTTAAATATACTGAAAATCAAACCCATATAAAACGTTAAATTCAGTCCAGAAAAAATAGGGTCTGCTGAGCAGCTGTTTTGGATGAAAACACCTAACATTGTTGCATCAGGCACGTTATAACAGCAATAAAGTTTAACTCATGACATACAAGTTTGAAAAGGCAAGAATGGATCAGGTTGATGAGATCTGGAAGATTCTCAGCGATGCGATTTTGCGGAGAAAAGCAGATGGAAGCAACCAATGGCAGGATGGCTATCCTAACATAAATGTGGTGCAGTCGGATATTGAAAATGGTCTAGGTTATGTTGTCACCTCCGACGAACGCGTTGTGGCTTACTGTGCTTTGATCTTCAATAATGAGCCTGCCTACGCAGATATTGAAGGCGCCTGGCTCAGCGATGGTGAATTTCTGGTGCTGCACCGTGTAGCCGTTGCGCAAGATTATCTCGGGAAAGGCTTAACTAAATATATACTTAAGGCTATTGAGGCGGTTGCTATGGAGCATCAGGTCTTCAGCATACGTGCAGACACTAATTTTGACAATGCCGCAATGCTGGCGTTGTTTGAGAAGAACGGCTATGCGTACTGCGGGGAAGTTTATTTCAGAGGTAGTCCGCGGAAGGCGTATGAGAAGGTGCTTCGTGAAAATGGATAATGCTTAAAGATTAATATAGACTAAATGGAATCACTGGAAATTGTACCTGTTGGTATTGATCACCTGGAAGACTTGCAAGAGATTGGACGTACAACATTTAAAGAGGCCTTCTCGGCAGAGAATGCGGAAGAAAGCTTAGCTAAATACCTTGAAGAAGGATTTTCCAGGGAGAGGTTAAGCTCGGAACTCAACAACAAGGAATCACAGTTTTACTTCGCAAAAATGAATGGGAACATCTTGGGTTACCTTAAGTTGAATACCGGTCAGGCGCAAACAGAGCTTAAGGAAGCGGAAGGTCTTGAGATAGAACGCATATATGTACTGCAGGCGTTCCTGGGCAAGAAAGTAGGACAAGCGCTATATGAGAAAGCCATAACAGTAGCGCGTGAAATGAACATGAAATATGTGTGGCTGGGCGTATGGGAAAACAATTTAAGAGCCATACAGTTCTACAGCAAGAACGGGTTTGTAGCGTTTGACAAACACTTTTTCAAGCTGGGCGATGAAGAACAAACCGACCTTATGATGAAGAAGGTGCTCTAGCCGTTACCCATCTTTTTAAGCATGCGGTAATGTGAACCCAGTGCCGCAGTGAAGGTGCTGTTTTCATGGTACGGAATGCCGAATTCCAGTGCCGTTTGCTTTACGATGATTGACACCTTACCATAGTGAACATGGCAGATCTTTGGGAACAGGTGGTGTTCAATCTGTCGATTTAAGCCGCCAAGGAAGAAAGCTGCAGCAGGAGAATGCGTAGCAAAGTTTACAGTCGTGTGCATCTGGTGTTCTGCCCAGGCCTCTTCCATATTTCCATTTTCATTGGGCACCGGAAAGGCGGTACCTTCAACCACGTGTGCAAGCTGAAAAACCAGTCCCATCGTTACGCCTTGTGCTAAATGCAGCAACACAAAGCCCAGGAGAATTTGCCACCAGGCTAATTGAATAAAGATTAAGGGCAGTACGATAAAGAGCGTATAGTATAAAGCTTTGTAGAAAAACAGATTGAAATATTCTATGCCCGGATGCACATTTTCCCTTGCACCCACCCGCTTCTGGAAAAACTTCTTGTAGTCCTTTCTTAACACCCAGGATAAGGACGCCAATCCGTACAGTGGGAAAGCATACCAATGCTGGAAGCGTTGATGTGGCCGGTGTTCCTCGTCTTCAGCAATGCGGATCAATCCGGGTGCAATCTCGATGTCTTCATCATGGCCGGGGATATTGGTGTAGGTATGATGGACAATATTATGGGTGATGTTCCAGACGTAGGGGTTTGCACCAACCAGGTGAAAGATTAAGCTTAATGCTTTATTCGTCTTCTTATTTGCGGAAAAGGCACCATGTATGGCATCATGACAAATGTTAAATCCGATGAAGGCGCACACGGCACCCAGTACAATGGTTAGTAGCGCAAGCACTGATCCGCTTAGATTTGCGAGTAAAATTGTAAAGTATAAGGCAATGTAAAGGGACATGAATATCGCTGCTTTAAGCCACATCAGTCCATTGGCGTTCATGTCCAGGTTCCGGTCTTTAAAGTCCTGCTGGACGCGTTTTTTTACTTCTCCATAGAAGTTTCGCCCCTTGGCGCCTGGGAATTTTGTTGCAACTTTCATGTGCTCGAGTTTAACCCATGTACAAGGGCGATACTCCGAGTTCATCAAGTGGTGAGGATGCCTATTGTGGCGTTTTATACATTAACGCAAGAAAGGCTATTATGTTCTTGACCTTCAGTGACTGTTCTGCTTATTTCTACTTTTTCAATGAAAGGATGCCATTTACCAGCTCTTCATTGAATGTTCCAATCGTATTTACGTTTAAGACCTGATAAATCTGATCTCTTATGGCTTTGAATTGATTATGAAGCGGACAAGGATTAACGGCAGAGCATTGTTTGAGCCCCAGGGCACAGCCCGTAAATAAAGCGTTTCCGTCCACCGCTTCTACAATATCACTCAGTGGCCGCGCAAGTGAAGTATCGCTAATGTAAAAACCCCCATTTGGGCCTTTAACGGAGTTGATGAGTCCTTTGCGACTTAGATCCTGAAGAATTTTGGCTAGGTATAGTTCCGGAGAATCGATACCTGCAGCGATATCCTTAATTCCAACCTTAATTCCTAACGTCGATTTGTGCGCAATGTAGAGTACCGCACGGATCGCATACTCACAAGTTTTTGAAAAAATAGCCATAATTCTATGTTGTAAAGATATAGAATTATTAAAAGACATTTTTATCTTTTGTTCAGAGTGCTTATGTTTGCATAATAAAGGACAAAAAGGTATTTTAATATTATTTCCTATGACAAACGAGCAAAAAGCATTAGCAAGCGGCACCGTACCCGTTCTAAGAGCGCATGGTGTAGCATTGACAACTTACTTTTATAATCGAATGCTAACGCATAACCCAGAGTTAAAGCATGTGTTTAACAGTGCCAACCAGCATAATGGCGCACAACCTACAGCCTTGGCGATGTCGGTTTTAGCTTACGCGGAGCACATTGAAAACCCGGAGGTACTCATGCAGGCTGTGAACAGAATTGGCCATAAGCATGTGAGTCTGGACATTCGTCCGGAACAGTATGCCATTGTGGGCAAGCATCTGCTCGCCTCCATCAGTGAAGTTTTAGGTGAGGCGGCAAGCCCGGAACTGATCGATGCCTGGGCAGCGGCTTACGGACAGCTTGCAGCAATTATGACTGGTGTTGAAGCGGAGTTATATAGCGCATCAGCGAACAAGGAAGGTGGATGGAGCAGTTGGAGGCCATTCATCGTTAAAGAGAAAGTTAAAGAATCGGCAGAAATCACTTCATTCTACCTCTATCCATCCGATGGCGGAAAGGTGGCGGATTTCCTTCCAGGGCAATTCATTACGGTAAGGCTATTTGTTCCGGAGCTTCAGGTTCTTCAACCACGCCAGTACAGCATTTCCTGCGCACCAAATGGTCAGTATTACCGCATATCTGTAAAGCGGGAGCATGGTACCGAAGACCGACCTGCAGGGTACATCAGTAATATGCTGCACAACCAGATCCAAGTTGGCGATGTCCTGGAAGTTGCAGCACCAGCAGGTGATTTTACACTGGACCTAAACTCGGATGCGCCTGCTGTTTTCATTAGTGGTGGTGTGGGTCTAACGCCTTTTATGAGCATGCTAGAGTATATGACACAGTCGAGAAAAGACCGTCCAGTTACCTGGATTCACGGCAGTCGTGGGTACGAGGTACATGCTTTTAGAGACCGGGTGATTGAGTTGGGTAGTCAGCATGGTGCGATGAACATTCACAATTTCTATGATAAGCTGGATGCGCAAACAGGTGAAAACTACTTTGAAGGTTTTGTGGACCTGGAGAAAGTTAAGGACGCGATTGTTCCTGGCGCCGAATATTACATCTGCGGCCCGGGTGTGTTCATCAAGAAACATTTCGACTATCTCAGGGCTCAAGGCATACAAGCAGAATCCATTCACTTTGAAGAATTTGGACCCGCTATTCTGGTTGTGGAATAGTACAAGTTTAAAATATAAAACTGCTGCGCTTACACGAGCTAATCATGTCAACGCAGCAGTTTTAGCATATCTATTTAGAAGTAAAAGCGCAGTTTAACACTACGCTGATCGCTTTTTTTATACGCCCCATACCCTCCGGGGTATTCAGGTCAATCTCGCACATGGTACAAGCGGTTGATTTGGAATAAAGTACGAGATGGTAGATCCCGGCGACGAGCAGTGCTGTGACTGCACGATGGTCGACATCATGGCCTTTGAGTTCCTGATCTGCAAGTGCGAAAAAGGGATGGCCAACCTGCTCCCGGGCTTCACAGACCTCAGACATGATTTTCGTCGACTGACTGATCTGCCAAAGCACAATCTTCTGCATTTCTTCATCATGCAGGAAATAGTCTAATTGGTTCTGGAGTACTGAATTGATAAGGTCCTGAATAGGTTCCCTAGGTTCTGCATTGAGCGTCAGTGCGGCAGTGTCTGCGGCCTGGATCCAAAAGTCATTTCCACGTACGTACGTTTCAATTAAGGTTTCTATGGTTCCGAAGTAAAGCGTAATCAGTCGGCGGTCTAGCCCTGCAGCTTTAGAAATGTTGGTCGCCGTCAATCCGGTATACCCTTTATCCCTGATGACCGCACCGACAGCTTCAATTAACCTGCGCTTCGACTTCTCCTTATCATTTACTGGACCTTGATATGGTTTTCTGTTCATTGTGTGTTTACCTAACATTCCTAAGATAGGTAAAAACCCCAACAGCAGCGATTCAAGTCGCACACCAATACCTTGCAATTATTTTCTTAAAATTTCCCGCAGATGGGAAAAGTTATATATATTTGATCCTTAGAAGGATACTCCACAAGACATATATACGCTCAACTCCTAGGCAGCAATCTTGACTGATTGCTGCTTTACTCCTCCTCTCCGCTGTTTTTAAGTTTCATCAATAAGGTATACGCGTTTTTTGTAACCAGCTTTGTTGTATTGTTAATCCCTGCCGCATCAATCTGCTGTTTGCCCTGCGATTGGTTGCCAAGCGCTACTTTCGTCATCTTGAAATTGTTGTTACCGGCATCCACAAAAACATAATGGTTGTTTTGCCAGCGCACAATTGCATCTTCATTTAAAGTGAGCGCTTTTCCGTTTTTCACTTCTACTTCTGCATTCATAAACATGCCCGGCAGTAAGGAAGGTTCTAGGTTTTCAAAATGGCAGTGTACCGTGGCCATACGGTCTGCATCCAGGTTCTTACTGATCAGAATGATCTCCGCTTCATAGCGCTTATCTGGTGCATCATTCTTGTAAGCGATTACACGCTGCCCGATAGAAAGGTTGTTTACATCCTTTTCAAATACGTTTAGAGCGAGGTGGATATCTTTGGGGTTCACCAGTTCAAACAGGACGTCTGTAGGCGCGGTGTACTTGCCGATATTTACGTCAACTTTCGCGACAAAGCCATCTATTGGGGAAAGAATATTGACACTTTTGGAGATGTTTGAAGCTGTTAGGCGGCGGGCATTTATGCCGATGAGCTGAAGCTTCTCGGCTAAAGCCTGCATATTGATGCGCTGGGTTTCCATTTCCGCACGGCTTTGCTGGAACACTTTATCACTTGCTGCTTTGTTTACATTCAGCTCCTGATAGCGGTTGTATTCATTTGTAGCGAGGTTAAACCGCTCCTTCGCGGTCAGGTAATCTTGCTGGAGCTTGATGAACTGCATGTCTTGCAATACGCCAAGCACCTGCCCTTTTCGCACATGCATGCCTGGTAGCAAATCCGTAGATTTCAGATAGCCACCTAATGGAAAGCTTACGCTAACGGTGCTTTGTGGGGGGACATCTATGGTACCCTGCAGGCGGATACTGCCACTAATGGCGCTTTCTTCCGGGCTGCCTACTTCGATACCTGCAGTTTTCATCTGCTGAGCGGTAATGGCAACAAGGGTTGTATCCGCAACTGCTGCTTCGGCGGTTTCTTCATTAGCCGCTTTATTCGCGTCGCCGCAGGCAGACAAGAAAAGGGGAATATATAGGTATAACAGATATTTTTTCATGTTTGGGAACTAGAGGTTGTTGATTTTCTGCGCTTGAATGATGGATTGATTGTAGTTGTTCAGCATGTCGAGATATTCATTTCGGATGCCGATGGCCTGGTCAACCAGAATGACCCATTGCAGGTAGTTGATCTCCCCGCCGACGAACTGTTTATCCGCAGTATTGATGATTACTTTGGCATTTTCAAGGCCTGTTTGTTGGTAGTAGTCGAGGCTGCTTGCATAGTTTTTAACTTTCAGAAGCGCGGCTTCTTGTGCTGCTTTGGTTTGTTGCAATGCAAGGTCCTTTTGCTGCTGCGCGATCTGCCAGTCGATCTTTGCCGCTGCAGATCTTGCCGACTGCGCACCAAAGAACAAGGGTACAGCGATGCCGGCGTTCAGGTAGCTGAACCTTTTGCTGGTTGGCACATAGGTTTCCTGTCCGTTGATGACCTGGTCACCTGCGATACTCTGATTGTTGTATCCGATGAAAAAGTCGGGCAGCAACTTCGACCGCTCCGTACGCCAGCGCCATTTCGCGGCTTCAGCATCGTGCTGCAGCATTTGGATATTCAACAAGGTTTCTGAGTAAGCGAGTTCAGCAGGCATCATCAGACGAATTTCATTGCTTGGTACAGCCGGAACATATCTTACGCCACTGCCTAGCCACATGTTAAACCTCGTAACGGCAATTTCCTGATCCCCTGCCAGCATGCGCAGTTGGTTAGCGATTTGCTGCCGATGCGATGATGCCGTCGTTTTCTCCAGGATGTCGGTCTCCCCGACTTTGAAGCGCAGGTTTGTTTTATTTTCAAACAGCTGGTAGATGCTGTCGGCATACAGCAGCAGTTTACGCTTTTCCTGAAGGTACACCAGTTGGTAGAATAAACTGCGGACATTTGTTTTGATGTCGAGCGCGGTAAGTTGGCTCCGCAACTCAGCTACCTGGTAATTTTCCTGCAGGCTGCGTTTCTGGTTCGTGTATACTGTTGGAAAACTGAAGGACTGCGTTACACCGAGGCGCATATCCTTGGTGGCGCTGTTGATCTGGCCGTATTCGCCACTTAGTTCTGTTTTGGGGATGTCCCATCCGGTTTGCTGCCGGATTTTCTCTGCCTGGGCGTTTAGTCGGGCACTTTGTGTCTGCAGGTTGTACTTCAGCGCAGTGTCTATCGCAGCTTGCAATGGAATTGCAGGACCCTGCTGTGCATGCACTTGTCCGAAGCTTAGCACCAGCAGGCATAATGTTATGATGGTGGCATTGGGTTTCATTCTGATTTTGCTTTCAAATAAGAGATATAGTGCTGGCAGCACGAACAAGGTTAAGAACGTGGCGGTAATTAAGCCGCCAATGACCACGGTTGCGAGCGGCCTTTGTACTTCAGCGCCTGCACCGTTGCTAAGTGCCATGGGCAGAAAGCCTAGTGATGCAACCGCAGCCGTCATAAGCACCGGACGCAGGCGGTTTCTGGTGCCCGCTTTGATCATGGCTACCGGGTCTGTAATCTTACCCTCTTTTTTAATGCGGTTGAATTCTGAGATCAGCACGATGCCGTTCAGCACCGCCACACCAAAGAGTGCAATAAAGCCCACGCCTGCGGAGATGCTGAAAGGCATATCACGTAGGGAAAGTGCAAAGACCCCGCCGATGGCGGAAAGTGGGATGGCTGTGTAGATCAGTGCCGCTTCTTTAAGCGAACTGAAGGCGAAGTAGAGCATACCGAAGATCAACAGCAGTGCCACTGGAACGGCGATGGTGAGCCGTTGTTTCGCTTGCTGAAGGTTTTCGAAAGAGCCCCCGTAGACAATGTTGTAACCTGGCTCTAGTTTAACCTTCTGTCCGATCTTGGCCTGCAGGTCCTCAACGACCGACTGCACATCGCGGCCACGTACGTTGAAGCCCACGGTGATCCTTCTTTTGGCATCTTCGCGTTGGATCTGGTTCGGGCCTTCGACTTCGTCGACATCAGCAAGCTGATACAACGGAACTTGGTTACCTGTTGGCGTGACGATCATGAGGTTGCGCACATCTTCGAGGTTCCTGCGGTTTTCGGTTCCAATCCGAACCACCAGGTCAAAGCGCTTTTCACCTTCGTAAACTTTTCCAGCAGCGGCACCCGCGAAACCGGCATTTACCGTTCTGTTGATGTCGTTGATGTTTAAGCCATACTTCGCGATTTCTGCGCGGTTGTACTTGATGACGACCTGCGGCATACCTGTTACCTTCTCCACGTACCAGTCTGCAGTACCGTCCACAGTCTTGCTGATGGCGCCAATTTGTTCCGCGTAGCGGGAAAGGGTATTTAGATCTTCACCAAAGATCTTACACACGACATCCTGCTTGGAGCCCGTCATAAGCTCATTGAAGCGCATCTGCACCGGGTACTGGTAACTTTGGGTTACCCCAGGCGCGGCTTCCTGCACAACGGCGGACATCTTACTTGCAAGCTCGGTGAAGCTGGTGGCGCTGGTCCATTCGCTTTTGGGTTTGAGCACGATGATCATATCACCGCCCTCTATTGGCATGGGATCCGTTGGAATTTCTGCACTACCAATCCGGGATACGATCTTCTCGACTTCGGGGAAGTTCTTTTGAAGCACGCCACTGATCTGCTGGAATGATTTGATGGTGGTGCTGAGGTTTGTGCCTACGAGCAGTCTGGTTTCCACCGCGAAATCACCTTCCTCCAGTTGCGGGATAAACTCACCTCCCATACGCGCGAACAGCAGTACTGCGATGGCGAATAAGCCGAAGGCGATACCCACCATGATCCTCTTGATGCGCAAGGCGCGGTTCAGGGCACGCATGTACCAGTTCTCCAGGCGCTCCATCACCCGGTCGGAAAGATTGGGTTTGTGCGAGATTTTCTTGCTGAGGAACAGCGAGCTGATCATCGGCACATAGGTTAAAGATAGAATGAAAGCACCTAGAATGGCAAAGGCGACGGTTTGCGCCATGGGCTTGAACATCTTGCCTTCGATGCCGGTCAGTGAAAGAATTGGCAGGTAAACAATCAGGATGATGATCTGGCCAAAGACGGCAGCATTCATCATTCTGGATGCAGAACTTGCCACTTCTTCGTTCAATTCATTTTGAGAAATCTGATTTACGGTGCTGTATTTCTTTGAAAAATGCATGTGGTGGAGGATGGCCTCTACGATGATCACGGCGCCATCTACGATCAGGCCGAAATCCAGTGCACCCAGGCTCATCAGGTTGCCGCTTACCCCGAAGAGGTTCATCATGATGATGGCAAAAAGCATGGACAAAGGGATGACGGAGGCCACAATGAGGCCTGCCCGCAGGTTACCAAGGAAGAGCACCAGAACGAAGATCACGATCAGCGCACCTTCCAGCAGGTTCTTTTCCACCGTGCCGATGGCGTTATCCACCATCTTGGTGCGGTCGAGGAAAGGTTCAATCTTTAATCCTTCTGGCAACATTTTCTGGATGCTGGCAACCCGTTCTTTGACGTTCTTGATGACATCTGAGGAGTTTTCACCTTTAAGCATCATGACGATGCCTCCGGCAACTTCGCCGTTTGGATCATAGTTTAGCGCACCGTACCTCATTGCGGAGCCCAGTTGCACGGTCCCGATGTTGCGTACCAGCACCGGCGCGCCATTGGCAGCAGTTTTGACCACGATGTTCTCGATGTCGGAGATGGAACCTGCAAGTCCTTCACTGCGGATGTACATTACAGTGGGTCCCTTTTCAATGTAGGCGCCGCCAGTATTCTGGTTGTTGGTTTCCAGTGCGGTAAAAACATCGGATATGGATAGTCCTAGTGATTTAAGCTGATTCGGGTTAACGGCGACTTCATACTGTTTTAACTCTCCCCCGAAGGTAGAGACGTCGGCAACACCCTTGGTGCCGAGCAGGTTTCTTCGAACCGTCCAGTCCTGGATACTGCGGAGCTCCGCAAGGCTGAATTTATCTTCACAGCCGGGGTCCGGGCGGAGTACATACTGATAAATCTCGCCGAGGCCGGTAGATGCCGGTGCAAGTTCAGGGGTGCTGGCGTTTTCGTTCATTTCCACCTGCTGTAGCCTTTCGGTCACTTGCTGGCGCGCCCAATAGACGTCTACCCCATCTTCAAAGACAACCGTGATCAGGGAGAGTCCGAAGCGCGACATGCTTCTGCTTTCCTTCAGTTTTGGAATGTTGCTGAGCGCCTGCTCAATGGGGAAGGTAATCAGACGTTCTACGTCCTGTGCACCCAGTGAGGGTGCTGAAGTGATAATTTGTACCTGATCGTTTGTGATGTCAGGTACGGCATCTATGGGTAATCGGGTAACTTCAAAGATCCCATATACGATCCACATGGCGATGAAGATCCCGACCACAAGCTTATTGTGGACGGAAAACCGGATGATTTTATCAAGCATTATTTTGCTTTAAGAATGCAACAAATTGGTCGCATGCAATACAGAAAACCTGTAATGGCATAACGTACCACTAATAATTCATTAGAAAATTGATGTTCAGCTTAAGCGCAAGGCGGCCTGAAAAGCGCTGAAAGCGCAGGATTTGGCGTGTATAAGGGTAGGTATTCGGGATGATCAAGGCGGATCTGGAACACCGCAGACTTCAGTTTGATGCCTATTCTTGGTGGCAAGAAGTGTACAGGCACATGGCTTACTTCAAGCTTTTTGAAAGGCAGCTCCATGTCGCGACTGTTATCATCGTCATCCATGTCGTCACCCCAGTAATGCATGGAAAGGAACTCCATGAACCTGAGTTTTGAATCGCGTTGCTGATGCTCAGCATAATGCTCAAATAGTATTGGCAGCTTCACAAACTCGTGTAACTCCGTAGTTTGACTAAGCAAGGCTAATACGATCGTGAATATCCAAACGCGGTTCATTAACACAAAGCTATAAAAATAAAGGTGGTTTGCTGCGCTGAATTAGCATACAACTGCATTGTAGCAAATATTTTAGCTCCTTAATTAAGATTTATTCTAAATAACTTGCATTGTCAGGAAAAAGTCTCTTTCTTTGGGCCAATTAAGAATTAATCCAAATAAGACAAATGAATCACTTTACCAGAATCTTGACAGTCTTTCTGTTTATAGGTTTCTCCGTTCAAGCGCAAGCACAAAGAAATAGCAGCATCAAAGGAAAGGTTGTAACAGCGGATGGATATCCCGCAGTAGCCGTTTCCGTAACCTTAAAGGGAGAGGCCATCTCCACACAAAGTAATGTAGATGGTCTTTATCAATTTACGAAGCTGAAGCCTGGAACCTATCTGGTTGTCGTATCTGCATTAGGCCTACAGACTGGTGAGCGCTCGATTACACTTGGCAATAATGATAATCAGAATGTAGATTTCAGATTATCAGAAAAGTCTGATCAGCTAAAAGAAGTTGTTATTGGTGGTAAAGTGAAAAGATATAAGGTCGATGTACCTTCCACGTCGCTCCGACTGAATGCACCTTTATTGGAGATTCCGCAGAATATTCAGATTGTAAGTGGGCAGACGCTTGCGGATCAGCAAGTGATCAGCATGAGTGATGCATTGGTAAGAAACGTTAGTGGTGCAACACGGGTGGAGCACTGGGGTGATATGTACACCAACATCACTATGCGTGGATCGCAAATCCAGGCAATGCGTAACGGTTTCAACTTCGTGACTTCCTTTTGGGGTCCACTGACCGAAGACATGAGTTTTGTAGACCATGTGGAGTTCGTTAAAGGTCCTGCAGGATTTATGCTTGGCAATGGTGATCCTAGCGGGATGTACAATGTGGTAACCAAAAAGCCTACTGGCAGCAACCGTGGTGAGGTTTCCTTTACTTCAGGGAGCTATGACTTGTATAGAACGGCTTTCGATCTGGACAGAAAGTTAACTGATGATGGCAAGTTGTTATTCCGTTTCAATGCGGCTGTGCAGAACAAGGGTTCATTCAGACCTTTTGAACACAATGACCGGTATACTATTGCACCTTCCCTTAGCTACCAGATTACAAATACCACAAAGATCACTGCAGAATACGCCTATCAGAATGCTAAAATGACTGAGGTAGGATCTTACTACATTTTTTCTCCGGATGGCTACGCTACGCTTCCAAGGGATTTTACCTTGACGCAACTTGGCGTTGATCCGACCAGAATAAATGACCACAGTGCATTCGTTAATTTACAACAGAATTTTAGTGACACCTGGAAAGCAACTGCACAGGTGGCTTATTCCAAATACTTGCAAACCGGTCAAAGCAGTTGGCCCTCAAGTATATTCGCTGATGGTACATTAATCAGGAACGTTGGCCTCTGGGATGCTGACGCAACCATGAAACTTGCACAGTTCTTCGTTAATGGTAAAATCAAAACTGGCGGTATTACGCACAACATTTTAACTGGTTTTGATGGTGGCAAGAAAAACTACTATGCAGATTTCTACCAGTCACATGACTTAGATCTACCTTCTGCACCGTTTGATGTGAACAATCCAAACTACGGATTTCCAGGAAACGGGTATCCGAACTTCGACAGAAGTCTTAGCGTGAAAGATCGTGCGATAGCCGCTGGTGGTGTTATTGACCAGAAGTACAGCAGCGTTTACCTTCAGGACGAACTTGCATTCTTTGACAATAAAGCACGACTTACACTTGCCGGTCGGTACTCTTATGTAAAACAATCCACTTATGGCGCTGCGCCAGATGAGGCATCGCGTTTTACGCCACGTCTTGGATTAAGTGTTTCGTTGGATAGAAACGCATCCGTGTATGCGGTATACGACCAGGCTTTTATCCCGCAAACGGGTTTCCTGCGCAGCGGAGATAAGATAGATCCAATTACAGGAAGTAACTACGAGCTGGGCATCAAAAAAGACTGGATGAATGGCAAATGGAATACGACAGTATCTGTTTACAGGATCCGTAAGCAAAATGAACTTACCGGAGATCCGGGCAATAAAGCCGGTGAGAACTTCAGTATTGTTGTGGGTGAGAAAAGAGCCCAGGGTATTGAGTTTGACTTAAAAGGTGAACTTACAAGAGGTCTGAGCCTGATTGCGAACTATGCTTATACCGACGGTAAGGTGACTGAAGTTGCGGAGGGCGTAACCAGCACGTTTGTGGGCCAGGTGGTACCAGGCTTTGCAAAACATACTTCAAATGCATGGTTAAGCTACACTGCACAAAGCGGTGCACTTAAAGGTTTCGGTGTTTCTTCTGGCTTCACACACCTTGCAGGACGTGCAACCAACACTTATAATACGACGCAGACTGAGCAGAACTTACCCGACTATTTTAAACTAGACGCAGGTCTGTTCTGGGAGGGTCATGGCTTGAGAATTACCGGGAATGTGTTCAACGTATTGGACAAGTACCTGTATTCTGGTGGGTACTACAGCAATTACTGGAATGCGCCGACATACAACCAGCCCGCATATTCATGGCAGGCAGAAGCGCCAAGAAATTACAGAGTTAGCATCGCTTATAAATTCTAAATGGTAAAGAAGAAAAAAAACCTGAGACACTGGATCGGACAAATACACTTATGGCTCGGACTCTCGTCCGGCCTGGTTGTTTGTTTCCTGGGTATTACCGGCTGTATTCTTGCCTTTCAAGTTGAGATTGAAAACGCAACACAGCCCTACCGTTTTGTAGAAGTGCAGCAGAAGCCCTTGCTTCCGCCTTCAGAGATCCAAAAGATCACCGACAAGATCCTCCCGAATAAGGAAGCACACAGCGTGGGCTACCAGGATGGAAAGTCTTCCATTGTGACTTACTATTCCTTAACGGACACCTACTTCTGGACCGTATTTGTAGATCCATATACAGGTGAAGTGCTGAAGGTAAAAGACATGTCGCAAGACTTCTTCCGGCAGGTGATTAACGGGCACTACTACCTTTGGCTGCCAGAGGATATCGGGCAGCCTATCCTAACCACGGCAACGATGATGTTTGCGTTCCTGCTGATTTCAGGATTGGTGCTCTGGTGGCCAAAAAACCGGGCTGCAAGCAAGAAGCGTTTCACCGTAAAATGGAATGCGAAGTGGCGCAGGGTAAACTACGACCTGCACAACGTGGTGGGTTTTTATTTAACATGGGTTATGATCTTCCTGGCACTTACGGGCATGGTCATGGGCTTCCAATGGTTCGCTAAAACGACCTACTGGATGGCTTCTGGCGGTAAAGCAATGATTCCTTTTACCGAAAGTGTTTCAAAAAGCGCCTCCAATCCTACCCTGGTGGCAATGGCCGAAGGGAAAGCACCAGCTCAGGATATGCTTTGGGCAAAAGCGAGAGCCGAAAGGCCCGGCTTCAAAGGCAACATGGATGTACATCCGCCGCATGCGAAAGATGCAGCTATTGAACTTGCCATTAATCCTGATCCAGGCACCTTCTGGAAAGCAGATTACCTGTTTTACGATCGTTATACCCTCGAAGAGATGAAGGTAGATCACATGTTCGGCAAGTTTGATGAAGCCAGTACGGCGGATAAGATCGCCCGCATGAATTTCGACCTGCATGTAGGTGCAGTACTTGGCTTGCCTGGAAAGATCCTCGCATTCTGCGGAAGCCTGGTTGCGGCCAGCTTGCCAATCACCGGATTTTTAATCTGGCGGGGCAGAAGAAAGAAAGCAAAGGCTAAGCTTCAGCTCGCAGCAGCAGCAGTATAAGCCCAAAGTAAATCTCCTATTTGTTAAAATGCTTAAGTAGCTTAACTTTAGGTAATTTATAAAACACCATGGGCAAGCTATTCACCAGGATTGAAAGTCAGCATAAAGACTTCATTGAGAAACAGAAAATGTTCTTCACCGCGACTGCGCCGTTAAGCGCGGAAGGTCACATCAACCTCTCCCCGAAGGGGCTGGACAGCTTCCGGGTGCTGAGTGACACGAGCGTTATGTACCTCGACATCAACGGAAGCGGCAACGAGAGTTCGGCGCACATGCTGGAGAACGGCCGCATTACTTTCATGTTCTGTGCATTTGACGGGCCGCCCCTGATCTTGCGCCTCTATGGTAAAGGTCGTACGGTGTTGCCTGGGGACCCAGAATGGGATGAACGCATAGAGGCATTTGACCTGCCTATTGCGGCACGACAGATCATCGTGGCAGACATCCATATGGTTCAGACGTCCTGCGGATTCAGCGTACCCTTGTACGACTATAGTGGCGAGCGTGATCATGCATTCAAATGGGCAGAAAAGAAAGGTACTGAAGGTTTAGCGGAATACAAGGCAGAGAAAAACCGCATCAGCCTGGATGGCTTGCCAACCGCGATGGAGATCGCTGCGCATTAGATAAATGTACTTCTAAGTCACACGGCCTCGCCACCTGTGGTAACACCGTGCAGCATAAACATGTCAATTTTACAAATATGAATGCTACGAACAAAGCAATATTGGATGAAGCAAACGCTTTTATCAGCAAAGGGGAGTATGCAACATTTCTGGATTACTGCACAGAAGATACGACCTGGACATTCGTTGGAGAACAGACTTTGCGGGGCAAAGAAGCGATAAGGGCATATATGGCAAAAGCGTATGTAGCGCCTCCAACCTTCAACATAGAACAGTCCATTTCTGAAGGGGATTTTCTGACGGTAATTGGCAGGATCACCTTGAAAGATCAGGCCGGTAAAGCTGTGGAATACGATTACTGCGATGTTTGGACCTTCCGTGAGGGTAAAATGGCCGCATTAAAGGCCTTTGTTATTGAGGCTGGATAAGCCTCTTTAAAATAAAAAAGCGTGCCCCTTAATTGCTAAGGGGCACGCTTTGCTTATAAGCTCAGTTTTCAATTATTGAACCGGATTGATGTCAATAATTACGGTTCTGTTATAAAAACGCTCTTCTGGTAAAGTGTTATGAAATGGTGCTTCAGCAACATTTTCGCCGTAACCAGTGGTCTGAAACTTAACATTTGAGCGGCCTGCACTTGCCAAAGCTTTCTCCAGGATTTTTTGTGTTTCCTGCGCTCTGCTTTCAGATAGTTTCTGGTTGTAACCTTCATCACCGATCACATCCGTGTGTCCATGAACAATTACCGTTGCGCCATCTGTGATCAGCGGTGCTACAACATCATTCAGGAATTTGGAATATGTACTTGCTGCGTTCGATTTATCAAAATCAAACAGGATGCTGTAACGCATACCTTTTTCAACTGCTTCAGCCTGGCGTACCAAATGCACAGCACCTTGCTTTGTTAATGGTAAGCCCGATTTAGATTCACCTGTCATAACAACCTGATAAGTCCCTTCAGCACGATTGTTCAAGATTGTTTTACCAGCTACGGTACCCTGATCTTTGTAAAAAGGACCGTAATGCTGCACAACACCCTGCTCATCCGTAAGATCAAGTGACCATGATTTTAGCTGCTTTTCTGCACCTTTAACATTGAATAGCACCAGACCATCCATTTCATTCTGCTGTGTATTTGTAATCTGAACAGGCTTCATCATCATGTCGCCACCTACCTGCAATAACAATTCAGGAGAAGTACTTACGATGTCTACACGACGATCACCTTCACGAAGCAACTCCAGCTCTTTAGTCGCGCCGGGTTGCTCTGAAGGATTAACAGGCTTAACCCTACCCTCTGTTGCAATTCTTCCAGCGTTAATGCCGTATGTAGATACCAGGTACTGCTTAACATTATCTGCAAGCACTCTACCTTCTACCTTGCCGTTGTTTGATGCGCCAGCCAGGGATACACGTGCTGAAGGATTAGCCCGCAGACGATCACCCAAGATATTAAGGATGTTATGATACACATTTAACTGACGTTCTGAACGGCCAGATCCGCTTACTGTAGCTTCCTGCTGAAGTTGTGCTTCTTTGAAGCTTTCTGCTGCAGTATTGGACAGCAACGCATAACGCGCAGGTATTGCATTTGATCCTTTATCAAAGAACACCGAATTACGCAAAGGCAAGGTCTCGCTTACCACACGCTTTACCTGGATTGATTTAGGCTCCACAATGGTAAATTCTACTTCACCAGTAGGTACAACAACTGCAGGTGTTTCGGCAGCAGCCTTTCCTGCTTTACCAAACTTCACCGCTAAACCAGCCCTAACTGTAGAAACCGACCAGCTTTCGATATTTCTCGGGTCCTGACCAAAATATGGATGGTAAGAAACGAATGGAGAAAGTAATACTTTAGTGGTACTGTTTGCAGAGGAGATCGGGAAATCGTAGCCAATACCAGCCTGACCGGAAAGAATGGTGTTACGCATTTCAGAAATTTCACCATCTGTGTTGGGTTGTAACTCATGGGTATAGGAGAAATCTTTCTGTAGGTTAAAGGCAATACGTGGACCTGCAAAAACAAAGAGATTAGAAATCAGATTCACTCTTAAACTTGGCTCAACAGTAAAATAGCTGGTATTGGTTGATAACGTTGCTTCACAATTACATGGCGCTATAACATTATCGAATTTACCACCACGACCATCGTAGCCCACGTTTAGCATACCACCAAAAACCGTAGAGGGGCGGTATTCCATCAAAATCGATCCGAAAGGACGAACACCATTACCCTTGTGGAATGCGGCAGGTGCAATTAAAGAACTGTTGAGTGTTTGTGTAGTTCCGGTATATGAAATAACGTTTGCTGCGCCAGATACGCCGAACCACCAGGTAGGTTGTGTGGTTTGTGCCTGGGCAGTAGAACAAGCAAAAATGACCATTGTCAAAGCCAGGGATGCTTTTTGCGCTTTTTTTATGTTGAATAACATTAAGTTTTATTTTATGAATGAGGTGATAAACACAAAGCATCTGCTGCGCAGGCTGCTTTGTGTTTAAGGACTGGATGATTATGGTTTTGTAACTGTACTTGCGTTTAAGGTTACTGCGGTTTGCGCTAGTAATCTTCCTTTAACTACTGCACCAGTATTTAAAGAGATCAAGGTTTTACTTAAGATCGTTCCGCTGAAGTTCGCATTCGTTCCCAAGGTTGCCTGGCCTGAAACCACCCAAGTAATATTTTTAGCCTGTGCACCACCAATCAGGGTCACAATTGCACTGCTGTTTACGGTTAGATCTTGTGAAATCTGGAATACCCAGGTATCATTAGGACCACCTGCCAACGTCACACCTGCATTGGTGATCAATACGCCAGAAGCCCATTTATAAAGACCCGGAGCCAATACACGACCACTAATGTTTCCTGAATACAATCCAACAATAGGTGCTGGGGTTGTTAAACCATTTGCTGTAGTAAAGGCAGTTTCCATGTCTTTAACTGCAGTTGTCATTTTTGCTGGTGTTGGTGCAGCATAATCGGCTGCATACACTTTTCCAGTTACCGCAGGTGTATGTGAAGACTGGTTATTGCTATCCATGATCAATCCGAAACCGGTGATGGAAGTTGCTGCAGCCGGACTCACACCGATATCACCACCTACCGATGTTACTCCAGTAGTAGATATACCCGCTTTAGTCAGAATCGTGAAGTCGCCTGCTGAACCAAGGTTAATGTTTGCCGGACCTTTTGGTGCTGTACCAACCGGCGGTTGAGTTGGTGTTGTTGGTGGATTAGTGGTAATCGGCGGAACCGGCGTCGTATTCGTTGGATCAAGTTTGAAGTTGGCTACAATATTCTTGTTAGAACCGATTGTAAAGCTAAGTGAACTCGTCGTTCCGCGCTCGTCGCCTGTCCAGTTAACGAAGCTATATCCGAAGTTAGCCACTGCAGCAATCGTTACCACTGAACCCGTCTCATAAGAACCAGATCCAAGTGTTGAACCACCAATAGCTGGATTGGAGCTTAATACGACAGCAAACCTGCCAATTACAACCGGTGTAAAGTTAGCAACCAATGACTTGTTACCGTCCATAGCGAAGGTAAGACTTGGACTTGTAGAGACAACCGTTCCATTTTCGGTCCAGCTGGTGAAGGTATAACCTGTGTTTGGTGTTGCGGTGATGGCTGCGACAGAATCCTGTGCAATAAAGCCTTCGCCTGCTGTTGTTCCACCAGCAACCGGAGATGCACTTAGGGAAATCAGTGGAATGGTGGTAAATGTCCAAACGTAGTCTTCAACCATTGCGGTATGTAATACATCGCGGGACGCTTTGGTAATCGTACCAGTATAAGTGGTGAATGGTGATAATGCAACTTTCGGTGTAAACGTGTACACAGCCGCGTCAGCAGTTGGTGCTACGGTACCTTCAATCTCTTGGGTACCTTGTTTAATAATGAATGACGAAGCGTTGATCGTTTCTGGATCCATGTTCGTGTTGAAGGTAGCGGTGATGACCTTGTTGATCACTACGTTTACTGCCTTATCTGCAGGGTCTGTGGTTACGACCGGACAAACACCAACAATTTCGCCTTCGAAATCATCTTTCTTGCAGCCGGCAAATACAATTGCCGCGATGAACAAACTGGCAAAAAAGGTTTTTGCGATCAAATAGGAAGTCTTCTTAACACGGACTTCGGGGTTAATCTTTGATAATGTAGAGGTTTTTCTCATTTGTGGGTTTAATGTGGACAGTACAGACCTACTGCCAGAGGTTACTCTGGGTGACATTAGATTTTAGAAAAGGATTTCTCAGAGGGTGTACTCAGGCGACATGCTTAAGCGTTCTGCGATTTCAACCTTGGCAGGTTCTTACAGGACTAATATTTATTTTCAAGGTCAGGAAGGCAAAACAAGTGCCCGGTATCGTGTAGAATTTTGAATGAGTATACTACTTTTCGGTTGCCCTGGAATTCAAATGGTACAATATGATGGCTCCAGCCAATCAGTGCTGTTTTTTACGAAGTAAATAACAAAGCATGTGAAATAAATAATGTTGTTCAGGGATAAAAAGGGTGCACAGGACTTATTAAATGTAAATAAATGTGTAGTTATTTGAGTAAATCTGAGCAATAGTGTAGCCTGAGGACTAATCCTTTTTACACCCAACGCCTTTATAAGATGACACTACAAGCAAGTTTTATGCGAAATAGCTCACAAATAACTTGATGCATACATTATTTAAAATATCGACGAAAAAAGCCCCTACCATGGGAACAATTAAGAACGCCTTGTGTGATGGTCCATATTTATCCGTAATGGCTTGCATATTCGCTACAGCAGTAGGCGTTGCGCCAAGGCCAAAGCCACAATGTCCCGCACTTAACACGATCGCATCATAGTCGCTACCCATCACCTTAAAGGTGATGAATATTGCAAACAGAATCATCAATATGGTCTGGAGTACCAGCACGATTAGAACCTGGGAGGCTAATCCTTGTAATTGCCAGAGTTGTAAAGACATCAACGCCACCGTTAAAAACAAGTATAAACCGGTATTTCCAAGTACGTCTACAGCATGATCGTTTACGATATAGGTAGACACCCGGGTGATCAAATTGCGTATCACTACACCTATAAATAAGCACCATACGAAATTTGGAAGTTCTATCCAGGAGTCCTGCAAAGCTTCATAAAGAAGTTGTCCGCCTGCCAGGCAAATGGCCAGCATGGTCAACGTTTCAATCATGTTTCGCACATTGATTCTTCTGTTGGAGGTGGGGTTTTCAAACAGCTCTACGGGCTGTGCATGTGCCGCTCTTGCACTGGAGGGCTGAATATGTTTCCGCTTCAGCAGAAATTTAGCAACAGGACCTCCGATTACCCCACCCATCACCAGGCCGTAAGTGGCGCAAGCCATGGCCAGCTCCATAGCGCCGCTGATTTGAAAGGTTTCCGTAAGGTTTTCAGCCCATGCTGCGCCGGTTCCATGCCCGCCTGTGAGTGTTATGGATCCTGCAATGAGTCCATAGGCGGGATTTAAACCTACCAATGCCGCCATGGAAACCCCGAAAACATTCTGGAGCATGATAAATGAACCAGTAAGGATAATGAACACCAACAGCGGTTTACCACCTTTCTTCAGCTTATGAAAATCGGCACTCAGACCAATTGAAGCAAAGAAGACAAGCATCATTGAAGATTGAAGCGTAGCTTGAAAGGCCAGGGTAACACCTGTGGTATAGTTTAAGAAGTAAAGGATAACGGCTATGAAAAAGCCACCCACCACAGGCTCAGGAATGTTGTAATTTCTAAAAAAACTAACTTTCTTAACAATAAAGAATCCAATAAGTAAGACCAGGCAAGCAAAGGCTAAGGTTTCAAATAATCCAAACGTCATAGAGTTTCGTAACAGGTTTTAAATTAGGCGCAAATTAGTGCTAGCCATAGGAATTCACGATGAACACAGCAATGACCATGAAGGCGTACACTTCTGGCTTTTGATGCATTTTTGCCAATTTAATTTAAAATACCCAAGGCTGCAATCTGTAGCCTAAATGTTATCCGCTTCCTTGCTTAGCGCCAGGGTCTGCTGTTTTTTAATATAAAGCTCGTCTACCAAGACGATGATGATGGCCAAAAGCGGCGTGGCAAGCAAGATACCCAGGAAGCCGGACACGGTTCCCATTAAAACCTGACTCATAATCGTCAGCGCCGGCGGAAGATTGATCATCTTCTTCTGAATCATTGGAGTCACTACATTACTCTCGATGGTTTGTATCACCAGGTAAGTGATTGCAATGATGATCGCCATGTTCACGCTAATCGTAAAACCAATTAGCACCGCCGGGACCATCGCCATCAGCGGACCGAAGTTCGGTATGAAGTTCAACAGACCAGCAAGAATGGCCAGCGTTAGTGCAAGGGGAATCTTAAAGAAAGTCAGCGCGATGACCGTTAGTATACTGATGAGGAACATTGCCAGCATCATGCCTTTCAACCAGCCTTTCAGTACCACGCTGATGCGATCAATCACAATCTGTGCATCCCGCTTTCCCGATACCGGCGTTAGCTTGATAATGCCGTTCTTGTAAATTGTTGGATCAATCGTGAAAAAGATACCCAGGAAGATGATGATATAAAGATCCCCAATCACACCAAAGCTGGTGTTGAAAAATCCTTGTGCGGTAGACATGATCCGCTTATCATCGAGGCCGGAGATACTCTCTAAAACTTTGTTACCCAAAAAAGAATGACTCAAAGAAGCTTTCGCCTTGTCGATCATCTCCGGGAAATCGCTGTTCAGCTCAGCAATCTGCGCCTGTATTGTACTGCCCATAAACCAGAACAGTCCGGATATAAACGCCAGGGTCACTAAAGCACCGATCAGCACACAGTACCCATGCTTCAATTTTGTCCACCGTTCAATCATATCACCAAGGCCATGGAAGAAAACGGCGATCAGGCAAGAGGCAAGCACAATTAGCAGCACACTAAATGCCGCCTTCAGCACAAAGATTACGATTACCGTTAAGGTAAGTATGCCCGTTACGATCCACACTTTATTGCTGAAAGATGCTGTAGTACGGCCTTCCGGACTTGAATTCGGATCTTTTATCATGGGTAGGGATGATTATGGTTCAGCAGTTACAACGACGGTAGTTGCCGGATTGTTTGCTGCAGAATTATACACCCGGCTGATAGATGCCAAGATTAGAATCAGTTTCTTTGCAGCAAAATTCAAGAATTATAATGGAGAAGAATGTATTAAAAGGCGCATTGCTAGTCGGACTGGGTGCATCAAGCTATGGTGCGCTGGCTACAGTGGTTAAGTTGGCATACGCTAAAGGATTTACAACAGCGCAGGTGTCAACCGCTCAGTTCTCCATCGGACTTGCCGTGATGTTGTTCCTGCAGTTGCTGTTTAAATCCTCCGCAAAACCACAGGAAGTTACGCAGAAGAACTCCATTTTAAAATTGATGATTGGCGGTACATCCCTTGGGCTAACCAGTATCTTCTATTATTTTTCCGTAAAATACATCCCGGTGTCGGTCGGCATTGTACTACTCATGCAATCCGTCTGGATGGGCATTTTACTGGAGGCGGTGCTGGACAAGAAGTTCCCTTCCACCCGTAAGATCGTAGCAACCGTCATCGTACTGGTTGGTACCGCACTGGCTACAAACATCCTTTCATCAGCGCATGATCTAAACTGGGAAGGGATTGCGTGGGGCTTTGCGGCAGGTTTATCTTACACCATTTCCCTATATTCTTCCAACAGCATCGCGACCAACCTTCACTTCATCAAACGAAGCATGTGGTTACTTGTAGGCGGACTAATCATCATTCTTCTGATCTTTGGTGCTACATCCTCATACGAGAACTTCAATTTCGGCATATACTGGCCTTGGGGCGTGTTCCTTGCGCTTTTCGGCACCATTCTTCCACCCCTGCTTTTCACCAGCGGCATGCCACATACGGGTATCGGCCTAGGAACCATCATCGCTTCCGTAGAACTTCCGATATCGGTAATGTTTGCGTATATGCTCTTAAATGAACCTGTAAACCTAACGCAGTGGGCGGGTATAATTCTAATTATAGCTGCAATTGTGCTGATGAACATCAAAAGTCTTCAGGGAAGCAAGCAGTAGACACCTGTTTAGTAATGGGATGTTATTTGCTGGATTGCTGCACGAAAATTAGGCGTATACTGGCCTGGCAAATTTGTTCCGATACGCTATGGGCGTCAGGCCGGTAACCTTCTTGAAGATGTCGCGGAAGGCCTTGCTGTCCGTGTATCCCACATCATACATCACATCCGAGACATTCTTACGAGAACCTTCAAAGAATTTCTTTGCCGCCTCTATCCTAACCCGTTGTATATACTCCAGGGGCGTGTTGTTCGTAGCTTCCTTAAATCGCCGCTCGAAGGTCCGTCGGCCCACAAGCACCAGATTTGCGAGATCTTCAACGGCAAGTTTGGAATCGTATTTTGCTTCTATGTAATCCTGAACTTTCTTGATGTCCGGATCCGTATGGTTCTTCTGCCCTTTAAATATCGCGAATGCGGATTGACTATCCCTCCCAATATCTATTGCGAAGTACTTCGATAGCATAATAGCGGTATCCCGGTCGGAGAATTTCTCCACCAAATACAGCAGTAAATTCCATAAGCTGTTGGCGCCCCCGCTACTGTAGATGTTGCCATGCTCCGTGATGACGGCGCCGTCTTCCACTTCTACCTGCGGGTATCTCGCCCGAAAGGCTGCGAAATGCGCCCAGTGCGTAGAACACTTCCTCCCATCCAGCAACCCCGTTTCCGCAAGCAAAAAGGCACCTGCGCAAAGACTGGCAAGACTGCTTCCACTGCTATGGAGTGCCTTGAAATAGCGGATTGCTTCTGCATTTTCCTGGATGCCTGTCAAGGGATTACCAAAGGTCGGTGGTATAATCAGCAGGTCTGTCTCTTCTACGTCCTGCAGCAGCCGGTCTGTTTTAATCAGGTATTCGCCGTTGCCGGCAGATACCGCTTCCGTTAAGCCGACATACTCAACCTGAAAAACAGGCTTCTTGCCAGATGCAGCCAGAAAATCATTAGCTGTATTAAAGGTTCTGAATGGCGGTGTGATCGCTTCTATGACACCATGTCTTGGAACAAAGACTGAAATCCGCATAAATTAAATACTTTTTGCAACCTGAATAATTTACATCAAGTTACGCAATTGTATTGTCGTAATCCACCCCCGATTTGTCGTTTTCACAACAGACCAAATCTTTCAAATCGAAGCAACTTTGGTATGTAAACCAAACAACATGGAACATGAAGAAGAATAAGATGATTTTTTGGACAGCGACACTCATACTGGTTTTATGGGAAGGCCTGATGCCGCTTGGCACACTCCTATTTGCACCTGAGTACTTCAACGTAGGTACAAAGGCGCTAGGCTATCCTGATTATTTCGCCTATGCGCTGATGATTTGTAAGATCATGGGCGTGTTCGCGATCGCTTTCCCGCATACGCCGGCAGTGCTAAAAGAATGGGCTTATGCCGGCGTAACCTTCAACCTCATCTTTGCTTTTATCAGTCATGCCTGCGTAGATCAGAATGTTGGCTTTATGATCATGCCGCTGGTCTTTCTGGCGATCCTGTCCGTATCGTACATCTATAGCCGCAAGATTCAAGGTTCACGCACGGTAGCCTTCGTGTAATTCAATAAGGCATTTCGATTATTTCGAGCCTTTAAACAGGCTGGGAAACGCATACAAACGCAATTAACCCTATCCATAAATTACAACATTATGAAAACGAACACCGTAAAGCTACATCGTGTCCTTCAGACAAGTCCTAAGAAAGTATTTCGTGCATTTTCTGATCCTTTGGCAATGGCCAGCTGGAATCCGCCCTATGGCTTTTTGTGCCAGGTCCATGAAATGGATTTCAGGGAAGGTGGACAGTTCAAGATGTCATTTGTAAATTTCACAACGGGCACAGCACAATCCTTTGGCGGCACATTTCAGGAGATTAGAACTGACGAATTCATCAGGTACTCGGATAAGTTTGATGACCCCAACCTACCGGGGGAGATGACAACGACAATCTCCATTCATGCGGTATCAGCCGGAACAGACCTCAAAATCGAACAGTCAGGTATTCCAGAGGTCATCCCTCCAGAAATGTGCTATATCGGCTGGCAGGAATGCCTGGATAAACTAAAGCGGCTTGTTGAACCAGAAATACCCGATGCTCCATAAAGCACGGTTATTCAATTTGGAGGAGCTCTTTCCATAGGTCAGAAAGGACCTTTAACACGGTAAACCTTTTTAACCGTATCTTTAGCAATAAACCATTGCAAGAAATGAAAAAGATATACCTAATATTTGCACTAGCAACACTTATGGTGACCAGCTCATGCTATACAACCAGAACAGCGGGGAATAGCGGTAAAGTACCTCCCGGACAAGCAAAGAAAAGAGTCGGAGCCAAATCAGCCAAGCCATTCGCACCGGGTCAAAGGAAGAAATAGCAACAGCATTTACAATGACGATCTTCGTATCATCACGAAACCAAACAGCATAAGTTGGAGACTAAATATGGCTAAACTCGCTTTGTGTTGAATCGTTATTACATATAATAATTTTTCAAGTCCACCTAAATGCACCCAAACTTCAGGAAACACCTCGAAAAAGTAATAACCTTAACCGACGATGAATTCGAATCCATAAGCCAATACTTCACTGTCAAAACATTCAAAAAACACCAGTTTCTTGTGCAGCCAGGCGAAAAGGTACGCTATAACTACTATGTCATTTCCGGATTACTGAAGCTGGTGTACACCGATGACAACATGAAGCAGCACATCCTGGCTTTCGCAATGGAAGACTGGTGGGACACGGATTTTCATGCTTACTATACCCAGACTGATGCGACCCTTTCTTTAGAATGTCTCGAAAACACGGAAGTGCTGTGCCTTTCCCTCGAAAACCACCATGCACTCCGTTCCGCATTCCCCAAAATAGACCATTTCCTTCTCGAGAAGTATACGTATGGTTTTCTTGCAGCACAGCGCCGAATCCTTTCCCTACTCACCACAAGCGCTAAAGCGCGCTATGAGCATCTCGCTAAACAGTACCCAGCCTTGCTGCAGCGCGTACCGAAAACACAGCTGGCCGCATATCTTGGCGTATCCCGGGAAACACTGAGCCGGCTTGCACGGTAGTGACTTAGGTCACAGCAAAATCGTGCCTTTAGTCACAGGCATCCCATGCACCGTTTCCAGACCTTTGGACCAATGGTCAATGTATTTCACATGACCTGATTAAACCACAAAGCATATGGAAAAACGAATCATCAATCCCTGGACCTGGCAAGACGAACGTCACTACGTTCAAGCCGTGGAAGTAAAAGCAATTCAGAGCACGCTCTACTGCGCTGGCCAGGCGGCCGTGCATGAAGACGGAACATCAAGTGCAGCGGATATGTCTACGCAGTTACAACTCGCGATCAAAAACCTGGAGCAGGTCATCCACGAAGCTGGATACGAAACGAAGAACATCGTACGCTTAACGATTTACACCACATCACACGAAGAATTCATGCCCTGCTTCAACGAATTCGGCGACTGGATCGAGAAAAATGACATCCAGTCAGCAGCAACTTTCATGGAAGTAAAGACCCTGTTCGAAACCCTTAAGGTAGAACTAGAAGCTACAGTTGTGAAATAGGATCTTAAAACAACCGAATCGCGTCAACAAACGACTGCATGCGATTCGGTTACAAATCTCCTTGATCCGGTTAATCGCCGAGCCTAATGAATGCGCAAATTTGAATATCAAATCAAAGCACATTATGGAAAACACAAATCAATCATCAGCAAACAAGCAACTGATTGCACTGGTAACCGGCGCAAATCAGGGTGTAGGCTTTCAAATCGCAAAAGCACTTGGAGAAAACGGCTATACGGTGTACGTTGGCTCCAGGAACCTCAGCAACGGAGAAAAAGCCGCAGCGGAAATTGGCAACAATGCCCATGCAATTCAACTTGATGTTACAGACCAAGCTACCATTACTGCCACTGCAGCGCACATTGAACAAGAACATGGCCGTTTAGGCCTGCTCGTGAACAACGCCGGCATTTCACACAGCGGCAAGGTGACTGTGGGTAGATCGCTCGAAGATGCCATGCAAGCAAATCGCGCCAGCGTCGCATCACTAGACGAAATCCGAACGGTCTGGGAAACCAATGTATTCGGCGTCGTGGCCGTTACGCAAGCCATGATCCCGCTACTCAGAAAAGCCCCGGCGGCAAGGATTGTAAACGTATCCAGCGGATTGGCCTCACTATCCTGGATCGCCGATCCAAACACCTGGGCACGCGAACACTTCGACATCGTTTATGGCGCATCTAAAACCGCAATGAACGCCGTGACCATGGCTTTTGCGCTGGAACTGGAGAAAGACAATATCAAAGTCAACGCCGTTAGCCCCGGATTCACAGCTACAGCGCTGAACAACTTTCAGGGTACGGACAGCCTTGAGGTCGGCTCCCGCGAGCCGGTACGTGTTGCGCTGGACATCGACGGACCAAGTTTGACTTTCACAGGCCCAGAGGGACAGCTTCAATGGTAAACAATTAAGTTCGTAGTTTACTGGACTCGACTAAGGACACTGTTAACCTGAACCAGCTTCCTGTAAGCTACGTATCCGGTTTTTACAAGATCTCCTTCGCGACAGTAAAGTCCGGGCAGTTCAAATATGGTCAGGATTACTACGATTTTGATGAAGGTAGCCTGGTATTCACCGCACCAAACCAGCTCATCGGCAATTCGCAGGCGTACAAAGATCATAAGGGCTTTGCGCTCATCATCCATCCCGATTTCCTTCAGGGTCATGCTTTAGCTAAAAGAATAAACACCTATGGCTTCTTTTCCTACGCCATCAGTGAATCTCTCCATCTTTCTGAGGAAGAAAAATCAACCATGCTTTCCATTTATAACATCATTGGTCAGGAGCTGAATAGCCGGATAGACGAATTCAGCCATGAAGTGGTGATTGCACAGATTGAATTGCTGCTGAGTTATGCCAAGCGATTTTATAAGCGCCAGTTCCTCACCAGGCAGGTGGTCAGCAATAACCTGCTTCAACAGATCGAAGAACTGCTGAACACCTATTTTGAAGAAGATAAGCTCGCCAGCATGGGTATGCCCTCCGTACATTTCCTCGCCGAGCAGCTCAACTTTTCACCAAACTATTTGAGCGATATGCTGCGCACGCTAACTGGACTTAGTGCGCAGCAGCATATCCATAAAAAGCTTATCGACAAATCCAAAGAACTCTTATCAACCACGAGCATGACAGTCAGCGAGGTGGCTTATCAACTGGGCTTCGAACATCCTCAATCTTTCAGCAGGTTATTCAAAACCAAAACTAGCCTTACACCCGTTGCATTCAGACAGGCTTTTAATTAGCGCTGTAGCGAACGATCGTAGATAGAGGTGAAAAGTCTTGATAAATTAAGACCACCTGTACAGAATTTTCAATAGCGAACATCCATGTCATTCTTCTAGTTGTTACCGCAGCCCTCACACCATGAAATCTCATTAGCTCTTGAAGATCAGCCTATTTAATAAAAGGAGTTAACAATTATTGTTTTGAAATCCCAGGTGAGTACATCAAAATTTTACTAAATTCATTAAACAGGATTCAATTCAAATCTGAATGATAAAATTAGCTGTATTAAGACTGGGCCTGGTGCTTTGTCTTTCATTGTTCTCCCACAGGCTCGTGGCGCAGGTGCAATGTAATTGCATCGCTAATCTGGATACCACCATCAAGAAAACTGAACTCAACTACGCTGGATATCCAGACATGATTACTAAAAAGCGACTTCCCGAATATCAAAGAATGGTGAAGCGCTTAAGGAATAACGCTGCAAAGTCTGACGATCCACAAAAGTGCTTTCAGGTGCTTAAAGAATATGTGATCTTCTTCAATGACAAACATTTTGACATTGAATATTCAAATAATGACACAACCACTTTCAAGTATCATCCGTTAACGGAACAGGCCTTTCGTTCCAGCTTTGCTGGTAAACAAAGAGATTCCATTGAAGGCATCTGGATCAATCCGGATTCCTCGATGAAGCTTGCCGTCTATAAAGTTGATCCCCTGAAATACCAAGCGGTCATCCTCGAAAGTAAGGACACAAAGCTCAAACCCGGACTGATCTACTACACCTTTACGAAAGGTAAGAACGGATTTATCTTCGATCGATATGATTGGCTAACGCCTGATTTCCCCGTCCGGGTACGCGACGGCTTGCTTTACATTTGGAACTTCGAACTCTGGGGCAAGATATATCCTTCGAAAATGACCGCGGAAGATCGTTATACCCTATCCACATGGAAGAACTACAATTTTGGACTAGACCTGCGAAAGCTGGATCAGAATAATGTCCTGTTGACCATAGGGTCGTTCAACCGCGATGATAAGATCAAAGCGCTCATTCAAAAGAATGACTCCCTGATCAGGGCTACAAAAAACCTCATCGTAGATTTAAGAGGGAACGGCGGTGGCAACTCCGGTTGGAGCTACCTCCTTCCATACTTCTATACGCAACCCATCAAGCAGGGCCATTCTCACATCCGCTTATCGGCGGAGAATGTTAAATCCAGCCTGCCCGCGATCAAGGCCATGTACGAGAAGCCCACCGAAGACCCCAGGTGGAAACAATCCTATACTTCGGAAATCCTTGCAGCGTACAGAAAAGCGTATGAAGAAATTCCCAAGTCCAGGAACACATTCTATGCACTTCCATCACTTACCTTGTATTCGGATGCGGTATTAAGCACGCCTGAAAAGATCGCCTTGATCTTCGACGACCTTGGCGGAAGTTCAACCGAGTATTTCTTTTACATCTCTCAGCAAAGCAGCAAAGTGAAACGGTATGGTGAACGCACCTTGGGTATGATGGATTACATGGGTGTGTCACAAGAGACTACCCTACCCTTCAAAGACTTCTATTTGCAGATCCCGGACCGTAAAGCAACCTGGACCGACAGCAACCCAACCAATATTACCGGCTTTATACCGGAAAATGACTTGAGGGATTTACCACGTGCCATGTGGATTGAACATATCAAGAAGGATTTCTGACAAGCACCCAATTACCTGATACACATCTGAGCATGTTTCCACCAAACGACACCGTGTTATCAAAACTAAAAATACTAGAACATGAACAATCTGAACTTTACTTTCACCGTTGACAAAGCAACGAAAACGGCAGTAATCACCCGCGAATTTGATGCCGCACGCGCACTGGTTTGGGACGCATTCACGAAGGCGGAACTCCTGGATCAATGGGTTGCACCTAAACCCTGGTCCGCCAAGACAAAGTATATGGACTTTAAAGTCGGTGGTAGAAGATTCTATGCGATGGTCAGCCCCGAGGGCCAAGAGCGATGGTCCGTGCAGGAATATTTATCCATTTCGCCGAAGACCAACTTTAAGATGTACAATTCGTTTGCCGACGAGAACGGAAACGCTGAGCGACCAGGTTCTGAGTGGGACTATAGTTTCAGTGAAGAAAACGGCATTACTAAAGTGACGATCACGATTTACAATGAATCACTTGAACGCTTAGAAAAGATGATTGAAATGGGGTTTGAGCAAGGCTTCAAAATGAGCATTGATAACCTGGACAACTTGCTGAGCACCCACTCTCATTAAAAGAACATGCTGGTACACCATTTAACAGTGTACCAGCATGTCCTATTTACTTGTTGCCGTACCCCCTTAGCGGATCAGATTTACAACTTCTCCATCCTGCGGGATGATGAGCTTATCTTTTCCGATGTTTAATTCAGCAGCCTTCTCGCTTAAAGATTTTCTGGTCGTTCTGCAGTGATCTAAAGCATCCATGTGCACCGCAATCACCTTAGCCTTGCCACTTTCGGCAATAAGCTCCATGGTCTGCGCTTCGTCCATAATAATTGGCGAGTTTTCAAAACCTTTGATCAAAGCACCCCCAGAATTCACAATGATGTAATCTGGTTTAAATTTCTTGATGTTCGCTTTTATTGCTTCCGTCCAGATGGCATCCCCAACTATGTAAACAGTTGGCTGATTTTTAGCCTGTAACACAAAGCCAGAGGTCTTACCCATCATCTTCAGTACTTCACCACTCCCATGCTCAGCATCAATCCTGTGGATATCAATGCCATTCCAGACTTTATGATCCTGCAAGGCTTCCGCATTTGTAAAGGCTTCCTTTTTGAAGAATTCAACGTCTGCTGGTTGATGAAGTAACGCTATAGACTTGTCCAGCATTTTACTAGCGGCCTTGTCGAAGTGGTCATCATGTGTATGTGTCACAATGACCAGGTCCAAATTATCAACAATGTCCTTAACCGGCATTTTCAACTCCACTGTAGGATTTGTCTCAATACCAGCCCAGGATTCAATTGCCCCTTTAGGAGACAACATTGGATCTACTAGAATCTTCTTTCCATTGTATTCAATGACTAATGTTGCATTTCTAATTAGTTGAATGCTTGGCTTATTGGACATGTTACGCTGTGCAAAGGTTATCGTGGCAGGTACTAGCAATGCCAGGAATAAAATTAATTTTCTCATAAATTTACTTGTTTCGAATTTCATCACCGAACTCCATGTGCTGTTTTACTGCGGTGATGTTGAATACAAAGGTCCTAAGACTCACCCACGCTTAGCCTATCAAAAGTAAACGCAATACTACCATTTTGATAACTGCAGATTATGGACACAATTGGCGCTACCCCTTAAATCAATAATCTTCAGTAAATTGCGCAACTAAAACCTACTAAACTGAACACAATCAAATTCCATAAGACCGAATGCGGTGTCGATTTTCTGTTGAATGTACTGACAGAAAAAGAGTTGGACTACCTAGAGGGCGGCACCTTCAATGCAGACTACTTTGAGATTCTGTTTTTCAAGAAAGGTCGGGGTACCCTTAGCCTAAATCATCAGCACATTAACATAGATGATGGTGCGGTAGTCTTTATCTCCCCATATCAAAATCGGAAGTTGAACTTAGCAGCAGACCACCTTCAGGTCACAAGCCTCATCTTTCAAGAGGCATTTTTAAACGAATTCTTCGCCGACAAGCTATTCACCTACCGCCTGTTGTACTTCTACCAATTGCAGCATCCTTTGAAGATGAATATTGATGAAGTCGAGATGGACAAATATTGCAGCTTGCTAAGGGAAATCAAATCAGAACTGGTAAATAGTAAATCCGACAGTGTACACATCATCCGTTCGCTGTTGTACTACTTGCTCCAAACACTCAATAGAGGGTATTCCGATGCGCACGCGCTTTCAATCAGGAACACGCAGCACAACTTTGGCTTCCAATTTAAAAACCTGATGGAGATCCACATCAAGGATAAACAGCGAATTGCAGACTATGCCGAGCTGTTGGGCATCAGCAGGATTTCGCTTAATAAAGCAGTGAAGGCTCAATTTAATACCACAGCCAGCCAACTACTAAAGCAAAGGCTGGTTTTCGAGATACAGAACATGCTTTTGTATTCCAATAAAACGATCAATGAAATCGCTTATGAACTTCATTTCCCAGAGCCCAACCACCTCATGCGTTTCTTCAAGGCGCAAACAGGACAGACAACTTCAGCATTCCTGAGTGAGTTAAAGCAGTAAAGCGCTTTGTCTGACAGTCTTTGGGACAAGCAATTCACAAATAATTATGCTTTTCTCACTAGAGCAGGCCTGCTCCACTGGCGATTCTACACGCTTCCATTACGTTGTTCACATTTAGCTTGTGAAAAATATTCTGACGATGACGATTCACAGTATGTACACTAAGTGAGAGCTTCCCTGATATCTCCTTACTTCTATAACCATGCTTCATTAAGTTCAAAATCTCTTTCTCGCGGGATGATAATAAATCTTTAAACCAGAGCTGGTTACAATCAATAACCTCCCCCGTGCTTTTGTTAATAATTACAGCTTCAGGGGTATTAAATATCGGGTGGCTGTGGATCTTTTTATAAAGACAAAGCGCCAGCCAGACACAGGATTGCACTGTGCTGTTGATATATAATAACCGGTGCTGCAATTGGATTGTCTCTCCATTTGGCGGCTGAGCGCTGAGCTTCGTAATCACCTCGTAATTCATCCGCTCCTCTTTGGGAATTGTTTTCAGTAAAGAAAAAAACTGCAGTTCAATCCTGTACTTTCTTTGAAGATCTTCTGGATGTATCATGCGCAATAGTTCATCTTCCCAGATGGAATCTATAACCGCTTCCTCAGCGCTGAAACCAAACTCCTGAGCGAACTTGCTATAGTAGATGTAACTTCTTCCGGCGTTCATATCGCTAAGGATACTTATGCTATTTTCCAATCTTGAATATTGCCGGGCAATGCGCTTAGCATCTTCCAACTGATCCTCCCTAGATAAGTCCGCATCAAAGGACTGCGTCAGTAAACTGCTGTTAAGCAAATCGCGGTTCTTGTTCATTACTAGTGGTTATTTTTGGCCATTGATTCCGTTCCAACAGATCATAACTTTGCGAACTTACAAAGTTGAATGGATTTCAACCATTGAAAACAATAATAAAGACCATGAAAAAACTACTTTTAATATCAAGCATACTGTTAACGGCAAATACCATGTTTGCTCAAAGTCTGGAGAAAATGCAATGGTACAATGAACCGGCGCAATGGAAGACAACCAACAACAGCTTGATTATGCAGGTAACACCAAAAAGCGACTACTGGAGAATTTCCCACTACGGCTTTACTGTTGATGATGCGCCTTTCTATTACGCGACCTATGGTGGTGAGTTTGAAGCGAAAGTTAAGTTGATTGGCGACTATAAAGCTCGTTTTGACCAGATGGGCCTTATGGTTCGAACCGACCACGAGAACTACATCAAAGCTGGAGTTGAATTTGTAGATGGCAAATTCAATGTGAGCACGGTTGTAACCCACAAGAAGAGCGATTGGAGTGTCACGCCCCTGGAAAAGACACCACCTTTCATTTGGATTAAAATTGTACGCAGGTTGGATGCTTTAGAAGTGTTCTACTCTTTAGATGATAAAACCTACATCATGACACGTAACGCACCATTGCAGGATAATGCGCCGGTAATGGTTGGCTTAATGGCAGCCTGCCCCGATGGGGATGGCTTTCAGGCGAAATTCGAAAGCTTTTCGGTTAAGCATCTACCAGATCAGCGTCGACTGGAATGGCTTAAGAGCCATCAATAAGAGATAGAATACTTAACCGGCTAACGCGGAAATCAACTACAAAAAAACCGCTTAAGCATATCACTTAAGCGGTTTTTCTATATCTACTATGCGGAGAGTGAGGGATTCGAACCCCCGGAGCTATTACACTCAACAGTTTTCAAGACTGCCGCAATCGACCACTCTGCCAACTCTCCGCCGCAAAAATACAAATCGGCGCCGAAACTGCAAACCCTCTCCTGCCAATCCTTGCAAAAAAATTTCCTTCGAAACACATCATCAAGAAAACCAGCCACTTCTAAAAACAAAAAAAGCATAAACAGACTGGAGAATCTTATTTCTCCCATCCATTTATGCTTTATACAGCCTTAACAGCGACTCTAAATTATCCTTTAGCGTCCGGAACGAAGTTCATCGATACCGAATTCACACAGTGTCTGGTATCCTTAGCGGTAAAACCTTCTCCAAGAAACACGTGACCCAGGTGACCGCCACAGGCAGCACAAACGATCTCCGTTCTTGATCCATCTGCATCCGGAATGCGCTTCACCGCACCAGCAATCTCGTCATCAAAACTTGGCCAGCCACAGTATGACTCAAACTTCGTTTCAGAACGATACAAAGGCGCATTACACCTTTTACAAGTATACGTACCCTTGTCCTTGTTGTTCAACAAATCTCCGGTACCCGGATACTCCGTGCCTTTATGCACAATTACAGCCTCTTCTTCTTTGGTTAATTTATTCCAGTTACTCATATCTTTTTTAGTTGTGGTTGTTGGTACAGTTGCCGCCTTCGGCTGCTTCTGCGCGCAGGCGGTAATGCTGCTCAGCATTAGAAAACCTGCTAGTGTAAACAATAATTTTTTCAAGGTAGATTTCATATATAAATATACGAAGCAAAAACGTGCCATGGATTAGTGCCTCGTAATCAGAATGTCAATATAAAACCCCTTAAAACAAGAAACGAGACCTGCATAAGCAAATCTCGTTCATACTATGCAAGAAGATCTTTCTATTTTTTCAATAATTCAGCCATTGCAGCACCGATCTCAGCAGGGCTTTCCACTACGCGGATACCACATTCTGCCATGATCGCCATTTTAGCAGCAGCAGTATCTTCTGCACCACCAACAATAGCACCTGCGTGACCCATTCTACGACCTGCAGGAGCAGTCTGACCAGCGATGAAACCAACAACCGGCTTCGTACCGTTTTCTTTGATCCAACGCGCTGCTTCAGCTTCCATACCACCCCCGATCTCACCAATCATGATGATACCTTCAGTTTCAGGGTCGTTCATTAACAATTCAACAGCTTCTTTAGTTGTTGTTCCGATGATCGGGTCACCACCAATACCGATAGCAGTAGTAATACCTAATCCAGCTTTAACAACCTGATCAACCGCTTCGTAAGTTAAAGTTCCTGATTTTGAAACCACACCTACTGTACCTCTTTTGAAGATAAAACCTGGCATAATACCAATTTTAGCCTCATCAGCGGTAATGATACCTGGACAGTTCGGACCGATTAAACGGCAATCCTTGCCAGAAATATATTCTTTCACCTGAATCATATCCTTTGTAGGGATACCTTCAGTAATACAAACGATAACTTTAATACCAGCTTCTGCAGCTTCCATAATTGCATCAGCCGCAAATGCAGGAGGTACAAAAATGATTGATACATTAGCACCAGCCTGATCAACAGCATCTTTAACCGTGTTAAAAACTGGCCTGTCTAAGTGAGTTTGTCCGCCTTTACCAGGTGTTACCCCGCCAACAACGTCAGTTCCGTATTCTATCATCTGAGAAGCATGATAAGTACCTTCATTTCCGGTAAAACCCTGAACTATAACTTTTGAATCCTTATTTACTAAAACACTCATGTATCTATTTTTTTTATTGGCAAATCTAAGTTAATTGAGATGGAATGTCAAATGCAATCCTTACAATAATTGAAATGCCGCGAATATTGTTTTGAGATGAGATTATCGGCCGCGAAGGCCTGAAGAATGGCTTTTAAAAAAGAAACGGGGACAAATCCTAAAATCTGCCCCCGTTAAATTAACGCTCTCGATACAAAAGTAGAAAAAAGTTCTCTACCTGCAAATGTTTTCGAGAATAAATTTCAAATATTTTAGGTTATGAAGATAAACTATTGATTAACAGCACTAAACGTTGTCACTTCTTTCTTAACCCGCACACCGGTTACCTCAAGCATGCTCATCACCATACCAATAACATGGTCGTCATCCTGCTTCTCCAGGCTCATGTCCACATCATAACCCTGCGCGGAAAAGTAAACAACCACACCTTTTTCAGTTGTCTCCAGTTTAGTAAAAGGCTCTTCTTTCTGTGTTTCCGGGTTCACCATGGTACCCACCAGCTTGCCGTCCTTCATCTCGAAGTTTACTTTCATGTTCACATCCCCTTGTGGTGTTCCCTTAACCAGGATGTCCCATTTCCCAACAAAGAAGTCTGCCTTAGCCTGTGCTTTTGCACTCACTGTAATGATCATCAGGGCAAATACCCCAACAATAAGCGTTGTAATTTTTTTCATGTTTTTTGATTTAGTTTTCTGATGAAAGCATCACGACCTTTTAATCTGATTGCAGGATTTGAAGATCAAGATGATTTTCGCTCAAATAAAGTTTGGTTTATGTACATCCAAACTACGTAATAATTCGGAATTGCAAAAGATATTTTTATTCAACAAACTGACTTGCAGCCAGTACTTCTGCTATGGCGTTAGCCAACCGCTTTAATCCACTCTTTTACACGTTTAAAGATGTCTTTCTTCAAAGGCTTGGGTTTCCCATCATGAGTGATGCCATGTTCGTAGTTGAATCGTAGTTTTGCGCCATAATCCGCATACGCAGGATCCTGCTCCAGCTTTTCTATGAAAGGGACTGCATTGTGGTTCAGGCAGGCATTCATGGAAATGCTTTGGTACTCGCTCCGCACTACCCCCGCAGCATTGTTGTTGATTTCCGCCTGGCCATTCTCGGAGAAATAATCCAGGTGGTAAATTTCTTTGTCAAGTTTCCGCAGCCGCTTCGTCCCTTTACGTTCATTGCGCCAGGGATGTTCACCGGGCTTAAGCTGATCCATTAAAAACTGCTTGTTCCAGAGCGTCACCTGGTGCGACATCAGATAGCCACTGTTTTGATTATCGATCTTGCTCACCTCAAAACCGTTGATGGACAAACCACTTGGAAGCGTCCGGAAGACTTCGGAGGAATTGAGTTTCACCTGCATCCACTTATTGGAGGTGGCCTTACAGATTAGCGCATTGATAAATTCGGGGTCCACAGGTTTATTCAGCCACATGTCCTCCTGAAAATAGAGCACGTACTCCTCTTCAATCTGTTCCAGTAAAATCCGGAGGCGGTCGCTCCACTCCCCTTTTCCGGAGCGGATGTTTGTAAAACCAGGGAAGTCTGTATGCAACTCTTCTGTTGCGAAATAATAGTGCAGCGGAATGTTGAAATCCCAGTTCGACCGGAAAAAGTAGTCAAATCCCTTAAACAGCAGTTCGTATCTGTCGCAGCTGTGAACAAGTAATGCGACTTTATGGCTGGTCATGCGCTATTTTTTTATGCGAATATAAACTTTTAGTTTATTGTGTTGACCGGAAAATATGTTAAAAGATGTTATAACAATGGGTTAGCTCAGAAAATTAGCGATAAAGAAGATGGTCTTTTGGGAGTCGATCCGGGGTTGAAAGGGGGTCGATGCGGTGTTTAGCCGTATTAACGCCGTATAGACCCCGTTTGGAGGCCGGGTTGATGCCGCTTTGATAGCGAAGCTGATACCCACCTGCCCGGTAATTTGTCTCTTGTTTTTCCTGTAATTTAACAAATTGCCTATCTTGAAGAAGTAAATGGCATTGAATGCCTACCGTGCTGAAAAGCTACTTTTTTTGAAGTAAATAATGCTGTGAGCAACATGAGATCAATCATAGAAACCGACCGCTTATATCTTCGTAAAATCTTGCCTGAAGATGCAGCGGCAATGTTTGAAATGGATAGCGATCCAGATGTGCATCGCTTTCTCGGGCGAACGCCGGTAAAAACTTTATCAGAATCCGTTGCCGACATTGAAAACATCAGACAGCAATATGTAGATTATGGAGTTGCAAGACTGGCAATTGTTGAGCGGGCTACAGGCAACTTTGTCGGTTGGGGCGGGTTGAAGTTTATCACAGAAAGCATGAACGGCTTTCAGAACTTCCATGATCTGGGCTACCGCTTCATCAAACGATACTGGGGAAAAGGTTACGCACAGGAATCGAGCCGGGCCGTCATTAAATATGCTTTTGAAAAAATGGACCTCCCGGTCATTTATGCCATAGCGGATCTTGAGCATAAAGCTTCACGGAACGTGCTGGAGAAATGTGGATTTTCTTTTGTCAACAGTTTCGAATATGACGGGGATCCACATGGCTGGTATACCCTGCAGCGGCCCTAGTAGCTGTGCAAAACAAACATGCAATTAGCAGCATAAATTAGAACCCTTAGCTGTAACATTCCCGGGCTCCGTTGATCTACTGAACATGAAACTTTATCAAACAAACTTGCTTACAAGACCTATGCTTATCGTGCTACTTTGCATGTTCCAGTTGCAAAGTTTTAGTCAGGATAAAAAGGACCCGATCAACCGCTTGATGCGTGCAGCACACCAACGTGGTACATTCAATGGAAATGTACTCGTTATGCAGGGCGGCAAGGAGATGTATCAGGGATCGTTTGGACCAGTAGAAGCAAATAGCAAAGTCCAGCTTACCCGTGAATATCGTTTCAACATTGGCTCCATTGCGAAGGAATTTAATGCTGTCGCCATCATGATGCTGAAGGAACAGCATAAACTTAGCCTCGATGACGCGCTCTCCAAGCATGTTACTGACCTTCCCGCCTGGGCAGACAAGATAAAAATCTGTCACCTTTTACAATATACCAGCGGCATCCCAAACAGCAAGTGGAAAGAAACCAAGGGCGACGAGGATAATCTGAATAACCTGAAAAAAGTAACGGAACTGAATTACGAGCCCGGCACAAAATACACCTACAATAACAATGATGTTTTCATGCAGCGGCTGATTGTTGCCAGGATCACCGGGATGTCATTCAACGACTTCGTGATGAAGAAGATGTTAAAGCCATTGGGCATCAAGCATGGGATTATGGACCCAACGCCCGCTGATCAAATGATTGCGCAAGCATACAACAACGAAGGTATCGTGGATGATATGACACCCCCCATTTCCGGATGGACCAACCTGAATTTAGACGACTTTTACCGTTGGTCTGAAGCGCTGAACACCTTCAAACTCATCAGTCCGGCTTCAACGGCAGAATTGCTTGTGCCTTTTTCAGATGGCAACCAGACCGGGCTTGGCAAGGGCACCATGAAAGGAATTAAAATGCTGAGCCATATTCACGACGGTACAGCAGCAAATTATCAGGCCTTGTTGATCAGTGAACAGGAAAAAGGACTCACCATCATTTTACAAACCAACAATAAGCAAAATAATCTGGGTAGCCTGAGCGAAGCAATCCTAAGGATTATGGAGCAGTAAACGATAGGATTTTCCGGCTATTTATCTGTTCGCGGCTTCAATTATGAGCGATTTAGCGCAGCTGACTGGAAGCCTATTTATTTGCGGTGACCCTTTTGGGATATAACATTCTGAAAGCATTAAACACGGCCTGGTGCGTAACGGTTGCATGATCTTCTGCAGGCAGGTAGTCGAAATGAACTTTGATATTTTTAGATCCTGCACGTTTAAGTTTTTCCGCCAGCAACTTAGCATCATGTTCCATGATGTGATTTTTCGAACCGTCGATCGATCCTTCTTTACCTACGCCGATATAGATGTCCGTTTGGGTGCTATACTTGGGATCCAGGATGCCTGATTGTGCTTTTAACAAGTAGCCGTCTCGCCACCATAAACTCGGACTGATGATGATGTACTTGCTAAAGAGCTCGGGTTTAGTAAACAAGATCTCGGTTGCAAGCAGGCCACCTAAGGATTGTCCGATGAGCGTATTGCCTAATTTGTTCCCGTACCGCTGTTCGATATAGGGCTGAAGTTCTTTTTCCAGAAACGCGATGAACTTACCGGAGCCACCATTGCTGGGAACAAGTTTATTATCGCGATCTCTATTGCTTGCAGAAGTAAAGTTCAGTTTACGATTGGTGTTGGCAATGCCGACTACGATGGACTTCGGAATCCTATCTACCCAGGGAAAGGTGTTGAATTGCACTATGCCTGCAACATGAATGAAATCTTCATCTGCGGAGCCGTCCAAAAGATAGATGATGGGATACCGGGCCGTGCTGTCGTAATCCTGGGGCAGATATATGTTGAGGGTTCTATCTTCTGACAGTATATCGGAATGTAGCGTTTCCACCGTACCAAGGATGAATTTGCTGCTACCAGCGTTCGCAGCTGTGGTTTGGCTGTAGACATGGGTTGTGAAGAACAAGAGTATTATCGTTGATAGCAGTTTCATAAGGTTTTAATAGGGTCTGCCAGCAAAGGTAATTAGTGATCGTAAACTGTTGTCACATTATATGTCGATTCCTTTTGTTATCTTTCTAATGATTTAGATATCAACCACATCATACCTGTCAACTATGAAAAATACATTAATTCTTGCATTCCTCCTCTTCACAGGATTTGTTGTAAATGCACAAAGCACCAGCGTTACGGACACCGACAAATTGTTTATCGGAACCTGGGAAGTGCAGCAGGGCAAGCCGGAAGTAAAACTAAAAAGCCTTACATTTTATGCTGATGGAACCATCAATATAGATTTTGCAAAAGCAAAGCGGATTCAACGGTACAAAATCGGCAAAGATGATCAAGGCTACAGCATTCAAACGCTGGAACTGATAACGGGCAAGCCTTTAGAGACCATCAATATCCACAAATTTAGCAAGGAGGAAATGGAGATCGCCGTCAAAGAGGATGGGCAGGACTTCATTATAAGATTTAAAAAAGTCAGTACTTAACCGCTCTTGCTAAGTACCCCTGATTGCTCGGTCGAGATGCACGTAGCCGCCGTCTACGTACAGCAGCTGCCCTGTGGTATGGCTCGACTTCTCCGACAGCAGGAATATCGCAGTATTTGCAATTTCTTCTGCAGTTGTCATGCGCTGCCCTAAAGGGATCTTTTGAGTGATGGACTTCAGTTGCGCTTCTGGATTTGGAAGTGTATTGATCCAGGTTTGGTAAAGCGGTGTGAAACATTCCGCCACGATAACCGCATTGACCCGTATACCATAAGGCAAAAGTTCTACGGCCCATTCCCGGGTGAGTGCATTACGGGCGCCATTTGCTGCGGCATAGGCCGAAGTTCCGCCCTGACCGGTATCAGCAACCTTCGAACTGATGTTCAGAATAGCACCTTTTGAAGCTTTCAAAGCCGGCAATGCCTCCTGCGCCATCAGGTAGTAGTGGATCACATTCTTGTGCAAACTGTCCATAAAACCCTGGTAGCTGCCATGCTCCAGTCCCACGCCATCATTTGCGCCAGCATTGTTTACCAAACCATCAATGCTTCCAAAGCGCGCCATAACTTGTGCCACGGCGTTTACGCATTGCGCAGGATCACTGAGCTCCGCTATGACCTGCATAGCGATGTGTCCGGCATTTTGTAGTTCATCCAGCAGCAGCATATTGTCTTGCTCGTTTCGCCCCACAATCACCGGGATGGCTGCTTCGGCAGCAAGTGCTTTAACGATACCGGCGCCGATGCCCTTTGCACCGCCAGTTACAATTACCACTTTATCTTTCAGGTTCAGTTCCATATCTGTTTGCTGTTATTGTTCATTTATAAGGGTCTCCTTAGTTCGCTATAGTTGAGGTTTTACGCTTAGTTACATATTTGTTTGCTGGCATCGTCCATTTATAAGCGTTATCACCTTTACCGCTTTAGCGCACACTCTGCAGCGCTTTAGTCCATGTTGATGTTATAGAAGCGAATTGCATTTTTCGCCCAGAAAAGCGCCCGTTCCGCATTGGTAAAGTTTGCGGTATAGTTTTCCAGTATCTCCATGACTTCTCCGAAGGTCGCGGCAAGTCGGCAAACAGGCCAGTCTGATCCATACATTACCCGCTCCATACCGAAACATTCAAAGATGGTATCGATGTACGGCTTGAAGTCCTCGAATTTCCAGCGTGTGAGATCGGCTTCTGTAACCATGCCAGACACCTTGCAGTACACGTTCTCATGTACTGCAAGCGCTTTGATATCCGCCACCCAATCTTCAAACTGGCGCAACCTGATGTTCGGCTTACCCAGGTGATTCAGCACGAAACGCTGTTCCGGGAAGGCTGCTACCAGTGCTTCCGCATATTTCAACTGGTCCGGCAGCACCAGAATGTCAAAGGTGTATCCATAGGTCTGCAGTTTAGCGATGCCGGACTGGTAGTGTGGCCGCAGCATCAGCGACCGATCAGGATCGCTCTGCAGCATGGACCTGAAGCCTTTTAACTTTGGGTACTGCTGATAGGCTTGAAGCTGCGCTTCCAGATCTGGCGCCTGCATGTCCACCCAGCCGACCACAGCCTTAATGAAGGGATGCTTTTCTGCATTCTCCAGCTGGAAAAGGTTTTCTGCAGGACTCTGGTCCGACTGCACCACAACCGTACCCTGGAAATCGTAATGCTCCAGAATGGGCTGGAGATGCTCCGGCATGAAATCTCCCTGCAGAATGGCCATATCATTATTGATCCACTGGTCCCGCACTGGGCTATACAGCCAGAAATGCTGATGCGCATCAATCTTTAACATGCGATATTAAGCTTTTTGATATGCTTTTACCTGTTGTCTGGATACGCCCAGACCGTCGATTCCAAGTTCCACAACGTCGCCAGGCTTAAGGTAAATTGGCGGTTTAAAACCGAGACCCACGCCTGCGGGTGTACCTGTAGAGATGACATCCCCCGGAAGCAGGGTCATGAACTGGCTCACATAGGATACGACACTTGGCACGTCGAAGATGAAGTCTTTGGTGTTTCCATCCTGCATGGATTTGCCGTTTACGTTCAGCCACAAGCGGAGGTTGTTTACATCTTCTAACTCGTCTTTTGTTGCCAGAAAAGGTCCGATTGGCGCGAAAGTATCGCAGCCTTTTCCCTTGTCCCAGGTTCCACCCCTTTCGATTTGAAATTCCCGCTCGGACACGTCATTGTGCAGCGCATACCCGGCTACATAGTCCAGGGCTTCTGATGCTTCCACATAGGATGCTTTTTTACCAATGATGACGGCGAGTTCTACTTCCCAGTCTGTTTTTTCGGAATGCTTTGGAATGATGATGTCATCGTTTGGACCAACCATCGCCGTGGTCGATTTCATGAAGATGATCGGCTCCGCCGGAATTGTCGCATGGGTTTCCCTTGCATGGTCCACATAGTTCAGTCCGATACAGACGATCTTGGAAGGCCTGGCAATTGGCGAAGCTAAGCGCTCGGACTTGTCGATTTCCGGCAGCTTGCCTTCATTGTCTTTTAGGAACTGATCCAGCTTTTCCAGTCCATCATTTGCAAAGAACGCCTCATTGTAGTCTGTGCCCATAGCGGAGGTGTCATACCAATAATCAGCGATTATCACGCCTGTTTTTTCGCTGCCTTCAGCGCCCCATCTTATTAATTTCATACTGTATCTGTTTTAGTAGGGTAAGCTAATTAATGGACTTTGTCACCGCTACTGTCTTGTTTTGATTAATTTATACTGTTGTATTGAATTGAGTGATTTAATTGTTCAGCTTCACAAAGCCACCATCCAGCGGGTAGTCATTCCCGGTGATGAAGCTTGCTTCATCGGCACATAGAAATAGAGCCAGATTCGCTACTTCTGCAGGTTCGCCCATGCGCCCTATTGGCTGGCTCTTAGAGAGCTTCTCAAAAATTTCACTTTCTTTACCAGGATAGTTTTTCGCAATAAAGCCGTCGACAAAGGGGGTATGTACCCTTGCCGGTGAAATGCTGTTGCAGCGAATGTTGTGGGCTAGGTAATCTCGTGCCACAGAGAGTGTCATGGCATATATTGCGCCTTTACTCATGCTGTATGCAAAGCGATCCGTGATGCCCACCAGTGCAGCAATGGAGGCAATGTTCAGGATCACACCCTTGCCCTGCGCCTTCATTAACGGGATTGCGGCATGGAGACAGTTGTATGCGCCGCGAACATTCACGTCGAACACCCTCGTAAAATCTTCTTCGGTGGTCGTTTCCACGGTACCCACATGTGCAATGCCTGCATTATTCACAAGGATGTCCACCTGCCCGATTTCCTGAAATACGCTTTTCACCTGTTCCTGGTTGCTCACATCGCAGCTGTGTGCATGCGCGCGCAGCACGGCGCTGCTCCCGTTGAGCGCTGTTATGGTCGCTGTGGCAGCTTCCGCATTCATCTCCAGGATGTGAACAGTGGCGCCTTGTGTTGCGAACAAGGTTGCAATCGCCTTGCCTATTCCGCTCCCGCCGCCGGTAATTACTGCTGATTTTCCTTCTAAACTGTACATGTGCTTTCTAATATCTTAATGGTCGGATCTTGAATAATTAAATGGTTTGATCTCATGAATTCTAAAGTGAGACGCCCCTTTTCCATGGGATAAAGTCGTCTTGGTTCAGGAGCATCGCCTTTGGGATTACATCCCCACTGGCTGCACGGATGCAGTACTCCAATATTTCCTTTCCCATCTGTTCAATGGTCTTTTCCGCGCGAATCACAGCACCGGTATCAATGTCGATGATGTCGCGCATTCTATCTGCAAGTGCGGTGTTTGTGGCGACTTTAATAACCGGGCACACGGGATTTCCGGTTGGCGTACCCAGTCCGGTGGTAAACAGGATTAACGTGGCACCACTGGCCGCTTTGCCAGTTGTGGCTTCCACATCATTTCCGGGTGTGCAGACCAGGCTCAGTCCGGCAAGTGTCGCAGGCTCCGTATAATCCAACACATCCACGACGGGTGATGTTCCACCCTTTTTCGCTGCACCAGTGCTCTTGATGGCATCGGTAATCAGTCCGTCTTTAATGTTTCCCGGTGAAGGGTTCATGTAAAATCCGGAGCCTACAGCATGGGCCTGCGCATCGTATTCACGCATCAGGCGGATGAACTTGTTTGCTGTTGCTTCATCTACGCAGCGGTCGATGAGGTTCTGCTCTGCACCACAGAGTTCCGGGAATTCCGCCAGGAGTACTTTGGCGCCCATTGCGACCAGCAAATCTGAGGCATAACCGACGGCCGGGTTCGCCGAAATGCCACTAAAGCCATCACTGCCGCCACATTTCACCCCTACACACAAGGCACTAAGCGGAGCAGGTTGCCGCACTTGCTGGTTGATCTCCTGTAATCCACGGAAGGTATGCAGGATAGCTTCCTTGATGAGCTGTTCTTCACCTTTGCTTTGCTGCTGTTCGAAGAGGAGTACTGGTTTGTCGAAGGTTGAGTTACGCGACTTCAAATCGTCGAGGAGGTTGGCGGTTTGCAGGTGTTGACAGCCGAGGCTCAACACTGTTACGCCAGCTACATTCGGGTGATCGGCATAGGCCGCCAACAGCTTGCTGAGCAAAGCTGCATCTTGCCGTGTGCCCCCGCATCCACCCTGATGGTTCAGGAATTTAATACCATCCACATTTTTGAAGACGCGGTTTTTATGTATATCTGGCGTTGTGGGGAGATCGAGCATATGGCCGTCCAGCGCTTCTCCCCGCTCATAGGCCTCCAGCAGCTGCGCCGTAAATGCGCGGTATTTGTCCGTTACGGTATAACCTAAAGTGTGGTGCAGGGCTTCCTTAATCACGTCCAGGTTGCGGTTTTCACAGAAGACCGTGGGAATAAACAGCCAGTAATTGGCTGTGCCTACCCGGCCGTCCTTGCGGTGGTAGCCGTTAAAGGTTCTATGCTGATAAGCGGAAACATCCGGAACCTGCCACTGGTAGTCGACCGCCCCATAGGCATAATCCTGCGAAGCATGTCTGGTATTCTCAATGCTCATCAATCCACCTTTGGGAATGAAGCAGATGGCTTTCCCCACGAGTACGCCATACATGAGCACTTCATCGCCAGGCAGCATATCCTGCATGAAGATCTTGTGTTTTGCAGGGACGTCTTCCTGTACCACCAGCAGCCTATCATCCGTTTGCGAGGGCGCTTCAAGTTCAAGGACCGTACCTTCCGGCAGATCCGTTAAAGCGACGATTACATTATCGCGTGGATCTATTTTGATGTAATTCATAGCTACAATTCAAAAATTCTATCCATTGATACCCATTTCTCTCCTGGCTTTGTGCCTGGTAGTGCTTGCTGGTATTTCCACATGAGTGTTTCCCATTCCTGCACTTTTTCATTTTCTGCATCCATGGCGGCCTTCCTTTCAGGATTATAACTTTCATCCACTTCCATCAGCATCATCAACCTGTTGGCATATCGAAAGATCTCCAGCCTGGTGATGCCTGCATCCTTAATGCTGGCGATGATTTCAGGCCAGACCTGTTGATGGTAGGCTTCGTATGCTTTTATCAGTGCCGGATCATTCTTCAGATCCAGTGCAAAACAATATCTATTTATATCAGGCATGGCTTTTTGAATTGTGTTTATACTTGTTCATATGCGATGGTGGTGTGGACTTTATAGCCCTTCCATCCATAGATGAACACGATTAGAAAACAGCATAGTGGAATAACGTAAGCAAAGGCTGTGGAATACTGGTCGGCAAGTAAGCCCATAACTACTGGCACAATTGCGCCCCCTACGATGGACATGATCAGGAAGGAGGAGGCACGCTTGGTATGTTGCCCCAGGTCTTTGATGCTTAAAGCAAAGATGGTTGGAAACATGATGGACATGAAAAAGAATAGACCAAGCAAAGCGTAGATGGAAAGCCATTGCTGTTGACTGATCACGAGAGCGCTCAGGACAACGTTGATGCCTGCATAAATGGCCAGCAGGGTGCTCGCAGGAATTACCCGCATCAGACTGGTGCCGACAAACCTGCCAATGGTGAAGAGTATAAGCGCAACGGAGAGATACTTAGCTGCGGAAGCATTGTCGATGTTCACGCCGCTTTCTGTGCAATAGTTGATGAACAGTGCTGCAATACCAACCTGCGCGGCCACATAGAAAAACTGCGCGACCAGGCCGAAAGTAAAGTTGCTATGGTTGAAGAGTGGTCTCGTATTCAATACGGCAGCGCTTACAGTTTCACTTTCTTTGATTTCCGGTAAAGGTGTGCGCACAAATATGCCAGCAACGATGAGCACCAGTATTCCGATGAGCACGTAAATCAGCTGCACGGAATCCAGGTTTCCGCTGCCTGTACTGGCACCCTCACCGTCACTGAAGAAAAGATAAGAGGCAATTATTGGCCCCAGGAAAGAGCCTACACCATTAAAACACTGGGAAAGGTTGAGCCTTGTGGTTGCAGTCTCCGGATCGCCCAGTACGGTTACATAGGGGTTTGCTGCGGTTTCCAGACAAGCCAGCCCGGAAGCCAGGATAAATAACGCAAGCAGGAACAGGTTGAAACTGGAAGCCTCAGCAGCGGGGTAAAATACAAAGGCGCCGGCAGCGTATAGCAGGAGCCCCATGATGATGCCGCGCTTGTAGCCGTAGCGGTTCATGAAGAGCCCTGCAGGTAGCGCAACGATGAAGTATGCACCGAAATACGCAGCCTGTAGTAAGGTGGACCGGCTCTTCGTGATGTTTAAGGTTTCCTGGAAATGTTTATTCAGGACGTCCAGTAGTCCGTATGCAAAGCCCCACAGAAAGAACAGAGAGGTAATCATTACCAGGGGTAACAGATACTTGTTTTTGCGCATTGGTTTATATTTGGCTAAATCAACTCATCACAAGTTAATTAAAAACTCCAAACCTTCCCCAAAGGCAAATAAGTTGTTACGGTATCAGTGCTTTTTTTTCACAAGTAGCACATAGTCATGTTCCAGGAGCAAATAACCCATCTCGTAGCAGAAGTAGTAACAGGCATTTTTTTCCGTTTTGTAGATGCCCGTGAAACATTGGAAATCGAAGCCCCTGGCAAGCAGTTCTTTCCGGTTTACCTTCGCTTTACCGTCCGGGTTTAGGCTCAGCAGAATCTTACGGTTGCGCTTTAGGCGCAAGTTGATTTGTCTGACGTAATCTGGATCTGCAGTACCGAGCTTTGCATGGTGACTGCTCCTGCAGGCGTCATCACAGAATTTCTTATCCGTACGCCCTGTCACGGGCAGGTTGCAGTTCAGGCATAATTTCTTCTCCATAAGGGAGCAGTATATGTCAAGAATTTCTTTGATGGTAGTATTTTAACGCTTAGCGCAGGTCTTCTTTCAGCTCAAATTTACCGTTTAGCCGGATGTCTTTTGAGCCTGCGCCAACCATTACCTTAAAGCTGCCTTTTTCTACCACTGGCTGCATGGAAGCATCATAGATCATCAGGTCGTCTTTGCTCAGGTCGAAGCTTATGGTTTTGGTTTCTCCTGCTTTCAGGTGGAGCCGCTTGAATGCTTTCAGTTGTTTCAGGGGAACCACCGTGGAGGCTTTTTCATCATGTAGGTATAACTGCACCACTTCATCGCCATCGCGGGTGCCGCTGTTTGTGACGGACAGGGATACTTGAGCGATCATACTTGATTTTGGCGCCATAGCGGAGTTGTTGCCTCTTTGCATGTTGCCGGATTGCACGTTATCAGCTTGTTTGGCGGCGGATTGTTCTGCTACCTGGATCTGTAAATCCTGATAAGTAAAGCTGCTGTAACTTAAGCCATGCCCAAAGGTGTATAAAGGGCTTGCTGGACCTTCAACGTAGTCGTGTTTCTGCTGGTTGCGGTCATTGTAGTAGACTGGCAGTTGGCCCACATTGCGTGGGATGGAGATTGGCAGTCGGCCCGCCGGGTTATAGTCGCCGAACAATACATCTGCTATGGCATTACCGCCTTCTTGTCCGGGGTACCAGGCGCAAAGGATCGCGTTCACATTTTCCGCAGGCCAGTTCAGGTTCAGCGGGCGACCGCCAATAAACACCAGCACGACTGGCTTTCCTGTTGCAACGACTGCTTTGAGTAGTTCGAGCTGCTTGCCCATCAGGTCGAGCGATTGCCGGTCGAAGCCCTCTCCGCTTTCCATATCGCTCAGCTGTTCTGATTTGGCAGTGCCAACGGTTGCCGCACCTGTACTGATGTATTCCGTCTTGAAGTCGCGCGCGCTGGAGCCACCCAGCACTACAACAGCTACATCTGAAGCGGCAGCAGCATTTACTGCGCCGGCAATATCCACATTGCTGGTATCACGGATGTCGCATCCTTTAACATAGTTAACTTTAATATTCGCCGGGAGCTTGGCTCTTATGCCTTCAAGCGGCGTGATGATATTGTCTTCCGCCTGCGGCGCGGTATAGTCGCCCAGCTGGTTGTAGGTGTTGTTGGCATTTGGGCCAATAACGGCGATGGACTTGATCTGCTTGTTCAGGGGAAGGGTTTGTTTTTCGTTTTTCAGCAGGATCATGGATTCCTGTGCGACCTGCCGGGCTACTGCTACGGCAGACGTGTTGCGAACCGTGTTCTTGGCTTTTGCAGGGTCTACATAGGGGTTTTCAAAGAGCCCCATTTCAAACTTCAGCCTGAGGATTCTTTTTACGGCTTCGTCCAGTCTGGACTTCGTCAAGGCGTTTGTTGCGATGGATTGCTCCAGTTTTGCGAAGGCGGTTCCGCCAAGATCATTATCTACGCCGGCATTAAGCGCGAGTTCGGCGGCTTCTGCCAGTGAACCGGCAAGGCCGTGGTTACCTGCAAGTCCGTTTACACTGCCGAGATCGGAAACCACAAAGCCCTGGAAACCCCATTCATCCCTAAGTATGTCTTTCAGCAGGAAAGGGTTTGCTGTGCAGGGCACGCCATCTATGGCGTTATAGGCCGTCATAACCGATAGTGCCCCTGCTTCTACTGCGGCCTTGAATGGCGGCAGGTAGCTTTGGTAAAGTTCGCGCAGGCCGACCTGCACTGGGCCGCCGTTGTGCCCCCCTTCAGGTACACCGTACGCGGTAAAGTGCTTCAGGGTAGAGATGACATTCACGCCGCTGCCGATGTTTTCCCCCTGAAAGCCTTTCACCATGGCACGCCCCATCATGCTGTTCAGAAAGGGATCTTCGCCGTAAGTTTCTTCCACGCGCGACCATCTTGGTTCTCTGGCGAGGTCGAGCACGGGGCCATAGCCGATGTGCCCGCCTTGTAACCGCGCTTCACGGGATATCGTTTCGGCCATACGGCCGATAAGTGCCGGATTCCAGGTACTGCCCTGGCCGATAGCCGTCGGGAACACCGTTGTGCCAATGGCCATGTGTCCGTGCGGGCATTCTTCCGCCAGGAAAACAGGGATGCCAAGCCTGGAATGTTCGAGGTTGTACTGCTGCAGCATGTTTGTGGCTTTCGCCGCGGTGTAAGGGTCCAAGCCTGTAGCAAGGGTCTTCTGCGTCCATGGATCTGCACGCAAAGTGGCCCAAAGGTTGCCAACATGGTCTTCAGAGACCGCCTTCCTGAACTTCTCCGACACACTGATTTTAGTACCCTGCTTATCATACATCTCCCAGCCCAGCTGGGTTCTAAGTTGCCCCAGCTTTTCCTGCACTGTCATTCGTGCAAGCAGGTCGTTCACTCTTGCATCAATTGGCGCCTTTGCGTTTTTATAGCGGGGTGATTCAGTGCCTTTGTTGCTGGACTTCTGCTGTTTAGCCGATGGTTTATTGGTTTGCGCCTGGATGGTTGTGCAAGTGGAGAGTGCTAAGAGTACGATTGCATAGGTGCTTATTCGCATGTGGAACTAAAGTTTAATGGTATGTAATTGAGGTGCATGCCTCAAGCATTGCGTTATTTGCGCAAGCCGAGTTCTGCGATGCTAATGCCCTTTCCATCCAGGCTTCGCTTTCCAACGAAGCGGATGTACCTGGCTTGCACCTTTTCTTTCAGCTTTATCACTTGCTCAATCGGGTTTGCCCTGATGTTGGAAAACTCTCCTGTAGCAACTTCAAGGAAGGTTTTACCATCGGTACTGATCTGGAAGCTGTATTGGTCTGCGATACCTGTTACTTGTTTGTCTTGTCGCGGCAAATAGCTGAAAGCGGAGAACTCCAGGGGAAAGCCGAGGTCCACGTCGAGATTCACAGGCTTAAACACGTCTGTACTTGCGCTGCTCCAAATGGTCGCCGGATTGCCGTCGATGGCATGTTGTGCATCCGCAGCACTGCTATTGATGACCTTCCAGCCACCTTTGCTTAGCGATGCATCCTTTTGCGCCGCAATAGGCGCTGCCTGCTGACGCTTAGGCTCAAGGTACAGCCCGAAGTCGCTCAGCGCAATGCTCACCGGAGATTTGCTGATCATTAACCGCAGCTGTTTTGCGGTCACCGGCTCCGCTAAACGGATGAGGCGATTTGCACCGATGCTTGTTGCCCCTGCGAGCTTTTGCCACTGTCCATTGCCCAGCACTTCTATTTCTACTGCTTCGATACGCTGACCCAGCTTAATGTTCTCCCGCAAACGCACCACATTAAAGGTGCGTTCCTCTGGCAGGGTGATCGTCAGCGTTGGGGTATGCACGGCATCGTCGGTGCTCCAGTAGGAGTAACGGTCGGCATCCAGCAGATTTGCGGGCCCGAACTTCCCCGCACTGCCACCCCGGACATTTGAAGCCTTCAGCGTAGCGCCTTTCGCAAGGTTGGTCCTGAACGTTTCCTGCAGCAGCGCACCAAAGCCTTTCAGTGCATTCACATCGGTACTATCCAGCAGTCCGTCGCGGTTTGGTGATAGGCCAAGATCGAGGTTTGCGCCGCGACCCACACTCTTATAATACAAGTCCATTAAAGTAGATGGCGATTTCACCTGTTGGTTCTGACTGGCATGGTAGAACCATCCCGGCCTTAAAGATACATCCGCCTCTGCGGGCATCCAGTACTTGCCATTCCTGGTGCCTTCGATGCCCCGAAGATGCAGTACATAGCCATTCGCAGGGGTCTGGCCCGCGTCTGGTGCCATTGGCGTGTAGGTTGCCCAGCTGGTTTCACCTGCATGCCCCTCTTCATTTCCCACCCAGCGTACATCCGGGCCTACATCGCCGAAGATGACTGCACCTGGTTGCATCTTCCGGGTGATCGCCCAGGTGTTTGGCCAGTCGTAGTACGTGGTACGGTCGATCTTCCGGGTTTCATTTGCACCGCCATAGTAGCCATCGCCACCATTCGCACCATCATGCCAGGAGATGAACAGTTTGCCGTAGTTGCTGTACACTTCGCGTAGCTGTTCCCGATAAATTTCCAGGTATTTCGGCGTGCCGTAATGCGGACTGTTGCGGTCCCATGGGGAAACATACACGCCGAGCTTCATGCCCAGTGCGTCACAGGCTTCGCGGTACTCCTGGAGCATGTCGCCTTTTCCATCTTTCCATGGTGTATTGCTGATGTTGTGTTCCGTCGTTTTCGTGGGCCAGATGCACAGGCCGTCGTGGTGTTTCGCAACGACAACCACGCCCTTAAATCCTGCTGCTTTAGCCGCAGCAACGATCTGCCGGGCATCAAACTTTACGGGGTTCAGTATCTTCGGATCTTCATCACCAAAGCCCCATTCCTTATCCGTGTAGGTGTCCACACCGAAGTGAATCAAAGCATACATCTCCATCTCGTGCCATTCCAGCTGGGCAGCGGTTGGCAAGGCGCCATAAGGTTTGGGTGCCGACTGGCTAAATCCCATAAAGCTCGAGAGGCATATCATTCCGGATACGCAAAGGGTTTTGGAAAGGGTGGTTCTGATCATAATTAGGCTTTAAATGATATCTTCCTCAGCTTGTTCAATTCTGGCAGGTTGTATGGCAAGCTGGTATTTACTTTCGTCAAATTCATCTTCGCTTTTTGCAACCACAATGGTAGCGATACCGTTGCCGATCATGTTGGTGATTGCCCGGGCTTCAGACATAAAACGGTCTACGCCAAGCAGGATGGCGATATGCTCCACTGGCATGATTTTCAGTGCCGTAAGCGTGGAAGCGAGTACAATAAAACCACTGCCAGTAACGCCGGCAGCACCTTTGGAGGTAACCATAAGCACGGCAAGGATGGTGAGCTGCTGACCAAGATCCAGCGGCACATGGAAGACCTGTGCGAGAAAGATTACCGCCATAGACAGGTAGATGGCCGTGCCATCGAGGTTGAAGGAGTACCCTGTTGGAATGACCAGGCCAACCACCGACTTCTTACAGCCGATCGCTTCCATTTTCTGCATCATACTTGGCAGCACAGACTCTGAAGAAGAGGTGCCCAGTACAATCAGGATCTCCTGGCGGATGAACTTCAGATAACTCCAAAGGGAGAATTTATAATATCGGCAGATGCCGTTTAGCACTACAAAAATAAACAGGAAGCAGGTCAAGTACACCGAACCCATCAGCTTGGCCATGGGCAGCAAAGTATGCAGGCCGTAGGTACCCACACTGTAAGCCATTCCGCCGAAGGCGCCCACAGGCGCCAACCGCATTACAATCTTCATGATGTTGAAGAATACTTTAGACACCTTATCCATACCCCGCAATACTGAAGCACCTTCAGCACCCATTTTATTCAGCCCATAGCCGAACAATATGGCAAAAAAGAGAATCTGCAGGATATCACCTTTGGTGAAAGATTCAAAGATGTTCTTGGGAATGATGTGAAAGAAAAACTCCGTCCAGTCGATGCTTTCGCCCTGCTGGGTGTACGACTGGATCTTGGCAACATCGCCATCTGCCGCAGGCACACCTACACCCGGTTTAAGCACATTGGCAACCACCAGTCCGATGGCGATGGCGAGGGTAGAGACAATCTCGAAGTATAACAGTGCTTTTCCGCCTACACGGCCCACCTTCTTCATATCACCCATGTGGGCGATGCCCAGCACGATGGTCAGGAATACGATGGGTGCAATCAGCATGGTGATCAGGTTGATGAAACCCTGACTGATGAGTTTGGCTTGCGGCGCGAAGCCGGGAACGAAGGTACCGACAAGGATTCCGAGGGTAATTGCCAGGAGGACCTGAAAGGTTAAATTCGCACCGATTTTCTTCATCTTTCGATATTACGAATTTTGGGGCATTTCTAGGTGGCGATACCGCCAGAATAAAACTGCAGATCGTACAATCGCTTGTAATAGCCATCGATTTTCAGCAATTCCTGGTGCGTACCCTTCTCTTTGATCTCCCCTTTGTCCAGCACAATGATCAGGTCTGCTTTTTGGATGGTAGATAACCGGTGGGCAATAACAATGGCCGTTCGGCCGTACATCAGGTTGTCAATTGCGTGTTGAATCAGCAACTCTGTTTCAGTATCTACGGAAGAAGTCGCCTCATCTAGCACCAGAATGGAAGGATTGTAAACCAGTGCACGGATGAAAGAGATCAGCTGTGCCTGCCCGGCAGACAAGGTCGAGCCGCGCTCCATCACATTGTACTGGTACCCGCCCGGCAGGCGCTCGATAAATTCATGTGCACCCACCTTCTTTGCCGCATCCACCACCTCTTCCATCGTAATCGTGGGATTATTCAGCGTGATGTTATTGAAGATGGTATCCGAAAACAAGAACACATCCTGTAGTACGGTAGCAATGTTTTGCCGAAGGAAGTTCAAGTCGTACTTATGAATGTTTACACCATCAACCAGCACTTCCCCTTTTTGGATCTCATAAAAGCGGTTCAGGATGTTGATGGTCGAAGATTTACCAGCTCCGGTGGCACCAACCAAGGCTACCGTCTGTCCGGCTTTCACTTCAAAGCTCAGGTCTTTCAGCACATATTGTTCATCGTTATACGCAAACCATACATTCTTAAAGGAGATTTCGCCGTTCATGGTTACAGGCTTGTAAGTGCCCGTGTTTGGCGTTAGCTCGTCCGTATCCAGTACTTTAAACACGCGCTCTGCACCCACCATACCCATCTGCAGCGTATTGAACTTATCCGCAAGCTCGCGAATCGGGCGGAACAGCATACTGATGTATAACAGAAATTCGGTGATGGTGCCGGGCGTTACATCCATGGGTTTCTCCAGAATACTCTTTGCGCCGTACCATACCAATAGTCCCATGGACATGGCAGAGATAATCTCGACCACGGGGAAGAAAATGGAGTAATACCAGTTGGAGCGGATGTTCGCATCGCGGTACCGGGAGTTAATCTTCTTGAACTTGCGGTATTCCTGCTCTTCCCGCGCGAAGTATTGGATAATGGAAATACCGGTAATGTGCTCCTGCAGGTAGGTATTTAAGTTTGAAACCTCCGTCCGGATTTCCTGGAAAGCAGACTTAATGGCTTTCTGAAAGATAGTCGTGGCTACAATCAGCAGCGGTAAAGGCAGCAGTACGATAATCGTCAAGGCCACGTCGCGATACAGCATCACGGCAATGATCACAATCACCATAAGCACATCTCCGATGATCACGATCAAGCCTTCGGAGAAGATGTCGGCAATGGTTTCCAGATCGGAGACGGTACGGGTGATGAGCTGTCCAATGGGCGTGCGGTCGAAGAACTTCAAGCGCAGCTTGGTGATGTGGTTAAACACCGCGATGCGGAGGTCTTTGATCGCCGACTGCCCCAGGGTATTCGTTAATAATGTATGGCTGTACTGAATGATGCTCTGCAAAACCAGCAGCACAATCATGATGATCGTCATGTTCAGCAAGCCCTGGTAATCGCCTTTAAGGATGTGTTCATCTAAGGTGTACTTGATTAAAAACGGGCGAACCGGTGCAACGACAGCCAGGAGGATGGTCAGGACAACGGAATAAATGAATATGTTCTTGTAAGGCTTTACGTATTGAAAGACCCGCTTTAACAAGTTTATATTAATGACGTCACCCGTGATTTTCGACATGCTACTTTATAAAAGGATATGTTACACGGACCAGGTACAAGCCACAGGCTGGCACCGATTGTCCTGCATTACTCCGGTTTTTACTATTAATAATTTCATGAATGTCCGCAACAGCGATTTCTTTTTTACCAACACGGATTAGCGTTCCAACGATCGCCCGCACCATATTCCGCAGAAAACGATCTGCCTGAATGCTGAACACCAGGCTATCTCCCTCCCAGGCAAAACCCGCCTGCATAATCTTACAGTTGTTGGTGAAGGTTTGCGTGTTCGACTTACTAAAACACGAGAAGTCGGTATATTGTTGAAGAATTTCCGCAGCCTGGTTCATCGCTTCAACATCAAGGTCGCCTTTGAACAACCAAGAACGGTTAAGCTTAAAAGGATCTTTGTGGAAGTGCAGGAAGTACTTATAAGCCCGGGAAGTGGCATGAAAACGTGCATGCGCATCTGCTTCTACAGGAAAGATCTGCTTTACAGCAATATCGTATGGCAACAAGGAATTAATGCTACCAACTGCATTGCGCACTTTGTCGGCAGCAACATCCTGCAGGTCCACATGTGCAAAAAACTCTGTAGCGTGCACACCGGTATCGGTACGCCCACAACCCAGCGAGCTTACCGGCTGCCGGAAATAGGTCGTTAGCGCCTTGTCCAGGCATTCTTGCACGCTCAATGCATTTGGCTGTATCTGCCAGCCATGGTACGCCGTACCGTTATAAGCCAGTTCTATGAAAAAACGATTTGAAGTCACTGTTGCAAAAGTACTTTTTTACACCTTCAAGTGTGGTGTTTTTTGCAGGGGTATTCTTTAAGCTTTGTAAATTATTTAGTAAAACGCCTATTTTCATCGCCAGCCAATACCGCTTAAAAGATCTCCGCGCGGGCCCAGGGCTATGACCATCTCGGTATGTTCGATTCAGAAAGCAATTACACAAACACCAGCCCCAGCTATTCGCATTTCAGATAAAAATGTATTTTTGATCAAAAAAACAGAACCTGATGATACAAAGAATACAAACCATATGGTTTTTCCTGGCTGCTTTAGCCATTGCTTTATTACTTATGATTCCATTTGTGAGCAAAGTTATTAATGAAAGTGAGTACTGGGTAAATGCCCTTGGTATCTTTCAGCAAACAAATGGAGCAGCGGTAAAAATTGAAGCTTATTTACCATTGACCATCCTAACTGTTGCAGCGGTTGCAATGCTGATCCTTACTATTTTTAGCTTTAAAAATAGGACGCAACAGAAACGAGGCGCCCTTGCGAGCATTATTTTAATCGTTGTATTGTCAATTTTAACTTATAACTACCTAGGTAAATTTCCCGGCGGATTGGAAGGTGTTCAATATAAACTCGGCGCATTTCTACCATTAATTTCCATCATCTTCATCGGTTTAGGCGTTCGAGGCGTCAATAATGACGAGCGACTGATCAAATCTGCCGATAGGCTCCGCTAAGCAAGCCGTCTAAATACCTGATTTTTAATCCACTAGAATAGCAAAGCCAATCATCGATTGGCTGTTTTTATTTACTTCGTTATCAATGAAATACGGATTATTAACCTTACCTTTGCGGCTTAATTAAAAAAGTTAAAATGAATAACCCATTCAAATTATTGGGGATAAGTGATGACGTTGTTAATGCTGTAACGGATTTAGGTTTCGAAAATCCAACACCTATTCAGGAGCAAGCTATTCCTGTATTGTTAGAGGGCAGTAACGACTTTGTTGGTTTGGCCCAAACAGGAACAGGAAAGACAGCCGCATTTGGATTGCCGCTGATTGAGCTTATCGACTTTAAGCTCAACAAGCCTCAGGCATTGATTTTATGCCCTACAAGAGAGCTTTGTTTGCAGATTGCGAGCGACATCAAGAATTACTCAAAAAACATCTCTGGTGCTAGCGTGGTTGCCGTTTACGGTGGCGCTAACATTATGCAGCAATTGCGTGAGATCAGAAACGGTGTACAAATTGTTGTGGCTACACCGGGCCGTATGTTAGACATCATTGGACGTAAAGCAATTGACTTCTCAAGCGTGAAGTATGTTGTATTAGACGAAGCCGATGAAATGTTAAACATGGGTTTCCAGGAAGACATTAACGAAATTTTGTCTACAACACCTGACGATAAAAAAACATGGTTGTTTTCTGCTACTATGCCTCCTGAGGTTAGAAGAATAGCGAAAAACTACATGGACAACCCTACGGAATTAACCATGGGTACCAAAAACACGGGTAACGTAAATATCGAGCATGAGTACTATATGGTACGTGCTAGAGATAAATATGCTGCCTTAAAACGTATTGTGGATTTCAACCCTGAAATCTTTGCCGTTGTTTTCTGTAAAACTAAACTGGATACCCAGGATGTTGCAGAGCACTTAATTAAAGATGGCTACAATGCTGATGCTTTACACGGTGACTTGTCTCAACAACAACGTGACAAGGTTATGCAACGTTTCCGTGATCGTAACATGCAGTTGTTAATTGCTACTGATGTTGCAGCACGTGGTATCGACGTAAATAACGTAACACACGTAATCAACTATTCTTTACCTGACGAGATTGAAAGCTACACACACCGTAGCGGTCGTACTGGTAGAGCTGGTAAAACAGGTATCTCTATCTGTATCATCAACTCTAAAGAAGTTGGCAAAATCCGTCAGATTGAAAGAATCATTGGTAAACAATTCACCAAAGCAGAACTACCTACCGGCTTTGATGTTTGTGAAAAACAACTGTTCTCTTTAATCCATAAAGTGAATAACGTTGAAGTGAACGAGTCTCAGATTGAGCAGTACATTCCGCGTATCATGGATGAATTCGGCGACTTAAGTAAAGAAGACATCATCAAACGTTTTGCATCTTTAGAATTTAACAGATTCTTGGAATACTACAAAAACGCACCAGATCTTAATGCTTCGGCAGATGATCGTGGAGAGCGTGGTGTACGTGGCGAAAGAGGCGAGCGTGGTTCAAGAAGCAGCGAAGGTTATACCCGTCTGTTCATTAACCTTGGTTCAGTAGATGATTTCACTCGTGGTGACCTATTATCTTTCGTATGTAACAATGGTAAGATCAGCGGTAAAAACGTTGGTAAGATCGACCTTAAAGGTGTTTATTCTTTCTTCGAAGTTGAAAATGAAGCAGTGGATTCACTATTCAACAACTTCAAAGGTATTGAATTCAACAACCGTGGTGTAAGGATTGAAAAATCTGGTGATGCACCAGTAAGCAGCGAAAGAGGCGAACGCAGAAGCGGTGGCGGTGGCTACGGCGGAGGCGGCGGTCGTCGTGATGGTGGAAGCGGTGAGCGCAGAAGCTATGGCGGCGGCGGCAGACGTGAAGGCGGTAACAGCGGTGGTGGTTTCAGAGACTTCTCTGGCCGTAGCCGTGACGACAAAGCTGGAAGCGGAAGACGCGAAGGTGGTAGCGGAGATAGAAGACGTAGATCTTAATATCTAAACATCATAAATAAAAAAAGAGCGGATCATTTGATCCGCTCTTTTTTTATGCACATACTTTTCAACAGTATGTTCGTAAGTGTCTAAAAGTTTAAAGCCAGTCTGGTGAATACATATCTTCCCAGGAAGCCAAACTGCGGCGCCTGGTTAGGATACAGAATACCGGAAGTACCCTGACTGCTCAACAACAACTGCGCAGGATAAACGTCGAACAGGTTGTTCGCCCCTACGGTAAGCTTAAGGTTCTTGGTCAGGTTATAACCTGCACCTACATCCGTAATCACGCGACCAGGTAAGGTCTGACGGTTAGCCTCTACGTTGGTTGGCTGTTGCACTTCACCGAAGTACACGTTTCTCACAAAGGCATTCCACTTGTTCCATGAATAATCCAGACTCAGGTTGGTTTTAATCCTTGGCGTTACACGCTCAATCAGGATTCTGCTCGCCTGATCCAGGTAGATGTTTTCTTTACCCACAAGCAGTGGCGAAGCATGTACATCCCCTTTAATCTCGGTCTTGGTGAAAGTATTTGCAAGATCTGCCCTAAATACACCATTACCCAATGGCGTGCTGTAGCTAAATACCGCATCAATACCCATTGTCCTAGTGTCTACCGCGTTCGCAAAGAACCTTGCTGTCGTCGCATTCGCCAATCGCAATAAGTCGTACAGCTCACGATCCTGTGGCGTAGCCGTAGCAGCATTGCTACCGCTAAACTGGCCAGTATAGATTACGCGGTCGTTGATGTTTACCAGGTAGCCGTCCACCGTGATTTTGAACTTGCCTAAGTTGCTGGTGAAACCAAGGCTATAACTGTCGGAAGTTTCTTCTTTTAGCTTCGGAATACCCAATAGCTGTGCGACACGGCTGTCGTTCGCAAAGGTTCCCGACTCCACAAATGCACCGTCAATAAACACGGTAGATGTAGAGTTAAAATAACGCTGGTGTAAGGATGGTGCTCTAAAGCCTGTGTTCACTGCACCACGTAATAAGAAGGCATCGGAGAATTTGTATCTCGCAGCGATCTTACCGTTCAAGGTAGAACCGAAATCAGAATAGTTCTCAAACCTTACCGCTCCATCTACAAGGAACTTTTCGGTGACATTCAGCTCCACATCCGCATAACCTGCAATCGAGGTACGCGTTTCATTGGTCAGGTTGTCTGCACTGATACCAGGGAAACCTTGTGCACCGCCCGCTAAGGCTGCACCATTTGCTGCAAAGCGCGTTGGGATGTTTCCTGTTGGGGATGGAATGTAAACCGGGTTCGCTGCAGTACCTGCATTGATGGCATTACCATAGTTTACATAGGATGCTTCCTCTCCCGGATTGATCTTGTACTTTTCAAAGCGATTCTCGAAACCAAAAGCCACGTTGATACCGCTCATCGGGCCTTCGAAGAATCTGGTAAAATCTAAGTTGGTTGTATTCTGGGTGAAGTCGTAACCGCCAGACTCAAATGAAGTCGGCGAAGCGTTCAACATGGAAGCGTTCAAGGTATTGCGGGTCGCAAATTCTACGGCATTACGACCAAAGTTGTTACTAAAATCTGTTTTCCACTCGCCTAAATTCCCACGGATACCAACGGCAAAGGATTGATCCACGTTGCTTGTGTTAATCTCCGGAAGGAAACCATTCGGGTATATGGTCGCATTGTTTTGGGTAAGCTGTCTCGGTGTACGGTAAAAAGCTGTAGAGGTACCATTACGATAGTTCAGACCACCAAACGCGTAAATCTCTGCTTCTTCAGCAACGGGGATAACACTGTTGAAGAACAAGGATCCACCGCGGTTTTGAGACTGCCCAATGTTGGGCACGAAATCGCCACGATCAAGGCCTCTTCTTAGAAGCTCTTCATCCGTAATGTCAACACCAGTTGGCGTAGGATAAAGCGTCGGGTTGTTGTAGTCAGTAAAGATTACCCCACGGTAAGGGGTTGTTCTGGAAGCAAAATCACGAAAGTCGAACGAACCTGCAAGGTTCAAAAAACCACCTTTATCGTTCAATGCGACACCATAGTTCACATTGGCCTGTACCGTTTCGCCATCTAAGCCATCTGAATGTTTACCAGCAAAGCCGCCACCAGATACGCTGGCGCTAAGTTTATTCACATCTGAATTCAGGATGATGTTGATAACACCTGCAATCGCATCCGAGCCGTATTGTGCCGATGCACCATCACGAAGGATCTCAATCCGCTTAATCGCGGAAGTTGGGATGGCATTTAAATCCGTTCCTACGGAACCTTTACCTAAACTCCCGTTGATGTTGATCACGGAAGTGGTGTGTCTACGTTTACCGTTGATCAGGACCAATACCTGATCCGGACCTAATCCACGTAAAGATGCCGGGTCAATGTGATCCGTGGCATCGGTTAAGCTCATCACGTTAGACGTAAAGGAAGGTGCTACGAAGTTCAGGATCTGGTTGACGGAAACCTGCGCCACGTTGGCAGTGAGTTTTTGAATGTCTACAACATCTACCGGAACCGGTGTGTCCATACGTGAACGTGGGGCACTACGTGAACCCAACACAACAACGTTCTCCAGATTATTGCCTCCAGCATTGATCAGGTCGAAGTCAAGCTGCTTCACTTCATCCACAGCAACGGTAACGCTTTTCTGTAAGGTCTGGTAGCCGATGTAACTTACCGTCACCTGGTAAGTTCCCGGAGCAGGAAGTTTAAGTTCGTATCTGCCGTTGGCATCGGTGCCGATGCGGAGCTGCTGCCCTACGACAGCCACGGTAGCACCCGTGATGGTTTGACTGCTGTCACGGACTTCCCCGCGAATCACCTGCGCCTGGGCCGAAAACCCAATGCCGCAGCATAGTAGAATAAACAGGTAAAGTTTAATTTTCATATAAAATAAGCTAAGTAAAACGGCTTCCTGGTATCCACCAGAAAGGTTGCAAATATACCCATTTGCAATTTTACCCTACTAAACGTGTAGTCTATTTTATACTGGAACAACTTGCGACAAACACCTGAACTTCAGTGTGGTGTTTAGCTAAGTTGCTCCGTAAGTAGCGCCATTTCTATCTGTGGTGCGTGTTTTTCATAGAGCACCGCATATACGGCGCGACTGATTGGCATGTCTACTTTATACTTCTTATTGATCACGTGCATGCAGCTTGCCGCATAATAACCCTCGGCAATCATGTTCATCTCCAGCTGCGCTGATTTCACGGTATAGCCCTTCCCGATCATGTTTCCAAAGGTCCGGTTGCGGCTAAACTGCGAATAGGCCGTAACCAGCAAATCGCCCAGGTATGCGGACTCCTTGATGTCGCGACTAATGGGATGCACGGCATTTACAAATCGATTGATTTCCCGGATGGCATTGGATATTAACACCGCCTGGAAGTTATCACCATACCCTACACCATGGCAAATGCCGCTGGCAACAGCATAGATGTTCTTTAGTACGGCTGCGTATTCTGTCCCGAAGATATCGTCGGAAACATTGGTTTTGATGTAGCGTGTGCTGAGTAGTGAAGCGAAGTAGGTTGCCGCTTCCACATCGATAGAAGCAATGGTTAAATAAGATAGTTTTTCTAATGCAACCTCTTCCGCATGGCAGGGTCCGCTGATCACCAGGATATCTTCAAAGGGTACCTGAAACTTCTCATTAAGGAACTCACCAATAATCTGGTTCTCATCCGGCACGATGCCTTTAATGGCTGAGACAATCTTCTTACCCTTAAAGTCCTCCGGTTCAACATCCTTTAGCGTCTCTTTCAAGAATGCTGCAGGTACGTTCAGAATGATATAATTCGCAGCGGAGATAATCTCGCTGATGTTATCTGAAATATTGGTCTCCGGAATTTTCACTTCCGCAGCACTCAGGTAATTTGGATTGTGGTGATACTTCTTGATGTGTTCAATGGCATCTGTGTTGCGCATCCACCAGAAAATCTCTTTCTCTTTAATATTATTAGAAAGCATTTTAATGATAGCCGTAGCCCAGCTACCCCCACCAATCATAGCAACTTTTGCCAGCATAGTCTATATATAAAAAGTCCCGGTCTGTTTAAAACCGGGACAATTTACTTAAATATTATGACTGGACTGATCTTACTTTTTACCAGGGTTGGCAAACAGCTGATCCTTAGTGGTCTTTTCTACCTTCATACCATCCTTCAATCGGTTCTGAATTGCAGAATATGGACCGCTTACTACTTCTGTGCCTGGTTTAAGTCCAGACTTCACAATGATAAACTGGTCGTTCTGAATGCCTGTGGTCACTTCTACCTGCTTAACCGTTCCATTTTCAAATGCGAACACATATTGTTTGATGGTTTTGTCTGCAAGTTTAGACTTCTGTTTGTCATCACCACCCTCTGTTGCCGGCGGTGTATCCTTTGCTTCTGCAGTTGAACCACCCTTGCTCTTATCGCCGGTGTACACAGCCTGAATTGGGACAGAGATGCCTTTAACTGATTCACTCATGATGTCTACGGTTGCCGACAAGCCCGGACGGAATGGCGAAGGCAGGTCTTTTGCACCACCTTTAACATCGGTGTACGAATCTGCCAGGATTCTGATCTTCACAACGAAGTTGGTTACCTGATCTACAGACGTTTGTGCAGCACCCACATCTTTTGAAGAGCTTGCAATCTCCGTTACGATACCTTTAAATTTCTTATCTGCAAATGCATCAACTTCAATCATTGCGCTGTCGCCCACATTCACACGGTTAATGTCATTTTCATTTACATCTACGTTTACTTCCATTGAAGTCAGGTTGGAGATACGCATGATCTCTGTACCCGCAAATTGTGCGGTACCAAGGATACGGTCACCCAGCTCTACAGATAGTTTCGAGATCACTCCATCAACTGGTGCATAGATCGTTGCTTTTGCCAGGTTCGCACTTGCTTCCTGTACGTTTGCGCCAGATTGCTCCAATCCGAATTTAGCACCGACCAGGTTTTGCTTAGCCGCTTCAAGATTCGCTTGTGCGGTTAAGAATGCTGCTTTCGCAGAATCAAACTCCGCCTGCGAGATCACTTTCTTTTTGTAAAGCTCCACGTTACGTTTATAAGTCGCTTCCGCGTTGATGAAGTTCGCTTCGGTTTGTTTAAGCTGCTGTGCTGATGATGCTACTGCCGCTTTTTGTGAGCTGTAAGAAGCGCGGGCACGATCGTAACCAGACTTCAATACATCCGGACGAACCTTACATAACAGCTGTCCCTTTTTAACGATGTCACCTTCTTTAACCAGAAGCTCCGTCACCTCACCGGAAACTTCCGAGCTTAACTTCACTTCCGTTTCCGGCTGAATTTTACCACTTGCGGTTACGGTTTCCACAACCGTGCGGTCAGAAGCCTTGTCAACGGTAATCTGTTCAATCTTTTCTCCACCGATAACACCGGTAACTTTCAGTATAAGCAGTAAGACTATCAATCCTCCAACTGCAATAAGTATGTGTTTTAATTTCATTTTGTTCGTTTGTTTGCTGTTTAAAAATGGCTGTTATATACTGAATGTGGATTAAAAGGTAATTTCCTTGCCAAGATAAAAATCTATGACTTTAGAACGGAACAGGAGATCATATTTTGCCTGGATAAAATCAATTTCTGCTCTGTTTCTGTTGGTTTGCGAAGTGTTAAAGTCCAGTGAGTTTACAAGCCCTACGTTAAAACGTTCCTCATTTACCCTGAAGGCTTCTGCCTGCGCATTAAAGGTGTTTAAAGTAGATTGGTAACGACTGCTTGCTGCACGTAGATCTGCTACAGCCTGGGCAACGACTTTATTCAGGTTATTCTTTGTCAACTGCTCCTGAATCTGGTAACCTTCATAAGAAATTTTAGCGCGCTTCAGATTAGAACGTGAGGCTAGTCCGTTGAAGATTGGAATCCGGATAGACATACCCACAGACTGATAAAAGTTGTTATTGATCTGGTCGAAAAGGCGGGCATCTCCAGCACCGATTTGTCCAGGTTGGCTGGCAAGGTCATACGAGTAACGGGTTCCTAATCCACCACCCAGTGAAATGGTCGGGAACAGGAATCCTTTAGCAACATCCACCCCTTTGGCCGCAGCTTCGCGGTTCAATCTTGCTAACTTTAGATCTGGGAAAGTGGCTAACGCAGCCTCGCTAATCTCCTGCTCCGGATAGCTTTGTTGTGCCGAGGTGATATCTTCGATAGTTGGTGCAACCACCTTGTAAGATGCATCTGAGCCCATCTCCATCAATTGCGAAAGCGTAAGGTAAGAGATGGTCAGCTGATTCTGCGCGTTGGTAACGTTCAGCTCTGCTGTAGCCACCTGCGCTTTTGCCTGCGCAATGTCTGCTGTGGTCTTGTTTCCGGCATCGAACAAAGCGCTCTCTCTCGTCAGCGTTTGTTGTGCCACCTGAAGCTGCTCCCTTGAAGCTCTAAGCAGGTCTTCGTTAAATACCACCTGGAAATACGTGGTAACCACCTGCAAAACCAGGTCGTTCTTCGTCTTTTCTAATGCACTATAATTCGCCTCCAGCGTGATGCGGTTTTGTTTGATCTGATTGATCTTGGCAAAACCGTTAAAAAGGTCTACAGAAGTAGCAAGGTTGGCGGTTCCGGAGAAGAAGTTCCGGGTAATCAACTGGTTGGTTGCAGGGTTCAAACTTCTACCAAAGTTAAAATCGTTGTTCAGTCCACCATTTAAACTTGGATAAAGCTCCGCTTTGGATTGCTGGACGTAGGTTTCTGCCGTTGCCACGTTCAGGGCGCTCTGCTTAATGTTCAGGTTATTCTGAAGCATCCGATCGACGGCCTGTTTGATGGTGATCACTTCCTGTGCCTGGGCGGTAGCACTTAAGCACATGCTGATACACCCTGCTGCCACAAGACAGCCTAAGCGGGAGAACAAACCATGATTGGTAAAGATTTTCATACTTATTATATTTCGATTTCGTTAAACGCCAAATTACCTTGTTAATGCGGACTCCTGCAAACAGTTTTTAGTACTTTTGGGCATGTATCTGGTAAAATCCCCCCTGCTGCTAAAATGGTATTATCCCTCACTTACCTGGAACAAATCCCGCACTGAAAAAGTAATTTATTTAACCTTTGACGACGGACCTATACCCGATGTTACAGATTTTGTTCTAAAAACTTTACAGGATCAGCAAGTTAAAGCCACCTTCTTCTGCATTGGCGACAACATACGCAAACACCCATCGATCTTTCAGCGCTTGCTGGATGAAGGTCACCAGGTGGGAAACCACACCTATAATCATCTGAAAGGCTGGAAAACCGATGATTCGACTTACCTGGAGAACTTTGAGCAATGCCAGGCCTTAACGGGCACGAACCTCTTCCGCCCACCCTACGGGCGGATCCGGAAATCGCAGATCAAGGACATCAGGTCCCATTACCCGGAGATGAAGATCATCATGTGGGATGTACTTAGCGGCGACTTCGACCTGAACCTATCCCCGGAAAGTTGTTACCACAATGTTGATAAGTATGTGGAGAACGGCTCCATCATCGTTTTTCATGATAGCTTAAAAGCTTTTGAGCGTATGCAGTATGCCCTGCCAAGAGTTATATCCAATCTGAAAGCACAAGGATATCAATTTGCCACTTTATAAGCGGTCGGCAGGGACGCTACAAGGTGTTGACTAGGCTAAGGGCCCTGTTAACCCCCTGTGAAGGCCCTGTTGGGACCCTGTCGGCACCCTGTAAAGGGACAAGTTGTCGCAATCTAGTAGTGATAGCGGCATTGACGTATAAAGCGTGAACTTATTTAGCCACCAGTTGTTATACACCCATCAGTTTAGAACATTTATAAATAATATAATGATCTAAAGATGATCGCAGCAGCTTTCTTTTTTTTGTAAATTCGCTCAATTATTTAGACTTATTACCTTTTAACCAATAGTTCAATGGCATTCGACATAGAAATGATAAAAAAGGTGTATGCTAACTTTGGTCCGCGTATTGAAGCGGCTCGTAAAGTTGTCGGCAGACCTTTGACGCTCTCAGAGAAAATTTTATACACCCACTTATGGGAACAGAATACAGATAAGGCTTTCGTAAGAGGTGCTGATTATGTGGATTTTGCACCGGATCGCGTTGCGATGCAGGATGCTACTGCACAGATGGCATTATTGCAATTTATGCAGGCTGGAAGACCTAAGGTTGCGGTGCCTTCTACCGTTCACTGTGATCACTTGATTACCGCGAAAGATGGTGCTGAGTTCGACTTACCCGCTGCAAATACAGAAAGTAAAGAGGTTTTTGATTTCCTTGCTTCTGTTTCTAATAAATATGGTATCGGTTTCTGGAAACCAGGTGCTGGTATTATTCACCAGGTGGTGTTGGAAAACTATGCTTTCCCTGGTGGTTTAATGATTGGTACCGATTCGCACACCGTTAACGCGGGTGGTTTAGGTATGATCGCGATTGGTGTTGGTGGTGCTGATGCCTGTGATGTTATGGCTGGCTTGCCTTGGGAGCTAAAATTCCCGAAACTTGTTGGTGTTAAATTAACAGGTAAATTAAGCGGCTGGACTGCACCTAAAGACGTAATTCTTAAAGTTGCTGGTATCCTTACTGTAAAAGGTGGTACTGGTGCAATTATCGAATATTTTGGTGAAGGTGCAGAGAACTTAAGCTGTACTGGTAAAGGTACCATCTGTAACATGGGTGCTGAAGTTGGTGCAACCACTTCTACTTTCGGTTACGATGAGAGCATGGAGCGTTACTTACGTGCAACCAACCGTGCAGACATCGCAGATGCAGCCAATGCTATCAAAGAACACCTTACTGGTGACCCTGAGGTTTACGCTAATCCAGAGCAGTATTTTGATCAGTTGATCGAAATCAACCTATCTGAGCTTGAGCCATACCTGAACGGTCCTTTTACCCCGGATTTGGCTACGCCAATTTCTAAAATGAAAGAAGTAGCTGCTGAAAACGGCTGGCCAATGAAAATCGACGTAGGTTTGATCGGTTCTTGTACCAACTCTTCTTATGAAGATATTTCACGTGCAGTGAGTGTTGCGAAACAAGTTGAAGAAAAAGGCTTGGTTACTGCTGCTCAGTATTGCATTAACCCAGGTTCTGAGCAAATCCGTTACACTGTAGAGCGTGATGGTTTCTTGGATACTTTCAAAAATATCGGTGCGAAAATCTTTACCAATGCATGTGGACCATGTATCGGTATGTGGGATCGTGTAGGTTCTGAGAAACAAGAGAAAAACACCATCGTGCACTCTTTCAACAGAAACTTCGCGAAACGTGCTGATGGTAACCCGAACACTTTTGCTTTTGTTGGTTCTCCGGAACTGGTAACAGCAATGGCTATTGCGGGAGATCTTGGTTTCAATCCATTGACAGATACTTTAACAAATGATAAAGGTGAGCAGGTAATGCTTGACGCACCTTCTGGATTTGAATTGCCAATTCGTGGTTTTGCGGTTGAAGATGCAGGTTACCAGGAACCAGCTGCTGACGGAAGTCACGTGCAGGTTGCGGTATCCCCTACTTCACACCGTTTACAACTGTTGGATCCATTTGCAGCATGGGAAGGCACCAACCTGACTGGCTTGAAACTGTTAATCAAAGCTAAAGGTAAATGTACAACTGACCATATTTCTATGGCTGGTCCATGGTTGAAGTTCCGTGGTCACTTAGACAACATTTCAAACAACATGCTAATCGGTGCAGTGAATAACTTCAACGATAAAACAGACACCGTTAAGAACCAGTTAACTGGCGAGTACGGTCCTGTTCCTGCTACTGCACGTGCTTACAAAGCACAAGGTATCGGTTCAGTAGTTGTTGGTGATGAAAACTACGGTGAAGGATCAAGCCGCGAGCACGCAGCAATGGAGCCTCGTCACTTAGGTGTTAGAGCAGTTCTTGTAAAATCTTTCGCAAGGATTCACGAAACCAACCTGAAAAAACAAGGTATGTTGGCTTTAACTTTCGTAAACAAAGAAGATTACGATAAGATCCACGAAGACGATGTAATCGACATTGTAGGCTTAACTTCATTCACACCTGAAGTACCTTTAACTGTTGTGTTAAACCACGCAGATGGTTCTAAAGATGAGATCGCTGTTAACCATAGCTACAATGCTCAACAAATTGAATGGTTCAAAGCTGGTGGTGCATTAAACATCATCAGAAGACAAGTTGGTGCGTAAGCGTATTAATTTTAAATAACAAAAACCTCCTGTTTAATCAACAGGAGGTTTTTTTATGGCTAAGTAAACCGCTAGTACTTGTTGTAGATTAATTATTGTTCCTGCAGCTTTAGTCAGAAAGCGTTAGTTTCATCTTCTACATTCTTAAGCCAATTTGTTTTAGCAGAATTGCCGCGTTGAACGTACGGCATGCGCCGTGTTTAAGTTTGTAATCGAAGTTCATCTCCCCTTCGGTAAGCTGGATGTCGAAGTGGTAATTGCGGAGCTGTTGCGGGTAGTCTTCAAGCATCTCAGAAAGTTGCAGATCGTGTGTAGCGAACAACGCGGAAATGCGCTGTTCAATGAGCCGCTCGATGAAGGCTTTAGAGCCCTGGTATTTGTCTTTACTGTTTGTACCCCGCAACATCTCGTCAATCAGCACCAACGAATCTGGCACTTTCGATACCATTTCCAGGATCATTTTTAGCCTGTTCAGCTCTGCCTTGAAAGTTGAGGTCTGATCGTTCAGCGAATCTTTGATACGCATGTAAGTCACCAGTGAAAAGATGGAGCTCTTGAAGGTTTGTGCACAAACTGGTGCCCCGGCAAATGCAAGCACCATGTTGATGCCTACCGTTCGCAGGAAGGTACTTTTACCAGCCATGTTTGAGCCCGTCACAATATCTACCGTAGGGCCATTGGCCAGGTCGTAGTCGTTCGGTACACGTTTATCCGCAGGAATCAAAGGGTGGCCCATGTTTGTCGTTTGCAGACCAAATTCCGGCAGGATTTCCGGGAACACCCAATCCGGATGATTATGTGTCAGCGTCGCAAAGGAGATCAGTTCTTCGAAGTCGCTGATGCGCTGTAGGGAATGAACAAGATCATTGGAGGCCGCCTGATGCCATTTGTCCAGGCGCACCGCACAGCGCAGATCCCATACAAAGAGGATGTTCAGCACAGCACCCACAATCATGTTCAGCCGCGCATCGAAGGCTTGAATGATGCCTGCCAGTTTTTTAATTTGTTCGCTACCCTTTGTGTCAGGATGATCCTGCTTGAATAAAGCAAGTATATAAGGACTTTTCCAGGAAATCTCTTCAGACCACTTGATGACGTTGGCGAAGGAGCCCAGCACTTCGGCGCTGCCGCTGAAACCTTCATAAACGGCGCTGATGTGTTTGATGTGGAAGTAATTGAATGCAAAGTTAAAGATGGCCACTGCGGCGAGGACATCCCAGGTCCAGCCCCCAACGAAGCTGCCTAATAAGAGCGCAGCAATACTTAGGAAAGGTGCCGCTTGCGTATACATGCGCAGGAATGGCTTGTGCGTGAATTTAAGTTCCTCAGGTAACTGCGTAGACAGTTTATCTTTGATCATCGCCAGCTGCTCCGGTGCGTGGCTTTTTAGTTCTGCACGGAAGTGGTAGGTCGCCTCCATATGGCTTTGAACTTCCTGGATCGCCTGTTGGCGCGCGATAATCATCTCCCGGGTACCGGCAGTATTCAGCTGTGCTGCGAGTTGGTCCATACCTTCGCGACTGCTGCAACGGTTGCTCAGTGCGTAAAGGGATGCCGGGCCGAAGATATCAAGATCGGAAACGTAGGGGTGATTTTCATCTTCATAGGTGGCACCATCCTGATAGCCGTTCTTGCGCGCATCAATGATCTGAATTTCGTTTTCGTATACCCAAAGCAGCTGACTGGCATAAGCGAGTTCACGCTGTAAGCGCGCTTGTCTTTTCACCAGCACCACAAAGAGGAAGACAGGTGCCAACACGAGGAGGCCAAAGAAGATATTGAAGCCGAAGTTTATGATCAGGGCGACGAGGATGATTTCAACGAGGAACAGGCCAAGCCGGGACAAGGACACCTTGTTTAGGTTCTCCTTGATGGATTTCAAGTTTGTTGATTGCGCGGCTGCAGCATTTTGATAGCTGGATAAAATACTATCTTTTGTTTTTACCATATCTTTGGATTAAAGCAGAAAATTATAAATATATGCAATCCGATGATCTCCTGACAAGGATGCATACGAAATGAGGAAAAAGGATGAAGATTACGTTACTGGTGGTGGGTAAAACTGAGGATAAGTATTTGATTGAGGGCATGGAAAAATACCTGAACAGGTTGAAACATTACATCAGTTTTAATATGATCGTAATCCCCGAGTTGAAAAACACGAAGAACCTGACCGAAGCACAGCAGAAGAGCAAGGAAGCAGAGACCATTCTGAAGCAGCTGAGCAACCTGGATGTTGTGGTATTGCTGGACGAAAAAGGGAAAAAACATACCTCGGTATCATTTTCAAATTATCTGAACAAACAGATGATTGGGAGTGTTCAGCATCTGGTATTTGTGATCGGTGGGCCTTATGGTTTTGATAGGTCAGTGTACAAACGTGCAAACTCAAGTCTTTCACTGTCGGACATGACGTTCTCGCATCAGATGGTACGCTTGTTTTTCATTGAGCAGTTGTACCGGGCGTTCAGTATCCTTAAGGGCGAGCCTTACCACCACGAATAATCATGCTGCATATGGAAAATGCAGGATTTGTACATCATAAGAGAAAGGAGTAAATATGGCGTTTGGAGAATTCAAGAGAAAATACAGATATAAGAGTGACACTAGTGCAAGGGGCAGCTATTGGCTGGCAATTATTATTTCTGTGGTTGCCTTTATTATAATCTGGTACTTTATGTAAAAACGGTATAACAAAAAAGCCGGATCAATGACCCGGCTTTTCTAATATATTCGTGTTGGTTATACGCCTTTCTTAGAGGTCATGTTCACCTTTTTAGCAGGCTGGCTAGTCTTACTTGGCGCTTTCGCGTTAGAAGGCTTTACTGCTGCTGCAGCTGCTTTAGATTTCTTTTCAAGATCTGCTTTCACGGCTTCCTGTTGTGGATCCAATTCCGGCGTCTCTTCTGTGAACAAAGGCTGATCTTTAAGGATGCTGTACCAGCTGATGATCTTTTTCATATCAGATACATATACCTTGTCCTGATCGTGATTTGGAGCAACTTCCTGGAAGAATGATTTCAACTGTGTTGCATCGGCTTTAGTATCCGGTACTTTGTCGCCTTGTGCTGCAATATTTGCAAGTACATCGCTCAGTTTAATATCATCATCTTCACCGTAAACAGTGATGTCTTCCAATGAAGCTAATTTCGTATTCGAAATGTTCGCAACAATCTTCACTTTTTGAGCATCAAGGCTTTCTAAAACATATCCTGCCTTATTCTGTCCAACAAGCTTAAATAACCCCGGTCTCCCTGAAACCGCAACAATTCCTCTTAAATTCATATTATATATTTTTATAGCTGAAGGACTAACCTTCAATAACCTCAATAGTTAAAATCTTGTCACCAGCCTTGATATCATCAACAACATCAACATTTTCTACCACTTTACCAAAACACGTATGGTTTCTGTCTAAGTGTGCAGTGTTGTTTCTGCTGTGGCAGATGAAGAATTGAGAACCACCAGTGTTTCTTCCAGCGTGTGCCATAGAAAGTACACCACGATCATGATATTGGTTTTCGCCAGTAAGTTCACAGTCGATTTTGTAACCTGGACCACCTGTACCTGCTAAGTGTGCTTTAGCTGGATCTTTAGAGTTCGGGCAACCACCTTGAACTACGAAATCAGGGATTACACGGTGAAAAGTAACACCATCATAAAAACCTTCGTTTGCTAATTTTTTAAAGTTTGCTACGGTGTTTGGCGCGTCGTTATCATAGAATTCAACAGTCATGTCGCCTTTTGCTGTCTTTATTATTGCTCTGCTCATATTTGTATGTTTAAACGTCAAATTTAGTAAAATGAATTGATTCCCATGTAAATGGAATTAAAAGAGCCTTAGTTGTGCACTGAGGCTATGGTGTTTAGTCGTAGAAGTTCCAGCTTACACCGAACTTCAGCATGCTGTCTGGCATCGGGTAACGGCTGGTTGTATAGAAGCCACGGGAGATTAATCCTTGGTTGGCGTAGTCGTATTTCACAAAGATGTTCGCCTTACGCAGACTTGCGCGCAACCATACATCCACCACCGGTTCTGTGTTCAGCCTGCCCCCATTGCCCAGATAAAACTGGGTAGTAGATGGTGAGTAGGAATACGATTGGAACGGCGTGTTGTACCGTACGTCGAAGCCGAGGTTGGTGCGTAAAACCTTGAAGAATGTCTGGTCAAAGAAGAAAGTGTTAAAAGTATAGACCTCTGGTGTTCTGAGTATGTCCTGCTGATCGGTTTTCTGGTAAACCACGTAGGTTTCAAAGTTGAACTTACCAAACTTAAACTTCTTGCCAAGGGTAAGCTTAAGCAAGCTGATCGCATCTCCATTCTGCATTGGCATTATCGCCTGGGGCTGCTCGCTGCTTTTTTGGGCAAAGTACAGGTAGTTGTTGACCATGTAGTACTGTGCGCCGGCTTCCAGTTTCAAGCGATCGTTCAGGTAATTGAAGGAGAAGTTCAGGACCTTGGTACGATCGAAGCTCTGGTTGCGCCACTCATCGTGGTTACCTACATACTGGTTGTAGATCTGCTCCGGCGATTTGTTCTGAATGTATGCACCCAAGACTATGCGCCCAATGTTATTGCTTAGCAGCACATTACTTTTCGCTTCATACAGGAAATCGCCTGCCTGTGGCCCCTGAAAGATTTGTTGTACATCAACGTTAAGGTCGATCCGGTTGCTAAAGCGGTAACCCAGGCTACCCAATAAGGTTGTATTCTGGAATTTGGAATTCTGTATTCTTGACGTGGTGTCTATGATCGACTTTGCACGGTATTGCTGATACGTGAAGAATTCATGGCGAATACCGGCATTGATCTTCAGCTCATTTTTGATAACGGCACTGCCCTTTCCCCGTAAGAAAAATGTGTAAATAAATTCATTCTGCAGGCGCGACATGATGGTGGAGTCGTTTGTATAGCTTTCATCGTACAAGGCTGCAGGTAAGACGGTATTGTCGTCTGCTTCATTTTTACTGAAGTTGAACGACCTGGTTTCGTATAATAAAGTATGGGAAATCTTGTTTGTTGGCAGCACCTTAGCCGTAATTTCCTGCTGCAGGGTGTCAATGCGGCCGACGAAGTAATTCTGCTTAAGGAGGTACGACTTCTGGCGCCATAACTGTTTGGCAGAGGTTAAGCGGATGTTTTCTGCTTCGCTGGAAAAGGCATTACCCTCGCCGGTGAACAGGTTTTCATTCTCTACGGAACCATTCTCCTGTGCTTTGAGGGTGTTGAATACGGCATTTGCCCAGAGGTTGTACCGCTTGCTTGGCGACTGGTACCAGGTAAAAAAGGCGCCATTCAGATCATCACCACGCTGACGGGCATAGAGGCCGTTGGCGCCGATACGGTTGTAATTGGCACCGAAGTTCCAATTCGGCTTGATGTTCTGCGAGTGTGTTGCTTTGAAGATTTGCTCTGCCCCACCCCCACTTACATAATATACATTGCTGAAGGGTGAACGTGCCTGGTAATAGATGACATCGTCCTGGGTCATTGCGTAAAGATCCAGCGCGTGGAAGCCGGGATCAAAGCCAATGGTCTTTGTGGGCTCGAACAGCATGTCCTTTGCCGCCAGCCCCAGATTGCCCAGGTTTATTGTAGGCCTGCGTGGCTGGTTCAACAGGCTATAGTTCTGGAATCCTCTTAAACTTGTATCCAGCGGTAAAGTCTGGATGCTGTCTCTGGTTAACCGCAAGGTGGTGTACCTTACGTACTTCGAAGTGAACACCACCGAATCTCCCGCATTCTCCAGTTTGTTCCGTAATGAATCCAGCTCCTTATTATCGGTGACAGTTGTTTTAAGATCCTGCGCGGAAGCACCGAAAACACAAAAACCTAAGAGTAAAACCAGAAGTAATGGGGTTCTGAACATTATATTGCAGAGATTAACTGACTTAGTATATGGGTCATTTTTGGTTCGGCGTTTTTAGCCGTTTCAATAATTTCTTCAAGGCTGGTTGGCTGCAGATCTTCCGGGAAACCCTCGTCTGTTAAAACAGAAATGGCGAATACAGGGATCGACATGTGGTTAGCAACGATGACTTCAGGCACGGTGCTCATGCCTACTGCATCGCCACCAATGATCCGCAGGTACTTGTATTCTGCTTTGGTTTCCAGGTTTGGTCCGGTTACGGAAACGTATACCCCCTGGTGACAGGTAATGTCATTTGCTTTTGCAACTTCAAGTGCTTTCTCGATAAGGCGCTTGTTGTAGGGCGCACTCATATCTGGGAAGCGTGGACCCATATTGGCATCATTGCGGCCGCGAAGCGGGCTTTCCGGCTGCAGGTTGATGTGGTCATTGATGACCATCAGGTCTCCTTTTTTGAATGCTGGGTTTAAGGAGCCTGCCGCATTAGAAACGAATAGCCACTGGATGCCCAGGGCTTTCATAACGCGGATCGGAAAAGTAATCTGCTGCATGGAGTACCCTTCATAATAGTGCAGGCGGCCCTGCATAGCGATAACTTTCTTTCCATTAAGGGTACCGAAAATCAGCTTTCCAGAGTGGAATTCAAGTGTGGAGATCGGGAAGTTGGGTATGTTGGAGTACATTAAACCGAACTCCACTTCGATATCGGTTACCAAACCACCGAGACCTGTGCCGAGCACAATGCCGATCTCTGGTTCGAAGTTCGTTGTTCTTTGTTTAATGTATTGAACGGTTTCTTGTATGTCTTGATACATAGTCTAGAATTTCTTGATTAAAATGATGTTGGTCACCGGCATGAATATCCACCTTTATTGGCAGAAAAAATACAGGCAAATTTAGTAGTAAATCTTTGATACTTGCATCTAATAAACGCTGGGCATCCTTTTCTGTTGTCAGGATCAGTTTTTCTGTATCCTGGTGCGCTTCAAAGGCTTTCCGCAATGCTGAAAGTTCACCCAGACTGAACTTGTGGTGATCCGGATAGCGGTGCTGTACAACCTGTTTGTATTGACCTTCCAGGTATTGCAGGAGTGGTTTTGTGTTGGCGATGCCGGTTAAAAGGAATACCGTTGTCTCCGCACTTTTGCTGGGCATGTTTATGGCTTTTCCAGTTCGATATACGGGTTGCAAAGCGTGGTATTCTATGCTTGCATAGGCGATATCTTTCGCAGGGAAACGACTGAACCTCGCGTTGATCCTTTCCTTATCGCGCAGGCTAACGGTTTCAGGGCTCTTTGTAATGAGGATTTGCTGCGCACGCTTGTAGCCGCTAAAAGGTTCGCGCAGGTTACCGGAGGGCAGCAGCCATTGTGCACGGCGCATCTTTTCAAATTCAAAAAGCAGGATGGAATACCCGGGTTTAACTTTCCTGTGCTGAAAGGCATCATCAAGGATGATCAGGTCATGTGCTTCCTTCAGGCGCTCAATGCCGGTGATACGATCCTCGCATACTGCGACGGTTACTTCTGGATATTTCTGGTAGTACTGCAAGGGTTCATCGCCAATGCTCTTGGCCGTGGCCGTGTCATCAGCTAAGACAAACCCTTTGGTTTCGCGGCCATAACCACGACTAAGAATTGCAACTTTGTACGTACTCAGCAGCCGTACAAGGTATTCGGTTACAGGCGTCTTACCGCTTCCGCCGACGGCGAGATTCCCTACACAGATCACGGGTATGTCAAATTGGCGACTTTTAAAAATACCCCAGTCGTAAAGCTTATTTCGTACAAAGACGACAATGCCGTATAAGATTGCGAAAGGAAAGAGGATTGCTCGTAAGTATTTTATCATGCCTGCCTTCAAAAATAACAAATATTAAATGGTTTACCAGCGCATGACGCATAGGGGTGCTCAGGAGGGTTTGGCCGTTTAAAAATCTGTATATTTGTATAAACATTAACATTAAACTATGCTTAAAGGATTTTTTAACGTACCTACACCTGTCAATGAGCCAATCTTAGACTATGCACCGGGCAGCAAAGAACGTCAGCTTTTAAAAGAAGCGATCGCAGAAGCACGTTCAAAGCAACTGGAAATTCCAATGCACATTGCTGGAAAGGCTGTACATACGGATCAAAAAGGAAACATCACCCCTCCACACGATCATCAACACATTTTAGGTAAATATAGTAAAGGTGACAGCAGTCACGTTCAGCAAGCAATTGATGCAGCATTAGCGGCGAAAGCAGACTGGGAAAACCTGGCCTGGGAACACCGCGCGGCAATCTTCCTGAAAGCGGCTGATCTAATTGCTGGTCCTTATCGTTATAAACTGAATGCTGCAACGATGTTGGGGCAATCTAAAAACGCTTATCAGGCGGAGATTGATTCAGCGTGTGAGCTGATCGACTTCTTACGTTTCAACGTAAGTTACATGTCTGATATCTATAAACAACAACCTCCGGTTTCCAGCAAAGGTACCTGGAACAGACTTGAGCAACGCCCCTTAGAAGGTTTTGTGTTCGCATTAACACCTTTCAACTTTACTGCAATTGCTGGTAACCTACCAACTTCTGTTGCCATGATGGGTAACGTTGTGGTCTGGAAACCTGCGAATACGCAAATTTATGCCGCTAACCTGCTGATGGAGATTTTCAAGGAAGCTGGTCTGCCTGACGGCGTAATCAACCTGATCTATGTATCTGGTCCGGTTGCGGGTGAGGTGATCTTTAACCATGCTGATTTCGCAGGTATTCACTTCACTGGTTCTACAGGCGTATTCCAGGACATCTGGAAAACAATTGGTACCAACATTCACAAATACAAAACCTACCCGCGCATTGTAGGTGAGACTGGCGGTAAAGACTTTATCCTGGTTCACGGATCTGCAGATGTGGAAGCATCAGCAACTGCAATCGTGAGAGGTGCTTTTGAGTATCAGGGACAGAAATGTTCTGCTGCTTCAAGGGTTTATGTTGCACAAAGCATCTGGCCGCAGATTAAAGATCTTATGGTTCGTGATATGGCAACCTTTAAAATGGGCGGAACAGAAGATTTCAGCAACTTCATCAATGCGGTAATTGACGAGAATTCATTCGACAAACTTGCCAAATACATCGACGCTGCGAAAGCAGATCCTGCAGTAGAGATTATCGCTGGTGGCGGTTACGACAAATCTAAAGGCTACTTCATTGAGCCAACTGTGATTGTTGTAAAAGATCCAAAATATGTAACGATGTGTGAAGAGCTATTTGGCCCGGTATTAACACTTTATGTATACGAGGATGCTGACTTTGATCAGGTAATTGAAATTATAGATACTACTTCTATCTATGCATTAACAGGTGCCGTGATTGCACAAGATCGCTATGCGATTGAGAAGGCTTCTGTTGGACTTCGCAATGCAGCAGGTAACTTCTACATCAATGATAAATGTACTGGTGCAGTTGTAGGTCAGCAGCCATTTGGCGGTGCCAGAGGTTCTGGTACAAACGATAAAGCGGGTTCTATGATCAACTTATTGCGTTGGGTATCTCCACGTGCAATCAAAGAAACTTTCGCACCTGCAAGAGATTACCGTTACCCATTCTTAGCGGAAGAAAACTAAGTCTTTGAGTCGCCTTACGGCTCCTTACTGAGGTTATTACATACAAGAAAAGCTCCCAAATTCTGGGAGCTTTTTCTTTTACTAAACTAAAAACGGCCTTTTACCAAAAGGAAGTTGTCCTATTTTGGCTCGTCAATTACACGGAACACGGATGACAAGTTATCCGCACCTGAAGAGCTTAACTCAAGATCTGTGATTAAGCCAGTTTCAATGCTATACACCCAACCATGAACACTTAACTTACTTCCATTAGCCCATTTGTTCTGGATGATGGAAGTTTTGGTCAGGTTAAATACGCTTTCCATAACGTTAAGCTCCACCAGGCGGGCACAACGCTCTTTGTGGTCGGTAATACCGTCCATTTCATCCTGGTGTAGCCTGTAGGTATCTTTAATGGCACGCAACCAGTTGTCGATAATACCGAACTGTTTGTTACCTAATGCGGCTTCAACACCTCCACAACCATAGTGACCGCAAACAATTACATGTTCTACGCCCAATACGTTTACGGCATAATCGAGCACGCTTAGCATGCTCATATCTGTGTGTACAACAACGTTCGCGATGTTTCTTAATACGAAGATATCACCTGGATTGGTGTTCGTGATCTGGTTTGCAGGTACACGGCTATCTGAACAGCCGATCCATAATACCGGTGGTTTCTGCCCTTTAGCAAGCTTGTTGAAGAAGTCAGGATTTTCGTCCAGGGTTTTTGCTACCCACTCTTTGTTACCTGCTAATAAACTTTCGTATGTAATGTGTGTGTTGTTTGATTCTTGTACTGCGCACATAGCTTTTATATTTTAATTTATGGTTCTTAATTGTTGATTTCTTCCATTGTTTTGATGTCTATTTTAGGCACCGTATACGTGGTCTTGATGTTCTCAAGCTGCACAATAATACCTTTTGTGTAGGCATTGTGCTTGAAGTTGTTGATGATCTCCAGGACATCCGGATCAATATATCTGGCATTGGTACCATCAATGATCACATTGGTTTCTTGCGGAATTTTCGTCAGCATCACCTGAATTGCAGCTTTGTTTAGGAAAGATACTTCTTCGGCAAGCTTGATTCTGATGTTTTTCTTCTGGTCATCCTGCGTGATTCTGTAGAAGTACGAGTTTCGCATGTTTGTACGAAGGAGGTAGAAAATGGATACCACCATACCCAGGGCCACACCTTTTAACAAGTCGGTGAAGATTACTGCAAGTACCGTTACTACGAAAGGTATAAACTGATCCCATCCTTTTTTGTACATGTTTTTAAACAAGTCCACCTTCGCTAACTTGTAACCAGTTACAATCAGCACCGCTGCAAGACAGGCAAGTGGAATGAGGTTAATCACAAATGGGATAAAGAGTAGGGAAAGTAATAACCAGGTACCGTGGAAAATAGCGGACATTTTGGTTCGTCCACCTGCGCCAACGTTTGCCGAGCTTCTTACAATTACTGAAGTCATCGGTAAACCACCTAAAAATCCACTTACCATGTTACCTGCACCTTGCGCCATAAGCTCGCGGTTGGTTGGTGAAACACGTTTAATCGGGTCGATTTTATCAATTGCTTCGATACTTAACAATGTTTCAAGACTCGCTACAATAGCGATTGTACCTGCAACGATCCACACATCCTTGTTAGCAATCTGTGAAAAGTCGGGCATGATAAACAAGCCTGTAAATTCATTCCAGCCATTCACAACCGGGATGGATACCATTTGGTCTGGGCGTAGTGCAAAACCTGTACTACTGAAAACCAGTGTTAAACCGATACCGATAAATACAACCACAAGTGGTGCTGGTACCAGTGCAAGTTTCTTGAATTTCGGCCAGATTAACAGCACGGCAATGGATAGGGAACTGATAACGATTGCTGCAACGCTAAATTGGTTCATTGCATTTTCGAGTGCAGAGAAGGTATTTTGCTGGTCACTTTGTACAAATGCCTCATCTCCTGGGAAGTCAGAATCGACACCCAAGGCATGTGGTAGTTGTTTCAAGATCAGGATAACACCAATTGCGGCGAGCATCCCCTGGATTACGCTGGAGGGAAAGTAGTTCCCGATGGTACCTGCTTTGGCAAGGCCAAGGGCGAATTGCATAACACCAGCAAGCATTACAGCAAGAATAAAGGTTTGGTAACTGCCCAGAGAGGCAATTGCACCAAGGACAATCACGGTTAAACCGGCTGCTGGTCCACTAACGCTAAGCTGGGAACCACTTAGGGCGCCGACAACAATACCACCAACAATACCTGTGATTAAACCGGCGAAAAGTGGCGCACCTGACGCCATAGCAATACCTAAACATAGTGGTAAGGCTACTAAGAAAACAACGATACTCGCCGGCAAATCTTGTTTCAAATTCTTTTTAAGAAAATACTTCTTAAGACCCAACCCTGATAGAGTTGATTTTTCATTTTTCATAAACATTATTATTTAAAGAAGTCAAGGGGCCCGATTTTACAGGCATGATCAAAATCTTTAATGAAAATTAAATTGGATGTTCACACTGCTGCGCAGTGGATAATTTAATGTTTATGAAAAGTTCGGTGGCGGGGTTGGTACCGAAGGGTGATATGGATTTACATATCGCTTGGAGTGTTTCTGGAAGGTGTTGGTGAGCATGAAATCATAAACAACCGGTATGTAGGAACTGTAAGTATGGTTGATGATTTTAAAATCTACATACTTAATGGTTTTCCCCGACTCATTATCCGACCCATGTTCCAATTCAACCTGCATGATGACAGAGTTCATCAATTCTTTATCCAATTTTTCAAGAAATACAGGTGCAGCGGAAATCAACATCTTAGCGCAAAAAACGCTAAGAAAAATGATGGCTGCAAAAAACTGATATTTCTTTCTGGACATTTAAGGTTAAATATTTCTTTTCCTGGGTCAAAAATAGTACCCCGATGATAAATCTCAGCATGGATCATGTAAAAAATTTGTAATTAACCTTTATTGAACTTGTGAATTTCACAAAATAGTGCCCAAAAACACTTGGAGTATCTTATTAAATAAAGGTTAAAATGTATTTTAGCCTGAATAGTAATTTCGGAATGGAAAACAAACTACAGCTCTTAAAAGATAAAGCACAACAAGCCATGGCGGCAGGCGGTGAAGCCCGTATCGCCAGTCAGCATAAAAAAGGAAAACTTACTGCACGTGAAAGACTTCACTTCCTATTGGATGAAAACTCCTTTGAAGAGATCGGAATGCTGGTAACACACCGGAGCACAGATTTCGGAATGGAGAAGGAAAAGTATTATGGTGATGGCGTGGTAACCGGCTACGGTACCATTTCCGGCAGGTTAGTATATGTATTCTCGCAAGATTTCACCGTTTTCGGCGGCTCCTTATCGGAGACACATGCAGAGAAAATCTGCAAGGTTATGGACATGGCCATGAAGAATGGTGCACCCCTTATCGGTTTGAATGACAGTGGTGGTGCCAGGATTCAGGAGGGTGTAGTATCCCTTGGTGGCTACGCAGACATCTTCTACAAGAATGTACAGGCATCTGGCGTGGTGCCGCAGTTATCTGCAATCATGGGCCCATGTGCCGGTGGCGCAGTATACTCCCCAGCCATTACAGATTTCGTGTTGATGGTTGAAAACACATCTTATATGTTCGTTACCGGTCCTAACGTGGTTAAGACGGTAACACATGAGCAGGTAACCTCTGAGGAACTTGGTGGTGCTTCTACGCATGCCACTAAGTCTGGTGTTACGCACTTCTCTTGTGTAAATGAACTTGACGCCATCAGCCACATCAAAAAGCTGTTGAGCTATATGCCGCAGAACTGCGAAGAAATACCAGCACACCTACCCTTTACGGCAGCTGAGGAAGCGCGTCCTTCGCTTAACACCCTCCTGCCGGAAAGCTCCAGTCAACCTTACGACATGCGCGAAGTGATTGCCGCTATCGCGGATTCGGATAGCTTTCTGGAGGTTCATAAGGATTTTGCAGAGAACATCGTGGTTGGCTTTGCGCGACTTGCAGGAAGAAGTATCGGCATCGTGGGCAATCAGCCAGCTTACCTGGCCGGTGTGCTCGACAACAATGCGTCGGTTAAGGCAGCTCGCTTTGTGCGGTTCTGCGACTGTTTCAACATCCCGCTCCTGGTTTTAGAAGATGTTCCGGGCTTTTTGCCGGGTACGGATCAGGAATGGAATGGCATCATTAGCAATGGCGCGAAGCTGTTGTATGCATTCAGTGAAGCGACCGTGCCACGTATTACGGTAATCACAAGAAAAGCCTACGGTGGTGCATATGATGTGATGAACTCCAAACATATCGGTGCCGACATGAACTATGCCTGGCCAAGTGCTGAGATCGCGGTTATGGGTGCTAAAGGTGCTGCAGAAATCATATTCAAGAAGGAGATCAGTACCGCGGAAAACCCGGAACAGAAATTGCAGGAAAAGGAGCAGCTGTACGCCGAGATTTTTGCTAACCCTTACCGGGCTGCAGAACGCGGCTTCGTTGATGAAGTGATTGAGCCTTCGCAAACGCGCAGCAAACTGATCAAAGCCTTCAAAATGTTGGAGAACAAAGTGGTTAATAACCCTAAAAAGAAACACGGAAATATACCCCTATAGATGAAGTTGAGTCGTGCAGATGTACTGCTGATGGCCTTTTGCACAGGTCTGATTGTCGCAAATATTTACTATTGCCAGCCGCTGATCATCTTGATCGCAAGGGAGTTCAACATCACTGAAAGTGTTGCCGGCCGCGCCACTTACCTGACGCAGGCAGGTTATGCAATAGGTTTATTGCTGCTTGTACCACTAGGCGATATGTTTGAGCGCAAGAAGCAGATCCTGGTCATTACCGGATTGGCCATATTATCCTTGCTGATTGCCGGGTTCTCCCAATCCTTCCTGGTTCTGCAGATCGCCTGTGTGCTGATCGGCGCCAGTTCCATTGTACCCCAGTTGATTTTACCCATGGCGGCTAACTTGTCTTCGGACGAGAACCGCGGTCAAACCGTAGGCATCATCATGAGCGGTTTACTCATTGGTATTCTTGGTTCCCGGTCTGTGAGTGGGACCATTGGTTATCTGTGGGGTTGGCGCTCCATGTTCCTGATTGCCGCCGGCATTTGTCTACTGCTGGTGCTGCTAATGGCGAGGCGTTTTCCTTCAAGTCTACCAAGTTTCAAGGGCAATTACAAACAATTGATGGGCTCGATGTTCGGGTACATTAAGACACAGCCGGTGCTCCGGGAAACTTCCCTGATTAACTTTCTGGCATTTGCGACGCTGAGTGCATTCTGGACAACCATGGTGCTTTATCTGGCGAGTCCGCCCTTCAATTATCAATCCCTGCAAATTGGCTTGTTCGGCATCGCCGGTGCTGCTGGTGCACTTGCGGCGCCATTGGTGGGTAAACTGAGCGACGGTAAAGATCCACGACGGAATCTCTTGATCGGCTTATTGTTGCAGTTAATCAGTATTGTTGCGTTCTACTTTACCAAGCACCATATCTTTTTGTTCGTTGCAGGTATTATACTGCTGGACATTGGCCAGCAGGCCATTCACGTGACCAATCAGACCCGCATTTATGCTTTGATTCCGGAAGCCCGGAATCGATTGAACACAGTTTTTATGTCCGTGAGTTTTGTAGGTGCGTCTGTAGGTTCTGCCGCCGGATTATGGCTTTGGGATAAAGGGCAGTGGCCGTTGTTTTGTCTTGGCTCGGGCTTGGTTATCAGCACGAATATCTTGCTTTATTATTTTTATAAGCAAAGGAAGCAGCCGGAGCTGGCTTAATCCGAGTTTAGTTGTAGATATAAACTTGTGGATTAGCGTGGTATATAAGTAAAGCAGAAAGCGCGTTTAGATTACAAACGTTCTCATTAGAAATACAACCATTGAAGCAAAGAATTAAGCTTCAAGACATATAAAAACAAAAACACTGAAGTATGAATACACTTCAGCGTTTTTACTTAGAGTACAACTATTGAAGCAAATGATTACGCTTCAAGATATATAAAAACAAAAATTAGAATAATCATGTCAGAACAAGAAGAAGAAAAAAAACATGTTCCTGTAGTTACGGAACAATCTGTACGTTTCTTTGAAACATATATCAACAATCCCTCTCCGACCGGATTCGAATACCCTGGACAAAAGTTATGGCTGGATTATCTAAAGCCTTACATCCATGAAAGCTTTATCGACAACTACGGAACTGCAGTTGGCGTAATTAACCCGGATGCAGCATTCAAGGTTGTTATTGAGGCGCATGCCGATGAAATCTCCTGGTTTGTGAATTACATCACTTCAGACGGCCTTATTTACGTAATCCGTAATGGTGGTTCAGATCATCAGATTGCCCCTTCTAAACGCGTTAATATTCATACCGACAAAGGATTGGTTAAAGCAGTTTTCGGCTGGCCTGCAATTCACACCCGTAATGGTGAGAAAGAGGAAGCTCCAGCATTGAAAAACATCTTCCTGGATTGTGGCTGTACAACTAAAGAAGAGGTAGAAGCTTTAGGCATCCATGTAGGCTGTGTAATCACGTATGAAGACGAGTTCATGGTGCTTAATGACCGCTACTATGTTGGTCGTGCGTTGGATAACCGTGCAGGTGGTTTCATGATCGCAGAAGTTACCCGTTTACTTCATGAGAACAAAAAAGAACTGCCTTTTGGACTGTACATCGTGAATTCCGTACAAGAGGAAATCGGCCTGCGTGGTGCGGAAATGATTGCTCACCGCATTAAGCCAAATGTGGCGATCATCACGGATGTAACCCATGACACCTCTACCCCAATGATCAACAAAATCACCCAAGGCGATCTGGCCTGTGGTAAAGGACCTGTGGTATCTTACGCGCCAGCGGTACAAACCAACCTGAACAAATTGCTGATTGAAACTGCACAGCAGCACAACATTCCATTCCAACGCCAGGCCTCTTCACGCTCTACAGGAACGGATACGGATGCATTTGCATACTCGAACGGCGGCGTGCCTTCAGCGCTGATCTCCTTGCCTCTACGCTACATGCACACAACGGTGGAGATGATCCACAAGGAGGATGTTGATAACGTAATCAGCCTGATCTATAACGCGCTATTGAACATCAAGAACAATCACGACTTTAAATATTCAAATCAGGCAAACAATTAAGCCGCATTTTACATTATTGTTGACAAGGGAAATTAGATCCTGATTCAACAAGATAATTATACCAAAAGTTTATATAAATTATTATGAAACCTACTTTACTGATTTTAGCTGCCGGGATGGCAAGCCGCTATGGAAGCATGAAACAAATTGACGGATTCGGGCCTAATGGCGAAACCATCATTGACTATTCAATTTATGATGCAATTAAAGCCGGATTTGGCAAAGTTGTTTTCATCATCAAAGAAGAGTTTGTTGACAACTTCAAATCTATTTTTGAGCCTAAATTGAACGGCAAAATTGAAACGGATTACGTGTTTCAAAACTTCGACATCAAACAGTACGGCGTAGATATTGAAATTGAAAGAGCTAAGCCATGGGGTACTGCTCACGCTGTACTTGCTGCAAGAAACGTTGTTAAAGAACCATTTGCGGTAATCAACGCTGATGATTTCTACGGATTAGATGCTTTCCAGAAGATGTACACTTTTCTTACCACGGAAGCTAACGGTACTACATATTCCATGATCGGTTATGAAATTGGTAAAACCCTTTCTGAGCACGGATCTGTTTCTCGTGGCGTATGTAAGGTAGATGCTTCAGGAAACCTTGAAGAAATTGTGGAACGTACAAATGTTTACAAAGAGTTTGATGTAATCGTTTACGAAGAGAATGATCACAAACATCCGCTAGAGTTTGATACCCGTGTATCTATGAACTTCTGGGGCTTTACACCAGACATCTTCAACATCAGTCAGGAGTTGTTCAAAGAATTTGCGCATGCGCACAAAGACAGCCCTAAAGCTGAATTCTTCATTCCATTGGTAGGTGATCACTTGATCAGAGCTAAAAAAGCAGACGTAAAAGTTATTCCAACAAGCAGCCAATGGTTCGGTGTTACTTACAAAGAAGATAAACCGATCGTTCAAGAAAGCATTGATCAATTGATCAAAGATGGTACCTACCCGGACAATCTTTGGAACTAAGATCAATTACGTAAAATAAATTTGCCATGTAAAAGCCTTTCAGTGTATGCTGAAAGGCTTTTCTTTTTACAACCAGCGCACTGAAAGATAGTGTCTTGACTTAAGCAACTAGGTTGCGGCGTATAAATGCTCGTTAACTTTCAGAACAGCCTAAAACAGGAGAAGGCTGCCTTTTGGGCAGCCTTCTCCTTTATATTAGAACAAGCTTATTTCTTGTCGTCTTTAACTTCTTCGAAGTCTACATCAGTAACGTTATCGCCACCTGGAGCTTGTTCGCCAGCCTGAGGACCGCCTTGTGGCTGTGATCCATCAGCACCTGCTTTGTACATCTCTTCAGATGCCTCGTTCCATGCAGCTTGAAGCGCAGCTTGAGCAGTATCGATGTCTGCAAAGTTTCTAGAAGCGTGTGCTTCCTTCAATTTTGTCAAACCTTCTTCGATAGGTGCTTTCTTTTCAGCAGAGATCTTCTCACCGAATTCTTTCAGTTGTTTCTCTGTAGAGAAGATTAGTGCATCAGCAGCATTGATTTTCTCTGCTTCTTCTTTAGCAGCTTTATCTGCATCAGCATTTGCTTCTGCTTCTTCTTTCATTCGTTTGATCTCTTCGTCAGTTAAGCCAGAAGATGCTTCAATACGAATTTTTTGCTCTTTACCAGTAGCTTTATCTTTCGCACTTACGTGTAAGATACCATTCGCGTCGATGTCGAAAGCAACTTCAACTTGAGGCACACCACGAGGTGCTGGTGGAATACCGTCTAAGATAAAACGACCAATTGTACGGTTTTGAGCAGCCATTGGACGCTCACCTTGTAAAATGTGGATCTCTACAGATGGTTGGTTATCAGCAGCAGTAGAGAAAGTCTCCGCTTTTTTAGAAGGGATGGTTGTGTTGGCCTCAATTAATTTCGTCATTACACCACCCATAGTTTCGATACCTAATGAAAGTGGGGTAACATCTAATAATAGTACATCTTTAACTTCACCAGTTAATACACCACCTTGGATAGCAGCACCGATTGCTACAACCTCATCAGGGTTTACACCTTTAGAAGGCTCTTTACCAAAGAAAGCTTTAACAGCATCCTGAATTGCAGGGATACGGGTTGAACCACCTACAAGGATAATTTCGTCGATATCAGAAGTCTTAAGACCAGCATTTCTCAATGCAGATTTACAAGGCTCAATGGTACGGTTAATCAGATCACTTGCCAATTGCTCAAATTTAGCACGGCTTAAAGTTCTAACTAAGTGTTTCGGGCCGGTTGCATCAGCAGTGATGTAAGGCAAGTTGATTTCAGTTGAAGTTGTGCTTGAAAGCTCAATTTTAGCTTTCTCAGCAGCTTCTTTCAAACGTTGAAGAGCCATTGGATCCTGGTGAAGGTCCATGCCATATTCGTTTTTGAATTCACCAGCTAACCATTCGATAATAATGTGGTCAAAGTCATCACCACCTAAGTGTGTATCACCGTCAGTAGATTTTACTTCAAATACGCCATCACCCAATTCCAATACGGAAACGTCATGTGTACCACCTCCACAGTCAAACACAACAATTTTCATGTCTTTGTGTGCTTTATCCAATCCGTAAGCTAAAGCTGCAGCGGTTGGCTCGTTGATGATACGTTTAACAGTTAAACCAGCAATCTCGCCAGCTTCTTTCGTAGCCTGACGTTGTGCATCGTTAAAATATGCAGGAACAGTAATAACTGCTTCTGTAACTTCGTGACCTAAAAAGTCTTCTGCTGTTTTTTTCATTTTCTGCAATACCATTGCAGAAAGCTCTTGCGGCGTGTATTTACGGTCATCAATTTCCACGCGTGGCGTGTTGTTTTCACCTTTTACAACGCTATAAGGTACACGACCAGCTTCCTTGCTCACTTCAGCAAAGCTGCTACCCATGAAACGTTTGATTGAAGAGATCGTTTTTGTAGGGTTAGTGATTGCCTGACGTTTTGCCGGCTCACCAACTTTGCGCTCACCATTCTCTGCAAATGCAACGATTGATGGTGTTGTACGCTTACCCTCACTGTTGGCTATAACTACAGGCTCGTTACCCTCCATTACGGCTACGCAAGAATTTGTTGTTCCTAAGTCTATACCAATAATTTTTCCCATTTTATTATTATTTTAATGTTTTACTAATTCGATATTTCCCTTTAAACAAGGGTTGTGCCAATCGTCATTTGGCAGTTATTGGCAAAAACTGAGGCACATAGCGGCCGAAAATGAAGGCTAGCACCGCTACCACAAATGCCAAATTGACATATTACCGATCCAAGCCGGTAAGTTTTTCCAGGTGGTGATATCCAATCCCAAAGAATTCCTTCGTTGCGCGAATTTTCTGCAGGATTTCAGCTTGCTCCCGCTCCCCCACCGTGCCTTTTGAACCAACAATCAGCACGTTTTTTGGCGTATGCTGATCTGAAATAAACTGCATCACCTTCGTTTGGTAGCCAAAGTATTCCATAATCAACGCACGAATGCCATCTGTGACCATCTCGGCTTGACGCTCCAGGAAAATGCCATGCCTTGTAATTAAGTCCAGTTCGTTAACTTTCTTCCCTTTGGTCATCTCGCGGCGGATTTGCTTATGGCAACATGGTGCAGTTACAATCAATTGCGCACCAGCCTGAATGCCTTTGTAAATAGCATCATCTGTAGCCGTATCACAGGCATGCAGTGCGATTAACATGTCCAGCCCGGCTGTGTCATAACCCTCAATACTGCCCTGCACGAAATCCAAACCGCTGAAGCCTGCGCTAGCAGCGATCTGATTACATAAAGTAACCAGGTCTTCCCGGTACTCCACGCCAGTAACTTGTACCGACTGCTGTAAGGTATTAGACAAATAATCATACAAGGCAAAGGTCAGATAGCCCTTACCAGATCCCATATCCGCTACGCGCTTAATGCTACCATTTGGTAGTGCGGTAATCATCGGACTTAAGATCTCTATGTATTGATTGATTTGTTTAAACTTATCCTGTGCATTTTTAAACACCTGACCTTCGGAATCTGTAAGTTTTAGATCAACCAGGTACTGCTTTCCGTTAGCATCAATCTTACGCGCCTTCTGCTTGTCGTGCGCGGCAATGGATACGCCAGCCATTGAAGCTGGCAACGACTTCAAGGTCCAGCCTTGACCGCGCCCTTGCAACACGTAATCTGCTTCAGCGCTGAACATAGTCGCGGCTTTAAAATCTTCCGCTACATGGGTACGCAGCATTGCGCGTCCTTCCACTACAGGGAAGTTCTTCACAATGTCACGGGTTTTGTACCGGTAGGTGAACGACAGCATAGCTGTGCGTTTGATCTCCACCAGGCGGACATATATGTTCTTGAGTTCCGGCTCCGCACCGATGTAGTTAGAGAAAGTAATTTTCTTGAAAGTGCCTGTGTCAAGCGCGGCATCAACTTTAGCCAGGAAAACGCCAGGCTGTGAAAGCTCCGTCATATGCTAAATCTTAAAAGGGGTAATGAAAAAAGCCCTGCTGATCAAATCAACAGGGCTCTTAATTAAAGTTTCTGAAAGCTTATGCTTCTTTAGCTTCTTCACCTTCTGCAGGTGCAGCAGCTTCTTCAGCTGGCGCTTCAGTGGTTGCTTCTTCAGAAGTAGCGGTTGTTTCAGCAGCAGGTGCATCAGCTTTTTTAGTTCTGCTTCTACCACGACGAGTGGTTTTCTTTTCTGCAGCGTCAGTATCTTTACCGTACACTTCGTTGTAATCAACCAATTCGATTAATGCCATCTCAGCATTATCACCCAAACGATTGTTAAGTTTGATAATTCTGGTGTAACCACCCGGACGGTTAGCAACCTTAGCAGCTACGTCACGGAATAATTCAGTTACAGTTTCTTTATCTTGTAAGTAACTAAAAACGATACGACGAGAGTGTGTAGTATCTGTTTTTGATTTGGTGATCATTGGCTCAACATACATACGCAATGCTTTAGCTTTTGCTAAAGTAGTGGTAATTCTTTTGTGCTTGATCAATGATGAAGCCATGTTGGCTAACATCGCCTTACGATGGGAATCTGTTCTTCCTAAGTGGTTAATTTTTTTACCGTGTCTCATTTTTGATTTTATTCAGTGCATACCGTCTCTTTACGAGGGAATTATGCACGATTAACAATAGTTATATTTGTTATTATTCTTCGTCTAACTTGAATTTAGACAGGTTCATTCCGAAAGACAAGCTCTTAGATTTAACCAGCTCCTGGATTTCAGTTAGTGATTTTTTACCGAAGTTTCTGAATTTTAACATGTCAGCAACATCGTAAGACACTAGGTCAGCTAAGGTACGGATATCCGCTGCTTTCAAGCAGTTTAATGCACGTACAGAAAGATCAAGATCAACAAGTTCAGTTTTAAGGATCTTACGCATGTGTAGGATTTCCTCATCAACTTCCTTCGTTTCTTCTTTCGCCTGCGACTCCAATACCAGGTTCTCATCAGAGAACAACATAAAGTGCTGGATAAGGATTTTAGCAGACTCTTTCAAAGCTTCTTCCGGGTGGATAGATCCATCGGTAGAAATCTCAAGGATTAATTTTTCGTAATCTGTTTTTTGTTCAACACGGTAGTTTTCAATCGTGTATTTTACATTTTTCATTGGGGTAAAGATCGAATCGATCGCGATTACGCCAACAACAGCATCACTAACTTTATTTTCTTCAGCAGGAACATAACCGCGGCCTTTATTGATGGTCAATTCCACCTCTAAAGTCACTGTTTTTTCCATATTGCAAATCACAAAATCCGGGTTTAAAACCTCAAAGTTGTTTGAGAATTTAGTAATGTCTCCTGCAAGAAACTGATCTTGACCATTTACAATGATGAATACCTTTTCAGCATCACCAGTGTCACCAACTTTTTTAAAACGAACTTGCTTTAAATTCAGGATGATTTCAGTCAAGTCTTCTACAACACCTTTCATGGTAGAAAATTCGTGAGAAACACCAGAAAAACGGATACTTGTAATTGCGAATCCCTCTAATGAAGAAAGTAAAATTCTTCTTAGGGCATTACCAATTGTTACACCGAAACCGGGCTCTAAAGGACGAAATTCAAATATGCCATCGAAATCAGTAGATTTCTGCATGATTACCTTATCGGGTTTCTGAAATGCTAAAATTGCCATTTATAATGTTTTTAGATCGTTTATTAAAAATTGTAACGCAAAAAAAACTAACCGCCCTTTGGTTAAAGGGCAGTTAGATTCAATTCATTACTTAGAGTACAACTCTACTATAAGGTTTTCTTTGATGTTTTCTGGGATCTCATCACGATTTGGATAAGCTAAAAACTTTCCAGACAATTCACTTGCGTTCCAGTCTAACCAATTGAATTTATTGATTACTCTTCCAGCAACGGAGTTCGTGATGGCTTCTAATGTCTTTGATTTCTCACGAACAGCAATTACATCACCGGCTTTCAATTGATAAGAAGGAATGTTTACCACTTCACCGTTCACTGTTACGTGTTTATGGCTAACTAACTGGCGTGCAGCTGAGCGGGTAGTTGCAATACCTAATCTATATACGGTATTATCTAAACGAGCTTCTAATAATTGTAATAAGTTGTCACCGGTAATACCCTGACGTGAAGATGCTTTGGTAAACAAGTTACGGAACTGACGCTCCAATACACCGTAAGTATATTTCACTTTCTGTTTTTCCATTAACTGAACAGCATATTCAGATTGTTTTCCTCTTCTTTTAGAAACGCCATGTTGGCCAGGAGGATAGTTTTTTCTGTCTAAAACTTTATCAGGGCCAAAAATAGGCTCTCTGAATTTACGCGCGATTTTGGACTTGGGTCCTGTATATCTTGCCATTTTTCTTTGTTTTAAAGTATCGTGCAACCTGTAGCTGCAGACTCTTAGCTTTAAAAATTATAAATTAAACTCTTCTTTTCTTAGGTGGACGACATCCATTGTGTGGAAGCGGGGTGATATCCTTAATCGAAGTCACTTCGATACCTGCAATTTGTAATGTTCTGATTGCTGATTCACGACCAGATCCAGGACCTTTTACAAATACTTCAACCTTACGTAAACCTAAATCATATGCTACCTTACCACAGTCTGATGCTGCCTGACCTGCTGCATATGGAGTGTTCTTTTTAGAACCCTTGAAGCCCATTTTACCTGCAGAAGACCATGAGATGGTCTGACCGTTGTTGTTTGTTAGGGTAACAATGATATTGTTAAAAGTCGCATTGATGTGTGCCTGACCAACAGGCTCAATTACAACAATACGCTTTTTAGTTACTTTTTTACTCTTAGCCATAATTATTGTTTGATACTAATTTTATTTAGTAGCTTTTTTCTTGTTAGCAACTGTTTTTCTCTTGCCCTTACGAGTTCTGGAGTTGTTCTTAGTACGTTGTCCACGAACCGGCAAACCTTTTCTGTGACGCAAGCCACGGTAGCAACCGATATCCATTAAACGTTTAATGTTCAACTGAACCTCTGAACGTAAAGCACCTTCAACTTTAATTCCGTCGTTGATGATTGTACGAATCGCTGATAATTCTTCATCAGACCAATCTTGTACTTTTTTGCTAAAATCGATGCCTGCTTCCGTTAAAATACGTTGAGCAGTAGATCTGCCTACACCGAAGATGTATGTTAGACCGATTTCGCCTCTCTTGTTTCTTGGTAAATCAATACCTGATATCCTTGCCATATTTGTACTAAATGTTTGATTATTTGATTAAATGACAGATTGAATAACCTGTTCATCCAATCCAATCACACTTAAATAATTTCTTAACCTTGACGCTGCTTGAACTTAGGGTTCTTTTTGTTGATTACGTAAAGTTTACCCTTACGACGTATAATTTTGCAATCAGCGCTACGCTTTTTAATTGATGACCTAACTTTCATTTTATTTATATCTATAAGTAATCCTGCCCTTCGATAAGTCGTAAGGCGACATCTCTAATTTAACTTTATCCCCTGGTAATATCTTGATGTAGTGCATCCGCATCTTACCAGAAATGTGAGCAATGATCTCATGTCCGTTTTCCAGTTCTACCCGGAACATGGCGTTCGATAGTGCTTCCCTTATTACTCCGTCTTGTTCAATTGAGGCTTGTTTAGCCATATATTATTGATTTTTACTTAATTAGCTGCTATTAAACAGGGTTGCAAAATTAATTAAAATAATTTAATTATTTATGCTTTTTCTCCAAAACTTCTTCAATCAATGAAAAGGTGGATAAAACATCTGCTTTCCCCTTTTTAACCGCTATCGTATGTTCAAAGTGTGCAGATGGTTTATTATCCTTACTGGTAACCGTCCAGCCATCAGACCAAAATTTAACACCCGCAGTGCCGGCGTTAATCATGGGCTCTATCGCTAGCACCATCCCCTCTTCTAACTTGATACCGCGGCCCCTTTGTCCGTAGTTCGGTACTTCCGGTTTTTCATGCAGCTTAACGCCAACACCATGTCCAACCAGTTCTCTTACTACTCCAAAGCCGTTGTCTTCAGCAATCTTTTGAATGGCATAACCCACATCTCCAATCCGGGAACCGGAAACTGCTTTCTCTATCCCTGCAACCAGGCAGGCCTTGGTAACGTCAACCAACTTCTGGCGCTCTGCATCAATTTCTCCAATGGAGAACGTATAAGCAGAATCACCGAAATAGTTGTTCTTGATTACACCGCAGTCTACCGAGATTAAATCGCCTTCCTGAATAACGTAATCACTCGGGAAGCCATGAACAACTTGTTCATTCGGCGAAATACATAAAGCGTATGGGAAGCCATTATAGTTCAGGAATGCCGGAACGGCACCCTGATCTTTAATAAAAGTCTCAGCAAGTTTGTTTAAGCTCATGGTCGTAATTCCCGGGCCGATAACTTTGGCCACTTCTGCAAGTGTCTTAGACACCAACATGGAACTCTCCCGAATCAACTCAACTTCTTCTGCTGATTTATAATAAATTTTTGACATGACTTATATCACGGCATTACTACCGGTAGCAGCAGGAATCCCTGTACGACCAGTCACCCTGCCGGTTTTCATCAATCCATCGTAATGACGCATCAATAAATAACTTTCAATTTGCTGAAGCGTATCTAGTACAACACCAACAAGAATCAAAAGCGAGGTACCACCGTAGAAATGTGCAAACTCAGATTTGATACCGAATTTAACAGCAATCGCAGGTAGGATCGCAATGATCGCCAGGAAGATTGATCCTGGGAAAGTGATCTTAGAAATAACATCATCAATAAAAGATGAAGTTGCAAGTCCTGGTTTAACGCTTGGTATAAAACCACCGTTCTTCTTCATGTCATCTGCCATTTGCGTAGGGTTTACGGTAATTGCAGTGTAGAAGAAAGTAAAGGCAATAATTAAGAAAGCAAATGTTAAGCAGTACGTAAGTGAAGTATAGTCACTGAACTGGATTAACCAGGTGTTTTGCAATGAAGGAAAAAATGATGTGAGCGTCATCGGAATAAACATCAACGCTTGCGCGAAGATGATTGGCATAACACCAGCTGCATTAACCTTTAAAGGAATGTACTGTCTTACACCACCAAACTGTCTGTTACCAACAATACGTTTTGCGTATTGAACAGGCACTTTGCGCACACCCTGAACAATCAGGATGGTGAACATAACCACTGCAAATAAAGCAACGATTTCAAGTACCAGACCGATCAGTCCGCCTTCACCTACAAATCTAGAGCTAATCTCTTGTTGTAAAGCGATAGGCAAACGTGCGATGATACCAACCATAATGATCAGTGATACACCGTTTCCGATACCTTTATCCGTGATTTTTTCACCAAGCCACATCACGAACAAAGTACCTGCAGCAAGCACGAACGTAGACAATACGTAAAATAACGTACGGTCGATCATGATCGCCTCCACAGGAACCTGTGTTTTGATGTAACCGATAGCCTGAACAGCAGTGATTGCAACAGTCAGATATCTGGTAATTTGGTTAAGCTTATTTCTGCCGCTCTCGCCTTCTTTCTGCATTTTCTGGAAAGAAGGAACAGCAATACCGAGTAACTGAACTACAATAGACGCTGAAATATATGGCATTACACCAAGGGCTAAAACAGATACGCGGGAGAAAGATCCTCCAGCAAACATGTCTATCAAACCTAACAGGCCAGATTGTTCATTCGTGTCTAACGCAGTTGGATCGACACCCGGAAGAACCACATGTGATACAAATCTATAGACCAAAAGAATGATGAGCGTAAAAACGATACGCTCTCTCAATTCTTCTATTTTCCAGATATTACTTAAAGTAGTAAACAGCTTCTTCATTAATTACAGTTTTTCAATTGAGCCACCAACAGCTTCAATAGCTTTTTGCGCTGAAGCAGAAAAAGCATGTGCTTTAACTTCGATTTTCGATTTAACCTCACCACGACCTAATACTTTCACTAGATCATTTTTAGATGCTAAACCATGTTCCTGGAAGTCAGCAAATGTAACGGTTGTTAAATTGAATTTTTCAGCAAGTTCTTGGATCACGTCTAAGTTAACGCCAACGTATTCTACGCGGTTAATTGGCTTGAAACCAACTTTAGGCACACGACGTTGCAAAGGCATTTGACCACCTTCAAATCCGATTTTGTTTTTGTGACCTGAACGGGAACCAGCACCTTTATGACCACGGGTAGATGTTCCACCACGACCTGAACCAGTACCACGACCAATTCTTTTGCTGTTTTTGATTGAACCTGATGCAGGTTTTAAATTACTTAAGTTCATTTTGAGAAACTCATTGTGTTGCCCTTCGCTTTCACTAATCAGGGACAACGGTTAAAAAATAGACAGAGGTTGCAAATGTAGAATTATATTCCGCATTTACAACCGCCATTAAATTAGATTTGCTCGATAGCAACCAGGTGGTTTACTTTACGAATCATACCAATGATGGCATTGTTCGCTTCAACTTCCACAGACTTGTTCATTTTAGTTAAACCTAAAGCCTGCATGGTTCTTTTCTGGCGTTCGCTTCTATCGATAACGCTTTTAATCTGGGTTATTTTAATCCTAGCCATAATGTTATCCGTTAAAAACTTTGTTTAAATCAACACCACGTTGTTGAGCGACGGTATAAGCATCACGCATTTTAGTCAAAGCATCTACTGTTGCTTTTACCACGTTGTGTGGATTAGATGAACCTTTTGATTTTGCAAGTACGTTATGTACACCAGCACTTTCCAATACTGCACGCATTGCACCACCAGCAATTACACCGGTACCAACTGCAGCTGGTTTGATTAATACGAAACCACCAGAAAACTTACCGATTTGCTCATGAGGAACGGTTCCGTTCAACAATGGAACTTTAACCAGGTTCTTCTTAGCGTCATCGATACCTTTAGCGATAGCTTCAGTAACCTCTTTCGCTTTACCAAGACCGTAACCTACGATACCGTTTTCATCACCTACCACTACGATAGCGGAAAAGCTGAAAGTACGACCACCTTTGGTTACTTTGGCAACACGTTGTATACTAACTAAACGATCTTTTAACTCGATCTCGCTAGTCTTAACTCTTTTTATATTGATAGTTGACATTCTTCTCTATTTATCAGATTAAAATTCTAGACCAGCTTCACGTGCACCTTCAGCCAATGATTTAACACGACCGTGGTATAAATAGCCATTTCTATCGAAAACAACTTGTTTTACGCCAGCTGCGATAGCTTTCTCTGCGATTAATTTACCTACAGCTACAGATTGCTCTGACTTGTTTCCGGTACCAGTAAAATCTTTAGATAAAGAAGATGCTGAAACTAATGTAGTTCCGGTTACGTCGTTAATGATTTGAGCATAAATCCCTTTATTGCTTCTGTAAACTGATAAACGTGGACGGTTGTCAGAACCTGTAAGTCTTTTTCTGATTCCTTTTTTTATACGATCTCTACGAGATAATTTTTTCCCTGCCATGATGATTATTTTTTAGAAGCTGATTTACCTGCTTTTCTTCTTAACACTTCGCCTACAAACTTGATACCTTTACCTTTATAAGGCTCTGGTGCACGTAATGAGCGGATTTTTGCTGCTACCTGACCAATAAGTTGTTTGTCGATACTCTCTAAAATGATTTTAGGAGTCTGTCCTTTCTCCGAAGATGTTGTTACTTTAATTTCTTCCGGTAACTGGAACACATAGTGGTGAGAGAATCCTAAAACAAGATCCAGAGTATTTCCTGTATTGGTTGCGCGGTAACCCACACCAACCAATTCTTGTTGTAGCTTGTAACCTTCAGTAACACCAATAACCATATTGTTTAACAATGAACGGTATAAGCCGTGCAATGCTTTGTGTCTTTTTTGTTCAGTAGGACGTTGTACTGTAAGTACGCCATCTTCTAAATTAACAGTGATATCTGAATCAACTGCTTGAGTTAACTGTCCTTTTGGACCTGCAACTGTTACAACGTTATCCTTAGATACGGTAATGGTTACTCCAGCAGGAACATTAATTGGGGCTTTTCCTATTCTTGACATTTTGTTATCCTCCTTTAATTAATAAACGTGACACAAAACTTCGCCACCAATGTTAAGTTTAGCTGCTTCTTTATCTGTCATAACTCCTTTTGAAGTAGACAAGATTGCGATACCTAAACCGTTTAATACTCTTGGCATATTTCCTACGCCAGCATATTGCCTTAAACCTGGTTTGCTAATACGCATCAAAGTGCGGATTGCAGGAACTTTAGTAATCGGGTTGTACTTCAAAGCAATTTTGATGGTGCCTTGTGCAGTAGTGTCCTCGAATTTGTAGTTGGCAATGTAACCTTTGTCAAAAAGTACTTTTGTCATTTCCTTTTTAAGGTTCGATGCAGGAATCTCAACAATTCTGTGATTTGCCTTGATGGCATTTCTTACTCTTGTAAGATAATCTGCTATTGGATCTGTATTCATTTTGATATGATTGTGACAGCGGTTTCCTTCCCGATCCATTCGGGACGACCTTCCATCGGTTAATATTCTTTTTAACGCAAATACATTAGAAGTCCTGCGCCTGGCAGATCTTCTAATGTATCACTGGATATTCTTACCAGCTCGCTTTTCTTACTCCCGGAATCTTACCAGCTAAAGCCATTTCGCGGAACGTAACCCTGGAAATTCCAAAGGTACGCATGTAACCACGTGGGCGGCCGGTTAATTTACAACGGTTGTGTAAACGAACAGGAGATGAATTTTTAGGTAACTTATCAAGTCCTTCGAAGTCACCTGCAGCTTTTAATTCTGCACGTTTATCTGCGTACTTAGCCACCAATCTTTGGCGCTTAACTTCGCGTGCTTTTACACCTTCTCTTGCCATTACTGATTTGTTGGGGTTTGATTTTTAAATGGTAATCCAAATTGTTTTAAAAGTTCCAATGCTTCAACATCGTTGGTAGCGGTTGTTACAAATGTAATATCCATACCTAAAATCTTGCTGATCTTATCGATATTGATCTCCGGGAAGATGATTTGCTCAGTTACACCTAAAGTGTAATTGCCTTTACCATCAAAACCTTTGTCATTGATACCTTTAAAGTCACGGATACGCGGCAAAGCTACGGAAATTAAACGATCTAAAAACTCATACATGTTGTTATCACGTAAAGTTACACGTACACCTACCGGCATACCTTTACGTAATTTAAAGTTTGAGATATCTTTTTTAGATTTCGCACCTACAGCCTGCTGACCAGAAATGGTTGACATCTCTAAAATAGAACTGTCCATAATCTTCTTGTCAGTTACAGAAAAACGGCCAACACCCTGGTTGATAGCGATTTTCTCTAATTTAGGAACCTGCATTACGCTCTTGTAATTAAACTTATCTTTAAGGTTATTTACAATCTCCTCTTTATATTTACTTTTTAATCTTGGTACGTAAGCCATTATTTGATCTCCTCTCCTGATTTTTTAGCAACCCTAACTAATTTCCCATCAGCGTTTAGCTTTCTGCCAACGCGGGTAGTTTCACCAGATTTTGGATCAACTAACATCACGTTAGAAATGTGAAGAGCAGCTTCTTTTTTAATGATACCACCATTTGGAGTAGCAGCATTTGGTTTTGTATGTTTTGAAACAAGGTTAATGCCTTCTACCAATACTCTGTTTTTATCAGTTTGTACCGCTAGTACGTTACCTTGCTGGCCTTTTGAATCGCCGGCTATAACCTTTACTAAATCTCCTTTACGGATCTTTATTTTTGGTGTCGTTACTTTATTTTTCATATTATAATACCTCCGGTGCTAATGATACAATTTTCATGAATTGTTTTTCACGCAGTTCTCTTGCTACCGGGCCGAAAATACGAGTACCGCGCGGCTCATCTTGTGCATTCAATAATACTGCTGCATTGTCGTCGAAACGGATGTAAGAACCATCTTTACGTCTAATCTCTTTCTTTGTTCTTACAACAACTGCTTTAGAAACTGTTCCTTTCTTAATGTTTCCAGAAGGTAACGCGCTTTTCACGGTAACAACGATCTTGTCACCAATAGAAGCATATCGCTTTCCAGTACCACCAAGTACACGGATAACCAATACTTCTTTTGCGCCGCTATTATCGGCTACGTTTAATCTTGATTCCTGTTGTACCATGTTATTTAGCCCTTTCTAAAATTTCCACTAATCTCCAGTTCTTGTTCTTACTCAGCGGACGAGTCTCCATGATCAGTACTGTATCTCCAATACCGCAATCGTTTTTCTCGTCATGAGCCATAAATTTGGTAGTTTTCTTTACGAACTTACCATAGATCGGGTGTTTCACTTTACGCTCTACTGCTACCACAACAGATTTATCCATCTTGTTGCTTACCACTAACCCGGTTCTTGTTTTTCTTAATTGTCTTTCCATTTCGACTCTAAAGTTATTTAGTTTCACTAGCAGACACAGCCTTACGCTTAGTCAGTTCAGTATTTAATTGGGCAATATTCCTTCTTACCTTTGTGATGCGGGAAGGATTTTCGATAGCCGAAATAGTATGCGCAAACTTTAACTTAACTAAGTTTTCTTTTTCTTCTGCAATCCTGGCTACTAGTTCTTCCTGTGAAAGCCCTGTGATTTCTGAGTTCTTCATTTTATTAATTTTAATGTGTTGGGTCTAGAGGTTATAATAACAAGTTACTTACAACATGCAACCCAATACTTTTTTATGCTTCTACGTAATCTCTACGTACTACAAATTTTGTCTGGATTGGTAATTTTTGAGCGGCTAATCTCATGGCTTCTTTGGCAACTTCCAAAGGTACACCTTCTGCTTCAAAAATAATACGTCCGGGTCTAACAACAGCTACCCAGTATTCAGGAGCACCTTTACCTTTACCCATACGTACTTCAGCTGGTTTCTTAGTTACCGGTTTGTCCGGGAAAATTCTAATCCACACCTGGCCTTCACGTTTCATGAAACGAGTTACCGCGATACGGGCTGCCTCTATCTGACGACTGGTAATCCAGGTCGACTCTAAAGATTTGATCCCGAAAGACCCGAATGATAGTTCAGCTCCACGTGTCGCTAAACCTTTCATTCTGCCTTTTTGCATCTTTCTGAACTTCGTTCTTTTTGGCTGTAACATTTTATCTTAATATTATCGTAAAACGATTTGTTAACTAATTATTTACGAGGACCTCTGTTAGGAGTATTTCCGCCTCTGTTATCTCTTCCTGCTCCAGGACCACCTTGACCAGGGCCTCTGCCGCCGCCACGATTCGCGCCACCGCGGTTATCGTTACGTCTTTCGCCGCCGCCTCTGTTGTCTCTGTCTCTGCCGCCACCGAATGCACCTTCAGGTCTGCCACCTTTACCAGGAGCATTGCTTGTTGCACCAATGTTCGGAGAAAGGTCACGCTTACCGTAAACCTCGCCTTTGCAGATCCAAACCTTAACACCTATTTTACCATAAGTAGTTAACGCTTCAGCCAATGCATAGTCGATGTCTGCGCGGAAAGTATGCAAAGGAATTCTTCCTTCTTTATACTGCTCGCTACGTGCCATCTCTGCACCACCTAAACGACCTGAAGTCATGATTTTGATACCTTCAGCGCCCATACGCATCGTTGATGCGATGGTAGATTTCATTGCTCTACGGAAAGAGATCCTTGCCTCTAATTGTTTAGCAACGCCTTCTGCCACTAATTGTGCATCTAGCTCAGGACGTTTGATTTCGAAAATGTTGATCTGAATCTCCTTTTTAGTAAGTTGTTTCAGCTCTTCTTTAATCTTGTCAACTTCTTGTCCTGCTTTACCAATAACGATACCCGGACGGGCAGTGTGAATGGTAACCGTGATGCGCTTTAATGTACGCTCGATAACAACTTTCGCCACGCCGCCTTTAGCGATACGAGCAGAAAGGTATTTTCTTATTTTCTCGTCCTCAACTAATTTATCAGCATAGTTGTTGCCACCGAACCAGTTAGAATCCCAACCTTTGATGATTCCTAACCTGTTACCTATTGGATGTGCTTTTTGTCCCATTTCTGTTAATTAGTTTGAGTTTCAACGATTTTACTATCTACTACCAAAGTTACGTGGTTCGAACGCTTGCGAATTCTGAAACCGCGGCCTTGAGGTGCCGGTCTTAAGCGTTTAAGCTGACGGCCACCACCAACCATGATGGTCTTAACATATAGTTGGTTTTCTTCAGGACGAGAACCTTCATTTTTAGTTTCCCAGTTCTTGATAGCGGATAACAAAAGTTTCTCAACTTTTTGTGCTGCTTCTTTATTGGTAAATTTCAAAATATGTAATGCTTTCTCTACACGCTCGCCTCTGATAAGATCTACAACCAAACGCATTTTACGCGGTGAGGTTGGACAATTGTTTAATTTCGCTACTGCTTCCATCTCTTAATTATTTTCTTTTTTCAGAGTGACCCCTAAATGTTCTGGTCGGAGCAAACTCTCCCAGTTTGTGACCAACCATGTTTTCTGTTACGTATACCGGTATAAATTTATTACCGTTATGCACTGCAAATGTATGACCCACGAAATCTGGTGAGATCATTGATCTGCGTGACCAAGTTTTGATTACAGACCTTTTGCCTGAATCATTCATAGAGACTACTTTACGCTCTACGTTATGGTCAATATAAGGTCCTTTTTTAATTGAACGAGCCATTATTTTTTCCTTTTCTCTATGATGAAACGATTTGAGTATTTTTTAAGTGTACGGGTCTTGAAGCCTTTGGCATACATACCATTTCTTGACCTCGGCTGACCACCTGATGAACGACCTTCACCACCACCCATTGGGTGATCGACAGGGTTCATGGCTACCGGACGTGTTCTAGGACGAATACCTAACCAACGTTTACGACCTGCCTTACCTAATACTTCATTTGCATGATCAGAGTTGGAAACTGCGCCAATCGTTGCCAAGCAAGTAACCAAGATTAATCTGGTCTCCCCTGAAGGCATTTTCAAAGTTGCATATTTACCATCACGTGCAGCTAATTGTGCATAAGCACCTGCACTACGTGCTAACTGTGCTCCACGGCCTGGGTGAATCTCTACGTTGTGTACAATAGATCCCAATGGAATACTGCCCAACTTCAATGTGTTCCCTACCTCTGGAGTAGCTGTTTCTCCCGAAACTACTGTTTGTCCTACTTGCAATCCCTCAGGTGCAATAATGTAACGCTTCTCACCATCCACATAATGTAATAATGCAATACGTGCGGTACGGTTTGGATCGTATTCAACAGTAGCTACTGTTGCAGGAATATCAAACTTATCACGTTTGAAGTCAATCAAACGGTAAGATTTCTTGTGACCACCGCCTAAATAGCGCATCGTCATCTTTCCTGTGTTATTACGTCCTCCCGATTTCTTAGAAGATACAACCAATGATTTTTCGGGCTTGGTTGCTGTAATCTCCGAAAAGCTTGCACCTACTCTAAAGCGGGTACCCGGAGTAACTGGTTTAAATTTTCTTAAGCCCATAGTTATAAATTATTCAATTCTGATTAAATATTCGAGTAATAATCAATTGTCTCTCCGTCTTTCAACGTTACAACTGCTTTCTTGTATTTTGGGCTACGACCCGAAACTAAACCACCTTTAGTGTTTCTGGACTTTAGTTTTCCGTTAACAACCATTGTATTAATGGCTACAACGTTAACACCGTACATCTTCTCTACAGCTGCTTTAATCTGCAATTTGTTTGCTTTGTGTTCTACCTTGAAAGTAAAGCGGTTAGACTTTTCTGTCAACGCAGAAGCTTTTTCGGTTAATATTGGTTTCTTTAAAAATTCCATATTATTTGGCAAATGCCTCCTCCAATGTTTTAACAGAATCCGCAGTTAACAAAAGCTTGCCACAGTTTAACACATCATAAGTGTTCAACTGATCTGCAGTAGTAACTTTCACTTTCTGAATGTTTCTGCTTGATAAATAGATATTGTTGTTCTGTGAAGGTAAAACCAGCAATGTTTTCTCGTTAGTCAAGCTTAACGCGTTAACCAAGTTGATGTAGTTTTTAGTTTTGATTGTGTCGAAAGTGAAATCTTCCAATACAACAACATTGTTGTCTTGTGCTTTGTAAGACAATGCTGACTTACGTGCAAGAGATTTTAATTTCTTGTTCAATTTAAAACTGTAATCACGTGGTTGAGGACCAAACACACGACCACCACCATTAAACAAAGGTGATTTAATACTACCAGCACGAGCGCCACCAGTACCTTTTTGTTTGTATAGCTTACGGGTAGAACCTGCAATCTCATTACGTTGTTTAGACTTGTGCGTGCCTTGGCGCTGATTTGCCAGGTATTGCTTTACATCTAAATAAATAGCATGATCAACAGGTGATATGCCAAAAACCGACTCAGGAAGTTGCACTGTGGCACCTGTTTCTTGTCCTGAAATGTTTAATACTTTAACTTCCATCTGCTTACTTATCTAAGATTACGTAAGAACCCTTAGCTCCTGGTACGGAACCACTAACTACAACAAGATTTTGATCAGCATAAACTTTCAAAACCTGTAAGTTCTGAACCTTTACTCTGTCGCCACCCATTCTTCCCGCCATACGCATACCTTTAAATACACGAGCTGGATAAGACGCAGCACCCAATGAACCCGGTGCACGCATTCTGTTGTGCTGACCGTGAGTCTGACCACCAACACCACCGAAACCATGACGTTTTACAACACCCTGGAAACCTTTACCTTTTGAAGTACCAACAACATCAACAAAATCACCCTCGTTGAAAATCGTAACATCAACCGTATCTCCAAGAGCTACGCTCTCTTCAAATGGATCAAATTCTACTAATTTACGTTTTGGGGTGGTGTTTGCTTTTGCAAAGTGGCCTTTCAAAGGCTGGGTAGTGTTTTTAGCTTTGGCTTCGTCGAAACCTAACTGAACTGAAACGTAACCGTCGTTCTCCACGGTCTTTACCTGTGTTACTACACAAGGCCCAGCTTCGATTACCGTACAAGGAATGTTTCTTCCTTCGGCATCGAAAATGCTGGTCATTCCTACTTTTTTTCCAATAATACCTGACATTTTCTTTTTTAAATTTTAACACCCATCGAAGCAGTAGGGCTTCGTTCAAGGTGGATACAATCCCCGTTTAAGGGAGGGCAAAAATACGAAAGTATTATTAATATTCAAACAGTTAGCTTATTTATTTTTCAAATAAGTACCATTATTTTCAGGAAGTTGCGTGTAGAACTGAAGTAACTTGCGATTGAAGCACTTACACCCCTTTAACCCGCCAGCTTGTTGCTTAAGCTGAACAAAATGATGCTTAAAATCATCAATCCAATCAACACATACAGGTAATCGCGCTCTATAAAAAAGCTGATTACCGCTAAAATCACCCTGGAGATGGGTGTGAAAATGAGCAGTAAAATGCCCAGTTGAATAATGGCTTTGCCATTTAAATCAAGGATGCCAGCCCAGATGCTGGCCAGGGAAAAGAAGCCCGCATCGTCCATAATGAACTCGCTGTAATCCGCTTTTTGCTGACCAAAGCCAATCAGATAGATAACCCCGCCAACAAAAACGACCGTCATGGATAACAGCACCCCAATCCGGAGCAAGTTGCCCATGATGAGCTGCATGTCTCTATCCTTCGCCCTATGTTTCTGCTGTAACTCCACCTTTATCCTTTTATCCCGTTATAAATCATTTGTAATGCCAGGAAAGTTACGACACCTGCGAACAGCATCTTCAGCTTCTCTGGTTTCGACTTGATCAGGATCTTCGATCCCGCTCTCGCACCAATCAATACGCCTAAACAAACCGGCATGGCAATCCCCGGGTCAATCTGCCCCCGGTGCAGGTACACCACAGCACTTGCCGCTGCCGTTACCCCCATCATGAAATTACTGGTGGTGGTCGACACCTTAAATGGTATACGCATGATGTTATCCATCGCAAGCACCTTCAATGCACCCGAACCAATCCCCAATAAACCCGAGGCAACACCGGCCACGGCCATCATCAAAAAGCCGCCCGCAACATTGTGCACTGCATAAGGCTGCTCACCAGTTGCGGTGGGATAACTTCCGTTCAGCTTGAAGTAGTTCGCAAGCTTTCCGGATGTATCGGTATCTGAATGGTCTACTTTCTTACGCAACATCATCGCAGCGGAAAACAAGAGGATACCACCAAAGATGACCGATATGTAATTGGGATTGATGTAGACTGCAACCACGGCACCAAAAATCGCACTGATCGTGGTGGCAATTTCCAGAAACATACCGATACGGATATTGGTGATCCCTTCTTTAACATAGGCTGCCGCCGAACCTGAAGAGGTGGCGATAACGGATACGATAGAAGCGCCGATTGCATAGTGTATATCTACCCCAAGAACAAGGGTTAGCAATGGAATGATGATCACCCCGCCACCCAGGCCTGTCAGCGAGCCAACCAGGCCGGCCATGAAAGCACCAAGCAGTATTACCAGGGTAAATAAGAGAATCGACATTGGCGCAAAGATAACATCTATGCCCCAAACACAATAAAATTAAAATATTAATGTTAAATTAGAAGAACCAGACCTATGAGAAAATTTATACCCCTCTTTATCGCCGTTTTATTTTTTGCATTAAACACAAACCCTGTCGCTGCACAGCAGACCGCAAAAGATAGCGTGAATACCGACCCCAGCCTACGCGGCCAGTATCAAAGCATCCTGTCGAAAAGCAAGAACCTGAACGGATTTAAGGTGGTCAATCCTGCCCGCCTCAACACCTTCTGGAAAAATGTAAACGATACGCTTCGTACGGAGCGCCGGCAGTTACCGGCCTTGAGAAAGCAAATCGCTGAAGAACAGAAAAGCATTGCAGATCTGAAAGCGCAGCTTAGCGGAAAAGAAAGTGCCTTAAACAGCAGCAATCAAAGACTGGATGAAATAACCTTTATGGGCATATCCTTTTCTAAGGGTACCTATAATACTATGGTGTGGACCATCATCCTTGTGCTTGCCCTGGCACTGGTCATCATCATCCTTCGCTCCGCGAAATTATTGCATGAAGCCAAATACCGGAGTAGCCTTTATGAGGAGATCTCTGCCGAGTACCAGAGTTATAAGGTTAAGGCAAATGAAAAAGAGAAGAAGCTTGCACGAGAGCTGCAGGATGAGCGGAATAAGTTAGACGACTACAAGAGCAGGGGCTACTAACCCTTGTTATCCGGCAACAACCCCTAAGCTGTATTATAAAAAAGAATAGGTCCCTGCAAATTGCAGGGACCTATTCTTTTTTGAAGTACTTATATCAATTAAACTTTGATCTCAACTTCAACACCGCTAGGCAATTCAAGTTTCATCAAGGCATCAACTGTTTTCGAGTTGGAGCTATAAATATCTAACAAACGTTTGTAAGCACACAATTGGAATTGCTCTCTTGCTTTTTTGTTCACGTGTGGTGAACGTAAAACAGTAAAGATTTTCTTTTCTGTAGGCAATGGAATTGGACCACTAACTACTGCGCCTGTAGGCTTAACAGTCTTAACGATTTTCTCAGCAGATTTATCTACCAAGTTGTAATCGTAAGATTTTAATTTAATTCTGATTCTTTGGCTCATGATATGTTTATTTAAAGCCGACTGTTAGAGCTATTAATAACAGTCGGCCGGTTTGTTTTATTATTCTCCGGATTTAACCTTGCCTTTTGCTTTAGCAATTACTTCATCCTGAACGTTTCTTGGAGCTGGTTCGTAGTGATCAAACTCCATAGTAGATGTTGCACGACCTGAAGTGATGGTACGTAACTGCGTTACATAACCGAACATTTCTGAAAGTGGTACAAGGGCTTTAATAACTTGTGAACCATTACGAGTGTCCATACCTTGCAGTTGGCCACGACGACGGTTTAAGTCACCCATTACATCACCCATGTTTTCTTCTGGAGTCAATACTTCAATTTTCATGATTGGCTCCATCAACACAGGCTTACATTTCGGCAATGCCTCACGGAATGCAGAACGCGCTGCAATCTCGAAAGATAAAGCATCTGAATCGACTGCGTGGAATGAACCATCAATCAAACGAACTTTCATATCAGGAAGCGGGAAACCTGCAAGCACACCATTTGACATGGCAGCAGCAAATCCTTTTTCTACTGAAGGGATAAATTCACGAGGGATTGAACCACCTACAATTTCGTTTACGAACTGAAGACCACCTTTTTCGAAATCTGCATCAATTGGTGAAATAACAACCTGGATATCCGCGAATTTACCACGACCACCAGTTTGTTTTTTGTATGTTTCACGGTGTTGAGCAGTACCAGTGATGGCTTCTTTGTAAGCAACTTGTGGCGCACCTTGATTAACCTCTACTTTAAACTCACGTTTTAAGCGGTCGATCAAAATATCTAAGTGAAGCTCACCCATACCAGAGATTACAGTTTGGCCAGTTTCCTGATCTGTTTGTACTCTGAAGGTAGGATCTTCTTCAGCTAATTTCGCTAAGCCCATACCTAGTTTATCAACGTCAGCCTGCGTTTTAGGCTCGATCGCTAAACCGATTACCGGCTCAGGGAAGTTCATTGATTCCAGGATGATTGGGTTTTTCTCATCGCAAAGGGTATCTCCAGTTTTGATGTCTTTGAAACCAACTACCGCAGCAATATCACCAGCACCTACGTTAGGGATTGGGTTTTGCTTGTTTGCGTGCATTTGGAAGATACGGGAAATACGCTCTTTACTTTCAGAACGTGCATTGTACACGTATGAACCAGCTTCAAGGTTACCTGAATAAACGCGGATAAAGCATAGACGACCTACGAAAGGATCTGTCGCAATTTTAAATGCTAAAGCTGCAAAAGGCTCTTTTTCGCTTGGCTGACGTAAAATCTCTTCACCAGTGTTTGGATTGGTACCAGTAATGCCTTCAACGTCCATAGGCGATGGCAATAATTCCATCACATAATCAAGCATGGTTTGAACACCTTTGTTTTTGAAAGATGAACCACATACCATAGGTACAATTTTAGCGTCCAATACTGCTGCACGTAAAGCGTCTAAAACTTCACGTTCCGTGATTGTATCAGGAGCATCGAAGAATTTCTCCATCAATGACTCATCATAATCTGCTACAGATTCAAGCAATTTCTCTCTCCATTCTGCAACATCATCAATCATATCATCAGGAATTGGCACTTCAGTAAAGGTCATACCTTTATCATGTTCATTCCAAACGATACCACGGTTGTTAATTAAATCAACAACACCTTTGAAGCTGTCTTCAGAACCGATAGGTAATTGCAATGGAACTGCATTACTACCTAACATGTTTTTAACCTGTCCAACAACTTTAAGGAAGTCAGCACCAGAACGGTCCATTTTGTTAACGAAACCAATACGTGGTACATTGTAGTTGTTTGCTAAGCGCCAGTTGGTTTCAGATTGAGGCTCAACACCATCAACTGCTGAAAACAAGAACACCAATCCGTCAAGTACACGTAATGAACGATTTACCTCTACGGTAAAATCCACGTGACCCGGGGTATCAATTACGTTGACATGGTATTTCTGGCCTCTGTAGTTCCAATTAACTGTTGTAGCAGCAGAAGTAATGGTAATACCACGCTCCTGCTCTTGTGCCATCCAGTCCATGGTTGCTGCACCTTCGTGCACTTCACCAATTTTGTGACTAACACCTGCATAATAAAGGATACGCTCGGTTGTTGTGGTTTTACCCGCATCAATGTGAGCTGCAATACCAATATTTCTTGTGTATTTTAAATCTCTTGACATTTTGTTATTAATGTAATATTAGAAACGGAAGTGAGAGAACGCTTTGTTAGCCTCAGCCATTTTATGCGTATCTTCTTTTTTCTTAACTGCGGCACCTTCACCTTTAGCTGCTGAAACGATCTCACCTGCTAATTTTTCTTTCATTGTTTTCTCACCACGTTTACGTGCGTAAGAAATTAACCATTTCATACCTAAAGCAATTTTGCGGTCAGGTCTTACTTCAGTTGGCACCTGGAAGTTAGCACCACCTACACGGCGTGACTTAACCTCTACTGCAGGCATTACATTGGTTAAAGCGCGCTTCCATACTTCAAGACCGCTTTCGCCAGCTCTTTTTTCTGCAAGTTCTACTGCGTTATAAAAAATATCATATGCAATGGATTTCTTTCCATCATACATCATATTGTTTACAAACCTGGTCACCATAACATCGTTAAATTTCGGATCAGGAAGGATAATTCTCTTTTTTGGTTTTGACTTTCTCATTTTTGTTTCCTCCTAATTATTTCTTTTTACCTTTTGTTGGTGCCGCAGCTACTTGTCCTGGTTTAGGACGTTTAGTACCATATTTCGAACGACGTTGGTTACGACCAGCTACACCTGATGTATCTAATGCACCACGGATGATGTGGTAACGTACACCTGGTAAATCTTTAACACGACCACCACGGATCAATACAATGGAGTGCTCCTGTAAGTTGTGACCTTCACCAGGGATATAGGCATTCACCTCTTTTCCATTGGTTAAACGTACACGGGCAACTTTACGCATTGCTGAGTTTGGTTTTTTAGGGGTAGTGGTATATACACGTGTACATACACCTCTTCGCTGTGGACAGCTGTCCAACGCTGGAGACTTACTCTTGAACTCCAGTGCTACTCTACCTTTTCTAACTAATTGTTGAATGGTTGGCATTGTTTTTTGTTTTCTATTAAGTGTTTTAAAAACTTTACCCCTAATAAAGGGACTGCAAAGGTAGGAAGATACATTTTATAAATCAAGGGGTTAACTGAAATATATTGCTCCATCCCTGCATTTGTTTGCCAAGCTGAATTGCAGTGTCTTAAGGCCATGCCGAACCACGTCCATCAAGGGAAGAATTACAGGTTAGTCAAACATCAAACACACAGGAAACGCACACAACCTGTGCGCTTGGTGTGCGTTTGGTCTGGGGTTGGTGTGCGTTTGGTCTGGGGTTGGTCCAAAGCTATCCCTTAAACCTTGGCCCATTGATTACGCTGCACCTACGCCTGGCAGCTGAAAGCAAAACCGGCTGCCTTCCCCTACAGAAGACTCTACCCAGATCGTTCCGCCTTGCGCTTCGATGAAGTCTTTCGATATTGCCAGCCCCAGCCCGGACCCTGATTTGTTTCTGCCATCGGTGGGCACCTGAAAATAGCGTTCGAACAAACGCTCCTGGTATTGATCCGGGATCCCCTGACCAAAATCCCTGACAGAAAACACGACATCATCACCGCTTTGCTGAATTTCCAACACTACCCTGGAGCGATTCGTACTATAACGCAATGCGTTCGTTAAGAAATTAATTAGCACCCATGCTGTTTTTTCTACATCAACATTCACCAGGGCTAAGGTTGGCGCAGCATGAAGCTCAAGCTGGATCTCGCGTTGATCAGCCTGGAAACGAAGCGCATCTATTGCATAATTCACAATCGTGGCCGGAGCCGTTTTTCTGAAGCTTAACTGCAGATTACCCGTCTCCACTTGCGCCAAATCCAGCAATGCACTCGTGATTTTCAGCAGCCGGCCGCAGTCGTCTGCAATGTGCTGAACCATTTCTTTTTGTTCTGCATTCATTGTTCCAACCCGCTCATCCTCCAATATGCTTACACTCATCTTTATAGCCGAAATTGGCGTTTTCAGTTCATGCGATACCGTAGCGATAAAATTTGTTTTCGCTTCATCAAGCTCCTTGAAAGGCGTGATGTTCCTTAGCACATAAACCTCACCTGCTGCAATGTTGGCTTCCGTAATCGCTTCATCTCCCGGGCTGAAGGCCGGTACATGGATAAGGCTTTTCTCCAACTGGAAATAGGATGTTTTATGATCAGCGTATATGGTAAAGTTTTTATCTTCCGCTTCCGCATTCAGAATTTTCTTTAGCAAGTCGTTCTTAGCCATCAGCGCATTTACGTTCTGGCCCATCACATCCGCCTTGTCCATATTCAGCAGGGAACACGCAACCTTATTAATGAACAGTACTTTTCTATGTTCATCGAGACCAACGATCGCATCATTTATTTGCTCAATGATGGCTTCTATACGTCGTTTTTCCGACTGCAGTTTCGCCAGGTTACTATTTTCCCATTTGTTCAGATGCCTGGCCATGGTATTAAATTCCTGTGCGAGTTCCGCAAACTCGTCGGTACTGCTGAACTGAAGTTGCTGCTTATAGTTTTGCCTGCTGATACCTTTTATGGCTTCCGAAAACTCCCTTAATGGGTTCGCCACAAATCCGGGAAAGTTCAGCATAAAGGAAAAAAGCACCAGAAAACAGATGGAAGCCGCAAAGATCAGGTATCCAGCGGCCTTTTCTACGCCCGCTAGTGCAGCGTCATTCTTACTGGAGATGGCAGCCATATTCAACTGGTCTATCCTTCTTAATTGTTGCCTTGCAGATTTCAGGGCATCAGCCTTGTCTCCTGGGCTTATGGCTGGATTTGACAACACCTCAAATGCCCGGCTAACATGTTCTACAGCCTTTCGCTCCCCAGGTTCAGTGATATTGCTCCGCTCCTGTTCAAGCAAGGCTAGAAATTCACGTTTGCTACCGGCCGATAAAGGCAGCGTTTGATCATCAAGGATGGCCCGCATGCTGCCCGAAAGTCGTAAACTCTTGTAATTATCTTTTAAGATCACCTTTGAACTTATGGAGATCCTATTCATGTAATACAAGGAGATTGCCCCGAAAAATAAGATGACCAGGAATAAAAATCCGAAGCCAAGGCGAAGTTTAGTTTTGATTTTCATAGGAGTTAGCCATTCAGGACAGGATGATGAGATCCGTCTCTGTTGTAGAAAGTTTTTTTATGAGCTGGTTGAACACAGCTGTTTGCATTATAACCTGAAAGAGGGTGATATGTGGCTTGCCAATACATATTGTTGTGACTTCTTTTTCCATTGACACCTGGAATATGGAGCTCGTAATGTCATCACTTTTTATTCTGATCACCTCTGCACCAAGTTCGGTTGCAAGTTTAAGGTTATTAATCAGGTGGCGCTGCAGGTCGAGCTTTATTTTATCAGCACTTTCACCGCTTTTCTGTACGTACAGTACAATCCAGGGAGAATGGTAGTATGATGCGAGTCTGGCTGTTTTCCGGATGATTACCTTGGCCGTTTTAAAGTTTGTAGAGATACAAGCCATGAATTTTTCGGGTCGGAGCTTGATATTTTTTGCCACCTCAATCTGGATTTTCCTTTGCAGGTGATGTGAAACCTCGTTTACCGCCAGCTCCCGCAATTGCAGGATCTTCTCCCGCTTGAAGAAATTGTTTAACGCATAGCTTACTTTACTTTTATCGTAAATTTTTCCGGCAAGCAGCCGCGCAATCAATTCATCAGCGGTGAGATCGATGTTCACAATTTCATCTGCAGCATCAAGAACGCTGTCCGGAACCCGTTCCGTAATGGCTATGCCGGTTATCTGTTCAACCGCTTCATTAATGCTTTCAAGATGCTGAACATTGAGGGCTGATATCACACTGATACCAGCCGCTAAAATGTCGAAGACATCCTGCCAACGCTTTGCGTTCTTACTGCCTTCGACATTGCTGTGTGCAAGTTCATCAACCAGCACGACCTCAGGATGTACGTGCAGGATCGCATTAAGATCCATTTCTTCCAGGTGTTTTCCTTTGTAGTAGATCTCCCGTTTAGGGATTATGGGTATGCCCGACAGCAATGCATGGGTCTCCACACGACCATGGGTTTCGATATACCCAATTTGTATATGGATACCGTTGTGCAACATGGAATGGGCTTCCTGCAGCATCCGGTAAGTTTTACCTACACCAGCACTCATACCTAAATAGATTTTCAGCTTGCCCTTTCTGGATGTTTTCACCAGATCAAGAAAGTTTTTTACAGATGCCGACTGCTTAGCTTGTTCCATGGCGCAAATGCGTTTCTGTTTAGAATGATACCGCTAAACTAGCGGTGAGTGATGCACTATGGTTCACCTGTTGCAACTGCCTGGAGAAGATCTGCCCTTCACTATCGTAAACCTTTCCCTCTAAGCGGAATACTGCATGATCTACGGGGGAGTAATCAACATTCAGGGAGTATCCATAGGTTTCAAACCCATTTTCAACGTTGGTCGTGATTAACATACCATCCTTGTCGCGATAGTATTCAACCCTTCCGGCAACAGCCCATTTCGGATCAAGCTTATAGCGGGCGATTGCTACTGGTGAGAAAACATGTTTTTGTGTGGTACTACCTTTTTCGCGCTGCTGAATGCCGTAATCAACACCTAGGGTAAGGCCAAAGGTCTCACTCATCTTGATGATGCTATAAAGATTATTGTAAAACCTGGTGGTGGCGATCGAGTCTGCGCCCTCCGCGCCTACGTAGTTGCTGTAATTAATTGTTACGTGCTCCATCGGTTTCCAGGTAAGTTGCAAGCCCCCTGCCGCAGCACTATTGTTGGCCTGCCGGGCAATCCGCTGCCATCCATTCAGATAAAGCAATGTTGCTGCAAATTTTCCGTCTTCTGTCGTGTAGCTCAGTTTCGCCCCTGCTTCATAATACGGTGTATTTTCAGAAGAAATGTTCCTGGTTACGACCCAGCAGTCTTTTGAAATAGCACTTTCAAAGCCTATATGAGAAGAAAAAATACCGGCGTCGAGCCACAGGTTGCTTGATTTCGTCAATTTTATGCCTGCATTGGCTTCAAAGATGTTTTTTAATACGCCCGGCTCCGCAGCAAGGTTAGCATTGGTGTAGGTTCCCGACATGATGGCCAGGTTGGCTCGCACTTGATCATCCTCATAGCTGGCTTTTATGAAGCCCAGGTTGAGATTTACCTCATTATGCCTGTTGTGCGAATAGACAAACCCTGGCCTGTTGTGATCTGCAGGTTTATTCAAGTCGTAACCATAATAGGTCTCCAGGTATCCGCTGATTTTAAGTTTCGATTGGGCTTGTGCCTTTGCTGCGCATGCAGCTGTAAGTGCCAGTACGGCAAATATGATTTTTTTCATGGAAGGTTAGTTAAGGGGGCGTGGTTTTAGCTTATCAAGATCTATGTTCAGTTTCAGCACATTCACGGCGCTTGGGCCAAACAATCCGAAGAGCGGTTGTTGAGTATGTTTTACCAGGAGTGCCGCCAGCTCCGCTTCCGGGATGTTTCTTGCCTGAGCCACTCTTTTGATCTGGATGGTGGCGGCCTGTTCTGAAATGTCGGGATCAAGTCCACTACCAGAAGCGGTTACAAGATCTGCAGGGATATCTGATTTTTTTAGGTAGGGATGATACTTTAACAGGGTATCTACCCGGTTTGAAACTATTTTCAGGTATTCGGTATTAGCAGGTCCCTTATTGGAGCCTGCGGAACCTGCAGCATTGTAGTCTACCGCAGATGGACGGCCCCAGAAATACTGCGGCTTATCAAAGCGCTGCCCAAGGGCTGCATAGCCCACGATCTTTCCCTGGGAAATCATTTTTTCGCCACCACCCTGACCTTCCGAAAGCCGACCAGCGTAGGATATGAAAACTGGATAGAGTACACATAGGAGCAGCATTAAAACGAGGGTTAGGCGAATGGATGGTATAAGATATTTTTTCATGAGATTTTAATGGTTGTTTTAAACAAATAGGCCTACTAGAAGATCAATAAGTTTGATCCCGATAAACGGTGCGATGATACCACCAAGACCATAGATCAAAAGATTCCTGCGCAACAAGGCGCTGGCGCCGATGGGCTTGTAAACCACACCTTTCAAGGCAAGCGGGATAAGTATCGGTATGATGATGGCGTTGAAGATGACAGCGGCAAGGATGGCGCTTTCCGGACTGTGCAGATTCATGATGTTCAGCTTCTGCAAGCCTGGGATGGAGGCGATGAAAAGTGCCGGTACAATGGCAAAGTATTTAGCAATGTCATTGGCGATGGAAAAGGTGGTGAGCGTACCGCGGGTAATAAGGAGTTGCTTTCCAATCTCCACAATCTCGATCAGCTTGGTTGGATCATTGTCAAGATCCACCATATTGCCAGCTTCTTTTGCAGCCTGGGTACCGCTGTTCATGGCGACGCCGACATCTGCCTGGGCCAGGGCAGGCGCATCGTTGGTGCCATCACCCATCATGGCGACCAGTTTTCCGAGTGCCTGCTCTGCTTTGATGTAGTTCATCTTATCCTCAGGTTTTGCCTCGGCAATGAAATCATCGACACCTGCTTTTTCCGCAATAAACTTCGCCGTAAGCGGGTTATCACCAGTAACCATGACGGTCTTAACACCCATTTTCCTCAATCGTTCAAAGCGCTCGCTGATACCTGGTTTGATGATGTCCTGAAGCTCAATTACACCAAGAACCTCCAGATTTTCTACAACAACCAGCGGTGTACCGCCATTGCTGGAAATGTTCTTAACATGGTTTTCCACATCAACAGGAAAAGTATTCCCTGCCCGTTGTACCTTTTTACGAATGGAATCGAATGCGCCTTTGCGGATGCTGCGGCCTTCAGGGGTATCCATGCCACTGGAACGGGTTTCTGCGGTGAACTGGATAAACACAGCCCCTTCTGGTGCCTGCCAAACCTTGCCGCTTTGGATTGATGCAGCGAGTTCTACGATCGACTTGCCTTCAGGTGTTTCATCTGCCAGTGAACTGAGCACAGCTGCGTCGATAAAGCGATCTTCGGTTACCTGCTCCGTTGCATAAAAGTGGGTCGCCTTACGGTTCCCGATGGTGATGGTACCTGTCTTATCCAACAACAAAACATCAATATCGCCAGCAGTTTCCACGGCCTTCCCAGATTTTGTGATTACGTTAGCCCGAAGCGCCCTGTCCATACCCGCAATTCCAATTGCAGACAAGAGCCCGCCGATGGTTGTTGGAATCAGGCACACGAACAAAGAGATCAGGGCGGCGATGGTGACCGGTGTATTCGCATAATCCGCGAATGGTTTCAGAGTAAGGCAAACGATGATGAAGACAATGGTGAAGCTGGACAACAAGATTGTTAAGGCAATTTCATTTGGTGTCTTTTGTCTTGAAGTGCCTTCCACCAGGGCGATCATGCGATCAAGGAAGCTCTCTCCCGGGGCAGTGCTTACCTGAACGGTAATTTGATCCGAAAGCACCTTTGTGCCACCGGTTACCGAGGATTTATCCCCACCGGATTCGCGGATCACAGGTGCAGATTCCCCAGTGATTGCCGACTCATCAATGGTCGCGATGCCCTTTATAATTTCGCCGTCACAGGGGATGGTGTCACCTGCTTCGCATAGGAAAAGATCGCCTTTCTTGAGCATTCCGGAAGAGCGAAGTTCTATATGACCTTCTGCGTTCAGCGCCTTTGCCGGTGTTTCTTCCCTGGTCTTTCTCAAGCTATCTGCCTGCGCCTTACCTCTGGCTTCCGCTATCGCTTCAGCGAAGTTGGCAAACAGGAGGGTAAGCAGCAGCACGATAAAAACGGCGAAGTTGTAAACCGGTGAGCCCTCCCCTTTATGCGTGATGGAATAAATGGTAACATAAGCCATAACCAGCGTGCCGATTTCCACCGTGAACATCACTGGGTTTTTGATCATCACCTTCGGATGCAGCTTTATAAAGGCCTGCAGCAGTGCAGCTTTTACATGTTGGGGTTCAAAAAGATTATTTCTGGAAGTTTTCATTTCTAATAGGTAAAGTATTCAGCCAGCGGACCTAAGACCAGGGCAGGAAAATATGAAAGGGCATTTAAGACGATGATCACGGCGAAAGTCATCAAACTGAAGGTTAGCGTGTCTGTTCGCAGTGTCCCTGCAGACTCGGGGATGAACTTCTTGGCTCCAAGTATACCTGCAATAGCAACGGGGCCAATGATCGGTAGAAAACGTCCGAGCAGCAGGACAAAGCCAGTGAGGACATTCCAGAAGATGTTGTTATCAGCCAGACCTTCAAAGCCGGATCCGTTATTGGCATTGGACGAGGTAACTTCATACAGCAGCTCAGAGAAGCCATGGAAATCGGGATTGTTTAGCCAGTTGGATGGCTGTACCGCCCAATCTGCGGTGCCGTGGTTGGTATAGACATAGGTGGCGAGCGCCGTTCCTGCGAGAATTAGAAAGGGACTGAGCAAAGTTATAATAGCGGCAATCTTGACCTCTCTGGACTCTACCTTATGCCCAAGGAACTCTGGTGTGCGACCCACCATTAAACCGGAAATAAAGACCGCAATGATGAGGTAAACAAAATAGTTGAGGACGCCGACGCCGCAGCCCCCATAAAAGGCATTGATCATCATACCCAGGAGCTGCCAGGCACCGGATAGAGGCATGCTACTATCGTGCATGTTATTGACAGAGCCTGTAGAAATGATGGTGGTAACGGTACTCCAGTATGCGGAAATTGCTGGACCAAACCTAACCTCTTTCCCCTCCATTGCACCTGTAGCTTGTGAAATGCCCATGCTTTCAATCGTGGCACTACCAGCGGTCTCCGATGCAATCATTGGTATGAGCAGTAGCAACATGCCCAGCGTCATCATGCCAAAGATCATCCACCCTAGTTTTCGGCGTCGGATGTAATACCCAAAAGCAATAACCATAGCAATGGGGATGATCACCTGTGCGATGAGTTCAACGCTATTGCTGAGGTAATTTGGATTTTCCAGTGGGTGTGCGGAATTGGCGCCGAACCAGCCTCCCCCATTAGTACCCAAATGTTTGATTGCGATGAAAGGTGCAGCGGGGCCTCTTGAGACATTAACGGTATCACCCTGCAAGGAAATGAACTGGTCCTGCCCTTCGTAACTGGTGGGCGTACCATTGAAGGCAAGGATGAGCGCCATCAAGAGCGAAAGCGGGAGCAGCAATCGGGTGATCGACTTCAGGAAGTAATCCCAGAAGTTACCGAGGTTCTGCGTGGTTTTATCCCGAAAGGCACGGAATAACACGACGGCTGCAGCGATGCCCGTAGCGCAACTTACAAACTGCAGAAACATCAGTACGAAGTGTTGCGTAAGGTAGCTTACGCCCGTTTCTCCGGAATAATGCTGCAAGTTGCAATTCACAACAAAACTGATGATGGTGTTAAAAGCCAGATCTGGCGACATGCCGGGGTTCCCGTCGGGATTCATGGGCAACTTGTCCTGGTGCATCAGCACAAAAAAGCCATAAACAAGCCAGACCAGGTTAATGGTCAAGAGGGCTTTCATGTGTTCCTTCCAGGTCATCTCGACCTTAGGATTGATACCGGAAAGTTTGAAGATTCCCGCCTCCACTGGTTTTAGGAAATCGGTCCAGACCTTTTCCCCCGCAAATACTTCTGCCAGGTACTTTCCAAGTGGGATTGCAATGACCAGGGTAAGCAGATACACCGCAATTACGCCTAGGATTTCTGTGTTCATAGTTTAAAATTTTTCAGGGTAAAGAAGCACGTAGATCATGTAGATCAATACGGCTACAGCGATTAAAAACAAGGAGATCATAAGGATTAAATTTTTTCGAACCAGTCGATGGATTTGTAGAATAGCCAAACCATGATGAGTAAGGCAAGTAGCAGTAGAATCGTTAGCATAGTCTTTTTTAGAAGCCCTTAGCCAATTGCGGGTCCAAAAAAGCCGACAGATTTGTATCGCACTTTGAGACAAACAGTTATGTCGACAGGATTCTTTTCTGATATTTTTAGGCACAAAAAAACCCTACCAAAATGGAAGGGTGCTTTTCAGAATGGAACTATACAAGTATTAATTGATCTTGTACTCCTCAATTTTGCGGTACAAGGTGGTGAGGCCAATGCCGAGCAGCCTGGCCGTTTCGGTTTTATTTCCTTGTGTATGCTTAAGGACCTTTACAATATGCATCTTTTCAACATTTTGCATGTTCATAGGATCGCCGCCAACGGCTTCATCGAGAAAATCAAGCGGCAGTAAATCTGCTGTGATGTTATTATCGGCTGCCAGGATGGTCACCCTTTCCATCACATTCTTCAACTCTCTGATGTTTCCTTTCCAGGGATGGGTCAACAGCAAGCGGGTAAATTCGGGATCAATGCTGAATTCAGCGGTTTTTGTGCTCCCACTAAATTGAAGCAGGTAATGCATGGCCAGCGGTAAGATGTCATCCTTTCTCAATGCCAACGCAGGCAGTTCAATGCTGAACACAGAAAGTCGATAATAGAGGTCCAATCTGAAGCTACCTTGTTCTGCACGCGACTTAAGATCCCTGTTTGTCGCGGCAATGACACGTACGTTGACTTTTCTGGTCTTTGTATCTCCGACTTTGATGTAAGTCTGGCTCTCCAGTACGCGAAGCAACTTGGCCTGCAGTTCAAGTGTCATCTCACCAATTTCATCCAGAAATAAAGTACCTCCATCTGCTGCTTCAAGCAAACCACTTTTATCTTTCAGTGCACCTGTAAAAGCACCGGCGAGGTAGCCGAAGAGTTCACTCTCCAGCAACTCCGCATTGAAGCCGCTACAATTTACGGCGACAAAGGCTTTGGTTTGCCTCGGACTTTCGTTGTGAATCGATTGGGCGAAGACTTCCTTACCGGTCCCGGTTTCGCCGAGTAAGAGTACCGTGGTATCCTTTTGTGCGACCTTTTTCGCCAGATTGATGGCTTCCAGAATTGCCTTAGATTTACCCAGTATAAAGTCGAACCCTATAGATTGTTGCTTATGGTCACTTTGATTGTGGGCAAGGAAGTTTACGCTTGCCGCCTCCATGGCCCGATGTACAAGCGGGATAATCTTATCGTTGTCATCACCTTTAGTGATGTAGTCGAAAGCGCCATTGCGCATGGCCATAACACCATCGGAGATTGTTCCGTAGGCCGTAAGGCTGATGACTTCTACATAGGGTTTTAGCGCTTTGATTGCTTTTACCAGTTCGATACCATTATAATCCGGGAGCTTGACATCGCTGACAACGACTTTGATATCTTCTGTTTTGAGGAGCTTTAACCCTTCTTTTCCAGTATGTGCTTGCAGAACATTAAAGCCTTCAAGGCCAATGATCCGCGCAAGCAGACCAGCGAGTTTTTTCTCGTCATCAATAATTAAAACGGAGTCGGACATATGTAATCTATTGGCCGCATGATTGGCCTGGCAAATATTCAAAATAAACTTAGCTGTCCGGTGTATTTGCTGGGTTTTTGTTTTGGCTGCGCTTCACCGAAGTTGGAAAGCGAAATGCCCAGCAGGCGGATCTTATGATCTTTAGGTTCCGTACTCATCAATAAGCTTTTGGCGGTATCCACAATGGTCTTCAGATCACTTACCGGATGAGGGAATGAGCGGTTCCTGGTAATCTGTTTGAAGTCGCTGTATTTGATTTTTAAGGTGATTGTCCGGCCAGACAAGTTCTTTTTCTTCAGGCGTTCGTGTACAATCTCGGCGAGTTCTTCGAGCTTGAGCTCCATGTCTTCGAGTTCCTCCAGATCATAGGAGAAAGTATCTTCCGCAGCGAGCGACTTGGTTTCCCGGTGCGGCTGTACCGGTCGGTTATCGATCCCACGAACGATGTTATAATAGAAATGTCCTGTTTTACCAAAGCGGTAGACAAGTGTTTCTTCAGAAAGCTTTTTCAGGTCGCCCCCGGTATGCAGGCCCATCTGTTTCATTTTCTCTGCGGTTACCTTACCTACGCCATGGAATTTCTCTACGGGTAGTTTTTCCATGAAAGCTTCAATCGCGGAGGGTCCGATGAACTTCAGGCCATCGGGTTTATTGATGTCGGAAGCGATTTTGGCGACAAACTTATTGATGGATACGCCAGCTGAAGCGGTCAGTTGCAGTTCATCTTTAATCGCATTCTTGATCTGTTCGGCAATCTCCAGTGCGGAGCCAATGCCGAGTTTGTCTGCTGTGACATCCAGGTAGGCTTCATCCAGGGATAATGGTTCAATAAGATCGGTATAGCGGCTAAAGATCTCGCGGATGTGATTTGAAACTTCTTTGTAGGCTTCAAAGCGCGGACGCACAAAGATGGCGTGTGGACAAAGCTGCACGGCTTGTCGTGCAGGCATGGCCGAATGGATGCCGAACTTCCGGGCTTCATAGCTGGCGGTAGCCACAACACCCCTGCCCTGCGGAGAGCCCCCGACAACGATGGGCTTCCCCCGAAGGTCCGGATTATCCCGCTGTTCCACAGAAGCGTAGAAAGCGTCCATATCGATATGGATGATTTTTCGAAGGATTGCCATAGATTGGAATAAGAATGCAGCTTAGCCAATGCAAAAGTAACATTGCTAACAATATTAGCTAAACATTTTTAGCAAAGAACTCAAAAACATGACCACAATCCTGTAAACAGCGGCACCCTGAACTTACAGCGTTTCCGTTATGGAACCACAAGTCAGCATGCGATCTCCAAAATAGGGATTTCTAATCTCCCTGGTGTAACTGACCCATGATGCACCCTGATCATCAAGAGCCATTGGGCAGTGGGCTACATACAGCTTGCCACGATCTAAACCAGAATCTTTCAGCAAAGCGATAAAAGCTTCGTTCAGCGTAGAGAAAGCCATTCTTTGGGTTTTTAAGTCGCTTGTACTACTGATTTTCGCCGCAGCAGTTGCCATAGATCCTGTTCCCTTTATTGCCCGGGCACCAGCTTCGATGGCTAAAGCAGCGGTTTTTACCGATTTTACATCTTCCACAACCAGGGCTTTTGTCAACAGCTGATATTGCTGGTGGAGCGCGTCCAGATCCGGGTCTTTCAAGACTACAGATCCCGGGGCATCAGCTTTCAAACCCGGGTTAGTCTTATGGCCGGTTTCGTTGGTAGCACTGCCATGTGCATGTTGCGTTTGTCCGGCCTTCTGTTTTTCATTCGGGTTGCAAGCCATAGCAAGTATGGTTATGCTCAGCAGTAATGCAATATGATTTAGTTTTTTCATGATTCTAATTTTTGCATGTGAGATATTAATCAACCTTTCTTTGCGGTTGTCATTGGATCTTTGCCCTTCTTCAGTACATATTCACTGTATAGCAGGTACGCACCGGATACTACCACACGATCTCCGGGATTGAGCCCTGATATGATTTCCACGCCTTGCGCGCGCTCAGCTCCGGCTTGCACCACCCTGGGTTCATAGTACCCTTGTTTGCGTTCCAGCCAGACATGTGCGCCTGCAGCATTTTTCAGCACCGCATCTGCCGGCAAGACTATACTTTTGGCATCGGTTTTACTTTCTACGAATACTTTTGCCTGCAAACCAGGTTGCCATATACCCCCTGGATTGGGCATTTCAGCACGGATCTGGAGCAGCTGCGATCCCGATTGCAGTGCAGGGTTGATAAACGACACCTTGACGCGCTGCGGCTGATCCTCCCATCCGGGGATCTGCACCCGAAGTTGTTGCCCGGCTTTGATGTTTCCCAGTTCTGAAGCATAGATGTCGGCTTCTACCCAGAGCGAATTATAGCTTTCCAGTTTGAGCAGCGGACTGCCTTCGGCAACATACTGCCCTTCGGTAACGGAAAGTTCCGCTACGGTTCCGGTTTCTGCAGCGAAAATGGTGATGTTAGGGTTTGCCTTTCGCTTTTGCTGCAGCAGGCGGATTTGCCCTGCCGACTGGCCATAAAGGATGAGCTTCTGCCTGGCGGCAAGCAGCAGCTGCGCGAAGGTTTTATCTTCCGGGAACTGTGCAGCCTGCTCCGTTGCGAGTAGAAACTCCTGCTGCAGGGTCACGAGGTCCTCTGAATAAATCTGATACAGGGGCTGCCCTTTGGATACCGGCTCGCCAGTCTGACGTACATACAGGCGGTCAATCCGACCTGCGACACGGCTGGTGATGAAAGTTGTTTGCGCCGGATTGGCCACAAGCCGACCATTAAGCTGTCGTACGGAAGTCTCAGCACCGGTTTCAATGGCCATGGTACTGATGTTGGCTAATGCTCGCTGCCGATCGTTCAGCTGCAAACCTTCTACAGCGGCGCTTTTTTCAAAAAGCACCAGGTCCATGCCACATACGGGGCAGGTACCCTGTTTATCCTGCAACACTTGAGGGTGCATGGGACAGGTATAAGTCTTTGCCGCAGCTGCTGTGCTGGCGGAAGTCTCTCCTTGTTCCTCGGCGCAGCCGAGCAGCAGGAACATGGACAGTAAGAATAAGAATATATGGATATGCCTCATGATCATTGTTTTTTAGCCGGTTTAATAAAACTCTCACTATCGACCAGGTACTGCGCGTTGGCTGCAATTTGCCAGCTACTGATGTCGTCAAACACTTGTCTCTCGCCGTTTTGCAATACACCCGTCCGCACACGAATGGGTTCGAAGACTTGCCCCACCTTCCTGAATACGACACTTTCGTTCCCCAAGGAAACGACAGCAGCTTGTGGAAGCCAAAAGCTGTCTTTTAGAAAGAAAGGAAATTGTCCGCTTACCAGTTCACCGGGGGTTAAGCCCGATTGCTTCAGGTATACCCTAGCAATCACGAAGTTCTCTCCGGCATTTAGCACCGGCTGTATCATTCCGATTTTACCTGAGATGGAAGTCGTGCTATCTGCCAGCGGGTGTATGAGCACCTTCTCGTTTTTGTTGATCTGTGCTGCAAGTTCAGGGCTGAAAGAAAAAGTGGCAATCAGGTCACCAGTCCGGTAAATGGTAAACACCTGCTGTCCGGCATTCAGGTACTGACCCTCACGGATCATTACCGGTGTATTCTGCGTGATTGGCAAGGTGGCGCCAGGCGCAGCCGAGCCGGTCGCCATACCACCCATGCCATCGACCGCGGCAGCTCCTGCTGATTGCGGCGGCGTTAAGGCAGCTGTGGCAGCGGATTGTTCCAGAATAAAGCCCTCTGCATTGCTATAAACCGGAATGCGGTAGGCCACCTGTCCGGTACGCAAGACTTTATTGATCTGCCCCATCTCCATACCCAGCAAAAGCAGTCGGCGTTTAGCAGGTTCCAGCATGCCTTCAGCATCTCCATGCTGCTGGATCAGCAACAACTCCCGTTGTGCGGCAGCCAGGTCCGGCGAGTAAATCTCCATGATCAACTGGCCTTTCTTAACGGGCTGATAGTTAAACTTTACGTACAGCTTTTCTATTCTTCCTGAAACCCTGCTGGCAAGTGCCAGTTGGTTACGGGTATCATATTCAATGCGCCCCTGCACTTCCTGCACAAACAACCTGGATGCCTTTTTTGCCTGGATCACGGGCATGCGCGCAAGCACCTGCTCATTTACCGGCTTTGAGACGTTCAGCAATGCCGAGTCCAGAGTCATGCTTGTTTCTGCATGGTGTTGTGCTGCCTTACGTTTACACGCAAACAGCAAGACCGAAATCAGCACAAGCAGCAGGTTAGCGATATAGTTCTTTCTCATAATCAACAATCATTTGATACCATTTCATCTTCTCATCCAGTACATTGAGTTGCATCATGGTCAATGCTTCCCAACTGCTCATAACAGCCATGGCGTCTTGCTTATTCTCCTGGTAGTTTACAAAGTCGGCTTCCATGGTCTTTTTCAATGCAGGCACAATTTTCTGTTCCATTGCGGCAATACGCTTTTGCATGGATTCAATCTCGTACTGCATGCCGGTTAACATGCCCTGACTTTCCTGAAGCATGCCTACACGCTCCTGCGCCATGGCCTGGATTTCATAGTTCATGGCTTTAACTTCCGACTTATACATCTTTGCCGACCATGGTGCCACAGGGATGCTGAGCATGCCCATCACGCTGTAAGCTTTGGGCATCATGCCACCCAGGGGCGACATATGGTCTATACGAACTTTGAAGTCAGGCTTCGCCTGGCTCTTCATTGCTTTTACGCCCAGCTGCATGGAACGGATGTTTTGCTCCATCTGTAGGATATCTTTACGCTGCCCGGCCAGCAAGAGGGTATCCATAGCCAGTTCTGGACGGAATTCCGGAAGCTGGGTCGTGTCTATAGCCAATGTGGTTCTGGCTGGTAAATTCATCAAGGTATTGAGCCAGGCCTTTGCTTTGGCGATTTCCCCTTCCTGCATGCGGATCATGTTTGCGTTTTCCTCCAGCTTAGCGCCCGCACGGTATACGCCAGAAAGCTGTGAACGGTTGTAAGGATATCTGATCTCTTCGATCTTCTTCATCATTTGCATGGTTTTCCCGTTTTCCTGCAGCACACTGATGCGCTGGCGGGCGATGATCCAGCTGTAGTAAAGGCTCTTAGCCCTGGCCTTCAAGGTGTTTAGTGCGATGCCTCGCCCGGCGAGTTCAACATCGCCCTTTGAAGCAGCATAAGCTTGTTGTGCACGAAGTTTCGCTGGGTTTGGAATTTCCTGTTCCAGCTGGAGCATGATAGAGCCTTTATCACTGTCGTCCATAACTTGCTGTCCCGGATAAGGCGTCATAAAGGTTCCAGCGCCAATCATGGGTGCCATCCAGGCCGTGCCTGCTTCCGCCCGATGCTTATAACTTTCAGCCTTTAGGGCGTAGGACTTCAGCAAGGGATTGTCTTCATCGATCCTTTTCAGAATGGTATCCAGTGGTATCGTCTGTTGTTGCGCAAGCAGCTGCATTGGGAAAAAGCCCAGCAGCAGCGCAATGATCTTAATGGTTCGCATTGTGCACCTCCAGTTTTCCGTATTTTCTTAATTCATATTCTTTGCTCATCAGAAAGATGAGCGGTGTTACCAACAGGATGTGTGTTGATGAGGTCAGCACGCCGCCAATCATTGGCAAGACGATCGGCTGCATGACATCGCTGCCCACACCCGTGGCCCAGAGTACTGGAATTAAGCCAAACAAGGACACACATACCGTCATCAGTTTTGGTCGTAGTCGCTTTGCAGCGCCCTTAACCACGTATTCGCGTAAGTCTTCGCGACTAATGGTTGCACTCGAATTGCCTTTCAGCTTCACAAGCTGATGCATGGCATCATTCAGGTAGATCACCATGACGATTCCAGTTTCTACGGCGATGCCGAAGAGGGCGATGAAACCCACGGCAACGCCAACGGAAAGGCTTACATCAAAGAAATAAATGAGGTATGCCCCGCCGATCAATGCAAAAGGAATGGTGATGAGGCTCAAAAAAGCCTCCCGCAAGGAGTTGAAAGCGAAGTACAGAGAGAAGAAGATGATGATGAGCACGATTGGCGCAATCCAGGACAGTGTTTTTTGTCCGCGGATCATGTTTTCATATTGTCCGCTCCACTCCAGGAAATAGCCTTCAGGAAGGATGCCCCGGCTTGCATTGATTTTTTCCATAGCATCTTCCACAGTACTGCCAAGGTCACGATCGCGTACGTTGAACATAACTGCGCCACGGAGCATTGCATTTTCCGAATTGATCATGGGTGGTCCATCTTCAAAACGGACATCCGCAACGGCAGAAAGAGGAATTTCACCCATGCTGGCAGATGTCAGCGGAATACGTTTAATACTTTCCACATCGCTCCTGAAGCTTTGCCCCAGCCTTACGCCGATGGAAAAACGTTGCCGCCCTTCGATTGTCGTGCCGACCGAAGCACCGCCAAGTGCAGATTCTACGATCTGGTTGACATCATCCACGCTCAGGTTGTACCGGGCAAGCGCATCCCGTTTCACGTCTATGCTCAGATATTTACCACCCGTGATTGGATCCACATACAAATCGGTAACTCCGCTGGTACCTTGAAGGGCTAGTCTAACCCGTTCTGAGACTGCCGCAATGGTATCTAAGTTTTGTCCGTAGATCTTCACACCCACATCGGTTCGTATTCCGGTGGCGAGCATATTGATGCGGTTGATGATGGGCTGCGTCCAGCCATTTATCACCCCTGGGATCTGCAGTTTCTCGTCCAGCGCATTGATGATGTCTTTTTTAGTGATGCCTTCGCGCCACTGCGATTTGGGTTTTAGCATGATGATGGTTTCGATCATGCTAATGGGTGCGTTATCCGTTGCGGTACTTGCGCGGCCGGCTTTACCCAATACTTTGTCTACTTCGGGCACCGACTTGATGATCTTGTCCTGCACCTGCAAAATACGCTTGGCCTCATTGTTAGAAACATCAGGCAGCGTAACCGGCATAAACAGAATACTTTGCTCATCGAGCGCCGGCATGAACTCTGTACCCAGGTTTTTTAGGAGTGGAATGGTGATCAGCAAGGCGATGATGTTAATGGCAATGGTAGTTTTGCGCCAGTTCAGTACCGTACGGATCACAGGTTCGTAATAGCGCTCTAAAAAGCGGTTAACCGGATTCGCATGGTCTGGCCTGAACTTGCCTTTCATGAAAAAGGAAATCAGCACCGGTGCGAGTGTAAGCACCAGTACGGCATCCACAATCATGATGAATGTCTTGGTAAAAGCAAGGGGATGGAACATCTTGCCCTCCTGACCGCTGAGCATAAATACCGGCAGGAAAGAAGTGATGATGATGATGGTCGCAAAGAACACCCCACGGGATACCTGCTTGCTGGATTTTTCAATCACCGCAAGACGGTCGGCCTCGGAGATCCAGTCTGCGTCTTTATCTACTTTTCGTTTAAACCAGTTTCTCATAGCATTTTAGATTTTTGTTGTGCTGCCTGCCAGCTTTCGTATCGCTCAGCAAGGTGCTTATAGGCATTTTCACTCATCACGATGCCGTTATCTACGATGACGCCAATGGCCAGGGCGATGCCGGTAAGCGACATGATGTTGGAAGAAATGTCGAAGGCATTTAAAAGAATGAAGCTGGTGGCAATGGTAATGGGTATTTGGATGATGATGCTGACCGCACTCCGCCAGTGAAAGAGGAAGACAATGACTACTAGTGAAACCACGATCATCTCTTCGATGAGCGTGGTGGTAATGGAATCCACAGACTCCTGGATCAGCTCACCGCGGTCATAAACAATATCAAACTTAACGCCTGCGGGCAGCCCTTTCGAGACTTCCTTCATCTTGACTTTCACCCGGTCGATTACTGCTGCGGCATTTTCGCCATAACGCATCACAACGATTCCACCGACACGCTCCCCTTCCCCGTCCTGATCAAAAATGCCCAGCCTGGTTTCCCCGCTCATTTGCACAGTAGCTACGTCTGAAACCTTGATGGCTGTACCATTCTGGTTTTTTATGGGGATGTTCGAGATTTCGTCGAGCGACTTCAGGTAACCTGATGTTTTAATGATGTAACCGATGTCACTGCGCTCGAACTTCCTTCCGCCGGATTCATTGTTGTTGCCGCGTACCGCAGCGATGACCTCTGGAATGGAAAGTCGGTAGTAGAGCAACTTGTTGGGGTCTACGGCAATCTGGTACTCCTTCTCAAAACCACCAAAGGAGGCGATTTCACTAACGCCCGGTACATTCTGTAAGGCGAATTTAACGTACCAGTCCTGTATGGCACGTTGTTCACCAAGGTCCATTTCAGGTGCATCCAGGGTATACCAGAGCACATGGCCCACGCCGGTGCCGTCGGGGCCAAGTTGTGGTGTGGCACCTTCGGGCAGCGTATTCCCGATGGTGCTGAGCCGTTCCAGTACCCGCTCACGCGCCCAGTATACATCCACGTCATCTTCGAAGATCACGTAGATGAAACTCATGCCGAACATGGAGGAACCACGTACATACTTGATCTTGGGTAGTCCTTGAAGGTTGGTGACCAATGGATAGGTAACCTGGTCTTCTATAAGCTGGGGCGAACGGCCCATCCATTCGGTATAAACGATAACCTGATTTTCGGAAAGGTCGGGTATTGCATCTATCGGGTTCTGCTTAACCGCGAAGATGCCCCAGACGAAGAGGCCAGTAGCCAGCAGCAGCACGATCCATCGGTTTCGGAGGGACCATTCTATAATTTTATGTACCATTTATGCAATGATTTAAACCATCATCCTCCAGCAGCATTGATGCAGCTAAAGAACAGTCTAAAGAAAAATTCTAATTGAAAATTGTTACATGCAGGGAATACCTGATGCCGTTACACGGATGTGTAAGCAGTAGATGGATGGTATTAAATGCGGTAGGTACAGTTCCGTATGAAGACGGGCACCTCCTGGATAGGAGGCGTTTCAAAAGCAGGAAAGCTTGACCGGAAGCCCTTTTCGGCTGTCGTATTCAGAAATTCGTGGAGCAAAGATTTAGGGAGCAACACAGCGGCCTGCGTAAATTCGTAGGTGCTGCTGGCAATCTTTTGAACATTGTCAATCTTCACCGTTTTCGTGTCCTGCTGGCAGCAAGCTTCTTTCTCAGATGTCGATTTGCTCATGCCACAGTAGGCACAGTCAGCTGATTCGCCTGGATGTTCAAGGCCCATCTGGACCAGCTCACCCATGCAATAATGAAGATATACCGTTGGTCCCTGGGCAAGTGCCAGGTAAACAAAGGCGAGTAAAATCAACAATATCTTTTTCATGCTACCCTGCAAATGTACGGCATCCTTCGGGGAAGTACTTATACAATTCTGATAAATTTGTACAGTTTACCGTCAAAATCGCTTGATAATAAAATTGATTGCCTAGCTTTATAAAAAACTTTAGGGGTGCCTTGTGCTGAGATATACCCTTTGAACCTGATGCAGTTAGTACTGCCGAAGGGAAAAGTGAGATGACATATTCATGTTGTTTACCATTCCTTGTACAGGTGCTTCCCTGAGTGTAAAACAATCAACATGAAAACTGAAAAAACACCAGAAGCAGCGGTCATTAGCCGCAAACCATTCCCGGCATCGCGAAAAGTATTTGTTAAAGGTCAGTTGCACGACATTGAAGTCGCCATGCGTGAGGTAAGCCTTAGTGATACCAAACTGCAGGGTCGCTTTGGCGAGACCAAGCCCAATGCCGCCGTAACCATTTATGACACCAGCGGGCCGTACACCGATCCCGATGTCGCAATCGATGTAAAACAAGGCCTCCCTAAACAGCGGGAAAGCTGGATCCTGCATCGTGGAGACGTAGAGCAGCTGGATCGGCTCAGCTCGAGCTATGGACAGCTGCGCGCAGATGATACAAATCTGGACGTGTTGCGGTTTGCCCACATCAGCAAGCCCTACCGTGCGAAGGCAGGGCAGAATGTTTCGCAGATGCATTATGCCAGAAAAGGGATCATCACGCCAGAAATGGAATACATTGCCATTCGCGAAAACCAGCGGATTGATGCATTGCAGGAAGAGTTAGATGGAGATGAGGCGCTGATACGGCAGCAACATCCCGGGCATAGCTTTGGCGCCAATACGCCAAAGGGTTTCATCACACCCGAGTTTGTCCGGGCCGAGGTGGCTGCCGGTCGTGCTGTAATCCCCTGCAACATCAATCATCCGGAAATAGAACCAATGATCATCGGGCGGAACTTTCTGGTGAAGATCAATGCAAACATCGGCAACTCCGCCGTTACTTCCAGCATTGAAGAAGAAGTGGAAAAAGCGGTATGGGCATGCCGTTGGGGTGCAGACACGATCATGGATCTATCTACCGGCAAGAACATCCATGAAACCAGGGAATGGATCATCCGCAACTCCCCTGTCCCGATTGGTTCGGTACCGATTTACCAGGCGCTGGAAAAGGTGAACGGTAAAGCAGAGGACCTGACCTGGGAACTTTTCCGCGACACCTTAATTGAGCAGGCCGAGCAAGGCGTGGATTACTTCACCATCCATGCAGGTGTGCTATTGCGCTATGTGCCGCTAACGGCAAAACGAATCACGGGCATCGTTTCCAGAGGCGGTTCCATTATGGCAAAGTGGTGTTTAGCGCATCATAAAGAAAACTTCCTGTACACGCATTTTGAAGAAATCTGCGAGATCATGAAAGCTTACGATGTTTCGTTCTCACTTGGTGATGGCTTAAGGCCCGGCTGTATTGCGGATGCGAATGATGCGGCACAATTTGGAGAACTGGAGACGCTTGGTGAGCTGACCAAAATCGCCTGGAAACACGATGTGCAAACGATCATTGAGGGGCCCGGCCATATTCCGATGCACATGATCAAAGAGAACATGGATAAACAACTTATTCACTGTGGTGAAGCGCCATTTTATACCTTAGGCCCGCTAACGACAGACATTGCACCCGGTTATGATCACATCACGTCGGCCATAGGCGCGGCAATGATTGGCTGGTTCGGCACGGCAATGCTTTGTTATGTAACACCAAAAGAACATCTGGGCTTGCCGAACAAGCAAGATGTGAAGGATGGGGTGATTACCTACAAGATTGCAGCACATGCGGCAGATCTGGCCAAAGGACATCCGGGTGCGCAGTATAGGGATAATGCATTGAGTAAGGCACGTTTTGAGTTCAGATGGGAAGATCAGTTTAACCTTTCCCTGGATCCGGATACGGCAAAGGCATTTCACGATGAAACCTTACCTGCTGAAGGCGCCAAAATTGCGCATTTTTGTTCCATGTGCGGACCGAACTTCTGTTCCATGAAGATCACCCAGGATGTACGGGATTATGCCGCTGCACAGGGTGTTGAGGAAGAAGAGGCTATACAGAAGGGCATGGAAGCGAAATCCAAAGCGTTTCTGGACAACGGCAGCGCCTTGTATTTATAGCCATATTCGCTCGAATGCATAGCTAATTATGATTGCAGTGGAAGGTCGCTAAGCTCCACTGCAATCATGAATTATTATACGTACAAGTACGTTTCTGGTGATAATACCAGGATTGTTACGCCATTCGTTTTCCCAGACTGTCAATACTTTCTAACTTGCGGTGAACCAATGGTAAACCAATGAAATTGACTTCCACAACCAAGGCTGGGTATCGCTCTACCCTGCTGCTTTTGCTATCCTTCCTATTTATCGGGCTAAACAGCTTCGGCCAACAAGCGGAGCGGAAAAACAACATTTTCTATTACCCGGATAGCACATCCATAAAAGATGCTTACATCAAGTCGCAATGCCGACTGGATATCTACTACCCGAAAAACGTTAAGAACTTCGCAACGATCGTGTGGTTTCACGGTGGTGGTATCACCGGTGGTTCGAAGGAAATTCCAAAAGCGTTGATGGATCAGGGCGTGGCGGTAATTGGTGTTGGTTATCGGCTTTCGCCAAAAGCGAAGGCACCTGCTTATATTGAAGATGCCGCAGCGGCGATTGCCTGGGCATTTAAGCACGTGGCTGAATTTGGCGGCAATAACAAACTGATCTTCGTCTCCGGCCATTCTGCTGGTGGCTACCTTGGAACGATGGTGGCGCTCGATAAGCAGTACCTTGCAAAATACAACATCAATGCAAATGACATTGCCGGATTGATTCCCTTCAGCGGGCAGGCCATTACACACTTTACGGTAAGACAGGAAATGGGCATTAAAGATACACAGCCGACCATCGATAAATATGCGCCGCTGTATCATGTCAGGGCTGATGCACCCCCAATGTTGTTGATTACCGGCGACCGGGAGCAGGAACTACTGGGCAGGTACGAGGAGAATGCATACCTGAACCGCATGATGAAACTGGCGGGACATAAATCTACCAGGCTGTATGAACTTCAGGGTTTTGATCATGGTGGCATGGCGGTTCCGGCATTTCCACTGCTGCTTAAAGAAGTTAGCGTATTGAAAAAGGCAATTTTGAAGTAAGAAACGATTACATTTAAGCCTTATGAATGAAACGCCCCTTAACAGAAAGAAACTAGTCATCTTTGACGATGACGAGGATCTTCTATCGATTTGCAGTTACTTTCTGGAACAAAGTGGCTGGCAGGTTTCAACTTTTACAGACTGCACGCAAATCATTGAACGGGTGAGCGAAATAGCTCCTGATGTCATTTTGATGGACAACTGGATACCGGAAGAAGGTGGTATTACGGCTACAAGGGCGCTCAAAGCTTCCGACCAGCTGAAACACATTCCAGTAGTTTACTTCTCTGCAAACAGTGATATCGAAATATTAAGTGCCGAAGCTGGCGCGGATGGTTACCTGGCCAAGCCATTCGATCTGGATGAACTGGTCGCGATTTTAGAAGCAAAGACGACTACAACGGTAAAGTAAACCAGAAAGCACTGCCTGTTCCAAGTTCGCTGTCTACGCCAATGGTGCCGCCGTGCTTCTTGATGATCTCCGCACAAATGTAAAGGCCTAAACCCAGTCCGGAAAAGCGGAAGCCACTATAATCTGCGCGATAATACCGGTCGAATAAATGTGGGATTTGCTTCTCTGGAATACCCGGTCCACTATCCACCACGGATACTTTGAGTGCTGCAGCGCTACGTTCACAAACAACTTTTATCTCCAATGAATCTGGCGCATACTTCATGGCATTGTTGATGAAGTTCACCAGTACCTGATCAATCTGCTGTTCATCGGCTTCGACGATAGTATCATAGTCGCCCTCCAGCACGATATCGAAGGTACCTGCCGTACGAACATGCTGGCAGCAATCGCGAACCAGCTCACCAATGTTAAACCGCATTTTTCGCAGTTGTAACTGACCTTCTGAAATACGGTTGCTATTCAGCAAATCTACAATAAGCCGGTTCAGTTTGTCCAGACTCTTCCCCGCCTGGCTAAGCATCTTATCGAAAATCACCGGATTTGGATTATCCTTCATCCGCTGGAGGATCTGAATGGAAGCTTTAAGACTGGTGACAGGCGTCTTGAGTTCATGACTGGCCACATTGATAAATTCATCTTTCTGTTGGAGGACCCTTCTCCGGTTGGTGACATCCATGAAGGTTCCAATACCGCCGACCAGCATATCAGTTTCAGGGTCAATGATTGGTGCGGCATTTATGGAGATGTAGAAGCGTTCTCGATCGGGCGGTTGCACACCAATTTCATAGTCGAACACGGGTTGTCGGGTGCGCATCATGATGGCCATCGGATGTTCTTCATCGGGCAATGCTGAACCATCGATTTTCAGGTTCTGCCAGCGGGGATCGTCGAATGTCCTGTCTTTTATCTCGCTATGCGTTAAGCCTAAAATTCGCTGCGCCATTGCATTGGCGTAGGTCATCTTGCCGGTAGCATCGATAATTCCTACCCCTTCGGCCATTGTGTTCAGGATGTTTTGAAAGTGCTGCTCGCTGCTGGCAAGCTTCTCAATACTTGCACTGAGCGCGTCATTTACAGCTTGCTGCCGCTCTGCATTTTGTAACGTAATCAGGTGCAGCTCGATTTGTTCCATCACCACGGCTGCCATTCCTGATAGGATACGTTTTTCGTGGTCGCTAAATACCCTGGGTTTGGTATCTACAATACAGACGGTGCCAATTATAAAGCCATCTGGTGTAACTAAGGGTGCGCCTGCATAAAAGCGTAAGCCAAACTCGCCACATACCAGCGGGTTTCGGGAAACGACCGGGTCGACGAGTGCATTTTCAACAACATGTACCTCCGGACTTAGTACCGTTAACGAACAAAAGCTTTCCCCTCTGGGACCAATCGAAGTTTCCATTCCAACATTCGACTGAAAGGAAACTTCCTCATCATCCACTAAAGAAATCATGGAAATGGAAACATTGAATATTTCAGCAACGAGGCGGGCAATGTTTTTAAATGATTTCTCTGCTTCTGTATTGAAAATTTTATATCTGCGCAGTGCTGCAAGCCTTTGCTGCTCATTAGACAGGATGATGTCTTGGTTGAATGTGTTTTCCATGAATGCGGAGGAGACTATTTAAACCTGGCTTTAAGCTGATCCAGATTTAAGGCTGCTTCCTTTTGATCGAGTTCAATTAACCAACCTTTTGCCTTTAGCAAGGGAATGTCTTGTTTTGCTACGGATAGATCTTTGCCCTTAAGCTGTTGGTGAAAGATGATGGCAGGCTTAGGTTCGAAACTTAGCGGTGTATGAAAAAGCGCTTCCAATCGGAATTTCGGCCAGATTTGGATATCACTCATGTTTGCAGAGTATATCCGCTTTGTAGAATTGCCAGCTACGACACCGGCGAACTCGCCCTTGAAATGGTCATTCTTTTCGGTTGAGAATGCAACCAGCAGGTCGTATGATGTATTGTTTACCATATGAAAGTGCGCCACGGAGTTGCTGTGCTGATCACTTACAAGTCCTAAGAAAACGCCGTCTTTGATGAATTCTGCAGCTGCGACAACCGGGGTGCTGCGATTGCTGACTACGGTATTGTCACTTGGAATGGTGCCATGAACCAGGGTAACTTTTGATGCGAGTACCGGGATTTCGAAGTCGTTCGCGTCGGTAACACCAATGGTGTCTTTATCAATGATGCGGGTGACATAGCCCTCAATGTTTTCGTCCACGAAACGGACGAAATCGCCTAAGTTTATTTGCATAGCTCAAATTTACTTAATCTTCCTAATTTTGCAGCATGGCCACTCAAGAACAAGTAAATAATCCACTACATGGAAAAACCCTGGAGTTTATCCTAAAACAGCTTGTATGGCACTATGGCTGGGAAGAATTGTCTACCTATGTGCGTATCGAGTGTTTCAGAAACAACCCTACGATGAGCTCGAGCCTCAAGTTTTTGCGTAAAACCGACTGGGCGCGCAAGAAGGTAGAGAAACTATATCTGAATACTTTTCATTAACGGAGCAAAACGGCTTACACTGCAGTACTTGTTATGCCTAGTCCAGCACCCTCGCTTAAGAATTAATTTTAAATCGCAATTCTGGTAACAGCAGCTGTCTACTTTCGCGTAAATTGTATTACGAATATTTAAGTACGACTACCGGCCTTCCTTTCTAATTTGAGGGCTATGGCGATAACCAATGTAAGCTGATGAAATTTCAAATCTTAATTCTCATGCTGTGCTTTTGTTTGTGCAGCACCGCAACAAAGTCGCAAACTTTACCTAAAGCTGCGGCAAAGTATATCCAGTCGCCGGAAGTTAAACCAGCCGGTGCCGTTACTTTCCGCTTTCTGGCACCCCATGCAAAGAAGGTTCTGCTCATTATGGATGACGGGAAGCTTCGAAACATGACAATGGACACTGCCGGGGTTTGGAGTTATATCGCTGTGTTCTCTCCCGACATTTACCGATATACTTTTTCTGTAGACGGGAATGTGCTTCCCGATCCGAACAATCCATTTATTAAGCCGCTTTTCATGCGGGCACTGGGACAAAGCCTCGTTCTTGTACCAGGGGAAGATGCGCTTACCTGGCAAGTGCGAGATGTTCCGCACGGTCAGCTGAATCAGCATTTCTATAGCTCAAAGATTGTTGGAGACCACCGTGATTTCCGCGTATACACCCCACCAGGGTATGATCCGAAGCGCAAAGAACCTTATCCGGTGCTTTACCTCTTCCATGGTATTACAGATGAGACCAGTGCCTGGATCACCGCCGGTCGCGAACATGTTATCATGGACAACCTTCTTGCTGAGGGAAAAGCGGTTCCGATGGTTATTGTGAATACACTTGGTTATGGTGCACCTGAAATGTTTGATCCTGCAGTGGCGAATGGACGTACCCCTGAAGCGTTGAAAAAGAATGAGGAACTTTTTATTGCTTCGCTGCTGAAAGAAGTGATGCCCATGATTGATACCCTTTACAACGTGGGACGTTCGAAGGACTACCGTGCCGTTGCCGGTCTTTCAATGGGTGGTGGGCAGTCGCTGGACGCGGGCTTAAATCATCCGGAGCTTTTCAGCTATGTTGGTGGCTTCAGTCCTGCTGTTATCCTGCTTAATCCAGATTATAGCAAGGCTTTCCCGAAGCTGAATGCCTCGGTGAACAAAGATTTTAAACTTGTCTGGATCGCGATCGGCAAGGACGACTATCTGCTGGAATCAACACGCAAATTCCGGGACTGGCTGCAGGAAAAGAAGATCAGATTTAGCTACACAGAAACGGAAGGCGTACATAGCTACAATGTCTGGCGAAGGTATTTGAGTACGTTCGCGCCCTTGCTTTTCAAGAAGTAGTGCAATGTGCGGTATGGGGTTCCTGTAGATTTCAGCACACAGCATTAAAGTACCATTTCAGCGTATAGTGTTAAAGTACCAGCCAGTGGGATGGCCTCAAGCGGGCCCTCTGAAACGTTAACTAAATGTTAACAAACTACAGGATGTAACACTTTATTTACATGTAAGGAATGTACAAGCTTTCTGTATTCCCTAACTTGGACAAGACCAAACCAAATACTGTATGATTACATCTCTAGCTGCAAGCCTTGCATGTCGCATTGCAAGCTTGATCCATTGCCAAAAACCACCAGATTTTCCAGGTTTTTCTAAGATATGTTGTAAACCATATCGACTTATTTATAGCAATTTATAACTGCGAAGAGACAATTGCGTATGCTGTTTCGGGTATGTTTTTCCCGTTACATGGGCATTCTATGTTTAATTAATCGGCAGTTAACACTCGGCTAACATCACGTTTACAACTTTGCCACCAATTCACATGTACACAATAAACCTTAACCAATTATGCTTAAAACTGTACTTACTTTAAAAAAGGAAGTCGCTTTACTGATGGCATTTTTGCTCCTGACCATTGGAGCAAATGCCAGCTTGAATGCCGGCAACTTCCTCAATCAGGACCGCGGAAGGATCAGCGGTAAAATCGTCGACGAAAAGGGTGCGCCCCTGCCGGGTGCAAGCATCCGAATTGCGGAGCTCAACATCGTTGTTCAAAGCAACGCAGATGGTGTATACACCTTTGATGTCGCGCCAGGCAGTTATACCCTTACCGCCAGCTTCATTTCCTATACCTCCTCCACACAAACCAAGGTTGCCGTTCGCGCGGGACAGACCACCCCGCTAAACATCACCTTAACGGCCGAAACAGGCACACTGAACGAGGTGCTTGTAGTGGGTTACGGCACGCAGAAACGGGAAAACCTAACTGGTGCAGTGACTCAGGTTACCTCCAAGGTGCTTGAAAACCGTTCTGTCGCCAATCTGGCGCAAGGGCTTCAAGGGGTGATACCCAACCTGAACCTGAGCATCGCCGACGGCAGGCCAACGCAGTCTCCAGCTTTCAACGTTCGTGGAACAACCTCGATTGGACAAGGCGGAAGCGCACTGGTATTGATTGACGGTATTGAAGGAGATCCCGGAAGGATCAATCCAAATGACATTGCGAGTGTAACGGTGCTGAAAGATGCTGCATCTGCCGCGATATATGGTGCAAGAGCTGCATTTGGCGTGGTGCTGATTACCACTAAAAATCCGGCTAAAGAGCGTACGTCGATAAGCTACAGCATCACACAATCCATCAAAACACCGACAACCGTGCCCGACTATGTAAGTGACGGCTACACATTCGCCAGTATGTTCAATGAAGGCTGGTCGGCCTGGAATGATTACTCCCAAACCCCGCAGAACATCAACAAAACCGTTAAGTTTTCTCCAGCTTACCTGGAAGAGCTAAAACGGCGTTCTGAAAATCCGAACCTGCCTAAAACAGAGGTTAATGCTGCGGGTGAGTACGTTTACTATGAGAATACAGACTGGTACGATGAGCTGTATAAAGACAATACCAGTGCTACGGAGCAAAACATCTCCTTATCTGGTGGAAGTGGCAAGACCGACTTCTACATCTCTGGAAGATCTTACAAACAGGATGGATTGTTTCGCTACAATTCTGACGATTATGAGATGCTGAACCTTCGTGCAAAGGGATCTATACAGCTCTATCCATGGTTAAAGGTTTACAACAATGCGGACTATTCGGCTTCCAAATATCACACACCGGTGAATGTTGGTGAAGGTGGTGGTATCTGGCGTAACATTGCCGATGAGGGTCATACTGTAGCGCCAATGTTCAACCCCGATGGCACGCTTACCTTTTCTTCCGCGTATACTGTTGGAGATCTTTGGTATGGTAAAAACGGGATTGATATGGACAACAAAGTGTTTCGCAATACTACTGGCTTCAGCACCAGCTTCTTTGAGGATAAGTTCAGAATTAAGGGAGATTTCACTTTCCAGAACACCGATAATGATCAAAGTCGCAAGCGTGTGCCAGTGCCATACAGCCGTAAACCCGGGGTTATTGAGTATGTGGGCTTGAACTATAATGACCTGCAGAAACTTGACCGCAATACGCAGTATATGGTGACAAACATCTACGCGGAGTACGAGCCAAAGATTAGTGAGCATCACTACATCAAGGTGCTTGCAGGTTACAATTACGAGCAGTCGACCTATAAACGTCTCGAGGCTTTGCGTAACGGCTTAATCTTCGAAGATGCGAACGACATCAACCTGGCACTAGGACAATCTATTCAAACCTCAGGCGGATATGAGCAATGGGCCATACTTGGTGGATTTTACCGCTTAAACTATGCTTTCAAAGATCGCTATCTGGTTGAATTGAATGGCCGTTATGACGGATCATCGAAGTTTCCGGATAACCAGCGTTATGCGTTCTTCCCGTCCTTCTCTGCAGGCTGGCGGGTGAGCAAGGAACCATTCTGGAAGATTAATCCTAATGTGATTACCGACTTAAAAATCCGTGCTTCCTACGGTTCATTGGGTAATGGTAACATCGCATCTTATGCTTTCCAGGAGAAGTTTGGCATTAGCCAGTCAGGCCGTGTATTGAACGGTGTACGACCGCAGCAAACCAGTCAGCCAGGCGTTATTCCTGATGGCTTGACCTGGGAAACTTCTACTACCCAAAACATCGGTCTGGACATCGCCTTCCTGAACAATCGCCTGAACTTCAGCGGAGACGCTTATACGCGTAAGACTACGGATATGTTTACCGTGGGAATGACGCTGCCGGCTGTTTTTGGTATCGGTGTACCAAAAGGGAACTATGCCGACTTGCGGACCACGGGTTGGGAAGCAAATGTAACCTGGAATGACCGCCTTGATGTTGGTGGCTCGCCATTGAGTTATTCGGTGCGCTTAACATTGGCCGATTACAAGGCGAAGATCCTGAAGTACAACAACCCGGACCAAAGGCTATCTGACTACTATGCTGGCCAGACCGTAGGTGAGATCTGGGGCTTTGAGACCGATGGCTTCTTCCTTTCGGAAGCGGATGTCGCCAACTCCCCTAGTCAAATTCTTTACAAATCTTCAAACACCAGTAAAAGCCTGCCCGGGGATGTCAAATTCCGCGACATCAACGGCGATGGGGTGATTAACAATGGTGATAATACCGTTGGCAATCCTGGAGACCGCAAGATTATCGGTAACTCTACGCCACGCTACACCTACGGGATTGCGTTGGGTGCAGACTGGAAAGGTTTCTTCTTTAGCACCTTCTTCCAGGGCGTTGGCTCTATGGACTGGTACCCGGGTACTGAGAACGGAACCTTCTGGGGACAATACAACCGTCCGTACAACAAAATTCCAACCTCACAGCTTGGCAACATCTGGACACCTGAAAATCCGAATGCATACTTCCCACGTTACAGAGGCTACATTGCTCAAAACGGATCTGGAACACTGGCTCAGGCGCAAACGAAGTACCTACAGGATGTGTCTTATATCCGCTTGAAAAACCTTCAGCTGGGCTATACCTTGCCGCAGACCTTTGTTAAAAAAGCAGGTTTAAGCAATGTTCGCGTATTCCTGTCTGGTGAAAACCTCTGGTCGTCATCACCACTCTACAAAGTAACTAAGGATCTGGACATCGAGAACATCGGCAGATCTGATGCTATTTTAACAGATGGCGGCAGTGGGAATGGAAATAATTATCCAATACTCAAAACCTTCAGTTTAGGTCTATCGGCCACTTTCTAGGGTTTAAAGCATTTACAACAAGCATTTAAAAAATTAAAATATGAAGAAGTTCTTATTATGTCTTATACCAGTAGTCATCGGCTTTGCCGGGTGTAAGAAACTTGATCAGACACCAGAAGATACGGCCACCAGGGAAGCAGTTTTCAGCAATGAAAAGGGTCTTGAACTATACACCAATTCATTTTACAACATCCTGCCCTCACCTTCTGATGCACATAAAGGTGATGCTATGGCGGATTACGCCGCAAGAAGTCAGGCGCCAGAATTCCTGGTCGATGGTGCTTATGGTCCACGCCAGAGTTCCGGCTGGAGCTGGTCTGACCTGCGCAACATCAACTACTTTCTGGAGAACAATAATGATCCAAAAGTTGCACCTGCTGTAAGGCAGCAATACACGGCATTGGCCAGGTTCTTCAGAGCCTATTTCTACTTCGAAAAAGTAAAGCGCTTTGGTGATGTGCCCTGGATTAACAAGACCTTCGCCGTAGATGATCCGGCATTGTTTAACGGCCGCGATAAACGTGCGCTGGTTATGGATTCTGTACTTGCAGACATTAACTATGCATGTGAATACATCACCAGGACAAACGACAACAGCCGTTCACTAATCACGAAGTATGTAGCTTATGGCTTAAAGTCCAGAATTGCACTATTTGAGGGTACGTTCAGGAAATACCACACGGAGGCTGGACTTACAGGTTCTGCAAATCAGTGGCTGCAGGAAGCGGCAAGTGCTGCCGAGCAGGTTATGACTGCGGGTGGTTTCACCTTGAATACCGCAGGCGGCACCGACCTTGCCTACCGAAATCTATTCATCAGCACGGCACCTGTTGCTACTGAGGTGATGCTTGCTGCAGTGACCGACGCCAACCTTGCTGTATATAATGACGCGAACTGGTGGTGGACAAGTGCTACCTACGGTTCCAGGGTTAGCTTGGTCCGCACCTTTGTAAACACCTATCTGAATATCGATGGTACGCCATTTACCAGCAGACCAGACTACGCGACCCTGCAGTTTAAAGATGAGGTGAAGAACCGCGATAAACGTTTGCAACAAACCATTCGTATGGGCAACTATAAGCGCATCAATGGCGGCGCGCCTGAAGTTGCGCCACCGATCTTCTCTTACACTTATACCGGCTATCAGCCGATCAAGTTTGTACTGGATGATGTAAGGTATGATGGCGGTGCGCAAAACATCAACTCGATTCCACTGATGCGCTACGCGGAAGTACTGTTGAACTATGCGGAAGCAAAAGCAGAGCTCGGCACTTTCAGCGATGCGGACTGGACCAGAACCATAGGTGCACTGCGTCAGAGGGCAGGTATCACCGGTGGAATCAGTACGAAACCTACTGCTGCTGATCCTTACTTACAGGCCAACTACTTCCCGGAAATCTCCGATCCGGCACTGCTGGAAGTCAGACGGGAACGCGGCATTGAGTTATCGTTCGAAGGACTGCGCTTTAGTGATATCATTAGGTGGAAAAAAGGCGCTTTGATGACTAAAGTATGGAACGGCTTCTACGTGCCTGCACTGGATGTACCATTGGACTTAAATGAGGACGGCATTCTGGATGTCGCATTCTATCAGGTGATGCCGGCAACCCGCGTGCCGGGCGTCAACTACATCAATGTTGCCCCTACGGTAAGCGGCGGACCTAATCCACAAAGGTTGTCAAACAACACCTCTGGAGAGTTGACCTGGTTAACAACTACAAATCGGGTATTTACAGATAAAAATTATCTTTACCCTATTCCTGAAACAGACCGCCTGTTTAATCCGGCATTGGGTCAGAACCCAGGATGGTAGTATCTATTATAAACTTGAATAACGTACAATGAAAATCAAAAACCTATTAACCGCAGCTTTGCTCCTTTGCATCAGCTGCGGTGCTTATGCACAAACCTATATTTTCGGAACCTTCAACGTCAGGAACGACAACCGTGGTGACGTTGGCAACCTTTGGGAACAACGCCGGGAGTACGCCGCCAACGTTATGCGTTTCCATCAGTTTGATGTATTCGGCACGCAAGAGGCCAAGAAAAACCAGATCGACGACCTGAGCAACTACCTCCCGGAATATGCTAACCATGGCGCCGGTCGTGATGACGGCCAATCTGGTGGTGAACACTCCTCCATTTTCTACAAGAAAGATAAGTTCAAGCTGTTGAGTAAAGGTGATTTCTGGTTGTCGGAAACGCCCGATAAACCAGGGCTTGGCTGGGATGCAACCTGCTGTAATCGTATCGCAAGCTGGGTACAGTTGCAAGACATCAAGTCTGGCAAGAAGTTCTTTTTCTTTAATGCGCACTTTGATCACCAGGGTAAAATTGCCCGCGTGGAAAGCAGCAAACTGATGATTAAAAAGATCAAGGAAATTGCAGGTAATGCACCTGCGGTATTCACCGGCGACTTAAATGGCGATCACGAGAGTGAGTGGTATCTGACCCTTAAGAACTCAGGCTTTTTAACAGACACCTACAACCAGGTAGAAAAGCCTTACGTGAACAATGCTTCTTTCAACGGCTGGGGTAAGCAATTGGATGATCTTGGCGTGATAGACCACATCTTCGTAACCAAACAGTTTACCGCTAAACGTTGGGGTATTCTAACAGACACCTACCGCGGAAAATTCGTTTCTGACCACTTCCCTATTCTGGCAGAAGTAACCATGAAATAGATACTTCCTTAAAAAAGAAAGGGCTGCTATAAACGATATAGCAGCCCTTTTTATTTTTATTGAGATTACTTTTTCCAGGTATTGTTATCTGGGTTAGCTTCTGGCAGCTCATGATCAGGGTCGATGGTTACTGACACCACTTCTTCAGTAGTCGGGAACCTTACTGTCCAGCTGCTGTTGCGCATCCATACATCTACCGGAACGCGAACCAACTCCTTCTTACCACTGCTGGTTTCTACACCAAGGATAATCGGCATTGGCAAGCGGCCAAGGTTATTCACAACGATATCATAGCCTTCACGTTGTCCAGCTTTATTCTTAGCTTCCTTCACGCTACCGATGCCCTGATCCATGGACCAATCTTCCATAAACCAACCTCTCCAGAACCACGATAGGTCTTCACCAGCGGCATTTTCCATAGAACGGAAGAAGTCTGTTGGTGTAGGGTGTTTGTAAGCCCAATGCTTAATGTAATTGCGGAAAGCATAGTCGAAACGCTCTTCACCGAGGATCTGCTTGCGCAGGATTTCCAAACCGATTGCCGGCTTGTAGTACAGGTTGATACCAATATTCGCCTCGCGCATGGCGTCTGGTGTTAACATTACAATTTCGTTGGATGGGCGGGCCAGGTATTTGGCGATGCTCTGATAGTCCATGCGACCTTTGTTAAACTCACCATTGTTGAAGTTAGCTTTAGAGATGTTGTTGATAAAGGTGTTGAAACCTTCATCCATCCAGCCATACTTACGCTCATTGCTACCAACGATCATCGGGAACCAGGTATGTCCAAATTCGTGATCAATTACGCCCCATGCTTCTTCTCCTTTAGCTTCCCAGCCGCAGAACACAATGCCTGGGTATTCCATACCACTAATGTTTGAAGCGATGTTTATCGCCATCGGATATGGGTACTCGAACCATTGTTTGGAATAATGCTCGATACTACCTTTCACATATTCTGCACCGCGTGCATAACCTTCCGGCGTATTGCTTTCTACAGGATGTGCTTCCACTGCGAAAGATTTCTTGCCGCTTGGCAGATTGATCTTTGCACCAGATACGACGAACGCTTTGGAAGAAGCCCAGGCTGCATCCCTGGTATTGTTGATCCTGTATTTCCAGGTCAACTTCTGTTTAGATGGCCTTGAAGCTGGATTGAGCACATCCGCTTCTGAGCGGATGATCACAGTCTTATCGCTGTTTTTCGCAGCATTCCAGCGTTTAAGTTCTTCGGCAGTAAAGACCTCCTGTGGGTTCAACAGTTCCCCTGATCCCAAAACCACTTGATTTGCAGCTGCGGTAATGGCGTAAGTAATGTCACCAAATTCCAGGTAAAACTCACTTGCACCCCAATAAGGTAAGGTGTTCCATCCGTTTACGTCATCATATACACTCATTCTTGGGAACCACTGTGCGATGCTGTAAATTTCACCATTTTTGGTGGTAAGGTGACCCAGGCGGTCAGAGCCATTCACCGGAATCGGGAAGGAATAATCCATCTTGATGGTAATCAGATCACCGTTTGCAGCCATTGGCTGATCCAGCTGAATCTGCATTCTGGTGTCCTCAATAAGAGAGTTAAACTTTACTGCTTTTGCTTTCTGCGAAACACTCAGGTTAGTGACCTTATAACCACCGTCGATCTGTTCGCCACGGGCGCCATAGCGGCTGCCTTTAGGGATCAAAGCATTCCCACGGGATGCTTTTGAAAACAAGTTCTGATCTAGTTGCAACCACAGGAACGGCAACTGATCGGGGCTGTTGTTCTTATAGGTAATGGTTACCGTGCCGGAGATGGTATGTGTCTGTTCATCCAGGCTGGCCGTGATGTTGTAGTCCGCGCGGTTCTGCCAGTACTTTGGACCGGGGTAACCACTCGCGGAGCGGTACTCGTTTCCGTTTGAGGTGTAGAACATCGGACGGAAGGCATCATGTGAATTATACTTTCCAGTCTGCGGACTGGCACTTTCCTGAGCCATGGCGGTGACACCGCTGCTCAGAAAACCAACAAGAAGCAGAAGTTTACTGCAGGTTTTGATCATAATCTTTATTTGAATTTAGGTACTTTTCTTTGTGATGGTGGCAACTTGAGCCATGCCTGATAGGCCTGTGCAATGTACAAAGTGTAATTGAATGGCGCATCACTTTTCACACGGTCCACGCTAGGCTGGTAAATGGAAAGGAAAGCTTTCAGGTCGTCACCTTTAAGCTTGGTGATGTTGCCGACAGTCGTTTCATTGAAGTTCAAGCGGATGTCATTCTCTACCCCTTCATTGGCAGTTAAACGTTGTTCTTTCTCGCGCTGCGCTTTCATCTTATCGAAACCCAAGTTGAGGACAATGCCACCTGCGCGATCGTTATTACGCTTACCATCGAGGCCATCTCCTTCTATGCGCTTGGTCGCAGGGATACCCGCGTTGATGTTTTCAACATCTAGGTAAGGCGATAATTTGGCGCTCTGAATTTTAACTTCATTCAGACTAATAGATGAATTGGGCAGGTAAACTGCAATTGGACGCATGCTGGTCAGATACAAGGTATCTACATGGTAGCCTTTCAGCGTAAAGGTCAGTACATCCCCCTGGTTCGCGGTTATGGAGAACTGTCCTGCACCAGCACTTTTAGAAACCTGCTTATTGTTCAGGTTGCGTACTTCAACCTGCGCCAGCGGCACCTTATTTTCAAAGTCATAAACACGGCCGCTTATGGATGTTTGTGCTGCCAGCATCAGCGGCAGCATCAATAGTGATAATAACAGAAACTTCTTCATCATGGTGTGTTCCAATGCAGGTTAGTCTGCACCGGTTTTAAAATAACAACAAACAACAGCGAGGGTTTAGGATTTAAGCTTTTGCGCGTATGCGGCTTCATCGAAGCCAAGCAATAGGGGCTGCTCATCCTGAACAATTACCGGCCGCTTGATGGCGCTGGAAGCCTGAAGCATCACAGCCGCTGCACTTTCCTGGTCCTGCACGGTCGATTGTTGCGCGGGGTCTAACTTACGCCAGGTGGTGCCCTTTTTGTTCAGCACCTGCTCCCAACCAAACACAGCAGACCAGCTTTTCAGCTGGTCTGCGTTAACACCTTCTTTTTTGAAGTCGTGAAATTCATATTCCAGGTTATGCTCCTTCAGCCAGGTAATGGCCTTTTTAACGGAGTTACAATTGGGAATACCGTATACTTTTATCATTGCTTTTTAATTTGCTCCAGAACCACCGCCGGCTTTTACATCGTCGTTGCTGATTCCTCTTCTGTTCTTTTTAATAGATTCTTTCAGCTTACCAAAGTTCCAGTTTAAACTTACGTTAACACGTCTGAAATACATTTCGCTATAGCTTCGTTGGCTAAAGTTAGGACCTTCCGTTGTATTTTCCCAAGCCATGAACTTCGTAAATGGATTACTTATACTACCAGAGAAGGTTAATTTGTCTTTTATGATGTCCTTACCAAGAGAGAAACCACTGCTGAATCTTGATCTGGAGCTTCCCTGCAAGGTAATCCATGCACTGCTATAAGAGAAGTTACTGCCCAGGCGCCATCCGGATTTATGCCTGTAGTTCAGGTTTCCATAAGTATAACCTGTTAAGCCGTCGTTAGACACCGTTTGCCCGTTTACGAAACCTTCCAACCATACGTAGTTCATGTTACCACCCACTGAGAAGTTTAGGGTTGGCAGAATTGGATAGTTCACGTTAAAGTTTGTACCCAGCTTGCGGTCTTTACCGGTGTTTACAAAGGTCGATCTTGTAATCTCTGTTTCCGGGAGATAGGAACTTACCTGCTGGATGGTATTGTTGGCAAAAGAGTAATTCAAACCAATATTGATAGAACCTTTTTTAAACTTGCTGTAGTTTAACTCAAAACTATTGTTCAACACAGGTTCAAGATCAGGATTACCACTGGATTCAAAGTTCGGCTGGCGTTGCACAAACGGATTCAATTGCCAGATTCCCGGACGTTCAATCCGCTGCGTATAACCAAAGTTCAAGCTGCTCATGTTTTTGAACTTCCTGTTTACGGAAACGGAGGGGATCACATTGAAGAACTCTTCATTAAGATTGGAGGACTGTGAAATGAAATCTGCATCTATGGTGGTCAGCTCTACCCGCACGCCGGCTTTAAAACCCCAGTCAGCCAGATTGTACTGATAAGTATTGTAAATACCATAAACATTCTGGTTGTTGTTGTAATTATTGGTTCTGCTTGGGTCCACAACATAGTCACCGTTGGCATTCTGACCCTGGTATTCAAATTCACTATTGTTATCTCTCAGAATGGCTTTTACCCCACCTTCAATATTCAATTTCTTCCCTACAGGATGCACATAATCTGCCTGAATGGTTTGTTCTTTTTGCTGTTCTTCATTGAATTGGGAATAGTTTGGAAAGGCTTGTGGATCGTAATTGAACCGATCAAAGATGTTGTAGGCCGACTCCGCATCCCCGCCATAGTTGCTGGAGCGATAAGATATGGTGAGCAACTGATTTTTATTATTTTTGAACCCCCTCTGGTAGTTGATACTGAAGTCATAACCATCACCTAAGTTGTTAGAGAAACTGTTAGAACGGTATGATTGGTATGGATTACTGGCTTGTAGCAATGATGATGTCAAATCCGACATGTTATCAAAACTATACCTGTTGAAGGAAAGATCTCCTGAAAGCAAGTTCAGGGTATCAATTTCGTAGCTAAGCTCCGCACTCATGTAGCCAGAATTTCCATCATTACTGCTGGTGCCGATTTGATTCAGGAAAGTTCCCGGAAGTCCTAACAGCGCATTTGCAGTGGTCGTCCTTTCGCTGCGGGATACTGTCCCCGGATTTTCAAACACGTTATACATACCGAAGGCGGAAAGTCCAAATTTACCTTGTTTCACGGTAATCCTTCCGGAGCCACCTGGGCCGCCAGCAGGAAAGGAATGGCGAAGGTTTAAATTACCATTATACCCCGCGTCGATATTCTTCTTGGTGATGATGTTGATGATACCCGCTAAACCTTCGCTGTCGTACTTCGCCGGTGGCGTGGTAATCACTTCAATTTTCTCGATGTTCGCTGCAGGCATACTTCTAAATACATCGGATGGATTCCTGGCCACCAAAGATGATGGCTTGTTGTTGATCAGAATCTTGTAGCTCCCGCTACCCTTAAGCTGTATTTTATCTTCAGCATCTACAGATAGTAATGGAATCTTCCGCATCATGTCCAACACGGTGTTTACCTTACTTTCAGGATCGGCCTGGATATCGTAGGTAATCCGATCGATATCTTGTTTGATGATCGGTCTTGCCGCCGTAACACTTACTTCCGCAAGGTTATTGGTCGTTCCGGCGACTTTAATTCTTCCGAGGTCATACGACTTCGCTTCCTTTACATTAACAGGAATGTTTTTCGGGCTAAAGCCCATGGCCACAATCACCAGGGTATAGTTGCCGGGTGCGACTTTGTCAATCTGAAAAGATCCGTCGCTCTTAGACAAAGCAGTTTTGACGGTTGCATTGTCTTTTTTCAATGCGGCGGTGATGTAATCCTGGGGCTTATTCGAAGCCGAGTCGATAACAATACCTTTGATGGATGCGGTTTCTGGTGAAACCTGGGCTTTAACACTGTAGAAACACACACATGTGAGGAACAGCAAGATGGAGAGCACTCTCATTTAAAATAGGTTAAGTGGTTGGTAAGACATGAAACTAAGTAGTTAGTTACAATGCTAAGGAAATTTATTTTCAACTGACTGTTAATTATTGTTAAATGATTGTAGTTCTTTTATTATTCTTGTCGATTTCGTAAAATTGCGATTACATTCCTACAACATGCTTAATTCCGCGTTTAAAAGACAAGTCTTGGTGGGCTTCTCCATTACGATGATCTTTGCTCTCATCTCCGCCATCACATCCTGCATCAGTGTGCTCTCCACCAGAAAAAGTGATGCCTGGCAAAGTCACACCTATGATGTAATTAATAAGATACAGGCACTTGACGTTATGATCATATCCGCAGAAACGGCAATGCGGGGTTACATCCTTACCGGTTCAGAGAAGTTTTTAGATCCCTATGATCAGAATATAGACAAAATCATTCCTGCTGTAAACAGTCTGAGATCTGTCGTGGCTGACAACCAAAAACAGCTGGAGACGCTCGACACCCTATCTGCTCTTGTGCGGTTGAAAGTTGCCGCTATGAAAGGCAACCTGGATCTCTATAGGAAAACCAAAGTCATTACGCCCGAACTGCTGGTTACGGCCGACAAGGGAAGAGTCTATAAAGAGCGGATCTTGGAATCCATGGAGTCGCTTGTGACTGAAGAACGCCTATTGCTCAAGCAGCGGAAAGCGGATTCGGAACTTAATTCTAAGCGAACCATCGCGATTGTGATCATCAGCTCCCTAACCATCTTTGGTCTGGTGCTTTATTTATTCACCCTCATCAGAAAGACATTTGATTTTCAGAAACGTGTTGAGGAGCAGGTAAAAGAACGTAACGAGCGACTAGCGCAGTTGTCGTACGACAATGACCAGAAGAACAAGCTAATGCTTGCTTTAAGAAAGGTGAACGACCTCATGTTCGGCAATCAGGAGCTCGAAGATCTCGCTAAGAACATCCTGAGTGAAGTTTGCCGATACACCAAGGCAAGTGTGGGCGCAATGTACTTTAGTACGGAAGCGAATGAATTGCTGATCAAGGGGACGTATGCTGTCACGCCCGGCAAGCATAAATCGCCCATTAAGCTGGGTGAAGGGCTGCTTGGGCAAGCCGCTTTAGACGGGCAGGTCAGCATCATCAAGGATTTACCTGATAACTACATCAAAGTGAGCTCCGCTTTAGGCGAGCGCAAGCCATCAACACTTTACCTGATCCCGGTGCAACACAATCAGGAAACCATGGCCATCTTTGAAATCGGCTACATCAATGAACCGGACGTTGATGCTGTCTTATTCCTGGAAAGCCTTGCGGCAAACATCGCTGTGGGCCTTAACAGCAGTATTGCGAAAGTCATGCTTCGCCAGCTGTACGATAAGTTGCAGGCACAAAGTGAAGAACTGGAAAGTCAACAGGAAGAATTGTTAACCACCAACGAAGAACTGGTGTACAAATCTGAGCAGTTGCAGGCCTCTGAAGAAGAACTGAAAATTCAGCAGGAAGAACTTCAGCAAACCAATGCCGAACTGGAGGAGAAAGCACAGCAGCTGGAGGAGAAAAACCTCGCCATCAATCAGGCTAAGGAAGCAGTGAGCATAAAGGCAGAAGAGCTTGAAGCCTCCAGCAGGTATAAGTCGGAGTTTCTGGCCAATATGAGTCACGAACTGCGTACCCCGCTAAACAGCATCCTAATTCTGGCCAGAATTCTGAAAGAGAACAAGCCTTCAAACCTCACGGAGGATCAGATCAAATATGCTGGCGTAATCCATAATGCCGGTGCCGACCTGCTCAACCTGATTAACGACATTCTTGATCTTTCAAAGATCGAATCTGGAAAGGTGGAACTTATTCAGGAGCCAGTACGGCCAACGGAGATTTGCCAGAATATGGAACTGCTTTTCTCTGAGATTGCCAACAGCAAGAAAATACAGTTTCATACCGAGATTGCTGCTGCGGTGCCCGGCAGCTTTACTTCTGACAGCTTAAGGGTCGAGCAAATCATAAAGAACCTGCTTTCTAACGCCTTCAAATTTACACCAGAGCAGGGTACCATCGGACTGAAGGTCGAACTTGTACCCGCTACGCAACCTTTCTATTCCAAGAACCTGAAAAGCACGCAAGCGGATGTCCTCGCTTTCCACATTTCCGATAGCGGCATTGGCATCCCGGACGAAAAACAGCGCCTCATCTTTGAAGCCTTCCAACAGGCGGATGGTTCAACCAGCCGTAAATACGGCGGCACAGGCCTTGGATTGTCCATCAGCAAGGAACTTGCCGCGCTGCTTGGGGGTGAAATCCAGCTGTCGAGTGTAGTGGGTATGGGCAGCAAGTTCACGCTATACCTGCCGGTAACGGAGCCTGATGCATCCCTCACCCCGGCACCAGCCGTAGCTCCGCAGCCAAAACCCGAAGCAACAGTAGAAGCGGCTGCATCCAACAGCGTCCACACCATGCTGATTGTTGAAGACGATGTCATCTTCGCGAAACTGCTGGAAAATTATGCCAATCAGAAAGGCTTCAAGGCCCTGCTCGCCCACGATGGCGCAACCGCTTTAAGCATTGCCAGGGAACACCTGCCAGACGCAATTATTCTCGACATCTTCCTGCCGGATATGGATGGATGGGCAGTTTTGAAATCACTTAAGGCAGATTCAAATACCCAGAATATTCCGGTACACATGATGTCTTCCGGCGAAAGCAATCCCGGCCGAGCGGAAAAAGAAGGTGCTGTGGGCTTTCTGCAAAAACCTGTGGAGCGCGCAGCGCTTAACGAGGCATTCGAACTGCTGGAACACGCACAGTTCAGTAACTTCAAATCTGTACTGATTGTGGAAGATCAGGAGCTTCAAAGTGAAATCCTTAAAGTTCAGCTAACCTCCAGAGGCATCGAAGTGCGTCAGGCCTTCGATGGCAAGCAGGCTATGGCTTTATTGGCTACGCACAGCTTCGACTGCATTATCCTCGATCTGAACCTGCCGGATATTTCAGGTATGGAACTGCTCGACAAGATAAAAAGTCAGCCAGAGCTCGCCCACATTCCTGTTGTAATCAACACGGCAATGGAGCTCGACCAGCAGATGATGACCAGAATTATGCACTACTCGGATGCCATGGTGCTAAAGTCGAATAAATCGAACGAACGGCTCATGGATGAGGTCAGCCTCTTTATGAACAAGCTGCAAAGTCAACAATCCGCACCCGAAACAACAGAATCCCTCCCTAAACAGAAGTCCACCAATCAGGAGCAGGTACTAAAAGGCAAGACCATCCTGATTACGGATGATGATATGCGTAACATCTTTGCGCTTTCAACAGCGCTCCATGCCTACGACATGGAAATTATCATTGCTAATAATGGTCGGGAAGCCCTGGAAAAATTAGCGTCTACGCCAGATATTGATCTGATTTTAATGGACATTATGATGCCCGAAATGGATGGCTACGAAGCCATAGAACGCATCCGAAAAGACGAGCAGTACGGCAAAATACCAATCATCGCCCTTACGGCAAAGGCGATGAAAAACGACAGGCAGAAGTGTATTGACGCCGGTGCGAGTGATTACATCTCCAAACCTGTTGATGTCGACAAACTCCTGGCCCTCATGCGTGTTTGGTTAAGTTAAACGTTCCATATGCCTGTAAACATATCTTTTGAGGACATGGATCAGCTGGTGCAGCTGATCAAAAATGTACACGGATTCGACTTCAGCGAGTATTCGCCGGCATCGCTGAAGCGACGCGTGGCACGCATTGCACAGCTGCAGAACCTCAGCATCTTTGACCTGAAAAATCTGCTGACAAATGATGCGGACTACTTCGAATATTTCCTGACGGAAATCACGGTAAACGTCACCGAGATGTTCAGAGATCCTGATTTTTATAAATCACTGCGCAGCACCGTTTTCCCCTATCTGCGCACCTACCCCCACGTCAAAGTCTGGAACGCAGGCTGCTCCTCGGGCGAAGAACTCTATTCATTCGCCATCGCTTTTGAAGAGGAAGAACTCTATCAAAGGTCGTTCATGTACGGAACAGACGTTAATGCGCTCGTGATTGATCAGGCCCGCAGTGGCCGCTATCCCTTGAAGCAGATGAGCCTTTATGAGGAAAACTATCGCCTTGCTGGTGGCCGCAAATGCTTGGCAAACTATTATGAAAAAGACGGGGATACGGCGGTCATATGCCCGGCATTAAAGCACAGAACGCTTTTCTCCATCCATAATCTGGTCTCCGATGGGGTATTCAACGAGTTTCATTTAATATCCTGCAGGAACGTACTGATCTACTTTAACCCCGACCTACAGGAAAAAGTCCTCAAGTTATTTTACGACAGTTTGGCGAATTTTGGCTTTCTTTGCTTAGGAAGTAAAGAAAGTCTGAAAGGTAGCATGACCGGCCGTTTCAAGGTTGTTGACAGGAAGCTTAATATCTATCAGAAAATTACATAATGTACCAAGTAGGAACATGGATAAAATTAACATATTAATTGTTGATGACCGACCCGAGAATATCATTGCCCTTGAAGCACTTTTGCAACGCGAAGACATCAATATACTTAGCACTACCCGACCAAATGACGCGCTTCGTATTGCATGGGAGAATGATATTGCAATAGCCCTTGTAGATGTTCAAATGCCTGAAATGGATGGCTTTGAACTCGTAAAAATCCTGAAAAGCAGTCCAAAGACTAAAGACATTCTCGTGATCTTTGTCACGGCCATTTCCACGGATACAGAATTCGCATTACAAGGTTATCAATCCGGTGCTGTAGATTACCTGTACAAACCCCTCAATCCTTTTGTAACCGCTGCCAAAGTAGACGCTTTTATCCGCTTCACCAGAACGCAGCGCATACTGAAGAACAAAAACCAGGAGCTGCTCGAGTTTCAGGAGCAACTTATCAAAGCTAAAGAACTTGCGGAGCAGGCAAAACGCGGTAAAGAGAACTTTCTTGCTACGATGAGCCATGAGATACGGACCCCCGTAAACAGCATCATCGGCATTACTAAACTCCTGCAGCTTACCGACCTGAACGAAGAACAACAGGAAATGGTGAATCTGCTTGAGGTATCTTCCAATTCCCTGTCTGGCGTAATCAACGATATCCTCGACCTTTCTAAGATTGAATCCGGTAAGTTCAAAATTGTGCGTGGCATAACCCAAATCCGCAGCATCTGCAACGACGTGCTGAGCATTATGAAGTTTAAAGCCAAGGAAAAAGGTATTGACCTGATCCTGGAGATCGAAACGGACGTGCCGGATGCGGTAATCGCAGACTCCTTACGCTTAAATCAAATCCTCACCAACCTGATCAGCAACGCCATAAAGTTTACCATCGAAGGCAGTGTAACCCTAAAGGTTGAAGTGCGCGATCGTACCGAAACAGACTGCATGCTTAAGTTTCTGGTGATTGATACCGGCATCGGCATTGCCAAGAGTAACATAGATAAGATCTTCGAATCATTTGAACAGGCCGAAGATTCTACAACGCTGAAGTTTGGTGGCACTGGCCTGGGCTTGTCCATCGTAAAACAGCTTGCAGCACTAAAGAACGGTGTTCTTGAAGTTAGTAGTGAAGAATCGAAAGGCAGTACCTTCAGTTTCAGCAACCGATATGAGCTGCCGCAGGTGAACATCACGCCGGTTGAAGTTCCGGCAAATAACAGACTGAAGTCGCTGGACGGCATAAAGATCCTTGTGGCTGAAGACAATGCAATCAACCAGTTCCTGATCTTACGCATACTCAAATCCTGGAACACACAGGCAGACATCGTGGAGAACGGACAGGAAGCAATCGAACGCCTGAAAGAGCATGATTACAACATCATCCTGATGGACACCTTTATGCCTGTTATGAACGGCCTAGAGGCCATAAAACTGATCCGTGGAGGCATTGTGCCCGGAAAAGAACAGACGCCCATCATCACCTTCTCTGCAGCCGTAATGGAACAGGATAAGCAGACCGCGTTAGACGCAGGGGCGAACGACATTCTAAGTAAACCTTTTGATGTAAAATTACTCCACAGCAAAATCAGCGATCTTTGCCTGGTGTCCTGAACTAGGAATTAAAAGCAGTCATGGTTTTGGCAGGGCCCACGGTAACGAAGCTCTTAATCAGTTCCACGCTACGATCAATTAAGGCAGGTAATTCCAGCTGTTCGTCTTTGTCAAACGGTGCAAGCACATAATCTGCCTGTCTCCCTTTCGGGTAGTTGTCGCTGATTCCAAACCGAAGCCGTGGATACTGCTGTCCGCCGCAAAGGGCTTCAATACTTTTCAAGCCATTGTGCCCGGCACTGCTGCCCTGCAGCTTCAAGCGAAGCTTACCTAAAGGCAAAGCAAGGTCATCAACCAGCACCAATACATTTTCCAAAGGAATTTTCAACTCCTGCATGTAGTAATTCACGGCCTTGCCGCTAAGATTCATGTAAGTTGTTGGTTTGATCACATGGAGTTTCCGGCCTTTAAAACCAACCTCTGCGTAGTAGGCCAGGCGAATGTTTTGAAAGCTGCCTTCAAGGGATTTTACCAGCTCATCGGCGATGTCAAACCCAATGTTATGACGGGTGTGTGCGTATTCAGACCCGATGTTTCCCAAACCTACGATTAAGTATTTCATGCCCCGCAAATATAGGCCTTTAAATGATTATTAACAGCTACCTTCGCGAATACCACGGTTTTGCGTAATCCAGCAGCACCTAATTTATCGTAAGAAAATCTGAAATATAGCGTCATGAATATGAATTCACTCAAAAGACTAGCACTAAACACCCTGCTCCTGCTCTGCTTTGGAACAGCAGCTATCGCGCAGCAGCAATCTTCATCAACATCCTTTATTGTACCCGACAGACGTGATGTATCCTTGTACCAGGTTAACACACGTGCTTTCAGTGTTGCTGGAAACCTTAAGAGCGTAACGGTCCGGCTTGACTCCATAAAGGCACTGGGCATAAACGTCATTTACCTGATGCCTTTGTACCCGGTAGGGACCGTAAATTCCGTTAACTCCCCCTACTGCATTCGGGATTATACTTCCATAGCAGAAGAATTTGGAACGATGGACGATCTAAAGACCTTAGTCAACACCGCACACCAAAAGCAGATGGGGGTACTCATGGACTGGGTAGCCAATCATACAGCATTTGATCATACCTGGACAAAAAACAAATCCTGGTACAAGCAGGACTCCACCGGTAAAATTATAAGTCCTCCGGGAACAGGTTGGAATGATGTTGCCCAACTTAATTTCGACAATCCCGACATGCGAAGGGAAATGATAAAATCTATGAAATTCTGGCTTGACAACGTCAACATAGATGGGTTCAGATGTGATTATTCTGATGGCCCACCGTTTGATTTCTGGAAAGAGGCTGTTGCAAGTTTAAGAGCTGCCGCAGAAAGCAAAAAGCTGCTATTGCTATCAGAAGGTACCCGTGCAGACCATTTCAAAGCTGGATTCGACTATAACTTTGGCTTTCACTTCTTTGAAAACCTTAAAAAGATATACAAAGATGGAAAGTCCGTTCAATCTATTGATAGCATAAACGCTGCAGATCTCAAAGGTGCACTGCCTGGCCAGCAATATGTCAGATACACCAGCAATCATGATGTAAATAGTTCTGATGGCACCTCTTTAAGTCTATTCGATGGCAAAAAAGGAGAACTGGCAGCCTTTGTTGTGGTCTCGTACATGCAAAGTATTCCGATGATTTATAATGGACAGGAAGTTGGAACAGCTAATCGTCTGACTTTCCCATTCACAACCGATAAAATTGATTGGAACATTAATCCAGCGCATACCGCTGCGTATAAGAAAATTATAAAGTTTAGAGCAGGGAGTGAGCCAATAAGGCGTGGTCAGCTAAAAACATACAGCGATAATGATGTTTGTGTATTCACAAAGGAACTTGGCAGCAAGAAAGTGCTCGTAGTGGCGAACCTCAGACCCAAAGCAATCAGCTACCAGCTTAAATCCCCTTTAAAGAACACCCGCTGGAAAGACGCTTTTAGCGGAAACACCAAAACACTTAAAACAGCTGTTTCCCTGGAACCCTATCAGTACATGGTGTTGGAAAGTCAATAGGACATAACAGCAAATAAAAAAAGGCCTGTATCAAATCGATACAGGCCTTTTCTTTTAAGCTCGGAAGCTTATTTTTTACCAGCTTGTTGTTCAGCTTGTTTTAAAGCTCTTGACATACCTACAGATACGATGGTATCTTCTGGTGTGTTGGTGATTACGTAATCCGCTTTTGCAAGGTCACGTACACGGAACAAATTACCAACTTCTAATTTAGAGATGCTTACTTCTACCACTTGTGGCATGTTTGCAGGCAATGATCTAACACGAAGTTTACGTAATTTTTGTACCAGTTTACCACCCATTTTAACACCTGGAGAAGTTCCGGTTAATTTAACAGGGATCTCCATAAGGATTTCTTTATCGTCAAACAACTGTAGAAAATCTACGTGTAATAAAAGGTCAGTTAGTGGGTGAAATTGAAGTTCTTTAATGATTGCTTTACTTTTAGCACCATTGATTTCGATTTCTAAGAAGTTTGCTTCTGGGGTGTAGATTGCTTCTTTTAAGTCAGTTGCAACTACAGCAAAGTGAATTTGCTCTGTACCACCATACAATACTGCAGGAACCTTGCCTTCATAGCGAAGCTCTTTAGCATCGCGTTTCCCTACGTTCTCTCTTGGAGAACCGCTAATTGCGATTGTTTTCATTTTATTGATTTTTAATTATTTGAAGCTTCCTACCCAATGTACTGGCTCCGGTTTAATGTTATTGTTTATACTTTAAATAAGTCGCTGATCGAACCATGCTCATTTACATTTGCAATGGCTTTCGCAAACAGCTCAGCAGTACTCAGTACCCTGATCTTTTCACTTTCTCTTTTCAGCGGAATGGTATCCGTAACGATCAGCTCCGTCAACATTGAATTCTCAATGGTTTCGTATGCCTTGCCAGAGAGTACCGGATGCGTACAAACAGCTCTTACACTCTTTGCACCTTTCTCCATGATTAATCCTGCTGCTTTAGAAAGCGTACCCGCAGTATCAATGATGTCATCGATCAATACCACATCCATCCCGGTAACATCACCAATGATCGACATGGATTCAATTTCGTTCGCACGTTTACGACGCTTATCACAAATCACCACCTCTGCATTGAAAAACTTTGCGAAGGTACGTGCACGGTAAGAACCACCCATATCCGGTGATGCGATAATCAGGTCGCTAAGGCCTAAGCTCTTAATGTACGGTACGAAGATTACAGAAGCATCCAGGTGATCTACAGGAACATCGAAGAATGCCTGTATCTGTGCTGCGTGTAAATCCATGGTCATGATGCGGCTAATGCCTGCTGCCTGTAAAAGATTTGCAACCAGTTTAGCACCGATGGCTACACGTGGTTTATCTTTACGATCCTGTCTGGAGTACCCATAATAAGGCACAATGGCTGTAATGTAATGCGCCGAAGCACGCTTCGCGGCATCGATCATTAACAACAGTTCCATAAGGTTATCGTTGGGCTGACAGGTAGACTGGATTAGAAATGCATCACATCCACGTACCGTTTCATCATAAGAAGGCTGGAATTCCCCGTCACTAAATCTACTTAAGGTTACATTTCCTAAGGGCTTGCCGTAACTGGCGGCAATTTTGTGAGCTAATGCTTTACTGCCGGTTCCGGCAAAGAGTTTAACTGGGTTAAATTGCAATGGCATGATTGGCGGGTATCAATGCTGGTTAAAAAAAATCGGATTGCGGGTTTATTCGCAATCCGAATATGTTTTGTTGCCCGACCAGGATTCGAACCTAGACAAACGGTACCAAAAACCGTCGTACTACCTTTATACTATCGGGCAATCTCCGTCAAAGGGTTGCTTTGAATTGGGATTGCAAATCTACGCACATTTTTTAATTCTGCAAATCTTCGCAGAGAAAATTTCAAATTATTTTAAAATCCCAAGCTAAAGCCCTGAGTGCTAGTTAAAATTTGTTAAACTCTTTTTTACACCTGCCCTATTATCAATCTTTATCTTTAATTTCGGCAGCATTTATATGCCCATAACCTATACCCACTTTTAAAATGAAGTATAATAAAATAAACAACTTAATTGGCTGGATATGCTTTTTAGTTGCTACAGTTACCTACACGCTGACACTTGAACCCTCTGTAAGTTTCTGGGATTGCGGTGAATTCATTGCCTCCGCATTCAAAATGCAAGTCGTACACCAACCGGGTGCACCGCTGTTCCTCATGATCGAACGTTTCTTTTCTTTACTGGCCTTCGGCGATGTAACTAAGGTTGCCTACTTCATGAACCTGGGTTCTGCCATTGCCAGTGCAGCAACCATCCTCTTCCTGTTCTGGACCATCACGGCACTCGCCAAGAAAATGCTCGTGAAAGCAGGTGAAGAAATCAACACCTCCAAAATGATCAGCATTATGGGTGCCGGCGCGGTCGGCGCACTTGCCTACACCTTCTCCGATAGCTTCTGGTTCTCGGCCGTTGAAGCGGAGGTTTATGCGCTTTCTTCCTTGTTTACCGCCATCGTATTCTGGGGCATCCTGAAATGGGAAGCACATGCAGACGAGCCGCAGGCAGATCGCTGGTTGTTGTTTATCGCGTATATCATGGGTCTTTCCATTGGTATCCACCTCCTTAACTTACTAACCATTCCGGCAATTGCCTTTGTATATTACTTCCGTAAAACCGTAAAACCAACCACTGCAGGGATATTCAAAACCTTCATTGTTGGCGTCCTGATCCTTGCCGTTGTTCAATATGGTATCATTCAGTACCTGATTTCTTTCGGTGCTTATTTCGATCTTTTCTTTGTCAACACTCTGGGCATGGGCTTCGGTACCGGCGTACTTTTCTTTGCATTGGTGCTGATTACAGCGCTGGTGCTTGGTATCCGCCACTCCATTAAACACCGCAAGCATGTCCTTAATCTTGCCCTGCTTTCGACCGTACTGATCATCTTCGGTTACGCATCTTACGCGATGATCGTCATCCGCGCAAAAGCAGATCCGAACCTGAACAACAGTGATCCGGACAATGCTTTCGCTTTGCTTGGCTACCTGAACCGGGAGCAATATGGCGACCGCCCTTTACTTTTCGGACCAAACTACAACTCACAACGTGTTGCAGTGAAAGAAGGTAAAAACCTGTACAGAAAAGGTGAAGACAAATATGAAATTGCCGGTAAAAAGACCGACTACGAATACGATAGAAAAACACCTTTCCCTCGTATGTACAGCGACGATCCGCGTCACGTAGAGTACTACAGAGACATGACGGGCCTGGATGAAACCCAGTTCCCAACCTTGTTCGATAACATCGGATTCCTGTTCAAATACCAGATCGGAAACATGTACATGCGCTACTTTATGTGGAACTTCGTGGGTAGACAAAATGATGATCAGGGCCAGGGCAGCCTTTACGAAGGGCAATGGCTAAGCGGTATTAAGCCAGTCGACGGCATCTTGCTTGGTAATCAGTCGAACCTCCCACCGAGCATTGTGGAAAGCAAAGCTTACAACAGGTTCTTCTTCCTACCCCTCATCATCGGTATATTGGGTGCCGTATGGCACTTTAAGCGCAACCAGAAAGATGCCGGCATCGTTGCGTTATTGTTTTTCTTCACCGGTCTTGCAATCGTTTTATATTTAAATCAAAAGCCTTTAGAGCCGCGTGAGCGTGATTACGCCTACGCTGGGTCCTTCTATGCCTTTGCCATATGGATCGGCTTCGGTGTGCTCGCCATTCGTGAATGGCTGGAGAAGAAAGTCACCCCTAAAAATGCTGCCATCGGAGCCACTGTCGTGTCCATGTTCGCTGCGCCAATCATTATGGCTGCACAGGGATGGGATGACCACGACCGCTCAACGAAGATGGTTGCACATGATATCGCCGTAGATTACCTCGAATCCTGTGCACCAAACGCCATTCTGTTCACCTATGGGGATAATGATACCTATCCGCTATGGTATGCACAGGAAGTGGAAGGTATCCGTCCAGATATCCGACTGGTAAACTTAAGTTTATTCGACACCGACTGGTACATCAACGGCATGAAGCGCAAGATGAACGAATCTGAGCCTCTGCCAATTACGATGAAAGAATCGCAGTATGTACAGGGTGTTCGTGATGTCATGTACTATCAGGATTATAAAATTGCTGGTTCTGTGGAACTGAAGAGCATCCTTGAAGTGTTGTTATCCGACAACGACGAGGATAAGGTTCAGGTTACGGAAACGACAAAAGAGAACTTTATTCCAACGAAAAACTTTCACATCACCGTTAACAAAGAAGACGTACTTAAAACCGGTACGGTTAACCCTGCAGATGCAGACAAGATTGCACCGATTATGCAATGGACCTTCAATAAAGGCTATGTAACCAAAGGTACACTGGCCATGTTTGACATCCTTGCACATAACAACTGGAAGAGACCAATTTACTTCGCCAGCACCGTTCCTTCAGATCAGTATAACGGTCTGGACAGCTACCTGTACAACGAAGGTTTAGCATTACGCTTAATGCCGCTAACACCTGATACAGCTGCAAACAGAGCAGAGCTGATCAATGCGCCAGTGTTGTACAACAATGTGATGAACAAATTCAAATGGGGTAACATCAAGGATGCTAAATACCTGGATCCACAATCCGCAGATGACATTTCAATCTTCTCAAACGTGTGGAACAACACCGTAACCGGCATGCTTAAAGAAGGTAAAGTTGGAGAAGCTAAAAAGGCCGCCAACAAATACCTGGAAGTTATGCCAACCAAATTCTACGGCATGCGCTCGATGATGGGTACCTACTTTATGGCTGAAAACTTCTACACCCTGGGAGAAACCGCTAAAGCAAACGCAATTGTAACCCGCTGCGCGGATTACATCCAGAAGGAATTAATTTACCTTGCCGATGTATCTGACAGCAAAAACAGGCTTGTGGGTATGCAAAACGTACGTCTGGGTATGTCGTTCTTAAACCAGATGGCAAACACTGCGTCACAGTACAAACAAATGCCGCTTGCAGACAAACTGAACAACCAGTTCAGGGCACTGGAAACCAGATTCGGTCCTTACCTGGCACAGGAATAAGCATTACGCAGCTTACATATTTCAATCCCGCCATCATTGATGGCGGGATTTTTTTTGTGCTTAGCAGCACCTTAACAGCACATCAATTACAAGCGGACAACACCAGGGATAACAAGGCCTCCACAGGGTCCCCACAGGGGTTGTGCAGGGGGTTAACAGGGCTCTCGCCTTGTCAACCCCCTGCACAACCCCTGAAGGAAGCAAGTCCGCCCTTTGTATGCTGTCCATCTTTCTAATAGCTATCAATATTTCAACCTGTTACAGGCCGCTTTAAGTAGCAATGCTGTTCAACAAAAAAGGCTGGTCATGTAACATGAACAGCCTTCAGCTATGTGATATAAATCTTGTTTAGTTTTCTTCGACCACGCCCATTGCACAGAACTTGTCAATCCTTTGTGCGATCAGCTGTTCTGTTGGTACAGGAATAAGTTCCTGTAGGTCTTTTAAGATTTGTTCTTTTAAATATTGGCCCATCAATTCCGGGTTTTGATGCGCACCCCCAAGTGGTTCCTTTACAATACCGTCAATTAACTTGTTGTGGAACATATCATCTGATGTTAATTTAAGGCATTCTGCAGCACGTTCCTTGTAATCCCAGCTTCTCCAAAGAATGGATGAGCAGGATTCTGGAGAAATTACGGAGTACCAGGTATGCTCAAGCATGTAAACACGGTCGCCAATACCGATGCCCAATGCACCACCTGAAGCACCTTCACCTACGATGAAACATAGAATTGGCACTTTCAGAATAGACATTTCCAGCAGGTTTCTTGCAATCGCTTCACCTTGTCCACGCTCTTCTGCTTCTAACCCCGGGTAAGCACCCATGGTATCAATGAAGGAAACGACCGGTTTGTTGAACTTTTCTGCAAGACGCATCAGCCTTAAGGCTTTTCTGTAACCTTCCGGGTTTGCCATACCGAAGTTCCTGTACTGGCGCTCCTTGGTATTTTTACCTTTCTGGTGCCCGATAACCATTACGGTTTGTCCACCGATGGTTGCAAAACCACCGATAATCGCTTTATCATCCTTTACCGTACGATCTCCATGAAGCTCAATGAAGTCATCACAGATCAAATTGATATAGTCTAAAGTTTGCGGCCTTTCCGGGTGGCGGGACATTTGCACTTGCTGCCAACCAGATAGATTGCTGTAGGTAGATCTTGTGGTGACATCCAGCTTCTCTTCCAGTTCTCTGAGCGTAGCAGACATGTCTACCTTGGTTTTTTCAGAAACCTGTTTTACTTTTTCGATCTGCTGAACCAGTTCAGCAATTGGTTTTTCGAAATCAAATGACGTTTTTATCTGTTCCATAAGCGGGCTGTAAAAATAGACATTTTATTTAAAACATTACAGCTACATGCTGATTAGCTATTTTTTAGTTAAAAACGGTGCAAGTTGAAATAACAACTTCTCACCCGTTTTAGTTTAACAACGGCCGCTTGCTGTAGATGTGGTATTCACCTGGTGCAAGGTTCTGGCTGTAAGTGCTACTGCCCAGGTTCAGGGTTTGCGAACTGCCCGCTTCATACCAGATACCAGCAGTGCCGAAGTCCACATTTGCCGCCCGATTTGTGACATCGAAGTTCCCCACTACTACGACCACGTTATCCGCGTCAGTAAGTTTGATGTACTTCACCGCACCAGCTACACCAAACTGCAGGTTCGTAGTGTTGAACACCGGGTTCTTCTTTTTCAGGTTGATGAACTTGGAGTAGGCGTTGTACAATGCTTTACGTGCCGGCTGCTGATAATAGTTCCAATAAACAGGCTTCTCTCCTGTTCTACCGTTGGTATTGATGCTAACATCGTAGCCCAGCTCCTGGAACTGCCACAGCATCTTCGGCCCTGGAATGGTAAAGAAGAATGCTGCTGCAAGCTCTTCACGCTTTAGTGCCGTATTCAGGTCTTTCACCGAGTAGCTCCCCGAAACATTTCCATAGGCAAGGTTTTTAGTCATGGTGCGTTCTTCGTCATGGCTCTGCATGTAGCTTATCAGATTATTGGAACCGCTGAAGCCGTGTGTACCGAAAAAGCCTCTTGAAAAATCTGATCCATCCAGATAGCCCATGGTCGCTTCATTGAAGCTGCCATTGAGGTTGTTCCAAAGCATCATGCCCTTATCTGAAAGTTCCTTCTCCTCATTGTCCGCAGCGAAATGCTCCAGAATCACGTAGAAGTTGTTGGCATCTATACTTTTGATGTAGTTGTTGTAGTCGTTCCAGATGGCAATCCTGCTGGCGTCATAAGCGTTCCAGGCATTAACACTCGCGTCGGAGGTACCGGAATTCTTTTGCGTGAAGCCTTTCGAAAGGTCGAAACGGTACCCGTCAATCTTGTATTCTTCCATCCAGAAGCGCATTACATCCTTCACGTAGCTTTTTGTAGCTGCACTTTCGTGATTGAAGTCGTACCCCACGTTGTAGGGATGTGTGGGATCTGCGTTGAACCATGGACTGTTTGCCGCAGGCTTGCTCGCGCCTTTATCAAAGTACAGCTGCACCATAGGCGATTGGCCGAAGGCATGGTTCAACACCATATCAAGGATTACGGCTATACCCCTGCCGTGACATTCATCTATGAAACGCTGCAACATCTGCTTGCTACCGTAGTACTTATCTGGCGCAAAGTGAAAAGATGTATTGTAACCCCAGCTGGAGTTGCCTTCAAACTCGTTCACGGGCATCAGCTCAATGGCGTTTACACCCAGTTTCGTCAGGTAATCCAAGGTATCGGTAAGTGTATTGTAATTGTTGCTTTTCAGGAAATCACGCAGGTGCAGTTCATAAATAACCAGCTTGTTCTTTTCCGGTCTGTTGAAAGCTTTGTTCTTAAAGGTATATGATGGCCGGTTTGCCTGCATCACGCTGACGATACCGCTTGTTTGCCCTGCCGGATAGTCTGGAAGTCCGGAAAGCTGCGCACCGGAAAGGTACTGGTCGTTGTCAGGATCGAGTACGACTTCCGAATATGGATCGGCAACTTTGAGGTTTCCATCTACCAGAAACTGGTAAGTGTAGGCTTTGTTTGCATCCAAACCATCTAGCTGCAACCACCACTTCTTGCCGTCAGGCGTTTTCTTCATCATGCTTGCGCCTGCTTGCCAGCCGTTGAAGCTGCCAAGGGCATACACATTACTTTTTTCCGGAGCAGTGAGGGTTAATATTGCAGAAGTGCCGCCATTCAGGAAGACTACGCCGTCTTTAGCACCTGCGGGTAGTGCTGCTACCTGAGCTGTCTCTGTGGCAATCAGTTCAATTGTTGTTGTAAGTTTTATTCCATTTGCGTTGCCCTCCAGGGTAATTTTCTGTACGCCGCCCTTTGTTACCTTAACTCTGCCCGCAATTGCAGTGGCATTTGGAGCGGTAGCAAAAGCCTCATTGTTGAGCAGCAAACGCAGGTCGGCCGCCATAGAAGCCGCACCAGAAACGTACAACTCCTGTCCGATCGCGGTAACATTCACCACTGGCACCGGCACCGCTGTGGCACTCAGCTCCGGTGAAGTTAGCTTCAAGGCAAATTGCCCATTGTTGTACAGTGGAAGGTAGATATCTGAGCCATCGGCGTTTCTACTAACCAGCTGCCCATCCGCGGTTTTAAACAGCATCACCATACCCAGGATCTTTTCTGCCGCAGGCACGCCAAAGAAGGTCCGCGGACTGATGCTGATCTCGTATTTATCTGGACCTGCAGCTTTCATTTTGACCGCCGGATCCGCAGTGTTAAAAGCAGGGCTTTTCACATACTTCCAGTCGCTAAGGTTAGCACTCTTGTCGGTAATCAATCCGGCATAAAGGTAGACCTCCGTGGATTTACCCTGAAGGGCTTTGTTCCCCTTCGCAGCATCGAAAGTTAACACGAATGCCTCATCGGATTTCGGGAAGGTTGCTGATGTTGAAATCAATCCCGCAGAAGCGGTAACTGGCTCTTGCACAGGATCAATCACTTGCTCCTCAGGATTACTTTTACGGCATGCGGAAGCCATTATCCAGAGGATAAGCAGCGAACAGGAAAGTTTTTTCATTAAATCTTTTCTTTATTATTTTGGATGTAGAGTACAGAAATGGCACCTAAAATCATGAAGATACCGGCAAGTACAATCGCGTAAATCGCTTCGCCATTGTAGAAACGCTTTACAATCATACCACCGAAAAAGCCATTCACAATCTGCGGCATGGTGATGAAGAAGTTAAAGATCCCCATGTACACACCCATCTTCCGCGCCGGAATAGAGCTGGAAAGGATGGCGTAAGGCATCGAGAGGATACTTCCCCAGGCCAGGCCGATTCCGATCATGGAAAAGATCAAATGATCCGGATTGGTGATGAAGTAGATGGACAGGAGTCCGGCACCGCCACAAACCAGGGAGAAAGCGTGGGCAATCTTGCGACTGGTTTTGTCTGCAATCCAGGGTAAGATCAGTGCGTAAACGGCAGAAATCCCGTTGTAAATTCCGAACAGGAATGCCACCCAGTTTGCTGCATCTGCGAATTGCGCAGAAGTCGTATCACCCGGGGTAACCTTATAGATGTGTTGGGCGACTGCTGGTGTGGTGAAAACCCACATGGAGAACAATGCAAACCAGGAGAAAAACTGCACGACACCAAGTTGTTTCATGGTAAGTGGCATGTTTTTGAAGTCCTTGAAGATGGTGATTAAGCCGTGTTGCTCTTCCTGTATAGGGGTCGCGTGGTGACTTTCCATTTCTTCCGGTGAATATTCTCTGGTGGTGATCACGGTCCAAAGGATAGTGGCAATAAGCACTGCGGCACCGACGTAAAAGGAGTAGATGACGTTGTTGGGGATTTGCCCTTCTACAGCCACTTTAGATACGCCGACATACTCCGAAAGGATGTACGGCAGCCAGGAACCCACAATGGCACCTGATCCAATCAGGAAGGTTTGCGTGGAGAAGCCATAGCTCCGCTGACTTTCAGGAAGCTTATCACCTACCAGCGCACGGAAGGGCTCCATTGCCACATTTATGGAAGCATCCATAATCATCAGCATACCTGCACCAATAATAATTGGGGGGAGGAGTCCGGCAAGTACCGCCGAGTTGGGCATCAAGATCAGTGCAATTGCCGTAAGCAGGGCACCGATCATGAAATACGGACGTCTTCTGCCGAACCGGTTCCAGGTACGATCGCTATAATGCCCGATGATGGGCTGCACGATCATGCCTGTTAATGGGGCAGCTAGCCAAAACAAAGATAAATGCTCAACATCCGCACCGAAGGTCTGGAGGATTCTGGAAGCATTTCCGTTCTGCAATGCAAAACCGAACTGGATTCCGAAAAAGCCCATACTCATGTTAAAGATCTGTAGCTTACTTAGGCGGGGTTTTGAGGATACTTGTTTTTGGCTAACTTGTTCCATATAAGATGTTAGAATTTGATAATTTGAGCCGCGGAAGGTGCTACCTTCACACGAATTGTTTGATCATTGATTTGAACGGCGGCACCGTTCAGCAGTTCTGTTGCTGAAGCAGGTTTTGTACCCGACAACAACTCCGCAGGAATGTTGATCTCGCGCTCCAGGCTTTGCGCCCGGTCGAAGTTCACCACGATAAGCATACGCTCTTTTTCCGTGTACCTTAGGTATGCATAACCACGACTGTCGTGCCCTAACGGGAAGTTATAGTGCTTACCATTGATGATGGCATCAGACTTACCTGCAATTTTAAAGAGTTTGCTGTAAAATGCACGCAGTGCTTTCTGACTGTCGCTTAATAAAGCGCCATCATACTTGCCGTTATTTACCCATTGCTGCAATGCAGGTACGCCCCAGTAATCGAAGATGGTGGTACGTCCGTCATCACCGCTGAAACCGGAAATGCCTTCTGCTTTCTCCCCAACTTCCTGTCCGGAATATAACATCACCGGGCCGCCGGATAAGGTAGCAGATACAACCATCGCCGGAACAGCTAACATCGGATCGCCGGCAAAAGCCTTCGAGGCAATGCGCTCTTCATCGTGGTTCTCCAGGAAACGCAGCATCTTGTTGCCAAAATTTGCGCTTTCCACTTGCCACACATGATCAATGTCTGCAGTTTTAGCATCTTGCTCATTGCGCATTAAGCGCTTTAAACCATCATACAGGCCTACTTTATCATATAGGTAATCGAACTTGCCTTTTGTCAGGTAGGTTTCGTATGCAGTAGGGTCATAAGCTTCACCAATGAACACCAATGAAGGTTTTACTTTCTTCAACTCCGGGATTACCCAGTTCCAGAATTCAACAGGTACCATCTCGGCAACATCGCAACGGAAACCATCTACACCTTTATTGCTCCAGTAAACCAGGATGTCACGCATTTTGTTCCACACGGGTGGAATGGGATCAAAGTAGGTTTTGCTGCTGTTCTGATTATCTACCCCGTAGTTCAGTTTTACCGTTTCATACCAATCATTCTTGCTTGGTGCTTCAGAGAAAACGTTGTTTCCAGTTGCTTTCGCAGGGCTTTCCGCAAATTTACCGTCTTTAAGGCTGGCTAATCCATCGTTGGTATTGCTGTCTGTTGGCACCACGAAATCTTTCCCCGGCACATAGTAATAGTCATTACGCGGGTGGTAAGCAACGGATTTATCATCCTGCGCTCCGAAGTCGATCACCTTCGCCGGCTTGGCGATGGATTTATAACTTCTGGCCACATGATTCGGCACAAAGTCGATGATTACTTTCAGGCCGTTCTTGTGGGTCCTTTGCAATAAAGCTTCGAATTCCTTCATGCGGTTTTTCACGTCCACGGCCAGGTCCGGGTCTACATCATAGTAGTCGCGGATGGCGTACGGAGAACCTGCCCTGCCTTTAACCACATCGGCATCAGCTGTTGGAATGCCGTACTTGCTGTAATCAGTAAGACTTGCATGGGCAATGACGCCGGTATACCAGACGTGGGTAATGCCCAGCTCTTTGATCCCGTCGATTGCTTTTTGATTGATGTCGTTAAATTTACCACTACCATTCTGTTCAATGGTACCGAAGGGGATATTCTGCGAATTGGTGTTGCTGAATACCCTTGGCAACATTTGGTAGATCATCAGTTTGTCCTTGCTTTGTGCGTTTGCATATTCAAGGCCAGTTGCAGACATCATGGTCATAAGTACTAAATATTTTAATTTCCTCACAGGCTTAGTGCTTTTAAAGATATCTTTTTCTCGCCCTGCGCGATGTCAAATGTTTCATTAAATACACTTACGGCAACAGTTTCGCTGCTGTTGTTGGTGATGGAAAGCTCGGCACTGCTGATTTTGATTTTCAGTTGTGTACCTCTGAAACCAATGTTAAAGGAGAACGATTGCCATTGACTCGGTAAAAATGGATTAAACTGAAGTTTATTATCGCGCACTTTCATGCCGGCAAATCCTTCCACAATGCTCATCCAGGTACCTGCCATAGAAGTAATGTGCAAGCCGTCTTCGGTATCGTTGTTGTAATCGTCCAGATCCAGGCGTGCTGTACGCAGGTAGAACTCGTACGCTTTTTCTTCGTCACTTAAGCGGGCAGCAAGAATACTGTGTACACATGGCGAAAGTGAGCTTTCATGAACGGTACGGGATTCGTAGAACTTGAAGTTGCGTTCAAGGGTTTCCGTGTCGAACTCATCTTCGAAGAAGTACATACCCTGAAGTACGTCTGCCTGCTTGATGAAACACGACCTTAAGATCCTGTCCCAGCTCCATTTCTGGTTCAATGGACGGTCTGCTGCTGGTAGTTCAGAAACAAGCATCTGCTCCTTGTCCATGTAGCCATCCTGCTGCAGGAACACCCCTGCTTTTTCATCATATGGATAGTACATCTGGTCTGCAATGCTGGTCCAGTCTTCAAACTCCTGAGTGTTGAAGTTCACTTGCTTAAGGATCGCTTCATATCTTGATGCGTCTTCTGCTTTCACCAATTCTGCAGCTTCTTTCGCATAGCGCATGCACCAAGCCGCAAGTTTGTTGGTGTACCAGTTGTTGTTGATGTTGTTTTCGTATTCGTTTGGACCGGTTACCCCAAGAATTACAAATTTGTTTTTCTCAGCGCTCCAGTTCACACGTTGTTTCCAGAAGCGTGCAATGCCGATCAGCACTTCCAGTCCGTGGGATGCCAGGTAACTTGCATCACCTGTGTAGCGGATGTAGTTGTAGATCGCGAAAGCGATGGCTCCGTTTCTGTGGATCTCTTCAAAAGTAATCTCCCACTCGTTGTGGCACTCCTCACCGTTCATGGTTACCATCGGGTAAAGCGCTGCACCATCTTTGAAGCCTAACTTCTCTGCGTTCTCAATGGCTTTCTGCAGTTGATTGTGGCGGTAAACAAGCAGGTTCTTCGCAACTTCCTGTGGCGCTGTGGCCAGGTAGAAAGGAATGCAATAAGCTTCGGTATCCCAGTAAGTGGAACCCCCGTACTTCTCGCCGGTAAAACCTTTCGGCCCGATGTTCAATCTGGCATCTTTACCAGTATAGGTCTGGTTCAATTGGAAGATGTTGAAGCGGATGGCTTGCTGTGCAGCAACGTCACCTTCAATCAGGATATCACCCTCTTCCCATTTGTTTGCCCAGGCTGCAACTTGTGCTTCGAACAAAGCATCGAAACCAGCTTCTACTGCTCGCGCAATAGCCGCAGTTGCGGCGCCCTGAAGTGCTGCTTTATCGTAGTTCTGTGAAGAAACGTTGGCTGCGTATTTATAGATGGTAACGGTGTCACCAGCTTCAACTGGCAGTTCAATCGCTGAAGCAATGTATTTTTCTTTTTCTATTGGCGCTGCCTTCGCTCCTACCGCTTTGTTGTTCAGCTGTATCTGCGTGTTGGTTGCCGTGCAAACTTCAAAGTTTGTCTTTTTTGTTCTTAAAGTGATGTAGGCGGTCTCTGCCTGGAAGCCCTTGCTTACTTCTTCCCAGAACTTTTCATCATAGTTGGAATCCTGGTTCTTTACATCGCCGTCTATGGCCGTGGTGATGGTTAAAGTACCGCTGAAGTTCTGCGCAACAACCTCGTAACGAATTGCTGCCAACTCATCATCAGCGATGCTGCAGAAACGTTTAGAAATTACACGCAGCACCTTACCTGATTGCAGCTCTGCTGTAAATGAACGTTCCAGGTAACCGGCTTTCATGTTCAGCACACGCTTAAAATCGCGCACTTTAGCGGTGTTCAGGTCCAGTGTTTCGCCATCGGCTTTGATGTCGATGCCGATCCAGTTTGCTGCATTTAAAACTTTAGCAAAGTAATCCGGGTAACCATTTTTCCACCAGCCTACCCTGGTTTTATCCGGGTAGTAAACGCCGGCAACGTAATTGCCCTGAAGGGTATCTCCAGTATAAGCCTCTTCAAAATTGGCGCGCTGGCCCATGCGGCCGTTGCCGATGCTGAATAAGCTTTCTGATATTTTATTTAAATGAGGATCAAAACCTTCCTCTACTATATTCCACTCGCTTGGTTTGATGTAATTTTTCATTCGTATTTAATATGTTTAGCCCTGAGCCGCTGCTTTAAATGCAAGCTGTGCTTCGGCGCAGTTCTTATACTTTGTCGTTTACCAGGTCAATGATTTGTGTTACGGAGATTTCTGAAAGGTCTTTTACGACGATGTTCGCCCCTTGCAGGTTGTTCTGCTGGCCTACGCCGACTACTTTCATCCCACCGTTTATCGCGGCTTGCACGCCCGCCTGTGCATCTTCAAACACGATGCAGTGTGCAGGCTCGAGGCCTATTGCTGCTGCGCCTTTCAGGAAGACTTCCGGATCAGGCTTGGAAGCGGTAACATGATTACCATCTACGATGGCATCGAAGTAATGTGCAAGGTTTGTTCTTTCCAGGATCAGTCCTGAGTTTTTGCTCGCAGAGCCTAAGGCGATTTTGATGCCTGCGGCTTTCAACTGCTCCAGCAGTTGTAGCGTGCCTGGCAACACCTCTTCAGCGGTCATCTTGCTGATCATTTCTACGTACTCTTCGTTTTTACCTGCTGCAAGTTCCAGTTGCTCTTCTTCGTTTTTGGAAACGCCGCCCCAATCGAGGATCATCTCCAGGGAGCGCATGCGGTTCACACCTTTAAGGTGTTCATTTTGTGCTTCGGTAAAGTCGAAACCCAGACGGTTTGCCAGTGCTTTCCAGGCTTTGTAATGGTATACAGCGGTATCTACAAGGACGCCATCAAGATCGAAAAGGCATCCTATTTTATCAGTGTGGATATTCATTAATTAAGTTCTAAAACCAGGGTATTGCTGGCTGGGATATTTATGGTGTTGATGTTATCGATTTTCTCTCCTGTGATGATGTTGGTTACAGCAGTTGCCGTTTGGATGCGCTCTGCAAATCGTGCAGTTTTCAGCGATTTAGCTTTGTCTTCTGAATTCACGATCACCATAACTGTTTTCTTGTTGTCTTCCGCATATCTGAAGTACACGAACAAACCATCTTCAGGAATAAACTGCATGAGCTTACCCGTGGTTAGGGCCGCACTGCTTTTACGGTATTTTGCAAGGGTGCTTACAAAATCAAAGGCCTGATTTTCATTTTCAGTTCTACCTGCCTTTGTGAATTTGTTGACTTTATCAGCTTTCCATCCACCCGGAAAATCAGAACGGACAAGGCCGTCCGGATTAGAGTAGTTCTTCATCAGAATCTCTGTACCGTAGTAGATTTGAGGGATACCCCGCAAAGTTAACAACATGGCCATCCCACTTTTGTATTTGTTGAGGTCTTCGTTTACCATGGAGTAAAAACGACTCATATCATGGTTGTCCATAAACACAACATTGCTTGATGGATCTTTATAAAGGAAGTCTTGCGCAAGGGTTGAATATAAACGGAAGATGCCGTCGGTCCATCCTGGTTTGCCATTTAGCGCTTCATAGATGGCATCTTTTAATACCGCATCTGTGATGCCTGGCAGGTTGGTATCCATACCGCGGTTGCTGGTGTTGCCGCCAGTGAAGTAGGATTGTGAAGCTGCTGAATTCACCAGGGTCTCGCCGAAGATCGACAAGGTTGGGAATTCTGCTTTAACTTTCAGTGCCCAGTCGGCCATGTATTCGCCGTCGTTGTACGGGTAAGTATCTAAGCGCAGTCCATCGATTCCAGCATACTCGATCCACCAGATGTGGTTCTGTGTAAGGTAGTTCTGAACATATGGATTTCTGTGGTTCAGATCGGGCATGGATGGCACGAACCAGCCATCAAGCATGCGCTTCTTGTCTGCCTCTGAAGCATGTATATCCATTACCGGCTGATCGCGGTAGTTGGTTTGTGTATAGGCTGGCCATTGATTTAACCAATCTTTCATGGGCATATCTTTATAGGTGTAGTGACCCGTGCCGATATGGTTATGTACGATGTCTTTAATAACTTTCAATCCTTTTGCATGTGCTTTTTCCACATAGGTTTTGTACAGCGCATTGGTGCCGTATCGCGGATCGATCTTATAGTTATCGGTAGCAGCATAGCCGTGGTAAGAGGCTTGCTTCATGTCATTTTCAATTTCTGGAGTCATCCAGATGGCGGTAACGCCAAGATCATTAAAATAGTCAAGGTTGTTGATTACACCCTGAATATCGCCCCCATGGCGGTAATACATGGAGTCGCGGTTTAGTTTGGTTTCCTGTAGGCCTTTAACCACATCGTTAGATGGATCGCCATTGGCGAAACGGTCAGGCATAAGCAGGTAAATAAGGTCTTTGCTGGTCACCGGCTGAATACGCCCAGGCGTTTGATCCCGGTTGTTCAGCACGTAAGTATAGCTAAGGGTTTTCTTCCCTTTTTGCGTAAAAGTAATGGGGAACTTGCCCGCTTTCGCTGCTGAACTGATCTCCAGGTCCAGGAACAAGTAGTTTGGATTTTCTACCTTGTTAACTTTAACGAGCGACACACCAGGGTAGTTGAGCTGTACGGTGGCATCGGCAATTTGATCGCCGTGTACCAGCAGCTGTAATTTCGGGTTGTGCATGCCTACCCACCATGACATGGGTTCTACCCTTTCGAGTTTAGGAACCTGGGAAAAAACCTGGAGCGAAGCGACTAATAGTAACGAGGTAAAAAGATTTCTCATTTAGCAGTTTTATTGATGTTGAATTCTTGTGTAATGAGCGTTGTTTGAAGAAAATAAGCCCTGCAAATGGATCATTTGCAGGGCAGGTATTTTTTAGTTTTTCACGATGGTATAGGTTTTTTCTACCGTATCCAATGTGATGGTGTAGTTTCCAGCTGTAGCAACTTTAATGTTGTCACCACCATTGGTTAACTTGCCGTCTGCACCGCCAAGGTTAGTATCCCAGGCATCATTCAAACGGAACTTAATTTCACCTACTTTAAGGTTTACCGTAAGTTTCCAAAGACCTTTTCCGTCGTTGATGAACTTCAGGTCGGTATCGTTATCCCAGCCACCTGGAGTAGCATCACCGATAAGACCCCATGAATCCGCTTTTTCAATCTTGTAAGTGTTCTTGTTTAGGTCAACCGTGATTTTCTTCAACCCAGGCGTTCCAGCATTGATGTCTCCACCGGTCGTGCTCAGCGCATCGCCGCCACCATCACCGTATGCAACATCCCAGGCTTTCTTAGGCGTGATTTTAAACATCAGCTTGTCTGCAGGCATATTGATCACCGCTTCGTAAATGCCGTTACCGGTTAAAGAAACTAAGCTATCTACCGTATCAAAGCTCCATCCGTGGTATGCACCCGGTGCATAAACCCATGCAGAAGCTAAGTATGGCGTTCCGCTAATGGTAACCACATTGGAGTAAGTTGCAGCGTTTGCAGCTGGAGCAGATTTCAAACGCACTTCCATCTCTGCAGGTGCGCCGATGGTTGCGCCAAGGCTCAGTAGCATCTTGTTCAATTCCGCAACCGTAGCACTGTATGTGGTTGTCGACAGCACCGTTTCTTTCGCATTCACGAAGTTGGCACCTTTAAGGGCAAACTGCAGGGTACTGGTCACCGGAATTTGATAGCCGGTAACGGTTGCTGCAGGGAACGTGAAGGTTACTGCTGTATTTGCAGCACCTGCGATGTTCAAGTTTACGCTTGTTGCAGATGCGCTAAGTGTTCCCGCCGGCGTAGCGTCGGAAATGATTCTATCTTCATCTTTTTTACAAGACCATAGCGAGAGCACCATCAGGCCCACTGCTACAGATTTTAAGATATTTGCTTTCATATATTTTTAAGATCTTATAATTAATAACCTGGGTTCTGAACTAAGTTTGGATTTGCAATTAAATCCGCAGTAGGAATCGGATAGATGTTACGGGTTTCAGCGATTGCTTTACCTGACTTATCACCGCCTTTGTATGGCCATAAATAGTTGCCACCAGTAAATCTGCCGTAACGTACCAGGTCAGTACGACGGTGACCTTCCCAGTATAGTTCTCTCGCACGCTCATCGATGAAGAAGTTTGTCGAGATGCTGTTTACATTACCAGAAGTATTGCCATAAGCACGGGTACGAAGCGCATTCACGTATGTGATGGCTTGTGCAGTTGTACCGCCGTTACCACCGCGGGCAACCGCTTCACCGTAGATCAGGTACTGCTCCGCAAGACGGAACAATGGGAAATCCACTGAACTGAATGTGCCGTTTAAAGATGGTGCTGCTTTACCTTGCGCATCTACGTTTCTGAACTTAGTTACTGCAAGACCGTCTGTAAACGTGCCGATCTCATCTACCGTAGCTTTCGTACCGAAGAACATTGCTCTTTTATCTGCAGTTCCTTTAGTATCCGGGAACAACGCGGGAAGATTCTGACGTGATCTGTTACCAGCCCATCCGCCATTCGGCACGCCAAATGATGCAGGATCCATTGCGGGGTTTACCGCTGCGTTGATCAGGTAAGTGGTACCACCGAAGTTTGTTCCTCTTAAACCATCATAGTTGATGGATAAAATTAATTCTGGGTTGTTTGTCTCGTTCGCATAGTTAAACAGGTCTTTGTATTCTGCTTTTAAAGCATAACCTGCATTTATTACTTTGCTGGAATACGTGATTGCTTCCGTGAATTTTGGAGTACCCGCATATACTTCAGCATTCAGATATACTCTCGCAAGTAAAGCCCATGCAGCGCCTTTGTCTGCACGACCGTATTCGTTTGCACGTGGCTCAGCCAGATCTGCTTCTATCGCCAACAACTCAGACTCTACGAATTTGAACAATTCCGGTCTGGTGATTTGTTTAGGTGGCGTTTTACCTATCGCATCTGCTTCGGTCACAAATGGTGGATTTCCAAAATTATCCATCAATACCCAGTACTGGAACGCTCTTAAGAAACGACCTTCAGCACGGTATCTTTGAATATCAGTCGCTTGCTGACCAGTAATACCACGCTCCGCTAATTTCTCAGGCGTGCTTTCACGTAAAAACTCGTTGATGAAAGTAATGTGGATTACGCTTCTTGAATACAAACCTCTAAGGAAAACGTTATCCGCTGCCCAGGTTGAGTTATCAAGTTCCGGAATACCAACATCACCCCAGGAACAAATCGCCTCGTCTGTTGGTAATTCCTGCGCTGTCCAGTAAAGTCTAAGGAAATCTGCAAAACCTGCATCCAATCCACCGATATCACTCGCGTCAGACCCTTGCGCACTGGTTAATGCGTAACCTGCGTAAAGTTTAGCAAGTCCATTTTTATAGCCTTCCGGAGTGTTGTAAACTTCTTTAGAAGTTACATCATTGGTTGGCGTTAAGTTGAAGTCTTCTTTCTTGCAAGCATTTAGTGACATGAGGAACAAGCCCGATAGCACTGCTATTTTATATAAATTTTTCATTTCTAATTTCTGATTAAAAACCAACATTTAAACCTAAGGTGTACGTTCTTGGTCTTGGATATAAATTGTAGTCAATACCTGAAGGTAATTCTGGATCTAAACCTTCGTAATCGCTGATCACGAATACATTCTGAACGTTTGCAGAAATACGTAAAGTAGTGTTTCTGTTTGCAGATAGCTTACCTACATTGTATGAAAGTCCTACGTTATCCATTTTCAGGAAAGAGGCATTTTTAATGTAGTAATCGCTCAAATACTGTACCTGGGTAAAGCCTGTGTTCAGGAAGTCTGAACCAGTGTTGTTCAGAATGCCACTTGGACTCAAAACATTGCTTCTGATACCTAAGTTAGAGCTTACGTTATCATATACATAGTTGCCGAAGTTTGCTCTCAAAACAGTGCTCACTGTCCATTTTTTGTAGCTCAATGCGGTGTTGAAACCTAATGTAAGTCTTGGATCAGGTGACTGGTAGAAGTATTGATCGCTGGTGTTGATCACACCATCTTCATTACGGTCTGCGTAAACACCTTCTAAAGGAAGACCATTTGAGTCATAAACTTGTTGGTAAACGAAGAATGCGCCTGGAACCTGGTTAACAGCATTGTATTTTAAGGTCGTACCGGTACCACCTGCGATGTTACCTGCTCCGATTTTAGATCCCGGATCTGGGTTAAGCGTCAGGTTGGTTACTTTTCTCTTGTTATAAGCAAGGTTGAATCCGAAGTCCCAGTTCAGGTTTTCTGACTGGATTGCTGCGAAGTTAATGTTCGCCTCAATACCTTTTACTTCCATGTTACCTACGTTTGTAGTCAACAAGTTACTGAAGTTTGTTCCTACCGGAATGTTGATGGTGCTTAAAAGATCTTTGGTTTCTTTATAGTAAGCATCTACGCTACCAGAGATTCTGCCACCAGCAAAACCATAGTCGATACCAGCATTGTAAGTGGTTGTCGATTCCCATCTCAAGTCAGGATCGTATGCCGCTGGTGTGTAGTAGTTATAGAAAACATTACCCAATTGGTACTGACCAGTGTTGCTGTTCGCGTAGTATTTAGCAAGGTAATCGTAGTTTCCGATACCGTCTTTGTTACCCGTCTGACCGTAGCTTAATCTAAGTTTCAAGTCCGAAAGCACTTTGCTGTCTTTAAGGAAGTTTTCACCGATCACTCTCCAGGTTAAACCTACAGAAGGGAAATAACCCCAACGGTTATCCTGCGAGAACTTCGAAGAAGCATCCGCACGCATGGTACCTGATAAGATATACTTATCATTCAAAGTATAAACTAACCTTCCATAGTAAGAAAGCAATTTGTTCTGCTCAACACCGAATGGGAAAACCGGAGTGGTTTGAACAGCACCAGTTGCACGGTAGCTTGGAAAATTGTAACCAGTCGTTGCATTGTCATAGTAACCGTAACCTGCAGTCGCATCAATACGGCTGATGCCTACGTTCTTTGCATAGTTCAAGTAGAACTCGGCAATTTTGTTGGTTTCTTCGCTCAAAGACTGAGATCTTGATCCTTCCGTTGCAAACGACTGTGCTGCAAATGTAGGGATGCTGATTCTGCCGTAACCTTTAGACACATCATAACCTAAGTTTAAGTTCGCGTGTAGTTCAGGCAAGAAATGGAAAGAGTAGTCTAAACGGATGTTACCGATACTTCTTTCTGTTTTACCGTTATTGTTGTTCAAACGGATTAAAGAAACCGGGTTTCTTGGCGCATTTGGATTTGGTACTGCACCTTGTGTCCACTCGAAGTAGTTACCAAATTGGTTGTCAGCGTAAACAGGTTGTGTTGGATCAAACTGGATTGCTGCAGCAATAGCACCGCTATTTGCGAAGTGACTGTTTGTTAATGATCCTTTTAAGTTTAAATCTACCTTTAAGTGGTTATCAAATAAAGTTGGGCTGATGGTAATTGCACCAGTAGCACGTTTTAAACGGTCTGTGATCAAAGTACCTTGCTGATCCAGGTAACCACCGGATACGCGGTAAGGCACACCCTGGAATTTACCAGCAATACTTAAGTTGTTATCTGTAGTAAAAGCATTCTGGTAAATCTCATCCTGCCAATCGGTGTTCGAAGCACCAAGTAAAGCTTTCTGCGTGTCATTACCATTTGCGTTCACATATTCGCGGAACTGTGCAGGAGAAAGTACATCTACTTTCTTCGCAACGGTTGCAATAGAGTTGTTGGTTACGAAGTTAATCTCTGGTGCACCTGAACCACCTTTCTTAGTGGTAATCAAGATAACACCGTTTGAAGCTCGTGAACCGTAAATTGCAGTTGCATTCGCATCTTTTAACACGGTGAAAGTTTCAATGTCATTCGGGTTGATCAATGCAAGCGGATTTGCAGCGTTACCAATAGAGTTGCCACTCAATGGTACACCGTCAATAACGATCAATGGATCATTACTTGCATTTAAGGATGCACCACCACGAATACGGATCACGCTACCACCACCTGGTGTACCGCCGTTGTTCACGATGTTTACACCAGCTACTTTACCCTGAATCAACTGCTCAGGTGTGGTAACTGTACCTTTTTGGAAATCCTTAGCCCCTACTGTTGTGATTGAACCAGTAAGGTTCTTTTTCTCAGCAGTACCGTAACCGATTACTACAACCTCATTCAGGTTCTGCGCGTCAGGCTTAAGGTTAATGTTTGTCGTTGTGTTACCAGAAATGGTTACCGCCTGATCAAAAGGGGTATAACCGATGTAACTTACGGTGATGGTCACCGCGCCGTTCGCCAATCCGGTGATACGGAAATTACCGTCCGGATCTGTAGAGGTACTTTTATTCAGACTCTTGATCTGAACCGAAGCACCTGGCAAACCCTGACCGGTTTCATCTAAAACTTTACCGGAAAGTGTACCGGTTTGTGCTTGTACTGTAACTGCTGCAAAAAGAAACAGCAACAGTAAGCAAGACTTCATGACGTAAAATACTTTCATATTTTGGACTCGTTTTTATGGTGATATATTTAGTTAACACTTAGTGTGTATACAATCGCAGTAAATTTACATTCAAGCATCAGAATTCAAAATTTTATACTAGAAATTATTTCTACGCAATATTTTATACGTCAAAACCGGGAAATTTTGAGCAGATGTACTTATTGTCAAATTTTAAAATCACACAAACAAACCTGCATTTGTTTGACCGTCAAAGCCTTACAAAATAAATAAGCAATACATGGTGTTAAACGTACACTAAGGCTAAAGCACGTGAAATTTCGGGAACGTTACCGGGATCGTTCCCGAAGAATAGGCGACATATTTCTGAACCCGGGATTTTCAGCCCCGAAATTCTGCGCGTTTTCCGATTTTCGGCAATAAAGTTTGTCGATTTCTTAACCTAAAAAGACCAATTTCTTAATCAGGATTTAAGTGCTGTAGAGTTCCTTTTCACCAGCGTTGAGTCCAGCACAATCTGGCAGTTCAGGTCGACCGTTTCAGGTGCTTCAAGCAGCTTGAACAAAAGCAGTGCTGCTTCAATTCCGATCTTGGTTGCAGGCTGTGTAATGGTCGTAAGTGATGGATTCAGAAGTGGTGCAATCTCCAGACTGGAGAAGCCGATAACCTTCAGATCATTAGGAATGGAAATGTTGAGGTCGTAACAGGCATAGTAGGTTGCAAAAGCCAGACGTTCTACCGATGTAAATACACCGTCGGGTTTAACCTTGCTTAGCATATTCTTCAGAATGGTGTTGTTCTTACGGTAGCTGTTGGTGCAATCAATAACCAGCTTATCATCATAAGGGATGTTAAATTCCTCCAGTGCATCCAGGTAACCCTGCATCCTGGTTTTACCAATAGAAAGGTTCTTGTTGATCACCAGGTAAGCAATACGGGTACAACCCTGCTTAATCAGGTGCTTTGCTGCAGAGAAGCTGCTGTTGTAGTCATTGGTGATTACCCTCGGCGTAATGATATCTTCATACACCCTGTCGAAGAACACCAGTGGCAAGCGTTTTTCCGCAAGCTCGTCCAGGTAGGTATGGTCGTTCGCTTCGCCAGAAACCGACATGATGATGCCATCTGCCCGGCCGTTATGCAAGTGGCGGATAAAAGACACCTCTTTTTCATATTCATCTTCGGTAGCGAAGATCAGGATATGGTAGCCTTTTTCGCGCGCAACGCGCTCAATACCATGAATGGCTTGTGAGAAGAAGTTATTGGCAAGTTCCGGAACGATAACGGCGATGGTTCTGCTACGCTGCTCGCGCAGATTACTCGCATAATGGTTGGGCTGGTAGTTTAATTCCTTTGCCTTCGCCAGAATACGCTCTTTTGTAGCCTTGTTGATATCGCTGTTATCTCTGAACGCCCTGGAAACGGTAGATGTAGATAGGTTTAACGACTTAGCAAGTTCTTTTATATTGATGTTATGCATGGTCCATAAAGGCTGTTATTTTTTTCGCTCTGTAGTGTAGCGAACCAGCTGCTCCAAACCCGTACGGGCCTCACCTGCTTCAAAGGTGTAAAGGATGTCGAAGGCTTCCTGCTGGTATTCCAGCATTTTCTGATTCGCATAGTGCACCCCTTCCTTGGCATTTACAAAGTCGATGATCTCCGCAATCTTCTTCGGATCATCCTGATGGTTCTTCACCAGGTTAATGATCCGCTTCTTCTCAGACCGGTCTGCACGGTTCAGTGCATAGATCAGTGGAAGTGTCACCTTCTTTTCTTTGATGTCAATGCCAAGAGGTTTCCCTACATTGTCGGTACCGAAGTCAAAAGTATCATCTTTTATCTGAAAGGCAATACCCACTTTTTCACCAAATAACCGCATTTTTTCAACTGTCGCCTCGTCCGCGCCGGCCGATGCTGCACCGCATGCACAGCATGAAGCGATAAGTGATGCCGTCTTCTGCCGGATGACGTCGAAGTACAGGCTTTCACTGATATCCATCTTCCGCACCTTTTCAATCTGCAGCAACTCCCCTTCGCTCATCTGCTTCACAGCTTCTGAAACGATCTGAAGCAATCTGAACTCATTGTTGTTCACGGATAGCAATAAACCTTTCGCCAGCAGGTAGTCGCCCACCAGTACTGCAATTTTATTCTTCCACAAAGCGTTGATAGAGAAAAAGCCCCGGCGCTCATAAGCGTTATCCACCACATCATCATGCACGAGTGTAGCGGTATGCAACAACTCCACTAGCGCTGCACCCCGATGGGTAGATTCCAGGATCCCGCCGCAAAGTTTGGCGGCAAAAAAAACAAACATAGGCCTGATCTGCTTCCCTTTGCGCTTAACAATATAATGGGTAATGCGATCTAAAAGCGGGGCATCACTGTGCATGGAAGCTTTGAATTTCTCTTCAAAGGCACTGATATCCGCAGCTATAGGTTGTTTAATTTGATTTATTCCCGGCATTCAGGTGTTGAAATGTTTGTGCAAACTTAGCTAAAATCATTTATATGCCCGCCTTAATTCCCGACAACCGCCGTAGCGCGCAGGATTTAAGCAGTGCCCAGCCGGATTTTAGCTTTGCAGGCTCCTGATGTGCTCGAAGATCTGCACCGCATGCACCCTCGAGTTTTCGATAAACCACTTATGGGTGTCCATACCGCCGCAAACCACACCGGCAAGGTAAAAACCTTTCGTACTGCTTTCCATGGTCTCTGGGTTGTAAACCGGACAATTCGCCGCATCTCCCGATAGCTCCAGGCCAAGATTCTTCAGCAGTTTGAAATCAGGCGTATAACCTGTGGTGGCTATCACGAAATCATTCTCCAGCACCACCGGTCCCTCCGGCGTATCGATGTGTACCGATTCCGGTTCTATCGATCGCAGCGTAGATTCGTAGTAAACTTTAATCTCGCCTTCTTTGATCCGGTTCTCAATATCCGGACGCACCCAGTATTTAACATAAGACCCAATCTCCTTTCCACGGATCACCAGCGTGACCTGTGCCCCCTTCCGGTAAGTCTCCAGTGCGGCATCAATGGAGGAGTTATTTGCACCGACCACCACCACGCGCTGAAATGCATACAGGTGCGGATCTTTATAATAATGGGTAACCTTAGGTAAATCTTCTCCGGGGATGTTCATCAATACGGGCACATCATAGAAGCCTGTTGATACAATTACGTACTTGGTACGGTAGTTCCGCTTCGCGGTCTGGATGTCAAACAAGCCATCTGCGGCTTTTTCAACTTTCTCCACGCGCTCAAACAGATGGATGTTCAGCGAGAACTTTTCCGCCACCCGGCGATAATATTCTACCGCCTCATTCCGGTTTGGCTTGGGATTGATACTTACAAATGGCACATCACCGATCTCCAGGCGCTGGGAAGTGGAAAAGAAGGTCATGAACACGGGATAGTTGTACAAACTATTCACCAGTGCCCCTTTCTCGACAATCACGTAACTTAAACCTGCTTTCTTCGCTTCTATCGCACATGCCATCCCAATCGGACCGGCACCTATAATCAGGACATCGTAATCTACCATATGTTTTTTAACTGTTCATGGCTTTAGAGGGACAAGCAAAATCTGTCCGCTGTAAGCCTGTATTTTTTAAAGCAGCATAGCCACCGGCGATATCAATCACATCCTCCACACCTCTTGCTTTCAGAATGGAAGCGGCAATCATCGAACGGTAACCACCTGCACAGTGGATGAAATATTGCGCTCCTGGCTTCACTTCATGGGTCCAGTCGTTGATGTAGTCCAATGGCCGTGCCAGTGTCATCTCCAGGTGTTCCGAAGCGTACTCCCCAGGCTTGCGCACGTCCAGTACGTTAACCGAAGGATCAGATGCAGCAATGCTTTCAAATTCCGTAGCCGAAATGGACGTAATGGTATCCACATCGCGACCGCTAGCCTTCCACGCATCCATACCGCCTTCCAGGTAACCAATTGTATTGTCGTAACCTACCCGGCTCAGGCGCGTAATTGCTTCTTCCGCTTTGTCTGCCTCCGTAACCAGGAGAATCGGCTGCTGAAGGTCCGTGATCAGACTGCCCACCCAGGGCGCAAACTGCCCACCCAGGCCAATGTTTATAGCAGAAGGTATAAAACCTTTAGCAAACACCTGCGGATCGCGTACGTCAAGAATCAGTGCGCCAGTTTCATTGGCCATCATTTCAAACACCTCCGGTGTAAGTGCCTGCAGTCCTTTTTCCATCACTTGTTCAAAACGCGCGTAACCTTGCTTGTTAATTGCCGCGTTCTTAGCAAAGTATTGTGGCGGCGGCAAAATGCCATCCGTTACCTCGCGTATAAAGCTTTCCTTATCGGCAGCTTTTAAGGCATAGTTCACCTGCTTCTGGTTACCCAAAGTATCAAAGGTTTCCTTGCTCATGTTTTTACCACAGGCAGAACCTGCACCATGTGCCGGATACACCAATACGTCATCTGGCAGCACCAATATTTTACTGTGCAAAGAATCGTATAAGGTACCTGCCATATCTGCTGCAGTAAGTTCCCCTTGCTGCGCAAGATCGGGCCTGCCAACGTCACCGATAAACAAAGTATCACCAGTGAAGATGCAATATGGTTTTCCCGATGCATCCTTCAAAAGATAAGTGGTCGATTCCGGGGTATGCCCCGGCGTATGCAGTACAGAAATGGTAATGTCTCCAATTTGAAACACCTCGCCGTCTTCCGCGATATGTGCTTTAAAGTTCGTCTCTGCAGTCGGGCCGTAAACAATAGCTGCATTTGCGCGCAGCGCCAGATCCACATGCCCGGACACGAAGTCGGCATGAAAATGCGTTTCGAAAATATACTTGATCTTCGCGTTGTCTTTCTCTGCGCGCTGCAGATAAGCATCAACTTCCCGCAGCGGATCGATGATCGCAGCTTCCCCATTGCTCTCAATGTAGTAAGCCGCCTCTGCAAGACATCCGGTATAAATCTGTTCTATTTTCATGGTTGTTTCTTTATTATAATAATGTCCCTGATTATTGCTCATTTAGTCTATAGATACCTAGATCACACCCGTTCTGCTCAGTTCTCCGCGCAGCGATTGCTCCATCAATGTGCGTAGTTCTGCTTTATCCAGGTCTTTGCCCAGCAAGAACATCAGCTTAGTTATGGTGGCCTCGAATGTCATGTCATACCCGCACAAGATGCCCATCTGCTGCAGCCGCCTGCTTGTTTCATATTTTCCAAGCTCCACAGACCCACCCTGGCACTGCGAAATGTCGACTATGATCTTGCCGTGATCTGCAGCTTCCTGCAGGCAATTCAAAAACCACGGTGCCGTACTCGTATTTCCAGAGCCAAAAGTCTCCAGTACAATGGCATCCAGCGTAGAGGTCGTAATGGCCTCCACCGCTTGCTTGCTAATCCCGGGGTACAATTTCAGTACACCGATATTTGTATTCAGTTTATCGTTAATCCGCAGTTCTGCTTTTGAAGGCTTCTGTATGTAATTGTTAAAAAACGTGAGCTGCACGCCAGCTTCCGCGAGTTTCGGGTAGTTGGGCGAACGGAATGCTTCAAACTTCTCAGAGTTGTATTTGATCGCGCGGTTTCCGCGGAAGAGCTGGTAGTCGAAACAAATACAAACCTCCGGCACCCTTGCTGCCCCATTTTTCTTGGTGGCGGCAATTTCAAGTGCGGTAATCAGGTTCTCCTTCGCATCGGTACGAATCTCCCCAATCGGTAGCTGCGAGCCGGTCAACACCACAGGCTTCGCCAGATTCTCCAGCATAAAACTCAATGCGGAAGCCGTGTAAGCCATGGTATCGGAGCCATGTAGAACGACAAAGCCGTCAAATGCATGGTAGTTCTTTTCAATGATACGAACCAGTTCAACCCAAACGGAAGCGTCCATATTGGAGGAGTCCAGAATGGGATCAAAAGAATGAACCTCCAGGTCGTAGTTCAGACGCGCAAGCTCGGGTACGTTCTGCTGGATCTGTCCAAAATCAAAAGGTATTAAAGTCCCGCTATGCGGATCATTAACCATTCCAATGGTACCGCCGGTATAGATGATCAGAATTTTCGTCATCTGTGGTTAAACGTTAAATATTTTACGTGAATTCGCTGTTGTTATTTCGGCAACTTCTTCAAGCGGGCGCTGATAAATCTCTGCTACTTTCTTTGCAATATGGATCAGGTAGCTGCTCTCATTCGGTTTACCTCTAAAGGGTACCGGTGCCAGATACGGGCTGTCAGTTTCCAGCACCAGGTGTTCCAGCGGAACGTCATATAACACCAGATCCAGGCCTGCCTTTTTGTAGGTCAGCACGCCCCCAATACCCAGGTAAAAACCCAGGTCTATACAGCGTTTTGCCTGCTCCAGATTCCCGGTAAAGCAATGTAGGATGCCGAATAACTTTTCATCTTTATGCTGCTCCAGCACTTCAAACACTTCATCAAATGCTTCGCGGCAATGGATCACAATGGGTAAGCCCATCTCCTTCGCCCAGCCTATCTGTTCGGCAAATGCCTCCTGCTGATATTTCAAAGTGCTTTTATCCCAGTGCAGATCAATCCCGATTTCCCCGATTGCATAGATCTTCCTTGCAGGGATGCTGGCTTTAATCTCCGCCAGTACCGTAGCATAATCTTCAGAAACCTCACAAGGGTGTAAACCCGACATGGCGAAACAATTCTCCGGGTAGCGGCTTACCAACTCATCAATCCTGCTGATGGATGCAACATCTACATTTGGCAGAAAAAGGCGGTGTATGCCCTGATCAAAACAACGTTGAAGCAATGCCGCCTGCTTTACTTCATCCGTTTCATAATATAAATGGGTATGCGTATCTGTTAAAAGCATGAAACAAAGCTAACAAAAAAAGAGGGCCACTTTTCAGGGCCCTCTTCTAATCACCGTAAAAATGATTCAGATATTACATGCTATTTATGTGTTTTTTCAGTCGAGAACGAATAAGGGAAATCTGCCTCGTTAGTACCTCTTTTCTTGTTTGGCGTTGCCGTCATGTTGAAATCAAGTACCGCACCTTTCAGCAGATCGGTGTGGTTTAACCAGTTTTTCGAGTATGGCTTACCATTAACTTTCAGCGATTCTACATAACGGTTATCGTCACTGTTCTTCGGCGCATTGATCACCACGGTCTTACCGTTTTCCAGTGTCAGCGTAACCTTCTTAAACAATGGCGCACCCAGTACATACTCGTTAACAGCAGGCGTTACCGGATAGAAGCCCATGGATGAGAATACATACCATGCAGAGGTTTGTCCGTTATCCTCATCACCACAATAACCATCAGGTGTTGCAGCATACATTCTGTTCATGGTCTCTCTAACCCAATATTGCGTTTTCCATGGTGCACCACCGTAGTTGTACAGGTAAATCATGTGCTGGATCGGCTGGTTACCGTGTGCATACTGACCCATGTTTGCGATCTGCATTTCACGAATCTCATGGATCACCCCACCGTAAGCACTCTCATCAAATACCGGTGGTAAAGAGAATACAGAATCCAGTTTCATCACAAACTTGTCCTTGCCACCCATAAGTTTCGACAATCCTGCTACGTCATGGAATACAGACCAGGTATAGTGCCAGCTGTTACCTTCGGTAAATGCACCACCCCATTTAAATGGACTGAATGGCGACTGGAAACTACCGTCTTTATTTTTACCACGCATTAAACCAGATGATGGATCAAACAGGTTTTTGTAGTTCATACTGCGTTTAGCATAGATGCCGATTTCACTTTCTGGTTTGCCCAATGCACGACCAAGGTTGTAGATCGCGAAGTCATCGTATGCATACTCCAGCGTTTTTGCTGCATTCTCATGAATTCCAGCATCAAATGGCACGTAGCCAAGCTCGTTGTAGAACTTCACGCCATCACGACCAACCGCAGCCATCGGACCTGTATTGTTCGCGCCTTTTTTCAAGGCTTCCCATAAGGTCTCGATGTCATAACCGCGAAGTCCTTTGATGTAAGCATCACTCACTACGGAAGCGGAGTTGTTACCAACCATAATGTTGGCATAAGATGGACTGCTCCATTCAGGCAACCAACCACCTTCTTTGTAATCATTGATCAGACCTTCCTGCATCTCTTTGTTGATGGAAGGATAAACCAGGTTCAGGAATGGGTATAAGGCACGGAAAGTATCCCAGAAGCCAGTACCGGCGAACATATATCCCGGAAGCACTTTACCATTGTATGGGCTCCAGTGTACAATCTTATTGTTTGCATCAATCTCATACAGTTTGTTCGGGAAGAACACAGTACGGTATAAGGTCGAGTAGAAAGTACGTGTCTGGTCAATGGTACCACCTTCAACATTAATTCTGCTTAAGGTTTTGTTCCAGATGGCTTTAGCCTTTGCTTTCGTTGCATCAAAGTTGTCGTTCGCCAACTCACGCTTTAAGCTGATGTCTGCCTGCTCAAAGCTGATGAATGAAGAAGCGATTCTTGCAACCACCTGCTCACCTTTTTTGGTGTTAAAACCAACAACGGCACCAACGTGATCACTTTCAATCTCCAGTCCGTCTTTAAGATCTTTCTTGCTCCATGTTTTCGACAACTTGAAATCTTTGTCGAAGTACATCACAAAGTAGTTCTTGAAGTTTTCCGGAAGTGGTCCTCTGGCAAACTTCTTGGTATAACCGATGATCTTTCTTTCAGAAGGGATAATCTTGATGTAAGATCCCTTATCAAGTGCATCGATAACGATATAAGCACTATCTGTTTTTGGGAAAGTAAACCTGAATTGTGCCGCACGTTCTGTTGGCGTGATTTCAGTGGTTACATCCGCATCTGCAAGATATACGCTGTAGTAGTAAGGTGTAGATTTCTCTGCTTTATGGCTAAACCAGCTTGCGCGTTCGTCCTGATCAAATCTCAATTTTCCGGTTACCGGCATAATTGCAAACTGACCATAGTCATTCATCCATGGTGATGGCTGGTGCGTTTGTTTAAAGCCGCGGATTTTGTCAGCATCATAGGTGTAGGTCCAGCCATCCCCCATTTTACCGGTTTGTGGTGTCCAGAAGTTCATGCCCCATGGTACGGCTACTGCCGGATAGGTATTTCCGTTAGACAAAGAAGGTTTTGATTGCGTACCCATCAATGGGTTCACGTAATCTACCGGGCTTGTGATTTTACCCGTGGTCTGTGCCTGGGTAAAACTTGCGCCCAGTAACAGCAAGGCTGTAAATACTTTTTTCATACAATTGATATTAGGATTTCATTTTTAATATTACGTTAGATCTTTGGGTTCTTTACATAGTCTGCCCAAAGTCCATCAAGATCTTTTCCGGTCAGCTTCTTCCAGATTTCCGGTGTATAGCTGTGGTCGCGTAAACTCGCATCCACCGTTTTGATTACCCCTGCTTTCACATGCTGCTCTATCCAATGGAAGAACCTTGCCGTAATGCGGTAACTGTTTTTATAATGATGTTCTGGTTTCAGCTCCGGCAATGCCCATTTTGCACCAGCATTGTCAATACCGAATTTAAATCTTGCATAATCTGCAATACCTTCGGTAAGCCATCCCGGACCAACGCTATTGCCATAGTCCTGCACAATGTGCATCACCTCGTGGGTAACCACATCAATATCTTCCGGATGTTTGTCCATCCAAATGGAGCTGTACACCACCTGGCCGTTCGATGTTGCTGCTACACCCTTATAAGCAGTATCCACAAGGAAACTTACCTTCTTCAGGGTCTTCGGATTGTATGCCTGTGCTAATTTCGGGTACACTTCAAAGAACGTGCTGATCAGCCTTTGCTTCAAAGCTGGGTCCAACGCGGCGTAGTTACTCTCGAAGGTTAATTCATAGCCCTTCTTCTTAATTACCTCCGGTTTTTGCTGCGCATGCAGGGAAATTGCGCCCATCAGTGTGCCAAGGGCAAGTAAGCTAAGCTGTTTTGCTACTTTGTTCATTCTGTTTTTAATTTAACCAGCATGCTGGTTGTTGTTATTTTATTTGGGGGATTATTTGACTGCAGTTAAGGAGAAGGGCTTGTCTTCGCTAAGCATTCCTCTGCCGGTATTTGGCTTCGGACCCATCTCGAAGATCAGGGTTCCTCCATTCACAATGTCCGCATGGCGGATGAAGTTCTTTGTATAAGGCTTTCCATTCAAGGTCGCCGATTGGATGTACACATTCTCCTTGTTATTGCCATTGGCCAGCACTGTAAAGGTTTTTCCGTTCTCCAGCTTGATGCTGGTTTTTTCAAAAGCGGGACTGCCAAACACATACTCATCCACGCCCGGTGTTACGCTGTAAAAACCCAGCGCGCTTAACACGTACCAGGAAGAAGTCTGCCCCTGGTCTTCATCTCCCGGGTAGCCATTTTCTGTCGCGTCGTATAATTTCGCCATCACATTGCGGGCATGGTATTGTGCCTTCCAAGGCTCATTGGCGTAGTTGTACAGATAAACCATGTGTTGGATCGGCTGGTTCCCATGTGCATACTGCCCCATGTTGGCCATTACCATCTCTGTCATTTCATGGATCATGCCGCCGTAAGTGCCCGTTTTCACGGTGTTCGGCCCACTGAATACGGAATCCAGTTTGTTGGTGAAAGCCTTGTTACCACCCATGAGGTTGATTAAACCCTCCGTATCCTGAAAAACGGACCATTGGTAATGCCACGCATTACCTTCGGTAAACGGGCCACCCCACTCTACAGGATCGAAATTCTTCGTCCATTGCCCGTCAACATCGCGGCCACGCATAAAACCCGACGATTTATCGTAAACGTTGCGGTAGTTGTACATGTTGCGACTGAAAACATCAGCAAAAAACGAGTTATTGGTTTGTGTTGCCAGCTGGTAGCCACAGAAATCATCATAGGCATACTCCAGCGTTTTGGCGGTTGCCTCCCGGTATTTCGGGTAAGGCACATAGCCAATTTGATAATATTCTTTCCAGCCATCGCGCCCATTTGCCGGGCCCCAAGGACCTTTATTATTGGCCTCATGCTGATAAGCCTTCAAGGCGCGTTCCGGATCGAAGGTTCTGATGCCTTTCACCCAAGCATCCGCAAAAAGACTGATGGCATGGTTGCCGATCATACTGCCGGCTTCGCTCGGAAAGGACCAGGACGGCAACCAGCCACACTGATCGTAAGCATCAAGCATGGCATTCATGTAGCGCCCATGCATTTCCGGGTGCAGCATGGCATTCAGCGGAAACTGCGCACGGAAGGTATCCCAGAAACCGGTGTCCGTAAACATATAACCCTGGTGTACTTTGCCGTCGTAAGGACTGAAATAGTATGGCTGCCCTTTTTCATCCAGTTCATAGAACTTCCTGGAGAAGAGACTTGCACGAAAGAAGCAGGAGTAGAAAGTCGCCTTGTCGGCTTCTGTTCCACCTTCCACTTGTATTTTACCTAAGGACGCATTCCAAACTGCCGCTGCTTTTGCCTGCGTTTGTTCAAGCTTTTTTGCTGCGCCAAGTTCTCTGGAAAGGTTAAGCTCGGCCTGTGCCGCACTGATGTAAGAGGAGGCGACTTTCACTTGCACGGTACTACCCGCTGCAAATTCAAGCCATGCGCCTTTACCAAGACCTTCCGCAGTTGTGGAATCTGCATGTACGGTTTGCTTCCGGTTCTCCCAGGTGCCAAACTTTTTGATCGGCTGATCAAAAAACATGACAAAAAAACTCTTAAAACCTGGTTTGAAGCCACGGCCATTATTCACGTAGCCGCTGATCTTTCTTTTTTTCGCATCAATGGTCACACCACTGATGTTCGTATAGCCATCAAGCACCAGAAAACCCTTACGCCCCTTAGGATAGCTGAAGCGCAAATGTGCACCACGCTCGGTGGGCGCGATCTCGGTACTGATCTGATTCTGAAATTTCACTTTGTAGTAGTCCGGGCGGGCAACTTCATCGGCATGGCTGAAAGCAAGTTCTCTTGCATTTTCATCCACCTGCAATTGGTCTATGCCCGGCATTAAAGAGAAAACGGCGTAATCGTTGGTCCAACTGCTGCACTGGTGTGCCTGCTGAAAGCCGCGGATTTTGTCTTTGAAGTACTGGTACTTCCAGCCATCCCCGTTGCGCCCCGTTTGCGGGGTCCAGGTGTGCATGCCAAAAGGCAATGCCGTAGTTGGATAAGTGTTCCCACGCGTGAGCTCATGTTTGGAGTTGGTGCCTTGCAAAGTATTTACATACCGCACTAAGTCCTGCTGCTGCGCATAGCCCGCAGCAGATAATCCAAGAAGCAAAGCAACAAAAACAGACTTCAATTTCATACGCGTTTATCTTAAATTCAACTCGCCTGCACCAGCGAAGCCCAACAGCTCGCGGCACCAATCAGCGATGCATCTTCTTTTAATTCCGCAATCTTTATTACCACTGGCCTTGCACTTCCCTGCAGCTGCTCAAGCAATGCCGGCATGAACAAAGCATGTGCATTGGAGATGTTACCCCCCAACACCACCGTTTCCAGCTGCTGTGCCTCCAGAAAAGGAAGCAGGAACTCGCCCAAATGCTTTCCAAATTCCTGAAAGATCTGACGTTTAACCATTGCCTCGGTACGCAGATCGGCAAGATCCTTCACGCCCGAGATGGTCTTTCCAGTCAGCTCCTGATACCGCGAAACAAACCAGCGGGTAGACAGGTAATCTTCAGCAATGCCTCCCTTGAATGGTGAGTCCCAGAGTGCAGCATCAACTGCAACCCCATCCGCACAATAAGAAGCACCTAACCCAGTGCCCAGTGTTAATCCGATAACCTTTTGTTTGTCTCTGGCCGCTCCGCCAAAGACTTCGCCCTGTAGGAAGCTGGCTGCGTCATTGATGAACCGGATGTTTCCCGGTTCAACCTGCAGGCGCTTCGCCAGCTCATCTTTTATATTTACCTGGTATAAGTTCTGGAATTTCGGCTGGTCTTTGATCAGCGATATGCCATGGTCGTAATCGAAAGGGCCCGGCATGGCAATCCCAAGGTGTGCTTCTGTCCCCTGGGCGCGACCCTGTACCGAATCAATCAAGGCACACCAGGTATTTAAAATTTCTTCTGCATTCAGGTTGGCGTCTACCGCCGTTCGTAAGGTTGATCCCGCTATGATACTTCTACTTTCCAGGTCTACCATGGCCGCTGTAATGTGCGACCCTCCTATATCAATGCCTAATGCAACCATATGTTATTCAATGTTATGATGTCTCCTTTGTTATGCTTTAAGTAATTCAGGCATTTCATGATAAGTTCTCCATAAAAGCTCCCCAAACAAGGTGTTCGACCATGCGAACCATGCTCTGGTGAAGTTATTCGGATCATCTTTATGGAAAGATTCATGCATGAAGCCCTTGCCACCATGTGTCTTTTTTAAAGTGTCAATGCAATATTTGATCTCGTCTTTATCTGTTGAAGTTAAAGCACGGATGCTCAAACTCATTGGCCAGATCATATCCTGTCCGGCATGTGGCCCACCGATACCTTCAGCTGCTTTTCCGATGAAGTAGTAAGGGTTGTCTGCAGAAAGCACGAATTTCCGGGTGTTCTGATAAATCGGATCATTTTTATCTACCGCGCCAAGGTATGGCAACGATAATAAGCTTGGCACGTTCGAATCATCCATCATGTAAGCGCCACCGAATCCATCAACTTCAAAGGCATAGATCTTACCATATTTTGGATGCGTAACCACACCATGCTGTTGGATTGCCGTTTCTACTTCTTTCGCTAATGCAAGCAGTTCAGTTGACAACGCATTGTCGTTGTGTAATGCGGTAACCATTTCTGCAGCTTGTTTCAGGGAAACCACCGCGAAGAAGTTTGAAGGGATCAGGAATGGGAAAATCGTTGCATCATCACTCGGTCTGAATGAAGATACGATTAGCCCAACGGGCTTAACCGGGAAGCCATAACCACCCATTGGCAGGGTATCTGTTGGATGTGGTGTCTGACGTTGGAACTTGTAAGGACCTCTGTTTTCTTTTCTTTGTTGCTCTTTGAAGGTCTTGAGAATTGCAGCGATGGACTTCTTCCACTCTACATCAAAAGGCGCTTTATCGCCGGTCTTTTTCCAGTAATGGAAAGCCAGGCGGATTGGGTAGCACAGGGAATCGATCTCCCATTTGCGCTCATGCACACCCGGGCTCATCTGTGTATGATCTGTCTTCCACTCACCCACTTTTTGCGGATCACCGTAGAAGGCATTTGCATAAGGATCTTTCAGAATGCTTTTAGTCTGGTGATTGATTACCCCTGCAATCAGATTCTTCAATGGCTTGTCTTCATTTACAAACTGAAGGTACGGCCAAACCTGCGCAGAACTGTCGCGCAACCACATGGCATCGATATCGCCGGTAATCACGTAGGTATCTGGGCGACCTGCGACCTCTTTGTAGTAAACGGTGGTATCCAGGGTATTTGGGAAGCAGTTCTCAAATAACCAGGTGAGTTCAGGATTTTTAACTTTAGATTGGAAAGTTTTAATTGCTGCGTCTACAGCTTTACTTCTGAAGTGACGTTCTGAAGCTGCAACCCGAACAACCGGGAAGTCTGGTGCTGCTGCGAAAGATACTTTAGATGCTAGTACCCCTGCACCCAGCAAGCCGGTGTTCTTGATAAAATTTCTTCTTCTCATACAGAATGCTTATAAATGGTGGTATATGGTATTAATTATTGGTGGTAAAACGTTTTACCTTTTCCAATAATAGGCAATATAATTTCTATTCACAAAACACGTACACGAAGTACATGTAAAAAAAAAGATACATGTTCACCGCCTTATCTCACAATCAACTGCACCGGAAGAATGGTACGTTCAATGGTCTTTTCTGTTGTTGCGGAAAGTTCCTGAAAGATCTTGCGAATGATTGCATCAGCGATCTCTTCTACAGGTTGTGCAAGTGCTGAAATTTGTGGGGTATGTAGTTTAAAGATGTCTCCATCATCATAAGCGATTACGGAAAGATCTTTATTGATAATTTTGTTGGTATTCTTAATGGCAAGCAGGCCGGAAATAGCCAGGTAGTTGGTTGCAAAGAGCACCGAATCTACATCCGGACGTTGCTTGAACAGCTCCTCCAGCAGCACGATGGTCTGCTCCCGGGTGTTGGCAAATGGGACTTTGAGCACCACTGCGGCGGTATCTTCAATGCCAGCTTCACGAAGGCCAGCGGTAAAGCCATCCTCACGCTCCTGAATCTGTTGGATATCGAGGTCTACCGTAACTAGTGCAGGATGACGCTTCCCTTCGCCAATAAAGTGCTTCACGGCCTGATAACTCGCATCGTAGTTGTCGATCCCGACGTAGTTCACATCCAATTCGGGCAGGTAACGGTCGAACAGCACCACAGGTTTTCCATCAGAGATGATGCTTTCGATATCCTTCTCCGCACCTTGCGCCGGTGCAATGATGTAGGCATCCACCTGTCTTGATTTGAAAAGGTTGATGAGCTCGCGGGTTTTCCCTGCTTGATTTTCTGTACTGGAGTAAATGATTTTATAACCCTTCTTGTAAGCTTTATCCTCTAAAAGGCGTGCAATACCAGCGAAAAAGGGGTTTGAGATGTCCTCTACAATAAGTCCGATGATTTGTGAGTTTCCGGTCCTGAGGCTCCTGGCAATCTGATTGGGCTTGTAGCCATCCGCTTTTACGATCTCTTCAACGCGCTCAATTACGGCTTTGCTGATGTTTCGTTCTACGGCTTTTCCATTCAGGATAAAGGAGACAGTGGTAATGGAGACGTTTGCTTTGGCGGCGATATCTCTTATGGAGAGCACTTTTGTGGACATAAAACAAATCTAAAAAAATAATTGAAAGAATATAACGCATGGGCGGGAACGAAGCGAAGCTGAGTTATGCGGTTAAAAGCTTCGAGTCAAGCGCAGACCAAACGCACAGGACACGCACACAAGACGCACACCAGACGCACACTAGTGTGGGTTTGCTGTGGGTTTGGTCTCTGTCTGGTCTTTGTTTGCTATCTGTTTGCCATCTGTTTGCTATCTGTTTAGTTATGCTTTGAACTGCAATTGTTGCAATAAAAAAAAGCGGCTGTTCATTTTTACATGAACAGCCGCTTAAGCATTGTGTTATTCGAATTAGTAACCTGGGTTTTGTTTCAGGGCACTGTTTAAGTCAATTTGTCTTTGTGGAATAGGATACAAAGCTTTGGTTGGATTTGAAGGCTGGTGATCCCACCATGATGCTGTGGTGAATTTACCAAAGCGGATCAAGTCATCTCTTCTAAATCCTTCGAAGATGAATTCACGACCACGTTCAGCAAGGAACTCATCCATTGTTAGCGTAGCTGGTGTGTATGCTACACCTGGTAAAGCCCAGTCTTCAGCAGTATACGCACGTTTTTTACAAGTATTGATCAAGTCAACTGCTTCCTGTGTTGCAACGCCACCATTTTTGCGCATGACTGCTTCCGCTTTAGCGAAATACACCCATGTTAAACGGTAGATGTTCCAGTCCGTGTTGTTATAGTTCGGGTCTGCGTCAATGCCAGGTCCAGGTTGCTGGTTACCCAGTTTGTATTTATTGAAACGTACACCGCTGTTTTCTTCACCTTCACTCATGTTGGAAACGGTAGAACCAGCTTTAACTTTCTGGATGCTATCCACGAAAACCAATTGCTGGCCATTGTATTCTTCAGAGGCAAGCACAGGGCTTTTACCATCAGAGAATTTAACCATTGGTCCTTGTAATAACCAACCTCTTTTTCTCATGTCATTGTTCGGGTAAGTGGTAAACACACCAGGTACAACCACAATACCGTCGTTACCATTACGACCACCGCCATAGATTTCACGTTGCTGGAAGTGATAGAATTCACTTGGCCATGATGGCTCGAAGTTCGCAACCTTGTAATCGTAAGCGATCGAGAAGATCACCTCTTTAGACAAGTCGTTAGTTGGTTTGAACTGATCGATGATGTTTGGATCCAAAGCCATCGCGCCATTTTGACCACCAGCTTCGTTATTGATCAGCTTATTTGCTGCTGCAATACAATCATCCCAACGTGGGGTACCTGTCCAGGCTTCAGCGTTCAGGTATAGCTCAACCAACATGGCATAAGCACCAGCCTGACTCATACGACCCATCATTGCTCTTGAATGTTTAGGCGCAGCGTTGATGTTTTCAGTGATTTCTTTCTCGATGAAATTGAACACTTCCTGGCGAGATGCCGTTTCAGGCTTCAGAGGCTCACCAACTTTGGTAACGATTGGAATATTTCCAAACAGGTCCATTAGTTTCAGGTAATGGAAAGCACGCAGAAGTTTAAGCTCTGCTACAAAAGAGGCTTTTTTCTCTTCCGTGATACCCATTGCACTAACTTCACGGCTGCTGATGTTTTCGATAGCATCGTTACACAAGCCCATTCCCCAGTACATTAGTGACCAGGCGTTGTTCAATCCACCTTCATCTGTAGTCCAGGTATGGTAATGTAAACGTTTCCATTTACCACCATCTTCACCATGGCGACCTTTAGTAGGCCATGCCAGTTGATCTCCGGAAAGCTCTGCAGCTCTCCACCAGCCATCCTGACCGGAAGGTGTTACCCATGCATTTGCGTGGGTATATGGTCTTAATACTGCTGAAACGACCTCGGTTTCGTTGTTGTAGAAATTATCAGTTAGTAACTGATCGTATGCTTTTTCTTCAAGCTGCTTCTTACAAGAACTTGTAAAGCTCAGTGCAGCGGCAAGGCCTAAGTATATAATTGATTTACTTTTCATTTTTTGATTGCTTAAAATCCAACATTTAATCCAATTAAGAAGGAACGGGTACTTGGATATGCACCACGGCCATCGATACCAGGACCTAAGCCTGTATCTTGTACGAAGTCTGGATCATTTCCAGAGTAACCAGTGATGGTTGCAAGGTTTTGTCCAGATGCATAAATTCTTGCACTTCTAGCCCATTTGGTGTTCAACTTGAAGTTGTATCCCAAGGTAACCTCATCGATTTTAACGTTTGTACCGCTTTCCAAATAGTAGTCTGAGTACATGTAGGTATCATTGATATCTCTGAATTTGCCAAAAGTTTCTCTTAACAAGTTACCGCTCCATGTTTTGTTACCATAGGTAAGTGCAGTAGTATTTAGAATTTGGTAATCAAATTTACCACGAACAAAGATTCTCAAGTCAAATTGCTTGTAAGCAAAGTTGTTGGTCCATGAAGCGTAGTATTTTGGAATCGCGTTACCCAGGTTTTGAAGATCGGTTTGATTAAGATCTTTAGAGTTGTTGATCTGATCATTTCTAACCGCTTCACCATTTCTGTTGTAGAATAACCATTTGCCTTCTTCATTGAAACCTGCAAATTTCTTACCCCAGAACTCACCTACTCTTGATCCTTCATAAGTCGTAATCGCATCACCTAAAGCACCTGCACCGCCAATGCCTCCGAAGGTTTTGTATTTCACATTGAACTGCGCATTTGAGTATGAATCAAGTGTGTTTTTCAATGTACTTGCGGTTACATCCATGTTCCATTTGAAATCTTCATGATCAACTGCTGCATAACTTAATGCAAGTTCGATACCTTTTGAAGAGATCTGACCTACGTTTGCATAGATACTAGATTGTACGAATGGAGGTTGTGGTGTAGTATAAGTATCCAACAAATCTTTGGTTGTACGTTTGAACACATCAATCGAACCAGAAAGTTTGTTGTTAACCACACGGAAGTCTAAACCTAAGTTAAGCTCGCGTTTGGTTTCCCACTTCAAGTTTGGATTCGGGTTTCTGCTTGGACCGTAAGTCTCATAGTAGTTACCATCAGGGAAAAGGTATTTACCACCGCCACCTAAGGTTACCCTTGAAGCATTGTTAGAAAATCCGCTGTTACCAGTGATACCGTAACCAATCCTAAATTTCAAGTAGTTGATGGTTCTGTTATCTTTAAGGAAGCCTTCTTCAGAGATGTTCCATCCTGCAGATACTGCTGGGAAGTTACCCCACTTGTTGTTATCTCCAAATCTGGAAGCACCTTCTCTTCTCATGATGAACTGTAAAAGGTACTTGTTATCTAATGCATAGTTCACACGTCCAAAGAATGCAACAAGACTGTTTGCATTTTTGTAACTGCTCATGCTTGCTTTACCTACACCCAAAGCACTTCCTTGTCCTAGGTTATCCTCATGGAAAAGGTCATTGATGAAGCCACGGTTAGATGCTGAAGATCCTTCGTTGATCTCGTATCTGTAACTGTAACCTGCAACGGCATTAATGCTGTGTCTTTCCTGGATCAGTTTATTGAACTGTAAGGTTGGCTCAACTGCAAATCTTTGGTTCAAATCTGTACCTCTGGAAGCATAAGCGCCACCACGGAAATCAGAGTTCTCCATAGAATCCTCACTGCCTTTGAAGCGGTAAGAACCGTCATTGTTGTTGTTTCTCGTTACCGACCCGAAAACGGAAGCTTTCAAACCTTCAATAATGTCTAAGTCGAACTTAGCATCTGCTGAAGTTGTTTGCTGCTTACGTCTGTTGGTCTCCATGAATAAACGTGCATACTCATTCGTACTGGTTAGGTCGTAACGGTATGTACCATCCGGGTTGAAGTTGCTCAAAGTTGGGTTCTTAGCAGCTTCACTCTCCCATCCACCACCACCAAGCGTATTTGCATTGTTGAAGTTGGATGCAAGGTTAAACTGTGCACTTAAGCGGTCATTGAAACCTTTTTGATTCACATTCAAACGAACCGTATATTCTTTTCTACCGTTCTGCAAAGCAATACCCTGCAGATCTCTGTAGTTTAAACTTGCACGGTAGCTGCTTTTGTCAGTACCACCTGATAGTGATAAGTTATGGTTTTGAGAGAAGTTGTCTTTATTGATCAAAGCATCATAGAAATCGGTTCTATTGCCGAAATCCTGTTGTTTGATGTCTCCTGCGGCAACCCTTGATGCAAATTCGTCAGGGCTCAAGAAGTCAGGTTTATTGTTCAGGTACTCTTTTCTGAAATAAGAGTTGTAGTTGAATTGCGGCGGCCCTGATTTACCTTTTTTCGTGGTGATGATGATTACACCGGCGTTACCACGTGTACCATAAATCGCAGCACCAGAACCATCCTTCAATACGTCGATCGACTCGATGTCGTCTTGTTGTAGAAGATCTGGGTTTGCATCAGGAATACCATCAATTACGAATAAAGGGCTTGAACTACCAGTTACCGTAATGGCACCCCTTAATTGAACAGAAACACCACTATTCGGGTTGGAGCCTCCAGTTCTGGTTAATACCAAACCCGGTACTTTACCCTGGATAAGGTCAAGCGGGTTTCTTGATCCACTTTGACGGAATTCAGAAGCGTCAACGTGGCTCACAGAAGAGGTTACCTCTTTTTTGTCGAGCGTACCATAACCTACTGAAACAACCTCTACAGTTTCCAGATTCGTAGAATTAGGCTTTAAATTAACTGTAATGTTGGTGCGGTTACCTACTGTTACTTCCTGCGTGTCGTATCCGATAAAAGAAAACGTCAATACAGATGTTGTGGCTGGTGCAGAAAGGCTGAAACGTCCATTCGCATCTGTCGCTACGACAGTGCTCGTTCCTTTGACTCTTACACTTACCCCCGGAACTGGCTGACCGGTTTCGTCACGTACAACACCTTGTACCTGAATGTCTGACATTCCTTTTTTACTGCTAAGCATTGTACTGCGCTCAATGTTGATATGAGCAGCAAAAACGCCAGAATAATTGAAGCCCAGACCGAATAATACGCTACCTGCGATTAATACTGGTCCTGGCTTAATAAGTTTGATAAAACTTTTTTTCATACCGTTAATTTATTTGGTTGACCTTTTTATAAACGTTGTTACTCCTGTACTTAAAACCATACTCCGCGTTAAAGTTATCATACAGTAGAGATAAAACGTTTTACTAAGGATAAAGTAGCGAATTTTAAATGTGATCCACAAGAGACACAAAGCTTTTAGTTCGTAACAATTCAATGACAATGCAATTGTCCATCCTGTACCAACATGCTCTTCATATCAACGGACTGTGTTTTCAGTACAAATGCTTCTATAACTGCTGATTATTTCCAGGAAAATACCATATTTGAGCAAAGCTTCCTTTTCACATCTCGTCCGCGCGTAGATTGAAGGTTGTCAGTAAAACTATTTTTTTTGTCTCACGACCACCCGGTTATGTATACACTAAGTGTACTTTTTACATACCCGCAAAGCACCCCATTCCTTAAATATTACCTAACATGAAGAACTTTCTCAAACAAAGCTTATTTGCTGCTACGGTACTGCTAACAGCATCCACCCCTGGCAAAGGCCAAAGCACTGCATATACCAAATATGTGAACACCTTCATCGGCACCGCGCCCTTAACGGATCCTAAGATCCTGGGCTATGAACTGCCCGATGGCTGGCGCTCCTGGGCCGGACTAACCTTCCCCGGAAGCTCCCTGCCAAATGCAATGGTGCAACTCAGCCCCATGACGGAATACGGCTCCGGCGCCGGTTACGAGTATGAAGACAAGGTGATCTACAGCTTCACCCACACCAATAAAGGGCACTGGAACCTGTGTAACATTCCGGTACTTCCGCTTTCCGCCCCAGGAAAAAACCTGGCGACACTCGGCAAAGGCTTTAAGTTTGGCTCCAGCTTCTCGCATACAAAGGAAAGCGCTGCCCCTGGTTTTTATCAGGTTTACCTGGACGACTACAATGTTAATGTTAGCCTTACTTCTACCCTGCGCAGCGGCTACCATAAATATGAATTTAAGGACAATACAGGTCGTCAGATTCTTTTTGATCTCGCGAGAGCGAACAACAGGATTTCCAACTGGAGCATAGAACAGGTTGGTCAGCATGCCGTTCAAGGTTTTCAGCAAACCGGAGAGAAGATCTTTTTCTATGCAGAGCTGAATACGGGCATTGAACGACTGGAGAAGCAGGAAGAGGGTAAGCAGAGCGGCTATGCGATTGTACATTTAGCGAATGGCAGCAGCGGTCCTGTAGAAATGAAGATCGGAATCTCCTTTGTAAGTGCAGCAAATGCAAAGCAGAACCTGGAAGCGGAAATCGGCAACAAGACCTTCAAGCAAATTGTGGCTGAGGGCACAAAGAAGTGGGAAGGACTGCTCTCCAACATCCAGGTGAAGGGTGGCACCGAGAAGCAGAAGCAGATGCTTTATTCTTCACTGTACCGCTCCTTCCTGTGGCCTGCATTGCGTAGCGACGTGAATGGCGAATTTACCGACGCCAAGAAAAACGTGGTGAAAGCAGATTACAACTACTACACAGAACCCTCTTTATGGGACACCTACCGGAATAAGGACGTTTTACTGGGCATGATTAGTCCCAAGGTTACGCTGGATGTTATTAAATCCATGAAAGACGTGGGCGACAAAACAGGTTTTATCCCGACCTTCTTCCATGGCGACCATGGCGCTTCGTCGATTACTGGCGCATACCTGCGTGGCATTGATGGCTTCGACGTTAAAGGCACCTATGAGATACTGCTGAAAAATGCGAATGTATCTGGCGGCGCCCGTCCGCATATCGCAGAATACATACAGAAAGGCTTCATTTCTGATCCTGACATCAAGAATCCGCATGTTGAAACAAAGGCGAGTGCCGGCGTTTCCAAAACGCTTGAATACTCCTATGATGATTATTCTTTGGCGCAGATGGCCAAGAAACTTGGGGACACCGCAAATTACCGCATCCTGATGGCCAGGTCCAATAACTACAAAAACATGTTCGATCCTGGTACCAGGTTCATGCGCGGCCGACTGGCAAATGGCGACTGGATCACTCCTTTTGATCCGCAGTACCCGTACTACGAATACATGTACCGGGAAGCAAATGCGTGGCAGATGTCTTTTTTCGCCCCACACGACATGAAAGGGTTAATTGCACTTTACGGTGGTGAAAAGGGTTTTGAATCGAAACTGGACTCCCTGTTTACCGTGCCATGGAACCCGAAGCACATTGCCAGGAACGTAGAGACGTTCATTGGTCAGTATTGCCACGGTAATCAGCCAGACCACGAAGCACCGTTCTCGTACCATTTCATTGGAAAGCCAGAAAAGTCGCAAAAGATTCTGGACACTATTCTGAATACGCTTTACGGGATTGGCGATGAGGGCCTAGCCCTTAGCGGTATGGATGATGCCGGAGAAATGTCGGCCTGGTATGTGTTTAGTTCGCTTGGCCTATATCCTTTTTCCGCAACCGACCCGGAGTACATTGTTACGGCACCGCTTTTTGACGAAGTAAAATGGCGCAGCAGCAATGGCAAGCTGGTGACCATCAAGAAACCAGGTAAAGGCCGCGCAATCACATCCATTAAAGTGAATGGCAAAGCCATCAAAGGTTATTTCGTGCCACATGAAGTGTTCCTTAACGGCGGCAACATAGAAATTATAACAAAGTAGTCTTGTCAGTTACACATCTCTGAATAGCTATTTAATAAAAAAAGGGCGCCAATTGGCGCCCTTTTTTTATGCTATACCTTAACGGTAAATTATTGTACTGGTTTCTTGATGTCTACCAATTCAACATTAAACACCAATGGTGTAAATGGAGGAATGCCACCTTGCATACCTGCTTCGCCATAGCCTAATCTTGAAGGAATGATGAAAGTTGCTTTTCCACCTTTACCTAGCATTTTCAAGCCTTCATCAAATCCAGGGATTGCTCTACCCAATTGGAAAGGAGCTGGACGATATTCCATACCCGGGTTATCTTTTCTGCCACTCGCTTCTGCGTCAGCTTTGATGTTGGTATCAAAAACATTGATCTTACCATCAGTTTTCTTGTGTGTAAACTGACCAGTGTAGTTAACCATCATGGTATCCGTTGGTAAAGCACGTTGTGCATCACCAGGCGCGGTAATTACATACTGTAAACCAGAAGCAGTGGTTTTAACTTTAAGGTCGTTATCGGCAATGTACTTCTTGATTTTACTTTCTTCAGTTTTCTTACGTGTTGCAACAGATGCCTGGTAGTCTTTTTCGAAGAACTCCTGCGCTTTTTTGAAGAACACACTGTCTGGTTCACCTTTAGGTCTTGCCAGTACTTTTTCAACCTTCACGGTGAATAACATGTAGGTGTCCTTAGTGCCCGGAGGTTTCGGCTGACCAGATCTGGTTGCCATGGTATCCAGGTTTAGTTTGAAAGTTGCGCTATCGCCTTCTCCAAACATGGTAAGAATATCGTTCATATCACCAGCATACATTTTTTCCGCTACAGGGAAGATTTGAGGCTGCTCGGTATCGTAAGTGCTGCTCATGATTGAATCTTTCTCGCTTTTGCGGATGAAGTTCAACTTCACGATATCTCCTACTTTGATTTTTTCTTTACTTTCAGACTTGTGTACAAGATACTGAGTACCTCCCGGCGCATCTTTGTAGTTGTTACATGCACCCAATCCAAGAGCGGCTGCACAAAGAATTACTAAACTTTTTTTCATTAATATAAATTGATTTTTAGAAGTTATGAAGCAATCAAAAGCTTGTTGACTGTAGACTTATGATGCTTCATTTGTTATTTGATTTGGTTAATAAGCTGCACAGGACCATTATCCTGTTTTATATTCTTTTGTAAATAGTTACGCTAATAATTGCTGCTCATAGTCCTTCAGCAAGGATTTAAAGATTTGAACGGTTTCCTCCAGAGGCTTATCCGAAGCGCCACCAGCAGCATTACGGTGCCCACCGCCGTTGAAATACTTCTTACAGATCTCATTTGCAGGGAACTCGCCAGTAGAGCGTAGCGACAGTTTCACGCGGTCTGCACGCTCAATGATGAACGCCGCCAGCTTGATGCCGTTCACAGACAATGCGTAATTCACAATGCCTTCCGTATCACCAGTAACGATGTCGAACTGCTTTAACTCTTCAGCATTTACCGTAATGATCGCGGTGTTAAACTCGCGGATCACTTCCAGCTTGTTGGTCAGGCAATGTCCTAAAAACCGCAAGCGGCTTTCTGTTGCATTGTCATAAACCTGCTGGTGAATTCTCCAGTGCTCTGCACCAAGGTCAATCAGGTCTGCACCAATGCGGTAAACGGTTGAAGTTGCCGATGGAAAACGGAATGAACCGGAGTCTGTCATGATGCCGGTATATAGACAGGTCGCGATGTCCTTAGTCATGGATGCGCCGTCGTTCAGTACGTTCACGATGAAGTCGTACACTAGTTGTGCTGCAGCACAGGCATTGATGTTCCAGTGACGGAAATCATCAAAATCCTCAGGCTCCAGGTGGTGATCAATCATCACTTTGTAGCCATCCGCATTGCGGATCAATTCACCAAGCTCATTAATACGGCTCAGCGTATTAAAGTCGAGGCAAAAGATCAATGCTGCTTCTGCGACATAAACTTCCGCATCCTGCTGATTTTCGGTATAAACAATAACGTCGGAATTGTTAGGCAGCCAGTGTAGAAAGTAAGGATAATCTGTTGGCGTAATCACTTTTACGTGATGACCTTTCTGAATCAGATAGGCGTACAATCCAAGTGAAGAACCCATTGCATCCCCATCAGGTTTATGATGGGTGGTGATGACAATTTTTTGTGGCGTAGCCAATAAATCGGTTAATTCTGAAAGAGATAGCATATTTTAAAGCTGCAAAGCTAATAATTAAATAGGTGAATTGATGTCGATTTATTTTGAAGCTATAATATTTAATGTTTAAAACGTAATTTTGGAAAAAAATACAAAATCCATGAGTACAAACAGAACATTTACAATGATTAAGCCTGATGCAGTAGCAAACGGTCATATCGGTGCGATTATCAACGACATCACCACTGCAGGTTTCAAAATCGTTGCTTTAAAATACACCAAACTTACTGCAGAAAAAGCTGGTGCTTTCTATGAAGTGCACAAAGAACGCCCTTTCTACAATGATTTAGTAGGCTTTATGTCTTCAGGACCAATCGTTGCTGCTATCCTTGAGAAAGATAATGCTGTTGAAGAATTCAGAAAATTGATCGGCGCAACAGATCCTTCAAAAGCTGATGCAGGTACCATCCGTCAGAAATATGCAAAATCAATTGATGCAAATGCTGTTCATGGTTCAGATTCTGACGAAAATGCTGAAATCGAAGGTAACTTCTTTTTTACAGCTGACGAGCGTTTCTAAGCACCCTTTTCAGGTCAAAATACAAAATATAGCACCTCAAAAGGGTGCTTATTTTTTAACCAGCCATTTCTAACACCAAGTACGCATCCAACATCCATAAACTGATGAAAAAAACATATATCGCGCTGGCCTGCTGCCTTGCAGCTTTCTCTGCCACTGCACAAACTAAAAAGCCAGCTCCGAAAAAGCCTGTTGCGAAAGTTGCGGCTAAACCAGCGGCGCCTGTGGTCACCTTAAAGAACACGCTCGACTCCGCGAGTTACAGCTTCGGCAGCTCTATGGGTACAGGTTTAAAGTCGAATGGCATCACCGCACTGAACTATGATCTATTGCTAAAAGGTCTGAAGGATGCTTTTGCAGGTAAAGAGCCTATGCTAGATCGTATGGAAGCACAGGAAGTCATTAATACGCTGTTCATGTCGAAAGGTAAGGCGAAGTTCGCCGCAGCCATCGAAGAAGGCAAAGCCTTTCTGGAGAATAACAAGAAGGTGGATGGCGTAAAAACCACTGCAAGTGGCTTGCAGTACTTCGTGGTTAAAGCGGGCACTGGCCCTAAACCTGGTGCAGATGCGACCGTATTGGTAAACTACAAAGGTCGCTTGTTGAGCGGAAAGCAGTTCGACAGCAATGAAGGTCGCGACCCGATCGAACTCACCGTTAACGGCGTGATTCCTGGTTGGACAGAAGGCTTGCAGCTGATGAATGAAGGTGCTACCTACCGCTTCTTCATCCCTTACGACCTTGCTTATGGCGAGCGTGGCGCTGGTCAGGACATTATGCCTTACAGCACGCTGATCTTTGAAGTAGAGCTGGTGAAGGTTAAATAATACCCTTTAATGGGGAAACCATTTTTATCATGTGTTGTTAGTAGATAAAAACAAACATTATGATGACGAAAAAATATTTCCCCCTAGCCCTCGTAGCGCTCCTTACTACAACATTAGCTAGCTGCTCAGCCATTGAAGGTATCTTCAAAGCTGGTATGTGGGCCGGCGTAATCATGGTTGTTGTAGTTCTTGCCCTGATCATCTGGGTAATCAGTAAAATATTTGGTGGCGGCAGCAGAAATTAAAGAAATACAATCTCTGTGATCACTTCAGAGCCGGCGCGTTCATTTAACTTTTGAATGATGCCGGTTCTGATCATCAAAAGATCATTCTTCACCACCGAAGATTCTATGCGCACAAACAGTTTTTGATGTGCAATATAAATTTGTGTCGTGCGGTTCGCGACAGCCTTCCCCATCACCTCCGGCCATAGTGCCACCACAGAGGTCTCATCCAGCTTACCTTTAAGGCGGTAAACTTTCAGCATTTTCTCGATCCCCTCTTTCAGGGTGATGTCATTCGGCTTACGCATGATTGATGGATCCGTTATCGACGTCGTACAAAGTTATTGGCACATTTATCTTGTTGAAGATGTTAAGCACCCTTTCCTTCCCAGTATCGGTGATGAAGATTTGTCCGAAGTCATGGTGCGATACCATCTCCATCAGCTTGTGCATACGCTTATCGTCTAGTTTATCAAAAATGTCATCCAGTAGCAGCAATGGCTTAAAACCTTTATACTTCTGTAAATAGCTATACTGCGCCAGCTTCAAGGCAATTAGAAACGACTTCTGTTGCCCCTGAGAACCAAACTTCTTTAACGGCATATCGCTGATGGTAAAAAGCAATTCATCTTTATGAATACCGGTGGTCGTGCGCTCTAATGTTTTATCCTTTTCTATAGATTGTATCAACAGGGTTTCAAAAGGCGTGTCATTCAATTGCGATGCATATTCCAGTTGCACCTGTTCCTGCTGGTCGGTCAGGAACTCATAATGCTGATTGAACAATGGAATAAAGTCGAGCATAAACTCCTTACGCTTCTCGAAGATCCGCTTGCCGGAATGGGCAAGTTGCTCATCATAAATCTCCAGCAAAGCCGGATCAAAACGTCTGGTTGCGGCGACCTGCTTTAAGAAGGCATTGCGACTTTGAAGTTGTTTGTTGTAGGTGATCAGCTCGTCGAGGTATTGCGCGTTGGTTTGCGAAATCACGTTGTCCATAAAGCGGCGGCGTTCTTCGCTGCCCTCCATGATGATGCTGGAATCGTAAGGTGAAATCATCACCAGCGGAAACAAGCCAATGTGGTCTGCCAGCTTATCATACTCCTTTTTGTTCCGCTTAAACTGCTTCTTCTGGTTCCGCTTTACCCCACAACTGATCTTTTCATTCTTATCCTTCAGGTCAAAATCACCCTGAATCATAAACAAGTCCTGACCGGTTTTAATCTGCTGGGTATCTATCGGGTTGAAGTAGCTTTTACAAAGACAGAGGTAATGTATGGCATCAAGCAGGTTGGTTTTCCCCGCACCGTTATTACCAACAAATGCATTTACAGTCCTGGAAAAAGCAACAGCAGCATCCGCATAATTTTTGAAGTTCAGGAGGGTAATGTTTTTTAACCACATATTAAGCTTCAAAGTTACCAATAAGATTCTATTGCGCTTCTTAATTTCTAAATATGCTTTTGCCGCATTAAAAGGATAGTTTTAAAAACTTTTTTGTGGACAGTTCAGTTTCAGAAGGTTAAAGTTTGTGTAAATACCGCAAAAGGGTTGATACTTTAATCGAAAAATGTATTTTTGCAATCCTTAATTTTTTATAAAAAGAAATGTCTACAACACAAAACGAAATAAATCCTCAAGTTAAAAAGGGATCATTTTTAATTGAAAATTCTAAAAGCTTGTTGTTCATTGCTGGTGCGGTAGTCGTATTAATCGCGATCTACATCTGGTATCAGAATGTATACTTAAAAAACAGAGCAGAAGAAGCTTCTGCAAAAATGTACAAAGCAGAACAGTACATCGGTGTAGATTCATTAGCAAACAAAGCCATCAAAGGTGATTCAGGATACCCTGGATTTGAGAAGATTGCTGATGAGTATGAAAACACAAAATCTGCAAACCTTGCTAACCTTTACCTTGGTGGTATTTATTTACGCAAAGGGGAGTACAAAAAAGCAACTGAAGCTTTGGGTAAATATTCAGAAACCGGCAGTCCGGTAGCTGATCCATTGGCTTTAGGCCTATTAGGCGACGCTTACAGCGAGTTGAAAGACTACAAACAAGCTGCTACCTACTACAAAAAAGCAGCTGATAAAACAGGTAACAACTTCACTTCTCCAATGTTCCTTAAAAAGCTTGGATTAGTACAGGAGCAATTGAAAGATTTCAAAGCTGCTGAAGATGCTTACACTAAAATCAAAACTGAATATCCTGCAAGCGAAGAAGCATCAATGATCGATTCTTACATCGCTCGTGCTCATGCGCAAGTAAAATAGTTGCAGATAACCCACAATATTGAAGGTTAGCATGAAGATGCTAGCCTTTTTTTATAGGCAATACCTATCTTTATCCCATGGCTACACAATTAAAAAACCTGTCAGACTTCTCTCATACTACTGTGCCTGATGCCAGTCCATACAAATTTGCCATTGCTGTTGCAGAATGGAACGCTGAAATCACCGGCAGCCTGTACAATGGCGCACTGGAAAAACTTCTTGCCTATGGCGCCAAAGAAGACAACATTCTTTCTGTTGCTGTACCCGGAAGTTTTGAGCTTAGTGGTGCTGCAGAGATCCTGCTGAACAAACATCCTGAACTGGATGCTGTCATTTGCCTGGGCTGTGTAATTCAGGGTGAAACCCGTCACTTCGATTTCATCTGCGATGCCGTTGCAAATGGTGTTACACAAGTTGGCATAAAACATGCTAAACCTGTAATCTTTGGGGTACTCACCACAGATGACCAGCAGCAAGCAATTGACCGTGCCGGTGGCAAGCATGGCAACAAAGGCGATGAAGCCGCTATCACCGCCATCAAAATGGCTCACATGGCTGCTACACTTTAAAAGATCCCCCTAATTAATAGAAATCCATTAATCCACCTCTTATGAAAAAAATTGCTTTACTCCTGCTTGGCGTATTTTTTGCAACCGTGATGTTACAAGCCTGCTCAGACAAGATCTGTCCAGCTTACAGTTCCTACCGGGAAGGCAAAAAAAGAAGAGCATAACGCACTTCCATTTTAATTTAAACACGTTTATAAATGCAGTGGAATATAATCACAGATATCGCTCAAGTCAACGATATCAAATCGAAGGAAGGCTATAGCCTTATTTTTAAACACAGTACCCGTTGTCCGGTTAGTTCAATGGCAAAGCGGAGATTTGAAATGGACTGGGATGTTATCCCTTCAGATGTTTCACTCCACTTCCTGGACCTGATTGCCTACCGCAATGTTTCCTCGCATATCGCGGAAACGTTTGAGGTGCATCATGAGTCCCCTCAGATCTTACTGATCAAAAATGGCGACTGCATCCTGGATGCCTCCCATGGAGACATCTCTGCGGATGAAGTTGCTGAAGTGATTAATAATTAAAAGAAACCGTTTTCGTAATGTCCGGATGTATACTATATGCAACAGGACATGTATGTGCCGACCGCTCGATGATGGTTTTCACCTTATCTGAGTAGTCGTTCGCTGGGAAGTTGAACTCCACGACAATCTCCGACACTCTTCTTGGCCCTTCTTTAGCCATGATCTTCGTGATTTCACAGGTCGTACCATCAATGTTAAAACCATGTTCATTTGCGGCAATGCCGATGATGGTCAACATGCAGTTACCCAAAGAAGTCGCCAGCAGGTCTGTTGGTGAGAATGCCTCACCCTTCCCCTTATTGTCCACAGGCGCATCCGTAATGATCTCGGTGCCCGACTGCAGATGAACTGATGTGGTTCTTAAACCACCGTTATACGTAATTTTTGAAGTTGCCATTGGATACTTTTTTTGCTGGCAAGTTAGCATTCCTGGGGTATTAAACAAACCCTTAAACATTGATGTCTGTTCAATGCGGCCCCATAATGAGCGGCATTAAAACAGACATCAAATGAATTTAAAATAGCATGTTTAGCGCTGGAACATCTTAGTGTATAGATTGAATGGTCGCTACACGCACATCCTTAAGCAACTTCGTTTTACCACTTACTACTTTAAGACTGCTTATGTTTTCATCAGGAAAGAATACATCCGTCATCACCGACAACCCTTCATCAGCGAAGAGTTCAACAGATGCCGCATCTGCAAACAAACACAGCTTAATTTCTTTACTCGTACTGATCCTTGGCGCAGTATGTTTTTTAGCAAAGCCAGCCTCAAAGTCCGACTTACCAGCCTTTGTTCTATCAATGTAGTATGTCCGTGTTTGACTGTCATAACCAACCATAAGCTCCTGTCCAAGTTTATTATGCAGCAGGATATGAAAGTCATTGCTCGCATCTAAGCTCATATCCAATCTAAACTGACCATTAGCATCCTTAATCTGATTACTTAGGTCAACCTCCTTCTTAAGCGCTAAAGAAGCTTTTTTATAGCCAACCTTCTGGATGGCTTCCAGCTCTTTTACGGGTTTTGAGACCAGATACCGTTCGCCATTAACTTCTGTAATGTCAAGATCCCTTGGAATTGTTGCAGCACCTCTCCAGCCTTTGGTCGGCACAACATTGGCATACTGCCAATTATTCATCCAGCCGATGAACACCTTACGTTCACCTGTATTAGCCCAGGTTACACCAGCGTAATTATCTGTACCGTAGTCAATGAACTTCGTCTTTTCCACTTCAGGAATAAAGGTTTTACCATCGAAAGATCCCGTGAAATATTGCGTTGCAGAACCACCATTTGGCCCACCCGGATTGATACTCACCAGCAGCACCCACACCTGCTTGCCCTTGTGCATGATTGGAAATAAATCCGGACATTCCCACACGCCACCATGTGCACCGATCGTTGCACCAAATTCACTCTCTTTATCCCATGTTTTTAAGTCCGCTGAACTGTAGAAAGTGATCCTGTCTTTAGTCGCCAGGGTCATGATCCACTTCTGCTGTGGCTCGTACCAAATCACCTTTGGATCACGGAAATCCACAATACCTGGGTTTTTCAACACCGGATTTCCCTCGTACTTAGTCCAGGTTTCACCATCATCCAAACTGTAGGCAAGACTCTGCGTCTGATAGTTCGTCGCTTTCTCATGTTCCAGCTTCGCATTATGGTGAGTGAATATTGCAACCAGCGCTGTTTGTCCAGGCTTTGCAAAACCAGCAGTATTTTTCACATCTACCACGGCACTGCCAGAGAAGATGTACCCAAGACTATCAGGAAACAATGCCGTAGGCTTGTGTTCCCATTTCACAAGATCCTTGCTCACGGCATGTCCCCAGTGCATAGGCCCCCATGTCGTTCCATCAGGGTAATACTGATAAAAGAAGTGATAAACCCCTTTATGGTACACCATGCCGTTTGGATCATTCATCCAGTTGGCCGGTGGTGAAAAATGGTATTGTGGTCGATGCTGTTCTTTGAAGGTCTGCTGCGCAAAGGAGGTATTCACACTTAATGCCAGACAGATAAGTACGATAAGGCTTTTAAGATTTCTCATATTCATATTTTTAGATTCGTAATGGCTGCATTACCAGCCGTTATTTTGTTGATACAGCCCGGAGCTGAAGTTGATCTGATTCAATGGTATTGGAAAATACTCGTCGCGACCCCTGGTAAAACGAGCGTCATTCAAATGCGCTACCCGACGTTTTTCCGTGGTAAAATAAGCATTCATGGTTTGTGCAGCAACGCCCCATCTTACAAGATCGAAGAAATGGTACCCTTCGGTTGCAAACTCAAGCCTGCGCTCAAAGCGCAATGCTTCCCTTGCATAGGCTTGTGTCCAGTTGCTGTTTACCCCTGGTTGATACAATTGAACATTATAGTTCGATACCGGGCTGCCATCAGCCATTTTCAATAGATTCTTACTGTTGTTTGCTCTCGCACGAACCTGATTAATCAGCGGAACAGCTTCAAGGGATCTGTTTAGCTCAATCAAAGCTTCAGCTTTCCAGAGCAACACATCCGCATAACGTATAATCTCCCAGTTTTTAGAACTCCCGATAAATGGCGGAACTTTCTGAAAGGACGGATCCTCAGGCAACACCGCTTCCTTCATGCTTGCAAATGCATCGTAAATTGCAGGTGCTCTTGACCACGAACGCTGATAGATAAAGTTGTTTTTATATTTATATGGCGCCCCTGGTTTCGCTACCGTGTGATCCAGGCGCGGATCAAATGTTGCCGATTTGAAGTCCAGCGTTGCCGCCACATCCGTATTGTTATAGGTTGTAAATTGTGGCAATCCACTCTGGTCAGTCTTGTAGGCATTAATCAAATCATGGCTAGGTACGTTGAAGCCACAGCAACCATACTCCTGATTCATCGGATAATTAAGCGCATGGCCATAATCCAACCTGCCTTTAGGCGTTCCATCATCTTTAGAATACTGGATGGCAAAGATAGACTCTGATCCATTTTGCGTTGAACCCAGGAAGTTGTTGGCATAATCCGTTGCTAAGCTATATTTTCCGGAAGCGATAATCTCATCCGCAAGCGCATTTACTTCCGTTAGTTTAGCCGCATTTATGGACGTAACCTGATGATCTTCCCCTTGTTCATAGGCCTGGTATAACAACACTTTCGCCAGATAGGCTTTCGCTGCAAACTTAGTCACTCTCCCCACTTCTCCCTGACTTTCCGGTAACGCCTCTGCACCCGCTCTGAAGTCGTCCGTAATCTTTGCCCAAAGTTCCGCGTCTGATAATGCTCTATTGGAAATGGTGTTGTATGTTGTCTTGTCCATGGTCTCATCCAGATATGGAACATACTTAAACAGGATCTTCGCCAGAAAGTAAAAATGGCCACGTAGAAATCGAAGTTCCGCCTGACGCTCCGACTTCTTAGGGTAGTCCGCATCAGAGATCTCATTCACGCGTTTCAAAGCATCATTAGCTCTGCCAATACCAACATAAAGCCTGAACCATACCTGATCAAGCAATGGATTATCCACACGGTTCAAAGAGAAGGTTTCAAAAAGATGGAATTCTGAGAGGTCCCCAGGGCCATCACCCCCTTTGTACGTATCCCCACCGCGTACACTTCCATAGGGCCACATACTGGAATATGGAGAGGTATAATGATCGTTTCCTAAAGCGGAGTAGGCGGCAATCACCATCTTATCTATATTTTCGGGCGTCCCGAGATCCTCGGAAGACACGACACCCTGCGCAGGTTCATCCAGTACTTTCTTGCAGGAAACAAGCACCGTGAACATCATCAATAATATATATTTGAAATTTTTCATGTCAACAGATTTATTTATAGCGTAACGTTTATACCAATTGTGCCAACCACAGGCACAGGAAATCCGTAGTTTGGAATCTCTGGATCCGGTCCGGTAAAGGACTTGCTTTTAATAGTGAAGAGATTACTGCCCTGCACAAACATCCGGGCATTTTGAATCTTCATGTTAAATGCCTTTTTGAAGTTGTAACCGATCTGCAGATTTCTCATCTTCAGGTAAGAACCGTTCTCAATGAAGTAGGTTGAGAACCGGCCTTCATTGTTCCTGTCCACTAAGGTAAGTGCGGGAATGGTCGAGCTCGTATTGCTTGGCGACCAGGCATCCAGCGTTCTGGAACCCCAGTTTGTGCCGGTCCAAAGCGAAGAAAAGTCGGTGTACGTCTTAAAGTCATTCACAACATTTACGTTAAGACCTTGTAGAAAGAAGCTTACATCAAAGTTTCTATAATTTAGGGAAACGTTAAGTCCGGCAGCATAACGAGGACTATTGTGACCAATGAAGTCACGATCCTGGTCGTTAATCACGCCATCGCCATTAAGATCTCTGTACCTGATGCGGCCAAGACCTTTACCTGGCTGCTCCGCAGCAGCTTCCACCTCAGCTTCAGATGCAAACAGCCCATCAGCCACATACCCGAAATAAGAATTAACAGGTCTGCCCAAAATGGTCTTGTCCGTTCCATTTCCCGGGTACGATGCCAGAACATCTTTAGGCAAATAGGTAACCTTGTTCCGGTATAAAGAGAAATTTCCTGTCACATTGATCGAGAGCTCATCCCCGAGCTTCGTGTCATAAGATAGGATTGCATCAAAGCCTTTGTTCTGTAACGAGGCCCCATTAATGAATCTGTTGCCACCCTCACCCAATACAGCCAGGTACGCCGGACTGATTAAAATATCCGAAGTCTTTTTGATGAAGTAATCGAACGAGCCAGTAAGCTTATTGTTGAATAAGCCAAAATCAACTCCAAAATTCGACTCCTGTAAAGACTCCCATTTTAGAGCCGCATTGCCTTGTTGAATCATTGTGAAACCAGAAGGTAACTGCCCTGTTCCACCACCATTAATATCGTATGCTGTGCCGCGATCAAAATCCCAAGTTGGATCAACGCCGTAGATTGAAGAATAAAGCGATAGACTGGCATTGTTCGGAATATCCTGATTACCAGATCTACCCCATCCATATCTTAACTTTAAATCAGAAATAAACTCCAGACGCTTAATAAATGCCTCTTCACTAAGTCTCCAGCCCAAAGAAAAAGCAGGGAAAGTTCCATAGCGGTTTTCCGCGCCAAATCTGGATGAGCCATCTCTTCTCAGGGTTACAGATGCAATATATTTATCAGCCAATACATAATTTACCTTACCAAAGTAAGAAAGCAATGCATAAGCAGCACCCGAGCCGCCGTTCAGCGTGTTTGTTGACCCTGCATTCAGATAAGCATAATTGATGCTCTCCAATGCAAGACCTTGTCTGCTTGCAGAAAACTCCTGATTGATGTTTCTGATGTATTCATGACCGGCAAGAAACTCCACACTGTGCTTGCCTTTCTCAACTTTATAGTTTAAAGTGTTCTGCCAGATGATGTTCCCCTGGTAACCCTGACTGTTAAATACCTGGTTGGCAGGGTCAGCAAGAAATCCTGAGGTATAAGACTTTTTAAGGGTCCTTTGATAAGTTCCATTGTAATCAACACCAATGCTGGTACGGAAGGTCAGGTTTGGCAAAACTTCATAGTTTGCATAAGCATTACCAAAAAGTCGGTAGAAGTAGAATTTGTTATCCATGTTGTCTTCAATTAACCGCACTGGATTTTGTCTATCGGTCATACCCGCAGCTGGACCGCCCCAGCCGCCATCTACCGTACGTACCGGTACAATGGGTTGCTGCACAAGCGACGCAAACAAAATATCGCTTGCCGGAATCAATGCATTCTTAATATAACTCACAGAGAAGTTCTCCCCTATCGTTAGCTTGTTGTTCAGCAGTTTATAGTCAGAGTTAAACCGGGCAGTATATTTCTGACTCCGGGAGCCTTTAACAATTCCTTTATTATCATAGTAACCTAATGAGAACAAAGAATTGCCCTTCTCCCCGCCGTTGGACAACGAAAGATCATACGATTGAATAATGGATTGCTGCGAAATTTCATCATACCAGTAAGTATCTGCAGGTCGCATGGTATTAGCGGCATCGATGAAAGGTGGTAGCACCACCTTGTTTAGCACTGGATTACTGAAGTCATTGTTCCAGTCGTATTGGTAAATTTGATTGTTGTTCGGGTTCGCACCGTCATTCACTGCAGCCGTCCAATATGCACGCCCACGCTCGTCTGCATTCAGCGTATTTAACTTTGTTGCATAATTCTGGATGGAGGTACTAACATTCAGATCTACCTTTGAGAATCCGGCTTTTGCCTTTTTTGTAGTGATAATGACCACCCCATTGGCCGCCCTGGAACCATAGATGGTCGCAGATGAAGCGTCTTTTAACACCTGGATAGACTCAATATCGTTTTGATTGAGTTGTTCTAAGCCATTCTTTGTAGGTACGCCATCAATAACATACAAAGGGTCATTGTTGCCCAGTGTACCAATACCACGAATCCGAACTGTCGCACCACCTGTCGGCGATCCATCGGTAGTAATAAGCACCCCAGGTACCCGTCCCTGTAAGGCTTTAACAGGATTCCCGGCCGGAATATCTTTAATGTCCGCAATATCCACTACGTTCACCGCTCCAGTGATGTCTTTTTTGCGTTCCGTTTGATAGCCGGTGACCACCACTTCATCCAGTTTGTTGGATGAGATATCCATCTGTACGCTCACACGAGTGGTGTTGGCGTCGACAGGGAAAGTCACGGGCTCTGCGCCTACGTAGAAAAATTTAAGGGTTTGGCCACTTGCAGCTTCAATTCGGAATTGACCATTCTGGTCGGTCATTGTTGTGGTCTTTGTACCAACAACGTTTACAGTTACACCTTCAAGTGCTACTGCAGCCTTGTCGGTTACCGTACCACTCAGCGGCCGGACTTGCCCGTAGCTCCATCCTACTGCACTAAGCAGCAGGGTGAAGAAAAGGAGGATTCTTTTCATACATTTTTAATTAAGGTTTATTATTTGGTTTTTTTCAGTTTACAAGCCTAGCTGATGCCGAGCTTTTTCTTCCAGATGAAGCGCTCAAAATCCGACTTGGAATAAGGCGGACAAGCACCTGCCTGGGCGGTAATAAAAGCGCCCATTGCAGCGGAGTAGTCCATCATCAATTCCAGCGGTTCATTCCTGAGCTTCATGGCCAGAAAGGCCGCTAAAAAGGAGTCGCCGCTGCCAATGGTATCATTCACATCAATATTGTAAGCTGGATAATCATAGCGTAGGGTATGACTGTAATAAGATGCGCCGTCGCCACCCTTTGTGACGAGCACTTCTTCAAGGTTGAACTTGTTCAGCAGCACCTCCACACATGCCGCTTCCGAACGGCAATTGGGATTATACCAGCCTGCAATTAATGTCAATTCACTTTTATTGAGCTTGGCAAGGTGTGCCGGGCGCAATAACTGCTCTATGGTTTCCTTTGTATAATGAGGAGCACGTAGATTAACATCAAAAATCCGGTAAGGGGATTGTTCAATTAAAGCGCGAAGTGTAGATTTTGAAGCGGTGTTCCGCGCACTTAGGGTGCCGTACACAAATGCCTGTGCGTCTTCTACAACAGATGCTAATGCCGGTTCAAGACGAATAAAGTCCCATGCCACCGGTGCTAGTATTTCGTAAGTTACTTCATGATTCTCCGGGTTCACACTCGCCTGTACCTCACTTGTTTTCTGTTCAGGATGCACCTGAACGTACGAAGTTTCCAGGCCTATTGCTTTCAAAAAATCCAGCAATTCCCGGCCAGCCTCATCCTGTCCTATGCTGCTGACCAATTTACTTTCCAGGCCAAGCCTATGCAGATGGTAAGCAACATTCATCGGGGCACCGCCAGGCCTTCTTCCACCTGGCAGATTGTCCCAAAGAATTTCACCAAAACACACTACTGCTATTTGCGATTGATTTGTTTTCATCACCATTTATGTTTTATTGCTGCGTGCAGCTTAATGCATCACTATGTTTGTTCCGATTTGTTCGAGCGAGCGTCCCTTTGTCTCTGGCATCAGTCGCCATACAAAAATTAACTGGAGCACCATCATGCTTGCGAAAAACAGGAATGTGGTACCACCGCCGAGGTTTTCGGCGAAATATGGAAAGCTAAAGGCGATTAAAGAAGCCATCACCCAGTGGGTAGAACTTCCAAGTGTCTGGCCTTTCGCACGTACCTCATTCGGGAAAATTTCCGATATAAATACCCAGATCACCGCGCCTTGAGAGAAGGCGAAGAAGGCAATGAAGATCATCATGTAGATCGGTATGGCAAAACCACTTAAATCACCACGGTAGAAAGTATAGCTGACCAGTGCAAGAGAAATAATCAAACCGATGGACCCAACAAGCATCAGCACTTTCCTTCCGACCTTGTCAATGACATTTATCGCGAGTAGCGTAAATGAGAAGTTGATCACACCAATGCCAACTGTTGATAATAGAGATGAGTGTGCACCCAAGCCGGCCATTTCAAAAATTCTCGGCGCGTAATAGATAATGGCATTGATTCCGGAGACCTGATTGAAAAAAGCAAAGAGCATCGCTAGAATGACAGGCGTTTTGTATTTCTTTGAAAATAAAACTGCGCGCATGCCTTTTGAATCGGTCGCAAGGGCTTTCGATTCCTTGATCGCTTTTAACTCGTCCTCACAATTAAGGGGATTGATAATGCGAAGTATTTCCAAAGCGGCCGCATCCTTTCCTTTCTTAAGGATCAACCATCTCGGACTTTCAGGAATAAAGTAGATCAACACTAAAAATAGAATGGAGGGAAATGCCTGTACACCAAGCATCCAGCGCCATGATGACTCACCGCCCTGACTAATTAGATAATTCGACAGGTAGGATATCAGAATTCCAAGTACAACATTGAATTGAAACAAGCCCACCAGCCTGCCACGACGGTCTGCTGGTGAAACTTCAGATATGTATATTGGTGCAGTAACAGAAGAAATGCCGACGCCAAGGCCACCCAGAAATCTGAAGATCAGGAAAACCGACCAATCGTTTGCAAGCGCCGTTCCGAGGGATGACAGCAGGTATGCAATAGCGACAAAGTATAAGGTATTCTTGCGGCCAAATTGATCAGAAGGACGAGAGCCAACTAAGGACCCGATTACGGTTCCAATTAAGGCGATGGATATTGTAAAGCCATGCTCAAATACTGAAAGGTTCCAGTATTGTTGGATGGACTTTTCTGCCCCGGAAATTACAGCAGTATCAAACCCAAACAAAAAGCCTCCGAGGGCTACGACCATGGACCAGGCCAGGACGGATTGATTTTTCATAAGTATATATATTGGTTAGCATCTGCAAAGTATGCAGGAGACAGGCTTTCGACCTGCGGATTTGTTTCAAATAGGTTCGAAAAGCATAAAGTTTTCAACCAACTCTATTTCAGGCATTTAAAAACAACGAATTATAAATTTTGAAGCTGACTTACAGTTTTATTACAGGTAATCTTCAATATTATTTCACGGTTATTAGCCTGCAGATTTCCACCTTGCTCGTGCAACTGGTTGCAAACTGAAATTTTCATATCTTTAATTGCGTTTGTAGATAAACACAATCTGTATTTTCAATAAAGGACTTCTAATGAATAACCCAAAAAAGGCTTGGAGACGATTATCATCGATCTCCGTAAAGCTTTTTACCTTCATCTTCATCAGCCTCATTTTTCAGGGATGTGGTTCTAAAACAAAGCACCCAGAATATCTCATTGGCTTTTCACAATGCACAGGTGCAGATATGTGGCGTAAGGCCATGTCTGCAGAGATGAAGATGGAGCTTTCCCTTCATCCTGGCGCTAAACTGATTTATACTGATGCGGAGGGTAACAGTGCTACACAGGTAGAACAGGTGAAATGGATGTTAAAGCAGAACATTGATTTGCTCATCATTTCCCCAAATGAAGCACAGCCACTCACGCCCGTGGTCGAGCTGGCCTACCAAAAAGGCATCCCAGTTATTGTCCTTGATCGAAAGACCTCCTCCAATGCTTATACAGCCTATGTAGGCGCTGATAATTTCCAGATCGGCAAAATGGCGGGTTCCTATGTAGGTACCGCCTTACAGGGGAAGGGAAATATCGTCGAAATCATGGGCCTGCCTGGCTCCTCTCCTGCGATTGAGCGCCAACGAGGATTTTCCGAAGGCCTCAAGCAATTTGAAGGCATAAACATCAAACATCAACTGTATGGGGACTGGCTGAAGCATAATGCGGAACAACAACTAAAAAGCATTAAAAGCGACTTCAATGATCTCGATGCCATATTCGCACACAATGATGTTATGGCTAGTGGTGCCAGGGAAGTCATCAAACAACTTAACCTTTCCCGATCCATAAAGGTATTTGGTATTGATGCGCTACCTGGTCAAGGTGGTGGATTACAACTGGTGTCCGACAAGGTCCTTGACGCAAGCTTACTCTACCCCACGGGAGGCAAAGAAGCAATTTCAACCGCTTTAAAGATTTTAAAAAAGGAGCCTTTCAACAAAGAAAACATCCTTCAATCTATCGTCATTGACGCTAGTAATGTGGAGTTGATGAAGCTACAAGTCGAGAAAGTCCGGAGTCAATACCAGGATATAGAACGCCAGCAAGGCTTGCTCGCAGATCAGGAAGTACTCTTCAGCAACCAACAGGTGGTCCTCAACATCACTGTTATTGCTTTGGTGCTGGCCGTAGTGTTTGGTGGCTTAGCCTTCTACTCCCTTTTAGAAAACAAGAAAATCAATCTGCGGTTAAACATGAAAAATGCGGAAATATTAGATCAGCGAAATCAGTTGATGGAAATGTCCGCTAAAGCCGAACTGGCAACGGAGGCAAAGCTCAATTTTTTCACGAACATATCCCATGAATTCCGTACACCGTTAACCCTCATTCTGTCACCGTTGCAGGACTTGCTCAACAATGAAAAAATCAGAACACTCGCTGGAACAAACCTGAACCACATCCATAAGAATGTTTATCGCTTGCTTAGATTGGTCAACCAGCTGATCACCTATCGGAAGATTGAATATGAAAAGGTGCAAATCCGCGCTACCCCCAACAACATTGTTGAATTCATAAAGGACATTCTCGAAAGCTTCAGGCTCAATGCACAAAAGCTGAATATCAATCTTCAATTCACAGCATCCAGGCAGGACATCCTGGTCTGGTTTGATGTGAACATGCTGGACAAAGTGATCTTCAACCTGCTATCAAACGCATTCAAGTTTACACCAACAAATGGAACCATTCTGGTATCCATAGAAGATCGGGAGGGCAATGTTTCCATTCAGGTACAGGATAATGGAATTGGAATGAGCAAAGCCGAGAGCGAACACATCTTCGAACACTTCTACCAGGTAGACACCAATTCTACAAAAGGCTCCGGACTCGGCTTATCATTATCCAGGGAAATCATGCAAATACATCATGGTACGATAGCGGTAGAAAGCACCAGGCAGCTTGGTACAACTTTCACCCTCACCCTACTAACAGGATCTGACCATTTCAGCGCGGCGGAACAATCCGAACTGTCTTATGATAAAGCGGAGCTGAGCGAGACCGCTCAAATTTATACTTCAGAAATAGACCTCCCGGTACTGCAACTTGTATCAGATCAGGTCCCTAAACTACATGAGCAATCCATTTTGATCGTAGAAGATAATATGGACCTGCTGAACTATCTCCAGGAAAGGTTTAGCAAGCAATATCAAATATTCACCGCCCGAACCGGCACCGATGGGTTGGCAGCAGCTTATGAACATGTGCCTGACTTGATTATTTCAGATGTGGTGATGCCAGGCATGACTGGCAAAGAATTAACCCAAAAGCTAAAGTCGGACATACGAACCAGCCATATTCCAATCATACTACTGACTGCACGAGGCAGCAATGAACAACAAATACAAGGACTGGAGAGTATGGCAGATGCATATATGGTGAAACCATTCGACTCAGATGTGCTCTTAGCCAAGGTTAAAAACATACTGAAAAACCGGGTGTTGCTGAAAGAACACTATACCAGCGACGTAAGCACAGCTACACAGTCTCAAACTTATAATGCGATAGATCGAAAGTTTGTAAATGACCTGGCCGCTATCGTTTCCCAAAACCTTTCCAATGACAGCTTCAACGTGGACGATATTTGTAAGGAAATCGGGATTTCCCGTGTACAACTGTACCGAAAAGTGAAAGCCTTATTGAATTGCACCATCACGGAATATATTCTAAGCAGACGGTTAAAGAAGGCGAAATACTTGTTGATGAATGAAGCCTATTCCATCTCCGAGATTACCTATATGGTAGGGTTTTCCACGCCAAATTACTTCTCTACGGTCTTCAAAGCGAAGTACGATTGTACCCCCAGTGAGTTTAAGAAAAAACACCAGGGGACGAAGTAAATTTAAACCAGCTGATTTAAACCTTCGGTTCCCAGCCTTTATGATACTCCCGCTTCCAGAGCTTCTGTGCCGCTTTATCATTCTTGATGTGCCCATTAGATGGATCCACATGAATGTCGCGGCCCACGCGCCAGGAAATGTTCGCCAGCTGCATGGCCACCGTGCTCTTATGCCCGATCTCTACATCGCAGTTTGGCCTTCTGTTGTTCCGGATGGCATCTAGGAAATCAACCATGTGCAGGGTATCCAGCCCTAAACTCGGACTTGCGGTATTCCGGCCGGCCATGGCATCTCCTTCGCCCTGCTGCTTTTCTTCCCGGATCAGCTTACCATTAAGATCATATATTTGGAAAGCATCATCCCCGGTATCCAGACTACCTTTTTCGCCGAAGAACATGAGTCCACGGTCGCGCCCTTCTACCCGGCGCCCATTACTGCTCCGCCCTTCCCAGGTGATGGACAGCCCTCCAGGGTATTCCAGGTTTACAACCTGCGTATCCGGCGTTTCCCAGTCATCCTGGTAGTGAAAGCGCCCGCCGCTTGAACTTACCCGCACCGGATAGTCCACGCCAAGGCCCCACCGTGCAACATCCACCTCATGGGTACCATTGTTCAGCGCTTCTCCTGTTCCCCAATGCCAGAACCAGTGCCAGTCGTAATGAATAAGTCCTTCCTTGTACGCCATGCGCGGTGCAGGTCCCTGCCACAGATCGTAATCCAACCAGTCGGGCACATTGCCCGGCTTTAGATGCGTTGCCTTACGGGCATTGGTGTACCAGGTTTTCGCCAGGTAAACCTTTCCGATCACCCCTTCATGCAGCAGCTGAATGCCTTTCGTTAATATTGGTGCAGAGCGGCGTTGTGCGCCCATCTGCACCACGCGGTTATATTTTCGCGCAGCAGCGATGGCAAGCTCACCCTCATGCGGATTATGACTCAGCGGCTTTTCCACGTAAACGTGCTTGCCCGCCTGACAGCCCATAATCGTCAACGGCGCATGCCAGTGATCCGGCGTAGCCGTATAAATCGCATCTACATCCTTATCTTCAAGTACCCTGCGCAAGTCGCCCTCCGTTTTCGGTTGCCCTTCATACCCTGCCTTGGCAAGCGTATTTTGTACTTTGGCAAAAGTCCTTTTATCTACATCGCAGAGCGATACAATCCTTGCATCCTTGAGCCTGGCAATGGTGCCGCTGATACTATCACCGCGGCCATTCAGACCTATAACGGAGAGGTTAATTCGCTCATTGGCACCCATAATGTTCCGGTAGCTCTTCGCACTGAAGCCTGTACCTGTGCCACCAAAAACGGAGTTGCCTACCGCCATTGCAGCCGTACCAATACCCAGTGTTTTAAGGAAATGTCTTCTTGAATTTTCGCTCATGGTTGGAAATGATCTTTAAAGCTCCACACCAGAACGCATGAACCACACGGCGCGCAGGGCGGCTTACAATTCATAGCAGTTTATATTTGGTTAGAAGCACATTCAAGTTGGGAAGAAATCAGGGAAATAAGAAGTGATGGCCAAAATATTTCAACTTTGTTACGGGAGATTGCACATTAATAAGGAGGATTATAGCCGGAAAGTCCATTAAGGACATGGTTATGACGCAGCCGCTTGACAACCAGGTTTATATTGGCTATGTTTGAATCAGTTGATACATTTAAATGCACATAGCGCCCCGATAACCAGCTGCAACAAGCTTTGCAATGGCCCTGCTATGCACAGGAAATCTGTTGCTGCACCTGCAGGCCTGCTTGGCGGCAAAAGGTACATCTTCTCATCTTTTAAGGATTTCAACACTTCCGCCCGGGCCTAAATACCGCAGGTCTGGGATTTACATCCATCTTCTACGCAACATGCTTATTGCATAACACATGATAGGTAACGTGCTTTACGCCGGATCAATCCACATGAGCACCAGTTTCCTTCCTGCAAGCAGCGCCAACAAAGGCAGCTGCCCTGTTGTCGCGCGTAAAATGATGATGGCGGAACGTAACCGAATTTAACATCAATCTTAAAAGAAAATCATGAATACTACAGCAATAAATACCGAAGCAACAAACGCAATTATCCTAACTACTGGCATGTTCGACTTACTAAAGGACCAGATCCGACGTAAAAAACTGCCGCATCATAATGAGGTGATGCTGGTTGAACAACTCCGTAACGCCAAGCAGGTGCTCCGCAAGGATCTACCAGATAACGTGGTCGACATCAACCGCAGCGTACAACTTGCAGATGTGGAATCCGGTGAAAAGTTCACCTACAACTTCGTGGCGCCAGATAAGGCGAAGCCGAAACATAAAACCGTGTCCATCCTTTCACCTATCGGATTAGCCCTGATTGGCTATGCAGAAGGAACGGAGCTGTCCTGGGAAATGGATAACGGCATCCGCCAGTACCGCATTGAACAAGTAACGGCAATGTAATAAGCCAAAGATGCTGCGGAGAAAAAGCCCGCAGCATCTTAACTTTGAGGCAGATGTCAGCACTCCTTGATGAAATTCTAAGCTGTAGCTTCTGCTCGGGAATCCTTCCCCACGAACCGCGCCCAGTGATCCAGTTCGAAACAACCTCTAAAATTCTGATTATCGGGCAGGCACCCGGGAGGCGTGTCCATGAAACAGGTATTCCATGGAATGATGCCAGCGGCAATAAACTGCGCGACTGGCTTGGCGTTTCTAACGACAGCTTTTACAATCCGGAACATTTTTCCATCATTCCGATGGGCTTCTGCTATCCCGGCAAAGGAAAATCAGGCGATCTGCCGCCTCTGCCCGCATGCGCAAAGTTATGGCACAGCCGACTGATGGATGCCTTTGAAAGCAAGCAATTAATCTTGCTGATTGGTCAGTATGCACAACGGCATTATCTAAATACCCGATACAAGGGGAACCTTACCGATACGGTAAAAAGCTATGCGGAATATCTTCCAGGGTACTTCACTTTACCGCATCCTTCTCCAAGAAACCAAAACTGGCTAAAGGTCAATCCATGGTTCGGCGAGGCGGTGCTACCAGCCTTGAAAGTTCAGGTGGCAGAACGTCTACAGCAATAACCAACTTTTTACGGAACAGCCTTGGGGCAAACGCACACGAGACGCACAGCACACGCACACCGAACGCACACGAAGCGCACACGGCATGTGCGTTTGCTGTGCGTTTTGTCTTTGGTTTAGCTGTGTTTCAACTGGGCTTGAGCAATCGTGAACGCCCTGGACTGCGCTTTAAATTAGCATGGCCTTTACAGCAGATTTATATTTTCAGCAAGCATTCTCCTATGAAATGCAGACCTTTGCGCCAAAGAGTAAGATATGAACTGGATTATATTGGTTATTGCGGGTTTATTCGAGGTTGCTTTTGCTTCCTGCTTAGGGAAAGTGAAAGAAACAAATGGAACAGAAATGTACTGGTGGTTCGCAGGTTTCCTGGTATCGCTAACCATAAGCATGGTGCTCTTAATCAAAGCCACGGAAACCCTTCCGATTGGTACCGCTTACGCCGTATGGACCGGCATTGGTGCTGTTGGTACAGCCATCATTGGTATCCTCGTTTTTAAAGATCCAGCCAGCTTCTGGCGCATCTTCTTTATCACTACCCTCATCGCTTCTGTGGTAGGTCTAAAATTTGTTTCGCACTAAGTCGCAAAAACAAAGTTCAGCATTCCAGCTATTTTACGCGTTTTCACCTGGTATTACCTTCCATAATTTTGCACTACTAACCGCTGGCCATATTATGTATGCTGTTTTATGTAGCTAACAGCTCGCTAACAGCGCACTCGTACTCAGCAAATTACCTTAAAGAATTCAGAAGTTAATCTAACTTTAAAAATAATTTAAAAAGTATTTAACATTTAGCATAAATACTTACTAAGTTTGGCTTCTTGAATCTGGTAATGAACGCGATAGAAGAAAAAAGTCAGTGGCTTAAAAACGATATCATTAAGCAGCTTTATTACAAGCACCCTTTGTCCTTAACAGAGCTTAGCAAATTGAGTAATAAAAGCTTGCCGCTGATTACGAAAATTGTACAGCAGCTAGTTGCAGAAGGCTATGTGATAGAGCAAGGTCTTGGCCCCTCAACAGGTGGCAGACGCGCATCCAGGTTCCTACTGAATGCAGACAAGCAGAAGTTTATTGTCTCTGTCGCGATGGATCAATTCATCACCCGGATGATGATCTGCGATCTGCGCAACACAAGCCGATCTGAAATTGCAAGCATGGAGCTGCCGCTGATGAACAATCCGGAGGCAACGACACAACTTGCAACGTTCATTCAAAGCAATTTAGCCGCATCAGGCATTCCTAAAACACAACTTCTTGGCGTGGGCATCGGTATACCGGGCTTTGTAAATGCTGAACTCGGCATCAGTCACTCCTACCTACCGACAAATGATGGCAGTCCATTGGCCGCATACCTTTCCGCCGAACTTCAGCTTCCGGTTTTCATTGACAACGACTCCAGTTTAATCGCATTGGCGGAATTTCGCTACGGTGCAGCTGTTGGAAAGCGTAATGTGATGGTAGCCAACATTGGCTGGGGAACCGGATTGGGCATGATCGTTAATGGTCAGCTTTACCGCGGCAGCAGTGGTTATGCAGGTGAATTCAGCCACATCCCCCTGTCGAAGTCGGACGACCTTTGTTCCTGTGGCAAACGCGGCTGCCTGGAAGTGGAAACCTCCCTTTCGGTAATGACCGAGCGTGCCAAAGCAGCCATCGCCTCCGGCGCAGCTACCAGCATGCGCCAACTGGCAGCTGATAAAAGCAGAAATATTGAACAGGTCTTCTTGGAAGCCGCTAAAGCACATGATCCATTAGCCGTATCCATCTTGTCGGAAGCGGCATTTATGATCGGAAAGGGACTGTCAACACTCATCCACATCATGAACCCGGAATGCATCGTGTTAAGCGGCCGTGCTGCCGTAGCTGGTAAGGTACTACTGCCACCAATACAGCAGGCACTGAATGAATTTTGTATTCCAAGGATTGCCAGTCAGACCACCATCGTGCAGTCAGAACTCGCAGAAAATGCAGAGCTGCTTGCCGCAGCAAGCCTGGTCATGGAACAGGCGGAATTTAAATAGAAGCACACAGCATATATCATCATAACAATCAACCTAAACCACAATTAACATTAAACAGAAAACAATCAAGCCACAATCAATTAAACAGTTCACCAAAATTTTAAACCACTAATACTTAGACCATGAAACAGATCTATGCCCGATGCTTAAGTATGTTGATGCTGACTTTACTCAGCATAACAGCTTTTGCGCAAAACACCGTGACGGGTACGGTAAAGGACGCCAAAGGGGAAGCAATTCCCGCTGTGAGCATCTTAGTTAAAGGAACCACGCAGGGCGTAAGCTCGGATGCAGAAGGAAAATTCAGAATTGCCGCTGAAAAAGGCAGTGTCCTGATCTTCCGCTACATTGGTTTCCAAACACAGGAAATCACCGTAGGTGCATCAAACAGCATCAACGTGGTGCTGGCAGATGAAAGCAATAACCTGAATGAAGTTGTTGTAACGGCATTGGGTATTCAGAGAGAGAAGAAATCTTTGGGTTATGCCGTACAGGAAGTTAAAGGTGAATCCCTTGTAGAAGCCCGTGAGCCAAATGTGGTGAATACCTTGTCGGGAAAGGTTTCCGGCTTACAGGTAACCCGTTCCAGCAACGGTCCTGCAGGATCATCAAAGATCACCTTAAGGGGTAACAACTCCCTGACTGGTGACAACCAGCCTTTGATCGTAATTGATGGGGTGCCTGTGAACAACTTCACTGGTGCGACAAACAACGATTACTTCAACCCTTCCATTGATTATGGTAACGGACTTTCCGACATCAACTCTGAAGATATCGAGAGTGTATCCGTACTTAAAGGCCCATCTGCATCTGCCCTTTACGGATCCAGAGCAGGTAACGGGGTGATCTTAATCACCACCAAAAGCGGCCGCATCCAAAAAGGATTGGGTATTACCGTGTCTTCAACCTTCGGGATTGAAAACATCTTTACCCGCCCTAAAATGCAGAATGATTATGCACAGGGTGATGAAAACGGCTTTGATGCACGTGTAGGTACCAGCTGGGGACCAAAAATTACCGGTCAGACAGTAACCAACTGGAGAGGCGAAGAAGAAGCTTTAAGTGTACACGACAACCTTGCAAACTATGCAGAACAAGGTTTCAGCTCTAACCAGAGTGTGTCTTTACAGCAGCAGTACAAATCGACTTCGGTTTATACTTCCTTCAACAGGCTGGATGACAGAAGTTTGATTCCAGGTGCTAAATTGCAGCGTACCAACTTACTTGCAAGAGCAATCAGCAAGTTTGGTGAGGACGACCGCTGGACAATGGACACCAAAGTGCAGTATACTAACTCCAATGCACAAAACAGACCTGCGAGTGGTGCAAACCTGAACAACGTATTTGCAACCTTATACCAGTTTCCAAGATCATTGGACATCCGTCAGCTTAACCCAAGTGTAGACCCGGTGACCAACAGAATGATCTGGTACAACACCAGCAGTGCACAGCTAAACCCTTACTGGGCAAAAGACTATAACCTGAACCAGGATGTGCGTGACCGTTATTTATTGAACGGATCCTTGAAATACCAGATCAACGACTGGTTGAATGCAGAAGTTAGGGCCGGTGCCGACAAGTTTACGACCACTACAGAAGGTAAATTGTACGGTGGTTCTCCATCAAACGCTGGCGGTATGTACAGCTTAGGTAAACAAACCTTTACCGAGACCAACTTCAGCTTCTTGCTTTCTGGTCAGAAAGACAACGTGATCGACAGATTGGGTGGTAACTTCACCGTTGGTGGAAACTTAATGTCTCAGCAAAACAGTGGCTTGAACGCCAACTCTGGACAGTTAAACGTACCGAACTTGTTCTCCTTGAACAACGGTATAAACAACCCGACAGTTGAGCAAATATACAATGAGCGCCGCATCAACTCCGTTTACGGAACATTGGGTGTAAACTGGGACGGCTATGTGTTCTTAGACGGAACTTTCCGTAACGACTGGACCTCTACTTTGAGCCCGGCGAACCGCTCTTTCTTCTACCCTTCTGTAAACTTATCCCTTGTGGTTACAGATATGTTGACCAAGCTCGGCTCAACAGTGCCAGCCTGGATCAGCTATGCGAAGGTTAGAGCTTCTGCAGCTTCCGTGGGTAACGACTTACCGGCATACCAACTATACAACACTTACAACATTGGTAAAGACCCGAATGGCGCAACCACAGGTTCCAGAAATGATATTCTTTATGATCCAAATGTTAAGAATGAGTTGATCAAATCTTACGAAGCTGGAGCGGAACTAAGATTATTTGCAAGCCGCATTGGTTTAGACTTCTCGATCTATAAATCGAATGCGACCAATCAGCTGCTTAACCTGCCGATGGACCCGCTTAGTGGTTACAAGTTTATGAAGATAAACAGCGGTGATATTCAGAACTCAGGTATTGAGCTTACGCTTGATGGACAGATTCTAAGAAGTGAAACCGGATTGAACTGGAACATGGGTGTGAACTTCTCCCGCAACAACAACAAAGTAATTTCGATTAAGGACGACCTGGATGTATATCCATTGGGTGGCTTTGACGATGTAGCTGTGAACGCGGTGAAAGGTCAGAAATACGGTGAGATCTATGGTAGTACCTTTGCAAGGGTAAACGATCCTTCTAGTCCTTTCAATGGTCAAATGATCCTTGATAACACTGGGCTACCAAGCATTGGCGCACAGAACCAGCGTTTGGGTAACCAACAGGCAAATGCTTTGCTTGGTATTACCAACACATTTGCTTACAAAGGTTTTAACCTGTCGTTCTTAATCGACGGCCGTTTCGGTGGAAAGATTTTCTCTGCAACACTTGCACAGATGCAGTTGAATGGTACTTCAGACAGAACAGTTGTGAACGGTCAGCGTGAAAATATGGTTGTTCCGGGTGTGATTCTGAACACCGCAACCAACACGTATGAGCAGAATACAAAATCGGTTACACCGCAACAATACTGGGAGTCGGTAGCAGGTGCAGGTAGAAACCTGGGTATTACGGAGGCGAACTTATATGACGCGTCTAACATCCGTATCCGGAACATCAACCTGGCTTATAACTTCTCACCGAAGATGCTGGAAAAAACGTTTATACAACGTGCAAAACTTGGCGTATCCTGCAATAACGTATGGCTTATTTCCAGCCACATGAACGGCCTGGATCCAGAGTCAGTGTTTGCGACCAACACGAATGCGACAGGTTTTGAGAATGGTGCAGCACCAACAACCCGTTCATTCTCTTTTAACTTAACCTTAGGTTTTTAATCTACCCCGCTAAAGATCATGAAACACATTATAAAGAAATCATGCATGCTTGTAGCCGCAACCTTAGTGCTGGCATCATGCAAGAAATTTGAAGAAATTAACGTAAATCCTGTTGCTGCCAACGATGAGCAGGCACAGGTGGAATACTTCATCAACGGCTCTATCATGGGCGCGCAGATGAATCCGGATGTTGCAGAACGTTCTTTCGTTTTGTACTGGAAAGCTGCAGGCCGTCAGATGTCGGAAGGTGGAACCTTTTCTGTAGGTAACTACAACGACCAGTGGACAAGCGTGTATTACGACCAGGTTGCCAGATGGCTGAATGCGACCAACACGGCCATTCAATTGGGCGAGAAGCAAACGGAAGCAGGTCTTGCAAAACCACATACGCCAAACCTGATTCAGGTGGCGCGGATCTGGAGAGCATACCTGATGAGCGAAATGTCTGACAACTTCGGACCAATTCCGGTGAATGGTTTTAATGGAACCAATCCAGAATTTAACGACGTAAAAACCGTGTACTACCACGTACTTGCGGAGCTTGCAGATGCAAGTCAGAAGCTTAACCTAACTGTTCAGAACCCATCAGGACTGGATAAACAAGATCCGGCTTTTGGGTACAACTATGCAAAATGGCGCAAGTATGCGAACTCGCTACGTATGCGTTTAGCAATGCGCTTATCCGAAGTTGATCCGGCTAAGGCACAATCAGAGTTTGAAGCGGTAATGACTGCTGGTGGCGCGTCGAATGACTTCATCACCAGCATGGATGAAAGCTTCCAGGTACAGGAAAGAGATGGCTGGAGTGATTTGAGTGGCGTTATGAGTCGCCCATGGAATGCACAACCCATTTCTGCAACCATCAACAACCTGATGATCGGATTGGGTGGCATTAAGTCTGCAGACGTTTTGGCACCTAAGTTCCAGTCGTACATCAAACCGGCAAACTGGCTTGGACAGTACTATCCGGAGCAATTTGCAACCAAGACCAATGCACCAGGTGCGGGATTCTGGCTTAACGGCTTGCCGGAAGTTATGGACCCACGTGCGTACGTGCTTTTCAGCATCCCTGGGGACGTGGAAAGTGCAAACTTCCCGGATCAGAATTCAGATGATTTGTTAACGGTTAGAAACCTGAGAGATGCTGCTGGAAACAACATCAAGGCAATTGATGCGAAATACAGCTGGAATGCGAGGATCAATGGTGCATGGGGACCTAAAACAGCCTTAAACCAGGTGTATAACTTCACTGGCGCGATGCCGCGTTTGAACATGCAGTTCCGCACCAGCACCAATAAACGCGTATTCTTCGGTCCCTGGGAATCTTACTTCCTGATTGCTGAAGCTGCGGTTCGTGGCTGGAACACGCCGATGACCGCACAGGCGGCATATGAGATGGCAATCCAGAAAAGCTTCCAGTATAATGGAACGCAACTTGGCGGTTACCTGACTTCTGAAAGCTACAACCGTGTAGGTACTTCTGTAAGCTGGAACCATACGACTGAACCAACAAGTCGCGTGATGGAATATGAAGAAGGATTAACGGGTACAAAACGTACTATTACGGTAGGGTATCCTAAGAATGATCTATATAAGAATGGTACCGTTAAGAACGACCATTTGACCAAGATCATCACGCAGAAGTTTATTGCGCAAACCCCTTGGTTGCCATTGGAGACCTGGAACGATCACAGAAGAACAGGTTTACCTTTCTTTGAAAACCCGGTGATTGAGATTCCATTGCAGACGCTTCCGGCATTAACGGATGCGACATACATGACGAGCAATGTGCAGTTCTTTCCGCAGCGGTTAAGATATCCATCAAGCTTGAAGAATACCAATGCTGCAGGCTATGGTCAGGCATTGTCTGATTTAGGTGGCAAAGACGAAGTGCTGACCCCGTTGTGGTGGGCGAAGAAGTAATCACGAGATTGCGATAGAAAGGGGATGCCGTTTGGCATCCCCTTTTTTTTGTGCTGTTGAGGGGGTGGGTGAAGCCGCCCGTGAAGGGGTCGCTGAAGCTGGGTTTTTAACTTTATCCCCTTAATTTTGGAGGTTTATGTTAAGCCGCCCATGAGGGGCTCGCAGAAGTTGGGGGTTTCAGTTCTCCCTCGAAATTTTGAGCTTTATGTTAAGCCGCCCATTAGCGGGTCGCTGAAGCTGGGTTTTCCAGTTTCGGCTTTACCCGCGAACCTTTGAAGGTACGCTGGATGGCCTTCTACGGTAATGCTGAAATCATACCACCCGAAGCTTTTGCTAAGTTCCAGCACTGCTGATGCGGTTCCTGCTTTTAGGCTGATGGTTTTAGCTTTTGTCTTATATGCATTGTCCGTGATCGTGATTTTTCCTTTTGCAGTTCCCCTGAACTGCAGCTCTATGTTGCCAGACAGCTTTTTTGGATCGAGCCGGTTTGGCTGCGCGCTGCAGCTTACTTCTAATTTCGGGTTGTGTTCCCCAGCTTTGAACTCGCGGTAGAAGCCATTGGGCCCATAAACTTCGATGTGGTACATCCCCTTTTCGAAAATCCCTATTGGAAACTCATCACTGACCTGATCGCCAGCTTTTACCGCATAATGCCTGCTGTTCATCTTCGCCCAGCTTTGCTTGGCATTTGCGTGTGCACTTGTATTTGCTGTTGCGTTTGTGTTTGCTATTGCTTTCGCTGTGTTTCCTGGCATGTAGACAATGAATGGTGCGCCAGCACTTTTTTTACCGAAAGCTTCCGCTTTAGCGGCAAAAACAAGCTTAAGCTTGCCTTCAGTATACTTTGCATTTACTTCCAGCTGATAGGGCAGCGCGTTTGAAGGCCTTACGCCTTTTTCCTGGCTGGTGATGTGTTGGGTTGTAAATTCCGAAGGTAAAGCCTTGAATTTAGCGTTGTGGATGCTTTGCAGAAAAGCTTCCTTGTTTAGTGGTTGCGGCGCTTTGGATTGCTGGTCATCCGCGGTTCTGAATATTGAACTTAGATCCCCACAAACCGTCCGCCGCCAGTCGCTGATCTGCGGTTGCTGCACCTGCTTTCCGGTTTTGGCAGACAGGAAGTGCTCCAGGAACTGGAGATTGGAGGTGTGATCGAAGACCTGCGAGTTTACCCAGCCGCCTTTTGTCCATGGCGATACAACCAGCATGGGCACCCGGAAGCCCAGCCCGATCGCGCTTTCGCGCTGCTCTTTGAAGCCTCGCGCCTCTTCCTGCGCTGCGGAAACAAACTCCACGCGGGTGTCTATGCCTTTGGATGCTTTTCCGCTGCTCGGCTTAGCGGTATGCGGCGGCAGGAATGGTGGCACATGGTCAAAGTAGCCGTCGTTTTCATCGTAGGTGATGATAAAGATGGTCTTCTTGAACACTTCTTCATTTTTGGTGAGGATGTCCATGACTTCAGAGATGTACCAGGCGCCGTACCAAGGGGCACCGGGATGATCGGAGAAATTGCAGGGTGGCACCAGCCAGGAGACCGTTGGCAGTTCCCCGCTTTCCACGTCCTTGCGAAACTGATGGAGCACATCTCCTTTTGGGATTTTCATGTTGCGCGTAGCGCCAGCTTCTTCATATTGCATGTCTACCAGCCTGTGGTAATCTGGGTCATCGCGGTTGGTGACAAAGGCTTTCTTATGGATGTTTTTTTCACGTTCCGTTAATGCGTCATACCGCGCCTGGGTCCATTGCTGCTGATCTGCAAGGACCTTTGTTAAGCGTGCTTCCTTTTTCTTCAGTGCTTCTTGTAGTTTCTTATCATTCGGCTGCTGTGCGATGGTTGCTTTGAGTTTTTTGATCTCCTCAGGAAGCGTCTTCGCCTGCTGCTCGAGGTATTTCAAGTGTTCCGGATGTAAGCGGACGTTGAATTGCCTGAAGAACTCCAGATCATTGTCGGTGAAGTTGGAGAGCCAGTCGGCCTCCTCCCCTTCGAACCCCACTGGAATACTGAGTTCATTCTGGTAGGTTTTCCAGGAAATACCGAGGTCTTCAAGTCTTTCCGGGAAGGTAGTCCATTGAATGTCCTTATGGTCGATCTCGTCATTCCAGACATGGGCCTTTGAATCTTCCTGCTGCTCCGCCCGGATGGTGCCGCTCCAGAAGAAGAGGCGGTTGGGACTAGTGCCGGTGAGCGAAGAACAGAAGTGCTGGTCGCACACGGTGAATGCATCTGCGAGGGCGTAATAGAAAGGGAGGTCCTCCCGATTGTAGTAGCCCATGGTGAGCGGCATCTCCTGGAACTCCGGCTTGCCGGACTTTTTCGCATCCAACCAGTTATCGTTTTTGCCGCCGTTGAAGGCATCCACCTGGTTTTCCCAGGAATGCGGTAAGGAGCTCATCCAGGTGGACCTGGTACCTTTCAGGTTCAAGCGGAAAGGCGCGTAGGTTTTACCCGCAGCATTGCTTTGCTGCCATACGGGATGACCGCTGGATAGCTTCAAAGCCCTGGGATCATTGAATCCCCGTACCCCCTTTAGCGTACCGAAACAATGATCAAAGGAGCGGTTCTCCTGCATGAGGAATACGACATGCTCCGCATCAAGGTAGGTGCTGCCAGTTTTTGCATCTATGGCCAGTGCTTTTTGGATGGCCGCAGGAAACACGCTGAAAAGGCCCGCAGCACCACTTAGTAATCCTGCTTTTTTGATGAATGCTCTTCTATCTTCGTTCATTAGTTTCTTCTCTTTTTTCGTATATTTTCCATGCTTCAATGCGGTATCAATACCTGGTATACGATTCAGATTACGTTTTTAAGGTAAGAAATATATTCTTACAGGTAATTTAAGAAAGTGTTAAGACTTGCAGAAAGCGGTTGATAGGATATTAGGTATTTTAGAAATGTTAAGAATTAAAGATATTGTAGTGAATATCTTAGATATAGAACTCAAGACGCATCAGTATGGAGGAAGAACAGAAGCAAATAATAGTAGATTACATCACTGCGTACAACAACTTTGACATCGCCGGGATGGCGAAACATCTGGATGAAAACGTCGTCTTTGAAAATATATCCAATGGTGAGGTGACGCACCGTACAGTAGGGCTTGCTGCATTTGTCAATCAGGCCGAAACAGCAAAGGGATATTTCAAGGAGCGGGAACAAACCATTACTTCCTGGACTTTCTCCGGACATCAGGTTAAGGTTGACATTACTTATCGTGGGGTCTTGCAGGTTGATATTCCAAATGGGCCTAAGTCGGGGGAAACACTTAACTTAACAGGGCGATCTGAGTTTGACTTCTTAAACGGGCGGATCATTGGTTTGAAAGATATCAGTTAAATAACATCATTAAACGCAAAAGATGGGAAGGTGAAGATGAAGCATTTTGCGAAAGACTTCGCGATGGCCTACAATGACTACATTGAACATACCTCAGGAATGCAACAGCAAGATTAAACTTACGCAGTGGAGCACTTTATAATTGACACCCAAACCTTCAGTGATCTGGAAATATTTACCGCGAAGGTGGGTTCCAGCTCCATTTATGATCTATTTAAACATACCAGAACCTTGGCTGCAAGGAAACGGTTGATAACGATCATGGAAAGTCCATCCAACAATCTGGGCGATATAATACTAAGAAGAGATGCCATTAAGTACTTCTATGATCATCAGATCTGCCTGCAGATTAAGAACGAGGAGATTGATCTCGTAGACTTCTACCTGAAAAGTAAGTTTCCTGCATTTAAGAACAATCCACTTGATGCCCTCGCCGACTATGCGAAGCGCAACTCGAGCAATGATTACTACGTGATCAAGACTGGGCAGCGCTATTTGATCCAGTTGTCGCGGTACCTACTTGAATTTATAGCGCAATATAATCGTGAAAGTGCACCGCCCTATTTACACTCGATCTTTGATCAGATCACGGGCATTATCGTAAATGGCGTACTCTCCAAGGCCACGTTGCTGGATGAAAAGCGTTTAAGTTTTTCAGACATCACCCGGTTAGACCGGGCATTACGAGGTGCAGAAAAAGAAAACATCAACTTGCTGCTGGAGCTCGTTTATGAACTGGACATCTTCGAAAACATCGCATTAGTGGCCGCGGCAAAGGACTTTTCTTTTCCGGAATTTACTACATCCGCTGGCATCAGGCTAAACATAGAGGGCTTATTTCATCCGGCAATCAAAAACGCGGTGAGAAACAACATGGGTTGGGTGAGCAGCAGAATTTAATGTTCTTCACCGGTTCCAATATGGCTGGCAAATCTTCTCTACTGAAGTCGCTAGGCTTGATCGTCTACCTCGCCCATCGGGGCTTTCCCGTTCCGGCCGCAGCTGTTGAACTAACGGTATTTAATGGGCTGGTTACAACCATAAACCTGCCCGACAACATCAACCAGGGGCTAAGTCACTACTACACGGAGGTCAAACGGGTGAAGGAAGTTGCAGAGCATCTGCTGGAGCATGACCGCATGTTCGTCATCTTCGATGAGCTGTTCAGGGGCACAAACGTGAAAGACGCATTTGATGGCTCGTCTCTGATCATCTCGGAACTCTCGACCATAAAAACTGCTGCTTTCATCATTTCTACGCACATCATAGAGCTTGCTGCAGAATTGCAACAGTTTAGCAACATCTCTTTTCAATACATTGACACCTACTTTGAGCATCAAGCGCCTGTTTTTACGTACAAATTGATGGAAGGGATATCAAAGGAAGCGCTGGGCATGTACATTGTCAGGAATGAAGGCATCGTAGAGATTCTTCAAAGGGCAGCGAAACTGACTAACAAGCGACAGCTGGTTAAGCCCAGCCTCACGGAGCAGCCGGACTACTAAAGGCCGCATAATAGCTATGGAGGTAAATTGGTAGCCTTATTTTTACAGGAGGATATCGTAACATCAGTTATTTTTAGCCAAAATAATTCACTCATGTTCAAGAAGATATCCCTTTTTACAATCGTAGCAGTCCTTGCCTTTTCGGCCCAAGCCCAGAGAAAACCCCGCCCGTATTCCATTAGCATTATGAACAAGACTAAAGTCAAGCTGGATACCGCGCAGATAAACGCGTCATTTATGGCGACATACCCAGGTTTCGCCGCAGCGGATAGTTATCGCACCAAGCGGGAGGTTACCATGCGCGTCATTGATACAGCGAAAAAGTTCACATTGACCGCTAAACCAGGAGAAATCGTGGTTAACAGCCGATGGATAAAAAAGCAAGAGAACTCCAAAGCCTTTCAGGCGCATCTTCAAACCGCCCTTCACAAGAACTGGAATTCTGTAGATACCATTAAGCGGGGTGATTATCAACTTGTGTTCATCAACAAGAATTCAGCTTTCAACCCAGTGATCCAAAAAGAGCTTATAGAAACATACTTCAAGGTGTTCCCTGTGCTTGTAAGTACGTTCAATGATAAGACCACGCACGATGTGTTGTTCGTAACGGACACTGCTTATAAAGGTGTTGCGGAAGCCAGCGGAAACCGCATCCTGTTTAGCACCACGTATATGAATGCGCACCCGACAGATATCGACATTGTGACACATGAAGGGATGCACCTGGTGCAAGGATATGGTTATGGATCCGGACCGGTGTGGTTGACAGAGGGCATCGCCGATTTCATTCGCTATAAATATGGAGTGGATAATATAGGATCCAAATGGTATTTGCCGGAGTTTACCGCGAAGCACAACGAGAGAAAATATGAGAATAGCTATCGGATAACCGCCCGTTTTTTTGAGTGGATAGATCAAAAGGTTAAACCTGGGGTGATCATCCAGATAGATAAAGAGCTTAGAAACCACACCTATAATCAGGATACCTGGGTGAAGTTATCCGGTAAAACCATTGACGAACTCTGGGATATGTATGCCAAGAATCCAGAACTGGATTTGAAGTACAGTGGAAAAGAAAGAAGTTAAAGGGTCCCCAGGCCCATAAACACACTTAACAGCAATGGTTCTTCGTTGAATTTGTGACTAGTTCATCGTTGGACCGACGAATATAATTATAGCTGCCGCCATAGTCACAAACAGGCCGGCAGCTATACCACCACCCACCAATACGGTGTGCCAAGGGGTACGCCGGTGTTTGTTCTTCTTGAAAGCAGCCTCCCGGTAAGCCTTCACGTAGATGGAGTCTGTTAATAATGCCATATTCCCCGTACTGCTTTGTGTGGGTTTAAAATAATCTGAAGTTACCGGTAAACGGCGCTTATGGGTTTTCCATACATCATCCTGCAGCCTGAATTTCCTTGCATCTGCACGAGCTAGTTTCACTAGGCTATCCTGGTGTGCAGACTGACATCGCGCAGCAGAGGTTAAAATTGTAAGACACAAAAAGAGGTATAATGCTTTAAACATCTGGTGAAGTCGTAAATAATAGCAATTGCTGTCCGCCGTAAAGCTATCAATTCTCAGCGTTGTTGCCGTGCCGCAACCCTTTCTATTTCCGGCAACATTCTCTTGTACGCTTCCAGATCCCAGGCTATGTTCATGGCCTTTGCGTATTCCTGCATGGGAATGAGGCCCATGGATTTCCGGCGATCGTCTACCCCATCTGGCGCTTCAATAGGATAGAAATACTTCTTGCCGGTTTCTTTATCCGAAAATCCCTGGCTCCCATATAGCTGCTTTAATCCCTTTCGCATACGTACGCGGTCTTCTAAAAGCGCCAGATTACTGGATAGTAATTTACCCTGCTTCTCTGCTTCATGGATGATTGGCAGGTATGCCTCCTGCGTTTTCAAGTCCGCATGCTGGATGATCAGAAACAACCCCTGACTGGCATTCATGCCCACATCCTGCGGGCCTAACCACCCGTGTTTAGCGATGATGGCTTTTGCTGCTGTAAGGTTTTCCAGATCTTGTTTCCGCATTATGGCCAGCAGACTGTCTGCCCTGGCCGCGCCCGTTTTCTTCTTTGTCGCCTCCAGATAGTTGTACCTGGTAAGTTGATCTATTTTATAGAGACTATCCAGGAGCGTCTTAGCCGGTTTATTGAACTTTGCACTGTCAATCTCAAAGGATATAACTTGGGCGTTTCCTTTAAAACCGACACAAACAAGTAGGATAAAAATGTACGTAAGCTTAATGTAATTCATGTTTGAGCGAATGTTTTCTAATCTATATTGTAGCTGATTTCAAAATTAAACTACAGATTACTTGCAGATATCTAAATACAATTGCAGCTGGCTCCAAGGTTAAAACAGCTCATTGCACTGGTTCCATAATCACTACAATTCAATTTCAGGTAAATTCATATTACAACTACAGCTCAATGGCAGCTATTTCCCCAGTAAACTACAGCCCCTTAGCAGGCAGATGTTAATCGTATTTCTTCCAACCAAAAGACGGTGCAATTGCATGCGTGTTCCTAAAGAAAACCAGCCCATCAAAAACCTCAACCGCGACCGCATCTATTGCTGTCGCTGCCTCATCCCTTTTGGCAGATGAGAAAATTGCACCTATCGATCTTAAGGATTTTTTCTTAAAAAGCAGATCAGCTAAGGCAGCCTTCCCTTTAACAGATGCAAAATCAAGGTAGAAATTCGAAACACCAGTTTCATTAAACGTGTACTCCAGCGCGTTTTTGCTTGTCTGAGCCACCTGGAATACCGCACTTTTTCCACTATCCCGATCCTGAGCCCTAAATTCACCTTTGTAGAAACTAAGTCCTAAAGCATAATACCTGGTGCCGAAGGTCTTCCCAAGTAGTGTACCGACATTCTCCCAGCCGCCGATCATTGGTCTTCTCGCGATATGTAGATTATGCGCCAAAAATATAAGCTTACCGCCATTCTCACGTTTCAGAATCCAGTTTATATTATCCAGCATGGATTTATCGCGGATTGCTGACGACACTTTCCCCTGCCCGGCCATCCGGAACGCGATGACCTGCAAGATCGTATTCAGGGAATTTCTAAAGGTGCTAGTGTCCGGATGTGCCGCAAGCTCAACCTTTACTTCCTCAGCCAGATGCTTTAAAGCAACTTCTTCTGCTTTAGACAGCGACTTGGTGTGCCATGCGCTCAGCACCTTCATTCCAGCAACAGATTCAGGACTTAAAGGCTTTTTCAACACCTGTTTACCGCCTAAAACCTCGCCTATGATCATCGGAACGGTCATGTCACAACCGTAAATATGAACCCTGCTGTTTATGTCCTTTGTTGCGTTGTAGTCCTTTAACCAGGTTATGGTTTCCAGAAAATCAGGGTTGTTCCACATCCAGTAGCCCATATCCTGCAAGCATTTCTGAATGTTGCCTTTTCCGTAAACGATGTAATCGTTCATTGCAAGCGTACTGGAGAAGTCGCTTTCAGTCACAATTGCACGATAGCCATGTTCCCCGACCAACTTCTTAATTATAGCTAGTCTGAAGTCCACGAAATTCTTTGTTCCATGCGTTGCCTCTCCCAGAGCCAGGATTTGATTACCCGAAATCGCCTTACTAAACAGGTCCATGTTCATGGTATAACCTTCCTGTTGATTGGAATCTATTGGAGCCAGTTGACCCTTCAGCGCGTCTACAACCCGATGCTGTGCTTTGGCAGCGGCAGTGGTGAGGAGCAAAATAACAAGCACCCGTAAAATAGCTCTAATCATCATTCCCGTTTGTTTCTGCTGCCTGCATACCAGATTACCTTACTTAATGGTGATGTCGTTAAACACAACTGCTTGTTTCTTATAGTTGGTCGGCGGGTTAGAGAATTCCAGGTTCACCAGTTTTAACAGCTTAACAGCAGGATCAATGCCGTTAACAGTGATCGTCAGTTTAAGGGGAACCTCCTTGAAAACCGTGCTTGCGTACTTTTCCGCGCCGATCTTAATGTCGGATGGTTTATAGGCATTGCCCTGCAAGTCGATTATATCAGCATATCTACCGGGGATGAACTGAACCGTACCGTCGGCCCCATGATTGACAATTAAAAATTCAGGGATAACAGCGTTATTCCCTGGTTGTGCTTTACAGCTCATCAGGTTGAATTCGAAATTACCAGCAGTGGCGGTTTGCAACTTCGACTCCTGAATCTTCAATGTTACGCGGAAGTAATGGTTCTGATCTGAAAGACATTTAACACTATCCTTTAACACCTTGTTCTCTCCTTTCAGGGAAAGTATTGTGCCGTTTAAAGTCTTGATTTGCGCTTGAAGTGCACCTGCATTGGGTGCCTGAGAAAATCCTGCAGAAGCAGAAGAAAGTAAAACAGCGGTGAGCAACATCTTCATAAATTTCTAATTAAGGGAATGTTCATCAATATATAAAAACCTTGTAAATAATTTAAGCTGAAGCAAAAGCAGAAGCAATGAAGTTTCTATAAACCGAGCACTTCGAAACACTACCTTACAATCTCATAAGCCTCCAGGTTGCCCGTTATCTTCTTTTTAGTATAAACAACATCATTGTATTTGAACTCCAGCAGCTTGAAAAACGAACACTTTCTTTCCGATACCGCATCATACCTTAAGTAAATCTTATCTGTAATCGTTGGAGATAAAGTAAGGAAGAACTCACGTCCTCCGTCTGCGTTCCAGGAAATTTCAGTGTTTAGGTAATACATGTTCCCATTTGGCAAGGAATCCAGCTTTACCGGGCTAAGCACCTTCCCGCCATTTTCCATGTAGTACATACTGGTGGCGCTCAACTTATATCCATTTGGATTAGAAGGATCTAACAGATCCACCCCATTGCGATCAAGCAATCGTATAAACGTTGGTTCAGGCGGTGTAAAACAGCTAATTATTTCTTTGGAGCAAGAAAGGACAAACAAGAGGCAAATTGCTGCGAGCAGCATTCGTAATTTAAACATGAGCGTTGCGGTTAGGGCTAATTTACTATCCAAAGTTAAAATAACCAGCATATTCTTCAATAAATTGAAAGGCCAGTACGTACAAAAGCAATTTTTCAAAGGATTAACCAGCATATTCTTTAAAAAACTGAAAGGCTAGTACATTCAAAAGCATTTCTTCAAAGAAGTAATCAGCATACTCTTCAATGAACTAAAAGGTCAGTACATACAAAGGCATTTTTTCAAAGAATAATCCAGTATATGCTACAATAAAATGAAAAGCTCGCGCGTACAAAAGTATTTCTTCAAAGATTAAATATGCATACCTTAACCTGCAAGCAACTTATGGCCAACGCATTGATAACAATCAAACCGCATTGCTGATAATACATGTAATACAAGAATATTCTATGGAACAAAACTTAGATCAAATGAAATATCCGATCGGGAAATTTCAACAGCCATTACACATCGACAAACAACAGATCGACCACTGGATCAGCATCATTGAAGCATTTCCGAAGCAGTTAAGCGAAGAAGTGCGCAACCTCAGGGAACAGGATCTTGAAAAACAATACCGCCCAGGGGGTTGGACCATCAGGCAAGTGCTGAACCATTGCGCAGACAGTCACATGAACAGCATGATCCGCTTTAAACTTGCACTCACGGAAGATACGCCGACCATCAAACCCTACCATGAAGACCGATGGGCGGGACTCTCAGATTCAAAGGACATCCCTGTTGAAAGTGCCTTGAAGATGCTGGAAGGCTTACACGAAAGGTGGGTGCACTTGCTTAAAGGACTTTCTGAAAGCGACCTGGAAAGGCAGTTCATACATCCTGACAACGATGCATTGATTTCTTTGAAAACCAATATTGGCATCTATGCATGGCATTGCGAACACCACCTCGCGCATGTCAGGAATGCTAAATTAAGATAGCGCTCTAACAGCAGGTTGGCCAGTTTTCTTCCCCATCCAGCCCAAGCTGGTGTGCCTAGAATGTTATTGATGCTGAAGTGCTGGTGGATATAAGTTTCGAGTTCGGTCATTTCACCCGGCTCCAGACTTCATAAATGGGATCACCCTTGGAGCTCTTCCCGCTATGATGCCAGTCCCCGTTTTCCAACTTCCCTTCAAAAGAAAGCGAAGCGCCAACACGTGAGTTGTCCCTCGAGAAAAATTCAATGGTTTCGGTGTATTTACCGTCGCTGAAGGTGTAAGTTCCCCCACCGGTGCCAGAAAATTCCTTTTTCTCCGGATCTATGGCCGCCCACTGAAAACGAGTGCCGGTAAGAATTTTGTAAGTCTGTCTTGAGCCCGTTTGATGAATGGGCGTAAGTTTACCATCCTGCATGCGAGAAGTGATCCGCCATACACCAGCCAGGGGCGCAGAACTATCATCAACCCGCTGCCAGTTTTGCGTTTCCCCGTTGGTGGATAGCTTAACCGTCTTCCCGGAAATGGAATATTTTGCGGTCAACTGCTTACCCACTTCCTCCCGATCTGTTGAATTAAAAGAAACTTTCAAGTTCAAGGCATCCCCAGTGCTCGTATAGGTTCCACCACGACTATAAGCAAACTGCTTGTCAGCCTTATTGTACACCGTATGTGAGAAGAAACCGTCCTGAAATATCAGTATTTGTTCTTTGTCGGCTTCTTTAATCTGCCATGCCCCGGAGATCCCCGAACGACTTGATTGTGCGAATGTGCTGCTGATGGCCATTACGGCAAGCAAACATACGACCAGTAAGATTTTACTTTTCATAGCTGGATAGATTTGACATTCAAGTTAGCAATTCCTTTTTTGAACTTGGCCTTTAGCGGTTATTTGCACTCAAATTATCTAAATAAGGTAGGATAGTTTCGTTTAAGATCTCTACAAGTGCCTCATCCATATACTGATATTCATCCGGGATATCCAGTACAATCATTTCCTTATTGAGCACATCTGAAGAAAACTTCTGCTGTAATCTCTTCTTATGGTCCCTTTCCATAACAAAGATGATATCTGCCCAGACCAGTAATTTTTCATTCACGCGAACCCTCGCGGATTCAGCAGTTCCTGCCGAGCGAACTTCATAGCCGTTTAAACGCTTAAACAGGTCCTCTGCGGTTCTGCTGCGCCATTTATTTCTGCTGCATATAAAAAGTAAATTCATTTGGGAACGTTTATCCAGCTACACGGCTTAAATATTTTCTCTATTGATGTAAAACACCAACGCGATTTTGTTAGAAGTTCATCATGGATTCGCGTAGCCATAAACTTAGGAAAAACAGTGCGAAAGAACCTACAAAGTATGTAATTACAGCTATTCGGCCGTTCCGGTTCTGCCGCGTAGATTGATCTTTAAACTCCTTCATAATCCTTGTATGGCAGTCTCGACGCTTCATATAGAATCTCACGATTAGAAAAAGAGGGATTATAAACAGCAAAGGCCAAAGTCGGCCAATTCCTTTCTCCGTTACAAAAAAGATGATTTGTGTTTTTAGAAGAATAGAAACTAATGATGATAGGGTTAGAAAATTTAAAAACAACCCCACAAAAGCTGCTGAGAATACCTTAAAAAACGGCGCTGGTTCTTGTGAATAGTATCTATATAATTGATAATAAAAGTATCTAACAACCTTCATGTTTAGTGTTTAGTAATCCCATGGCAGACCATACTCCACCCACTATGGGATATTCTGCATTCATTCTACTTTTGCGCTGCCGCCGCTATTTCAGCCCCTTGCGTAGCAGGTTCAACCGGCGGTGGCGGTGGTGGAACATCCTTTTTTATAATTGGCGGTGGAAACCTTACCTCGCCCTTCTTGGCGCGTTGGTCTTTCCTTTTACCCCATTCCGAGAAGAAACCGGCGGCGCTGGCGGTGGCTGAGGTGGCACATTCTTTTTAACAATCGGCGGCGGGAAACGCACATCATCCCGCAACCCTAAAGTCTTGGTATCTTTCCCGGTAAACTCCAATGCACCTGAAGCACCACGGTCACCATACTTGGCCTTCGCTTCGCTTGCATTCAGCTCCACCATCTTATCAAAACCTTGCACCTGCATAATCACGCCAGATTGCGTACTATTGCCATTGATCACCACGAGCCGATTATCATATTCCACAACACGCTTGCCCTTTGCATCTAGCTTATGGTTCAAGCGGTAAAATTTGACCTGCTGCACGACGGGTTCCTGCACAACAGATACACTCCCCTGCTCCAGCGTATTGGACCCTAGCGGCGAATCTTCTACCATGCGCTGCTCCGGATAAAGGTCCACCAAAGCATAGTCCTTACTAAACGTCACGGTGGATGCGAAAAGCATTCCGCCCACAAGGGGTACCGTTAACAGCAGTTTGAGCCTGGCTCTTCCTGCCGATCTTTCTTTGTTTAACATACTTATTCTCCTTTTTAATATTGAGGGATTGAATATTTGATTGGTCAGGTAGCTGGGCTTCACTCCAAACGAATTTTGAATCAGAAACATCGCATATTCATGTTTATGCATAGCCTCCCGCGTTGTCAGCTCATCAGCAATATACTCGTGGAGCAGCTTCACTTCCTGCTGCATCAGCCATACAACTGGATTGAACCAGCTGAGAATCTTCAGCACTTCAAAAAACAGGATATCCAGGCTATGGCGCTGCTGAATATGTACCATTTCATGTTTTAAGATAGTATCCTGCCCCGCGCTTGCGAGGTTTACGAACAGCAGATTAAAGAATGAAAATGCCGCCTGCGTATTGTGCAGCTCCAGATAAACAATGTCGCCCAACTTGCGCCTTCTTGCCCTGGCTGCTATAGCCAGAATTCGGTAAACGCTAACCAGTAATTGAACAGCAAAACAAGCAGCCACCAACAGGTATATGTACAGTGGCGCTTCGCTCAGCGACAAGCCGTACAAACGACTTCCGCTATCACTGAACTTCGGGTCCACAAAAACCAGATCCAGATCCCTAACATTACCAAACAGCTGATTTAAACTGCCAATCCGCAGCAGCGGAATCACAAAGGACAGCACTGATGTAAAAATCAGATAACATCTGTTTAGTCCGTAAAAGGTCTCCCGCTGCAGAATAACCAGGTAGAAGCCATAACATATCCCCAGATACAGATTGGCTTCGAGCAGGTAATACAGCCAGGTCATGATTTCTTGTTTTTAAGCTTTTCAGCCATTTGAATAAGCGCATCCAGTTCGTCCATGTCCATATTCTTCTCCTTGACTAAAAAAGAAACAAGACTTTGATACGAGTTTTCGAAGTAATTGTTCATGACCTTATCGAATGCGAAATGCTTGTACTGCTCTTCCGTGATCACCGGAAAATAGATGTGCGTATTCCCTATCGCTTTATGATCCACAAACCCCTTTCCTTCCAATACCCGGATCACCGTGGACACTGTATTGTACGCCGGCTTGGGCGGGTCCATCTTCTCGATGACCTCCTTAACAAGTGCTTCCTTCATGTCCCATAAGATCAGCATCACCTGTTCTTCCGCTTTTGTAAGCTCTCTCATACCCAGTATTTTATTGATAATTGAAGTTACTACTATTTTTATAGTTTGCAAACTATTTTTGTAGTTAGGCGGGATTTATTTTTAAAATCAACCAATAGCCGTGGATATGCGGGAACATGCCAACGGGAGCAAAAGGTATAAACCAAGCGCGGGCAGAACCACAAACAACCCGTACATCAGCCGCCTATTGTTCGCCTTTTGTTCGCCTTTTGTTCGCCTTTTGTTCGCCTATGCTTCGCCTCCAGGCGAACAATACCCGGCGGAGAGGCAATCAACACGCGATTAATCGCCTTACCCGTGCTATTCTTATTACGCTGACATTACATTCAAAATAACCACTTATGTAACTATTCAAACCTATTGCTTAACTTTGTATTATGATTGAACTTCCGGTTGTTTCAGCGAATCCCGTACAACGTAAACCTGACTGGCTAAGGGTTAAACTTCCAGTGGGTAAAGAATATGCGCAAGTGCGCAGTCTGGTTGACACCCATAAGCTACATACCATTTGTGAGAGTGGAAATTGCCCGAACATGGGTGAGTGCTGGGGTGCCGGAACTGCAACCTTCATGATCCTGGGTAACATCTGTACCCGGTCCTGTTCCTTCTGTGCCGTTGCGACCGGTCGTCCGTTAGCTGTTGATCTTGGCGAACCGGATCGTGTAGCACAATCTGTAAAACTGATGCAGGTTAAACATTGCGTAATTACTTCGGTAGACCGTGATGACCTGAAAGATGGTGGTTCCATCATCTGGGCAGAAACTTTACAGGCGATTCGCAGGGAAAGTCCGCAAACCACGCTAGAAACGCTGATTCCTGATTTCAGAGGTATCTGGGATAACCTGTACCGTGTGCTGGAAGAACGTCCTGAAGTGATGTCGCACAACGTGGAAACCGTTAGAAGACTTACCAAACAAGTACGTATCCAGGCTAAATACGATAGAAGTCTGGAATGCCTGAGAAGAATTTCGGAGTTCGGCTTAAGGACAAAAACTGGTATCATGCTGGGTCTTGGTGAAACGGAAGATGATATCTATGAAGCAATGGATGATCTTGTGGCCAATGGCGTTCACATCCTGACTTTAGGGCAATACCTGCAGCCAACAAAAAACCACCACCCTGTTGTAGACTGGATCCATCCGGATCAGTTTGCGAAGTACAAGGAAGTTGGTTTGGCAAAAGGCTTAAAATACGTGGAAAGCGGGCCATTGGTGCGTTCTTCATACCATGCAGAAAAACACTTGTTTGACTTCTAAAACAAAAGCATGCTGTTCTTGTTGTTGATCAGTATTCCAAGCAATTTTGACAACTCCAAAGAAATTAAAGCTTTCAGAAGAAGAACTGGTTCAAGCCTTGAAGAACCAGGACATCACCGTTATGCGTGCCTTGTACGACATGTATGGCGCTGCATTGCTCGGTGTGATTTTAAGAATTACCCAGCACACGGAGTTGGCGGAAGACCTGTTACAAGAAACTTTTCTGAAGATCTGGCATGCTGCTGAAAAGTATGATGCTACAAAAGGGCGCCTGTTTACCTGGATGATGAATATTGCAAGAAATCTTGCCATCGACAAACTTCGTTCGAAGGACTTCAAGAATTCCGGAAAAAACCAGGACATTGAAAATAACGTAGCTGTTATTGACAATCAAAAAAAACAAATTATTAACATTGAACTTTTGGGACTGCGCGATTTGGTAACAGGCCTTAAACCTGAACTTTCCAAGGTGTTGGAAATGGTATATTACAATGGTTTTACCCATGCCGAAGCTGCGGAGGCTTTAAACCTCCCCTTAGGTACGGTGAAAACCAGGATTAGAACGGCAATAGTAGAATTAAGAAAGCAGTTTAATTAGTGGAAGAGCATAAAGCATATATCGAATCCGGAATTCTCGAACTTTACGTTCTAGGGCAACTGTCTGCGCCTGAAATGTTAGAGGTGGAGCGCATGGCTGCGTCTGCTCCCGAGATTAAACGTGAGCTGGAGGCAATTGAGATTGCCCTGGAAGCGTATGCGATCGAAAATGCTGTTGAGCCTCGTGAGGACCTCTTCAATACACTTGAAGCTAAACTAAATCCTGTTCAGCAAACTTCATTCAGCATTCAACCACCACCACCTGTTAAGGTTGAACAGCGTTCCAATAAATCACTGATGTATGCGCTCGCTGCCTGCGTTGGACTGCTTGTTGTAAGTGGCATCGCGCTGATTAATGCGCATGTTGAACTCGGCAAGGCACAGCAACAAATCATCGCCCTGCGTACGGAGACAGACCGTTATGCCAAAGGCATGAATGTGCTGAAGCAAACCAATATCGAGCTACAGACTGTGGCAGACATGATTGATGATCCAAACTGGGCAATTGTTCAGCTTGCCGGAACAAAAACTTCTCCTGCGTCAAAAATGATGGTGTACTGGAACCGTAAGAGTCAGGATGTGGTGCTGGATAAATCCAGGATGAAACTGCCGGAAAATGATCAAGCGCATCAATACCAACTTTGGGCATTGGTTGGCGGTAAGCCTGTGGATCTTGGTGTATTCGATGTAAAAACAGATTCTGCACAGATCCTACTCCGGATGAAAGAAATTCCGAAAGCAGAAGCCTTTGCCGTAACGCTTGAAAAACGTGGTGGTAGCGTAAACCCAACCATGGATCAGATGGTGGTCTTTGCCGGGGTATCTATTTAAGTAAAGCTTTTAAAATTTCTGGGATGTGTTTCGCAACTTGCGAGGCCGTAACGACATATCTGTTGGCTGCCAGGGCATCCCCTGAGCTTCCATGGACGTTACAAGCAAGAACTGCCGCATCTGAAGGCGTATAACCCTGCGCAATCAATGCTGCCACCAAACCAGTGAGCACATCGCCCATGCCACCCTGCGCCATCGCCGAGTTGCCGGTCTGATTGATGTACACGCTGGAGCGCTGATCTATTATAAAGGTGTACTGATTTTTAAGTACGATGACAATCTGGTATTTTTTGGCCATCTCCCTGGCCGTTTGGATGCGGTGAAACCAGGTGTGGTGCTCCCCAAAAAGTCCGTCAAATTCTTTCATGTGCGGCGTTAGCACTGAACCTTCGGGGATGCTGCCCAGGTACTCCGGTTCTTTAGCCAGCAGATTGATGGCATCCGCATCGATAACCACTGGTTTGTTTCTGGAAAATGCGGCTTGTAGTAATCCCGCAACGGGTTCATCTCTTCCCAATCCCGGCCCTATGGCAATGCTATTGAATTTCTCGAGGTTTGTTCTGTCTTCTAACGCTTCCCTGCTTAGGTACATCACTTCCGGCAAAGCCGTGTTTAAAGCGGTAAGTCCCAATGCCGGGATAGATGCGGTTGTCAACCCTGCGCCCCCGTAGAGGCAGCCAGTAGCACAAAGCAGTGCCGCGCCCATGGTTTGCTCCTGCCCTGCAATGATGAGCGCATGGCCGTAAGTACCTTTATGACTGAAAGACTTTCGTGGCCGCAGCAGGCGCTTTACATCCTGAGCAGTAATCAACTTGTAAACGGCTGTACTTGTCAGCCCTTCGCCTACGATAATCGCAGCTGGTGCGGAATTGTCTGGTAGATAGTTGCTCAGGATCTTATGGCTCATGTTATGCCTCCATTTCTTTCTTTAGGAATTTACCGGTTAAGCTTATCGGATTCTGGATCAGTCCTTCTGGTGTGCCTTCGAAAAGGATGCGACCACCCCCTGCACCACCTTCTTCACCTAGATCAATGACCCAGTCGGCCACTTTAACTACATCCAGGTTATGCTCAATCACCAATACCGTATTGCCTTTATCCACCAACTCCTGTAAAACACCTAACAATACGTTGATATCTTCGAAGTGTAATCCAGTGGTCGGCTCATCCAGAATATAGAAAGTACTGCCGGTATCTTTTTTGGAAAGTTCCGTTGCAAGTTTCACACGTTGTGCCTCTCCACCGGATAAGGTGGTTGAAGATTGGCCAAGGGTGATGTAGCCTAGGCCAACATCTTTCAGCGTTTTGATCTTACGATAGATTGCAGGCATGTTCTCGAAGAAATCACAGGCATCTTCGATGCTCATGTCGAGTACATCGCTGATGGACTTACCGCGGTAACGCACTTCCAGGGTTTCCCGGTTGTACCTTCTGCCACCACATTCTTCACAAGGAACGGAAACATCGGGCAGGAAGTTCATCTCAATGACCTTCATACCAGCACCCTGACAGGTCTCACAGCGGCCGCCTTTAACATTGAAAGAGAAACGTCCTGGTTTATAACCGCGGATCTTCGCTTCCGGTAATTGTACATATAAGTTACGGATGTCTGAAAACACACCGGTATAAGTAGATGGATTGGAACGAGGTGTACGTCCAATGGGCGCCTGATCAATCTCAATGACCTTGTCGATATCTTTTAAGCCGTTGATCTTCTCGTACGGCAGCGGATGTTTCTTTGCCCTGAAAAAGTGATGGTTCAGGATTGGATACAGCGTTTCCGTGATCAAGCTGGATTTACCACTTCCGGACACACCGGTAACGGCAATCAGTTTACCCAGTGGGAAATCTACCGATACATCCTTAAGGTTGTGTCCGCTGGCCTTGATGATGGACAGCTTGTGTCCATTGCCTTTGCGGCGTTTTTTTGGTATCTCAATGCCCTTGCGGCCATTCAGATAAGCTGCAGTAAGGGTGTCAGATTTCAATATATCAGCAGGTGTGCCTTCGGCAACGATCCTTCCGCCATGCATACCCGCAGCAGGGCCCACGTCGATCACGTGATCGGCTTCCAGGATCATGTCTTTATCATGTTCCACCACAAGCACGGTATTGCCCAGATCGCGCAGGTTTTTCAGTGCATTGATCAGTCGTTCGTTATCTCGCTGGTGCAAGCCTATACTTGGCTCATCCAGGATGTACATCACGTTCATCAACTGCGAACCAATCTGTGTTGCCAAACGGATTCGCTGCGCCTCCCCTCCGGAAAGGGTTCTTGCAGTACGATCTAAAGAAAGGTAGTTAAGACCAACATCACTCAGGAAACCCAGTCTGGCGCGGATTTCTTTTAAGATCTCCCGTGCGATGGTATTCTGGCGATCCGTTAACCGGCTTTCCAGATCTTCGTACCAGTTACGCAGGCTGATGATGTCCATCTCTGCGAGTTCGAAGATGTTTTTACCGTCTACTTTGAAATGCAGACTTTCTTTCTTTAAGCGTGCACCGTTACAAACCGGGCAGGTATGCAGTTTACGGAAAGCCTCCAGGTCATCTGTAGTGCCGGCCGACTTCTTTTCTTGCTGCTCTTCGAGTAGTTTGATGATGCCGTCGAAAGTCACCTGATAGTTCTGGACGTTCCACTTGTTATATTCCACAGCCACGGAAAGTAATTCCGGTGTACCGTTGAGGATTAGGTTAATGGATTCTTCAGACAGCTTCTCTATTGGCGTTGATAGCGAAAAGCTGTATTTCTTTGCAAGTGCTTTAAGCACCTGGAACATCCAGATGTCGCGGTACTCGCCAAGCGGTGCCAATCCGCCGTTAATGATGCTGAGTTTGGGATTCGGCATAACCGATTCCTTATCTACAATGAAGATATAGCCTAAGCCGTCGCAACGCTCGCATGCACCATAAGGGGAGTTGAACGAGAAGCTGTTTGGTTGTGGCTCATCATAAGAAATACCCGTTGTTGGGCACATCAGGAATTTACTGAAGTGGGACACGTTATTGTCCTTATCACTGATCTTGATGACGCCTTTACCCATTTTCATGGCGGTGGCGATAGAATCCTGCAAACGTTTCTGGTCCTTGCGATCTACAATCAGCCGGTCGATCACCACTTCAATATCATGGATCTTGTAGCGGTCTACCTGCATTTTCAGGCTGATGTCTTTGATCTCGCCATCTACACGCACCTTTACATAGCCCTGCTTCCGGATTTGCTCAAAAAGCTCCCGGTAGTGACCTTTACGACCTTTTACAACGGGCGCAAGGATGTTTACAGGAAGGTCTGCATATTTATTGAAGATGGTATTTAGGATCTGATCGTCGGTCATGCGTTCCATCCGTTCTCCGGTATTGTAGGAGAAAGCTTCTGAAGCACGGGCGAACAGCAAGCGCATGAAATCGTAAATCTCCGTGATGGTACCGACGGTGGAGCGTGGATTCTTACTGGTTGTTTTCTGCTCGATGGCGATCACCGGGCTCAGCCCTGACACTTTGTCCACATCCGGGCGCTCCATCCCACCCATAAACTGGCGGGAGTAGGCCGTGAAAGTTTCCATGTAGCGTCGCTGACCTTCGGCATAGATGGTATCGAAGGCTAAGGAGGACTTTCCGCTTCCACTTAAACCAGTGATTACCACCAGCTTATTGCGCGGAAAAGAAACATCTATATCTTTTAGATTATGTACCCGGGCGCCGTAAACTTCAACATCTTTTTGTTCGCCGAGATCAACATTGTTTTTACTCATATTCAAATTGAGCGCTTGAAGCGCCTTTAACTAGGTTTAGCAAATTTGCAGCCACAAAAAAGCCGGATAAATCCGGCAAATGTAAGGTGTTTATAAGTATTGATTGCTGCTGTTTCTTTTTACGTTCTAGAATATAAGAAGCAGCTTAATCAATTTAGATCATGCTAGTACTACTTGTCGTTGAAAGCAAGTAAGGTTTTGGATTCCCTGTAGCCATGTTTTGAAGGATTTTTAACAATCTCCTTCATAGAGATAAGTTTATACACGTAACTGCCGGTTTCGCGGTTCAGTTTCATTTTGTAGTAGTTATCCTGTTTTTGACGGCTGATCTGCTTTTTCATGTGGTTGTCACCAACATTATAAGCTGCAGCAACCAATGTCCAGTTGCCAAACACGTCATAAAGATCGTTTAGGTAATTGCAAGCAGCGATGGTCGACTTCCGTAAATTCTTACGTTCATCCACTTTGCCATTTACTTTCAGGCCGTAGCTTCTTGCGGTACCCGGCATAAATTGCCAGAAGCCAGATGCGCCTTTTGGTGAGGTGCCATCTTTCAGTCCGGACTCTACCAGGGGCATGTATTTGAAATCATTGGGAATCCCATGGGCTTTCAAGATGGGTTCGATTACTGGAAACCATTCTGCTGCTTTTCTATGCAGGCGGTTGGTTTGTGTTTTCCGGTAACTATAAGATGCAAGGTAACGTTTCATTTTCAGCTTCACCCGGGCATCCGCCATGGGAAGTGTTTCCTTTGCAAAGTTGAGTTTGGCCTTCGCTTTCACGGGCGCTTTTACCTCAACAATCGGGGCAACTGCAGGTGTTACCACCGTATTTTTCACTATCGTTTGCGCTTCTTCAGCACTTGTTTTTTTCGTCTGGGGCAGTTTGAGAGCTAACACTTTTGCCATAACCAGTAATGTTAAAATTACCGTACATGTTATTATGTGTTTCCTTATCATTTTCCTCCTTTTTTTGGTTAACAATTTAGAACGGCGACAAATGTACGTTATATTTATCTAATTATCAAGCTATTACAGAAATGAGCGTTAAAATCCGCCTTTAAATACCCCTCAGCCACGATTTTAATAATCTCAATCCTGCTGAAAATAAGCACGGTAGAATCAGCGTTTTTTGTTAAATTTGCGCTCGCATTAATTATGCAGTTAACACAGTTTTATGATCAACAATAACAAAAGGAACAGTCGGGATGACAAGTCCACCCCAGGTAACCGGAATGGTTTTAACAGGCGCCCTGCCGGAACCGAAAGTACCTACAAAGGCAAACGGACTTTTGCCGACAAAGAAGGAAAAGAAGGCGGATATCAAGGTAAGAAACCCTTCGGAGATAAAGACGCCGGTGCCAACAAGTTTGGCGGTGCAGGCCGTACTTCTACGGGCCGTACGGAAAATACTGGATCTTACCGCGGTGCCAGTCGCCCGGAATCCGGAAGTACCTACAAAGGCAAACGCACATTCGAAGACAGAGATTCAAGAGACAGAGATCCTAGAGACAGAGATTCGAGAGATAACGCATCAAGAGATAGCGGAACTAGAGATAATAAATTCAGCGGTGCTGGAAGACCAGGTGCTAGTCGCCCGGAAACCGGCACTGGATATAAAGGAAAAAGACCTTTCGAGAACAAGGAAGGCAGAGATGGTGGCGAAGGCAAAACCCGCAGCTACATCAAAAAAGACCAGTTTGGTGCTAAAGGCGATCAGCCGGCAAGAAAATTTGAAGACCGCAAAGGTGGTGCTTCAAGATCTACCGACAGCAGACCCTTCCGCAAGCGCGATTCAGATGCTGGAGAATACAGACCAAGCTTCTCTTCCGAGCGTGCACCAGTTATGCGCGTTAGAAAAGATGCTCCTAAAAAGGTAGATGACGGACTGATCCGTTTAAACCGGTACATCGCCAACTCCGGTATTTGCTCCCGTCGTAAAGCGGATGAGCTGATTGCTGCAGGTGTGGTTTCTGTAAACGGTGTGGCCATTTCAGAACTTGGTCATAAAGTAGATCCGGCGAAAGACGAAATCAGATACAATGGTGAATTGTTGAAACGTGAAAAGAAAACTTACGTTTTATTGAACAAACCAAAAGACTATATCACGACAACCGACGATCCTCAGGAACGTAAAACCGTTATGCAGCTTGTTGAAAAGGCAAGTCGCGAGCGCATCTACCCTGTTGGGCGTTTGGATCGTAACACGACTGGCCTTATCTTAATGACCAATGATGGTGATCTTGCCGATAAACTTTCGCATCCACGAAATGGCATCACGAAGATTTACCACGTGGAGTTAGATAAGAGTTTAAGTCAGGGCGACATGAACAAGATTCAGTTCGGTCTGGAGCTTGAAGATGGCGTGATTAAACCAGACAACGTATCTTATGTAACCGGCGGATCTAAGCGTGAGGTGGGTATTCAGATTCACAGCGGAAAAAACCGAATTGTAAGAAGAATATTTGAACATCTTGGCTACGAAGTTGTTAAATTAGACCGTGTGGTTTATGGCAACCTGACCAAGAAAGATTTGCCACGTGGCAGATGGAGATACCTGGAAGAGCATGAGCTGATCCAGATCAAACACTTAATTAAGTAATAAACATGAAGAAGCGTCTTTTCCTCTTACCTTTTTTATTCTGCAGTATGCAAACCATGGCACAAAGCAACGAATACAATCTGATTATTGGCACATACACCAATACTGGTAAGAGCGAAGGGATTTATGTTTATGATTTTGATACTAAAACCGCGGCATTCAGAGCTAAAAGCATCACCAAGAATGTTGTCAATCCAAGTTACCTTACTGTAAGCAACGACAACGCCTTTGTTTATGCAGTGAGTGAGGATGGCGCAAACAGCAGTGTAAGTGCTTTTAGTTTTGACGCGGTTAAAGGCAGCATGGAGCCTTTGAATAAACTTGCGACGAAGGGCGCAGATCCTTGCTTTGTAATTGCTGACGATGTGAATGTGCTTACGGCAAACTATTCTGGCGGTAGCATCTCTGTTTTTGGACGCGATAGTTCTGGTGCCGTAACAGGGCCAAAGCAAGTTGTTCAACACAGCGGTGGCAGCATCGACAAGAGCAGACAGGAAGGTCCGCATGTACATCAGGTGCGTTTCAGCCCCGATAAGGAGTATGTGATCTCCAATGATCTTGGAAAAGACAAGATCTATGTTTACAAATACAACCCTAATGAGACCAGCAATGTGCTTGTTGCGCATGATAGTGTTTCGGTGAAAGCTGGAACGGGTCCAAGACACATCACCTTTAGCAAGGATGGCAAATTCGCTTATCTGTTAACAGAGATGGGCGGTATTGTGAATGTTTATAGCTATAAGGATGGGAAGTTAAGCCTTTTACAGGACGCACCTATTTTCGGGAAGGATCTTAAAGGAGAAAACGGCGCTGCCGATATCCACCTTACCCCTGATGGAAAATTCTTGTACACCACCAACCGTGCGAATGCAAATAGCATCACCAGGTTTGCCGTACAAGCGAACGGGAAGCTGCTGAAGAAATCGGAAATTCCGACTCAAGGTAAAGGTCCGCGGAACTTTGCCATCGATCCTACAGGTAATTACCTGCTGGTTGCGCACCAATACACCAATGATGTGGTGATCTTTAAGATCAACAAAGAAACTGGTGCATTGACCGATACCGGTAAGCGGATTGAATTAGGCGCGCCAGTTTGCCTGGTATTCGCGCCTGTTAAATAATTGAATTTTACCCTTTTGTTTTCTGAATTACATCCGTGTAGTAGTTGATGTATATTGGCAGGATTTTCTTTAGATCGAAGTCGTGTGCCCGCTTGTAAGCGTTTTCTTTGAAACCTTGCAGTACCGCATCATCTTCGAGGATCTTTATGGCATTTGCCGCCATATCTTCCACATCACCCACATTACTCATATAACCACAGAAACCGTTCACGTTCAGTTCCGGTAAACCACCTGCATTGGTGGTGATGATTGGTACACCACAAGCCATCGCTTCAAGTGCCGCAAGGCCGAAGCTTTCGGACTCTGAAGGCATCAGGAACAGGTCAGATACGGCAAGGATTTCCTCCACTGCATCTTGTTTACCTAGGAAACGTACGTTGTCGGTAATGTCCAGATCACGGCACAGCTGCTCGTTATACGCACGTTCCGGTCCATCGCCCACCATGAGTAACTTTGATGGAATGGTTTGCTGAATCTTATGGAACATCTTGATCACATCGAAAGTCCGTTTCACTTTACGGAAGTTGGATGTATGAATGAGGATGCGTTCGTTATTAGGGGCTATCGCTTTTTTGAAGTGATCTTTCGGTTTTAAGCTGAAGCGGTTAAAATCGATGAAGTTCGGGATTACCTTAATCTCTTTCTTGATGTCGAAATGCTTCAGGGTATCTTCTTTTAAGTCCTGCGAAACGGTGGTGATGCCATCAGATTGGTTGATGGAGAACGTTACGACAGGTTTATAGGTTGGATCTTTTCCCACCAGGGTGATATCGGTACCGTGTAGTGTGGTGACTACCGGGATATCGATTCCGTAACTTGCCAGGATCTGCTTAGCCATAAAGGCCGCAGAAGCATGCGGGATGGCGTAGTGTACATGCAGGAGGTCCAGCTTTTCGAAGCGCACCACATCAACCAGCTTGCTGGCCAGTGCAGACTCGTAAGGTGCATAGTCGAACAGTGGGTAGTCCCTTACGGAAACTTCATGGTAGAAAAGATTGGCAGAGAAGAAGTCGAGCCGAGCGGGCTGACTGTATGTAATAAAGTGTACCTGGTGACCTTCATCAGCGAGTGCTTTACCAAGTTCTGTGGCAACAACACCGCTTCCACCGAAAGTCGGGTAACAAACAATACCTATTTTCATTTTTGCTATTTGCGTTAAAAGGCAATGGGGCGACTATGAGCAGTTGAAAAGCTAGCTGAACAGCATACACATGCGCGCAACATTTAAATTTTTATTCGTGGCAAAGAACACTACTTAAAGTGAGTATAGTGTTAAACAAATGCAATTTCTTTTTGTTGGCGGCTTACTTGCTCATTTCGTCCTTGATCACGAGGTACATCTCGTTTGGACGCTGGGTGCCGATATAGTATTCCAGGCCATCGCGGTCGGTAAGGACTACGGCATCCTCGCCGGAAGAATAGAAGCGGATACTACCCTTGCGGTGGAGGTTGTAGACGGGGTTGTTAAAGAAGAAGTTGTTGTACTGATCCTTACGAACGCTGACGATACTGTTCAGGTCGATCTTCACCATCTTGGCGGTCCATAGACCATCCAGAATGATGCTTTTGTTGACGATGATGGTCTTGTAATGGATCAGGAATAGCAGTAGAATAGAGATGCCAATGATGCCGAAACCGACTACCAGGAAGAGATCCTGTGTATTATCGCGGTCGCGCTCGTAAACGTACGCACCGAAACAGAAAGCCGCAAGCAGTAGTCGGATACAGATCCGGATGTAATCTCTACCGATGTATTGTTTCTCTAAATAAGCGTACTTCTGGTTACTCATTGCTTTAATTTCAGTTCGAATATAGCGACTTTTTTTGTTGTAGCCTGCACTTTGTATCTATTGTCCTGCCGCATACCCCCTACCCAGATGATGTCGCCATTGCCATTCAGGATTAATGGAATTTTGTCTTTCTCCGGGAGTGGCACCTTTTCATCGACTAGAAAGTTGCTCAGCTTTTTGTGGGTTTTCATGCCCAGGGGGACAAACACATCGCCTGCCTCGCGGGTTCTGACCACAAGTGGGAAAATCAGCAGGTCGTAATCTACATAGGCTTTGCCGTCTTTAAAAAAGGTATTGCCCTGCTCGTAACGGATGCTTAGGATATGGTGCGGGAGCTCCAGCTGTGCATCTGCCGGATGGATAAGGCAGTTATTGTTGGCGGCTGCTGCTGCTATTGGGGTAATGATGAGCTGTTGGCGGTCTATGGTAACCCGGTGTGTAGTGCTGTAGAAGGAGGTTCCGCTTTGCCTCTCCTGCGCATTCAGTATTTCCCCCACGAGCGATTCCGTGAAGTTGAAGGGCTTCAGAAGCTCATAGCATAGCAGGCTTTGCGGGTTCAATGCGCGGATTGCTTCAATCTGCAACGTTTGGCCGGCTGGGCTTTCCTTTAAGATGCGGTTGCGCAGGTCGGCTACGGTTTGCTGGATGATGGCTTCTGCTTCCTGGAAGCGCTGGATGTTTTGGGCGAATGTTCGCTCCAGGCTTGGATTGATGGCTTTTAGTTGCGGGATCACATGGAGCCTGATTTTATTTCGTGCGTAATGATCGGTACCATTGGAGCTGTCTTCCACGTAGTTGATTTGCTCGCGCTGGATTAAGGCTTCGATGTCTTCCCGGTTGAGGAAAAGTAGCGGGCGGATGAGCTGACCACGTTTCGGTGCGATGCCATGCAGGCCTGAGATCCCGGTGCCGCGAGTCAGGTTGATGAGCATGGTCTCAATGGCATCGTTCTGGTGATGGGCCAAAGCGATGGCTGCATAGCCTTCTTGCTCACGGATTTGCTCGAACCACTGGTACCGCAGGTCTCTGGCGGCCATCTGTGTGGAACTTCGATGTGCTTTGGCGTAAGCTTTGGTATCAAAATGGGTAACATGGAAAGGCACTTCCAGGGTTGCGGCAAGCAGTTTTACGAAGGCCTCATCACGCTGTGATTCGTCCGCGCGAAGCTGAAAGTTGCAGTGCGCTATACCAAAATCAAATCCTGCCTGTTTAAATAGATGCACCATGAGTACAGAATCTTTACCCCCGCTGACGGCGAGCAAGATTTTTTGTCCAGGCTTAAAGAGTTGATGGCGGGAAATGAAAGCGCGGAAGCTTTGCAGAGGTAACATCTGGTAAAATTATTTAATTAAAAATGGGAAGCAAAAAAACTAACTTTGTATTGTGCAGAAATTACACTTTTTACTATTTTTTCTACTGATACCCTTTACTTTGCTGGCGCAGAAACGCACCAAAATTACACTGGTGAATTCACAGCATAGTACCGTCGATTTAAAATCGAATATATCATACCTGCGGAAGCCTGTTTTCCAGCAGGATAATGCGATTCTACGCTGCGATAGTGCCGTGTTTTTTGAAGCACGCAACGTTTTTGAAGCGTACAACAATGTACACATTAATCAGGCGGATACGGTGAACATCTATTCCGACCGGCTAACCTATGATGGGAACACGAAGATGGCCCACTTATCAAGCAATGTGCGCCTGCTCGATCGCACCTCTGTGCTGACGACGAACATCCTGGATTATAACATGAACACGAAAGTGGGTACCTATGTACAGGGTGGCAAGATTGTGAGCAAGGGCGCTAAGGCGGAAAACGACGTGACGGTAACCAGTAAAAACGGATACTATTTTGCGAATTCAAGGGATGCGTACTTCAGGTACGACGTGGTTGTGGTGAGTCCGGAGGTGAGGATCCTTTCAGACACCATGCGCTACAATACGCTGAACAGCTGGACCTATTTCTACGGCCCAACCAACATCAAAGGCAAAGACGATAATCTATATACTGAAAATGGTGCGTACAACACCAAGTCGGAATACGCCTATTTCGGGCGCAAGAATCTATATACTTCCGGGAGCAAGTCGCTGAAGGGCGACAGTTTGTACTACGACGGGATTGCAGGGTACGGAAAGGCGGTGCGTAACATTGTGTTCAGTGACACCGTAGACCGTACTGTGCTTTATGGCCAACTGGGCTATTACTATAAGGCGGATGAACGTGCACTGGTGACCAAGAACCCGTATGTGGGTATGGGAAAGGACTCGGTTAAGGTGAATGATGTGCTCCGCCCGGATACACTCTGGGTTGGCGCGGATACGCTGGAAACGCAGATGGTGTTGCGGCAGACGCTGAAGTTAATCCCGCGTCCGGTGGTTAAGAAGGATAACGAGATTGGATCGGATGCGCCGGAAAATGGCGAAGATCCGAAGGCAGCGCGTAAGAAGCGGAATGCGGAAGCGCAGGAAGCGGCTTCCGGGAAAGCTGCCGGGCGGAAGGAAGAGGAAAGTAGTGCGGAAGCCGCTGGGCAGGGCTCAGGCGGAAAGGCTGAGGAGGCTGGTAATTCGGGTGTTTCCGGAGCTGCTGGTACCGGCGCTGGGAAGGCTGGTGCTGTCAGCCAGGCAACCAGCCCTGCAGATTCACTTTCCAAAGATGCATTGAGCAAAGTGCCCCAAGGGAAAGCGCCGAAGCTAAAAGGTAAAGCTGCAAGAGCGGCGGCAAAGGCAGCAGCGGCTGCAAAGAAATTGGATGCGGCTAACCCTGATCTCAAAAATGCTGTGCTTGCAGGCGAAATTGGTTTAGATAGCCTGAAGAAAATCGCCGGAGCAGATTCTACTGGGGTCATTCTAAATGCTGCTGCAGATAGTTTAAAGAAGGTCGCTGCAACTGGAAATGGTCTTTCCAAAGCTGCTGCAGATAGCTTAAAAAAAGTTGCTTCGGGTATAACAGCGAATGCTAATGCAAAGGCTGCGGCGACCAATGCGGCAAATAGCATCTCGAAAGCAACATCTGGTGCAATAAAGGCCGCTGCAGGAACCGCGAAAAGCACAAAAAACGCTGCTTCGAAGACAATAAATGCCGCAGCAAGTACAGGCAAAGCTTCAGCTGCGAACGGAGGAAAATCCGCCGCTGCGAAGGATACCACAAAAAACAAAGCCGCAGCTAAGCCCCCTGTTATATTAGACCCTACGGATACCGTGAAAGTGCGTGCCATTAAGGCCTACCATAATGTCCGGGTGTACAAATCCAACCTGCAGGCGAAGTCAGATTCCCTCTTCTACAATAGTGCGGATTCGACCCTCAGATGGTTTAAGAACCCAATTATGTGGGGTGAAGGCTCACAACAAACTGGTGATACAATCTACCTGCAGATGAAGAACTCCAAGCTGAGCTCAGTACAGGTACTGCAATCCGCTTTTTCGGTGAATGTAGAGAAAGATTCTGCACACTTCAACCAGGTGAAAGGTAAGGTGATGACCGGCTTCTTCAAGGAAGGCAAGATCCAGAGCCTTTATGTGGATGGTAATGCGGAAAGCATCTACTTCACAAAAGACGATAATAATGTTTATAAGGAAATGAACCAGACGGTGAGCAGCAGGCTAAAAATCACGTTCAAGGACGATGAGATTGCCGACCTGGTGACCATCAAGGAAGCGGAAAGTGCCATTACACCGCTGTCCAAGCTGGATGAAGATGTGTTTCTGACTGGCTTCATGTGGAAACCAGAGCTGAGGCCATTGTCCAAGCGCGACATCACCAATCCGAAAGCGAGGAAAGCGACGCCTTCGAAGAAGCCTGTTGGGCCAAAAACAAAGGCAGGTGCTAATGCAGATGGCGCTGAAAAGGACAACAAAGATCCGGATGCGCAACAGTCTGATGAGCGGAAATCTGATCCAAAAAATCCTAAAGGAACAAGCGCTAAAGGAACTACAACTGCGGGAAAAAACACTAATGCCGCAGCTTCAGAAGCAGAAGAAACAACCTCGGGAGATGGTGATGTGAAAAGGACTGACACAAAAGGGAAAGCGGGATCTGCTGCTAAATCCGCAGCAACCACACCTAAGCCAACAACAACTGCAGAGAAACCGACCACTACAGCCAAACCTGCAAACACGTCAACTAGTAACTCGAAATCTAATGTTTTGGATACCTTAAAGAAGAAGCCAGTCCAGTAAAGCTTTCATGGCAAGTGCCCGATGGCTAATGGCGTTCTTTTCCGCCATCGTCATTTCCGCAAGCGTAATATCGTACCCATCAGGCTGGAATATCGGATCGTAGCCAAAGCCATGTGAACCTCGCGGTTCATGGACGATTATGCCATTAAGCTGTCCTTCGAAAAAGTGCTCCTCTCCATCTACAAGCAACGAAATTACCGTTTTAAACCGCGCTTTACGGTTGCTGATCCCCGTCATTCGCTGCAACACGAGTTGAGTATTGGCGGCATCGCCACCACCGCTGTAACGGGCAGAATAGATCCCCGGTTCTTGATTCAAGGCTTCTACTTCCAATCCGCTGTCATCACCAAAGCAATCCAGCTGAAGCCTTTCATAGACATAGTGCGTTTTTAAAGATGCATTTTCCGCGAAGCTGCTTCCATCTTCCGGGATTTCATCCGTTAGTCCGAGCTCGGTTAAGCCGAGCACCTCGTACCTACCGTGCAGGATCGACTGCACCTCTGCGAGTTTATTCTTGTTATGTGTTGCGAAAACGAGTTGTTTCATTAAAGTTTGATTTGTTTAAGACTGCCCCAAAGCAGCTTTTTCGTAGTGGCGTCACCACTAAGCGCATCCAGATTGCTGGAAAAAATCAGTTTGCTTTGGCCCTGTTGCACGATGCTGTTGTACCCCGCACCTGGTATGTCCAACTGTTCTGGCGTAACACCAAATGCAAAGACATACTGCGGTTTGAAGAAGTCATTCAACTGCTGAAAGCTTGCACCACTGCAGGTTGTATAGTTTACCAACGCACAATCATTCCTGTTCAAACCAATTGCTTTAAGGATGTTGCCCAACAGTTCACGACCCTCCAGCGTACTCACCGGATAACGGTCATCGTTCACAAGAATCAGGATGTTCCGCTCATTGGCACCTACGTAACTGAAAGGCTGAGTAGCAGGCGCAGATGCATCGGGTATCGCAGGCAATGAATCCTGTTCTACATTACTCAAATCCGGTACCGCTCCATCAACTCCATTTATTACTGGAACCGCTCGATGAACATCTCCAGGAACATAGTCTTGAACATCCTCAGAAACTTCTCCAGAAACATGGCCATGCTCAGAAATATCTCCAACAACCTTGTCGTGAACACGCTCAGAAACACTTCCAGCACGATGCTGAGGCGCATCAACCAGGTAAATTTCTTCTGTAAAAAAAAGGCGTAAAGCTTCGGGATTGTTCGTTAATTGATCAGACATGCTATGCTTAGAACAGGAATCATTTTTCTGTTAAAATTAGTTAAATATCTTATTATAGCCCCTTAAATTGTTACTTTTATACCTTAATATGAATTGTTTGCCCGATGATCTGAGCCTTTTCTAAACAAAGCAGAAGTAGTACCTACAGGGAAACCGTTTATACAAAACAGGACAAAACAGAATGAAGAAATTTTTATTTATTGCAGGCGGATTAATCTGCTTGTTTTTAAACGTTCAAGCCCAGAAAAAGAACATCGATAAAGTGGTTTCGGTTCTGGGTAACAACATCATCCTCGCTTCTGAGCTCAATCAGCAGTATGTGATGTACCTTAACCAGGGTAACCCACCTGATGAAAAGGTAAAATGCTACATCTTACAGCAAATGCTGGTACAAAAACTTCTGAAACAACAAGCTGAAATCGACTCCGTGTATGTGGAAGACGATCAGGTGGATAATGAGGTAGACAGAAGGATGCGTTACCAGATCCAGCGTGCTGGTGGTCAGGATCGTTTAGAAACTTTCCTTAACCGTTCCGTACTGCAGTACAAAGACGAAATCAGACCGGATGTACGTGATCAACTTATTGCCAACAAGATGCAGGGTAAAATCACCGAGAACGTATACGTAACCCCTATCGAAGTAAAGAAATACTTCGAATCTTACTCGAAAGATAGTCTTCCAGACATCAATACAGAGTATGAGATTGGTGAGATCGTGATGCACCCGGAATTAACCAAAGCAGAAAAACAAAGATATTACGACAAGCTGGATGCGATCAGACTTCGTGTTAAGAGCGGTGAAGACTTCGGCTTCCTTGCTAAAACCTACTCTGAGGATCCTGGTTCCGCAGCAGATGGTGGTGACCTTGGTTTCTTCGATAGAACCGTAATGGCGAAAGAATTTACTGCCTGGGCGTTTAAACTTAAAGCTGGTGAGGTTTCCCCGGTATTCGAAACCGAGTTTGGATACCACATTCTACAAGTTATTGAACGCCGTGGTGAACAGGTTCATGCACGCCACATCCTTGTGCGTCCGCAAACCACGCCTCAAAGCATGGAACGTCTGAAGTTACACGCTGATTCCATCTACAAAAACATCACAGATAAAAAGCTGCCATTCTCAACTGCCGCTTCACTTTACTCGAGCGACAAGGAAAGTAAGTACAACGGCGGTATGAAGTTATTCTCGGATAACGTTACCGCAAGAACAACATACATCCCTGCAGACAAAATTGAACCAGGCGACTTCCTTGTAATTGACACGATGAAAGTTGGTAGTGTTTCCAGACCTGTTCCTTTTACCGGCCAGGACGGCAAAGAAGGTTACAAGATTATCTTGTTGAAATCTAAGATTCCACCGCACAAGGGTAACCTGGAGCAGGATTACGCAAAGTTCAAAGAACGTGCACAGGAAGAGAAAATGGACAAGGTACTAAGCGAATGGTTCGAGAAACGTCGCGAAAACACCTACATCAAGATAGACGATGAGTTCACCGACTGTAGCGACCTTAAAATATGGACAAAAGGTGCTGCTAAGTAATAGCCATCAACAGCCACAAAACCCGGAACAATTCACAAACCCGGAATAATGACCAAACCGGAATAATCACCAAAGCGGAAAAATCCCCAGAACTGGACTAATCTACATAACCCGGAATAGTATACAAAAAGAAGCGCCTGATCATCATCTGATCAGGCGCTTCTTTTTGTAATTACCTTTTCTTCGCTGGCTTCACCATCTGGAAGATGTTCGGGAAGTCTGACACAACCCCATCTACACCCAGCCCCATCAGGTAGTTCAGGTCTTTCACCGAATTTACCGTCCATGGAATAATCTTTATGCCCAGATTGTGGCAGCGCTCCACCAAGCCCTTCCCCACCAGCACATGGTACGGACTATAAACGGTAGGCTTAAATCCAAGTGCCTCTATGTTCTGCTCCAGGTCGACCTTTTCGTCTACAACCAGCGATGTCTTAATCTTTGGATAGTGCGCATGCAGGTACTGCAGTGTACGGATGTCGATGGACTGGATCATCACCCGCTTCGCAATCTTCTTTTCATTAACCACTGCCATAATCAGCTCCACGAACTCAGAAGCTTCAGGCTGAAATTCCACATCACCTTTACGGATTAAGCTTGTCTCAATGTTGTAGAATGGCTTTGCGCGCTTTGTTGCTTTCGCATGTGCTTCGGCCGAGTCGATCACTTCAGCCAGCAGAGGCTTGTAAGCTTTGTACTTCTGCTGCCCCGGAAAACGGGCGTGCACCTTACTGCCGACATCAAATTTCTTCACCTGCTCATAATCCATCTTGAAGATGTTATAGTTCTTCTGATCCTTCAAGGTAATCTCTTTGCCTTGCGGGGTTAGGCTGAACTCATGGTTGAAATAGGGTTCATGCGACAATACCGGCTGCCGGTCTTTCGTGATGACCACATCCATATTCAGGGTTGTAACACCCAGATCCAAGGCGCGGATCATGCCGCCTACCGTATTTTCAGGCATTATACCACGAGCACCCATGTGCCCCTGTAAATCAAACTTCTGCGCCGATGCACTCAAACTCAGTGCGGCCAGGGAAATAATTAAGTATGCTTTTTTCATGTATCAAGTGTATATGTAGCGTTACGCTTATATGCTTTCATCCAGTGCGTTTCGACACTGGATTCTTCTAATATTAAATTGTCCAGAACCAATGTACCCGACCATCATTAACGATCATAGCGCCAAGCCTTTTCAGGCCGGTTAACCTGCTAAAATTATCAACATTCAGATTTAAGACCCTCAACAACCCTATCTCGCGTCTCCTAAACACTCCAATAATCATAGGGCCATTAAGCTTTGAGCATTTCTTAAAAATCCCCTAATCTCTCAAATTAACATTGCGCCCAGTTCTATTTAGATTAACGCCCAAAACGTCATTATCCGTTAATTGCTGTTGTAAAAAAGAAGTTGATTGCTATTGTAAAAAGAAAAGGGTTCCTTAAATGAATAAGAAACCCTCTCCGAAATATCGTATCTACTAGCGTTCCGCAGGGGTGTAGATCTGCAGGATCAGATTCCAGTTATGGTCTGCCTGACGCTCGTATATGTTCACGTAATGGAAGCTCTCTCTAAGATCCGCTTTGTAATCGATCGTAGCAACACCATAAGTATAAGCCAGATCACCACCTAGTGCTTTATCTGCTTTGGTAGTTTTGAAAGAGATCTTGCTCACCATGCTGTTGTAAAAAGCAAGCATATTGTCTTTCCCAATGATCGGCTCACGACCAGGAAACAACAACCTCGCATCGTTGCTCAGGAACCCTGAAAACGCCGCAATGCCGTATGATTTCAAAGAAGTCTCAAGCGTCTTTTCAGTCGTCAGGATAATCCCTTTCCCCGTTGCAATATCCTTATCATTGGTGTATTTCGGCTTCACAAACGAAGCAGGCTCAATGAACTTCGGCGTTACCTTGTTCAAAGGCTTGTTGTGTGTCGTACCAAGATCAAGCGCCAGCTGCCACTTGCCGTTAACCATCTTCCAGATGCTCAGGTAATCACCATAGGTCTTCTCCGCACCCTCATGGATGTATGCACCCGAAGTGAAACCCCAGTCACCGCTCTTAGAAACCTTCGCATATGCAGGTGTCCAGCTCAAGCCCTTGCTGTCTGCGCCTTTAGCATGATAATCTCCGGCATTCACCGGATTTGGTGCAAACGTAATCGCATCCGAAGCAGCGTATTGTGCATAAGCTTCCTTGGTACCATTCTTTGCAACACTAGCCGCAAAATCTTTCTCTGTATTCACTAGCGACTTGGTCGTACCGTCATTCTTCTGTGCAAAACCAGACAGCGCAATGGTCGTCGCAACTACCGTGGTAAGTATATTTTTAAACATCATGATCTTCGTTATTTGTGCTAATATAAGGTTTGTATTACATTTTATTCCAGGTGGTTCCTTCTTTACTGTCTTTTAACAGGATGCCCATCGACTGCAAACCAATTCTAATCTTGTCCGATGTTGCATAATCCTTGTTCTCTTTCGCCGCCTGGCGAATGTCAATCACGAGGTCAAGCACCGAGTTCAGCTCCTCATTGGAAGCATCCTCATCTTTCAACCCGAAAACGTCAAACAGGAACTCCTGCATCACGCTTTTCAGCAGTTCCAGATCCGCAGCGTTGATCTTACCTTTGCCGTCGTAAACCGTATTGATGATCCTTGCAGCCTCAAACAGCTCTGCAATCACCACCGGACTGTTAAAATCGTCGTTCATCGCAGCAATGCAATTCTCCTTGATGCTGGCGATGTCGAAATCACTTACACCGGCTTCATCAGCCACAAGCTTATCCATCACGTGCACGGCATTCATCAACCTCCTGAAACCCTTTTCCGAAGCATCCAGCGCATCATTGGAGAAATCCAGCGTACTGCGGTAATGGGCCTGCAGCATAAAGAACTTAACCGTCATCGGGCTAAAGCCCTTCTTAAGCAAAGGATGATCGCCTGTAAACAGCTGATGTGGTAAAAACCCGTTTCCAGCGCTTTTAGACATCCTTGTGCCGTTCACTGTCAGCATGTTCGTATGCATCCAGTACTTCGCAGGTTGCACGTGGTTACATGCTTCAGACTGTGCAATTTCGTTCGTATGGTGCGTAGCAGCAAGGTCCATCCCACCGCCGTGGATATCAAACTCATGACCCAGGTACTTCGAGCTCATCGCCGAACACTCAATGTGCCAGCCCGGGAAACCCATGCCCCATGGCGAAGGCCACTGCATCAAGGTCTCCGGCTTCGCCTTAATCCACAGTGCAAAGTCCAACCGACCTTTCTTCTCATCCTGCCCACCCAACGCGCGGGTATTGTGCAGCATGTCTTCCAGGTTCCGGTTCGTTAATATCGTGTAGTTATATTTTTCACTGTACTTCTCCACATCGAAATAAACATTGCCACCAATTTCGTACGCAAAGCCTTTATCAATAATCTCCTTCACCATTTCAATCTGCTCAATGATGTGGCCTGTAGCCGTCGGCTCAATGCTCGGCGGCAAAGTGTTAAACATCCCAAGCACCTCATGGAAGCCCAGCGTATACTTCTGCACAATCTCCATCGGCTCCAGCTGCTCCAGCTTGGCGCGTTTTGCAAACTTATCATCACCCTCATCACGGTCGCCTTCAAGGTGCCCCGCATCGGTAATGTTCCGCACGTAACGTACCTTATAACCGCAGTACTTTAAGTACCGGAAAATCAGGTCAAAAGAGATGAACGTACGGCAGTTCCCCAAATGCACATCGCTGTATACGGTGGGACCACAAACGTACATCCCGACATTCGGACTGTTTAAAGGCACAAAAAGTTCTTTCTTTCTGGATAAGGTATTATAAAGCTGTAAGCCGTCTATCATTTGAATGAAAATTAGATATTATGGATTTAGTCTCAGATCAGCACGGACCGGAAAATGGTCAGACAATCTGGCATTTTTCACCAGGTGGTTGATGATCTCTATGTCTTTCGTTGTTGCGATATAGTCAATCTGGAAGTTCGGGAATTTACCGTTATAGGTGCGCCCAAGGCCTTTTCCCTGCTCATCGAAACTCTTGTTCAGCTTGCTGGTGAGCTGCGTCACCGCGTAAGAAGCTGGCGTATCATTGAAATCCCCGGCGATCAAAAAAGGCGTCGTACAGGAGTCCATATGATTCTTCATGATGTCGACCTGCTTGCTGCGCTTCTTAAAAGCCATGTTCAGCATGTACAGGATCCGCTTGGAGGAACCCAGTTCCGGGTCCATCTTCTCCCTTACTTTATTGATGTACTCGTAATCACCCGGACCAAAGGAGATGCTTTGCAGGTGCACATTATACACCCGCAGGGTCGTATTCTTCACTTTCAGATCCACGTAAATGCTGGCATTCCCATTATGGGTGCCCTCAAACTCAATAAATCCTTTCTTCTTGATCGGATACTTGGAAAAGATCGCTAAACCGTTGGCTTCATAATCATTCTCCATAGATGGGTAAAAGTAGAAATATGGGGTTTTGAGGATATCCTGAAGGCTGTCCGTCATATCATAACTGCCCTTGCGACGTGTATAATATTCCTGCATGGCAATCACATCAGGGTTCTCTGCTTTAATGATACTGAGAATCTGACTTTTCACAGAGTCTGAATTCCCGGCCTCAAATGGGCGGAAACCGTGGACATTGTAAGTCATCATCCGAACCAATGACGTATCTGCTTTCGGACCTATCCCTGCTTCACCGGTAAACCGGAAAGTAGAGGTCAGTGCATTCCAGCCCAGGCCAATGATCAGCACCGTAGAAAACGCCAATACCCAGCGGCGACGGATGATCCACCAGCTGGCCATAAAGATGTTCAACAACAGAAAATACGGATAAGAAAGTCCGAAGAACGGGATGTACTTGCTTTTACGTGGATCCACATAACCCGCCAGACTACCGAGGATCAGCGCAATGATGAGCCCCAATGCCAGCAGTCTAACTAAAATATCTAAAAAGGTTAGTTTCCTCCGCTTCATTAATGATTACTCGCTTTAAACAAAGTTTCCTTCTCTTCCTTACTCAATTTATCGTAACCGGTTTTAGAGATCTTATCTAAAATCGCATCAATCTCACTTTGTGCAATACCCGAGCCGGATTTAGATGAAGCAGGTTTATAGGTCTGATTTTTCACGACCTTCAGCTTCGGCTTCTTCTTAAACAGGTTGCTCCAGTCTGTGCCCCCGCGAAGTACCCGGATGTAAGCAAAGCCAAGCAGTGCACCGCCAATATGTGCGATATTGCCACCCGCGTTTGCAGATCCGACGCCAATTAACGACAACAGGATATATGCCAATGCAAGGTATTTCAGCTTCACGTTCCCCAGGAACAGCATGCGTATCTCGTAATCAGGCACCAGCGTTGCAGTCGCAGCCACAATGGCCATTACTGCTGCCGAGGACCCAATCAAGTGTGCGGTTGGAATTGCCGGGCGGAACACCGGGAAGGCATAAAAAGCAGCGGTAAAAAACAGTGCACCTGCAATACCTCCTGCGAGGTACACAAAATGAAACTGTCTGCTGCTCAAAAAATTCATGAAAATGGTGCCCAGCCAGTAAACCCACAACATGTTGAAAAGTACGTGGAAAAACCCATCGTGGAAGAACATGTAGGTCAACAGCGTATAAAAACGCAGCGGCAGTGCGGTCACATCTGCCGGAAAGGCGAAGTATTCACTAACAATGGCCGAAACACCACCCGTGCCATTACCGGAAAGAAACACCATCACACCCAACAGTGCTGTCACGATAAAGATGATTGCATTCAGCCCGATGTATAAGAATATCGGATTGCCTGAACGAAACACTTTGTACTTCAAATCTTCTAATAGGCCGTTATTCATAATAATCGTAATAAGTATGTCTATCCTTGTCCTTCCATAATTTCACCAGAATGAAGCCAAGCAGGGCGCCGCCCAAATGCGCATAGTGCGCCACGGAATCCCCCTGAAACTTTGCAACACCCAGGAATAACTCAATAACGATATAAACCGGCATAATGTACTTTGCCTTAATGGCTACCGGAATAAACATGATGTACATTTCAACATTCGGATACAACATCCCAAAAGCAACGAGCAAGCCGAAGATCGCACCGGAAGCGCCCACCATTGGGCCAATATAAATGCCCAGTAGGGTCTGACTCTGCTCACGTGTAAGCCCGGTCAGGTTGGTGCCCGCCATCCCTTCCGCAAGGTCGATGGTCACCGCGCCATGATTCACAATGGATCCGGTAATGTTATAAACCTCTATCGACTGCACCAGAAGCTGTAATGCCAGTGCACCCAAACCCGTAATCAGGTAAAAGTTCAGGAACTTCTTCGGCCCCCAGCGGTTCTCCAGCACACTTCCAAACATGTATAAAGCAAACATGTTGAACAGGATGTGCGTAAAGCCACCATGCATAAACATATAGCTTATCGGCTGCCAGATCTTAAACAGTGGCGAATCAAAGTAGAAAGCACCCAGATAAAATGCCAGGTCAATACCTTTGGATTGCATAACCCAGGTCGCAACAAAGAAAAGAATGTTTATGATCAGCAGGTTCTTAACTACTGGTGGGATCTGGATATTATTCATGTTTATCGGTCAAATTTTTTATCTATCTCGGTCAGTCCAATGGTCTGAATAACTGGCTTACCGCTGATGCTGTAGTTAGGGGTCTTGCAGGCAAAAAGTTGTTCAATTAAAGTATTCATCTCTTCCTGCGCAAGCGAAACACCACTTTTTATCGAGCTGTTCCTGGCCATACTTCTCGCCAGTGCATCCCTTTTATCTAACTTCAATTCCTGCTGTGAGTTTTTAAAACCTTCAATTAGATGTTCAAACAGCTGGGTCTCGTTAAAAGTGTTGCTGCCGAGGTCTACCGGAATGCCTTCAATCACCAGCGTGTTCTTCCCAAACTCGCGAACTTCAAAGCCAAGGCTCTTAATGTCATCCAACAAGCTTTTTGCAAGCTCAAAGTCGTTCGGACTTAAAGTCACGGTCTGCGGAAACAGACTTTGCTGTGATGCGCCTTTACGGTCTTCCAGGTGCAGCAGGAAACGCTCATACAGAATCCGCTCATGGGCAGCCTGCTGGTCAATCACCATAATGCCCGACTTAATCTGGGACATGATGTATTTATTATGCACCTGCATCAGTTGTTTCTGCACGGGTGCAAGTTGCTCATCCTCCCCTTCGGGCGCCAGCTCCAAGGTCGATTGTTCCTCTGGCTGGTGTTTTACAATCTCATATAATGAGCCCCAGTTTTTGCTAACTGGTGCAGCTTTGTAATCATTAGCATTCTGGTACGCATACTCGCGTGAGGTACTCTTGCTCTCCCCAAAAGGATTGAAGTCCGGATTGAAGTTGATGGTTGGCGGTACAATGTCTTCCGGCTTTTTCAAGCTGATCATGCTGCTGAAACCGGTTTCCTGATCAAAGTCTATACTCGGACTGATGTTGAAGCGCCCCAAAGAACGTTTTACCGCCGAGTGCATAATCGCGTAAATCGACTTTTCTTCCAGGTATTTGATCTCCGTTTTTGTAGGATGCACGTTCACGTCAATCTTTGCCGGATCAATGTCAATGAACAACACATACAAAGGAAAATTCTCTTCGGTTAGCAATTCTTCGTAAGCCTTGGTCACCGCGTGGTTCAGATAACCGTCTTTGATAAAGCGGTTATTTACAAAAAAGAACTGCTCACCCCTGGTCTTCTTCGCAAACTGCGGCTTACCAATAAAACCTTTCAGGTTGATGATGGAGGTTTCTTCCTCCACGGGAATCAGTCGCTCGTTATAATTATTACCCAGCAAATGCACAATGCGCTGCTTTAAGCCGGAAGCAGGCAGGCGGTACACTTCCAGTCCGTCATTGTGTAAGCTGAAAGCGATATGTGGATTGGCCATAGAGATCCTTTGAAACTCGTCGATGATGTGACGCATCTCTGCAGGATTGCTCCTGAGGAAGTTTCTTCGTGCCGGGGTATTGTAGAAAAGATTCTTGATGCAAATGCTGGTTCCTGCGGGTGTTGCACAGGGCTCCTGCTTAATGAAGGTTGCGCCTTCAATCTCGATCATGGTGCCAATTTCATCCTCATGACGGCGGGTTTTCATTTCCACCTGAGAAATGGCGGCAATAGAAGCCATGGCTTCACCGCGGAAACCCATGGTCCGGATCGCGAAAAGATCCGCCGCTTTGCGCACCTTAGAAGTTGCATGGCGCTCAAAACACATACGTGCATCGGTAACACTCATGCCGCAGCCATTATCAATCACCTGGATTAATGCTTTTCCTGCGTCTTTAAGGATTAATTGTACTTTATTCGCCCCTGCATCTATGGCATTCTCCAGCAATTCCTTCACTGCCGATGCGGGTCTTTGAACCACTTCCCCGGCAGCGATCTGGTTGGCTACACTATCGGGTAGGAGTTGTATTATATCTGACATTTAAATCTCCGGTAAAGTCGCTAATTTAGCGATTATTAGCCTTAACTGTAACTTCTTTTCTATAATAGGTGTTATATGACCCAGGCCGTACAAGCTTTTTATACCTTTAACAACATGAACAAACTTAACGCTACACTGCTGCTTTGTAGCATGCTTCTTTTCAGCTGCATGGGCAAAAAAGCCGACCTGATTGTCTACAATGCAAAGGTTTATACCGTCAACGATAAGTTCGATACCGTGGAAGCCTTCGCCGTTAAGGATGGCAAAATCATCGAACTGGGCAGCAATGCCGACATTGAAAAGGTCTACGATGCCCCAGAGCGCATAGATGCCGGTGGCAAGGCCGTTTACCCGGGCTTTATTGATGCCCACGCACACTTCTACGGCTACGGCGAAAGCCTGCAAAGCGCAAATCTTACCGGCACCAAAAGCTGGGCAGAAGTCTGCGCCAAGCTCGAAGCCTTCGCAAAAGATCATCCCGAAGGCTGGCTCATCGGCCGCGGCTGGGACCAGAACGACTGGTCCGATAAGACGTTCCCCGACAAAGCTGCGCTCGACAGGCTTTTCCCTAACCAGCCGGTACTGCTTACCCGCATCGATGGCCACGCCGCCATTGCCAACCAAAAAGCACTGGACGCTGCAGGCATCAAAGCCAGCTACGAACTTACCGGTGGCGATATTGTGGCTAAAAACGGAAAACTTACTGGCTTACTGATCGATAATGCCGTAGATCTGGTCAGCTCAAAAATACCCCCAGCAACGGCGGAACAACAGGAAAAGATCCTGCTTGATGCACAAAAGAACTGCTTTGCCGCAGGCTTAACGACCATAGACGACTGCGGTGTAGATGCACCCTTGGTCGAATTTATTGAAGGCCTGCAGGCATCAAACAAGCTGAAAATGCGTTTATACCTCATGCTGTCTGATAAAAAGGAGAACTACGACTACCTGTTTAAACGCGGTGCCGTAAAGACCGACAGGCTGAATGTACGTTCTTTCAAAGTATATGCTGATGGTGCTTTAGGCTCCAGAGGTGCCTGCCTGCTGCATCCATACAGCGATATGCCTGGCAAACAGGGTTTCCTGCTAAGCAAGCCTGAACACTTCGAAGAGGTGGCTAAAAAGATTGCGCGCAACAAGTTCCAGATGTGTACACATGCCATCGGCGATTCGGCCAACCGTGCCATCCTGAAAATCTACAATAAGGTGCTTGGTGGCACCAACGATGCCAGATGGCGCATCGAACACGCACAAGTGGTTGCGCCAGAGGATTTCGCATTGTTCGGCAAAGCGAAGATCGTACCCTCCGTACAACCGACACATGCCACGTCAGACATGTACTGGGCTGCAGAACGCCTGGGCAATGAACGTGTAAAAGGCGCATACGCTTACAAGCAGCTGCTTAAACAGAACGGCTGGTTGCCACTGGGCACCGACTTCCCGGTAGAGCAGATCAATCCGCTATTCACCTTCTATGCGGCAACGGCCAGAAAAGATGCAGCCAACTACCCTGCTGGCGGCTTCCAGATGGAGAATGCATTGACCAAAGAGGAAGCGCTTCGCGGCATGACCATCTGGGCAGCGAAAGCAAACTTTGAAGAAAAAGAAAAAGGCAGTCTGGAAGAAGGCAAGTTCGCCGACTTCATCATCCTGGATCACGACATCATGAGCAATGATGACGCTAAAATCCTGAACACACAAGTATTAAAAACCTATATCAACGGAGAAAAAGTATATGAGAAAAAATAAGATCCTGAACATCTTCTTATTATCCATTCTAGCACTAACCACATTTAACGCCTGCGCACAGGATCACAAAACCAATCAGCAACGTTTAACAGCCATCAATAACATCATCAACAGTACTGTACTGCTGAACAACCACGATCAGGTCATACCGCTGAAGTCGCTGGACAAAAAGCAGATTGCCTCTGTAAATCTGGGACTGCCGCAGCAGCAGGTTATCGACAGCATGCTGAACAAATACAGCAAAGTGACAGCATTCGATGCTGCTGCTTACAAGGACCAGCGCGACTTAAACTTTCTGGAAGATGACCTGAAATACTACAATACCGTCGTGGTATCGCTTGCTGCAACGGAGAGCAACAACGCCAGATACATCAACTTCATCAATACGCTGGCAAAAAGCAAGCAGGTCATCGTTGCACTCTTCGGCAATGGCAATGCTTTAGCTTCCTTCGATATGCTGGACGCGCCAATCGTATGGACACCAGCACTGGATCCAGAAGCAGCAGCTTTGGTACCGCAGATTATCTTCGGAGGCATTCCGGCAACAGGGAAGTTAAAAGTAGCATACTCCGCTAAGTACACCCTTGGTTCAGGTTTTAACACCACCGCAACCCGACTTAAATATACGTTACCAGAAGATGCCGGTGTGAATGCTGATGACCTCAAGGAAATCGACAAGATCGCAGCAGAAGCAATCCGCGGAAAAGCAGCGCCAGGTATGGTGGTACTGGTGGCAAAAGATGGCAAAGTGATCTTTAACAAAGCATACGGCAAGCACACCTATACGGATGGGCCTGCGGAAAAGGTAACCGACATCTTCGACCTGGCTTCCATAACCAAAACTTCGGCGACTACCCCTGCCGTGATGCGCCTGGTTGAACAGCAGAAAATGAACCTGGATACCACTGTAGGCGCATACATCCCGCGTGCACGGATCAGTCCGATGAACAACATCAACGTGCGTGAAGTAATGCTGCACCAAGCCGGTTTCATTCCCTTCATCCCATTTTACAATGCGGTAAAGGCGTCTGACCACAGTGCAGATTCATCTGAAGCCTTCCCCACCAAAGTAGCGGATGGTTATTACATGCGCAAAAACTACTTTGAGGACATCATGTGGCCACAGATGTTAAATTCACCTATCAAAACACGTGGCAAGTATGTGTACAGCGACATCAGCATGTACGTAATGAAAGACATGGTGGAACGCCTGAGTGGCAAACCACTGAACGAATACGTTGCTAAGGAGTTTTATGAGCCGCTAGGCATGCAAACTGCTGGTTTCCTACCAAGAAACCGCTTCTCCAGAGATCAGATTGTACCTACAGAGAACGACACCTACTTCCGCAAAACCTTGCTTAATGGATACGTACATGACCAGGGTGCAGCAATGGTTGGTGGTGTTTCCGGCCATGCCGGATTGTTTGCAAGCGCCAATGATGTAGCCATTCTGTACCAGATGTTATTGAACAAAGGCACTTATGGTGGAACGACGTATTTCAAACCCGAAACGGTAAACATGTTTACAGCAAAGCAATCATCGGTTAGTCGCCGGGGTCTGGGCTTTGACAGATGGGATCCGGACTTGACCAAAAAGTACCCTTCAGAAACGGCTTCTAACATGACTTACGGCCATACCGGCTACACCGGAACCTGTGTTTGGGTTGACCCGGCCAGAGGCTTAGTTTATGTATTCCTTTCTAACCGGGTACATCCACTAGTTTCCGACCAGCTCTCAAAACTCTCCGTTCGCGGCAGGATCCAGGATGTCATCAATAAAGCAATCGATAAATAACACTAAAACATAAATTAAAAAAAACAGCAAGATTTGCGGGCAAGGTTCTATGATCCGGTAATTGGGAGGTGGAGTGTGATTGATCCGCTGGCGGAGAAAGGCAGAAGATGTTCACCGTATACATATGCATTTAATAACCCAATGAGACTACGGATCCCGGAGGAATGTGGCCAGACGGTAGTTACCAGACCAGTAACCTTGAGGATCTGAAAGAAACCCTGAACAAGCATCACCAATTGAATAGGTAATAATAAATATATTTATGCATGAGCAAGACCATAGTCGTATCCGAAGAAACCATCATCAATAAAATATACCTGATTAGGGGTCATAAAGTAATGCTTGACAGAGACCTTGCAGCAATGTACGGCGTGGAAACCCGTGTGTTGAACCAAGCGATAAAACGGAATGAAAAACGCTTTCCTGCTGACTTTATGTTCCAGATGACCAGTGAGGAACTATCGAATTGGAAATCACAGAATGTGATATCCAATAAAGAGAAGATGGGCTTAAGGAAGCCACCAAATGTCTTTACTGAACAGGGCGTGGCGATGCTGTCAAGCGTGCTCAACAGCGAAACAGCTATAGAGGTAAATATACAGATCATCAGAACCTTTACCCGCATCAGGCAGATGTTAAGCGAGCATACCGAAATTCGCCTGGAAGTAGAAAAAATCAAAAAGAAACTGGATAACCAGGACAAGAACATGGAAGTGGTATTCCAATACTTGGATGAACTGCTGGAGAAAAAAGACCAGCCTAAGCCGGAACGCAAAAGCATCGGTTATAAAATCAATCCCCGGTAAACTAAATAACAAGTGCTGTCCATTGAAGTCAATGGAGCAAGCGGAAGTTAGGCAAAACCTTACTTTTCGCGTCTAAAATAAGCAGGCTTTCGCGAAGTAATCGGTATTTCTTTAAAAGTGGCTTGCCTTACGTCTAAACACTTCCGTAAGTATTACTTTATTCATCTTTCAGGAACGCAGCCAAGGGAGTGTAACGGGAACTGTGTCATTTAAATTAACGCCTCTCAGAAGCCTCTATTCTCCTGAAGA
>NZ_BMIL01000003.1 GCF_014642175.1 Pedobacter quisquiliarum | reverse complement strand
AGCAGAAAACCTTTGTCTTCTGCTCCTTTTTACCCTTTAATTCAAAAGGACTTTTTCAGTGGCCTCCTTTGCAGTACACCCCCTTTTTTATTGATCTATAATTTAAGACCTGATAGCTTCAACCGGATCCAGTCGTGAGGCGGAGAATGCAGGCCAGAAGCCTGAAATCGCCCCGATGATTACTGAAATGCTGATCCCCATGATCACATTGTTGATGTCAAGTATGATCTCGAAGTCAGCTAAATGCGTGAATGCCTGCGTCACCATAAAGACCAGTAACAGTCCTAATAATCCGCCCATTAAACACAAAGCTATGGCTTCAAACATAAACTGAAGTAGGATGAAGTAGTTTTTCGCTCCTAATGATTTCTGTATCCCGATGATGTTTGTCCGCTCCTTCACAGATACAAACATAATGTTTGCAATACCGAAGCCGCCGACTAAAATAGAAAACCCACCAATCACCCATCCGGCAATATTCACCATCTTGAACATAATATCAAGCTGGTTGGAAAGCATTGTTGTTTTATTAAGGGAGAAGTCGTCTTCAGCTCCAGGGCGAATCTTCCGGATCGATCTCATGGTACCATAAAGTTCACTTTCCACTTCTTCCAGCCCAACAGACTCCTTACCTCTTACCGTAATCTGCGGTTGGTATTGTTCATTTTCAATATCAAACAATCCTTTTGCATATACCAGCGGTATCACGGCATTGTTGTCCTGAGACATACCAAGCATATCATCACCTTCTTTCTTGAATACACCAACGACAGTCATACGGCGTCCTAACACTTTTATTTGCTTGCCAATGGCGCTTTCACCATCAAAGAGGCCGTTCGCCACTTCGGCGCCAATGATAATTACAGGACTTGCCGACCGGCCTTCACTTTCTGTAAAATATCTGCCTTCCTGAAAGTCAAGTGTCCAGGTTTTATTGAAATCCGGGGAAACCGCCATAACGTTCACCCCTTCAACAGATCCACTCCGGTACTTGAGCGTCCGGTTGGCGGCAGTTGCTTCAAAGGAAATTCCATCTACATGCTCCAGACGGTCTCTCAGTGCATTGTAGTCGCGCATGGTGGGTTGTGGGCGGTTAACAAACTTCCACCACTGGAAATCACCGCCAAAGATCCATGGCCACTTCTGTACAAATAAGGTGTTGGAACCGAGCTTATCTACACTGGACTGCAATTTATATCGCAGCGTATCTACTGCTGAAAACACGGAAATTATTGTAAATATCCCAATGGTGATGCCGAGTAAAGACAGCATTGTTCTAAGCTTATTTTGCCGCAAGGCGTCTGCCGCAAAGCGGAAGCTCTCCCCGATAAGTCTGATTATCATCATAATTGTGAATTAGACCTCCAATAGGTAAAAAGGTTACAGCAATATATTAAAAATATGGACGGAAAAGATGTGGGAAAGATCAAGGCTTTACAAGGCCCCGACAGGGTCCTAACAGGGCTCATACAGGGGGTTAACAGGGCTATCACCCTGGAGACCCCTTGTGTAGGGCTGGTGGACCGCTTGCCATCCTTGATTCTGATCATTTACAATTGGCGTTTTAAATATGACCTGAAAGTTGGACGCTTTACAAAAAATATATCAATTCTAATGGAATTATTTTCGTATTTTTGCGGCTTTAATTAGTACATCGAAACATGAAGTTATCACAATTTAAGTTTAATTTACCCGAATCATTAGTTGCCAGTACGCCTTCCGACCAACGTGATGAGGCTCGTTTAATGGTTTTACATAAGGATAGTGGCAAAATTGAACACAAGATCTTTAAGGATGTTTTGGACTATTTTGATGACCAGGATGTAATGATTTTAAACAACACTAAGGTTTTTCCAGCTCGTTTATATGGCAACAAGGAGAAAACTGGTGCAACCATCGAGGTGTTTTTGCTACGCGAATTAAACAAGGAGTTGCGGTTATGGGACGTTCTTGTTGATCCAGCTCGTAAAATCCGTGTAGGAAACAAGTTGTATTTTGGCGACGATGATCTTTTGGTTGCAGAAGTTGTTGATAATACAACATCACGTGGACGTACCATCCGTTTCCTATTTGATGGTACTGACGAAGAATTCAGAAAAAACATCGAGATATTAGGCGAAACGCCACTTCCTAAATACATCAAACGTAAGGCAACTGCTCAGGATAAAGAACGTTACCAAACGATTTTTGCCAAGCATGAAGGTGCTGTAGCTGCCCCTACTGCAGGTATGCACTTTAGCCGTGAGCTCATGAAACGCCTTGAACTTAAAGGTGTCAACTTTGCGGAAGTTACTTTACACATTGGTCTGGGTACGTTCAGAACAGTTGAAGTTGAAGATTTAACGAAACACAAAATGGACTCTGAGCAGTTCATCATCTCCCAGAAGGATGCGGACATCGTTAATCAGGGAATAGAAAAAAAACGCAGAGTCTGTGCCGTAGGTACCACTTCTATGCGCGCGATTGAGTCTGCAGTATCTTCTGCAAGAACACTTAAAGCAGCGAATGACTGGACCAGCAAATTCATCTTCCCGCCTTACGAATTCAACATTGCGAATTCAATGATCACAAACTTCCATACCCCAGAATCTACGCTATTGATGATGGTAAGTGCATTTGGAGGCTTTGAAAATGTGCGGAATGCTTATGAAGTGGCTCTAAAAGAGAAGTATCGTTTCTATAGTTATGGAGACGCAATGTTGATTATTTAAGACATTATTATATTCAAAATGCTAAAATGGGAGATTTAAACCGACAGGTCAAGGTCTCCCATTTTTGTTTAATGCCCTATTTGAATGAATTATTATGCGATTATTGTAGCCGGAGGCTCCGGATCCAGGATGAATGCGGAGGTGCCAAAGCAATTTTTATTGCTACAAGGGCGACCTATTCTAATGCACACGATGGAGGCTTTTTTCCGTTGTGGCTTAAATCCTACGTTGATTCTGGTGTTGAATATTCACCAGCATGCGTATTGGGAAGGCCTTTGTGAACAGTATAACTTCACCATTCCGCATCAATTGGTAAGCGGCGGTACGGAACGCTTTCACTCCGTAAGCAATGGGTTAAGTGCCATAAATGCAAATGGGATTGTAGCCGTTCATGATGCCGTAAGACCCCTGGTATCACCCGAATTGATAAAGAGAAGTTATGTCGCTGCTGAGGCACAGGGGAATGTGGTTGTAAGCATTAAACCAACCGATTCCATCAGAAAGATTGGCCCGAGCGGGCGCTCTGAAGCTTTAAACAGGAATATGGTTGCCTTGATTCAAACACCACAAGTATTTGATGTTAAGTTACTTAAAAAGGCATACCTGCAACCTTTTAGAAATGAATTTACCGATGATGCATCTGTAGTGGAGCATATGGGCACGGCCATCAACCTTATTGAAGGGGAGCGTCAGAATATAAAGATCACCTTTCAGGAGGACCTGGACATTGCAACATACTATTCAACAAAAAAGGCTTCTGAATAATCAGAAGCCTTAAATATTTTGAACCTGGAAGTTAGGTCGCTCTATTGATTAATTTCAATATAATCGCGATAACTGCAATCACCAATAGCACGTGGATGATACCACCTACATCGCCAAAACCGTTAAAGAAGAAGCCAATAATCCATAGTATCACTAGTACTACGGCCACTAAATAGAGTAGATTTCCCATAATTTTAATTTTTTAGTTAGGTTTTAAGTTTCTTTCAGCTGTTAGGCTGCTGACAGTTCTATTACAATCTTCGTTCCAAAAAAAAAGCCTTGCGTGGCAAGGCTAATTATGTGTCTATATGTTAATATTCGTCTTCGTTAAAGAAAAAGTCATCCTTTGTCGGGTAATCAGGCCAAATCTCTTCGATCGTTTCGTAAGGTTCTCCATCATCCTCAAGCGCTTGTAGGTTTTCGATTACCTCAACTGGTGCACCTGATCTAATACCGTAATCAATTAATTCGTCTTTTGTTGCAGGCCATGGAGCGTCTTCCAAATGCGATGCTAATTCTAGTGTCCAATACATATTATTCGATTTTTATATACAAATTATTAATTTCCGCAAAAGTATAATAAAAATGTTCATAAGAACAAACTATTTTTCCTATAACGCTACATCCTTGGAATCCATATATTTTCTGGTTCAGCAGCATCAAAATTCACTTTTCTTGAAAGTACAAACAAGTAGTCGCTAAGCCGGTTTAAATAGATCAAAATATTTTCATTCACGTGACTTTCTGCAGCTAAGTGTACTGCAAGGCGCTCTGCCCGGCGACAGATGCAACGTGCTACATGACAGAAAGAGACGGTTGAATTGCCACCAGGGAGTACGAAATGCGTAAGGTTCGGTAAACTTTCGTTCATCTGATCCATTTCTCTTTCCAGCAGTGTTATGTCTTCGGTATTTAAATCCGGAAGCTTCCTTTTTGAACGTTCAGGATCTGCAGCAAGCTCTGCTCCGATGGTAAATAGCCGATCCTGGATTTCCTTTAAGACATCTATTTCATGTGCAGCTAAAGGCTGACAGCGGATAAGCCCGATGTATGAATTCAGTTCATCAACGGTGCCGTAGCTTTCTATCCTTAGATGGTATTTTGGTACTCTGGTGCCTCCAATAAGTGAAGTGAGGCCCTTATCCCCTGTTTTGGTATATATCTTCATGAATTATCAAATTTGTTCAAAGTCGTCACCCGACGCTTGCAATTTAGATAATCTTGGGGATACCGTTTTAATGTCTGTATTTAAATAATCGTTTTCAATCAGGCCATCTCGCATACGAATGATGCGGTGTGCATGTTGTGCAATATCTTCCTCATGCGTAACCAGAATAATGGTGTTGCCTTTACTGTGAATTTCTTCTAAAAGGCCCATAATTTCGATGGAAGTCTTGGTGTCAAGATTTCCGGTTGGCTCATCGGCCAGGATGATTGAAGGGTTATTGATTAAGGCACGTGCCACAGCAACCCTTTGGCGCTGTCCACCGGAGAGTTCATTCGGCTTGTGCGTCACCCGGTGTTCAAGACCCACATTCTCCAGCGCAGCAGTTGCCCTGCGATCGCGCTCCTCCTTATTTGCACCTGCGTAAATCAATGGAAGCGCAACGTTATCCAAGGCTGTGGAGCGTGGCAATAAGTTAAATGTCTGGAAAACGAAGCCAATTTCTTTGTTTCTTACTTCCGCAAGTTCATTGTCGGTCATATGGCTCACGTTGGTGCCGTTCAGGATGTAATCACCTTTGCTAGGTGTATCCAAACAGCCCAGGATATTCATCAGAGTTGATTTTCCAGAACCAGAGGGGCCCATTAATGCCACAAATTCACCTTTATTGATATCGAGTGAAACCGACTTCAATGCATGAATGACTTCTGCACCAATTACATATTTACGACCGATATCTTTGATGACGATTAATGGAGTTTCCATAGAAAAGCTTTTAGTTTTGGGGTTAAGACTGCAGTACCTGGCATTATGTTACAAGTTGCCCTACTTTTCTATAATTTTTGGAACCATAAAGAAGCGCTCATTATGTTCAGCGGCATTCTTTAAGGCATCATGAACAGCGATCTCGGTATTCGCTTTATCTTCCCGCCATACGTTATGTCTTTCATTCATGTACACGAGTGGCTCCACGCCGCTGGTATCCAGCGCATTCAGCTGCTCCATAAAGGTTAAAATTTTACTCATTTCGTCGATGAGTCCTGGAACCTCGGCTTCTTTGATCTCAATTCTTGCGAGATTCGCTACTTTATGTATGGTTTCTTCGTTGATGTTCATGTGCGAACGAGTTTACTGTTTATGGTATTAAAGACTTCCAGTTTCAATTGATCATCCTGTTTAATCTCCAGATGTTCTGTAAAGATAGGTTTATGTATATATATATCACAAATACCCGGGCGGGTGCCATATTTTGAACCATCATCCCAGCTTAGCGCCCAGGCGTTTACAATACTGATGGGTAACACTGGCACTTGTTTTTCGATCGCCAGGCGGAAGGTACCATTTTTAAAGGGCACCAGCTGTGGTGGATAGTGTTCATCCTGAATGCCACCTTCGGGGAAAATCAGCAGGCTCATGCCATTCGCCAGGTTGTCTCCTGCCTTTTTGAACGCTCGAAATGCAGATATCTTGCTTTCCCGGTTTACCGCAATATCAATCGTCCTGAAAAAAATGCCGAGCACGGGATTGTTTTCCAACTCCGCCTTGCCCATAAAGTGAAATCTCCCCTGCGCAAGGATACAGAGGATCATGATGTCCAGATTAGAGGTATGATTTGCACAGTAGATGTAGTGCTGTATTGGATCCAGAGGCACCTCGAAGGTAAAACGAAAACGAACCCCCGCAAGTATGCTACAGATTTTGCTATGGTAAACCCGAAGTTTGTTTAAGATACCGTACCACCTGGGTTTTCTGGCCGCAAGCCAGTATAGTGGATAGAATAGGATTGAAAATACAAGTATGATCAGTAGGAAATAAATCCGGTGAGCGTGCCTTAGAAGTTTAATCATCTGCTCAAAAGTAAAGAATTATTCATTCAGGGTATTGCCAGAATGGAATAGAATTGAGAATTGGTGTGCTAAGGTCAAATATTGAATTATTTGAATTCAATAAGCCTTTTTTGTTAATTTCGGCCCATGAAAGAAACGGTAGTTAGTGGGATTCGCCCGACAGGTAAGTTGCACCTGGGTAATTATTTTGGAGCAGTAACGAACTTTGTAAAAATGCAGCATGATTATAATTGTTATTTTTTCATCGCTGATTTACATTCACTGACTACACACCCCACGCCGGCAGATTTACATGGGTACGTGAGACATGTACTTGTGGAATATCTTGCCTGCGGCATAAATCCTGAAGAATCAACAATATACATTCAGTCTGACGTACCTGAGGTTGCAGAACTATATCTCTACCTGAACATGAATGCGTATATGGGTGAACTAGAGCGCAGTACATCATTTAAAGATAAAGTTCGTTCTCAACCCGATAACGTAAATGCAGGCCTTTTGACCTATCCGACTTTAATGGCTGCAGATATTCTAATCCACAAGGCTACAAAGGTACCGGTGGGAAAAGATCAGGAGCAACACCTGGAGATGACCAGAACTTTTGGTAATCGCTTCAACCGTCTATACAATTCAGAAACTTTCCCGGAAGCTTTCGCATTCAGCTACTCTGAGAATCTGGTGAAAGTTCCAGGTTTAGATGGCAAAGGCAAAATGGGCAAATCTGAAGGTGATGCAAACTGCATCTATCTTTCTGACAGTCCGGAAATCATCCGTAAAAAGGTTTCTAAAGCCGTTACCGATGGCGGTCCGACAGAAGAAAATCAGCAAAAACCTGAAGCCATTGAGAACCTGTTTAACCTAATGAAAATTGTTTCGCCAGCAGATACCGTAAATCACTTTGATGAGCAGTATAACAAATGTGCAATCCGCTATGGCGATTTCAAAAAGCAGTTGGCTGAAGACATGATCATCTTCAACACCCCGATCCGGGAGAAGATTGAGGAAATTGCGAAAGATACCTCCTATTTGCGTCAGGTTGCCAGACATGGTGCCTTAAAGGCAAGAGAGAGCGCCCAGAAGACCATCAAGGAAGTAAGATCACTTATTGGTTTCACATCGTTTTAGTCTCAGGCCTTCATCATCTAAATACAAATACATGCATATCGCAATTGTCGGAAACATAGGCGCCGGAAAAACAACGCTTACAGAATTACTTGCTAAGAATTATCAATGGGAACCCTTGTTCGAGGCTGTAGACAATAATCCCTATTTAGAGGATTTTTATGGAGATATGAAGCGCTGGAGCTTCAATCTGCAGATCTATTTTCTAAATAGCCGCTTTCAGCAGATTGTGGACATTCAAAGCTCTTCCAGGAATGTTATCCAGGATAGAACGATTTACGAAGATGCCTATATTTTTGCTGAAAATTTACATGACATGGGCTTAATGACCACCCGTGATTATGAAAACTACCGGGCCATTTTCGACAACATTACATCGTTTATTAAGCCACCAGACTTGCTGGTTTACCTTAAAGCTTCGGTGCCTACGCTTGTAAATAACATTCAACGCAGGGGCCGTGATTACGAGGCAAGCATCAGAATTGACTACTTATCTAAGCTGAACGAGAAGTACGAAAACTGGATAAAGGGCTATAACGCAGGCAAATTGCTGATCCTTGATAAAGACAAGCTTGATTTCACAAACAATCCGGAAGATTTAGGCGTTATTATTCAAAAGATAGAGGCAGAAATTCACGGATTATTTTAATGAAGATAATAGGCATTATACCCGCCAGATACGGCTCCAGCAGATTTCCAGGGAAACCCCTGGTAGACATAGATGGTAAAAGCATGATTCAGCGGGTATATGAACAGGCCTCTAAGTCATCCCGCCTTGATGCGGTTATTGTGGCCACCGACGACGTCCTCATTGCCGATGAGGTGAGTAGCTTTGGAGGCCGTTTTCACCTGACCAGTGCAGCCCATCAGAGTGGTACCGACCGTTGTGCAGAAGTTATCCTTAAAGAAACAGGATACGATGTGGTCATCAACATACAAGGTGACGAGCCATATATCGACCCTCAGCAAATTGACCTGCTCATCTCCTGCTTTGATGCCAGTACGGCGCAGCTTGCAACTTTGGTAAAGAAGATTGTTAGTGATGAGGAGCTTTTCAACAGCAACATCCCAAAGGTGATTCTAAACGCTTCTAAAGAGGCCGTTTATTTCAGCCGGCAAGCCATTCCATTCATTCGAGGCAAGGAAAAGGATTTCTGGTTAGCAGAACATCAATTCTACAAACATATTGGTATTTACGGCTACACGGCGCCAACGCTTTTGGAAATTACCAAACTCCAGCCCTCCCTGCTTGAATTGGCTGAAAGCCTTGAGCAATTGCGATGGGTGGAAAATGGATACACCATTCAGACACGCACCACCGATATCGAAACTATTGCCGTTGATGCACCGGAAGATCTTATAAAACTGAAGTCTTTATATTAAAGATTTAATACAAGTTATCCCCTATGAAATTAAACGCCCTGCTGCTCTTTGTTGGCATTCTTTCACTTGCAAGTTGCTCAAGTGATCCTAAATCTACGACTACAGAAACAGCTGTTCACGAGCAAGTTAATCAGATTGTAAAGCCATTCAGTGATTTAGAAAAGCTGGACACCTTCCGTGTGGTATTAACCGGTACTAAACCTAAGGATATGGTTTTAAAGTTCAGCATCATTGGGCACAATGGGCAACAGTTGTACACGCAGAACTTTGACGGAAAAACCTTAATAGACGGCTATAAACAAACTGTAGACCTGAAAAAAGAGGATAAGCAAATTGCCTTCCTGCAGGAAGAATTAAAAACATTTTTCGAAGATGAAAACTTCCTGGAACCTGCAGTGACCGAAAGCGAGGATCCTGACCAGTTTGTTCCCGATAAAGCATTTTTTGCTGAATTGAAACAGTCTGGCCTTAACGGATTTAAGTACCGCCTTGGGCAGGAAAACAAAGTTTACATTGCCTGGTCTGCGCGCGAACAAAAAGTTAAGATTTATTACAAATGCTGCTAGAAAGAAGCATTTAGCATCCTGTAAACGACATTAAATTGTCGCAATTACCACCTGTAGAGTTGCATTTTTACAAAAGATAGGCAGGCCATTTAGTTAAAATTGTTAGCTTTGTATCCCGTACAAAAACAATTAAAAAGGCACCTTCAAGCTTTTTTCCAACTCAACACTATGACAAAGTATATTTTTGTTACGGGCGGTGTTACTTCCTCTTTAGGAAAGGGCATCATCTCCGCATCACTTGCCAAACTTTTACAAGCACGAGGTTATAATGTAACCATTCAAAAATTTGATCCTTACATTAACATTGACCCGGGAACCTTAAACCCTTACGAGCATGGCGAATGCTATGTTACTGAGGATGGCGCGGAAACGGATCTGGACCTTGGGCACTACGAACGCTTTCTAAACAAGCCTACTTCTCAGGCGAACAACATCACTACAGGTCGTATTTACCAAAACGTGATCAATAAAGAACGTAAAGGTGAGTACCTGGGTAAAACCGTTCAGGTGGTACCACACATTACCGATGAGATTAAACGCAATATGAGAATATTGGGTGAAAGTGGTGAGTTTGATATCGTGATCACGGAATTGGGTGGAACAGTTGGAGATATTGAGTCGTTGCCTTTTATTGAAGCAGTAAGACAGTTTAAATGGGAAGCTGGTTCAAACAATGCTATTGTAATCCACCTGACCTTAATCCCTTTCCTTGCAGCAGCAGGTGAATTAAAGACAAAACCGACGCAACATTCGGTTAAAGCATTGCTGGAGTACGGCATTCAGCCAGATATTCTGGTGTGCCGCACCGAACATCACATCAATGCAGACATCCGCAAGAAGATTGCTCTGTTCTGTAATGTGAACGTGAATGCGGTAATTGAATCCATCGATGCTTCGACCATTTACGATGTTCCATTGTTGATGCTGAAGGAGCAATTAGATAAAATTGTACTTAGCAAGCTTAAATTGCCTAGCAAGAATGAGCCTAATCTTGATCTTTGGAAAGACTTCTTAGGTCGCTTAAAGAACCCGACATCTGAAGTTAAAATCGGTCTGATCGGTAAATACGTTGAACTTCCTGATGCTTATAAATCCATCATAGAATCCTTTATTCATGCAGGTTCCAAAAATGAATGTAAAGTAAAGGTTGAGTATATCCACTCAGAAGGTATCTACCCTGAGAATGCAAAAGAAATGCTCGGACACCTTCACGGCGTACTTGTAGCGCCTGGTTTTGGAAGCAGAGGTATCGAAGGTAAGATTGATGCTATCCGCTATGTGCGTGAAAATAATGTACCTTTCTTCGGTATTTGTCTGGGTATGCAGTGTGCCGTGATTGAATACGGTAGAAATGTGATCGGCCTGGAAAATGCAAATACAACAGAGATTGACGAAAACACCGTTCATCCCGTGATTAACATGATGGAAGATCAGAAGAACATCACCAACAAAGGTGGTACCATGCGTCTTGGATCTTATCCCTGTGACATCAAAAAAGGCACTAAGGCTTTTTCAGCATACGGGAAGGCGCACATCACAGAAAGACACCGTCACCGCTTTGAGTTTAACAACCAGTACCTAAAACAATACGAAGAAGCCGGAATGGTCGCATCTGGTATCAATCCGGACAGCGGTTTAGTGGAGATTGTAGAGCTTAAAAATCATCCGTTTTTCGTGGGTGGCCAGTTTCACCCAGAATTAAAGTCAACAGTTGCTAATCCGCATCCACTTTTTATTAAATTTGTCGCCGCTGCGATGGAGTATGCGAAGAAAAAAACCAATTAATTCGTTTAAAAATCAATAATGGATAGAAATACGTTCACAGGATTATTCCTGATCATGATTGTTTTAGCAGGATCATTCTATTTTTTCAAGCCTACCGAGGCTGAGTTAAAGATGGAATCGGAAAGGATTACTGCTGATTCACTCAAAAGAACCGGCAATAATGCTGCGACTACTAAAATGCCGGCTGCTGCGCAAGCAACCGCGCCTGTTACGCCTGACTCCAACGCTTTGAAAGGCCCCTTCGGTGCTAATCTGACCGGAACTGAGCAAACTACAGTATTAGAAAATGATAAACTGAAACTTACTCTAACCAATAAAGGTGGTAAGATTTTGTCTGTAGAGGTCAAAAATGAGAAAACCTACGAAGGCAAGCCTTTGATTTTATTCTCTGGTAACGAAAATAAATTTGGCTTGAAGCTGAACGTTAATGGTAAAATTGTAAATACCAACGACCTATACTTTACTTCAACAACCAATGGCACGGGTGTAACCATGCGTGCGAATTACAGTGGTGATAAGTACCTTGAATATTTCTATGATTTAAAGCAAGGGACTAATAACGTCACTTTCAACATCAACTTAAACGGATTTAATCAGCTAATTCAAGGTAACGCCATCACTTTAAACTGGGAGGCGATCCTGCTTGAACAAGAGAAATCTGTAGCAAACGAGCAGCTTTACTCTGCACCTTACTACAAATACGTTAACGAGAATCCTGATCACCTGAATTTCTCGAAAGATGTTAAAGAAGAACTAACTGAAGGTAAAATCGAATGGGTTGCTTTCAAGCAGCACTTCTTTTCGGGGATTATCATCCCCAAGGATGGTTTTACCAAGGGTGAAGTTGAAGTTAAAGTAACAACTGCTCCGGGCCAGGTTAAATGGTACGCAGCAAACCTTGAACTTCCTTTCAACCAGTTGGCAGCTCAAAGCTACGGCATGAGTTTCTACTTCGGTAACAACAAGTTCTCAGAACTGCAGAAACAAGGACACGATATTGAGAAGATTGTGGAAATGGGTTACTGGCCATTGAAATACATCAACCGTTTCATTGTATTGCCAGTGTTCAACTTCCTTGAAGGTTTTGGATGGGGATATGGATTAATTATCCTGGTATTAACTGTTCTGTTAAAACTGGTACTATCTCCGTTAACTTATAAGTCATACATCTCTATGGCTAAGATGCGGATTTTGAAGCCAGAGATGGACGAGATTAAAGCAAAGGTGGGTGAAGATAACCCTACCCTTTTACAACAGGAATATTTGAAGCTGTACAAACAAGTAGGCGTAAATCCTTTGGGAGGCTGTTTACCGATGTTGTTGCAGTTACCTATCGTAATGGCTTTCTTCTTCTTCTTCCCGAACCTATTTGAATTGCGTGGCCAAAGCTTCCTTTGGATGAATGACCTTTCAACCTATGATGAGTTTGTGAAGTTTGGATTCACACTGCCTTTTATTGGAGATCACTTAAGTTTAATGTGTGTGTTGATGACCATCTCAACATTGATCTTTACTTACTTCAATAACCAGGTTTCTGGAGCAACAGGTCAGATGAAATACATTGGATATATCATGCCGATTGTTTTCTTAGGTGTTTTGAACAGCTACCCTGCTGGTTTGAACTACTACTATTTCCTTGCGAACATGCTTACTTTCGGTCAGCAATTCTTAATCAGAACCATGGTGAATGACGAAAAGATTCACGCGATCCTGAAGGAGAATAAAGCTAAACCTGAAGAGAAGAAAAAGAAATCTAAATTCCAGACACGCCTTGATGACTATATGCGTCAGCAACAGCAGGCAAAAATTCAAGGAAAAAACACAAAATAATATGAAGCACCCTCCGGGGTGCTTTTTTTATGTAAGCTTAAAAATATGCTTACGCTACACCTGTTCATGTCTTTTGACCTTAGGCGCTACTTATTCTTCCTCTTTTCCGGGTCAGGATTCCGAAAACTGAGGCGCTATGCTCCAGATTTCTACATCATTCAGGAGCATTTCACAGTTATTCATCTATAAGCTGTATTTTCTTCTGTAAAATTTGACGTACATAGCCATGTATGTCTTAGGAATTTGCAATTTTTATATTCTAAATGTGAATCATTCTGAATATGCACAAATCAATCACCATCATTCTATTATTTTTTGTCAGCCTTGCCCATGCGCAAAAGAAGCCCCTGGATCACAAGGTATATGACAGCTGGGAAAGTATAGCGACTAAACAAATCTCAGACAACGGTTTATGGGCCGCCTACAATGTAGCACAGCAGGAAGGCGATGCCAAGCAGTACTTCAGCAACTTTAGCACAAACCAGAAAGTTGTGGTTCCAAGAGGAACCGGCGTTAAGTTCAGTGCCGACAGTAAATTCGCTGGGTTTACCATCAAGCCTCTTTACCAAGAAACGAGAACGGCAAGAATCAAGAAAAAGAAGGCGGACGACATGCCCAAAGACTCTCTGGGTTATATAAACCTAACCACCGGAGCAGTGACTAAAGTTGCACGCGTTAAATCTTTCAAGATGCCAGAACTTGGTACCGCGTTGTTAGCTTATCACCTTGACAAGCTTGATACGACTAAAAAAGCAGGCAGCACAGCTACGCCCGCAGCAACGGCGACATCAACGCCTGTAAAAAAAGACTATACGGATTTGTTGTTTGCAGATGATGATAAACCTGGTGCAGATAAAAAAGCTGAGGGCACGGACCTGATATTTAAAAATCTGATTACCGGAACGACAAGGACCTTTAAGTATGTAACAGACTACAGCTTCAGCAAAAATGGTAAGCAGTTGATTTTCGCTGCAAGTGGATCGAAGAAGGACAAAGCTGCGCCAGCGGGCGTGTTTGTTTACAATACGGAAAAGGGCGGTTTGAAAACCTTGATCAAAGGAAAAGGTACTTTTAAGAACTTTGTCTTCGATGAGGATGGTGAACAACTTGCCTTTGTTGGTGAGATGGATCCCGAAAAGCAGGAGATTAAATCGTATCATGTATACTACAACTCCCTGAATCTGGACACGGCTCAGGTGCTTGTAGACAACGAGATTCCTGGAATGCCAACCAAGTGGAATGTAAGTCCAGATGCTAAACTGACTTTTAGTAAAGATGCAACGAAGCTGTACTTCGGCATTGCCCCTATCAAAAAGCCAAAAGACACGACTTTGGTTGATTTCGAAAATGCCAAACTGGATATCTGGGGATATAAAGACGATTACCTGCAACCTATGCAGTTGAAGAATATGGATCGTGAACTAAAGAGAAGCTACCTGAGTGTAATTGATATATTCAACAGCGATCCAAAGGTTATTCCGCTTGCAGACCTAAATGTTCCAGATGCTAACCTGGTTAAAAAAGGTGATGCATCCTATGTACTTGCGAGCACAGATGCAGGAAACAGGATTCAGATGCAATGGACAGCGGAGAGCCTTCGCGACATCTACATGGTTGATGTAAAAACCGGTCAACGCAGGAAAATTCTTTCAGGCATGAACAGTATGGTGACCGCCTCTCCTGACGGAAATTACATTTTATTCTTCGACAAACGTACGTCTGGCTGGTACAGTTATACGGTAGCTAACGGTAAGACCGTGCACTTGAACAAAGACTTACAAGAGAAATTTGCTGATGAGGACAACGATGTGCCGGCTGATCCTTCTTCCTACGGTATGGCTGGATGGGCTGACAACGACAAAGCCGTTTACATCTATGACCGATATGATATCTGGGCGTTTTCACCTGAGGGCAAGTCTGCGCCGAAAAACGTAACAAATGGTTATGGCCGTCAGAATAAAATCACCCTGCGTTATCAGAAGCTTGATCCTGAAGAGGTGTTTATAAAAAAAGGAACAAGTTGGTTAGACGCCTTCAACAACGTGACCAAAGAAAATGGCTTTTTCAAGAAGGACTTAGGTAATACAAAGAATCCTGAACTTGTGGTTATGGCAAAATTCAAATATTCTGATCTCGTAAAGGCAAAGAATGCAGATCGCGTAGTTTACGAAAAAGCCAACTACACCAATGCTCCGAATGTGTTTAGCTCTTTGGATTTGAAAGCCGAGGTTAAACTAAGTTCAACGAACCCGCAACAGCAGAACTACAACTGGGGAACGGCAGAACTCGTTAAATGGACGACACCAAAAGGCTATAAATCTGAAGGAATCTTATATAAGCCGGAGAACTTTGATCCAAATAAGAAGTATCCGATGATCGTGTATTTCTATGAGAAGTTATCAGATGGATTATACAGTTATCAGGCACCAGCGCCTACCCCATCAAGATTGAATATTCCGTTTTTCGTTAGCAATGAATACCTGGTATTTGCGCCAGATATCAGCTACGAAACTGGTTATCCAGGTAAATCAGCAATGGAATACATCAATTCAGGTGTTGAGGAATTGAAGAAAAACGCCTGGGTAGATGGCGCCAAGATTGGTATTCAGGGACAAAGTTGGGGTGGTTACCAGGTGGCATACCTGATTACGCAAACAGACATGTACGCTGCAGCCTGGGCCGGGGCACCAGTAGTGAACATGACTTCCGCATATGGTGGCATGCGTTGGGAAAGTGGTATGAGCAGACAATTCCAGTATGAAAAAACGCAGAGCCGTATCGGCGCGACCCTATGGGAAAAGCCTGAACTTTACATGGAGAACTCCCCCCTTTTCTACCTTCCTAAAGTAAATACGCCAGTGGCGATTATGTCTAACGATGCAGATGGCGCCGTTCCTTACTACCAGGGCATCGAGATGTTTACTGGTCTGCGAAGACTTGGCAAGCCAGCATGGTTATTGGTTTACAACAATGAAGCACACAACCTGGTGCAACGCCAGAATCGCAAGGACATCTCGATTCGTGAGCAGCAGTTCTTTGACCACTATCTAAAAGGTGCCAAAGCACCTCAATGGATGGTTACGGGTGTACCTGCGACTGAAAAGGGCAGCAACTGGGGATTTGAGCTTACGGATGCCAAACCATAAACACAAAAAATACTAGCTTTGCCACTGCCGGACCATCCGGCAGTGGCTTTTTTATTTCTACCCTTTGATGATGGATCTTTCACCCATTCTAAACTCGTATAATACTTTCATTGAAACACAGCTCAAGGATCGGTTCTTTAAACACCGGGACCTTGTTTCGATTATTTCCAAACATGCGTCCACGGCCGCGCAGGAGGTTGTTGGTCATTCTGTAGAAGGTCGGGAACTGATCCTGCTTCGTTTAGGAAATGGTCCTATGAAGGTATTCCTATGGAGCCAGATGCACGGTGATGAAACTACAGGAACGATGGCAATTATGGATTTACTGAACTTCCTGAAGCATCCGGCGTTTGCATCCTTTGCTACTGAGATTTTGTCTAGCTGTACGCTTTATCTGCTGCCCATGGTAAATCCAGATGGTGCGGAGCGGTTTACCCGTCGAAATGCACAGCAACTTGATATAAACCGTGATTACCTGTCTGCAAAGAGTACTGAAGCTCAAATCCTGAAAGCGGTGCATGCGAACATTCAACCCGACTTCGGCTTTAATCTACACGATCAATCCGACCTATGGGGCGTACAACATACCACCAACCCCGCAGCGGTTTCATTCTTAGCGCCTGCGTTTGACGAGGGCTGTAGCCTGAACGACAATCGCAGGCACGCGATGCAGGTCATTGCTTGTATGAAGGCGTCATTGGACGCACAGCTGCCCGGAAAAATGGGCTTGTTCGACGATACGTATGAACCCAGGGCTTTTGGCGATAACTTTCAAGCATCAGGTACAGCCACCATATTAATTGAAGGTGGAACAATGATTGGAGATGTAGAAGCACAGCAGGTTCGCAAGATGGTCTTTGGAGCGATACTTGCCGGCTTAAAGGCCATCAGTTCAGCAGAATATGAAGCGGTTCCTTTAGACAACTACTTCAATATTCCTAAGAATAGCAAGACATTATTTCACCTCATAATTCATGATATTGAAGTTAATGGACTTAAGACTAGTGTAGGCATAAACTATAAACCTAGTCCTGGAGTCGGGGGTACTCAGGTTGATCGTTTTTACACCATTGAAGATATTGGGGATCTACATACGATGAGTGCCCACGAGGTTTTCGAGGCAAGCACCCTGCAACTGGAAGGTAGCATCGTATACGACGAGCCAGCAAACTTTAGCCTGATGCGTGGAAAAGAACCTGTTTTAAGCTTCAAAAACGGGATATTGCAATCAAAAGTCATATTTTAGAACTTTCAAATTCATAAATGGCATTAAGCAGAATCTGGTCCGCCTTCATCCTTGTTGCGATCTTCGTTGCATGTATTAAATGTTTCTTCCTGGGACAATCCGATGTTTTCAATTGGATGATTGTTGGCAAGGCCGATGACCCCGGAAACCCCCTTCATATCGATGGGGTTATAGAAACCTGCTGGACGGCGGTAAATATCTGTTTGAAGCTGATCGGTATCATGGCGCTATTTATGGGCTTCATGAGCATTGCGGAGCGCGCTGGTGGGATCAGACTGTTGTCGAGGATCATTGCGCCTTTCTTCTCAAAGCTGTTTCCTGACGTTCCAAAAGGCCATCCCGCGACTGGTCACATGGTTATGAATTTCTCGGCTAATTTGTTAGGCCTCGACAATGCAGCCACCCCTTTTGGCTTAAAGGCTATGGAGAGCTTGCAGGAGCTCAATCCAACGAAGGACCGTGCCTCTAACGCCCAGATCATGTTTTTATGTCTGCATGCCTCTGGTTTGACCCTGATACCGGTGAGTATTATCGCAATTCGCGCCTCCCTGAATGCAGCGAATCCTACGGAAATCTTTATTCCCTGCATGATCGCCACTTTCGTGGCAACAATTGCTGCGATGCTGATTGTCTCTTTCAAACAAAAAATCAATGTATTTGCACCTGCGATCTTGATTTGGGTCCTTGGCTTATCAAGCGTCATCGCATTGCTGGTTCTCTATCTGACATCATTAAGCACCGCCGGTCTACAATCATTTTCAGGTATACTCAGTAACGGATTGTTACTACTCATCTTTTTTCTGATCGTATTGGGTGCTGTTTACAAGAAAATCGACGTGTTTGATGCCTTTGTTGAGGGCGCAAAAGGCGGTTTCGAGACGGCTATTCGCATTATTCCTTACTTGGTCGGGATGCTGATTGCCATTAGCTTGCTGCGCACAAGCGGTACATTTGACGTTATCATAAATGGAATGAAGCAGGTTTGTATGTTTTTTCAGGTGGACTCCCGGTTTATAGATGGCATTCCAACAGCCTTAATCAGGCCGCTAAGCGGTGGCGGTGCAAGAGGTATGATGATTGATACCATGACCACACACGGGCCAGATTCTTTCGCAGGCAGGTTGTCAAGCATATTACAAGGAAGTTCAGACACCACCTTTTACGTGATAGCGGTATACTTCGGAGCCGTGAATGTAAAGGATACCCGGTACGCCATCGGCGCAATGTTGCTGGCTGATTTGGTTGGTGTAATCACAGCAATAAGCCTGGCCTACCTGTTTTTCGGGTAAGCAATGTTTTATTAGAAGAAGGATTAGGAGTTTGACTAGTTGCCTGGCTTAAGCGACTTCAGCTGTGTGATAACTTTGTCCAGAATGCCTGGCTCGATGTTGGCGTATTTGGAAAACTTCCAATTTGCATTACCATCCAGCCATACACAAAAGGAATGATACCCATCAAGAACTACGGCGTAGGTCTCGTGAAAATCATCATGGATTTGCATACAAAAGCCCGAAACAGGCTTACCCGCTAAATCAAATTGCAGATTTAAATAGTTGCTCATCATAACATACCTGGTTAGTGGATACTAAACAAACATGTTTGAGCAATGTTTAAGATATTTTAAAAATAATAATTGAAGCTGTTTAAGCTGCGAAATGGCCGTTCACCACATGTACAAACTTGTCTATGTCAAACGGCTTCGGTATGAACCCATTTGGCGGGCCAGGTAGGGCTTTAAAGTTCTGAAGGTTGTGACTTGCAGAGATCATGATGATGGGGATTGGGTTCAGAGAAAGATTTTCTTTTATCGTCCTGCAGATCTCTCTCCCATCCATTCCGGATAACATAACGTCAAGTAGAATCAGATCAGGCCTAATGTTCGTTATGGAATCAATTATATTTCTTCCGTTAGTTAAAGTAGCAACTTCGTAGCCTTCATCCTCCAGGATGATTCTGATCACATCTAGTATGTCATTATCATCATCAACCGCTAGTATTTTTCTCATCTAATTACCCTCATTTCGCTGAGGTACAAGCCATTTGTATGCCAGTATTGTCATTTATTGCAATAAATTTAAGATATACTAAGTTTATTAGCATCTTTATGCAATCGAACCTATATTGAAAAACAAGATGAAATACGCCGTTGTAGATATTGAAACAACTGGTGGGTGCCCCTCCGGAAATGGCATCACAGAGATATCCATCCATATCATGGATGGGAACACTGTTGTAGAAACCTGGGAATCCTTAATCAACCCTGAGCAATTTATTCCCAGCTATATTGAGGCACTTACAGGCATTAACAACGAAATGGTTGCCGAGGCCCCTACTTTTTCAGAAGTTGCGGTTCATATTTATGAGCTGCTACATGATAAGATATTTATTGCCCATAATGTGAATTTTGATTATGCTTTTATCAGGCATCACCTCTCCTTATCCGGACACACCTTGAACTGCAAGAAGTTATGTACCGTTAGGTTAAGTCGCAAGCTCTTCCCTGGTTTAAGCTCCTATAACTTAGGCAAGCTTTGTAAGTCACTCGACATCAACTTAGAAAATCGACACCGGGCTGGCGGCGATGCTGCGGCGACGGCCGTCCTCTTTGCAAAGCTACTGGATGCTGATGTGGAATCTCACATTTCGCGTTCGCTGGAAAAAGCATCTAAGGAGCAGGTTTTGCCACCGCATCTTTCCAGAAATTACATTGATAGACTGCCTTCACAGCCAGGGGTTTATTATTTCCGTGATCAGAAAGGAAAGATCATTTATATAGGGAAAGCTAAAAACTTAAAGAAACGTGTTTGTTCTCATTTTAGTGGGAACAGCAGCAGTAAACAGCGCCAGGAATTCCTGAAAAATATACACAATATTGATTATGATATTTGTGGTACAGAACTGATGGCACTAATCCTGGAAGCGACACAAATACAAAAGTTCTGGCCGGAAAATAACCGTGCACTCAAGCGATTTGAACAAAAATACGCCTTGTACGAATACGTCGATCAGAATGGCTACATCAGATTGGGCATAGACAAATACAAAAAGCAATGTCCATCACTTTACAGCTTCAACAGCATCTTGGATGGGCACAACCTGCTTAAAACTTTGATCCGTGAATTCCGTCTCTGTGAGAAACTGTGTTTTGTACAACGTAACCGAACTGCCTGCACAGGTCATGAGCATGGGCTTTGTGAGGGTGCCTGCTTAGGGGTTGAAGATTCTACCGCTTATAACTTACGTGTACAGGAAGCTATAAACCACCTTAAATTGATGCTTCCTTCGTTTGTGGTGTTTGATCAGGGGCGCACTGAAGATGAGCAAAGTTGCGTATGGATTGAGAATGGGAAATTTTATGGCATGGGCTACGTATCTTTCCATTCGGACGTTAATGATTTCGAAATGCTAAAGTCTGCTTTACAGCCGTACCCATCAAACGACTATATTGTCAATCTGATCTTATCTTATGCGGAAAATAATCCTGAAAAGAAGCGGTCTTTAATTTTTGAGCCTGCAAATCAGTAAAATAGAAGATATTTTCAATTAACATTTGCTGAAGTTCAATTGAACGTCTATCTTTGGCGCTCCAAGCGGATAGGCACCCATAGCTCAGCTGGATAGAGCAACGGTTTTCTAAACCGTCGGTCACAGGTTCGAATCCTGTTGGGTGTACGAAATACTTAGTTCCAAACCCCTGTAAGTTTTCTTACAGGGGTTTGTTTTTTACAGGAATTTTGAGTGCCGCAGCCTCTAATTGTAAGCAGCTAGTGCAACTGTACTTCGATTGTAACTACACTTTATTGTAACCGGTTATTAAAAATATACTTTCATTAGAACCGGTTAGTGCAACTACAGTTTAACTGAATTGACTAATACAATCACAATTTTAGGAACTTAGAAAATTAAAGAGATGTCAACCAGGTTTTCCAGTCGCTAATGCGGAAGGCATATCCCCTTTCCTGAAGAAAACTACTTCCGACGATCTTCCAATCCGCTTTTTCCATTATGAATTCTGGTACTTCAAAACCTTGATGCTGTGCAGCAAGCACATAAAACTCGGCTCTTGAAGGATGATCCGGTGATACCCCATTCACTCTTGAGGGCAGCTTGTCAAGACTTATCAATAAAGCTGTAATTCCAATACAATCTTCGAGATGGATAAGGTTCACTGGCGCTAAACCATTTGGGATATTCTTTTTGCCCGCGAAGAAAGATCCAGGCAATCTTCCCGGCCCCACCAAACCGCCGAAACGTAGTGCGACAAACTGTACACCTGGAATATTTTGTAGTAAAGACTCAAGTTCAAGCAGCACCGCTCCAGAGGGACTGTCCGGACTGCAGGCTGTATGATCATCTACAACCGCGTTGTGGTCACCATACACGCTGGTAGAACTGATGAAAATTATCTTTTTGATGGCTGTTGATTTCACCTGTTGAACAAGGTTTTGCATGCCGGAACAATAACCGTCATTTGCAGCAAGCTTCACATTGGAAGAAATTATGAGTGCATCACTTAACCAGAAATCCGAATCAGGAATAAGGAGACTTACCTCCTGATCTAGTCTAATATTATAGCTCGGGATGCCACGTTGTTGAAGGACACTCACCTTCTCTTTGCTTGTTGCCGAACCTTTAACATCAAACCCATCGTTGAGCAAGTGTACCGCGAGAGCAGTTCCAAACCAGCCACAACCTAATATACTAACACGATTTACCATGATTCTAATTAAGACGTCCTAAAAGTAAACAACATCATCACCATCCGCCATAATGACTTTAGTGGCAAGGTCTATGAAGATGCCATGTGCGAGTAAGCCATCAATGTTGTTCAATGCTTTAGCCAGCGCTTCAGGATGATCAATCAGACCAAAATCTGCATCAATGATGTGGTTACCGTTATCAGTTACAAAAAGGTGTCCACTTTTCTTACGGAGCAATGCGCTTCCCCCTATTAACTTAAGTTCTTGTAAGACGTAGTTTGTTGCCAGTGGGATAACTTCAATGGGGATCGTAAACGCACCGAGTTGTTTAACCAGCTTAGAAGCATCTGCGATGATGATTTCCTGTTTAGACATAGATGCTACGATCTTTTCTCTAAATAGCGCCCCACCACCACCTTTTATAAGCTTTCGGTCCGTTGTAAATTCATCCGCTCCATCTATGGTGATGTCAATCGCATGTACTTCATCAAAACCAAGAACAGGAATACCTAAGCTTTCAGCGAGGTATGCGGTCTGCTCAGATGTTGCAACGCCCTGGATCTGCATGCCTTGTTTTACAAGTGCTGCAATTTCTTGAATTGCATAAAACGCAGATGATCCGGTTCCAAGTCCGACGATACTCCCCTCTTGTACAAATTTTACCGCGGCAGCCGCCGCCAGCTTCTTCTCGTTATCTTTCTGAGTTGATGTCTTTTCCAAGATGTTGAAGTTAAATTATATACTAAAATGCTTGGCATCAGCGTATAGGCGCTTAGATCCTATTTCAAACATGGTAACAAATCAAAAATCATAAAAATAAAAAAAGGCCCGCTAATGCGGGCCTTTTTTTATCAAAAGCAGATTACTTATCGCTATTTTTTTTCTCGGTTACTTCAGTACGAATCTCTTGTGCCAGGTTTTTCAATTCCTGCATTGCTTTACGTACACGTGTACCAGCAGCACCATTACCTGAGTTATAAAATTTGTCCGCGTCAGCTTCAACACCGGCAACAAGTTCCTTTAGTTTTGAAAATTTTTCCATGCTCTTTTGAAATTAGTTATTTGATTATGTTTTAAAGTTAATAATTATTGGATTTCCTGCAAATCAATTATTCATCAATTGAAGGTTTTTACATCCTTATTTAGTTATTAAAACCATTTTTTAATGGTTTTGTTAAGTTACTAAAGTAAATATTTTAACCAGAAAAACTTAAACCTATGGTAACCAACGATAAAAATCCGAAAGAAAATGCGCCAGGCGGCGAGAACTATGACATAAACAATCCCCAGAATCTAACCAGCCCCGATTACAACAGCACAACAGAACACCGGGATACGGATGAATTACCTGGCGTAGAGAACTTAAACCACTCGAACAACCTAGATCAGGAGATGCCAGATAATGATGGTTCCTTAACCGGAACGCCATCAAAAACCGATCTTGGAAATTCACAAAAGCCAGAGGAAGATAAAGCCGATGATGGCCTGATCGCCACCTAAGCCAAAGCAAGCAACTGTGTACCTGCTGAAAAAACCCTAAGCTCGTGCATTACGCCGCACTTTAGTGCAAAATTACTACGCTGATGCCCCACAGGAAAGTCGAAACAAACTGGAAAACCATAGTCCTGCACTTTTTCAAGCACGATTTCATAGATGGTTTTGCCAAATGCTTCTTCTGGGTCATCAGCTTTTGTTTTAAAATTCCCGATAATCATACCCTCCAAACCGCTCAACATACCCGAGCGTTTTAGGTTCCACAACATCCGATCTATACTATATAGGTACTCCCCCGTATCTTCAAGAAATAGAATCTTGCCGCGGGTATCCATCGCAGAGGCGGTACCCGAAAGCGTTTCTAAAATACTAAGATTGCCTCCGATTAGCATGCCCCTTCCTGTGCCCATACGATTATACTTAATATAAGATGCCTCATATTTCATCTTACTCCCGGTAAGTGCAGCATGAATTGAATTGATTGTTTCCACCTGGATCGGTTCTGCCAATGCCCAGACATCCGGAAAACTGTTACACATTTTTGAATGCAGAGAAGCCATATCCACAAACTGATGTAAATGGCTGTGTAATATCGTGACATCACTGAATCCAATTATCCATTTCGGGTTTTTCCTTAACCTGGAAAAGTCCAAATCGTCAATGATTCTCACCAGTCCGTAGCCTCCTCTTGCGCACATAATGGCGCTAAGCGAAGGATCATCCATCATGGCCTGCAGATCAGCTTTACGCTCTGCATCAGTTCCACCGAAGGTGTAAGACCGTTTGCCAATGGTTTCACCAACCTGCACCTTAAAGCCCCATTGCTCCATGAGCAATTTCGCAGGCTGTATTGCCTCGAGGCTTATGTAGCCCGCAGGACTCGTGATCCCAATCGTGTCGCCAGGTTTTAAATAAGGCGGAACAATGAATTTATTTAGCGCTTTGTCGCCCGGGGCGAACCCTTCTATAGATGTGGCGGCCGTAAGCAGACCTGTAACGGATAGGAATTTTTTTCTGTCCATTTTATATAAAAAGAAACGACGGACAGTGTTTATAATACATCCTTGAGCGTTGACCAGACATTCTCAGCCAAAATCTTGTGGCCTTCAACGGTCGGGTGAATACCATCTGCTTGATTCAGATCAGGCACACCCCCTACGCCTTCCAGTAAAAATGGAATGAAAGCAGCATTGTTCTTTTTTGCCAACCTTGGGAATATCTCTTTGAACCCGTTTGCGTATTTGGCACCCATACTAGGTGGAACCATCATGCCAGTGACAACGATCTTCGCCTCTGGGAACTTTGCCTGAACCTGATCGATAATAGACTGCAGGTTGCGTTCGGTTTCCTGAACATCCAAGCCTCTGAGACCGTCATTGGCACCGAGTTCCAACACAAACACATCCATCTGCTGCTTCAATAGCCAGTCTATCCTATTCTTCCCTCCTGCAGATGTCTCACCACTTAAGCCCGCACTTACAACCTTATAAGGTAACTGCAAAGAATCAATCTTTTGTTCAATCAAGTATGGAAATGCAGCTTCTGGGTCCTCCAGACCGTAGCCTGCAGTTAAGCTATCTCCAAAGAAAAGTACCGTCTTCGTTTTTTCCTGTATTTTATTTTCTACATTAACCGTTGGCGCATCCGTCTTTGTAGTCGTATTATTGCCGCAGGCTACTAGAAAACATACCATGAGGCATCCGAATTTTGAAAATCTGTGTAGTGTCATGATCGCAAAGTAACTGGAAATACCAAAACATATCCAATAGATTTAGGTTTTAAATTTAAAAATTAATAAAGTACTGTGACAGAAATCCTAAGCGTCCGCAATCTCAGCAAAACATACCCTGCACAAGGGAAAACACTCTCCGTATTAAACGACATCAACTTCGAAATTCAACAGGGTTCTACTGTTTCCATTGTAGGGCCATCAGGTAGTGGTAAAACGACCCTCCTGGGCTTGTGCGCCGGCTTAGACCGGGCGAGCAGCGGCTCCGTAGTATTAAACGGGATAAAACTGGATGAGCTCAATGAAGACGAACGTGCTCGTGTGAGGAACCAACACGTGGGTTTCATATTCCAGAACTTTCAACTTCTACCGACACTCACCGCACTTGAAAACGTTATGGTACCACTTGAGTTAAGAGGTGAGCGGAATGTAAAAGCCAGCGCTTTAACTTTACTGGAGAAAGTTGGACTGGCAGCAAGGGGGCACCATTACCCTTCACAACTATCCGGTGGTGAGCAGCAACGTGTATCACTTGCACGTGCTTTCTCCAATAGTCCTAAGATACTTTTTGCCGATGAACCAACGGGAAACCTTGACACGGAGACTGGCCAGAAGGTAGAAAAGCTTCTCTTTGAGCTCAATCGAGATGCCGGAACGACCTTAATTCTGGTTACCCATGATCTGGAGCTCGCTTCGAAAACAAACAGAATCATACGCTTAAAAGGTGGCGCCATCTTAAACGATAGTCTGTAGCTATGGAAAACAAACCCTTGAACATTTCCTGGCTCTTTTTAATGGCCTGGCGCGACAGCCGGAAGAATAAAGCCCGCCTATTTCTATTCATCTCTTCTATGATCCTGGGCATTGCTGCCCTCGTGGCGATCTATGGCATAGGTGATAATTTAACCAAAGATATTGATCGCCAGGCAGCCACGCTTATCGGTGCGGACTTAGACGTGAGGACCAACAAATCTCCTGACTCTGCAGCAAGGAAATTTACGGACTCGCTTAGAAAGCAGGCGGATGCTTATAGTGAAGAACAAAGTTTTCCATCCATGATCCTGTTCATGAAGGGCGGTGGTACAAGGCTCGTTCAAATCAGAGCTTTAAGCGGCAATTTTCCATTTTATGGCGACATAGAGACTACCCCTAAATCCGCAGCCAAAACCTTTCGTGACAAACACGACGTGCTTGTAGATAAAACACTGATGTTGCAATACCAGGCAAATGTTGGTGATTCCGTGCAGATCGGGAAAGTAAACTTTAGAATTGCAGGTATTCTTAATCAGGCACCAGGTCAAACTGGTTTCTCAAGCACAATAGCACCTTCCGTGTTCATGCCTTTAAGGTACTTAAAGGCTACGAATCTGGCGCAGAAAGGCAGTAGAATTAATTACAATTTTTACTACAAACTGAAACCACAAACAGATGTGGATGCTATGGTCACCAGACTGACCCCTGCTTTTGAGCGCCACGATCTGGATCAGGACACCATAAAGTCGAAAAAAGAAAGCACAGGAAGGTCCTTTTCTGATGTTACGAAATTCCTCTCCTTGGTAGGGTTTATCGCCTTGCTCCTCGGGTGTATCGGTGTGGCCAGCGCCGTGCACATCTATGTAAAAGAGAAGATGCAGAGCATTGCCATCCTACGCTGTATGGGCTTAAGCTCCAAACAGGCATTCCTAATCTTTTTGATACAAATTACCATCATTGGTTTCATTGGCGCCGTTGCAGGTGCAGCGCTTGGCTCAATCATACAGCAAGTACTGCCTATTGTATTCAAAGATTTCCTTCCGCTGGAACTTCAGGTTACAATATCCTGGAAAGCCATCGGACAGGGCATTTTACTGGGTGTAATAATATCCATACTCTTCTCCCTATTACCGCTAATATCCATCAGGAAAGTATCACCGCTGAACACCATAAGAGTATCAGACCATACGGAATCTACAAGCAAGGATCCATGGCGCTGGTTTGTTTACTTGCTGATCTTTGGATTCATCACGTGCTTCGCAAGGTTGCAACTTGAAGGCTGGCGACAAACATTAGTTTTTTCCATTAGCCTTGTTATCGGCTTTATCGTACTTTATGGTGTTGCTGCAGCAAGCGTTTGGCTGATCCGAAAGTTTTTCCCTTCCTCCTGGAGCTATATCTGGAGACAGGGGTTATCTAATCTTTACCGGCCGAATAACCAGACAACTATCCTGGTTTTGTCTATCGGATTAGGAACAACATTCATCTGTACGTTATTCTTTGTACAGTCCATCCTGATGGATCGGATTACCTTATCAACAAGTGAGAACCAGCCAAACATGGTGATCTTCGATATTCAATCGAAACAGCGCGCAGCGATAACTGAACTTACCAAGTCTGAAGGACTCCCATTGATTCAAGAAGTGCCGATCGTGACCATGCGTTTGCAGGAAATCAACGGCGTGAATGCCATGGAGAATAAAAACGATTCTATACGCAAGTACTCCAACAGAGCTTACAATCGGGAATTGCGCGTTACGTTCCGAGATAGTCTTACATCAAGTGAAAGATTGATAGAAGGTAAATGGCAGGGACAAGCGCAAGATACAGCACATATTTCCCTGGAGCAGGGTTATGCAAAATCTGCACACCTCAGCATAGGAGATCGCTTGGTATTCAACGTGCAAGGGGTAATGGTGCCTGCAATTGTTGGTAGCATCCGGGAAGTGGATTGGAACAGGGTGCAAACGAACTTCCGCCTGGTCTTTCCGAAAGGCGTGATTGATGATGCACCTCAATTTCATGTGCTGGTTACCCGTGTACCCAATGCCGCAGCTTCAGCTGCCTTTCAGCAGAAAGTTGTTTCTACTTATCCAAATGTGTCCATCATCGATTTAGCACTTATATTAAATGTACTTGATGAGATCCTGAACAAGATCGGCTTCGTCATCCGCTTTATGGCGAGCTTCAGCATCATCACTGGATTGATCGTATTAATATCTTCTGTCTTGATCAGCAAATATCAACGTATGCAGGAGAGCGTTTTACTAAGAACTATTGGTGCCAGTAGTTTGCAGGTCTTTATGATCACAGCCTTGGAATACTTCTTCCTTGGGTCAATAGCTGCTTTTACAGGTATTGTTCTTGCCTTAATTGGAAACTGGGGATTAGCCAAATTTAGCTTTGAGGTACCATTTTCTCCAGACTGGTTAACCGTAGTGAGTATATTCTTCAGCATTTCCCTTTTAACCACCCTTATAGGTGTTCTAAATAGCAGATCAGCATTGAATAGACCTCCACTAGAGATCTTAAGAAAGAATGCTTAAGCGTGCCATTATAGCTAATGCGTTATAAACAACAAAAGCCTCATAAATGAGGCTTTTGTTGTTACCAGAAACGGTGTTCTGCGGAGAGGGCGGGATTCGAACCCGCGGTACCGTTGCCAGTACGACAGTTTAGCAAACTGTTCCTTTCGGCCACTCAGGCACCTCTCCTATTCGTCTTCGCTGTGTTTTGAAGAGGTTGCAAATATAGTAATTCAAACATCTTTGCAAAAAAAAATTACGTTGTTTGTGGATAATCTATGCGCACATGATAGATACTCATAAGCATTGTCTTGAATATCAGCTTAATAGTTTCCAGGTCTTTTAACGTTAAATCGCAATTATCTAGCTGCTTTTGTTCAAGTTTGTAGTCAATGATGCGTTCTACCAGGTCATTTATCCGCTGAGCGTCCGGATTTTTAAGACTTCTTGATGCTGCTTCCACCGAATCTGCAAGCATTAACACCCCTGTTTCCTTAGAAAATGGAATTGGTCCAGGGTATCGGAAGATGTTCTCATCCACAAATTTTTCCGGTGAATTCTTTAAAAAGCTCTGATAAAAGAAATCCACTCGAGTGTTTCCATGGTGCGTTCTAATGAAGTCAATCACACTCTCAGGGATTTGATGCTTCCTCGCGATCTCTATGCCCTTATGCACGTGCTTAATGATGATTTGTGCACTCTGTTCGTAAGGTAGCTTGTCATGCGGACTAACCCCAGTATTATTTTCAATGAAGTATTGCGGATTTTCTATTTTACCAATGTCGTGGTACAATGCACCGGCACGAACCAGTAATGCATTTCCACCAATTTTGAATATTGCCGCCTCCGCAAGATTCGCCACTTGCAGGGAGTGCTGAAAACTACCAGGTGCCTTAAACGCCAGCTCCCGAAGTAACTTGTTGTTTGTATTGGTCACTTCAATTAAAGCAACATCTGAAGTAATCCCGAACACACGCTCAAATGCATAAATCACTGGATATGCAATGAGTGATAGCAACACACTTACAACAAATGGCGCAAAGTTGATCCACTCTATCTCATCCACTGTACCTTCCCTAAGTAAGGCAACACCAACATAACAAATCAGGTAAGCAGATAAAATAAACAATGCGGAAAGCAGCAACTGCTCACGTTTAACTAAATTTCTAATGCTATAGATGGCTACCATCCCAGCGGTAGTTTGAAAGAATACAAATTCAAAGCTGTTGGGAACGAAGAACCCCGCGATTAGGATCACGAGCAAGTGCAGATACAACGCAAGTCGTGTATCAAATAGAATTCTGATGATGATCGGAACAATACAGAAAGGTATATAATACAAACTTGGAAGATTGATCTTAATCGCCCAGGTTAATGCCAGCAACATACAAATGATGACCAGTAGGATCAATGAAAGTTGCCTATTATCGGCAAAAATGTCCTTTCGGAACATATACAAGAACACCATCAGTAAGCTTACTATGAAACCAACTAAGATGAGCTGACCAAGAAAAACAAGCTTACTATCGCCTATGGTTTTGGTCTGCACCTCGTATGTTTCTTTGAAGGATTGCAGCTTTTGAAAAGTTTCATCATCAACAACATTACCGTTGGCAACAATGAGCTCCCCTTTCTGAACCATGCCTCGGGTGGTTGATAAGCTATTTATCGTGTTGGTCTGCACCACGGCCGTCATCTTCTCATCAAAAAGGATGTTGGGCTGCAGGTGATCTTCAACAAGATTGATGATCAACTCTCTGATCCGCAAATCCGTCACTTTGAAATTGGTACTGAAAAACTGAAGCGCCGTTGGAACTGTAAAAACATCCTGCGTGCTCACCACTTTTGAAACGTTATTGTTCAGCAATGCGAAGTCGTAAAACTTATTCCCCTGGAGATGCTTAGGCTGTGTGGCAATGATACCTTTCTGATATATCGACTTCAATAAACTCAAAGCACTCTCCCGGACGGCTTCCCGGTCTCGCTCATCAATAGTGCTTCCCCGCCATTTAACCTCAAACTCATTCAAAAAAGCATCTTCTATGACGTTAATCAAATCCGGATTATACCGGTAAATAGGCAATAAACTTTCTAAAGCATCTTTTTTATCGGTGCTGACTTCAGGCTCCGTTTTAAGGATAGCAAAGCTAAATGGAGAAATAAGATCCTTATTCATCCAAACTTTCCCTTTCTCGAACTCATACCTGAAACGGGGTTGTTTAGGCAAGAAAAAGGAGATTAACAACACCGTTAAAAGCATCATAACATACTTGATGTTATAGGAATACTTACGGTACAATACTTTATGTGAGTTCTTTTTGATTTTAGCCAAAATGATGAATTTGATTTATTCAAAATTAACACATTATAATCAATAATGATTTATAATCATGAAGCACAGCTTCAAACAGAAAAAGTCATCCCTTGGGAATGACTTTTTCTTTAAGCACTAAATGTGTTGTGGCTATTTGATTGCTATGAAGGTAACTTCTATGAGCGTTGGACCCCCTTCAATTGGATACCCAGCTACTTTGGTCCCTTTCAGGGTAATGGCTTTGTCCAGGTAATCTTGAAGTTGCACCTTAGAACTTCTTAAAGCATAGAGCGTATCAGCGGATTTCATCTTGTGAGATCCATATTGAAATGTCGTCATCCCTAATTCCTGGATGGTTCCAGTTAAGGTAACATCTTCGGAAGTGGGGTTATTTTTAACAGTACTACAGCTGCTTAAACCTGCAACTACAATTGACAATAAGATTAATGCTCTTTTCATATTCAGTAAACGACAACCGTATGGATTATGCTAAAAGCAGCCTGTATTTTAATCCATAGTCCTTAGAAAACTTTTGAGCGCCCTAAAGGCATACCTGGTACTGAAAGGAAATAAACAAGCCTGTTGATAACTTTTTTAGCATTATATTCTTTGTACTAATATTATTAGCATTAGTTTTGTGGTACAAAGTTTATGGCACAGGAGAAAACAAAGCAAGAAATTGTAGCCCAATTGCAAAAAGACATTCTTTTGCTACAAGGTTTCAAACCAAACCATGGAACTACGCAGTGCATTGGACTTGGCCCAATTGAAGCTGGATTCCCAAATGCAGTATTCCCTATCGCTGCAATCCACGAATTTTTATGCTCAACTCCGGAGATCGCTGCTTCAAGCCAGGGCTTCATCGCGGGGATCCTACAACAATTGATGCAGAATGATGGTACATGCATTTACATCAGTCAATCCAGAAGCCTTTTCCCAACGGCATTATTCGCATACGGAGTACAGCCCCATCAAATGATTTTTATAGATGTGGGCACTGAACGTGATGTATTGTGGGCAATGGAAGAAGCACTAAAATGCAAAGAACTCGCTGCTGTGATTGCCGAAGTCCGTGACATCTCATTCGCCCAATCCCGAAGATTGCAGCTCGCGCTCGAAAAAAGCCAGGTCACCGGATTTATTTTGCGCACAGCCGCAGATCGCATAGCCACTACAGCTTGTGTAGCACGCTGGCAAATAAAACCTATTCTCAGTGAACAAGTTGACGGATTACCAGGACTTGGCTTTCCCAGATGGCAGGTAGAATTGCTGCGTGTAAGAAATGGAAACCCTGGGGTATGGCAGCTGGAATGGAAAGCAGGACAATTTGCTGTTGTAACCGCGGCCGAAACTTCTGATGTACGAAGACGTAAAACAGGTTAATCATGCAACGCAGATTTTTATCTATATGGTTCCGCTACCTGGTTACGGATTGGCAAACGTTACGCAGACCTGCCCTAAAAGGATGTCCATTTGCATTTGCAAAACCGGAACGTGGGCGAAAGATTATTACGGCCATTAACCCTGAAGCAGCAGCTGAGGGTGTAACCCTGAACATGAATGTGGCAGACGCAAAAGCCATCTTTCCTGATCTGGAAATAATAGATACCAAACCTGGCCGCGAGGCCCGGTTGTTAAAAGGACTTGGTGAATGGTGTGTACGTTATGCACCAATTGTGGCAGTGGACTTACCCGATGGTTTGATTCTTGAAATTACAGGTTGTGCACACCTTTGGGGTGGTGAAGCGTCCTACCTTGAAGAGATTGTATCCCGATTGCAAAGTAAAGGCTATTACACACAAGCAGCTATTGCGGATACCATTGGTGCAGCATGGGCTAAAGTCCGTTTCGATAATACTGCTCCTATTGTGGAATCCGGAATGCAGGCCCATGCGCTGCTAAACTTTCCGCCCGCCAGCCTGCGACTGGAACCACAGGTCATAGAACGCTTACATAAATTAGGGCTCACCAAGCTGCACAGCTTTATCAACATGCCACATTCAGCTTTAAAAAGGCGCTTCGGTGATCATTTAATCAAGCGTATACGTCAAGCTTTAGGACAAGAAGAAGAATACCTTCAACCCATATGCATACCCGAACCATTTCAGGAACGTCTACCATGCCTTGAACCCATTCGCACGGCTGCTGGTATTGAAGTGGCCATCTTGCGCATGTTGGAAAGCCTTTGTGAGCGCCTTCAAAAAGAAGGTAAGGGCCTTCGAAAAGCGATTTTGACCTGCTATAGGGTCGATGGAAAAATAGAGCAGGTTTCTATCGGAACCAGTAAGGCTTCAAATCATAGCCCTCATTTGTTTAAACTACTGGAACTTCACATCTCTACCATCAGGCCGGGGTTTGGGATAGAACTTTTTACCTTAGATGCGACCCAGGTTGAAGATGCCCCGATCACACAAGAAGCGTTATGGGCTGGCAAACAAGGCCTGAATAATCAGGAAGTCGCAGAACTGCTCGATCGCCTTGCCGGTAAACTTGGGGCAAATGTCATCCATCGTTACCTGCCGGATGAACATTACTGGCCAGAGCGTTCCATCAAACTGGCCAGCGCACTGGATGAACAACCGGCTACAGCATGGGTCAAAGATCGTCCACGCCCAACCATGCTGTTAAAAACACCAGTCGTGATTGAAGTAACCGCCCCGGTACCCGATTACCCACCCATGTCATTCCGATACCAGGACAAAGTGCATTACGTGCGTAAATCAGACGGACCGGAAAGAATCGAGCGCGAATGGTGGGCGGATGCCGGAGAGCACCGCGATTATTATCAAGTAGAAGACGATCTGGGTCAGCGTTACTGGATCTTCAGATCTGGGCATTACGGCAGCGACACCCCTTCTCAATGGTACTTACATGGATTCTTTGCTTAACAAACATGAGTTATTCAGAACTTCAGATCACATCAAATTTTAGTTTCCTACGTGGTGCTTCACACCCCGAAGAACTTGTAGAACAAGCAGCAGCATTGGGCTATAAGAAGATCGCAATTACGGATCGAAACAGCTTAGCTGGCATTGTTCGGGCGTATGCGGCTTCAAAAGATAAAGCGCTCACCATCATTCCAGCCTGCCGATTAGACTTACTGGATGGCCCGAGCTTGCTGGCCTATCCCACTGATAAAGCCGCCTATAGCAGGCTTTCCGCACTACTTTCTAAAGGTAACCTTCGCACACAAAAAGGATCATGCCACCTCTATAAAAGTGATGTTTTTGAAAGTGCTGAAGGCATGAAATTCATCGTCATCCCACCAGATGCCCTGAATGCCCATTTTGATTTTGAGCCTGCCTTTGAGCAACAACTCCGGATCTATAAACATCACTTGGGTGATAACTTATATCTGGCAGGGAGTCGCAACTACCAGGGTGATGATCATAAAAAGCTACACCGGCTTGCACAACTTGCAGAGAAACTCGGTATACCGCTGGTAGCAACAAATGATGTGCATTACCATACTCACGAAAGAAGGGAACTGCAAGATATCCTAACCTGTGTGCGGGAAAAGTGTACCATACAGCAAGCGGGTTTTAAGCTACACGCCAATGCAGAGCGATATCTTAAGCCCATCACTGAAATGATACGCCTCTTTGCACAATACCCTGATGCGATCAGCCGCACACAAGAAATCGCTGATGCCTGTACATTTTCGTTAGCAGAGCTTCAATATGTATATCCAGACGAGATCACCTCCGAAGGCCGTTCAGCACAGGAAGAGCTGGAAATACTGACCTGGGAAGGTGCCCGGGAACGTTATAGCGCAATCGGAGAAATTCCTGAAAAAATCAGAACGGCCATAAACCACGAGTTGAAATTTATAGCTGAGATGGAGTATGCGCCTTACTTCCTCACGGTACATGACATTGTCCGTTTTGCCAGAAGTAAGGGCATCCTATGCCAGGGACGTGGGTCTGCTGCAAATTCTACCGTTTGCTATTGTCTTGGCATAACTTCCGTTGACCCCACAAAATTTGAGTTGTTGTTTGAACGCTTTATTTCCTCTGCCAGGAATGAGCCACCCGATATTGATGTTGACTTCGAACATGAACGCCGGGAGGAAGTTATTCAATACATATACACCAAGTATGGACGGGACCGTGCGGCAATAGTAGCAACAGTTACACAACAACATCAGAAAGGCGCCATTCGTGATGTTGGCAAAGTGATGGGTCTTTCGGTAGACACGATCAACCGACTTTCCGCTGCAGTCTGGGAGTTTACAGATGAATGGTTTGAAGAAGCCAGAATCGTTGAACAAGGACTTAACCCCAATGATCCCCACTTACGGAAAGTTTTACAGCTGACCGCCCAAATGTTGGGCTTCCCGCGACAATTGGGGCAGCATACTGGTGGGTTTGTGATTACCCAGGATAAGCTTAGTGACCTCTGCCCCATTCTTAATGCCCGGATGGAGGAACGAACAAACATAGAATGGAACAAAGATGATATTGATACGCTAGGTTTCTTGAAGATTGATGTATTAGGCCTCGGGATGCTGACCTGTATCCGAAAGGCATTCGATCTCGCAAAGCAGCATTACGATAAGGAATTCACTTTGGCAAACATCCCGCAGGATGATCAGAAGGTTTACGACATGATCAGTCGTGCCGACACCATCGGCGTATTTCAGATTGAGAGCCGAGCGCAACAAACCATGCTCCCACGTTTAAAGCCCAAGAACTTCTATGACCTGGTGATCGAAGTCGCCATTGTACGGCCTGGCCCAATTCAGGGTGATATGGTCCATCCATACTTAAGGAGGCGTAATGGTGAAGAACCAGTAGATTACCCCTCTGAAGAACTTAAAAGCATTTTGGAACGCACTAAAGGTGTACCGCTATTTCAGGAACAAGCCATGAAAATTGCCATTGTAGCAGCAGGATTCACTCCTGCAGAAGCAGATGAATTGCGCAGAAGCATGGCAACTTTCAAACTGAAAGGCCTGGTCTCCAAATTCGAGAAAAAGTTGATTACAGGGATGACGAACAAGGGTTACTCAGCCGATTTTGCAAAGCGCATATTCAAGCAGCTGGAAGGTTTTGGAAGCTATGGCTTCCCGGAAAGCCATGCTGCAAGTTTCGCTTTACTGGTCTATGTCTCCTCCTGGCTCAAATGTTATTATCCCGATGTATTTGCTGCTGCATTGCTAAACAGTATGCCGATGGGATTTTACCAGCCTGCTCAGGTCGTCATTGATGCACGGAACCATGGTGTTGATGTCAGATCCATAGATGTAAACTATTCCAGTTGGGACAATACCCTTGAAGAACAATCTGGCAAATCCAGAGCACTACGTTTGGGTTTTCGGCAAATCAAAGGCATTCGCGAAGAAGATATGGATGCCTTAATCAAAGCAAGGAAGCAGCATTTCACCAGTCTACCAGCACTTAGACATGCCGGCGTATCCCAGGCTACGCTGGAGAAACTTGCCGATGCCGATGCCTTTCGTTCTTTAGGCATGGACAGAAGAAAGGCTTTATGGGAGGTGTCTGCATTGCTCGATATGCCAATAGGGTTATTTGAAGGACAAACACAACAAGCACCATTAGAAGGTCAGATTGCCTTGCCATTCATGAGCCAGGCTGAACATGTGGTGCAAGATTACGCCTCCACAGCCTTGTCTTTGAAAGCGCATCCACTCAGCTTCACAAGAGATAAACTAAGATCATTAAATATCAAATCTTCCAAGGAACTCGCAGATTTGAGAGATGGCGAACTGGTTAAAGTAGCTGGATTGGTGTTGGTGCGACAGCGGCCGGGAACCGCCGGTGGCGTATGTTTTATCACTATTGAGGATGAAACTGGATTCTCAAACCTTGTCATATTCCAAGGACTATTCGAAACCTACAGGAAAGAAATACTAGGTGCAAAATTACTCATGGTGGAAGGGAAACTTCAAAGAGAAGGTGCGGTTACGCATGTGGTGGTAAAACGCTGCTTTGACCTGACCAGCTTGCTACTTCTAAATAAAAAGCAGGAAGCGAATAACAACGTTCAAGCGGAAAAAGTGGAAAGCAACAACTTCCCTGCTAAGAATAAACGTACGCAGATCAGGCAAAATGGAGATCAAACCGTTTTTCCGAATGCCAGGAACTTCAAATAAGATTTCTCATCTTTTTCCATACTTGTCATGCAGCCCCTCACCATTTAAAATCATTGGTAAGATCTGCTCCAAGCGTGCCAACTGCGTTTCAGCCCTTTTTGCCGAAGCAATGTGTTCTATGTAATCCTTCTGTTTATATGGAGGGAGCTGCTCAAAAGCCAACTTGAGCTTTGTATTGCTTTCAAGTGCCGCATCCAGCAAATCCGGCATTGCTGGACGGGGTAGCTTTTCTGGTTTGTGGCGCTTACCTGCATCTACAAGCGCCATTGCTTCCTTCACGTATTCCAAAATCAAATCAGCCACGATGTCTTCTTTATTGTAAAAACGCAATTGTCGCAATGCTTTTGTCTTCCCCTCCTGCGCATACTGTAATACCTGGTGCTCATCTTTCAGAAACACACCATTATAAAACCACAATGCTACATAATCCTTAAATCCAGCAATGCCAACCACGTTCTTCCCTTTATAGGTAAAGACATCAGTGCCCCACTTAATGGTACTGCTCAGGCCAGCTCTGGAGATGATATCGACCAGCAGGTCGAGTTCCGCCCGCCAACTATTCACCTTTTCCATGTGCCAGCACCTTTACAGTTACCATTAATTGTCCTACATGACGCATGGTATGCTCTGCACCATGCACCAGCAGCCCGATCACTGTTGAAGGCAGGCCTGCTCGTCCTACGCCCCGATAATCTGCTAATGTAGCCGGGTCAGTCGTCCTCAATTGCTCCATAGCTTGATCTACCTGCTTGCGGAAACGATCCAACAGTGTGCTTACCGTAAGTCCCTCCGGTATATCCTTGCCTTCTGCCTCTAGCTGTTCAAACTGAAAAGAATTAAGCTTTTCGCCACGTGCATATGTAAATACCCTGTCGAGCACCCCGCTAAGGTGCTGTAAATGGAAGCCAGCAGAAGCCATTCCCGCAAGCTTTACCCAAAGTAAGCGATCGGGAAAACTTTCAAGATACAATTCTACCTCTTCCCGGGCTTGTAACAGTGCATGCCCTACTGGCTGCAAGATCGGTGTAATCCCTGGCAGCGGCCCGCGTTGCCAAACCTCTAATTCCTGTGACATCTATATTTTAGTATTTAAATCCCTCTAGTACGACCTCCTATTGTAAACAGGATCCGCAAAATAAACCTCACAAAAAAAGCCTGCATCAATCGATGCAGGCTTTTCAGTATTATATCCTAATTAAGCAATCTCGTTCGCAGTCGAACCAGGATTTGCTTTTGTTCCTTTTTTGTCCAACAACTGATCAATACGTTTTACCACGTCATCTACATCAAACGGTTTGCTGATGTAATCGTCAGCGCTTGCCTGTGTACTAAGTTCTTTACTCCTTGGATTCGCTGACATCACGATCACTGGAATATGTTTGGTAAACATATCATTTTTAAGATCAGTACAAATCTCAATACCGTTACCGTCTGGAAGCATAACATCCACCAAAAACAAATCTGGCAAAGAATCTTTCAACTTACTTTTTAACTCACTGAATGAAGAAGATAATTGTAGCTCATATCCTTCATCCTTTAACAAATATTCTATAACATCTCTGATGTCACTGTCATCCTCAAGTACATGTATTCTTCTGATCATATTCGAAATTAACATTTTTATATTTTGTACACAACTATTTTGCCACAATTGCTAAAAGCGCGCATTAAGACGTTACATCCCCGATACCAGATTGCATAAATCAAAATGTAGCATTGAAATTCAGGCCGATACGATTTTGCTGGTAACCCGGAATAAGCGTATATGATGTTCCGGGTTTAGTTTTAAACAGCTTTTTAATCTCTGGGTACAACAGATATGCTGCCTTTGTAGACAGAATGCCGAAGCCCGCTCCAGCCACAACATCCCCAAACCAGTGTTTGTTATTTTTCAGGCGCAAAACACCCGTGGCTGTTGCAATAGTATAACCTGCGTAGCCATACCAGGGCGAAACATCTGCATACTCCTGCCTTAGGAATTCTGCAGATGCAAAAGCCGTGCTTGCATGGCCTGAAGGAAAGGAATGCTGATCTGATCCGTCCGGTCGAACATGCTGGGTCAGGCGCTTAGTTGTTTGCACCGACGCCCCCATGATCACCGTGGATAGTACGTACACCCCCGTCGCATCAACCAGACTGTTCTTTCCTTTGATGCCAACCAGATGCAAACCGTACACCATCGCTGCCGGGGTATACCTTAAAATATCGTCTGCCCTTTCTGATGGGTTTGGATTACTGCTGTGCAACCTTCGCTGTATGCTTTTGTCAAAATCATTTATGAAATTGTCACCCTTTGCGATAAAGCCATAGCCGATAAGTGCCGCAGGTATAATGAAGGGTTTTACGCCCACCTTCTCTTTTTTTGGAACACTATCAAGCTCTTGAGCAGACAGGCAAAATGGAAAGAACAGGACAAAGATCAGGGCAGAGATTTTATGCATACTTCATTAAACGTAGAGATTGAACAAGCGATATACTAGCATTACAAAAATAATGACAGAATGTTTCTTAACATACATCAATACAAGATGAAAAATATTATTCCATATTTGTCACAAATTAAATTAAGATGAAAAAACTATCATTACTATTTGTTGTTGTGGCTACCACACTTTTTGGATTCAAAGGCATCCAATCTACTACCTGGATGGTAGACAAAGCGCACTCTAAGCTAGGCTTTGAAATCACCCACTTAATGGTTTCAGACGTAGAAGGTTCCTTTAAGAATTTCGACGCTAAAATTACTGCTTCGAAGGAAGACTTTACCGATGCTGTTGTTGAGCTAAGCGCGGATGTTGCTTCAGTTAATACGGACAACGAAAAAAGAGACCAGCACCTTGTTTCTGAAGACTTTTTCGATGCAGCAAAATATCCAAAGCTGACTTTCAAAAGTACTTCTGTGAAAAAAGTAAGCGGCAATAAATACAAAGTTGCTGGAAACCTTACTTTCCACGGCGTAACTAAACCAGTAACCCTTGATGCAACACTTAGAGGTGTAATCACTAACCCACAATCTAAAAAAACCATCGCTGGTTTCAAAGTTAGCGGTACCATCAAACGTGCTGACTTCAACTTCGGCGCTAAATACCCGAATGCAATGTTAAGCGATGAGGTTGTTCTTAATGCAAATACTGAATTTGTAAAACAATAAATTCCAAATACTGCCAAATAAAAAAGGGTATGATAACGATCGTTATCATACCCTTTTTTATTTGCGACTTTAAAAGCGCTCAAATACACCTATTTGCTGGTATCGCCTTCTATTTTCCGGATGATGTTTCCTACTTCTTCTTCTGTTTGTCTGAGTTTTTTCTGACAGAACTCAATTAGAAAGGAAGCCCGCTTCACTTTCAATGCGAGCACATCAACCGAAACCGCTTCGTTCTCTATCGCTCTCGTGATGTCTTCCAGCTCCTGGTATGCTGATTCGTAGGTAATCTCTTCCATTATATTTCTTGATTTTGTGATACGATTGCTTTTACTTCATCCGCTGCCCGCTGGATGGTAATCTCCGTGCCAGGTACCAGCACCTCCTCATTTGTAACGATTCTTTCTCCGATCTTGATCATGGTGAAACCCTTACGAAGTATGTGTACAGGATCCATCAGCCTGATCATGGTTTCAAGCAGTAGCAGACTTGATGCCTTATTCTTCAGGAGGTCTTCCGTATTCGCCTTCAGTTCCTTTTGCAGTTGCAGCAATGCCAGCTCCTTGTTTTGCAACAACATCCCAGGTACTGCAAGCACTAATCCCGACAACCTCGATAAGGCACTTTGCATATGTTGTAATAAGCCCAGTACGTCACCTACAAAGTAGGACTTCACCATAGACAAACGGTGCTGGTGCTGCTGGATTGTTTGTTGTGTTTTTATGATGATCCTTTTCTGCGCATGGATAAGCTTCTCTTCAAAAACACGGTTGTTTGCCAGGATAAACTCAGCGGCCTTCGTCGGCGTTTTTAAAGCCGTATTCGCCATCAAATCACAAATGGTCTCATTCTTCTGGTGGCCAATTCCCGTGATCACCGGAATGGGAAATCTAGCCACTGCCCTGCTCAGTTCATAGTTGTCAAAAATCAGGAAGTCCGTCTGTGCACCGCCACCCCTGATCAAAATCACGGCATCGTATGGTTTACCCGATTCATAAATATCGATCAAGCGGTTAACGAGGTTCTTAGCATTGCCTTCCCCCTGTACTGCCGTGAAGTAATCGTCAATTTTAAAACCATATCCCCAGGGATTGTTCGCTAGCGTATGTCTGAAATCCTGATAGCCTGCAGAGGTATCAGAACTCAATACAGCAAGATACTGCATAACAGGTTTTAATTCCTGTTGCTTGTTCTTGGTGATATACTGATCCCCTACCTTTCTGATAAAGTCCGGATTACGGCTCAGCAGCATCTCCAATGTCGCCAGGCGCATCTTCTCAAACTGCCCCAGGGTAAAACTCGTATCAATATCCAGCAGGTTTAATTGTAGTCCAAATGCCGGGGTATATTGAACCATAACCAATACCAGCACATGCACATTGTTGCTAAAACGCTGACCGGTACTTTGCTCAAAACGGTCAATGCGAAGCGCACCTGCACCCCATGCCCGTCCCGCAACCTTGGCAACAATCCTGGATGAAGTGACTTCTTTTTCTACCAACTCGAAATAGTGATAGTTATTGGCCGCTTTGTAGGTATGATTCGTAACATCGGCAACCACCCAAAAGGCATGATTCGCAAAAGCATCATCAATCTTTCGTTGAATGCTGGACGTAAGTTCCGATAGTTTAATGTGTTTTTCCAATACCTGCGCAGCTAAGTGCCTGCATCAAATCTAAATATAATAGATCAGATACTTTTCTATAAAGCTAAAAATAATAGCAAACTAAAATATCCAGGCAGCTGATCAAACTGATAGCAGCTGGCAAGCTAAAAGCCTGATGTTACGCAATTGCTTTAGCATACCTGTCCAATAGCTTTTTCAAGCGGGTATGTTTAACCAGATAATTAAACAGGTAAATAGAAACGATCGCGCAGCTGATACCTGCAAGCACATCCAGTAAATAATGGTGGCTGGTGTAAATTGCGGTAAACCATATACCCAACATCACGATGGCGAAAAATAAGTTGAAAAGACCAAGGCGGTTCCGGATACCATAGTACAATACTATCACTGGATATGAGGAGTGTAAAGAAGGCATCGCAGCAAACACATTAGAACTTTTGCTGTAGATGGAAGCAAAAACCGGCACATCAAAGTAAGCATCAAATCTGGCCAGTCCACCTGTATTACCGGGCGTGTTCGCAATGAATTCATACCCATGCTGCTGTATGTACCATGGTGGTGCAGCCGGATACAAGTAATAGATTACGAATCCAATCAAATTCACCAGCACAAAACTCAAAGAGAAGTAAAGGAACTCGTGCCTGTTCTTAAAGAATAAAAATGCAGCGAATGCCAATGGAACCGGAATCCACATCAGGTAGAAAAAACCACTTACCACATCAATAAAGACATGATGATGTGCCTTGAAGTACTCATTGGGTGTAAGTAACAGCCCTTGATCATTTATCCCGAAAAAGGACTTCTCCAGATTGTAAAGCTCCAAAGTACTCACCTCGTGGAAGCGGTAATTCGGAAAGGCCTTCATGTAATCAAAAATGATCCAGTAAACAATGAAGATCGAAAAGCCCAGGATAAATTTCCTGGTATAAGCCGATGCATAGTAACAAACGTTAAAAATCAAAATCAGTACAACCTGATCTGACTTAAAACCAATCATTACAAACGATAATATCAGGTAAGCCAGTGAGAGCGCCGTAGTTATTAAAAAGTCCTGCAGTGAATAAAGCGTTTTTCCGCCAGAATAAGTAAGCGGCATTTTATTTCTTAGAGAAGTTAGAGCCAAGGATCTTATCCCAGAAGTCAGAGCTTACCCCGTAACCTTTAGTAGAATCCGAATAGTGGTGCAGCATATGATGTTTTTTCAATTTCATCCAGAAAGGGCTTTTAAAGCTGGCATGATGCAACGCATAATGCGTCATATCGTAAACCAGATAACCCGTAATAAAGCCAAGGAAGCAGGCGTAAACAATGTTCGATGGTAACAGATAGTAGAATAGTGCGAAGAATAATGCTGCTAGGGGAATACTTGCCGAAGGTGGCATCACCAGCCGTTTCGCATCATTAGGGTAATCGTGGTGTACACCATGAAAAATGAAGTGTATGCGTTTACCAATTTCCGAACTCGGGTAAAAATGAAACACATAGCGATGTAAAACATACTCCGTGATTGTCCAGACAAATAAACCAAGTAAGGTATAACCGATAAAAGCTAGCAAACTCATTTGTTCCACAGTTAGTGCCTGCCAGCTTAAAACTCCGATTACCGGGATGAATACCACCAGCGGTACCCAGTAGTGGACTTTAGACAAACTTTCCAGAAATCCATTTTTAAACATTCTTACAGATTCAGTAGAATTTGAAACAAAATTCCTTTTCATTTTTCACTAAATTTTTAATCTTTCAACAATAGGCGTTTGTGACTTGGCATTCAAGCCTTTAAGTTCAACATATCTAACGTTGGGTATCCAGTACGATCCGCCTTCAATGCGAACAAATACACGATCTAACTCGATCTTCTTATCATTTGCCTCTATGTACACGTGGTATTTCTTATCCACCGTCGACCGCTTCAAGTACAAAGGTAGTTTCTTGTGCGAAACGAACCTGATCTCGTACTCATCGTTTCCAAGTGCCTTGGTCTGTACGCCGTATGCAAATTTACGTTGAACATAACTCAGATCCTCTTTCTGACCTTTATCCGCATAACGCATCCAATAAACATTTATGGGTTTTTCCGGATCCACTTTGCCATCCGCTTTTAAGTTCAACGCATAGATCACCGTATTCGTGTTTGGGTCGCGCTGTAAGTAAAACAGTTCATGCGGTATACCTTTCGGCGTAGGGAACTTTATTGGTGAGGGATTGCTGTTATCAGCAGTCTGTGCAACAGCACCACCGGCAAATAAACCCACAAATGTCATAAGCAAGATCACGACAACCTTTCCAAGTGGCGCTTGCGACTGTTTCTTGTCTTGTAAATCCAATGCTTTCTTAGCGTCACGAAGTCTGTTCACGGCCGTGATGTTGGTCATAAAGGCCATAATCGTAATCGGTATGGTAAAGATTGACATGGTCTCGAAGATCTGCACAGGAAGACCTGGAATATAGATCTTGTAGTCACCACCGATCACACCGCCCATAACGCCGCAAAGAATCGCACAAATACCAATGGTAATCACACGCTCAGGTCTTTGCATCAGTCCACCCTTACATTCAATCCCAAGCCCTTCGGCCCTGGCCCGCGTATAGCTCACCATCATGGAACCAATCATTGCGATAAAGGCAAATAGAGAACTCAGGAAGTAGTGGTGAGAAACCAGGTAATAACAGATACCAAGAAAAAGAATAAGTTCGCTGTAGCGGTCAAGTACTGAATCATATAACGCTCCGAATTTTGAGCTCATATTACCCAAACGGGCCACCTGACCGTCAAGCATATCGAATAATCCTGCAAAAAGAACCAGTGCGCCTGCCCAACCGACATAATCCAGGTCACCCCGGTTACTGCGCTCTGCGCCAAAAACAAACACCACTGCAACCCCAATGTTCAGGAGTAAGCCTAGGGTGGTTACTGCATTTGGCGTAAGACCAATTTTTATTAATCCCTTTACAAATGGATTAATCACCAGGTAAATTCCCTGTTGTAAACGATCTCTCGTTGATACTGTCTGCATTATTATTGTATTATTAAAAGTCAAATTTAACCATTGCCCGAATACCGTATTCAGACACCACGGGATGTTCCAGATAACTGAAACGTTTCACCACATCTACCCGGAACAGCTTGAAAATGTTTCCAATTCCAAGGCTTCCCTCCATATATGGCTCCCGGTTTAGCGAATAGGTAGTCTTAACACCCTGCGCATTCACTGGGAACTGCAATAACGAAGCATCACGATTAGGATTGTTTTCCTCCCTTAAGCCACCATAGATGATCTTAAATGAAGCAATTTCACGAAGCTTCAATTTTTTCAGCAAAGGTACTTTATTAAAAAAGAAACCATTAAAATTATGATCAATATTAAAACTTGCATATCGATCACTCACAAATTCCATGAAGTTCATCAGGTTGTATGATCTCAGTTGGAAAGCATAGGTCTGATTGGCCCTGTGAATGGTCAACAAAGGATATGGTACTTTGCCGAAGATGTACCCACCTTCAACAGTTACATCCGAGAAGCCCAATTGTGATAAGTAAAAGCGCTTTTCAACACTTGCATTAATGTTATGATAGTTGTAATCGCCTGCTAATACATCCTTTAAGCCTGCCGCATACCTTAGGTTAAACACCGGATATTTATCGATGATCGGCGTGCGATAAAGCTTCCCCTGATAAAACTTCTCATTTGGCGCGTATCTTAATGCAACACCAATCTCCGAAGTCGTGATGTTGTTCACTAAATTCGGCTGCCCATCAATAAAGTTCTCAAAAGCCAGTACACCGCCAGGGCGTTGCGTCCATTTCTTCAGGGTAACATTGTAAGAGAAGTGATTCTCATATTCCTTCATGTATTCCAATCTGTAGAAATCGTTGTAAAGCAACACATTGTTTTCTCCACGTTTGAAAGACAAAAGGAAGTTGTTTTCCTGAACAAACTGTAATTCCTGGCCAGGGATCTTGGTGTCACGCTGAAAACTTGCACGCAAGTAATGTTGTGGGAAGGTGTATACAGACTTGTTATTCAAAGAGTAGGTTCCACTCAGGAAATACTTCCATTTCTCATCCCGGATACCGTAAGCAGCATAGGTCTCAAAATAATAGCGTTTGCTCAAAGCCGTAGTTGTACGACCACCAAGACGAAGCCTTAAGCCTTCAACATCGTTAAAACTGTAGAAGGTGTTTACTGGTCCGACTTCAAAAGGTCCAAAGTCCTTATAACCCGCAAACAATAAGGTCACCAGGTCCATGGTCTTCTGGAAAGACTTCATGTTATTCAACGTATCGATATTCTGGTAAACCTTCAGGTTTGCCTCGGAAAGAGTGTCGGCACGATTACTAGCCCAAAAGTCATCTGATTTCTGCGTTGCTGTTGGTGCAATGACAACTGCATCACCCTGGAACACCTGCTCCGGCTGTGGATTGTTGATCTTGTATTTTGTAAATGCCACCGTACGCTCACCTGTAAATCCCCCACCCTTATTTTGGTTCAAGCCAAAATCTACAACAAGATTACTCTTGGCAAGGTGGTAACGATTATCCGCATTCTTGTCGAAGTTTAAAGTCGCCTCCAACGCCCGAACAAAGTTCAGATTGATGTTCTTGTTAATCGTTAAGTAAGCATTTTTAACCGCGTATGTACCATCAAGCGTAACATACATCTTGCCTTCAAATAGAAAGTCTGTGTTGTTCCTTGGGATAAACGACAGCTCTACCAGATTCGGTTGCTGTGTCTTAATGGTGTCGGTGATAAAGAATTTATAAAAAGTTGGGGAAGCATCTGCAATCGGACTTAAAAACTGATTGCTGAGCAGTGATATGTTGTTTGCATAAATATCAATATCCGCATACATGCGTTCAAAATATTGACTCAATCCTTTATTGTCAATCAAAGCATTATCAAAGTTCACTTGTTTGTTTGCCAGTACAATCGTCTTTTTCTTGTCCGGATCGCGTTGCAGGTAATTTTGAGACAGCTTCTCCTCCATATATACCGGTAGGATATTCTTACCACCGATTTTCGTAGAATCCTGTTCCTCAAACAGGAATTGGTAGTTCCTGAAAATACGTCTGTTTTTAAACTTCTCAGACAGGTTGCTCATCGAGAACATCATGCGTTCGTATTGTTCAAATTCAATCGCCTTGTAACGTTCTCCACGATTTATCGCTTTGTTATCAATCACCCTACGAATCAACTCGACTGCCGGGTTTTCTTTATTGCGGTATCGCGGACGTTTACCTGCAGTAACAACCACTTCATTCAAAGCGGTTGCTTCGGGGTTTAGCTTAACTGAAACCTCCTGAGTCTGTGCAGGTGTGATGGTTAAGAACTCAGTCTTGTAACCAACATAGCTAAATTGTAAGGTGTTATGTGCTGCAGTTGTACTGATCGTAAAACGTCCATCTGCATCTGTTCTGGTCATGATACTCGTTCCTTTAAAAAGGACAGTAACGTATGGCAAAGGATCCTTTTCCTTAGCATCGGTAACAATTCCTTTTATCAGTGTCGTTTGCGCTAGCGCATCAACAGCAAAGAAGCATAGTAAGAACGTATAAATTGTGGCAATTAACTGAACTCTTTTCATTATATGAATACAAATTTTTTCTGCATCAGGTAATTGTAGGGAACCCCTATTACACCTGACACAAGGATCTTTGGAATAACGTAATTACTGAGCTGAAAGTAATGCGTGACCAGATACACCCCGGATGTTGTTAAAATCAGATTGCCAAACCATACAATGAAGTATTTGAATGCCTGATTCTGTATTTTTCCCTGATTTGAACCAAAAACCCAGCTCCGACCAATTAGAAAATTCGCTATCCCACCAACCGTAGTCCCCGTACCACTCCCCAGTATGACACCAAAGTTAAGCACATGTTTACAGACTATTGTGGTAAGAAAGTCAAGAATTGAGGCTGATAAAGAAGATACCTGTGCTTTTAAGAATGTCGCCACGATGAATTAGTTAAACCTGATAAATATTTGTAATACAATATTGGCATAAATGCCAGCAAGTACATCATCAAACATCACGCCCCAACCACCAGGTAGCGCCTCTAATTTTCTAATAAACAAGGGTTTTAGAATATCGAAGAACCTAAACAGGATTAATCCGACCAGAATGTTCAATGGCGTAGCAGGTATCCATAGTAAGGTAATACACATGCCCGCAACTTCATCAATTACCACACGGCCATGGTCTTTGCCCCAGATGGGCTCCACCTTATTGCCTGACCAAATGCCCAGTACGATAATGAATAAGGTGGCAAAAAATGCCGGGAGAAAACCTTCATACCCGAGGGTGGATACACCATACCACACCAAGGCGGCAACGACAGCTGCTGCAGTACCTGCACCTTTGCCGATATACCCTATCCCCAGACTTGTTGCCGTAAGTTTATGAAATAACATGTATTCAGATTATAGCCATTTATTGTCCCGATACCATTTCATGGTTTCACTAAGACCTGCTTTTAAATCATATTTGGGTTGGTAGCCGAGTTCCATCTTTGCTTTTTCTATATCACAAACCCAATTTACTGCAGTAAGTTCCGCAAGCTTCTCTTTATTCAAGGCCGGCGTCGCTTTACTGTTTGCATACAAGGCGTCTAGCGCAGTCGCCAGAAAGCGTACAATGGGCAAAGGGATATGAAATTTGAAGGTCTTCTTTGAAAGCTGGGCTTTTGCGTAGTCTGCCAAAGCATAGCGGTCATACCCCTGACCATCAGAGATGTTATAGCTCTGATGCGTCAAAGTAGAGGCTAAAGCCAGAATGATGACAGCTGCCAGATCTTTAACATAAACAAAGCTAAGCTGTTGATCAAATCGACCGATGTAAGGCTCCAAGCCCTTGTTGATGCTGGTAAAAAGAATAAAAATGTCTTTTTCGCGCGGACCATACACCGCTGTTGGCCGGATCACCAAAAGTGGTAAGCCATCAATGGCTTTCAGATATTGCTCCGCCTGGAGTTTACTTGCGCCGTAGCTGGTTACAGGTGTTGGCGTTTGACTGGCTGAAATACTGCCGCCCACACTCGTCAACGGACCGATCGCAGCAAGACTACTTACAAAAACAAACTTTTTAACGGGCGTACCTATGGAGGCTAAAGCCAGGTTCCTGCTGTATTCAGCATTTACAAGATTGTAATCCGCTAAAGTTTTTGCCTTTGTTGTTCCGGAAGCATGGATGATGTAGTCGTAGCCATGCTCAAGAATGTTCTTATGCAAGGCATCAACATCTGCATAATTCAGCTGCGTATAGGTAATGTCGAACCCTTTTAGATGATCGACAGCACTTGAACCTCTAACTGCTGCAACAACAGCATAGCCAGCTGCGACCGCTTGAGCAATCAAATGATAACCAACAAACCCACTCGCACCGGTAATTAATACCTTCTTTTGCATAAAACCTAGTTAGCGGTCGTAATTAAGGTAAGCACTAAATGCTCACCTTAGCCATAGGTACCTCTACCTGTTGAAATGCATGATGAAGTTTAGTTACTGCTTCTTCGATTTGATCAAAGGTGTGTGTAGCCATCAATGAAAAACGGATCAGTGATGAATTTGACGGCACTGCTGGTGACACAACCGGATTTACGAAGATACCGTTCTGGTGAAGGATGTTCGTGATCTGGAAAGTCTTGTCGTTATCACGGATGTATACCGGAATAATTGGACTATCTGTTGCACCGATATCAAATCCTGCATCTAATAGTAGTTTTTTCGCGTAGTTGGTATTATCCCAAAGTTTGTCAATACGTTCCGGCTCAGATTCAATAATATCTAAAGCAGCAATTACACTGGCTACAGCCGATGGTGGCATACTTGCGCTAAACATCAATGAGCGCGCACGGTGTTTAATATATTCAACAGTTTCTTCAGAGCCGGCGATGAAGCCACCTAAAGAAGCCAATGATTTACTGAAAGTACCCATGATCAGGTCAACCTTATCCACAAGATTAAAGTGTGATGCAGTACCCGATCCGTTAAATCCAATTACGCCAAGAGAGTGTGCATCATCCATCATGATGTTCGCACCAAACTCATCAGCAATTTTAACGATCTCCGGAAGGTTTACAAGATCCCCTTCCATGCTGAAAATACCATCTGCAACAATCAGCTTTGCTGATTCTTCAGGTAGTCTGCTCAGCTTTTTACGAAGATCATCCATGTCGTTATGTGCATATTTGATAGATCTTGAGAAAGATAATCTGCTACCATCAATGATGGATGCGTGATCGTATTCGTCCAGAATCAAATAGTCATTACGGTCCAGCAAGCAAGAGATTACACCCAGGTTTACCTGAAATCCAGTACTGAAAAGTACCGCTGCTTCCTTACCAACATAATTTGCTAACCTTCTTTCTAATTCCAAATGGATATCTAAAGTTCCGTTCAAAAATCTTGAACCCGCACAGCCTGTCCCGTATTTGTCGATAGCTTGCTTTGCCGCTTCTTTGATCTTTGGGTGATTCGTTAATCCTAAATATGAATTAGACCCAAACATTAAAACTTTTTTGCCATCAATGATCACCTCGGTGTCCTGAGCTGATTCAATTGACCTAAAGTAAGGATATAAGCCCCTTTCTTTAATCGCTGTCGCATCTTTGAATGACGCGATTCTATCTTGTAATTTTTTACGCATGCTTGAACCGTATAATACTGCAGTTGGAAAAATATATTTAGGAGGCCCGTTTATCAAGATTAAACCACGTCCTGCCTGAAGCTTGAACTAAATATATTAAAAATATGTTAAATTATGAGGTACAAAAGTAAGGCATTCTGCTACCATTTCGACGTATAATTAATAATTTTTTTGTCAAAAATAGGTTCCCGGGAACTGTAAGTTTTCTAACTAAAAGAAAAATTCATTTTTTGTTACCTTTATGGGATTAATTTCTAAAATGAAAAAGACATCCACCATTATACCGATCCTCGCAGTTGCGTTTTTATGTTTTCTTTTGGGTTCATGTAAGAAAACCGAAGATTATACCCGCCCCATTTCCTACCTCTCCATCTATAATGCAACAGAGTCTCCGCTAAACTTCAAAATTGGCGAAGAAGATAGATACAGTGCTGCACTTGGCACCGGTACTTCAAGTGGGTACATCGGCGTATACGAAGGCACATGGCCCCTGCTGGCTACCTTAGCCAGTAACCCGCCGGTACAAGCCTCGGTACAGGCAAACCTGATTGGTGATGAAGTTCAATCCTTATTCGTATTGCGGTCCTCAGACTCACTTGAATTCTTTACCATAAAAGATGATCTGAACATCAGAAACCCGGACAGGCCCCTTGTAAAGTTCCTGAATCTTTCTCCCGACACAGATGGGCTAACGCTCACCATGACGCTTTTAAATACACCTACAACGTTTGAAAATGTGAAGTACAAGCAACCTTCGGCCTACCAGGAACTTGATGAAAAGAGCAGTTACATCATCAACCTTACCAATAGTAGCAATGGTCAGAATGTAATAGAAGAAACGTCCTTTGCCTTTGAAAAAGGAAAGATCTATACCATATGGACAACCGGGCGGTTGAATGCTGCAACGCCAGCAACAGAGATCCGGATGGTAATTACCGAAGAAAAGTAATTAGCGCAAGCCTTGTTTTAAGATGAAGGCAACCAGAATAATTGCGACTGCCAGACCAGAAACACCCGGAAAAAGGATAAATAGATAAAGCAACCCGCTTATGGCAATGACCACCAATATGAACAACAGCCCCTTTGAAAAGGATTCCATCTTGAAAGCTGCAATTAAGGCAAATACGTAAAACGTAATGGCTAGTAGATTTATGAACATAATGCAAAGATGCTTTATCTATGTTAACTTAATATTAAGTTAATCAGTATTTTGATGTCCAGGTTTAACAATAACCCGCAAAGACTGATCTTTTGTGGTGTAAGATACAAACCAGTTGTAAAAGGTCTTCACTTTATTTCTAAAGTTTATTAAAGAAACCAGGTGCACAAATAACCAGGCCATCCAGGCAATGAAGCCATTGAAGTGAATTTTAGGCTTCGGCAAATCTGCTACCGCTTTAAAACGGCCAATGATTGCCATAGATCCTTTATCATAGTATGCAAAGGGCTTAAGGGCTTTACCTTCAACAACGTTCTTCAGGTTCTTACCCAGGTTCACGCCTTGTTGAATCGCTACCTGCGCCACCTGCGGGTGACCTTGTGGGAATGCCGGATCAGTGGTTTGCAAACAGGTATCACCTAATGCATAGATGTTTTGTGTGCCTTCTACCTTATTGTAAGCGTCAACAAGCATTCTTCTGCCTCTTCCGTAGGATTCTTTCTCAATACCATCGAATACACTCGCCGTAACGCCTGCAGCCCAGATCAGGGTTGTGGTTTCAATTGACTCACCTGTACTGAACTGAACAACATCATCGCTGAAGTCCTTCACCATACAGTCGAGCTTAATTTTAACGCCCATATCCGTCAGGGTATCATAGGTATATTTTTGCGACTTCTCGCTCATTGGTGCCAGCACAGACTTCAAGCCATCAACCAGATAGATTTCGCCATTACTACCAATCAGTTCCGGGTAGTCCTTAGGAATTACAACTCTCTTCATTTCCGCGAACATGCCCGAAATCTCAACCCCTGTAGGTCCTCCACCCGCTACGACAATTGTCGTCAGCTTCTTCCGAACTGCCGGATCGGGTTCGCGCGTAGCGCGTTCAAGTCTTTCGAGCAACGTATTACGCATGTAGATCGCATCCTGCACCGTTTTCATTGGAATGGAATTCTTTTTTACATTCTCCATTCCGAAATAGTTCGTTTCGGTGCCAGTCGCAAAAACAAGAATATCATAATGCAGCTCACCAGTATCAAGAACAAGTTTGTTTTCTGGCTGAACGACCTTGATTACGGTGCCCATTCTAAAGGTGAAGTTGTTGCTTCCGCGGAATAATTTACGGAATGGATAACTGATGTTTGAAGTCTCCAGGTATCCTGTCGCCACCTGATACAGCAATGGCGGAAAGAAGTTATAATTATTCTTGTCAACCAAAGTGATCACATAAGAATTGTGTTTCGCCAACTCCTTTGCAAGATTTACACCGGCAAATCCACCTCCAACAATAACTACCTGTTTTAACTCGGTACTAGTCATAAATATTCTATTTTTATTTTATCTTTATCCAAAATCGAACCATAAGTCTATCAGGCATGCTCGGCAAGCGATGAGGAATCTTGTAAGTTCAACAGGATCTCCTTAGTCGATTCAAAACTGGTATGCTGGTAGGCCTTAATGCCCAATTTTTCTGCAATTTTAACAAACATAATCCGGTCATCAAAATAAACGCACTGTGCAGGGGTCGCCTGCGCGATGCCCAAAGCCAGTTTAAAGATGGCAGGATCGGGTTTTCTCAGCTTCACCTCACACGAAGAGATAAAAGCATCAAAGCACTCATGTAAGTTAAACTTCTCTACCCGGTAGTCGTTCAATTCTTTCCCTTCGTTGTTGATCGAAATGATTCGAAACCCGCAATTCTTTTTCCATCCCTTAAGCCAGGCCAACATATGCGGCAGTTCAACAGACTGTGCATAAATGAATTCCTTGAAATCTTCTCTTGGGAAGTTTCTCGGTTTATGGAAGATTACCGTGTCGAGATAGTCATCCAAACTGATGTGCCCGATCTCGTAAACGTTGAAAATGAAATTGTGTAAAACATTGATTTCTTCGTAGTCCAGGCCGAACTTTTCCGCTGCTGCTGCTCTGGATTCGTGCCCCCAGCCATTTGAAAGTAAAATACCGCCGATGTCGAAAAATAAAATTCTTAGATCCTGATTATCCATATTAATACGATTTGCCGGGGTGACGCTAACAATCGGGTTATCCCCTGTCGATAACTAAACACAGATGATTTGTAACGGTTTCAGAAATCTTCAGGCTTTACAATAAAGGGGAAAACAGCCGCGCAACCTTCTCGGGAAATTGTTTAAAGATGCTCCGGTGCTGCCACTGCTCAAGATCAATCCGCTGTGCTTCTAGTAAATCTTGATGGAATACTTTTGCCAGTTGCCTACCGATGATTTCGTCATAGATGATGCTGTTTACCTCGAAATTCAGATCGAAGCTCCGGTGATCCATGTTGGCCGTCCCAATAACCGAGAGCGAAGCGTCTACCACCATGGTTTTCGCATGTACAAATCCTTTTTGATATAGATACACCTCTACCCCTGCACGCATGAGATTCTCATAGTATGACCTTGCAGCAAGGTCTACCATCTTTGAGTCGGACTGCTCCGGCACAAGCAACTTCACCTTTATACCACTTAGGGCCGCTACCGTTAAAGCGTCCAGCAGTGTCTCTCCGGGTATAAAGTACGGCGTCGTGATGAGTATCTCCTTACCCGCAATGCCGATGGCTTTCACCAATGAAAACATAATGGTCGGATCATCGGAATCTGGTCCACTCGCAGCAATCTGGACCAAGGCCCCTGTTTCTTCCGGAACTTGTGTGTTGAAGAAATCCCGGTCCGGATCCAATTCCTGATCTGAGCAAAAGTTCCAGTCGCAAATGAACAGATACTGCAAATAGTACACGCCCGGCCCTGTAATCTTCAGGTGGGTGTCGCGCCAGTACGCATCCCGGTCTGCACCAGGCTTATTGATGTAGCGGTCGCTGATGTTGATTCCCCCCGTATACCCGATATTACCATCAATGACGATGATCTTCCGGTGGTTCCGGTAATTCAGTCGATTTGCCAGCGCAATGAAGAATATCCGGTAAAAGGGATAGGCTTTTACACCTGCGGCGATAAGCGCTGGCACAATGGTATTGCGAATGGACCTGCTGCCAAAATCGTCATAAATGAACCGCACCTCTACCCCTGCCTGGGCACGCTCAATAAGTACGTCTTTGATGGCATTCCCAATCTCATCGTCCTCAAAAATGTAGTATTCTATGTGAATGTGGTTCTTTGCTGCTTTAAGGGCGGCGAGCACGGAGGCAAATTTTTCTTCACCATTCAGCAGGATTTCTACTTTATTGTTGGTACTTAAACTACTCCAGTTGCTGTTGAGCAACAAGGTGAAGAGCTTTCTATATTTCCGGAGTGGCGCAGCAACAGTTTTCCAGCTCGTAGCGGAAGTCCTGAAGATCTGGATTTTCACCCTGTGCATCAGCTGCTCATCCTTGAAAATCTTCTTACTATAGAGTTTGCGTTTGCGGTAATTGGTACCAATCACAAAATACACGATGATGCCGCCGATGGGCAAAAAGATGGTGAGCAGCAGATAAGCCAATGTCTTGCTCGTGGACTCGGTTTCGTAAACAATTCTCAGGCAAACTGCAGCAATGCCTATAACGTAAACGATTTCAGCAATTAACAACCAATCCAACATGCTTCAGCAATAAAATTTAATTAAATGATATGAAATCTAAACAGCAGCACACACTGTTAATCTATGTATAATTTTCACATACATTAACTTCAAAAAGATGAAAACAGTTTTGATATCCTATATTACGTTATGAACCAGTTTTTTCAGAATTATAAGGGCATTATCTTGCTGCTTACCGGTATCATCGCCGGCAGCATTGCAGGACTAATATTTGGCAATAAAGTGGAAGTCCTGAAACCTGTGGGCGACATCTTCCTGAATCTGCTGTTTACTGCGGTTATACCCCTGGTATTCTTTGCGATTTCTTCCGCCATCGCAAACCTCAGCACCTCAAATAAACTCAACAAGATGATGGGTGTTATGGCAGCGGTCTTCTTGTCAACAATCATCATTTCAGCCTTGCTGACCATCCTTGCCGTTCGCATATTTCCTTTGCATGAAAATGTACAAGCTATTGAGCTGACGGAAACGCTAAGTGAAAAGCCCTTCGGAGACCAGATTACAAGCATGTTTACCACAGCGGAATTCTATGAGCTGTTATCACGTAAGAGTATGCTGGCGATGATCATCTTTTCGGTACTCATCGGCTTTGCAAGTTTACAGGCCGGAGATCGTGCTGCAGCATTCAAAGGTTTTCTGAATAGCGGAAATGAGGTTTTCAAGCAGGTGTTCATCCTGATCATGAAGATTGCACCCATCGGTTTGGGCGCCTATTTCGCATATCAGGTGGGCGTATTCGGACCGCAACTTTTCGGCACCTACGCCCGTTCGCTGGGTGTATATTATGGTGTGGGTGCGTTTTATTTCGTCGTTTTCTTCAGCCTTTATGCACTCGTGGCTGGTGGCGCCACTGGTTTACGGGTGTTCTGGAAAAACAACATTGTCCCATCCGCAACAGCGGTCGGCACCTGCAGCAGCATAGCCACAATCCCGGCAAACCTTGATGGCTGTAAGAAAATGGGTGTACCAGATTACATCGCAAATGTGACGATTCCCCTGGGCGCTACGCTGCATAAGGATGGATCCAGTATATCATCCATCATTAAAATGGCAGTTGTGTTCGCCATGTTCGGGCGGAGTTTCAATAGTGCTGACGTGATCATTTTAGCGCTGGGCATGACGGTACTGGTGAGCATCGTTGAAGGCGGCATTCCAAATGGCGGGTACGTTGGTGAGCTGCTTTTCATCTCTGCCTATGGCTTCCCGCCAGAGGCACTGCCAGCAGCAATGATCATCGGAACGCTTGTCGACCCTATGGCTACCCTTCTTAATGCAACCGGCGACAACGTCTGTGCAATGTTGGTGTCCAGGTTCACCGAAGGCAAGAATTGGCTCCAGGCTAAGGTATAGCCGAAAAGGCATTAGCTTCGTACCAAACGCACAGCAACCCCACACCGAACGCACACCAAACGCACACCGGACCCACAGATCTGTGCGTTTCGTGTGCGTCTGCTGTGTATCTGTTCTGCGACTGAATGCTATCCACATGCCCGTCATGGTCATTCTATTATGCACAAAAAAACCGCACAGATCCTGAGCGGCCGGGGGTTTCAAAAAAATAGGGGCAAAAAAAAACAGGCACCATCTGGGACGGTACCTGTTTTCAAATTTCTAATAAAGCCTTACAACTTCACAACATTCTTTGCCTCTGGTCCTTTTTTGCCTTCTGCAACTTCAAATTCAACCTGATCTCCTTCAACCAGGCCTCTTGAACCGCCAGCAATAGAGGTAGAGTGTACAAATATATCTTTGCCTGAATTCGCGTCAACAATGAATCCAAACCCCTTGCTTTCGTTAAAAAATTTAATTGTTCCTTGATTTTTCATAGTATTCTAATAGTTGTTGATTTAATTTGATTAAAGCTACATAGCCCAATCCTATATTCAAAATATTTTATCAATTAACTTCGCGCGCATAAGATTTGTTTTAAGAAAATTACAAATCAGACAACTAAAGTTTCCTGCAGGCGGTTTAGCGCGACAAGCGGATCGTCGCAAAAGCCCGGATGCACCTTAGAACACTGCACGACAGTGCTCCTGGTTGCCGTTAACCAACGGAACCTGGATGCGGCATCCAGCTGCCCAATTACCCCTGCATCTTTCCCCCCTGCACAAATGCGGCGGAGTGCCTGAAGGTTTAAGGTCAGTTGTTCCAGATCGATTTCTTTGCATAGCGCACGTACTTTAGCTTCATCAATCAAATACCTGCATTCCAGAAACTTCTTCTTCGCACAGAACAGTATTACACCTGCGTTTATGAATTCTTCACGTTCCACCCTTGGTACAACGCGAATTACGGCATACTCAAATAAGTGCTTGTCTTGCATCGTTTGCTGCTTTTGTAAATATGTCTGAACTGCCTAATCTGCGCAGCAGAAATTCCTTGTATATGTTCCGCTGTTGCGCAGCCTCTGCCGCTGTACCTTCAGCAGCAAGCCATGCATCTGGAATCAGGTCGACGATTTGCTGGATCAACGCTGGTGTGAGCACTGCACTGAAGTCTTTGTTTACAGCATCAAGTTGCGTTGCCCGGGATAGTAAAACATGATCTTTGACCAGGGAAAATGGTTTGATCGCCTGTTCTTCCCAGTTCTGCATGGCATGATGGAAATAAAGGCAGGCACCATGATCTATTAACCAGAGTTCTTTGTGCCACATCAGCATGTTTGTATTTCTTGCCGTACGATCCATGTTCGTCAGCAAACAATCCAGCCATACAATTTCAGAAGCTAGCCGTTCGTCCACCACGGTAACCAGCGGATCAAAGGTTATGGCGCCGGATAAGTAGTGCAAAGCGAGATTCATGCCCACGCTGGCTTTCAGCAGGTCCTGAATTTCTTCATCTGGCTCGGTGCGCCCGAAAGCTTCATCCAGGTTGGCGAATACAAGTTCCGGCACACGAAAGCCCAGCGCACGGGCAATTTCTCCACCAATCAGTTCTGCGATAAGGGCTTTGATGCCCTGTCCGGCCCCGCGAAATTTCAGTACATACAAAAATTCATCGTCTGCTTCGGCTAAGGCGGGCATTGATCCCCCTTCCCGCAATGGTGTGATGTAGCGGATCACATTCACCGTGCGAAGCTGATGCTCTTTATCAATCATATCGTTCTTTTAAGTTCTACGACTTCTTTATGCTCAGGTTTTAATTCTTTATTCTAAGTTTTCAAATCTATGTTTAAAATCTAATTTCCAGCGCTAATTCGCATTTAAGACTGGAAAGCTCAAATTTATCCAGTTGAATTGGTTGTAAAATTGTCAAACTTTGCAAGCCGTGGACATTTGCTTCAGAATTTTATTCCTGTATAACGAAATTCACGAGAAGAATCAATATTTTTGCTGCATATATTAATAATATTACCATTAATATAGGACGAAACAGAGAAGGCAGTACGCGGTTACCACCGGGCACTTCCAGGTCAACTAGTTTAATCATAAATCAATAATGCAAAACCAGGAAAATAAAATTAAAGTTGCAATCTTAGGTGTTGGTAATTGCGCCAGCTCTCTTGTACAGGGTGTAGAATATTATTCAAAATTCACAGATAAGACCTCAGGCTTAATGGCTGATAACATCGGCGGCTATACAGCAGCCAATATTGAGTTTGTATGTGGCTTTGATATCGATGAGCGAAAAATTGGCTTGCCAATTAAAGAGGCAATTTTCGCAAAACCAAATTGCACAATTGTATTAAATGATGACATTCATTGTGAGGCGTTAGTATACCGTGCTCCAGTGCTGGATGGTGTTTCGCCAATGATGGCTGCCTATCCGGAAGCAAATAGATTTGTGATTAAAGAAGAATTAAAGCACACAGATCTGCTTCTTATTGGTGTTGATTATGATAAGGAATTGGTTGCTAAAATCCGTCAGGAGATTGTTGACAAACTGGTTGAAACCGGCACTGAAGTGCTGATCAACTACCTTCCTGTAGGCTCGCAACAAGGTACTGAGTTCTTTGCAGAAATCTGCCTTGAGCTTGGCATCTCACTAGTTAACTGTATTCCAGTATTTATTGCATCTGACCCGGTTTGGGAACAGAAATTCATTGATGCTGGTATTCCAATCATTGGTGATGATATGCGCAGCCAGTTTGGTGCAAGTATCGTTTCTCAAATGCTTCAGGAACTTGCATTCGAACGCGGTCACCATGTAAAAGCACACATCCAACGTAATGTTGGTGGAAATACCGACTTCCTGAACATGGAAGATAAAAACCGTTTGAAGTCTAAAAAGATTTCTAAGGAAAACGTTATCCGTGCACAGAATGACATCAGAGGCATCTCTACACAAGATAGCTTCCTGCATGCAGGTCCATCTGAGTACATTTCTTTCTATGGTGACAACAAAGTAGCGAACTTCCGTCTGGAGCTTGAAGGCTTTATGGGGGCACCAGTTATTTTTGATGCACAGCTTTCCGTACAAGATTCTCCAAACTCTGCAGGTGTGGTAATTGATGCCATCCGTTACGTATATGTAGCAAGAGAACTAGGTCTTGTTGGTGCCTTAAGAGGTCCTTCTGCTTCTACCCAGAAAACGCCACCTGAGCAAATGATGTTTAGTGATGCAATTTATGAGTGCCATGCACTTGCAAACAGAGAACTTACAGCATCTACCACCAAACAACTTCGTAAGAAAGAAGAATTGGTTTAGTAGAACCCACATAGCAAAAAGCCCCGAACTGTGTTCGGGGCTTTTTAGTTTAAATGGATTTTCAGTTTACTTCAGTGATTTCATATCAATCACGAAACGATAGTGAACATCTCCGGCAAGCGTGCGTTCGTAAGCTTCATTGATCTGATCAATGTTAATCATTTCCACATCCGAAGTAATGTTGTGTTCAGCACAGTAGTCCAGCATCTCCTGTGTTTCTTTAATACCGCCCACAAGTGAACCAACCAAGCTCCTGCGACCACCGATCAGTTGAAAAGCATGAACATCAGAAGGCTTTGGTGGTACACCCAATAGTACCATCACGCCATTCGTGTTTAACAATGCCAAATACTCGTTATAATCATGTTCTGCAGAAACGGTGTCAATGATAAAGTCAAAGCGATTGGCTAAGCGTTTCATGTTTTCTTTATCAGTCGTAATTTCGAAGTGGTGTGCACCAAGTTCCTGCGCATCTTTCTCCTTGCTTTTTGAACGGCTGAGTACGGTAACTTCCGCACCCATTGAGGAAGCAATCTTTACGGCCATGTGGCCAAGTCCACCTAGTCCAACAACAGCCAGCTTATCCCCAGCTTTCACATTCCAGTGGCGAAGTGGCGAGTAAGTTGTAATACCTGCACAAAGTAACGGCGCTACTTTTTCCAGTGGCAGCTTGTCCGACACACTAAGCACAAACTTCTCGGTAACTACAATGTGTGTAGAATAACCACCATAGGTGATTGTCTTCTTGTCTTGCAGTAAGGAGTTGTAGGTTTGGGAGTGCCCGTTTTCACAATATTGTTCGTTATCCTGCGCACAGTTATGGCAGTGCCCGCAAGAATCCACGAAACAGCCTACACCAACGGTCTGTCCAACCTGGAAGCGGGAAACCTCGGCGCCAACCTGGGTAACTTTGCCGACGATTTCGTGTCCGGGAACTACAGGATACATGGTTCCACCCCATTCATCACGCGCGGTGTGAATATCGGAATGGCAAACCCCGCAGTATAGAATTTCAAGTTCAACGTCTTTCGGTCCGCAGGATCTGCGATCCAACTGGTAAGGTGCTAATGGTGCCTGAGGCCCTGTAGCTGCATATGCTTTAACATTCATAATTATCTTTTACAAGGAAACAAATACATCGGCCGTATTGATTTAGCATATTCGAGAAAATGAAGAATTAAGTCGCACATGATTAGTTAAAACCAAACTTTAACGCATTTCGTTGTATATTATATTATTACTAGCCCCTACCTATATCGTACAAATATGACCGAAAAACCAAAACACCCAAATTATAGCCTTACCAAGAGCCGCGAGGCCGTGCTCTTCGATGAAGATACCTACATGAATCCCATACCAAGGGCGGTGATCAGACCCAACTCCTCCATCCTGTTGGATGGCGAATGGAAGTTCGCTTTGGATAATGAGAATCGTGGTTTAAGTGAAAACTGGTTTGTCAATCATAACTATACACAGAATGCGCATTGGCCCGGCAGTGTGGAAGCACATATTTCACAGGTGAGCCCGGGTACCAACAAGTACTGGCACGATCAGGTAATTGTATGGTACGAACGAACCTTTCCCCTTCCCAAGCCCGTGGATACGGGCCGCAGTGGCTGTAATCAATTGCAGTTAACCTTCGGTGCTTGTGGTTACGAAACACGCGTGTGGCTGAATGGTATACAACTGAAGACCATTGAAGGTGAGTTTGTTCACATCGGAGAGTATACCTCTTTCTCCTATGAATTGGATGAGACCATCCTGAAGCCGGAAAACAGACTCACCATTCGGATCATGGCGACCATGGATGCAGATACCACCAGAGGAAAGCAGGAATCCGCGGTTTATAAACGTGGAGGGATCTGGTATCAGACCTATTCCGGCGGTGTAAGAAGCATCTGGCTGGAAACGGTAGAAAAGAACCGTTTACGTTCCAGGGTCGGCGTGGTAAGTTATGTGGAAGATAACCTGGTGCGGTTTAACCTGACCACCAGGATCCATGACCCTGGCGTATACAAGATCAGACTCAATGTTTATAACAGAACCCAGAAGGATGCAGAGCCAATTGCAACGGATGAATTTCCTTTAACCCTTGAAGCAGGTCAAAAACAGCAGCGCCTGGTGCTTGAGGTTCCGGATGCGCAGGTATGGTCGCCAGAAAACCCACACTTGTACAGACTGATTGCGCAGCTCATCGACGAAGATGGTTATGCATCTGAGATCGAAGCGCACTTTGGCCTGCGTAAAATTGAATCCCGCGGCAGCGGTATATACCTTAATAATAAGAAAATATACATCAATGGCATTTTGTACCAGCCAGGTATGGCCAGCTATGAGCAGATCAAAAAGCACATGCATGCCATGAAGAAGCTTGGCTGTAATCTGGTGCGTATCCATATCGCCGGGGTAGATCCAAGGATTTACAACCTGGCGGACAAGCTAGGGCTCCTGTTATGGGTAGAAGTTCCAAGTCCACATCGCTCCAATGCGACAAGTCGCTCCAATCACAAGGCTGAGCTGTTGCGCATGCTCGCACTGATTGGTACGCACCCTTCTGTGATCATCTGGAGCTTGTATAATGAAGACTGGGGTGCACAGGATATCGCCACAAGTGTTGAGACCCGCTCTTATATCATGGATATGTACCACTACATGCAAATTGCACATCCACAGTTTTTGGTGGTCGACAATGATGGCTGGCAGCACATCTCCTTTGAAGGCAGGTTAAAGAGTGATATACTAACCGCGCATCTTTATACGCCAGACCTGGAGCGCTGGAAAGAACTGCTGGATGGATTGGTAAACGGACAACAAACGGGTATTGCAGCGTTCCCGTTGGTTGTTGGCGATCCATTCTTCTTCCGCAAGCAGGTACCGCTTATTGTAAGTGAGTGGGGCGGCTTTGGCTTTGCCGATTATGGTGGCCCTGCGGATGATAGCGAACGTACTGCATCAATTACGGCATTTAAAAAAGAACTTCATGCCCGTCCGATCGCTGGCGATATCTATACCCAGGCAACCAATATTGAAGATGAGAAAAATGGATTGATTGACTTTGAGACCGGCGAACTAAAAGTACCTGAAGGCTTATTGGGAAACCCAGAAGAATAGGTGCATAAAAAAAGGCGATCTGACGATCGCCTTTTTTTTGTGTTTTAATGATCGTTGAAGATCAATTTAAAACTACTGAACTGAAGTTTTTAAAGCTTCCGCTTCTTTTAAATGTTGTTGTAATGATGGTGTTTTATTCTCAGCAAAATGTCTTAGATCAGCAGCAGGAACGCCAGTGTTACTTGCCGCCTGTGAGAACAATGTAACTGCTTTCTGATGTGATTCAACCATCATTTTAGTGAATTCCTTGTCGAAAGTTGCGCCAGTAAATAAACCAAGTAAGTTGATGTTGTTCTGATCTGCAGGATCAATCGTTGCCGGAACAGCAAGCTCCATAGATTTCGCAAGATCCGTTAAGTCTACACCCACTGCGGTATGTTCTGTTACCATTTTGCTGGCAAACTGTTTAATCTGTGGATTTTGGGAGCGTGATTGTGCCAGGGTAGCAGCAGCAACTTCAAATTTATTATTGGTAAGCGCCTGTGTTACGAAGGTCTGATTTTCCATTTGGTAGTTTGCATTATCATCATCATCAGACTTACAAGACTGAACAACGAAGGCAAGAAACATAACGGCAAATAATACTTTTAAGTAGTTGAGTTTTTTCATTTTCGGTGGTTCTTTTAGTTGTTTCTTTAATATAAACAGCAAAAGAGCGAAAATATTTTAGCAAAGTGTTTCTTTATTGCACAGCGCATCGCATATTGTGATATTTTATCACAGTTGTGGAAACTGGCGATCTGTGGTATTAAAGCGGATTCTATTCCGCTTGTGGGATGGTGAAAGCAAAGGTACTGCCTTCGCCAACAGTGCTTTCTACCCAGATTGTACCGCCATGTTTAGCGACAAACTCCTGGCAGATCCGTAGGCCCAGACCTGTACCTTTTTCTCCTGAGGTACCATAAGTTGTGTAGTTGACGTTTCTGCTAAACAACTGCTCGGCTATGTTTTCGGGTATACCCTGACCACTATCGATCACCGAAAACTGAATGCCTGAATCTACCTTGACCGCCCGCAGTAATATGTCGCCGCCCTTTACAGTGAACTTAATGGCATTGGAAACGAGGTTCCGGATGATTGTCTCTAACATACCGGTATCGGCAGTGATGCTTAAAGCGTGTTCAACATCTAGATGAATCTCGACGCCTTTATTAATGGCCATCGGTCGGATGCGCTCAATGCAGTGTTGCATAAGGATGTATAAATCTGCCGTACGAACCGGATTAAAGGCGAAGGCATTAAACTGTGCTTTGGCCCAGGTCAATAATTCTTCGAGCAACTCATTTGCATTCGATAACTCCTGCTTCATCTTAGTAAGGTAGACATGAATTTCCTCGGGCGTGGTAGATTCATAATCTTCTAAAGTAAGTTCAAGCAGCTGAAGACTTCCTGATATGGGGTTCCGCAAATCATGTCCGATGATGGACAAAAGTTTGTTTTTCTGCTCATTTGACTCCTGCAATTCTGCGATTAGAGCCTTTAATGCATTTTCCTGGAATTTCCGTGCTGTTACGTCGCGCAGCGTACCCTCAGTTCTGGTTTCTCCACGGCTATTGGTAACTAACCTTGCATTTAATGAAGCGTACTTCAACTGGTTATTTCTATTCTTTAGTCGTACTTCGTAATCAACCACAGAATGCTCATCCATCAGGCGTTTAACCGTTTCTAAACGATCATCATCGTAATAATAGAAGTCGCCTGCATTTTTACCGATTAATTCTTCTCTTGTATAACCCGAATATTGCTTGATGGATGGTGAGACTTCCACAATATAGCCCTTGCTATCTGTTGAGTAGAAGACATCCTGAACGTTCTCGAATATGCGTTTATATTTCTTGTCGCTCGGCGTGAGCGCGCAAATGTAGCCGCTGATGGAGCCGTCGTCTTCAAGCACGGCCTTAGCAGTGCCGCTGTACTCTAGCGCTGGTGTTACCGAGTCTGCAAGCATTTCGAAGCGACTTTCTGCGGTACCCTGCAGGAGGTCATCAAGGAAGGGTTTTAAGTTGAGGGTTGTGGCGGGTGACAACGACTGGAAAGACTGGCCTTTAAATAACGCTGCAGGCTGGTTCAACAGATCAGCATATTGTGCGTTCACTGCCACGTACGTGTAGTTTCGGTCTAAAAGAAAAGCAGTGCCAGGAATGAAGTAAAAAACCTCTTCAATGGCATGTAGTTTATTTGTCATAGCGATAAAGCTAAACGCCTCACATAGACAAATATAGGAAGCTATCTACCACATTACGCATTTATAATGAGATAAACAGCTCCACTTAAACTTTGTGCCTGCTTTAGGTCAGGGAAACCTTATTTGCCAGAAGTTCATTGTAGCGCTCCAGAAGATCAATGTACTTGTCTTTCCAGTAATGCTTGTTCAATGGATCTTCGATAACGTCTTCCTTTGCCTGTGCGGAACTTGTGCGTTTCTTTTCCTTGTTAAAATCTTCCGCGGTAAACAAATGTGGCAATTCCACGGAGAAGTCATGATCAATGGCGCATCCTATGCGATAGATAATTTCTGGTTTTAGATGTGGTTGGTTGAACCAGTTGTAAACTGATCGTCTGTTCACGTTGGTTAGGCGTGCAACGTCACTTATCGAGTGCCCATTTCTCCTTACTACCTTTTCTAAAATTTGTCCGTGATGAATCAACATAATATTTTCTGGTTAGTGGCTGATTTAGTTTAAAACACAAGTAAGCAAGTTGGCATTGTGGAGTACTGTGTAACACTTTTCTCACTTGTAGAACTTCTTACTCAATAATTTCCCATGTTCGGCGTACATATTTGCATAAAGCACCTCAGAAACCGGTTGGGGCATTAATGCCTAATATTCCTGCTTATATATTTCAAAATCTGTTCCTACTCTCCAGATATACTAATTTTTAAATTACGGATAAGTACCTGCTAATTAGCTGAGGCTGGGGATGATGCCAAATAAATGATGATTATTTTCTACACTTTGGGGAATCAAATGTGCATTCATAAAAAAAGCGCATGATTTCATGCGCTTTTTACTTTAAACAACTTGCTTATACCTGGTCATCAGGCTTCACTTCTGCCCCTTCTTCATCAATCATCATCCGATCATTTCCTGTATTGTGTTCCGGATCTTTTACATTGCCACCGCCAGTTGTAGTGGTGTCATTGTTTACATTTTTACTGTTATCAGCACCAGCAGTACCTTGCTCCTTTTGCTCGTTTGTTGTGTTTTGTTCTTCGTGATTTGCCATAATAGTAGATTTTTAGCTATATAACAGCGCAGGACGTAGATGGTTGTCGAAATTAACAGGTTAATCTGATTTACTGAACCAGGATTTAACCTTTTGTCCCCAACTTTTATCATCCTTTTTCCGTTCATCGCTACCAATCAGGTAAGCAAAAGGTTTCAAGGCTTCTATATGTTCAAACAGGATCTTGGTTATGCCCAGCAGTGGAATCGCCAGGATCATACCCGGAATGCCCCAGATCAGCTCGCCTGCAACAAGTCCAATGATGGTAAATAGTGGGTTTATACTAACCTCTGCCCCTACGATTAACGGTTCTAGCAGGTAAGTTTGAATAAACTGCACCAACCCGTACACTACCAGGATACCGATGACCATGTTCATGTCGCCACCCTGTACCAAAGACATGGCAACGGTTATTGCAGTTCCTGTCAGGTTACCTACGAAAGGTACAATCTCCAGTAAGCCGCATAGGATTGCAAAAAAGATCGCATGCTCCACGCCCAGTAAGCTGAAACCAATGCCATACATCACCCAGAGGCAGACTATCATCAAAAACAAGCCACCAAGGTATTTGACCGTGATCTGTTGGGTGTCATCCAGCACCGTTAACGCGTTTTGACGCTCCACCTGCGGAACAAGCCTGATGATGAAACCCTTAATACGGCTACGCAGATAAATGAACAGGAACACATAGACAAAGACCAGCAATGTGTCCGTCAGAAAACCTGTTATGCCACCCATCACAGCGGTGACCACACCCGTCATCTTCCCGGAGGATGATCTCTGTTGCTCCTTAATAATCTGTTCCTGCTTTTGTTCCGATACCCCGAGCTGCTGACTGACCATGTCTTTTGCCTGTTCATACTTCTGGGATATGGTCTGCTCCAGTTTCGCGGTATTGCTGGCAATGTCCGACATCTGCCACCCGACGAAGAAAAGCACGAGTCCTAAAAAGGATATGAGCAGCAGAATAGCGGCCAAAGTAGATAATGCTTTGTTTATGCCCTTACCTTCAAGCCAGCGCGTTGCTGGCAACAACAACATGGAAAGCAAAGCGCCAAAGGTTAGCGGCACCAGAAATGGTTTTCCAAGGATCAAAGCGCTCACAATCAAGAACACCAGCGCTACTATGGCAAGTGTTTTAAAGAGTTTGGGATTCTGCATCTATAAACATTTTTCTGAATAAGGTTAATTTACGGGATTTTGTTTGAAGAGGCATCAGGCTAAATGGCCCAAAGTACCAGGGATATCGATTAACTTTGGCCAATGGAATATTTTAAGGCACTGCAGGAATTACTAAAGATAGAGCGGGATGAAGACTTTAAACAATACCAGGCACTTACGGAACGGATTCCGGTTACGATCAGACGCACGAATGGCCTAGCCTGGTACCCTATTGCGATCAGGAACACGGAGCTTAGCCGTGGCGACTACATGAGTGTCGAGTTCGAGCGGACCACGCATCATGAGCTTAGCCATCAATTTCGTTTCGGAGCCATGGTGGCCCTCTTTTCCAATCATGATCCTGCAGATCGTCTGGAAGGTGCCATCACGTATGTTGGCGGGAACCGCTGCCGCGTTAGCTTCAGAGTGGACGAGTTACCGGACTGGACACGGGACGGTAAGCTGGGCTTAGATCTGTTGTTTGACAACAACAGCTACAATGAAATGGAACGTGCACTGAAGGAAGCAAATGAACGGCTTACCGGACCGCAGGCAAGTACGGATGACTTGGTAGCGCTACTTACAGGTAGACGCGCACCTGTGTTTGAGGAACGTCACAACTATGCCATAGGCTCGCTAAACGAAAAACAACAGGAAGCGGTAAACAAGATACTCGCGGCGAAAGATCTGGCGATTGTTCATGGGCCGCCAGGAACAGGTAAGACCACGACGATTGTGGAAGCCATCAAGGCCATGCTGAAGAAAGAAAAGAAGCAGATTCTGGTTGTAGCGCCGAGCAACACCGCTGTAGATCTGCTTACAGAGAAGCTCGCGACCCAGGGGCTGAATGTACTAAGAATTGGGAATCCTGCGCGGGTGTCCGATGCACTTCAATCCTTAACCCTCGACCATAAGATATCGACACATTCGGAGAAAAAGGAGATCAAGGCACTGAAGAAACAAGCGTCGGAATACAAGAATATGGCGCATAAGTATAAACGTAATTTTGGGCGTGCTGAGCAAGAACAGCGGAAAGCGCTCTTTGCGGAGGCCCATAAGATCATGAAGGAAGTTGAGCGGCATGAACAGTATATTACGGACCAGGTGATAAGCAATGCTTCAGTCATTACCTGCACGCTCGTAAGTGCGAACCATTACACCATCCGGGATCTAACATTTGAAACCGTGTTCATTGATGAGGCCGGACAGGCGCTGGAACCCGCTTGCTGGATACCGATTCTGAAAGCAAAGAAACTTGTACTTGCAGGTGACCATTGTCAACTGCCTCCAACCATAAAGTCCCGAACCGCAGCAGCAAAAGGGCTAAGCATGACACTAATGGAGAAAACGGCGACGCTTTTCCCTGAAAGTCTGACGCTACTTGAGGAGCAGTACCGGATGCATACCGACATCATGAACTTCAGCTCTGCCGCCTTCTATGCGAATCGGCTGATTGCGAATCCAAGCGTTGCTTTTAACACCTTGTTCCCCGGTGATCAACCTTTTCTTTTCATTGATACGGCCGGCTGTGGCTATGATGAGAAACTGGAAGAAAGCAGCATATCTAATGTAGAAGAAGCACAATTTGTACGCAGGCACCTGAGGATGTATCTGGAAGAACTCGCACTGCATTACACAAAAGATAGCTTCCCTTCCATTGGGATCATCTCCCCTTACCAGGAACAGGTGAAAACCCTGCGTCCGATGATTGAGGAGGATGATGTTTGCGCTACTTTCCAGGAGCATATCAACGTAAATACGATCGACAGCTTTCAGGGACAGGAAAGAGATGTTATTTACATCAGTTTAACGCGCAGCAACGCGGAGCAGCAAATTGGGTTTTTATCGGATATCAGGCGAATGAACGTGGCCATGACCAGAGCCCGTAAGAAGTTGGTGATCATTGGCGATGGGAGTACTTTGTCGAAGTCCGAGTTCTACATGAAATTAATGCATTTTGCCGAAAGCCTGGAGCAGTATCAAAGTGCATGGCTGTACCTAACAGATTAAGCAGGACGCCAGGAGTCTTTGTAAGAGACCACATCTGATTGTGATACGTCTATAATTGATTGTAATTGCTCCTGATGGTGGGCTTTAAGGATTTCAGGTGCGACCACTTTCACGTGACCCATCCACATGTAGATCCAGCCGATCAGTTCCCGATTGATGCCGCAGGTCAGGTACATGCGCACGTTTCCGCTAGGCAGCACCTCAAAGCGCTGTGAGTGGTGCCAGCTGTGCGCCCGCACAAAAGATCCGGTTAGTGAGGCAAAATCGAGTATGACTTCATATACTTCATCATCAATGTTCTGACTTACACCAAAACGTGCCTGAAGATTCTTATCCAATACAGTCATGTCTTTTTTGAAAGCAAAAGTCTGGTTGCTTAATTTAAATGTGGAAATCTGGAAAAGGTCCATTACCAAGCATTTTTTTGAACCATCGACCATGCCCGCTACAAAAAATCCGCCGCGATGGTAGATAATTTTCATCGGCAAAAACAGGAAAGGGAACACTAACGATTTGTACATGGAAACGGAATCGCCATGACATTCGATGATCTCTATCGCTCGATGATTGCTTACGCTCCAGAGGATCTGATTGAATTTATCTTCAAACTTTTGGTCGAACACAATTTCATTGAAATGGGTGTTGAGCATGGATAAGCCATCCCAACTTCCATTGTTCTCTACTTTGCTGCTATTTAAATGGCTGGCAAAGATGTCCCTGAACTTATCGAGCGAGCTTTTTCTGCCGATAGCAATACCGGCGAGAATCATTAGTTTATTAATCAAATAGGTGTCAATGTCATAATTATTGATCGCTCCAGATCCATTGTTCCTGTTGATCACATAAAGTTTTTTATTGAACTCTTGGTTTTTGAGATCCAGGCGTTCCTCTGCTCGTAAGAAAAAGTTGCCGACATCGTCGAGATCACGATATAATTGACGGCTGCTTACGACCGTGCCCAAGGCCTGCAGTTCTTTTTGTAGAGAGTCGATTGTCTGCGGTGAATGACTGAGCAATCCGTAAATGAGCTTTAAACGTTCTAATTGCTTCATAGTTGACATATTATGACAAGGTGTAGAATTTTTTCGTTTCAAACCTAAATAATATAATTTATCTTCGATGTGTTATTAAACAAATGATTAACCTGATTTTGTTTTAAAATAGTGGATTAGAACCAAAAGATGTATTATAATGTCTCTCTTAGGCAGTTTCAAGACGTTGGGACTGCCTTAATCGTTTTAGGGATGTTCTTAACTGTAAGACATAATTGTATCTTTAACATTAAAACAGACCCTTGCCATACATGAAGCAGTTCGATGCCATTAAACAAATCCTGGATAGCTCAGCAGTGTACTATTTGATCCTGGTAGATATGAATAGTAATTATGCCTACCTGAACAAAAAATATTTGAAGGCATTCAATCAAATTCATGGCGACTTGATAGGTCAACATTATTCCAAGACAATCCACAAGGATGATTTAAATATATGTGTCAGTGTATCTCAGCAATGCTTCGCACACCCGGATCAGGTTTTTCCAGCTACGCTAAGGAAACATGACGGGCATGGTGGGTTTATCATCACACAATGGGAATATAAAGCCTTGTTTGATGAACATAACAATCCCGCAGGTATATTCTGTATCGGCAATGACATCACGGAGTTTGTAGAAACGCGTTCGACGCTTGAAGAAACACAAGCCTCCCTTAGCAACGCCCATATTACACTGGAGGAAATTGCCCATATCCAGTCACATGTAATCAGAAAGCCAATCGCGAATATCCTGGGGCTGTCGGCATTACTGGAGAGCACGGACTCCGTTGAAAGCGTTCGAGCGTTGGTGCTGATGATTCAGGATAGTGCGAAGGAGCTGGATGAAGTCATCAAGAGTGTCTCGAGAAAGATTTAAGCCTTGAATTTAGCCTGGTTGCCATCCGAAAATTCGGGGATTTTTATAGCTTTATGATTTGTAAACCTAAAACTCGAATCTAATGGCTAATTTAAACCGTAAAACATTCATATTAAGTGGTGTGGCACTTGCTGCCGGCACCGTAGCCTCTGCAATGCCATCGACAGAAAAAAAGAAATATCCTGTAGTGCATCATGCGCTTTTCTGGTTAAAAAATCCAACCTCCATGGCTGACCGTGACAAGCTTGTTGCGGGTGTAAAAACCCTTTCGAAGATCAAAACCGTTAAAGAATTACGCGTAGGCGTAGTTGCCAGCACGGAAAAACGTGAGGTTGTAGATAACAGCTGGGGTGTTTCAGAGCTAATGTTTTTCGATGACCTTGAAGGTCAGGCCAGCTACCAAACGGATCCAATCCACCTGGAGTTTATAAAAAACTGCGAGCACCTTTGGGAGAAGGTAATTGTATATGATGCAATTGAAGCTTAATTCCCTTTCCGAATAGTTTGAAGAACAGCATTACTTCTGCAAGTTAAACGTTGCAAGATAGTAATGCTGTTTTTTCAATCCCTGTGCGGGGTCAGATCCATAGTTGTAAGAAAATCCGAAGGAGATCTGTATGGGGTTCGTGAGTAGATAGTAATCTGCAGCGGCCTTAAACAACTGGCTGAACTTCTCTGACGTTAACGTTGAGTTCACTACAGCATACCTACCGGCATAATCTAATGATATTTCCCAGGTTTTGTCCGGTGTGATCATCTCCGTTTCTGGTGAGCGAAGCCTGTTTCCCGCTAATAAGTATTGAAACTTTACCAGGGGTCTAATGATGGTTCCATTGTTACTTTCTTGTTTCGCGGCGAAATTACTTTGAAGCTCCAGGCCCGGATTAAAAGCAACGAGATGGATCAGCTTCCTGTTTCCCCGAATGGTGTAGGTGTTTAGATTGATGCCTTTTTCACCGGTACGGAAGGGAATTGCATCCATATTGAAGATCAGTGCACTTGCCGTATCCTGAAGGTTCCTGGAAAACTTGATTGTAGGTGTAAAGTACCACTGCTTGTAAGTTGTTTGTGCTACATTTCTGATGATGTTTGTGCGTATGGTTCCGGAGAAACCCGTTTGCCAGCTATGTTGTGCTTCATCAATCATGGTATTACGGTGATATTCACCAACGAGCTTTCCTTCTACATTCAGGGATTTCCCAAGCTTATAGTTGGCAATCGGAAGACCGATGCCACCATCAATGAGGTACGAAGCATCTTCATGCCGGGGAATTGTCAACTGAAACCTTGCTGGTGCATTCCTGGTCCCCGCAGAACCAAAAGACTGACGCAGCTCCAGCCTATTGAAAAAACTGGTGCTTTGCGCGTAACCTGCAAGGGGTTCAATCATTATGAACGCCCATGCTACGAGTATAACTGTTTTCAACTGCTTCATAGCTTTCCTTTTACCATTGCGATACAATCCGATACTGTATTTGCGCCTGACACATCCTTCAACCGTACAGCTGCAGCTGGATTAAAGCGTTTAGCAACTTCATCCAGCAGATCTGCTAGAAACTGATAGGCGTAATCTGTAGGCAACAAGTTACCAAGGGAGATCTGGTCTCCAAGGTTGCTGGGATCTTCTCCACCCTGACCTGCAGCAAATAGAATAGCCCTTTTCACTTCATATGCGATATCCGGCTGCGTGAGTCGTGAAATACTCTGACGGGCGTAGGTCTGTGCAGCAAGTGCATAAGCCCTACCATTCAACCGCTGTTGTTCAGCAACTTGCAGTTGAGGAGATGCGCTAAGCAACAGTTTGATGGCTTCCTCCCGCGCGGACCTTTGTACTTCGATCTGGTCTGTTCCGGAAGGATAAGCCTCTGCAGCCATGATCTTATCCTGCGCAGATAAGGTGCCTTGCTCCGAAACATAACAGGGAGAGGAAGTTCCGCTGACAAACATCCATTCCGGAAAAGCATAGTGCATGATCGAGTATTTATCATACGGGGAAAACGTCAGACCGCCAGCAGGCATTTCCTTTAGGTTGTGATCCACCTGTTCTTTGGACCAGAAGTTTGGTGGCCCTGCCAGATAATCATAGAGCTTGTCCCAGTCGAAGTCACATTTCGAAACGGGTGATTGATGTTCATGATGAAAGCCCAGCGCATGACCGAACTCATGTAGTACCTTCCCCTTCCAGTTCGATGGAAGTACACGATCGAAGCCTTCCAGATTTAACGTAATCTCGCCAGTGGCACAGATTTCAGGATCCAAGCTATCCGTACCAACAAAGGACCAGTATCCGGGATCCTGGAAGCCCACCCGAATGGAAGATGTATCATCTGCTACCCAGGTCCGGTATTCGCCGGTTTCTTCATTGTAGCCAAAGTCGAAATGTATGTTTGCATGCTGCGTCCATTCCGAAGCCACTTCAGCAATGCGCCGGTGCAGTTCAGTGCTACCGCCTTTGAAACTAATCGTTAAAACCGGTTCGTCCCATAACAGCAGATCTTCCATGACCAGCTGTAATGGTCTTCCTTCGAGGGTACCTGGAAGTGCTTCCTGGCGCCGCTTGTTCCTAAGTTCTAATCTACGGATGATTTCTTGCGGGTAGCCTTCCAGAATGGGAATTGATTGCTGATCCATAATGCATTTATTAGTGTTTACATTGGCAAGTCGAAGCGTATTGTAGTCGCGAGTGCAGGAAAATCGATGAACGGATTTCTATTTCCTTGTAACAGGCAAATCTCTCTGTTTCTATGTTTTTCATACAGCGTAACGGGTTCCTGTTGAGACCAGCTGATGATTGTTTGAATTGCCGCAGCATCATAAACCTTGATGGCGCCAGGGTAACGAACCAAAAAGTACAGTACCGCCCTGGCAACGATACCTCTATTCCGCTCTGGCTCGAAGCGTCCTTGCACCGCATTGCCGCATTCAGACCTTATTTTCTCAACATCATCAAGCGGATAGTTTGGGAGGTCGGCATAAGGAAAGTTATTCCGGAAGCTGTTGCAGCCAGACTCGCATGCAAAAAGATGATGAAGGTCGCCACGCATGGGCTCCTGTTTGTTGAACCAGGACTGGCAAACGACATGTTCACAATTATATGGGAGTGCAGCTTCCAAGGATTCCACTGCTTCATCGAAATGTTTGGCGGCCATCAGTTCGTCTCCTTTGCCCAATTCAATAAAGCGTAGCTGTCGCTCGATATCGACCTTCTGATCCGCTAAGATTAGTTCCTGAACGCTGAATGGCTTGCCGGAATATATGCCTTGGAGCTGCCCATCTGGATGAATGTCAACAACTGGGTATACATATTTTGAAGGATTGTAGTTATGGTGTGTGCGGTGTGTATCGGAAAGCAGCTCGTGGATTTCTTCAAAGGTCGCCTTTGCAGGATCCGCAAGCCTGGAGTAGTATTGTTGCTTGAGGTCCGCATCGGCTGCTTCCGGGTAATAATTGCTGCCTTCTACCCCATCCACATCAATGCCTACAGATTTCCGGATGTCTTCGACATTCCGCATCGGTTGGAAATGATGCCATAATACTGGAAATTGAAGCGCAGCAACGGTTGTAAGATCATAAACGATGGTACTTACCCGAATGCCTTCATTTTCAATCCAGTCGACCTGCACTTCCCCTTGCGACTTGTCCCATAGCGCTCCTGAACGGTTTAGAATCTGTCCTGCTTCATTGTATCGCGGCACGCCTGCATGGTGCACAGCAACCACCTCCCATTTATCATTGAAAACCGGTGCGCCCGAGGAACCACTTTTCGTATCCGTAACATATCGGATGAATTTGGGCAATGCAAGATTAGTAACTTCATTCTGCCGAAGGGCTACCTTCTTCATCTTCCCGTCCGGGTGTTGGATGATAGAAACTGCATTTCCTTCCTTGATCTTACCTAAATTTGGATTTAAGTGGAGGTAGCCAAAGTCCTGAATGCGGGCAAATCCATCCGTAGACTTTTCTCCTACCCAAATGATGGTATAATCTAGTGCCTCATTTGTATAAAAGAGCGTTTGCGGCTCGAGGTTGAATACTTTGGCAGATAAGGGCAGGTCATTTACACCTTTTTCATAGTTGAACTCCGCGTAGGAAGCGTTTGCATAACTCACATCCGGAAGCACATGATGATTGGTAATCAAAATTTGTGGTGCAATCAGAAACCCAGTGCCGAAACCTTCTTCCCCATTAGGAGAATAGATACTGATCCTGCATACTGCACGTCCGGCCTGAACACCTTTTTCAAGGTAACTGACGTCAAGGGTGTCATCACCACTGATGATGCGTTCCCGCAGCAGCCGATCATTGATCAGCTCAGTGATGTTTACGTGATGCTCACGCAGGTAATTATTAATTTGCTTAGGATTAACAGGCTTTGTGTCTGCCTCATCCGTTCTCCGATCGGAAATGTACTTGCGGTATACGACACCTGTGAAAGGAGCTTGTCCCTCCGCTGGTCTCGCTGGAAAGTTGTTTTCTGATGTTATAACCGCATCGGGTGTTTCATCTAACGCGCTGGCACCGGTATAGAAGAGCCGCTGTTCGGTCATTTTAATCTGCGCGAGGAACTTCTCGAATGTCTTCATGTTGAGGGCTTGCGTCTTAATGCTTAAGTTTTCCGGATCACAAGTTTCCCTGGACCTACTTCCTTTATGGGTAACTGCTCAGCGCTACCATCTGTATAATGAATATTGACCGTTTCTGCAGTGATGTTCCAATCTCCGGCAACGGCCTGGGGTAAATCTGTACTTCCTGGACTCAGGTCCAACACGCTTCCATCCTCCTGAAGCTTTAATGCACGCCTACCTCTTGATCTTGGAAAGTCAAAACCCTGCGGTCTATATACCATCTCATCCGGGCCATCTTCTTCAAAGGAATGAATCCAGTGGCCACAGAGCTGATCGTTCCGGTATGCAACCATAGTTTATGTATTTTGAAACAAACTTGCGCGTGGACCAAAGATCGTTGCGTTCATTCTGGCGGCCTGCCCTTCGGTGAACATACACATCGTGTCATCGTCAACATAATCCATATAGTTCATGAACATATCGCCGTGCGGCGCATTGTTACAGGATACAGAGGGGAAGCTGGGTTTTTGATAATTTGGACCGAGTTGATTTGGGGTGTCATCCACGTAATCCGTGTCTGCACAGCTGCTGCCTCTCCCGTCTCCGAAGATATGCGAAAGGTTAAGATAGTGCCCGATTTCATGTGTGGTGGTACGACCAAGGTTGAAGGGTGCCCGAGCTGTACCTGTGATGCCAAATGCCCGATAATCGATCACAACCCCATCCGTTTCGGGAGGCCCTCCCGGAAATTGCGCATAGCCCAACAAGGATTCGCCGAGGTTACAAACCCAGATATTAAGTATGCGGTCCGTCGGCCAGGGATCAATACCTCCAGTCGCACTAGCCTTCATTGCGTTGTCTGTTCCAAACCCGGTTACGGCTGTCTCCGTCCTCGTGATGCCAGTAGCTGTATTGCCGGAAGGATCTACCATGGCCAGGCGAAACTCAATATTGGCATCCGCAACCAGACCCGTCCATACTTCTGGCACATTTGATTTGTCATCATTCCTGGAACGGAAATCTTTGTTTAAGACTTCAATCTGACTGAAGATTTGTTCATCTGAGATGTTTTCTTCGGCTTGATTATAGAGTACGTGTACCACAACTGAAATGGTGACCGGCGTATCCAATCTAAAGGTTCGTTTGCGTTCCAGTAATTGGCCGATCTCATCTTCAATGTTTGCTTGTGCCCTTCTGTATTCGGGGAAAGCTTCTACTTGTTTATTGTAGACCTCCATGGTCCCACAATGCCGCAATTTGATATTCTGAGCCATTTGATTCTCAGTAAGGTTAAACTTAAATGTTCATGTATTCCTCCATAATCAGTACAGCATCGGGGTTCCCCTGTTGCACTGCAAGGTCAAGCGCTGTAAGTCCACGATTGTCTTTGATATTAAGATCTGCACCATGTTCCATCAGGAGTCTGACCAGGTCATTCCGACCGAACAGCGTGGCAAACATCAGTGCTGTGCCGCCGTTACCATGTTGAAGATTCAAATCCGCGCCATGTGAAAGCAGCAGTTCTGCTATGGGTAGATAACCTTTGAAACACACCCCCATTAAAGCAGTATTTCCGCCGGCATCGTAGGCATTAACATCTGCACCGGCTTCAAGCAGCATCCTTGTGGCTTCAAGTTGTTCGTTGTAGGATGCAACGATGAGCGGGGTAAAACCCCGCGCATCAATTGTATTTACGTCAGCACCATTTTCGATAAGCTCTTTTATTTTGGACAAATCGCCGGTTCTCACTGCGCCAAATAGCTGGCTATTATAATCTTCCATGAACTGCTTAGTAAGGTTTAGCTTCAGTTGAATCTGTGTTTGCTTGCTGCACACCATCAGCACCTTGCTGATCAACAAAACTGGCCTTTTCCTTCGCCATCATTTCTGCTTTCATTTTCAAGCCTTCAGCAACCCTTCTGCCATAATCCTCATCGCATTGCGTGAATAGCTCTACCATTTTATCCTGGATATGTTGTTCAGCAGCAGAGATACCCCCAACAAGATTCGCAATCAGTTCATCTCTTTCCCAATCTTCGAAGTTGCGGTAAGTCTCACCGGCCTGTTTAAAGTTGTTTTCACGATCAATTCGCTGTCTCACCAACGCAGCCTGATAATAAGGCGTATGGTCTTTGCCTGCCTTAGGTGCTTCTTTCAAGCCGTTCAAACTTGATGGCTCATAGTTCACATGCGGGTTCGTACCTTTAGCGATATCCTGGTAAAAAGCCATCTGCCCATCACGTTGATTTGTCGCAACATGTTTACGAGGTGAATTGATTGGCAATTGCAGGTAATTTGTACCTACCCGATAGCGCTGTGTATCAGAATAAGAGAAAGTTCTACCCTGAAGCATTTTGTCATCAGAGAAATCTAGTCCATCTACAAGTACACCTGTTCCGAAGGCCGACTGTTCAACTTCCGCGAAATAATTCACAGGATTACCGTTCAGGGTCATTTTACCGATTGGATACCATGGAAATTGGTCGTTCGGCCACAGCTTGGTATCATCAAGTGGATCGAAGTCAAGCTCAGGATGTTCACCATCCTCCATGATCTGAACGTTCAGTTCCCATTCCGGATACTCCCCTCTTTCGATGGCCTCATAAAGATCTTGTGTAGCGTGGTTGAAGTTGTTCGCCTGGATCTCTGATGCTTGCTCGGAAGTAAGGTTCTTAATGCCCTGCAATGGCTCCCAATGATACTTCACCAACACGCCAACGCCCTCGCTGTTCACCCACTTATAAGTGTTTACACCTGAACCTTGCATGTGGCGGTAATTTGCCGGAATTCCCCATGGAGAAAACAGGAAAGTCACCATATGCAGTGTTTCTGGTGCATTGCTGATGAAGTCGAACTGTCTTGCTGAACTTTGAATATTTGTTACCGGATCTGGTTTAAATGCATGAATAAAGTCGGGGAACTTAATCGCATCACGGATAAAGAAAATCTTCAGGTTATTACCAACCAGATCCCAGTTACCATCTTCTGTGTACATCTTCACGGCAAATCCACGAGGGTCACGCAGTGTTTCTGGCGAATGCCCTCCATGGATTACAGATGAAAAGCGCACAAATAACGGTGTGATCTTTCCTTTTTCCTGCAAGAACTTTGCGCGGGTGTATTTAGAGATGTGGTCCTCGCCTACAGTACCGTAAGCTTCAAACACGCCATGTGCACCAGCACCTCTGGCATGTACCACACGTTCTGGTACGCGCTCTCTGTCGAAATGCGACATCTTTTCCAGGAACTGGTAGTTCTCTAGTGTAGCCGGTCCGCGGTTACCTACAGTACGGGTATTCTGATTGTCATATACAGGGTGTCCTTGTCTTGTTGTTAAAATATTTGTACCTCCACCCGCACTTTCCTGTTCAGGGGATTTGTTGTTTGGTGAAGTGTTGTGGCTGTTGTTAGTCGGTTCGATCATAACGATAAAGTTTAAAGTTTAACAATTTGAGCACTAGTTAGTTTGAAGTTATTAAACTTTAAGCCATCATTCCAAACTTAATGTCAAAGCTTAACAATTATGTTATGCAGCCATGCTAAAATTAATATCAGTATAGCTTTAAACCCCAGGTCAGCCCTTTAATACCCAAGACAAAACTGGCGCATCAATAATATAAAAACGCGACTTTAAGGCGCTATCGGTATGCCTTAAAACATTTTCAACGTTAGACATATTATTATAGTTAATATTATGGCAAACTCCGTCGAACAATCGTCTAGTCAGCCGCATATGGCTGAAATTGTAGAGCGCAATATTGCTTCGCTGCTTGAACAGCGAAAGCAGGAGGAGCGTAAAAAATCTACACAGGATAACATAGCCGACGTCATTACGGGTTTTGCAGGCAGCATGGCCTTCGTTTACATCCATCTTTGCCTCTTCGGCATTTGGATCATCTGGAATTTAGGCTTGCTCGGACTCCCACCTTTTGATGAGTCTTTTGTGGTGTTGGCCATGTTTGCTTCAGTAGAAGCGATCTTCCTCTCTACATTCGTGTTGATCAGTCAGAACCGGGCGAATCTGCAGGCCGATAAGCGGGCGGATCTGCATCTGCAGGTCGGATTACTTTCCGAACATGAGGTTACACACCTGATCACCCTTGTCAGAGCAATAGCCAAGAAAATGGAAATTGAAGATGCATATCATCCCGAGCTGGAAGAACTTGCACAAGATATCCGGCCGGAAAATGTGATGGCAACCATGGATCAGAAAAATAAAGATCAAGTAAAATAATAAGCATAACTGAATAAAATGAGTGTAACAAGCGTACCGTCTAAACAAGTCACAAAACAACCATTCAAGCCTTTGATGTTCTTTTTTAAGCTTCTAGTTCCACTGGCTTTTCTGGCATTTTCGCAATCGGAGGCAGCTGCACAAGCAGAGCTATTGAGTAAGGATACCGCTTCGGCAGCGGCACCTGTTGTTTACGCCCCGGATTCATTGGGCAGGCGATTTCCCAGAGGTACCGTTGAAGGCTTCATTAAAGCAGCGGCAAGGGAAGAATATAAAACCGCAGCCAAGTACTTAAATTTAGACACCAAACTGAAGAAAACCCCCGACAGTGTAAAGGTTGCAAGGGCATTGCAGCTTATACTTGATCAGGGTAAAATCTATCCATATTCATGGATTAGTGATAGCCCCGCCGGATTGCCGGACGATAATCTTGGCCCTAATCAGGATCGTGTAGGCGCCGCCACCGTCAACGGTGAGAGCTTCGATCTTATTCTTGAAAGCATCACAGATACTGCTGGCGCTCCGATCTGGCTCTTCTCTTCCCAAACAATTCAGCGTGTTCCAATAGACACTGCCATAGTCCAAAACCCTACCATCGTAGAACAGGTATCCCCAGGCTTCCTAGAAGAAACCGAATGGGGCGGTGTTCCTGTCGCACATTGGTTGGCTATGGTACTCATCATCGTCGTTGCTTACGTACTCGCAGGTTTAATCATCAGATTGCTGGTTTACCTGATCCCCTTAGTTTGGCGGAAAGCCAGAACAGAGGCAACCGCCGGTATCATCCAGTCTTTTGTCCTCCCCTTTCGCCTATACCTTGCGGTTTGGATCTTCGTGGTGAGTAGCCGTGCAGCGGGCATATCCATCATCGTACGTCAGCGCCTTAATGATCTTACCGTCATCGTCGGTGTAGTCGCCTTTCTTTTATTGCTTTGGCAATTGCTGGATTTCATTACGCGGCTGGTAGAAAAACGTATGCTGCACCACGGCAACCAGTCGGGTGTATCGGCATTACTTTTTCTAAGACGCGCTGCGAAAGTTGCCCTTGTGGTATTCGGCAGTATCATCATTCTGGATACCTTCGGCTGGGATGTTACCACCTGGCTAACAGCACTTGGTATCGGCGGTATCGCTATCGCGCTGGGTACCCAGAAAACCGTAGAAAACTTTGTGGGTAGCGTGACCTTAATCGCGGACCATCCAGTTCGTGTGGGCGATTTCTGCTTAGCAGGTAGTGTATTAGGTACCGTTGAACAGATCGGCATGCGCACCACTAAGATCAGAACACTAAATCGGACGATCGTTAGCATACCAAATGGTGAACTTTCTTCCACTAAAATTGAGAACTTCGCCCCGCGTGATAAATTCCTGTTTAATCCTGTGTTGGGCCTGAGGTATGAAACGACGCCTGAACAATTACGTTTTCTCCTGGTAGAGCTTCGCAAGATCTTGTTTGCGCATCCTAAGGTAGATTCGGGACCCAGGATTCGCTTCGTCGGCTTTTCCCCGGATGCATTGAAGCTTGAGGTATTTTCATACATTAAAACCATCAGCAATGACGAGTTCCTTGAGGTTCAGGAAGATTTGTATCTGCGCTTTATGGAGGTTGTAGAGGCTTCCGGCAGTGGCTTTGCCTTCCCTTCTCAAACGCTTTACTTTGCGAAAGATACCGGTGTGTCTCCCGAGAAAACGAAAGCGGCGGAAGACACCGTGAAAGCATGGCGGGAAGCTGGTGATCTTCAGATTCCAAACTTCAGTCCGGAGAAAATCATGGAACTAAAGGATACCCTGAAGTATCCCGCAGCAGGCTCGAATATGGAGCCGAAAGATTAGTTTAACCATTTAACCTTAAACAACTGTTACCTTGAAGAATATACTCCTTTGCACGCTCCTAATGGTGCTACCTTTAATGGTCTTTAGCCAGACGGAGAACACTGTGGACAGTCTTAAATCGGATTCATTGGGCAAAGGCGGTGTCAAAGCCATTAAACCCGCAGACTCCACTTACAAGCAGTATGATGTTGCGGATGCAATCAGGAGTATTTTCACGCCCAACAAGCCTGTTAACCCATACAAGAAGAAGTCTGGAATCACGCTGATGCCGAACGTTGCTTACAATCCTAGCATCGGTGCCCAAATCGGCATTAAAGCCGTCGCGGGACGTGTACTTGGCAGAGATCCCAACACCTTGATGTCGGTGGCTGCAACCTCTGCCTCTATTACCACAAAGGGTATTCTATATGTCTATCTAAGTCACAACGTGTTTACCCCCGGAAACAAATGGAATCTACAGGGTAGCCTTGTCGCTGCTAAAACCGTTACGCCCGACTTTGGTCTGGGCATTGGACATGGCTCATACGCGAGTGCTGAAGATGAAGCCTTAAAAAACCCCGACCGGACACCGTATGTATTGCACGCAGAATTCTATAACTTTCGAGAGAAGGTGTATAAACAGGTTCGGGAAAATCTATTCTTTGGTGCGGGGGTGTCCTTTGACATCAGGCGTAACGTGGAAGATCGGAATTCAAACACTGAGCTTACCCCTTACAACATTTACATGGATGAGCATGGCTTCAAGAGAAGCGGATATAGCGCCAATGGCTTGTTGTTTAATATCCAGTACACCACCCGGGATAACCAGAACCGGGCGTATAAGGGCATTTATGCAGATGCCGGCTTTAGGTTAAATCAAAGCTGGATGGGCAGTTCGAAGAATGCGGTACAGTTTACCACAGATTTCCGTAAATATTGGAGCCTTTCGAAGCGCAATCCAGACCATGTACTCGCTTTTTGGAACTGGGGCTCTTACCTGGTGAGTGGCGACTTACCTTACCTGGAGCTACCTGGCCCTGGGAAAGATGTAGGTGCAAGAAGTGGCCGTGGTTACACCATCGCGTACTTCAAAGGCACTAATTACTTCAATTCTGAAGTGGAGTACCGTTTTCCAATAACCAGAAACAAGTTCTTAGCAGGGGTTACTTTTTTCAACATCCAAACGGCGAATGATGAACGAGGCACGAAACTCTTTGATAAATGGCAACCGGGAGGGGGTGCAGGGCTCCGTGTATTGTTTAATAAGGCGACGCGCACTAACTTGTGCATTGATTATGCCTTTGGTAAGTTCGGCAGAAGTGGCTTATTTCTGGGGCTCAACGAAGCGTTCTAAACCGCTTGCAGGCGATCCTTCCAGCGATCATACTTTGCTTTCGCTTGCTCCGGCATAGCATTCATATTTCCTTCTGCTAGTGCGATCAGGGCATTGAACACCGCCTCCAAGATTAGCTTGCCAGCGATGATATCGCTTAGCACCGATACATGTGTGTAAGACTTGCTTTCATTTGTGTGAAATATTGCCTGGTTCAAGACCTTGCAGATCGACAGCAGCGAATCTGTCGCCTGCTCCAACGCAGCTTCAAGTTTCTGCGGCCGACTTTTAGCCTTGGATTTCAATATGCTGCGATATTCATCAAAGGCCAGTAGGTCTGCCTCTGCAGCGTCTGCCAAATGTATCTGGATGGAAGAAAGTGCTTTAATTTTGGCCCTCAGAAAACGTCTGTCGGCAGTTGCGCCTGATTTCTTCAGGCTGATGCGCAAGCCCATCAGGATCATTGCAGCAGTAAGGCTGGCATTCGTCATTAACACACAGCCACCGGTAATTTCCGGTCGCTCCTGATTCGTTTTACTCAGAAACTGCTTAAGGGTAAGCTCAAGAACATGCATAGCTGATCCGGTTGTTGCGAACTATAACTCGGCTACACGAAACGGGCGTATGTCTACCCGGTCCCAAACTTTTGCGGTGATGTAAACTTCGTGCTCCAACCACTCGTTTAATGCTTCTTCCGTCTCAAACTGCATGACCATCATTGAACCAATCATCATTCCCTGATCATTCAATATCGCGCCGCCAAGAATGTGATTTCCGCTTTGTTTAAGTTTACGAACACGTTCGAGGTGCAGCTCACGCACGCCCATTCGGCGTTCCAATGCTTCAGTATCTGTATGGTCGTAGCCGGTAATAAGGTATTGTTTCATAGAAATTTGGCGATTATGCAATATTAGCTAAAAACCCCTACTTACGTTTAATGTTTGCTGATTCCTGCTTTTCAAAAACTAAAAAGTGCTGGAGTGGTAGAAAGCTACCTTGCTGAACCATACGGAAGCCATTAGCAGAAAGTTCACGCTGCACCTGTTTAACGCTCATCTTATGTGCCGCCTTAATTTCTACCGCCGGATCCTCTGCCTTATATTCAAGCAACAAGAGTTTTCCTGTCGGTTTTAGCGCCCGCTTGATGGACTGCAGGTATTCCATAGGGAATTCCAGCTCATGGTAAACATCCACCATAATCAGAAGATCTATGCTGCTGTCCGGCAAACCCGTGCTTTTGATGCTGCCCTTTAGCACCTGAACGTTGTTCAAGTTCAAGGATTTACTTTTTTCCACCAGATATTTTATGGCGTCGTCTTGAATTTCTACCGCATAAACCTTGCCTTCCGGAACACGTTTCGCAATCCTGAATGCATAAAAGCCCGAGCCGGCACCTACGTCAGCAACAACACTGTTCTTGGTTATGGGAAGTTTTTTGATTGCAAGATTGGTGTTTTCTTCTGTGGTGCGGCTGTTTCGCTCCAGCCAGTCCACCCCATCAAAGCTCATGACACTGGCAATTTCCCGGTCCATGTAGACCTTTCCTATACCGTCCCTTGATGGTGATTTGTATGAATAGGTGCCATCGTTCGACTGCTGTCCGCAAGCGGAAAAAGTTAAACTCAACAGTAAGGGCAGCAAAAACGTTATTCTCCGTGTAGCCATACCTGAAGATCGGAAATAAATTTAAGCTGCAGCAGGTTAAACACTTAAATACGAAACATTAATAGCATGCAAGATCCATATCTGCGCAAAAGCTAATGAAATACTGGTAAGGTTATGCAGTTGCCTCTATGCCGACTTTGTTTGCGCTGCAACGCTGAAGCGCAGGATGTCTTCGATTAGACCTATTGGCAGCTCCTCTTCTAGCGGCAACTGAATGGCACCTTTGCTTGTCTTGTATGCTCCAAGCGCTTCCTTGAAAGCTTCAACTGCGGCAGCGCCTGGATACAGTCCTATATGCTTTTTCGCTAAGCCAAAATGGATAAGATTTCCGCGAAGTTTGAAAGTTGGAATGCCATAGCTGATCGTCTCTTGGGCAGTAGGTACATTCTTTTGAATAATGGCGCGAAGTTGTTCGAGCAGCGTTCGATGTTCAGCCGGGCAAGCTTCAATATAGGCGGAAATACTATCGTAAGTTTTCATCAGCTTCGGCGATTTGCTTCAGGATTGTTAAGCTCCGTGGATAGGTCTCCAGCATATAACTGCGGTATTCCGCATCTACATCCACCTCAACGCGGACGCTTGTGCCGTGATTGATGCTTTCAAAGTAATAGTTCTCATAATTCCCCACAAAGGACTGAATGGCATCACCTTCTGTGATTTCGTTGTCACCATCCAGTACACCAATAAACCGGACGGACACAACCTTGTTTGGTACATACTGCTCAACAATTCCGACCATCCCCCCACGTTTGCCATCGTTATCTAACATGGTGAACATGATTTTTGCATCCTGCGCCCATTCGCCTTCATAGGCTGACGTTGGCGAGAACACTGCCGTCCATTGTTTATAGGTCTCCGGTGCCAGCATGGTGTTGAACACCTTTTCTACCGGTGCATTGATTTCAGTTGTAAATTCAAGTCTTTCCATGATTCAAGATTAAATTTAAGTGATTAGGCCATATGATTACGCGGCGGCCATGTGCATCATTCCCGATATTCAAAACTAATGCATCATACCACTTATGCACTTGTCTTATGACAAGAAATCGGTTCATATTCCAGTCTAGAACAACAACAATATATTGCCGCTGCACGTATTAATTCAAATAAGCATCTATATTTGGGCACAAATTTTAAATCAATATGGCTAAGGCATCTGAAATCAAAGTAGGAAATATATTACGGTTCAACGGGGAGCTGGTAACGGTTGTGGAATTTATACACCGTACACCAGGGAAAGGTGGAGCATTCTACTTAGGTAAATTTCGTAATATAAAAACATCACGTATCGTTGAAGCACGTTTAAACACAGACGAGCAAGTAGAGATTTGTCGCGTAGAGACCAACGACTACCAATACTTATATGAGGAAGGTGATTATTTCGTAGTAATGGACAACAACACTTTTGAACAATTTAGCGTTTCAAAAGCTTTGTTTGGACAGTCGGCAAGATTCATCAAAGAAGGCATGGATGTTTTGGTTTCTCTGGAAGGTGAAGAACCAATTATGGCGCAGGCACCCAACTTTGTTGAGCTTGAGATTACCTATTCTGAGCCAGCTGTAAAAGGTGATACCTCCTCAGGCGCACTAAAGACCGCAACTACTGAAAACGGCGTAGAACTTAAAGTTCCTTTGTTCGTGAACCAAGGCGACAGAATTAAAGTAGACACCCGTACTGGCGAGTATGTGGAACGTGTGAAATAAACAGCAATTGGCTTCGCAACAATATCGAAGTAAACAAGGTGTTCACAGGGCCTATACAGGGGGGCGACAAGGGGTTAACAGGGCTAAACACCTAGGTAATGGCTTGTCGACTCCTGGTATAGGCTTTTTTGTTCCCCGGTGAGCTATGGCGCTAGTATATCACAAAACCAGAATTCTGCTTTTCCTGCGTCTCCAGGTGCATCATACGCCCTGTATATCCGTTCCCCAATCCTGAATGGAATCGGCGTCTTAAAAATTGGACCATCAAAGCAAAAGGTGTGATACTCTCCGTTTTCTCCACATGGGTCAACACCTTCAGGAAGATCTGCGATAAAACTTTCGTCAATCAATCTGCCCGCGAAGGAGGCATCAAGCTTGTTCGCATCTACGCAGACCACAATAGCCTGAAATCCCCGGCTTATAAACTCCTGTAATAGTAACTTGGAGTCTTTTTGCCATAGAGGGAATATCGTCTTGAAGCCATATCCAGCCATCTGCTGTTCTCTATAAGCCCTTAAATCCTCCAGGAATATGTCGCCAAAAGCCGCACGATCAAAATGTTGAGCTTTCAATGCGTTTAGCGCTGCGCCGGTTGCAGATTCGTATGTAGCCATGTCCGGTTGTTCAGGTAATTCAATCGTCACGGCCGGAATATTCAATGCTTTTACTTGCATCATTAGCAATTCCCGTCGTAGGCCGTGCATAGTTACACGATCATGGTGATGATTTACAGTAGTGACCAGCATGTCAACACTGTACATGGGGTCTTGTAGCAAAAGATACAAAGCCATAGCCGAATCTTTACCTGTACTCCAATTGAAGAAAGTTTTAAGCTTGTCCAACGATGCTGCTATTTAATTTGCATGCCTGGAAGAAACCTGGCGTAGGTATCTGGATGAAGCGATCCTGCGGGATACACGACGATGCCGATACATCTCCCCTGTTTGTCAATTTCAAACGCTATCCCAGCTGAGTCGGCATAAACCTCTACTTCTTGCTGGTTCAATTTATATCCTTTTTGCTGTTGCAGATTGAAATTCTTTTTTAATTGGGAAAGCAGAACAGAAGTTCCAATGCCCTGCTCGGTTTTATAGCTGGGCGCGGTAACGCGAACCTGCTTGATCAAGGCGGTCTCACTGTTACCTACATCTTTCGATGTAAAAATAGATAGTGAATATCCTGCAGTATCATGCCCTTCAAACCAGGTTGACACGGCTTTCCCCATAGCTGCATCTCCTGCGTCCGGCCGACCATACTTGTTCATTATTCCTGCTGCATCTGTGTCGAGTTCTAGATCGCCAATGGAACGTCCAGCTACAATGAGTGAATCTGCAGGTACAGTCACCGCAGGAGAAGGAATCCCGGATACGCTCGAGCTGTCTGTTGATTGTCTGCTTCCGGTATTTACGGCATCTTTTGAATTGGAGCCGCAAGAAACGCAAATACAACTTGCAAGAAAAAGGATGGAAAAGACAAAGTTAAATTTCATGGGTTCGTAGTTTAATTGCTGCTTGTAACCTGAAAAGCGGGCGCAAGTTATCATTTTCATTATTGCAAATTTCGGTCCAGCCTGCAACAAGGTATCCACAACAAAACGGCTTAATCCTAATAAAAACCGCTACAAGTAGTGATTTCTGAATTGATGATTAATGATGAAGTTTATCAATGAACCAACAACCTAAATTCTTTATCTAAACTAACGAACATGAAAAAAGCTATCTTCTACTTGTCATGACTTTCTTTATGATTGCCGGCGTTCATGCGCAATCACGTTCTGTATTTCGCTCCGGGTACTTACGCCTTGGCCTAAACGCTTTGGGAGGTGATCTAGAATTTAACCTAAGCCCAAAGCAAAATGTCCTGGATGGGAATTTTGGTGCTGCACAAGGCTATGTCCTGGAGATGGGCAGGATTTTCTATTTTCAGGATCGAAGCTTGATTGCACCCCTAAACTATGGAATTGACTGGACCTACTTTTCCCTGAATTACAACGAACTGGACCAATGGGATGCCTATGGTGCAGCAAATGGGCAGCCTTATGGAACAGGCGGCGAAGCACTCGCTGTTGCAGCATCCACGAAGATCGGCCCGGTTGTATCATTTAACCTCATTGAGAAAGTCGTGGTAGATGCACGTATACAGCTGGCACCCACCTTCCGGTTTTTCGACGTCAGCTACTATGAGATGGATCAAGAAGGTAATGATACCCGCAACTTTTCATTCACCGATGATTTATCGGGTGAAAACGACGATAACTACGATTCAGAAAGCGTAAAGAACCGGATTGGGTTTGGCGTGCAGACAAATTTCGGGCTCACGCTTCGTAGAAAAGCGATAGGCATCGCACTAGATGTTGTCTCCGGAAGCGTTAAGAACAGATACCAGGCCCTGGAAAATGGCAGCTACACCTTTGGCAAGGAGAAAATGAAAGCAACGAACTTTCAGGTTAAGCTCAGTTTGACTTTGTAAATAATATTCAGTTGAGCAGATGCAAGATGCTTCAACTGAATTCCTTTTTTTACCTGAGAAGCTAGCTAGTTTATAGCCACACTATTGCTTCGCCTTTTTATATCCTTACCAGTGCTTCGCCTCTTTATATCCGGACCAGCGCTTCACCTTCAAAGGTGATGCCTGCCCAGCCATGGAGCATGAACTGCCTGATGTTCTGGTGATCTGTACCTTCAGGGTTTTCGGTTACCGCTTTGTAATGTTCTGCAAACAAGAGTAGGGTGTCTGCTTGCTCTAGCCCGTTGAGTTTTGCGAAGCTGAAGACCTTTGCACTGCCCTGGTTTTGTGTTGCTTCGTTGTAAACTGCTCCGTTCCTGAATGCGGTGGGTGTATGCTGGTAATGTGATTCTATAAACGCGATCACATCGGTAAACTGGATACTTGCTGTTTTTAGTTTAGTAAGTAGCTCGATAATTTGTGCTTCCATTTTTCTTGTTGTAAGTACTTGCAAATATAAATTTGTGCCGCTGGTTTATTGTCTTAACGGCTGTTATTTAGCTTTTATTTGAGACACGTCGCTGTAAGCCGATAATCCTGGCTTGTGCATAGATTGCACAGTTGCAGGTCCGTTATGGAAAGTTCCACCCTGCGCAACAACTAAATCATACGTGAATTCAGTAATACCCCGGGGTAGCATTTCAACAAAAAACTCCGCACCGGTATCTCTGGTCACCTGATAAAAACCGACTTTTTCGGTATATTGATAGCCGCTCTTGACCTGCTGAGGCTCAAAGGCTGCTGCGCGTCCGTCTTTTATGTGTACGAACTTAAGATTGGTAGCAGTTTCTACTTTAAGCCTTACTTGCACCCGCTCCCCTGCCTTCAACACAGTCGTCGGTGTTATTTTTTGCAAACCTTCTCCGGCGCGAGAAACATAGAGTGCTTTTTCGATTTTGAGTGCTTTGTTGAGGTGTTCCTGCCGATCCGGGTTCGCAAAGTAATACCAGGTTAAATCACCTGCTGTTCCTGTACCTGTCGCAGACACTTTAATGTTTTTGGGAATCTCCTTTAGGGAAATGTAGTCCATCGGCTTACCTTTAAGCAGATCATCAGAGACCACTAGCACATGGTCATCAACATTTACGACCATGGATTTTGTACCCTCCTGAAGGTCAATCTTCTGTTTTTGCAATAGTCCGATCGCTGCAGCAGTACCAGCCATCGTCTGCCAGCTTTCGACAGATCTGGTGGTCAGCAACCACTTAACTAGCTTTGCATCCAGGCCATCATACTTTCCACTTTCCTCAAAAGCTTCAGCAACCAGCGCTAAGGTTTCTTCCGCAGAGCGGTCCATATTTTCCCCATCGGCGATCGCTTTCCAGCGCAGGCCATTCTGCTCATCCTCAATAGCCAACTGCCGGATGTTTTCAAGTTGTTCGTAGGCTTTTGCATACAGACGATGCTTAGGCCCTACATACCGGAATGTGTTTATAATTAGCAGGGCTTGTTGTTCCAGACTCAGCGTATTCGCGGCCGACCAGGCCTTTTCCAATTGCAGCGCTGCTGCTTCCTGGTTGGCAGCCGTCAAGGGGTACGTTTTCAACCAGTAAGATACCGCATACAAGGATTTCAGGTTCATGAAACCTGTTTTACCTGTTGTTGCCAGTTCACGTTGATCCGCCAGCAGTTTTTGTAAAAAGGTATCAAACGATGGATCACTAGCGAGATTCATCCATCCGAAATGTGGTTGTAACCGGCCAAAACCCGCGAGTACATATGCACTGACATCCGCATTCGGTCGACCCCCATCAAACCAGGCCATACCACCACCGGATTGTTGAAGTTTATAGAGTTTTTCCAACTGCTGGCCAACCTTCTGGCGTGCAGTTACCGAGTCTAACAATGCAGACAAGGCACGCTGTTGGGTTGCAACATGGGTGTTTAAGCCCAGCCGTGGCATAAGGTCTGCTGTAATTTCCTTTAGTAAGACATGCGTTGAGTCCTCAGCCTGCTCAGCCGAATCTTTAGATTTCATAAAAGCTGAACGCAAGGTCGTGTCCCGCTGCAGCAAATTCATAGCAACAATATGGGCATAGATTTTATCAAAGATCTGTTCTGCCGTTTCTGAACGACCGTTAGCGAGCGACGGTAGCGCATACAGTAGGGAGGCGGTAGGTTTTTGATTGATGGAAACACTTAAGCCTTGCAGTTCAGCATCAGCAGGTAGTTTTGGTGCAGCGATACCTGCAGCTGTTTGTCCGGCATTCTTTATAGGCTGTTGCTGCTGTAGAAATATGCGTGTAGAAAGTATGGGTAAAATATGCTCTTCTGCATCTGCCACGGAACCACTTGTTGCGGTTACAATCACCTTGAGTGGGTTGGTCTGCTTTGCCGGAATACGAAGGGCATAGGTGACGGCAGTAGATGTTTTGCCTTGCAGGCTGAATGCAAAATTACTTTCAGCCGTAATGATCGAAGTCAAATCCGCTCCCGTCACCGCGTCCTCAATCTTCAGCTTTGCCGTACCAGAAATCGCCAGTGTATCAAGGTTGCTGATTCTGCTTTGAATCTGTAGTTGATCGCCCTGGTAGAGGAACCTTGGTACGTTTGGTTGAACCATTAAATTCAGCTGCGTTTGTATGGTTCGCTCCAGGTAGGAGAATGTACCCTTTGCGGTATGGGCAAGCATCTTCCAGTTCCAGGTTGTAGCACTTTCGGGCATGGTATAACTGAAACTAAAATACCCATCGCGATCTGCCTGAAGCTGCGGATGGAAGAACGCCGTTTCGTTGAAGTTCTTCCTGATCTTAACTGGAACGTCTTCCATGCCAGGCAAAACGATTTTGCCCGATGTACTGATCACAATAGCACCATGAGCAGCCTTGCTACCGTAAATTGCAACAGCTTCTTGGTCTTTTAAAATGACCATATCCCGAATGCGAGCTGGATCCAGACTGTCCATGTCCCCAACGAAGACTTTACCGTCCACAATAATTAATGCTTGCTTATTTCCGGCCAGGGAGGTATTACCCCGAAGTTGAATACGCTGACTACGCTGGGCATAACCCACTACGACTACCTCGTTTAAGGACATCTTCTGATATGTTTCGAGATCCATTGCCCGGCCCATCAGCAAAGGGGTTAAATCCGCTGTAGCGTACTTTTTAGGGTAGATCCATGGCTGATTCGCTGGAACATCGCCCTTCAAACGTTCATTCGTGATCGTATAACTCCAGGGATTTGCAAGATAGACCTGTGGCGCATCCATAGTCGGCAAATGCCAACGGTGCTTGTTCAGCTGATCCAATGTAGCATCGTAAACGGTTGTCAGTAGTTCCGACGCTACTTTGGCGTCTTTAGTTTTCAGAGAAACCTTTGCCGATGCCTTTGCTCCAGGCGCCAAAATGCTTCGATAATTTTCCACGACAACAGCAGGTTCTTCTGCGATTTCCTTGCGCTCAATTAAGAGCTCTTTTTCAAACCGTTTGATCTCATTGTCGCTGACGCTGATTCTTTGAAGCAGAAGCTTACCCACAATCTTTTTTGGAACCCGGAAAGTCCAGGTTCTTAACCCTGCTTGCTCCGCCTTGGTCATGTAGATGCTGATGACTTTTCGCCCATCCGAGCCGTCGTTGTACATCACCTTGTAGATGGTATAATTGTCCTTTTTCCCGGAACTGTACCAGGTGATCTCCTCTCCCGGCTTTACCGTACTTGCTGCGATGTAGTTAACATCTGCTTCAGGTACTGCAATGGACTTGCTATCAAAAACGCTGAAGTTGTATTCCGTAAAGCCCAATGTTCTACCACCTTCCATCGAAGTAAGGACCAGATGAAAATAGCCAGTGCTAACTTTGTCTTTCGACAAATGTATCTTCCCTCCTTTTCCTGTATACACAACGGTATCCAAAACCAGTGTTTTGACAAGACTTGTATCTGTTGAAGTAGCGCCATTACGGAAAAGTTGCACATGTACTGGTCGAGATAACAACCCTTCAAAGATGTTTGTTGTCTCCAGCGGTAGATCTGATAGGTTCTGCCGGTCGTAGGTCTCCTCGACATCAACAGCGATATCCACGGGACGTGAAGAAACATCGATGGATGCCTCCAGTACTGTGCTTTCTCCCGTAGCATCAACAGCTTTTGCGATGATGCTATAGCGGATTTGGTATCTCTGATCGTCTTTGATATCGTATTTGCGCAATGCTGCATCATCTATCGAGAATGACACGTTGCCTTTTGCATCCGTATAAAGGGTCGTATCGGCAAGTTTATGCATCGCAGGAATTTCCGTGTACAGCCTTCCCCGATGCTGATCCCATGGATGATAAAAGTTACGTGTGATGGTATACGAAATTGGTGTATTGTTCAGCGTTGCGCCGCTAAATGCCCGCACTTTCAAATTCACGTCGATCCGCTGTCCTGGGTAGCGCATCTCTTGCTGCTTTTCCATGCTAAGCTCAACCGTTGGACGCTTGTATTCTTCAACCCTGAAGCCACCAGCATTGCTCGCCGTGTAGTTTGTAGCAGGCCGAACATACCAGGAACCCAGTGCCGCTTGTTTTGAGATTATAAATGATCCTGCAAAACTTGAAAAATTATTGATCGTGATGATCGCGGAGTCGATGACCTTACCAAACGGGTCCGTAAGTTTAATCTTGTTATCTCCATTTTTCACAAATGCTTTCATCCATCGTGCGAAGGTGGCTGAGCCAAGATTTTCTTTGTTCAGCAGCATTGGTTGTTGAGTTTTCGGATTTCTGGTCATCAGGATAAGCTTATAATGAACAATTTGTCCAGGCCTGTAAATGCTTCGATCCGTGAATATTTCCATTCTGAGCTGGTCTGAATAGAAATCTAACAAGTCATCCGCATCATCCTGATCTTGCCCCATCCGAGCGGTACGATAGCCGCTATCGTAGATGGTATACCGCAAAGTGTCTCCAGGCTTGCTGATGAGTAAACTTCCTGCGGGTTGCTCTGGCAAATCCACATGGCCGTCTTTTTTCACCCTGAATACGGCAGGTTGCTTCTTACTGCCCAGCTGCTGCAGGTACTGAACCCTGGCACCTGCTAATGGTACACCGGTACTGCGATTTAAGATGAAGATCTTTTTATCATCATTTATGGCCGCAATGGAGGTCACTTGAAACGTTAATCCATTTAGGCTGGTGGTATCCTCGCCGAGGACATGCTTTGCAAAAAGCAGTCGATACGAACCTATCGGCAGTTTAGGAAGGTTCAGCTTTGCATCATGAAGTTGGTGATCGTCCGGGAGCGATAAGTCGAAGCTTCCCTGCGCAACCGGTCTTGCGGTCAGCCATGCCGGATCAAACTTCTCGTTTAACTTATCTACACCTTCAGCAGCAGTAATCCGGATAATCCGATAATACAAGACGGCGGTATTCTTATATTTTACCTTTATTGGAATCTGCTGATCTGGCAATTGCTTATCTTCCAGGACCACCTGTATTCCGGCTGCACGTATTTGCCTGGCCATGTCGGCAAGTGGCTGATCGTAAACAGGATGGTTTTTAAACGCTTCTGCGTTCTGCTCATATAAATCGAGTGCTTTTTTACGGTGGAACTGGAACTGAGGATGTTCAGCATACCCATTTCCCTGTTCATTCCAGAGCAGGCAAAGCTGGTAGATGGCATGTAATTTTACCGACTGGTATTTTGATGTACTGCTGTTCTGGAGATACCTAACGTATGCTTCACTTTGTATACTGTCGTTGGTTGTGGTGCTGTACATATACTGGCGTGCTAGTGCTTCAACAAACGTGCTCTTTTCAGGATTACGCTGCGTCTCATGTATCCAGTTCCGGTAAGCCAGCAAAGCACTAGGGTTCTGCTGGTCTACTTTCATGCTTAAGCTATCGAGTTTTTTTCGGAATGCAGGCGATGATAGCTGCAGCATTTTGTTTTTGCGCGACTGTATAGATGGAGGATCATTGTACCGCTGGCTGAACCATACAATTTGGGCTGCTCGAACGATGTCTTCCAGACTTTCATTAAGGGTCAAGCACTCGGGATCTATAGGCAACCAGGATAATGCACTTGGGTTCCCTTTTACTGCATTGATTTTGAGTGCTGAAGCATAATCACCATCAATCATTTCATTACGTTGTTTGTATGATAATGCTGCATAGTCCACCTTCAACTTTGAACTTCTATAAGCCGCAGTATTGAACCGTTGGGGACGCACTTCAAACGCGGCCAAGCGGTGTGCCCGAAGGAGGTACATCAGCACCTTCAGTGTAGGTGATGTACTTCGGCTATCAATAAGGGTATCCATGAAAGCACTGTTTTGGAAATACAGGCTATCTTCTGTTTGCTTGTCACGTATTATCAAAAGATCATAGCGGCTCCTGGCATGGGAGATGTCGTCCTGAGCTGCTATAGCTTGGACTTTCAATTCGTTTAGTTGTTGAGCAGTGGATTGAAGGGCCCTGTTATTCCGCAGGTTAGCTTCAAGTGTTTCAAACAACTGGAGGCGGGCAGCCGGATCATGGGTTTGGGAACTTGCAGGGCTGCATATAAATAAAAGTAGCAGGCAAAGCAGATAACCCTGCATCGTGGAACTTAATTTTCTCATGAAGGAACGTTAAACACTCAAGTTTAACAAATTATTCTCAGGAAAATGTATGGTCTTGTTGCAGGAACATAAAGGTGCTGTTAAGGTTATGCGCTGAATGGAAACTAATGCCCCTCTTCTGACTTCATGTTATCCCCATCTTTGAAATGCAAGCGCCTGAAGATTGCACCTGACAAAATCGTCAAGCTACCAACAACTAAAAACGTGTACCTAAAGGCATTATGAATCTCGTCGTGAATCAACTTGACATCCCCCTGGAAGAACTTCAATACCAATAAACCAAAAGCAACCCCAAAACCGAGCGCTAGCTGCTGATTAACGGATACCAGGGAGTTTCCACTGCTGGTCTGGTACTGACGGAGGTCAGCGATGGAAATGGTATTCATAGCGGTAAACTGAATGGAGTTGAAGAAACCCAGCAAAGCGATAATCGGCATGTACCAGTAAATTGAAGCACTAACCGCAGGAATAGCCATACTACAGATCAGGAAGCCGATGATGAAGGTATTTGTCATCAGCGTGGCACGGTAACCAAAGCGGTCTAAGATCCCGATCACGGCCGACTTGCCAAACATGGCTGTAATCGCCATTGGTGCCACAATCCAACCTGATGTAACAGCAGAGCGTCCGTAAGCAATCTGAATCATCATGGGCAGCAAAAGCGGAATGGCGCTGATGCCCAGTCTGGTCGCGAGATTACCAAGGATACCCACCCTAAACGTACGGACTTTGAAGAGGTCCAATGGGAAAATTGGGTTATCATCCCGTGAAGCATGGCGGTAGTAATAGTACAGCATTAAGAAGCCTAACAACAACACCAGCAATACCGGGGTAACATGTACGGTATTGCCGAAGAGCTCTAAAGCGATGGAAAGCAGCAAAGAGGCCGCAGCAAATATGAGAAATCCCTTCAGGTCGAAATCGATAATAGGCGACTTATAGTCGGGCATGTACTTCAGGCTTAACACGATGCCCAGCGCACCTATGGGTATATTAATCAGAAAGATCCAGTGCCAGGACAGGTAATCGACCATGTAACCGCCAACAAGCGGGCCGAGCACAGGGCCAATCAGCGCCGGAATGATGGCGAAGTTCATCGCTTTTAGCAGCTCATGCTTTTGGAAGGTCCGGATCAAGGCAAGCTTACCCACGGGCGTCATCAAGCTGCCGCCTAACCCTTGAATCATTCGGGCGACCACGAGTTCGGTCAGGTTCTGCGACAGGGAACAAAACAGCGAACCGGCACTAAATAGAATCAGTGAAAAGATAAAGACCTTTTTAGTGCCGAACTTATCTGAAAGAAAGCCACTCACGGGCATGAAGACTGCCAGGGTAAGCACATAACTGATGATCGCATTCTGCATGTTCAAGGGTGACTCCTTAAGATCCTTTGCAATAGCCGGCAACGAAGTGTTCAGAATTGTTGAATCCAGCATCTGCATGAAGATGGATGTAGCCAGAATGATGGGTAACAATTTTTTAGTAACCTCGGGTGTTTGCAAGGAAGCAGTTGTATTCATGTTGCTTTATTAAAGATTGGACATCATTTAAACCTACAAACAGCCGCGTTGGTTTGAACGGCGACAAGATCAGGGAAATATGCCTTAAACATATTGTCGCTATTTTCAACTAAACAGCTGATCGTTTGTTGACTATCTAAAACAATGGCTATGGATAACAACAATCAGTTGCTCGTTGCTGAGCTTGAAAAACTACTACGGGGTGGCACTGCACATGTCGGATTTGAAGATGCAACTGCTGGTCTGGATGAAGCGTTGCTGGCTAAAGTACCGGAAAACCTACCCTATAGCATCTGGCAATTAGTGGAACACATCCGGATTGCACAAGCAGATATGCTCGACTTCTGCCGGAATCCCTCCTATCAAGCTTTAAACTGGCCGGATGACTACTGGCCTAAAGAAGTCGCACCTAAGGACAATGCGGCATTTGAAGAAAGTGTACAGGCTTTTGCAGCTGATTTGGAAGCATTTATTCAGCTTTTAAGAGCGGGGGATCTTTATACTCCTTTTCCGCATGGCGATGGACAAACCCTTTTGCGTGAAGCCCTACAGCTCGCCGACCATACTGCATACCATGTTGCCGAGATTGTGGTGATCCGGCGACTGCTGCAAGCCTGGCCGCCGGCAAAGTAGGTTAAGGTTTCCCCTGCTCGGTGCAAACCAGTTCATCTACATTGTCGCCCAATGACCGTGCTTGTTTCAGATAATCCTGCTTTATATTCTCTGGGATGGTTTTCTCCCGTGAAAAAATCCACAGGTATTTCGGGCTATTACCTAACACTTATTGTCAGTTGTATCATTTTTGAAGCGGGCAGTCAGGCGTCGGATATTCTATTATCTTGCAACCTTATTATAAAAGGTCCTTAACGTAAAAAGACAATCAACATGAAAAAACAGCTATTAACGCTCCTCGTCCCGGTACTACTCATCATTTCCTGTAGCAAAAAAGACGACAAACCAAGTACAACCCTTGATCAGGACAAAGTCTCTTTGAACTATGATCAGACGCATCAATTTAAACTTAATGAAGGTAGCTCAAGCGTCGAGGCTGCTAAAGCCACCTGGAGTTCAAGCGATCTAAGCGTCGGCACGATCAATGCCGCCGGATTGTTTACCGCAAGAAAAATTGGTAACACCACCATAGAGGCCGTGGTAAACGGATCTACAATCAGCTCGGAAGTTACCGTTGTTCCTTACAGTGAACTTTGCATAGAGCCCGTTGCCGAGTTTGGCATCACAATGGCGGCTGTAAAAAGCAGGGAAAAGCGTGCCTTACTGGAGCAAAGCAGTAATGGGCTCCTTTATAAAGGTGAGAACGCGAAGTTGCTGAATGTAATTTACAGTTTTCAACCTTCCGGATTGGAATCTTCCCTCCTATTACTTTCACCAACTGAAGCTGTTGTAGAAGAGTCGGGAAGATTCTTTGCAGAGCGATATCCATTCGCTGGCGAATCTGATGGCATATTCTTCTTCGAAGATTTGAAAACAACCGTTGGTGTGGGTTATCTGGAGGAATTGGGCTTCGTTGCCGTGTATTTCCCAAGTTCAATCACCATTATGCGTACTGCTGGAGCAAAAAGTTCAACAGAAAAGCTTAAGGCTTTGAAGCAGGCATTTGTGGAAACTGGCAGATCAGTTACCCTTAGCCAAAGCAAGTAGGCAATCAAGCGGATAGCCTTCAGCATTACTTGATTTATGTATAAAAACAACAACCCTGGATAGACAATCCGGGGTTGTTGTTTTTAACACGATTACTTTACGGCTTTAAAGCGCGCAAGTGGAGCCATTCTGGCTTTATTCAAAGACAGGTCTTCACCGCTCAGGCTATAGTTATCAGCGGTCATCAACGCCTTGGTCAATTCGTTTTCAACTTCCATGTTATCGCAGGCCATTTTGGTCGACATACCTGCAGAGAACTTAATTCTTCCATTGCCTTCCAGGCTGAAGTTCCCACCGATACCGTTGCAGCCGCCAGTTGCAGAATACCGGCTATCTTTGGTGTGCAGTTGCAGGAATGGCATTTTACCATTCACCTGATCGGCAATCGGTTTACCATACAGTTCCACAAGCTTCCATTTACGGTCGGTAATTACCGAGGTTTGGGCGGTCGATAGTTCTGATTTCTTGAAGATGCTGCAGGCGCTTAGCGTTAGCGCACATACCGCGATGGTTAATAATTTAAAGTGCTTCATGTTCATTTGTTTATTGCTGATTTAAATGCGAAAAGCTGTAATGCAGCGAATATAGCAATTCGGCTGTGCTCCTCCCTGCTATTCCTGTGCCAAGCTACTTTTCTTAGAACATCAGGGCAACTATGCTGTTAATAGTACTGCTTGGCGTCCATGGAGAATAAGTATAAAACATTGAGATTGATATTGGGTGATCAGCTCAATTTGCAGCATCCCTGGTATGCGGAACGGGATCCATCCATTCTGTATGTCCTGATGGAAATACGAACAGAGACCGACTATGTATGGCATCATATTCAGAAAGCCTGTGCCTTTTTTGCGGCTATGGAGGCTTTTGCGGCGAATTTACAGCAGCTTGAACATGCGGTGCATTACCTCAAACTTGATGATCCGGCAAACCAGCAAAGCATCGCGGCGAATTGCGGCAACCTCATTCAGCAACATCAGATTAAGAAGTTCGAGTACCAGTTACCCGACGAGTACAGGTTAGATGAGATGTTGAAGGCGTACAGCAAGCAGCTGGGCATTGCAAGTCAGGTTTATGATACGGAGCACTTTTTCAGTAGCAGGGATGAGCTTGGTTTGTTCTTCGCAAGTAAGAAAGGTTTATTGATGGAAACTTTCTATCGCGAGATGCGGAAGAAACACGGCATCCTGCTGAATGGCAAGGAACCTGCGGGTGGGAAGTGGAACTTCGATGAAGAAAACCGGCGCAAACTGCCGAAGAATCATAAGCCTTATCCGCCATTGCTGTTTAACAATAATGTGCGACCGCAGTACAACCGGCTTGTACAGGCAGGCGTAAAGACAATCGGCAACATCAATCCTGAACAGTTTTACTGGCCCATCAGCCGGGAGCAAGCCCTGGAACTACTACAGCATTTTACAGCACACTGTCTGCCTTTATTCGGCACTTTCCAGGATGCAATGCATACGGATGAATGGTCCATCTATCATGCGCGGCTATCCTTTGCCATGAACTCGAAGATGCTCTCCCCGAAGGAAGTTGTACAAGCAGCAATCGCCGCCTGGCAGAGTGCAGCGGGTGAAATCGGGATCAACCAACTGGAAGGCTTTATCCGGCAGATCCTGGGCTGGCGCGAATACATGCGGGGTATCTACTGGTTGAAGATGCCGGATTTCGCAAATTCGAACTACTTTGAACACAGCAGGAAGCTTCCAGACTGGTACTGGACCGGTAAGACGAAGATGAACTGTTTGAAACATAGCATCGGGCAGTCGCTTCAACACGCCTATGCACACCATATCCAACGGTTGATGATCACGGGCAACTTCGCTTTGTTGGCGGGTATCGATCCCGATGACGTGGATTTCTGGTATCTGGGCATATACATTGATGCGATTGAATGGGTGGAAATTACGAATACCAGGGGCATGAGCCAGTTTGCTGATGGCGGCATCACTGGATCGAAGCCATACACCGCAAGTGCAAACTACATCCATAAGCAGAGTAATTACTGCGAGCAATGTAAGTACGACCGCAGCAAGCGAATCGGAGATGATGCTTGTCCATTCAACAGCTTGTACTGGAATTTCCATGACCAGCACCGGGCCAAGCTACAGCATAACCCCAGATTGTCTATGGTGTACAGGCTCTGGGATAGAATGACGGCGCAGGATCGTGAGGCCATTTTGCTTCGCGCAGACTACTGCCTGGAGTATATTGAGGAACTTTAGTGGAGGAATTATAATGTTGGTTCAAGCATTATTGTATTGCTATCCGAAGAAACAACCGAGTTCATCCTTTCCGATGATTTCAAGTAGCACTTCAAGATTTGAATCGGATGGAAGTGGCTGGTAAGCTTCCCATTTCCCGGAACCACGCATCCAATAGAGCTTCCAACTGCTTTTGCTCTTCACATACTGTAGTTTAGCGAAAGGGAGTTCAAGCACCTTACCAGAATCATTCCAGGCGGGTCTGATTTCAAACAGGATAGCGCACTGCCCGTCCCAGGAATAACCAAGATCTACTTCCTTCCGAATCTCTTCATCTTCTGGCCTTATGTCTTCGATGAAGTTCTTCAGCAGTACTTCATGCATTGATAATGTTGTATTTTCCATATATGATTTTAGCCTGCATGCCAGCACAATTAGCGTGATATACCTTATGCGAATCCTACATGCTGATTTTGTATTAAGGATATATTGGCTAATTTGGGCTTTGTTAACAACTGTTAAAATTAAACTAAAGGTTTGAATAAAAAAACAAGAGACATCATCACCATAGGCTTCGCCTTATTCGCCATGTTCTTTGGGGCGGGCAACTTACTTCTCCCGCCTTTCATTGGAATACAGATCGGCGACCATGTTTTGATCACCATCATCGCATTCGGATTAAGCGGTATACTTTTACCCTTCCTCGGCATCCTTGCGGTGGTTAATGCGGGTGAGAAGTTTGAAGACCTTGCCGGGAAAATTCACCCACTCTTGTCTCCTATCCTTGGAACCGTCATCATGCTCTGCATCGGTCCGCTGATTGCAATTCCACGAACAGCAGCAACAACCTATGAAGTCGGTGTCTTACCATCGTTTCCTGGTGCTGGTCCCATCTGGACCTCCGTAATCTTCTTCACCCTTACCTGGCTGTTAACCATAAAACCCTCTAAGGTCGTAGACATCATAGGTAATGTGCTTACCCCATTGCTCCTGGTATTACTCTTTATCTTGATCCTACTGGGTGTTTTCGCACCAATCGACGGGTATCAGGAAACCGCACTAAGTAACGCACAATCATTTACACTGGGCTTTATCGATGGTTATCAAACCCTGGATGTGCTGGCTTCTGTAATTTTTGCGGGGATCATCATCGCAGCGACAAAGGCAAAGGGCTATCAAAGTACGGGTTCAAAAATGCAGGTGGTGATTACCGCTGGAGCTCTTTCATCCATTTTCCTTTTCATCATTTACGGCGGCCTCATCTACCTTGGGGCAACCTCTGGCGTAACTGGCACAACCATGAAACGATCGGAGCTCTTGATGTACATTTCACATTCAATTTTAGGACCTTACGGTAATGTAGCGATTGCTGTTGCTATTGCGCTTGCCTGTCTAACCACCTCTATCGCATTGGTTGCGGCGTTCGGAACTTTCTTCTCCGCACTTACGAAGGGGAAGTTAGAATACAAGTTATTGGTGACGGTTTGTTGTATTGCTTCGTGTGTACTGTCCATTACTGGCGTAGATAACATTATTGGTTTTGCTTATCCGATTCTGAGCTTTGTGTATCCAATTGCCATAACCCTGGTGCTTTATACCGTTTTCTTCGGGTCCATTGTAAAAAACAGGAAGCCATATATTTTTGCCTTGCTTGCCTCTACGGTCATAGCATTTTTTCATCTGCTAAAGCATTATGCACTGCTTAACGGAAGCAGCATTGAGATGCTAAATCATATTCCCCTATTTGAGTATGAGTTGGGCTGGGTGATACCTTCTGCGATTGGTTTTTTTGGTGCTTGGGCTCTGAGCGGCACGTCCAGAACCACTAAGGTCTCTTAGGTGCGCTAGCGATTGTATGAAGCGCCATTCTTAAATTATAATCTCTTGTATAATAGCTAGATATGGGTATTTCTATGCGTTAGTATTAATAGTAAGATTGTACACGGAAAGTGTTTTTTATCACTTTCCGTGATCTATGAATAAATTTTCTAAAAACATGCCCGCAGGGCTTCCATGGATTCGTCCAGATCCTGCATGCCTGTTTGCGATTTTGAGTTCTCCAATCTAACCTAACTACTAACATTGATATATAATGAAAAATCTACTATTAACTAAGTCTGCTGCGATTCTAATAATTATAGGATCTATAATTCTAGGGTGTAAAAAGGAAGTTGCCCTAGAAGAAGCAGCTTTAAAGAACGAAAGCGTTGAATCTGCGGTCTCCGCCAAACTGAGTTCAAAGTCTCTACTTGGAAGTCCAGCGGCATGCGGGCCAGTCCTGGCAAATAACGGGATTAGCAAAACTACAAGTAGTACGCAACGCGTTGTCTCAAATGCCAATACAATTTATGATACCGACTTCGTCTCTGCCGGTTTGGGTGGTCTCCGTGGTGTTGGTTCTGGAACCATAACTGTTCCGGGTTCCTTTACGTTAGGTACCGTCACGCATGCCTATTTATACTGGCATGGCATCAGCAACTCGCCTAATGGAGCGGGGCAAAGTATTCAGGTCAACTCAACAGCAGTTACCGGAGTAAAGCTAGGTGTCTCTTCAGATAACTGCTGGGGCTATTCCAATAGCCAGGCCTACCGTGCAGATGTTACAAGTTTGGTTCGTTCATCTTCAGGAAGATCCTTTGAACTTGACGAGTTCGATGATTTAAATCCAAATGGGGCATAAATTCTGGTATTCTACAGCGATGGGAATGAAACCAATAACCGGGATGTGGTGCTATTTGAGGGCAATGATTCAAACCAGCAATTTTCTGGGTTTCCCGATGATCCCGACGCACCTGCCGATCCAACTGGCTGGGACGTAACATTATCAGGAATAAATTACAAAAGTGGAGCAGCAAACATTGAGCTGCATGTTGCGGATGGACAGCCTTTTTCTGACGGTCCAGTCCTGGTAAATGGCACAACAGTGTTGCCAGCAGGTCCAAATTTCGACGGCAATACGGTTCCCGGGGGTGCGCTTTGGGATAAAAGAACTTTCGATGTAACCTCATTTCTCAACCCTGGACTGAACACATTGTCGCTCACGTCATCAATCAATGGAGATTGTCTTAGCTTAATTCTTGCCGTCATTGACTTACCTAAGGGAACTGCGCCGCCAAGTAAAAACATTAAGGTGCCTTTTGACATCAAACCTCAGGAATGTCCGAATGAGTTTGTCTGTTCAGTTAAGGGGCTGGTTACTGTTGGAATCTTGGGCACCAGCACCTTGAACGTGTCTCAGATCGACAAAGCGTCGATTCGCATCAATGGAATTAAGCCAAAAGAATCATGGATTAAAGATGTCACAGCGCCATTTACTGGGAATGTAAAAGACTGCAAAACCTGTATTATTGCTAAACAGGATGGAAACAAAGATCTGATGTTCAAATTCGACATTCAGCAGGTTGGTAAAAGCCTTGGTAAGGTCAAGCTCAATCAATGTATTAAGATTACCATAACTGGCAAGATGCTAGAAGCTCATGGCGGCGGCGAGATTACCGGAGAAGACTTTATTATAATTAAAAATCCCAAAAGATAATTTTCCTTGTTGGTAGGATGGCTACTTGATATGTTGACCGGCTATGCACGGTTAGTATATCAGGTAGTCTTTTTTTATCGTAGGCCTGACAAAGGAGACAACTACTAAGATTTTCTGAATGATTCAAATGAGGGCAACATATAGTCACAGACGAAATTCCAAAGGAAAATTTCTAACATCATAATTATCATCCACAATGCTTGCATTTATAAACTGGGTAACTGGAGTTGAATAATGCTCATACGAGCCATGTATATGACCAAAGATGTGAAACTTAGGCTTTATGCGCTTAACATGCCTGAGTAGGTCTGCACAACCCGCATTATCATTCAAACCTACCTGGTCTAAAATTCCCATGGGCGGACCATGTGTAACTAATACGTCCGTATTTGCTGGAATAAGTTTCCAATGCTTGTTGATGACCTTACCGCGTTCACAATTAAGCGCCCAGTCGAAAACCGAAGCTTTCCAGGCGGTCCTACATGCGTACATCGTTAATGGTCCTTGATTACTTCCCAATACAAAACTTACTAAAAATATTCTCCAGTAAATCATCCGTTGTAACCTGACCAGTAATCTCGCCAAGGTAGTGAAGCGCCTGCTTGATGTCCATCGCCAAAAAATCCGAAGTCACCGGATTCACCACGCCCTGCTCCACCTGTGCTAATGCTTCCTGCGTGCGCTGCAAAGCCTCAACGTGACGAATGTTGGTCACCATGGTATGGTTCTCCGTCAGCTGGTCCCCTACCGCGACTTCGTACAACAAGTCCTTTAAATCCTCAATGTGGCTCTTCTCCTTAGCAGAGATCGAAATGAACTGCACCCCTTCTGGCAAAGCCAGGGAAAAAGCATCCTGCGCAACCAGATCCATCTTGTTCGCCACTGCGACAAAAGGTACACCTGGCTTCTGCAGGCGTGCAATATCCGACAAGATCTCCGAAACAGATAGCTCCGCAGCATCGAACAAGTAAACCAGTAATGCAGATTGACTGATCTTTTCCATCGTCTTCTCCACCCCGATCACCTCGATCGCATCCTGCGCCTCCCGAATCCCTGCCGTATCAATCATGCGGAAATTGATGCCGTTGATGTTCAGCAATTCCTCTATCGTATCCCTGGTCGTACCCGCTATGGAACTCACAATTGCGCGCTCCTCGTTCAGCAAGGCATTCAGTAAAGTCGATTTACCCGCGTTCGGACGACCGGCAATCACCGTATTGATCCCCTGCTTAATCACGTTCCCCAATTCAAAAGAACGGATCAGCTTGCTGATCACTACCTTAATTCTGGTAATCAAAGCCTGCAACTGATCACGGTTCGCAAACTCAACATCTTCCTCCGCGAAATCCAGCTCCAGCTCAATCATGGAAGCAAAATGGATCAGCTGCTCCCGCAATTCATTCAGCTCATTGCTGAAACCACCACGCAGCTGGTTCATCGCCACCTGATGCGCGGCCTGTGAATCTGAAGCAATCAGATCGGCCACCGCTTCCGCCTGCGACAGGTCCAATGAACCATTCAGAAAAGCACGCAAGGTAAACTCCCCCGGCTTGGCTGCATGTGCGCCCTTCCGGATCAATAAAGAAATGATCTGCTGAATGATGAAATTGGAACCATGGCAGGAAATCTCCACAACATTTTCCTTCGTATAGGATTTCGGTGCCACAAACAGGCTCACCACCACCTCATCAATCACCACATCCCCATCCTTGATCAAACCGAAATGCAGAGTATGACTCTCCTGCTTCGTTAAGTCCTTACCGGCAAATACCGCATTCGCAATGTGGATGGCGTCCTTGCCCGATAAACGGATAACCCCGATGGCGCCAATGCCCGTCGGCGTGGATAATGCAACGATTGTGTGGTCTGCGGTCATATGTACTTCCTGCTGGTTTTTTAATCCCCAAATTTACCCAAACATTTCGTACCTGATTACGTTAACCAACAAATAAGCATAACATTTATGAAGGATTTGCCTCTAACGGTAAAACGTTCCATTGAATTACTGGGTCTAGTGCTCGTAGTTGCCGTCCTGGTGATCGGCCGAGACATCATCATGCCACTGCTGATGGCCTTCTTCATCAGCCTGGTCCTGCTCCCGCTCTTCCGCTTCTTCCGCAGATACAAAATTCCGGAAACCATTGCCATCATCCTCTGCCTGCTCGTGCTGGTCGTTGTCGTTGGTGCCATAGGTTTCTTCTTCGTCAACCAGATGGGTATGCTGGTCAAGGACTTCCCCCAGATTAAAGAAAACGTGGCCCTGCACATCAAATCGCTTAGCGAATGGGTGGGCGGCATCACACACGTCTCCTCCAAAGAACAGATGGAATTCATCTCTAAAAAGAGTGATGACCTGATGACCTACGCCGGTGGCATGGCCAGCGGTGCCGCAGTAACGCTATCCTCCATCTTCGTGTTTGTGGGCCTGCTGCCGATATACATCTACCTGATGCTGTTCTACAAGGGCATCCTGCTGCGCTTCATCTTCATGTGGTTCCAGCCGGAAGATCACGCCAAAGTGAAAGAAACCATCTACGAAACCGAAGCCATCATCAAAAACTACCTTGGTGGTTTACTGATCCAGGTGACCTATATGACCATCCTGCTGGGTGGTTTACTCCTGCTTTTCGGCATCAAACATGCCCTGCTGATCGGTGTCATCTTCGCTATCCTGAACCTGATCCCTTACGTGGGTGCCTTACTGGGGAACGTGATCGGTGTGGTGCTTACGCTGACGTCCTCCACAGAACTGGGCCCCGTGATTACGGTCTTGCTGGTGATTGCAGCAGTACAGTTCCTGGACAATAACATCCTGATGCCACGCATCGTCGGCTCGAAAATCAAGATCAATGCGCTCATGGCCATCCTTGGTGTCGTTATCGGGGGCAGCATTGCCGGCATCTCCGGGATGTTCCTCTCAATGCCGATCATCGCGGTCATGAAGATCATTTTCGACCATACCATCCAGTTTAAACAATGGGGCATCCTGCTCGGTGATCAGCGCCCCGCGCGAAGTCCGATGACCTTCCCGATCTTCCGCAAGAAGAAAGATATCCCAACCGTACCCGGCGTAGAAAAATAATTTTCATCGCCACACAATATTTCAAAGATTCCAACGCTTTAGTAATTGAGAGCGTTAATTAGATAAGGGGCAACTGATCATAGATCGTTGTCCCTTTCTTCTTTTAAGGCCAATCCATTGCAGGCAATTTACTTTCCTACCTACCCGCTTTTTTCATCGTGTTTTCAAAAGATAGACCAGCAGCACCATACAAATGATGAGGATGGCGATCGTCGTGGTTTTAGCAAAGAAATCTGGAGAATTTCACAACCACAAAGCCGAACCCCATGATTCCGATGCTCATTCGGATCCATGCTAAAAATGTTCGTTCATTGGCCAGGTGATCTGCCACCCTGGGTTTTTCAAGTACTTTTTCTTCCATTATGCGCCTATGCTTTTCTAAGTTTATCGATGATGTTCATGAAATTAAACAACGGCATTCGTTTATGGTGTTCGTTTTCTGCAACCCGGGGGGCAATTTTAGAATCGTTTTCAGGCAGCACCAGGAGAAACACACAGGAGACAAAGATGAAACGCACAGCAAACGCACATTTTCGTGGGTCTCGTGTGCGTTCGGTGTGCGTTTGCTGTGCGTTGGGTGTGCGTTTGATCCGAAGCTGTTCCCGAACTTTCTTCAGCTTCCGGTCATTCAATCGAAGGCGAATGACCAGGCTAGCGACTAAGCTAACGACCAAGCTTGCGACCAAGCAAACGACTAAGCCGGTAACCAAGTTGGGAACGGAGCTGTAACCAAGCTGGTAACCAAGCTTGGACCGATCAATAAGCGAATGCGTCCTACGTCGATCTACTTTAAAAAATCAGAATTGTTGTACTTTTACCGGCAAAAGCGCTCGCCGAAAAAAAAATGAAAACATACAAACAACGCCTGCTCCAGGTGAAACAAGCGCAGCAGCCTGATGAACTTTTGCAAGCGCTCTGGAACTACATATCCTTCCCCATCCGTTTACCCAACCGCCCGCACCAGCAGGAGCTGCTTCAAAAAGCAACAACCTTCAGCATGCCGGTATCGGATCCGTACTTCGCCAAAGACGACCTGAACTTCAAAGGCTACATCTGGGGTACCGGCAGCCGGAAAATTTACCTGACCCACGGCTGGAGCTCCAAAGCGGCAGATTTCACGGAACTTATTTCCACCCTGCTCCTGTTAGACGACGTGCAAATCATCGCCTTCGATGCGCTTGGCAACGGCAGCTCTGAAGGGGAACTGAGCAACCTGATGTTATATGTAAATCCATTGATTGCCATCATGGAGATTTATGGCCTGCCGGAAGTCCTGATCGGGCACTCCTTGGGTGCAATGGCCAATGTGGTGGCACTGAAAGCCTTCGATAGTCCCCCTAAACTGCTCATCAGCATCACCCCGGTGATTGAGCTCGCACAGAACTTTACCGGCATGATGAACCACGCCGAAGTGAAACCCGAAGATCAGCAACGCTGGTTCCAGGACTTCGCCGACTACTACAAATATCCGGTAAGTTATTTCGACTTGAAAACGCTGTACACTGAAGCGCCTGCTGCTAAACACCTGCTGTACTATGATATGCAGGATGAAATGTTACCATACGCCCAGCTGGAGGAATTTTTACAGCAACACCCGGAACTGGAAACGAAAGCTTTCGATGGTGCAGGGCATTATAAGATCCTTCGGGATGAAGCACTGCTCGCCGCCATCAAAGATGCGGTCGAGGCAGTTTCCTAAGCGAACCATAAATAAAAAGCCCTTGTAATCTGATCGATCACAAGGGCTTTTTTCAGCTTTGCAGTTGCTTAGTTCTCGTCGCTTTTCGCGGCTGCCTGCATTCTGCGTTCCATTTCAGCACCAACTTCTGCACCCCACTGCTGTCCCGCAACCATAGATTCTTGCATAATCAGCGGAACTTTCGCTGCATAAACCTTGCCCGCTGGTGTTTCGTAGAAAGCAATGATGCATTTCAGATCTTTTTCCGTCATGTGCTTCTGGTAAACCGGTACCAGCTTGTCCACAAGTTTACTCATGCTAAATTCTTTCAGCACCTGCTCCATGTTGGCCATTACCTCCGCGCTGGCATTTGGTTGTTGCGCCTTGAAAAGCGTTATCATCTGGTTGATCATGGTTTCATAGCTTGCCGTTGTTCCGGAAACGTCCATCATCTTGTTTAGGGTTTGTCTGTAGGTCCCTTTGTCCTGACTGAAGCCGAGCTGGCTCATGCATAAGATTAGCGCCAATGCGCATAGTGCCTTTTTCATAAGAGCGTAATTTGATTTTTCTAAATGTAGTGAATTCCCGGAAATTGGAAGTGCAAGCCGCAGCAGAATAATGATCCTACAAACGCAAACAGCTACAAATCCCTGGAATGCATCCCCAATCAAAACCTTAAGCATTTCTACAATGTTCTATATGAAAAGAATTGAATTATGCTGGAATCGACACATAAACTCATCGGCTTTTCGCTATCCGCAGAAGAGGGGGAAATTGGAACGGTCAAGGACTTCTACTTTGACGACCAGAACTGGAACATCCGCTACCTTGTGGTGGAAACCGGCAACTGGCTCTTCGGCCGCCGGGTGCTCATCTCCCCTTACGCGGTACAAAGCGTCGCCGAACAAGAAAAACTGCTCCGGGTAAACATGACCAAAGAGCAGGTGAAAAGCAGTCCTACCATAGACACCGACCTGCCTGTTTCCAAACAGCTGGAAAAGAAGTTGAACGACTATTATGCTTGGCCCTACTATGGCGGCGCCGGCATGGGCTACCCGACCACCGGCATGGTAAAAGTGGCCAGGGTGCTTAAAGCGGAAACCGAGGAAGATAGCAAAGCGGACAAACACCTGCGAAGCTACAAACACGTGCGAGACTATACCGTCTACAACCCGGACGGCTACCTGGGCGAAACGGTCGACTTCCTCGTAAACACCTCCGATTGGACCCTGCCGCACCTGATCATTGAGCTGGCGGAGCCTGCAAGTGGCGAACTCCTGATGGTTGCAACGCACAGCATCGCTTCCATAGATTTTAGTACTTATGCCGTTTCTGTCATGCTGAGCAGGGCAGATTTAGCGCAGCGTTCCGCAGATTTATAAAGGAATGCCTATCTTCGGCAGATGAGCAAATCCTTCAACTTACACGCATTTAAGAACTTTTTCAGTTCAACTTCCGCCAGTGGAATGATCCTCTTTGCCTGCCTGATCTTATCTCTGATCATAGCAAATACACCCCTCGGCGATGGATTCAACAACATATTAGAAACGCAGCTTGGCTTCGAAAACAGCGCGGTACACCTCCGCTATTCTGTAGCGCTCTGGATTAACGACGGCCTGATGGCCATCTTCTTTCTGCTGGTCGGCCTCGAGATTAAACGTGAAGTGGTTGAAGGAGAACTTTCTTCCCCGAAGAAAGCCATCCTGCCGATCATATGTGCCATCGGCGGTGCGATTGTACCCGCATTAATTTACGGCTTTTTTAACGGTGGCAAACCCACCATACATGGCTGGGGCATCCCCATGGCAACCGACATCGCCTTTGCACTGGCGATCCTGGCCCTGCTTAGCGACCGCGTGCCGGTTTCCCTAAAAATATTCCTGGCCGCACTGGCCATTGTAGATGATTTGCTGGCCATCCTGGTCATTGCGATCTTCTACTCCTCCGAACTGCATTATATGAACCTGGTTTATGCTGCCGCGATCCTGGGCATGCTGTTCCTTTTCAACCGCTTCGGGATAAAGAACCTGTTTTTTTACCTGATTCCGGGTGTATTCATCTGGTACTTCGTGCACCATTCGGGCATTCACGCCACCATCGCCGGCGTACTTACGGCCCTGAGCCTGCCAACCACAGAAGATGATACAGAATCCCCACTTGAAAAACTGGAACATGCGCTAACCAAGCCAGTGAACTTTCTGATCATTCCCATCTTCGCCCTGGCGAATACCAACATCCGCTTTGAAGCGGGCATGGTTGAAGGTCTGTTTACCGCCTTGGGCATGGGTATCGTGCTCGGACTGGTTCTCGGCAAACCCATCGGCATCATGCTGGTATCCTGGCTGAGTGTGAAGCTAAAGATCAGTCAGCTTCCGGAACGTGCCGACTGGATCCACATACTGGGCCTGGGCCTGCTGGGCGGTATCGGATTTACGATGTCGATCTTCATCTCGATACTTTCCTTTTCAGATCCGCTCCTGGTACAGGAAGCCAAGTTCTCCATTTTAGTGGGCTCCGTACTCTCCGGTTTCCTGGGTTATATGGTACTCAACTACAGCAGTAAAAAGAAAAATATTAATCCGCCTGCGTAATCAGCTGCAGGGAATCAACCTTCAGGCGGTTCTTTAGCCAGACCGCCATTCTTCGCTGTTCCGCCCCCGGGAGTGCCCGATCAAAGCGCCCCACCAACATCGTGATGGTATCCGTCCTGTTGGTATCCAAATGGTGTACCGCCACGTTCGTAATGCTGTATTGTTTCAGCTGTGGGTATAGCGAACGAAGCTCTGCCCGGATATCCGGAATGGGCTGTTCGATTCTGGTGTAGGTAGAAGCCGTTTTCTGTTCCGTCGGCCGACCCTGATAAACGGTCTCCAGGATACTGGCCTTGATCTGTGAGAGATCAAGCTCGTTCTTCGCATTCAAACCCTGGCGGATGCTCAACTTCGTCTGGTTCAGCTTGTACCGCGCCATCCTGCTTTTTAAGGTATCAATCTGCTGTTTGGACAGTTCTGCCCCCAGCAGCAACAGGTCTATTTCGTGACCTTTCTCATTGTACTTATAGTTTTTAGCGATCACCTGCGTATTCTTGAAATTCAGCTCCTCCTGCACAAAGGCTTCTGCATTGTTCTCAAAGATGCTCTTATCCACAATGCGGTACGCCAGGAACACGCTCGGCAACGTTGTAATGGTTACAATCAACCAGATGTATCTCCGGACCTTCCTTTCATAGGCTTTATCCTGAAACTCCTTCTTCGGGAAATTCAGGAAGCGAACAATGACAAAGGTGGCTACACAAATGAAGATGCTGTTGATGAAATAGAGATACAGTGCACCCAGAAAGAAATAGAGATTTCCCGAAGCCAAACCGAAACCCGCTGTACATAAAGGCGGCATCAATGCAGTCGCAATTGCAACACCCGGTATGGCATTACTCTTCTCCTTCCGCGTTGCCGCGACAATACCCGCAAGTCCGCCAAGCCCTGCAATGAATACGTCCCAAATGGATGGTGAGGTCCGCGCCAGGAGTTCTGAGGAGGCCTGATGCAGTGGCGTGATCCAGAAGTACAGGAAGGAAGTGGCAATACTGATGATGGTGGCAATGCCGAGATTTCGCAAACTCTTTTTCACCAGATCGAAATCATTGATACCAATCCCAAGACCTACGCCCATGATCGGACCCATCAAAGGCGACACGAGCATGGCCCCGATGATCACCGCCGTAGAGTTTACATTCAGGCCAATGGAAGCGATGAAAATCGCAAAGATCAGCGTCCATAAATTGGCACCGCGGAACTCAACATTCTTCTTGATCGACTCAATCGTAAGATCATTATCCTCACTGTCTTCATGAAGATTGAACCGGTAAACAACAAAGTTTTTAAAGGCCTGGTAAATCTCGCTCATAACTCAAATATAGCCCTTTGTTTAGAAAACAGCATCGTAAAACCGGCATAAACACCCCCTGCTCTCACTGAAAAACAAAGATCATGAACTACATTATTTAGCTTTAATCCGGAAAACTTATCAACATTGCTGTTGTTATGCTAATATTATTAGCAATATTTGCAGCATTAAGTTTGAGCTATGAAAGAACTACTGATATATGAACGGGCAGCGGAACAGGGTACGCTGATCCCGCTGTTTGCAGAAAAGATACACGCCGGTTTCGAAAGTCCGGCAGCAGATTATGAAGAAGCAAGGATTGATCTAAATGACTATGTGAGCAAGTACCCGGAGGCCACGTTCTTTGCCAGGGTAACCGGTGAGTGTATGGTGGGCTCGGGCATTTTCCCGGATGACCTGCTGGTGGTCGACAAGTCGCTGACCCCGGCACCCGGCGATATCGTGGTGGGCATCATCGACAATGAGTTCATCCTCCGCGCCTATTACCGCAAAGGCAGTCAGGAATACCTGATGCCCGACAACCCCTACTATAAACCGATAGAGCGGAATGAAAGCACCCAGTTTCAAATCTGGGGCGTAGTACCACACAGTATTTTAGATCAACGCAGGAGGAACAGTGCTCGCATTAATAGATTCGAACAACTTTTACGTTAGTGCAGAGCGGGTGTTCCAACCCGAACTGCAGGGCAAAGCCGGCTGTGTGCTCTCCAACAATGATGGCTGCGCCATATCCCGGTCCAATGAAGCGAAAGAAACCCTCGGCATCAAAATGGGTACGCCCTACTTTGAAATGCGGGAGTTGCAGCAAAGTGGCGACCTCTGGTGGCGCTCCTCCAACTATACGCTGTACCAGGACATGATGCGCCGCATTACGGCGATTGTGCGCAGGACCTTCCCCGACCAGGAGATTTATTCCATTGACGAATGCTTCTGCGACCTGCAGGGTTTTAAATACCACGACCTGCAGCAGCTGGCGCTCGAGCTCCGGGCAAAGATCCTGCAGTACACCGGTGTGCCGGTCTGCATCGGCATAGGTGCCACAAAAACACTCGCCAAGGTGGCGAACAAGCTGGCCAAAAAGCATCACAAGGAAACAGGGGTATATGTGATGGAGACACCTGAACAGGTGGAAGCGGCACTGAAGCTGACGGAGATCGACGATGTCTGGGGGATCGGTCCGCGCTACGCCATTAAGCTCATCCGTAAAGGGGTTTATAATGCGTACGACTTTACCCGCCTGCCGGAGGATTTTGTACTGAAGCTGATGACCATCCAGGGGCGTCGCACCTACCTGGAACTGCATGGACAAAGGTGTATCCCGATGGAGTACGACCGGCCGGACAAGGAAGGGATCTCTACGGCGCGGTCCTTCGGGGTCATGGAAACAGAGCTCGCCCCAATGGAAGAAGCACTGGCCACCTACGTTGCCAATGCCGCGTTGAAGCTACGCGCACAACGCTCGGTCTGCAGCCGGATCTTTGTGTTTTGTCATACGAGTCGCTTCGCGGTGGTGGAAAATCTGTATTCCGCAGGACTGGATGTGAAGATTGATGTACCCACCAACGATACGGCGGTGCTAATCAAAGCGGCACTCGGTGCATTGCGGAAGATTTACGTTAAAGGTCCGCGGTACCAGAAGGTCGGCATTGAGCTCCGGGATCTTCGTTCCGCATCACAGGTGCAGGCATCTTTGTTCGAGCAGGTCGACACCGCGAAAACGGCCAAGCTGCAAAAGGCGCTGAAGGTGATCGATCAGCTGAACCAGAACTACGGGAAAGATACCATCCGCTATGCGGCCATGGGTTTCGAAAAGAAGTGGTTCATGAAGCAGGAATTCCTCTCCCGCCGCTTCACCACAAGGTTGGAAGAGGTGATTGTGGTGCAGGCAAAATGATGAAGGCAACGGTTGCCCTGCGATAAAGCACCGTTTTCTGGTGATTAATCCCGTTTGTACAGCATGATAGGTGTTGAAAATACTTAACCAGCTTTAATCCTGCCCTTAACCGGGCTTCAATAAATACGGTTTATGGGAAATCGCTAAACCTTAAAACCCGGTCGGAGTTACAGTATGTAAAAATTACCGACCTATGGAGCGATTGATACATATTGTGGAAGATGATGAAGACATCAGGTATATTTTAGAATACGTGCTATCTGAAGCTGGATACAAACTCCAACTCTTTGATAGCATCAATGACTTTAAAAGTCGCGATAAAACACAGCAGCCGGATTTGTTCCTGCTGGATGTGCGGCTGCCGGATGGCTCTGGGCTTGACCTCTGCAGGGAGATCAAAAGCTCGCCGTCGACATCCGACATTCCGGTCGTGATCATGTCGGCACATGCCAACGGGGAGTTCGCCATTTCTGACGGTAAAGCAGATCATTTTCTGGCGAAACCATTTGACCTCGACCGCTTCGTTATGAAAATAAAAATGGTGCTGGATGAGAAAAGTAACGCGAGCTGAGGAGGCCGAGATTTCGGCAGCATTTTAGCTACATTTACCTCAAAAACAAGATGCGTCAAATATTAACATGCTTACTCCTGGTTGCAGCCGCAAGTGGCTGTCAGAACCGCAAGCTTAGTGCAACTGCTGATACTTTGAACTTAGACAGCACGGCAGCAAATGCGCCGATGGCGGCTAAACTGGAAACCCGGCTGGCACCCGCCGCGACGGTATTTACACCAGACTCGGTTATGCTGTCCTTCACCATCGTTAACCATGCAGACAGCGCGCAGCGCTTTGTAAAATGGGAAACACCCTTTGAACCTTTCTTAGGGAAGTACCTGGAGATTATGGATACAGCGGGTAAAGAAGCAGAATTTACCGGAGCAATGGCGAGAAGGGTTATGCCACCTCCTGCGGAAGCCTACATTGAAGTAGCCGCACACGATAGTGTAAGGACGGTCTTTAATGCTGCAAAAAACTATGTTTTAGCTCCGGGCGATTATACAATTAAATATACCGGCGGCGGCGTAAGCAGCCTGGATGGCGGGAAGGCAATTAAGCTTAAGGTTACGCAACCTTAAATGGTAAAGATATGGCTGATACAGCGACGCTGTACCAGCCATATTAATTTAGTTTTGGCCTTTTAAGGTCGCCATGTCAATTACGAAGCGGTATTTCACGTCGCCTTTGATCATGCGCTCATAAGCTTCATTCACTTCGTTCATGTCGATCATCTCGATGTCGGCCGTGATGTTGTGTTCACCGCAGAAATCCAGCATCTCCTGTGTTTCCGCGATACCACCGATCATGGAACCGGAGAAACTCTTACGTCCCGGAATCAGGCTGAATGCCGCAACCGGAAGTGCTTCTTCAGGTGCGCCAACCAATGCCAACGATCCATCTACGCGAAGCAGCGCAAGGAAAGCATTGATGTCGTGCTGTGCAGAAACCGCATCCAGGATGAAGTGTAGTTTACCCTGGTAAGCAGCCATCTGCTCCGGATCTTTCGATAACACGACTTCATGTGCGCCCAGTCTTTTTGCTTCTGCAAACTTGGATTCTGAAGTGGTAAAGGCTACAACTTCCGCACCCATAGCGTTTGCAATCTTGATGGCCATGTGGCCCAAACCGCCGATACCGACAACACCAACTTTCTTACCGGGACCAACGTTCCAGTGCTTCAATGGCGAATATGTGGTGATACCTGCGCAAAGCAATGGTGCCGTTGCGGCGAGGTCAAGATTTTCAGGAATGCGCAACACGTAGTTTTCATCAACCACCACGCGCTCTGAGTAACCGCCGAAAGTTGGTTTACCTTCCAGGTGTGCATCCGGGGAGTTGTAAGTCCCAGTCATACCCGGCTCGCAGTATTGCTCCAGACCTTCCTGGCAGTATTGGCACTCGCGGCAGGAATCTACGATACAGCCTACCCCGACCAGGTCACCTTGCTTAAATTTAGACACATGACCGCCTACGCTAAGCACACGACCAACGATCTCGTGGCCCGGTACGGAAGGGTACATGGTGTTGTGCCATTCATTTCTGACGGTGTGGATGTCGGAATGACAAACACCACAAAATAGGATTTCAATTTCCACGTCGTGCGCCGTTGGCGTTCTGCGTGGAATATTCAATTGATTTAAGGGTGCCTCGGCAGCTTCGGTGCCGTAAGCTTTTACTTCTGTTGTGCTCATAAATTTATATTGATTGCTATTGTTCAGGTACATTGCCAGCGGGCTTAGGCGTAAACCTGCATGGACAATGTAATTTGTGAGTCGTCAAATGTTTTTAAACGCTACACGACATTTCCACGATACAAATATCGATTGCTGCAGGCGTATGCTGCTTAAGATATTCAAACCAATAATTAAGATAATCAAACTGCTTCAGCGCGGTAGGCAGAGGGATTCTTCCCCGTCATTCGTTTGAAGTAGTTGTTGAAATAGCTGGGGTATTCAAAGCCAAGTGCATAGGCAATGTCGGCGACGTTCCAGGTGGTATGTTGTAGCAGCGCCTTTGCTTCGGCAATGATGTGCTCGGCAATATGGCTGCTTGTTGGTTTTCCGGTAACTTCCTTTACGGCGCGGTTCAGGTAGTTGACGTGCAGGGAAAGGTTCTGTGCATAGTCCTGCGCGGTCCGCAATTGAAGCGGTGCATCCGGCCGCTCAATCGGGAACTGTCGCTCCAGCAGCTCCATGAATACTGCTGTGATCCGCGAAGCGGCATTCTGGTGCTGGCCCAGGTTCTCCGCCGGCTGAAGTTTCATGGCTTCATGTAAGATCAAGTTGATGTAATTGCGGATCAGGTCGTCCTTAAAGGCGTAGTCGCTGTTCTGCTCGGTGATCATCTGCTGAAACAGCCCGTTCAGGAAGACACGTTGTTGCTCGGTGATCCGCAGGATCGGTGTGCCGCCGACCTTGAAGAATGGCGATTGGTGCAGCATATCTGCACGTTCGAAAGTGCTCAGGAATGCTTCGGAAAACAGGCAGGTGTAACCCACATAGGTCGTAGAAACGGTTTCCCAGGAATATGGGATGTGTGGGTTGCCGAAGAACAGCACGGTTCCTTCTGCCTCAAAACTGCGGTCCGCATAATGGATGATGCTCTTGCCCGTGGTCAGGCATACTTTATAGAAGTCCTTGCGACTGTAGAACCGCGTAGCCTCTCCGTCACTTTCCAATTCGTAGACGTTAAATCCCTTTAATTTCAGTTCAGTATTAAAGGGGGACATTGATCGGACTTGCAAATCTTCCATGCAGCAAAGTTAAGAAAATCAACACAGGTCGGTGTTATAATTTATGGGCGGTGCGGAATAAGCAAGCGGATTTATTTTGCGTGGTTCGATTATGGTTAGATCAAGAAAAATCCGCCTTTGACTAATAGATGCCAGCAGATGTTCGTTCGAGCTGATCGGCAAGTGCAGCCTGATCTATGATCGACCAAACCTCGTAGATCCGGCCGTCCCGGAATTTGTAGAAGACATTCTCGGAGAATTGTACCTTGCTGCCATTCGGCTTGAAACCCAGGAAAGGTTCCTGCGGTGTACAATCGAAGGCCAGCCTGCAGGCAACGTTATGGTCTTCAACGACAAGCATGTCAATGTTGAAGTGCAGATCGGGGAAAGTTTGTATGTTGGCGACCAGCATGTCCTGATAGTCGCGGTACGTGATCAGCTTGCCGTTGTAACTCAGCTGTTCATGGACAAAACGTGCCAGGGCCTCAATATTATGTGCATTTAGTGCGTTGATGTAAAGCAGGTAGATGGATTTGGTATCGGTTAGCATAGCTTCAATTGAATTATATAGCGCCTGGCATTTGGGCAACGGTATCTATTAACGCCAGGTATCGTCAGGAGTTTTTTTCTGAGGCTGATTTTATGCAATTGTGTTTACCTTAGGGCTTTTAAATTCAAGCTTGTTGCTTTACAGTTTAGCGATTGTTCGGGTATACGGTTTCGATTTTTAGGTTTTCTGTTGAACCTTTTCCAATTCTATTATGGCAGTTATCGCATTCGAAAAGCTTGAGTATCTGGAAAGCGGAAATGAAAGGCAGCAGCATGCGTATGCGACACTCAAAAAGTATGAAGTTTTCAACCTGCTCGCAGCATATGATCCCATCCTGGTGGGCACTGTTCCGATCGACATAGACATCCCCGGCAGTGACCTGGATATCATTTGCTGCGCTGCAGATCTATTGCAATTTGAAGCATATTTAATACAGAACTTTAGCAGTATGCCAGCTTTTACGTTTAAACGCCTTGGTGCACGTTCGGCGGTTGTGGGGCGCTTTATGCTCGACGGCTGGGCGGTTGAAATCTGGTGCCAGGACTTGCCGACCACACAGCAATTGGGCTATCGCCACATGTTGGTAGAGTATGAACTGCTGGAGCGATTTGGCCCAGCGTTCCGGCAGCAGGTACGCGCGCTTAAACTGCAGGGCTACAAAACCGAACCTGCTTTCGCAAGCGTAATGGGTTTGTCCGGGGATCCTTATGAAGAATTATTAAATTTGAACTACAAGTAGATCTAGAGCGATTATGCAGGAAACGGAGGGCTTACTGAACAAGATTAAACACCATGATCGGGTACCGATTACGCTGAATGAGAACTGCAGCATTGCAATTCCGGATGACGCACTCGACGTGCTACTACAGCCGCACCGGCTTTCTTTCTTCTATTTCGTCTTTCTGGATGGGGGTTCCGAAACCTACACGATCGACATGGAGGATGTTACCATTTCCGATAATCAGGCGGTGTTTGGACTGCCCAATCAGATCTTCTGCAACCCGACAACAACGCACCATAGCGAGAACTACAAGCTGGGCTTCGACGAAAACGCATTGGCGCTGCTGCCAAACGCCTTCCCTTTCCTGCTCAATCCGCTAAACACGAATATCATCACCTTCGATCCGACAGCGAAGAACAGGATCAAGTCGGTATTTTCCAACTTGTTCCAGCTGCTGCATGCTGCCGGCAAGCCGCAGCACACAGACGTGATCCTGGCACATCTGAATACACTGCTTACCGAATTCAACAGCGCCTACTTCGCACAAAGCGAATTGTACCAGCCTGCAAATCCCAAGCTCGCCAAATACATTGCTTTTAAGCTGGCCGTAGAGCAGCAGTTGAACCTACAGCACGATGTGCAAAGCCTCGCTGCGCAACTCAGCATGAGCACCAACAGCCTCTACAATGTGGTTAAAACATATTCGGGCCAGTCGCCAAAAGAATGGATCACCAACCGCATCATGCTTGAAGCGCAACGTCAGCTACAATATTCAGACGTTTCCGTGAAGGAACTTTCCTATTCCCTGGGCTTTACCGATCCCGGCTATTTTTCCAGGCTCTTCAAAAAGAGCACCGGCAAAAACATCAGCGCCTTTCTCCGGGAAAAACAGGATTTGTCCCCTAAATAGCAGGATTTGTCCTAACCCTTGCCCTAGCCAACCGACTAATTTTGCTGCATCATTTAAACAATAGAAATTATGAAGTCAGCATTAGTAACAGGTGCCAACAAAGGGATTGGGTATGAAGTTGCAAAGATCCTTGCAGCGCAAGACATACATGTTTTTATGGCTGCCCGCAGCCTGGATAAAATAAATGCAGCAGTGGCGGAGCTCCGGCGCTCAGGCCTCAGCCATGTAGAGGGCATTCAGCTGGACGTTACGGATCAGCAGTCCGTAGACGCCGCAAGGATACGCATTGGCGAAAAAGTACCGCATCTGGATATCCTGGTGAATAACGCGGGGATCTCCGGCGGCTTCCAACAGTCTGCATTAAATGCCAGCATTGCGCAGTTTCAGGAAGTGTATGAAACCAACGTGTTTGGCGTCGTTCGGGTCACGCAGGCTTTTGTCGACCTGCTGAAATCGGCACCGGCACCCAGAATTGTGAATGTTACGACCGCCATGGCCTCGCTTTCCTTAGCGGCAGATACCAGTGGGCCTACTTACCATTCGAAGCTGGCGGTATATCAGTCCAGCAAAGCTGCACTGAACATGTATACGGTGAACCTGGCCTACGACTTACGCGACACGGCCTTTAGGGTAAACATGGTTTGTCCGGGCTATACGCAGACGGACTTTACCAATCATCAGGGCACCAGCACCGTGGAAGAAGCGGGACAACGCATCGCGAAGTATGCATTGATTGACGCGGATGGACCTACCGGGAAATACATCAGCGAGGAATACTTTCCGGAGCCGGCAAGCTGTCCCTGGTAAAAAGGAAAAGATTAACATACAATGTTACAATAGGTTTTGCTGGGATGTCGTAAATTGGGATAAACGTAAAACTAAAAAACCAAATTATGAGCATCACCCTAGAACAAGCAGAACAGTTGTCGGAAGCGGCAAAAGCGAAGGCTAAAGAGATCGGCGTGCCTATGAACATTGCCATTGTGGATGCCGGCGCAAACCTGGTATCTTTTCACCGCATGGACAATGCCTGGCTGGGCTCGGTAGACATTGCGATCAAAAAAGCAAAGACGGCCAGGTTCTTTGACATGAACACCGGCGAATTGGGCAAACTTTCGCAGCCTGGAGGACCTTTGTACGGCATCGAGCATTCTAATCAGGGACTAATTACCTTTCCTGGTGGGGTAATCCTGAAAGATGCTGAAGGGAAAGTTGTGGGTGCTATTGGCGTATCCGGCGGCTCCGTCGAGCAGGATCATGAGGTTGCCTCTGCGGGTGCATACGGCTTCTAATAAAAAGTGGGTGTCCATCTTTTCGATGAACACCCGCTTTTCTGTTATTTAAAGTTGCTTGGCGCAGCTTTATTTTTTGTTCTTCACGTATTTCTCCAACCAGGAATCCTGCTCCCAGAAAGTGTGCAATACGGACTCACGACTTCTATAACCGTGGAATTCTTTCGGTAACATGACCAGTCTTACGGTACCTCCATGACCTTTGATCGCGCTGTAAAGGCGTTCACTCTGGATTGGGAAAGTACCGGAGTTGTCGTCATCGATACCATGCGTCATCAGCAATGGTGTTTTAATCTTATCGGCATAGTTGAACGGCGCCATACGGTTGTAAACCTCTGGTGCCTGCCAGTAGGTTCTTTCTTCTCCCTGAAAACCAAATGGTGTTAGGGTTCTGTTGTAAGCACCACTCCTTGCGATTCCGGCAGCAAACAGCTTAGTATGTGCAAGTAAGTTCGCCGTCATAAATGCACCATACGAGTGGCCACCAACAGCGATGCGGTTACGGTCTGCCACACCCATATTCACGATGTAGTCGATCAAGGAAGTTGCATTATCTTCAATCTGCTCCAGGAAGGTATCATTCGGCTCGTTTTTTCCGACACCAACAATCGGCATATCTGCGTTATCCAACACGGCGTATCCTCGGGTTACCCAGAATACCGGGGATCTGAAAGCCAGTCGTGTGAAGCGGTAAGGAGAACCTTTAACTTCGCCAGCGGCACTTAAGCTCTTGAATTCTCTAGGGTACGCCCAGATGAGCACCGGAAGTGGGCCGTCTGCTTTCTTGTAGCCTTTTGGCAGGTACAGCGTTGCGGAAAGCTTAACGCCATCTTTTCTTGGGTAAGATAACATGGACTTTTGCACACCACGCATGGAAGGATAAGGATCTGCAAAGTTGGTTACCTGCTGCATTTTCTTGGTGCTCAGGTTAACCGAGTAGATGTTTGGCGTTTCATCTGTAGACTCCCTGGAAACGTACAGCGACCCTGCTTTATCAAAGTAAACCGGCTCTTCATAGAAAGGTGCCTTCGACTTGAATAAGGTATCCTGCTTGTTGTTAATGAGGTTCCAGCGCATAACGAAAGGCCTGTCGCCTTGTGGTGAGGCACCGGTTCCAATGGTGTAAACCGTTGGCTGATTGCCTTTATCAAACACCAGCATGTTATCACCGTTGGCCGCTTTGGAATATACAAAACGTCCCGGATCGATGTAAGCGTTCTCAGATGAAGTGGTTGGCAATGTTTTTACCACTTTTCCGGTTTCGGGATTGATGACCGTCATTTTCGAGGTTCTGTCTTTTCTCCAGCGCTCTCTTACAACTGCATAGGAGGCATTACCCCATTCTATACCGCCATATCTTGTTGCTACAGCAAACAGCTTCTGCGGTTGCTGGTCGAACGGTGCTTTCAAGGTAAACACAGCATCACGGAAGGGTACATTGTTCTTTGGATTGCCTTCATCCTGCGCTTCTGCCCATGCGAGGGTTTCTGGTGCATCTGCACGCCATTCGTAGCTGCGTGGACCCTTTGCAACAACATCAAAGCCTGTCGGCAACTTATCTGCAAGTGGCGCGCGGTACAATGCTTTCACCAGCTTTCCGGAAGCATCAAGTACATCCGTGTTCAGCGGAAATGAGCTGATTGGCACCAGGTAAGAGTATGGTTTTTGAATGGTTTGCACCATCAGGTACTTTCCATTTGGTGAGTATGATGCACTTCTGTAAATCTGCGGCGCTGCGATGTTTGTGGCATTTCCTTCAAGATCTACGGATTTCAGTTGTGACGTCAGGTAGTAGTCCATCAACTGCTCGTCGTAAGCGTTCTTCAACAAATACTGGTAAGTTCTGGACGGTGTAACGACGCCAAGGTTCTCCTGGATAACTGGTCCGGTAGGCACCATTGGTTCGTTGGGCTTTGCACCTCTGGCGGTGTTTACAAATTGGGCAAGGATGTGCTTGCTGTCCGGGTGCCATTGTAAGGTGGTACCAACTGCATCATTCAGCAGTTCGTTGGTCAGTCTTGTTGCTTTGAGTGACTTAACATCGGCAATCCATAGCTCCACGCCGGTCAGGCTGTTGTTGCTGAAAGCGATGAAGTTGCCATCAGGGCTCCAGCGCAGGTTGGTAATGCGGTACTTCGCGGGTAATCCGCTAAGTTTAGATTCTTTTCCGGATTTAACCTCTTTGATGATCAGGCTTTCATAGACACCTGCGGATTCTGCGGCTGTAGCATTGTTGTTTGGTGTGACTTTCAATCCGGCGATGCCGATAACCGGCTGGGAGATGTCCTCGATGGAAGCAAAGCCTGGCGCTTGCAGGATTAGCATCAGTGTGCCAGCTTTGTTGAACTGCACGACCGGCGTTGAGGGTGCGTCTACGAGATCCACAATGCTCTGTGGCGGCAATTGGTACTTCACATTCTCCTGGGCGCTGACGGTGTAGGTCAGTCCGCCGATGAGAAATAGGCCTAGTAATTTTACTTTCATAATTGAACAGGTTGTTTTATAGGGTTTTTGGTATTTACAGGTATTACTTACTGCGATAAAGCTCGTTGAAGAGCAGCTTGAAGGTGCCATGTGCTTGGGCGCGGAAGGTGATTTCCGGACCGTACGCGAACAGCTTGCCCTTTCCAACCGGCGCGACAAAGGCCGCAACACCATTCTTCAGGTACTGCTGTCCCCATGCCCAGCCGCTGCGAAGTGCTTCATCATCACCGTACCACGCCACTGGGCGGATCTGCTGACTTTTAGCCTCATCACCCAGTTTGAATACCGGACTGTTGTCAAACACGATGTCAGCCTGCGCTTCCATGCCCCATGTACTTGGCTGGGTATTGTCTACCTGCACTTTCAGTATGCTACCGGGGATGTAGAATTTATCTCCAGGTAAGGAAACTTCTTTATCTCCCTTCGTTTCAACAAGCGCATTTTGCACCGGCAAGCCGAGGTGGTAAACCAGGTTGGTACTACTGCCGACTGCTACAATATTTCCGCCTTTCTCCAGGAAAGTTTTAAGCTGTGGAATTGATTCTTTGGCGGTGATGCTGCCCAGCATACGTTGGTACTGCGCCGGAATTTCTTCTGGTTTCGGCTGCTGATTTCTCGCGTTCTCAGATGCTGGTCCTGCTGGAGGAATGCCGCCATCGATAAACAGGATGACATCGTAGCGGGCATTCAGATCGCCCTTATTGATGTCCTGCGGGAACACCACATCGAATGGATAGTGGAACTGCTCCATGATCCAGCGCACCCAGCCTGATGGCATGGACCCGCCGTATTGGTCGAACAATGCAATGCGACTGGCGGCGATCTTCGTGCTTGCACCGGGTTTGCGTTTTGCAGGCATGGCGATGGTGCCGAACTGCTGACCGCTTTGCTTGAGTAGTTCATAGCCTTTGGCGGGCACATGGAAAGTACCTGCCGGGATATTGTTGGAAGCTTTTGTTGTTCTTGTAACCGGAATGCCGGCCTTCAAAAGGTCATTTACGGCGATGAAGGTGTTATTTGCGGAAGGGCTCAGGTAGTAGCCGTTTGCGGAAGGTGCAACCTGCTGCACTGCGGGCAACTGTAGCTTACCTGCTTCCAGGCGTTGCAGTGGTGCTTCGAACTGGTCCAGGATGCGGTCGAACTTCACCCCCATCTGGAAAGCAAGCGTCCATCCGGCCATATCATACGGACGTATCGGCGGGCCACCTGGATACTGGAAATCATTTGGATGGTCCTGCGGCTCGAACATGTCGAGTACATGCGGGCGGAACGACTGGTCTGTATTGACCACGTAGGATCCTTTGGGATAGTTTTTCCCTGCAATACTGAAGTTTGCGGAAGCCTGATGCACCAGAATGCCGGAACGTACCAGCGCATTGATGAACTTCACTGCAGTCGGAAAATCAGCCTGATCTGCCGGCAGCACGTATGCACGTGCATCCCGAAGCTCCGGGTTCTTGTAAATGGCATCGAAGTACTTCATGGAAATACCAGCTGCGCGGCTGCCTGCGGCTGCACTTGCGTTGGTGCCGGCACTCGCTGCTTTCTGATCCGCCTGAACAGCGGCTTTCAGTGCGGCGACGCGTTTTGGAGAAAGTGTCCAATTATCTTTCTGTCCACGTTCAATACCATTTTTGCCCATCTTGTAAATGTTGAACAAAAGGTTCGGTGCTTCGTTTACCGCATGATTGAGCACGGCATAATTCAGCGACACGGAATAGTCGATGGACTGGCGGAAGTGCCACTCCTGTGGCATCACTGGATTTGGTGTGGCGCCATTTGGGATCAAACGATCGGGTACCAGCGGGATGGATGATGGTGTTGGGCTCCCGATGATTTCCGTGAGGATACCGATCATGTTGTGGAAATATGGCGTGGTGCGCAAGCCGCCGTTCCACCAGGTGGAATATACGGAGCCGGCACGTTGCGAGTAGCCGGGCTTGCCTTCTGCATTCAGCCTGTTGTTCATGGCCGCACCTACCCCATCCAGGCTGGTGATGACCAATGGATCGTAGTTATAGTTGAATGGATCACGGTAGGGCGGTCCGGCGACTACCGTTCCGGCAGGGCCAGTCTGGTGATGGTTGTACACGATCTGCGGCATCCATTCGACATACTGCTGACGGCTCATGTTCTGCGTTTCTTTCATGTTCATCATGTAGAAATCGCGGTTATTGTCGTGTCCGATGTACTTCTGATACAATACCGGCACCCTTGTGTCTCTTTTCGTCACATCCGCATTGCGCATGTACCAGTTGGAAACCAGCTCCTGCCCGTCCGGATTGCAATGCACCAGCAGGATAATGGTATTATCGAGGATTCGGGTGGTCTCTGCGTCGGTTCTGCTGACCAGCTGGTATGCGGTTTCAATCAGCTGATGTGCACCGACCGTTTCTGTGGCATGCAGCCCCCCATCTATCCAAACCACCGGCTTGCCTTGCGCAGCAAGGGCTTTAGCCTGTACATCATTCATGTTTTCAGCCCGCGCGAGCTGCTGTGAGATCTTCTTATATTGCTCCAGCTTTTTGATGTTTTCGGGTGAGGAGACGACCAGCATATACTGGTGGCGGCCTTCTTCTGTGATACCGATATCAATGAGCTTGGTTCGGTTTGAGCTTGCCAGCTTCTTGAAATACGCTTCTGTTTGCGTGTAAGTGGCGAGCTGGTAATCGTCGCCGATGTTGAAGCCGAAGTGTTCACGCGGACTGATAACTGTGGATTGTGCATGGGCCTGAGCAAAGGTGCTCGCAGCGGTGAACACAAGTCCGTAAATGAGGTTTTTTGCGATCATGTTCTAGATAAAGGATGGTTGCGGTTGTGCCGTTTAAATTAGATAATAACCCCGCAACATTTTAATATTAATTTCGTTACGTAGTCCTTACCATGTAAATCCTTATCGCATACTTCCTCTTCGCATACATCCTTATCGCATACCTCCTCTTCGCATCAATGCATTTGGCGTAGGTCCTTGTCGCAATGCGCTACTTTTTACCGGGCACTGTCCAGAAGTACAGCGTTGCCCCGTCAACCATTTCGGTTTTTTCCGGCGCCCAGTCGCCCATGTCGAAAGCGTGCGAAACAATCCGTGTGCCTGGTTTTAGTTTGAGAATTTTCGGACGCAGCTCCATGTTGACCGTCGGAAGCAGGTACATGGTGATGACGGTTGCTTTACTCAGATCGGTGTTGAACAAATTAGCGTTCACGAACTTCACTTTGTCGGTAACCCCAGCGGCTTTGGCATTCGCGTTAGCTTCTGCGATACGTTCAGGATCGATGTCGTAACCTACTGCTGTAACGCCGTACTGTTTCGCGGCAGCAACAACGATCCGGCCATCGCCGCAGCCGAGGTCATAGAGTACATCACCCTTTTTCAGGTTCGCCATCTTGAGCATGCCATTGACAACTGCAGGCTTGGTGGGCACATAAGGAACATCCAGCTGTGGTGCCGGGCGGCTTTGCTGGGCGGTAGCGAGGTTGCCTACTCCGCTGGCAACAAACAGGATTAGTAAAATTTTAACTGCTTTCATGGTACTTTAATTTAGGTTATGGTTTTATTTGGTTAATTGTTCCTGGTTTTCGCTGTAAAAAAAGTCCTACAAGCAAGACGCCGATCCCAACCAATGCACCTACCCCGGTGTACATCAAGCTGGAATAAAGCAGGTAGCCACTGCTGAGGCAGAAGATCAAAGGTAAGACCGGATATAGGGGCACGCGAAACGGCCGTTCGGCATCAGGTGCTTTCTTCCGCAATACGAAAACGGAGATGCCGACCAGCAGAAAAAAGAACCAGAATACCGGTGCAGTGTATTCCACGATGGTCTCAAATCCGCTTCGCGTGATCAGACCTAAGCTGATCAGTGCAAGGGAGATCAGGCCCTGCACCAGAAAAGCATTTACAGGACCGGCCGCCTGGTTGTTCCATTTGCCAAGTAAAGAAAACATTTTGAAATCGCGCCCTACGGCATAGTTGGTTCTGGCACCGGTGAAGATGGTCGCATTTACGGAGGTGAGTGCAGAAAAGGCGACGAGCATACCAATAAGCCAGACGCCAGTTGGTCCCCAGACTTGCTTCATAAGATCTACACCTACCGCATCAGAACTCGCCATTGCGCTGTGTCCAAGCGCGCGACTGAACGCGAGGTTTACCAGGAGATAGATGACGGTGATGATGACTATGCTGATGATCAGTACGCGAGCCATCCCACGCCTGCCGGACTTCAGTTCAGCAGAGATATAAGCTGCTTCATTCCAGCCGCCGAAGGTCAGCAGCACAAACACCATCGCCAGGCCAAGGAAACTACCAGCATCTGGCGGCGCTGGCGAGGTCGCCACAGCAGGCTGAACGGATGACGTTCCATCTACAATGGCTGCTGCACTGAGGCTGTCCAGCTCGGCTGAAGCCGGCGCGATGAACAGCCCAACGACAACAACCAGCAGTGCCCCGGCCACTTCTGTGGAGGTGAACACTTTCTGTGCGATCGTGCTCATCCGTATTCCGGCGATGTTAATTCCGGTGAGTACGATTACGATGAGTGCGGCATAAAGGACTGAAGAGTAGGTTCCCAGACTGACGACCTGCGAGAGGTAATCGCCAAAAATGTAGGCGAGCACGGCGATGGAGCCGGTCTGTATGATGCTCATCCTCGCCCATGCAAAAAGGAATCCCAGGCGTTTACCGTAAGCCAGGCTAAGAAAGTGGTAATCGCCGCCGGCATTCGGGAAGGTGGTGCTCAACTCCGCGTAACACAAAGCGCCAATCAGAGACACCGCCCCACCCAGCACCCAGGCAAGTAAAAACATGGATTCAGAGCTGGTATTTGCGGCGACCAGGGAGGGCGTCCGGAAAATTCCGGCACCGATGACGATACCCACAATGATGGCCACAGCATCTGTGACACTTAACTGTTTTGCAGGACGTAGCTGTTCTGTAGCATCATTTCCCATTTGACAATGCATGAAGGGTTTGCTCTTGAATAAAGTTAATAATTATTGCAACTTCAGCAAACACAGAAACTGATTTACAGCAACTTAGGTAAAAGTACGTTTAATAAGAGCGCGGGTAGGGCTGTTGGCGGGAACACTAAAGATCAAGTAGTGCGATAGAACAGTATTTAAAAGAAAAAGCCCCAGCGCTTTTGAAGACGTGGGGCTTTGTTTTATTTTCAACGCTGCAAGCAGCGCAAAATAGAATAAGAAAGTTATTTACATACGTTCTGGCACGGTTATGCCCAGCAAGCGCATTCCAGCTTTCAAGACGTTTGCAACGACTGCGCTCAGGTTAAGTCTTAATTGTCTCATTTCTGCGTTTTCCTCCTTGATGATCGGCGGAACCTCATGATAGAACTTGTTGAACATCTTAGCAACTTCATATAAGTAGTTCGCAAGGCTTGCCGGACTTAATCCTTTCGCAGCGATGGCAATCTCCGCAGGGTACTTTGCCAACAACATCATCAGTTCCAACTCCGTTCCTGACAGTGCCAGGTCGGTCGTTGTCGTTGCCGAGGAAACATAACCAGCCTTATTCAACAAGGATTTAATCCTGGCGTGTGTGTACTGGATGAAAGGACCTGTATTGCCCTGAAAATCGATAGACTCTGCCGGATCAAACAGCAGACGTTTCTTAGGCTCTACCTTCAAAAGGAAATACTTTAGTGCACCAAGCCCAATGTTGTGGTATAAGGTTTCTTTTTCTTCCTCCGAGAAGTCGTTGATCTTGCCTAAGGCCTCCGTTTTCTGCTTCGCAGTTTCGATCATTTCTTTAACCAGATCATCGGCATCTACAACCGTACCTTCTCTGGATTTCATCTTACCATTCGGTAAATCTACCATCCCATAAGATAAGTGATGTAATCCGGTGGCCCAGCTTTTACCCAGCTTTTGGAGGATTAAAAACAACACCTTGAAGTGATAATCTTGTTCATTACCAACAACATATATAGATTCATCCATTGCGAAATCATCGTACTTCATCTCCGCAGTACCCAGATCCTGGGTGATGTATACAGAAGTGCCATCCGCTCTCAGCACCAGCTTTTGGTCGAGCCCGTCTTCCGTAAGGTCGATCCACACGGAACCATCATCTTTCTTAAAGAAAACACCTTTCGCGAGTCCTTCTTCAACGGTGTCCTTACCAAGGAGATAGGTATTGCTTTCGTAGTAATATTTGTCGAAATCTACGCCCAGGTTCTTGTAGCTCACGGCGAAGCCATCATATACCCAGCCGTTCATTTTGCTCCATAGTGCTTTCACTTCGGGGTCGCCATTTTCCCAGGCCAGAAGCATGGATTGCGCCTCTTTAATCAGCGGCGCATTTTTCTTGGCTTCCTCCTCCGTCTGCCCTTCTGCTTTTAAAGCATCTATTTCTTTCTTGTACTCTTTGTCGAATATCACATAGTACTTTCCAACCAGGTGATCGCCTTTAATGCCGGAGCTTTCTGGCGTCTCCCCATTGCTCCATTTCTGCCATGCCAGCATCGACTTGCAAATATGGATACCACGGTCATTCACCAGGTTTACTTTATACACTTCTGCGCCATTCGCTTTCAATAATTCGGATACCGAATAACCTAAAAGGTTGTTGCGGACGTGCCCCAGGTGAAGTGGCTTGTTGGTATTTGGTGAGGAGTATTCCACCATGACCTTTTTCCCGCTTGAAGGAATGATGCCGAAGTCGGGTTTCAGCACTTCAGTGTTAAACAGGTTTAACCAGTACGCCTGGCTGATGCTTAGGTTAAGAAAACCCTTGATCACATTAAAGCCGGTAATTTCTTCCACGTTTTCCTGAAGGTAGGCACCAAGTTCGTTGGCCGTCACTTCGGGCGACTTCTTAGAAAATCTTACAATTGGGAATACCACGATGGTGAGCTGACCTTCGAATTCCGGACGGGTGTCCTGAAGCGTCAGTTGGTTTTCAGGTAGGTCCTGATTATATAATGCCTTCACTGCAGCAAACGTTGCAGTGCTAATATGTTGTTCTATATTCATAATTTAATCGTTTCTGAAAGCGTTGGTCACTTTCACTAATATTTCGAAGGCATGTTCCGCCATCTGGTTTTCCCGGTCGAGCGTTGGGTTAACCTCTACAATTTCAAAGCAGCAAACCTTAGGATTGGTCACCATCCTTGAAAGCATTATCCCTGCCTCCCGTTCTGTTAATCCACCTGTTACCGGCGTTCCTGTACCGCGGGAAGAAGTTGGGTCCAGCGCATCTACATCGAATGAGAGTAAGATGATGTCGCAGTGATCCAGGTACATCATGGTTTCAATCACCACACGTTCTACCCCCCTTTTTCGCACTTCCGCAGTGCTGAACATCTTCACGTTGTTCTTCCGCAGCAGGTAATCTTCCGGTTTCTCCGTGTCGCGCACAGATATCATCACCAGATCTTCGTACTTTATTTTCGGTGCAATATTACCTACATTTTTCAGCTGATACCAATAATTTATTGTTTCCTGGTCCAACTGGTTCACTTTGGAGTTCAGATTATCCTCATCAAGTGAGATGGCAAGCGGCATGCCGTGCATGTTTCCAGAGGGCGTGGTGTAGGGCGAGTGTATGTCTGCATGTGCATCAATCCAGATCAAACCAAGCCTGCTCTTCGGGTAGGCAGCTTTGATCCCCGCGATGGTCCCTGCAGCACAACTGTGGTCACCGCCAAGCACAACCGGGAAGTGCTTCTCGTTTAAAGTATCGCGCACCATGTCGCTGAGGCGCTCCGTCATCGTCAAAATGCCGGAGATCCGCTTTGCGTATGCACTCCCTGAACTTTCCAGTAATAAGTGATTTTCATTGGGTACCTCAACACAGGCGTGTTTCTTGAAAAACCGGCTCCCATAATCCAATGCCGCGATCTTTATGGCGTCAACACCCAGGCTCGCACCCCTTGTTCCGGCACCAATTTCTGACTTAACTTCAATGATTTTTAACGATTTAGTCATAAATTAAATACCCGTCTGTTTTATAATGCGTTTAGATTATCTTTGAGCCCAAAATAACTCATTTTATAGCCACCCTAAAAAAATATCGTTCAAAAATATAAAAAATGCAGAGTTACTCCGAATTTCTTGATCTAAGCGTTGGTTTTCCGCAAGAAGGCTACAGCGTTATAGACGACGAATTATATTTCCAGGATCTGAATTTGATGGAGATGATTGAAACCTACGGTACGCCGCTTCGTTTTACCTACCTCCCAATGATCAGCAAGAAGATCCAGCAAGCCAAGATCTTATTTCAAACCGCAATCATCAATAACAACTACCGCGGCGATTATAAATACTGTTACTGCACCAAAAGTTCCCACTTCCGCCACATCGTGGAAGAAGCCTTAAAGAACAACATCCACCTTGAAACATCTTCTGCATTTGACATGCCTATGATTGAGGCATTGGAGAAAAAAGGTGTACTTACAAAAGACATTACCGTAATCTGTAACGGATTTAAAACCTACCAATACAAACAGTATATCATCGATATGCTGCATGATGGTTACAAAAACATCATCCCGGTATTGGACAACAAGGAAGAATTTAACCTTTTTGATGATGAGGTGGAACTTGAATCACCTTGTAACCTGGGTATTCGTATTGCCGCTGAAGAGCAGCCGGATTCACAGTTCTATACTTCACGCTTAGGTGTGCGTATGGAAGACGTGATCGACTTCTACAACAACAAGATCTCTTCAAACCCGAACTTCCGGGTTAAGTTATTACACTTCTTCATCAACTCTGGTATCACGGATTCACCTTACTACTGGAATGAGCTGGAGAAATATGTAACGTTATATTGCAAGTTCAAGAAAATTAATCCAGAGCTTGACACCTTGGATATCGGTGGTGGTATGCCTTTCAAAGACTCTTTGGTTTTTGATTTCGACTACGAATACATGGTGAATGAGATTGTGAAACGTATAAAGGAAATTTGTGCGGAACACGATGTTATGGAGCCGGATATTATTACTGAATTTGGTAAATACACCGTAGCTGAAGCTTCAGGTATTTTATATAAAGTGCTGGGCCGCAAGCAACAAAACGACCGTGAGAAGTGGTTAATGTTGGATGGTTCGTTCATTACAAATTTACCAGATGTTTGGGCGCTAAATCAGAAATACATCCTTCTACCGATCAACAACTGGGACGCAGAATACGAGCGTGTAAACCTTGGCGGGATTACCTGCGATGGTCAGGATTACTACAATCAGGAAGCGCACATGAACTCGGTATTTATGCCGAAAACGCGTAAAGTGCAGTACCTTGGGTTCTTCAATACCGGTGCTTACCAGGAAGTATTGAGTGGTTATGGTGGTATTCACCACTGTTTACTGCCGAGTCCTAAACATGTGATCATCCGTCGCAACCGCGATGAGACCTTCAACTTTGAAGTGTTTGGTGAAGAGCAAAACAGTAAACAAGTACTTAAGATCCTAGGTTACACCTAGGATTTTATTGAATCTATAAATTAACAAAGCCCGACTGATTCCTCAGCCGGGCTTTTCTATTTACCTTACTACTAACCGATCATTACGCAACAGTTATGGTCTTAGGTGCATTTTGAGATTCATCTTTCTTGCCGATGGTAATGTATAATACACCATCTGTGTAGGCTGCAGAAATCTGCTCCGCATCAACCGTTTCCGGTAACATAAATGATCTTGCAAATGAGCTAAAATCAAATTCTCTGCGGCTGAAATCTTTCTTCACTTCATCTTCAGCAGCTTTTTTCTCCACCCAAAGTGATAAAGTATCTTTCTTCACGTTAAGCTGAAAGTCTTCTTTTTTTAGTCCGGGTGCAGCAACTTCAATCACATAAGCTTCTGCGGATTCTGAAATGTTTACAGCAGGCATCTTTGTAACACTATAGTTCTTATTCAGTGCTTCACTGAACAATGAATCAAATACGTTGTTAAAATAAGGTGCGCTGTTTCTTGTTCTGTTGTTGAAATTTACTAGTGTCATATCTTGTTCTAATTAATTTTTTTATTTTTAAATACATTACCCATTATTCAACTCCCATACCAAAGCACAAAAACATGAATATTAAGACACTATGGCAGTCAAAAACAAATGAAGCAGACAGAATGGCCGAACACATCAATGACATTGATAGCTATAAGTATAAAACCGTCATTGAAACCAGGTTCGCTGATTTTGATATGATGGGCCATGTAAACAACTCCGTTTACTTCACCTATATGGAAATAGCGAGGGTGAAGTATTGGAAGCATGCGATCAATTGGGACTGGAACAAGACGGGGGTGGTAATCGGACAAGCCGCATTGAAGTACATTGTGCCGATCTTCCCGGAAGATCAGATCCACATGTATGTGCGCACTTCAAGGATTGGGCGCAGCAGTTTTGACCTGGAGTATTTGTTGGTCAAGAAGAAAGACGGCAAAGAAATCGTTTGTAGCAAAGGTATGACGGCCTGCGTTGCTTATAATAATCAAAGCAAGCAGGCCACCCCCATTCCCGAGCGGGAAAGAAACAAAATGATCTTATTTGAACAGCTGGTTAGTGCAGAAGTCAGCCCGGAAGTTTAAAATATCTTTCCTGGATTGAGAATGCCTTTTGGATCAAACACCTGCTTAATACCACGCATGATGTTCAGGTTGATCTCTGCATACTTTAAGTGCATATAGTCTTTCTGCACCAGGCCAATGCCGTGCTCACCGGAGATAGTTCCACCTAGCGCGGCGGTAAGTTCAAAGATTTCGGTAATGCCGAACTTCAGTTTATGCTTCCAATCTTCATCGCTCATGCCTGCTTTGATGATGTTTACATGCAGGTTACCGTCGCCGGCATGGCCATAGCAAACACTGTCGAAGCCATATTTAGCGCCAATTTCTTTAATACCGCTGATCAGCTTAGGTAGGGCCGCTCTTGGCACCACAGTATCTTCTTCTTTATATACGGAGTTTGATTTTACAGATTCTGCCATGACCCTGCGCATCTTCCACAACTCTTCCTTCTGTGCGGCGGTGTCTGCAAATAGTACCTCAAGACATCCATGTGCTTCAAGCACGTTATTTGCTTTTTCACAATCCTTAAAGATGGTATCCATATCATCACCATCGAATTCGAGCATTAGAAAGGCATTCACGTTATCTTTAAGATCGAACTGGATTCCATCATACTGGATCACCCACTCTACCCCTTTTCTTTCCATAAATTCCAGTGCGGAAGGCGTCATTCCAGCTCTGAACACCGCGGATACAGCAGCACATGCAGCCTCGTTTTCCGCAAAAGAGGCCAGCATCAATACACTATGGCCAATCACAGGAATAAGCTTTGTTACGATTTTGGTTACAACGCCGAGTGTGCCTTCTGAACCAATCATCAATTGGGTAAGGTTGTAACCAGATGCATATTTGAGTGTGTTCGCGCCTGTCCAGATAACTTGTCCGTCGGGCAGCACCACTTCCAGGTTCAGTATGTACTCTCTGATGGTGCCATACTTCACCACGCGAGGACCGCCGCTACCATGCGCAACATTGCCGCCGATGAAACAACTGCCCTTACTGGACGGATCTACAGGATACCTTAAGCCAAATTCTCCCACCGCATCCATAAACTCCTGGGTAATTACACCCGGCTCCACCGTCGCCTGCAGGTTTTCCGTGTCTATCTCTATGACTTTCTTAAACCGCTCCATAGAAAGCAACACACCACCATATACAGGCAGCGCCGCGCCGCTAAGTCCGGTACCACCACCACGCGGCGTTACAGGCACACCTTCCGCATTGCAAACTTTCATCAGGGCAGAAACAGCACCCGTGTCGTGCGGCTTAACGACCACTTCGGGAAAGTACTTCAGGTCTTCTGTTTCATCATGCGCGTAGTTGGCGAGGGATTCTTCGTCTACAAACACGTTGCTTGCGCCGACGGCATCCTTAATTTTATCTAGTATGGCTGTATTAACTTTGTTGAAATTCATGTTATTCAGTTTTGCACAATGCTGGATTGGCGTTTATTTCTTATTTCTATGCTGTTAAACGAAAAGCCTATTGCGGACAGTTCTGCAATAGAGATATCGCAGTGGAGCTTAATCTACTTGGCGTACTCGAGCACAGCAGCTTCATTTAAACAGTTTATTCGAGCTGCACAGCAGGTTCATTTAAGTGGTGTATTGAGCTGCACATCCGGTTAATTATGCGGTGTACTCGAGCTGCACAAAGGAATGATCAATCTGTCCTGGCATTGGTGGATGAAGTTTTTTGATGCCCACGATGATGTTGAGCAAAAATGGAAATGCCACTTTAACCTGCTCAAGCATATCATGAACTACTGTTTCTAGTAATTGCTGCGTGCGTTTCATGGTGTCCTGGATAATAGTATTCAGCACCTCATAGTTCACGGTATGTTGCAGGTTCTCTGTATCCCCTTCGGGCCTGAACTTCACTTCTATACTCACCAGGAACTGTGTCCCGAGCACCTGCTCCTCAGCATAAAAGCCGTGGTAAGCAAAACACTTTACATCTCTTAAAGCAACTGTTTGTATCAGCATATGAAGTGTAAAGTTATATATTTGAATGAACATTCACAGCCGAAAACCATATCGCATGATGATGAACAAAACGGGAAAACAAGACCTTTATGAGTCACCAGACTATTTTCTACTTGATGAACTGCTGACGGATGAGCACAAACTGATCCGTTCTACTGCCCGCCAGTGGGTAAAGACAGCAGTGAGTCCGATCATCGAAGACTATGCGCAGCGTGCGGAATTCCCTAAACAGCTAATTCCTGGATTAGCAGAACTTGGGGCATTTGGGCCAACGATTCCTACGGAGTATGGCGGCGCCGGATTAGATTACATTTCCTATGGTATACTGATGCAGGAGATTGAGCGTGGGGATTCGGGCATTCGATCTACGGCTTCTGTTCAGGGCTCGCTGGTGATGTACCCCATCTTTGCTTATGGCTCGGAGGAACAACGCAAACGCTACCTTCCGAAGCTGGCCAGTGGCGAAATGATGGGTTGTTTCGGCTTAACTGAACCGGACCATGGCTCCAATCCGGGAGGCATGAGCAGTAACATCAAAGACATGGGCGACCACTACCTGCTTAACGGCGCCAAGATGTGGATCTCCAACGCACCTTTTGCAGATATTGCCGTGGTATGGGCGAAAGATGAGCAGGGCAAGATCCGTGGGATGGTTGTGGAACGTGGCATGGAAGGCTTCAGCACGCCAGAAACGCATAACAAATGGAGTCTGCGGGCCTCCGCTACCGGTGAGCTGGTGTTCGACAATGTCAAAGTACCTAAAGAAAATATCTTCCCTGGTGTATCAGGCTTGAAAGGGCCGCTCGGTTGCCTGAACCAGGCTCGCTATGGCATTGCATGGGGCGCATTGGGTGCGGCAATGGACTGCTACGACACGGCGCTACGTTATGCTAAGGAGCGCGTGCAGTTCGGCAAGCCGATCGGCGGCTTTCAGCTGCAGCAAAAAAAACTAGCAGAAATGATCACCGAAATCACCAAAGCACAGCTACTCGTATGGCGACTTGGTGTACTCAAGAATGATGGCCGCGCAACTGCGGAACAGATATCCATGGGCAAAAGGAACAGTGTAGAGGTTGCATTAGACATCGCCAGAAATGCCAGACAGATGCTTGGCGGTATGGGTATCACGGGTGAGTTCTCCATTATGCGTCATATGATGAACCTGGAATCCGTCGTTACCTATGAGGGCACACACGATATTCACTTACTAATTACGGGCATGGATGTCACAGGCCTGAATGCATTTAAATAAAAATATGAAGACGTTTAAGAAATATGAATACCTGCCAGCACCACCTGAAGAAGTGTACCTGGCATTAACAAAAGAACTAAGCATACAGCTGTGGACAGGCGCAGCAGTGGAATTTACAGAAGAACCTGGAACAGAGTTTTCCTTCTGGGAAGGTGACATTGTAGGCAAAAACATTGAGTTTGAATACGGAAAGCGGATTGTGCAGCAATGGTATTTTGGAGAGGATAATGAACCTTCGATCGTAACCATCAAGCTTCACGCGGACCGAAAAGGTACATCGCTGGAGTTTGTACAAACAAACATTCCCGATGAAGATTATGATGAGTTTACCGCAGGCATTCAAGAGCATTACCTTGGTGGTCTGCAAGACTTCTTCGAAGAAGAATAATAGGTTTAATACGCCATTTTGGTGGTAAAAGCCCCTCTATAGCCCATTAAGAAAAAGCCCCTGGAAGCTATGTACTTTCAGGGGCTTTTTCATGATTATGCTAATCAAGTATTATTCGATAAAAGCCACGCGGACATCTTCCCGAAGGTTATAATTTGAAGCCATAACTTCTCCATACGCGCCTGTGCTTCTGATCGCAATGTAGTCACCACGGAAGGTTTCTGGAAGTTCAACTTCTTTCCCAAAGCAATCCGTGCTCTCGCAGATCGGACCAACAACATCGTACTTTGTGAAGCCTTCTACAGCACCTGCGGCATCGCCGGCAGTCGCCGACTTTGAAATATTCTGTATTTTGTGGTAGGCTTGGTACAATGCCGGACGCATGAGCTCCGTCATGCCCACATCCAGTACAATGAAATTCTTCTTTTTACCATTCTTCACATACAACACCTGACTGATCACGGAAGCCGACTGACCAACTAAGGCTCTGCCGAGCTCAAAATGCACTTCCTGTCCATGCCCCACGTTCAGGAATTCATTAAAGATTTTGAAGTAGTTTTCAAAGTCAGGAATTTGCTGATCCGGACTATGGTAGTCAATACCCAAACCGCCACCAACATTCAAAACCTTCACTGCAAAGCCACGTTCCGTAAACCATGCGGCAAACTCATTTACCCGCACACATAGATTTTTGTAGACATCAAGGTTGGTAATCTGTGAACCAATATGGAAATGAATACCAATAAATTGGAGGTTTTCAGACTGTTTTAAAACCGTTGCGCAGTCGGGCAAATCCCAGCTGTTGATGCCAAACTTGTTCTCATCCAGTCCAGTGGTAATGTTCTGGTGTGTGTGTGCATCAACATTCGGGTTGATCCGGATGGCTACTTTAGCAACCTTCCCTTTCTTAGCGGCTAGGTCATTGATAACTTCAAGCTCCTGGATGGATTCCACGTTGAAGCAAAAAATGTCCTGATCAAGCGCATAGTTGATCTCTTTATCAGATTTACCGACACCGGCAAATACGATCTGCCCAGCGGGGAAACCCAGATCTATAGCCTGACGCACCTCACCACCACTCACGGCATCTGCCCCGAAACCCATTGCTTTTACGCGCCCAACTACCTTGGGATTGAAGTTTGCTTTCATGGCGTAATGCACATGAAAGTTGTACAGGTTGGCATACTTAGCACAAGCATCCAGCGTCTGCTGCAGTAGATTTAGATCGTAATAATAGAACGGTGTTTCTAATTGTGCAAACTGGGCTATATCTTTATCAGAAAAAATCATTTTGAAATATCTTATTATATTTTGTTTGGTCGGCCTGACGCTCATCTATATGGGTAACTACTTTGACCTGAAAAGACAAAGAATCACTCATGCAGAATATAACAGGAGATTTCGTTTCACGTACATCCTGGTACTCGTTGTCATTGCAATCCTGCTTTACTTTCGGAAGAAGTGAGAGGATTGCTTTACCCTCCCTCTCAGATGCGGCCTTTAAAATAAACGGTTATGTAAGCTTCTTAAGGCTTCAGTTTTATCCTGCGTGTTAATCAACAGCGAAATGTTGTAATTACTTCCGCCATAAGAGATCATACGTATGGGAATGTGCTTCAACGAATCCAGTACCCTGGAAGCATAACCATGTTTCTCCGGCCCGAAATCACCTACTACACAGACGATAGACTGATCTTTATCCAACTCAACAGTTCCGAAGGCATGTAACTCTTCCACAATCTTCTCCAGGTTATCAGTGAAGTCGATCGTCAAAGATACCGCAACCTCGGAGGTCGTAATCATATCAATCGGTGTTTTGTAACGCTCGAAAATCTCAAACACCCTTCTTAGGAAACCATATGCTAATAACATCCGACTGGAGTGGATCTTAATGGCCGTTATACCGTCCTTAGCTGCAATAGACTTGATTTTACCGGGTTCACTTTCCGCGGAAATCAATGTCCCAAATGCTTTGGGTTCCATTGTATTCAATAGCCGAACTGGTATTTTGTAACGTTGTGCAGGGAACACCGACTGTGGATGTAGAATTTTCGCACCAAAGTAGGCAAGCTCCGCCGCTTCATCAAAGGACAGCTTCGCAATTGGGCGGGTACCTTTAACAATCCGCGGATCATTATTATGCATACCATCAATGTCTGTCCAGATTTGAACTTCTTCTGCCAGGATCGCAGCTCCAATCAGGGAGGCCGTGTAATCACTACCGCCACGGCGGAGATTATCAACCTCACCGAAGGTATTGCGGCAGATAAATCCCTGTGTAATAAACAAGGTTTGATCCGCGGCAGCATTAAGCAATGGTTGCAGGTGACTGGTTATGAAAGGAATATCTGGTTCATTATCCTCATCAATCTTCATGAAATCCAATGCAGGTAGCAGCACGGAAGCTACACCAATCGACTTCAGGTAGATGTGGAATAAAGTAGTTGAAATCAATTCGCCTTGCGCAAGCACAACCTTCTCTTCAATGGAAGTAAATAGGTCATTTGCCAGTGCAGCAAGAAAATTAAAGTGATAGTCAATCAGCTCCTCACCTTCCAGTCTGAACGGTCCTTCAGGCAATAGCTCAATTACAAAACGCTGGTAACTTTCCTTTAGGTCATGAATCAGGGAAAGTCCGCCCTGTTTATCATCCCTTAAAAGTTTGGCAGCTATTTCAACTAAACTGTTTGTTGTGCCGGACACTGCTGATAGCACCACGATCTGTTGCTCTGCCGGATTTATGATCTCCAGCAATTTAGTTATACGCTCAGGGCTCCCTACGGAAGTTCCTCCAAACTTTAATATTTTCATCTTATATATATATTGTTTTTTAGGTCTTGACCACTGCCTCCATCCATCCACATGGGTGTGATAAAATCAGGATCATTTTACTGTCCAGGTTATTAAATCTTGATTAAATAATGATTGTGTATCAATTTGTTCATTAATTAGCAACGAAATACCAAAAGCTTTTAATTAATTTACTTCAGAAATGTGCTAAGAACGCGTGAAAATAGAAAAAAGCGTGATCATTTAGTGCATTTCGAAATAATATTTGGAAATGCATTAATTTAAATAGCCGAAACAGAATAGATTTTCGGTATCATTTGTGTATGGTGGAATCCACTTGAATGAAGTGGCGCTACAAACAATAAATTAGCAGAACTGTTTAATAGAAAATTTAAAAACATCAAGAAATATAGAAATGCAGCTAGAACCAACAACATTAGACACCATAAACAAGTGGCTGAACGGTAATTATGATAAAACCACAAAAGCAGAGATCCAGGACTTGCTGGACAAGAATGAAACGACCGCTTTAACGGACGCTTTTTACCGTGACCTTGAATTTGGTACCGGAGGCTTACGTGGCATCATGGGTGCCGGATCTAACCGCATTAATAAATATACCATCGGTACCGCCACGCAGGGATTAAGCAACTACTTGCTTAAAAAATATCCAGGCGAAAAGATCAGCGTAGCCATCGCGCACGATAGCCGTAACAATTCAGACGTATTTTCAAAAGTTACTGCAGACGTATTTTCTGCAAACGGCATCCACGTATACTTCTTCGAAGCGCTACGCCCGACACCAGAACTATCTTTTGCAATCAGACATCTGAAATGCAAAAGCGGGGTAATGCTTACGGCGTCTCACAACCCGAAAGAATACAATGGCTATAAGGCTTACGGAGAGGATGGCGGACAATTTACCGCTCCTGACGATAAGTTGGTGATGCAGGAAGTTGCAGCCATCACCGACATCAGCCAGGTGAAGTTCGATCGCATTGAGGAAAACATTGAGGAGATTGGCACTGGTATAGACAACCTGTACCTGGAAGAAATCGCTAAACTATCTGTTTCTCCAGAAGCAATCCTCCGTCAAAATGACTTAAAAATCGTGTATTCGCCGATTCATGGAACGGGAATTACCCTGGCGCCAAAAGCACTTGCAAAGTTCGGTTTCACCAATGTGACGGTGGTTGAAGAGCAAAGTGAACCAGATGGAAACTTCCCGACGGTGGTTTATCCAAATCCTGAGGAAAAGGAAGCAATGACCTTGGCGCTGCAAAAAGCGCAGGAGATTGATGCAGACCTTGTCCTTGCAACAGACCCGGATGCAGACCGCGTGGGTATTGCAGTTAAGAACAATGGCGGTGAATTTGAATTGCTGAATGGTAATCAAACCGGAAGTTTACTAATCCACTACCTGCTTAATGCTTGGGAAGAAAAAGGTAAGCTGACTGGCGATCAGTACATCGTTAAAACAATCGTAACAACCAATCTGATCGATGCCATTGCAGCATCAAAGAACGTGACCTGCTACAACACCTTAACCGGTTTCAAATGGATCGGACAATTGATCACGCAACTACAGGGAAAGAAAACCTTCATCGGCGGTGGTGAAGAAAGCTACGGCTATTCGGTTGGTGAGTTGGTAAGAGATAAAGATGCCATCATTTCATGTGCATTCATTGCTGAGATGACTGCATACTACAAGGATAAAGGCACAAGTCTGTACAATGCGATGTTAGACATGTATGTAGAATATGGTGTTTACAGAGAAGAACTGGTTTCTTTAACTAAGAAAGGTAAATCCGGTGCGGAAGAGATCAAGGCGATGATGGAGAAATTTAGAAATAATCCACCTGCACAATTGGGTGGTTCAAAAGTGACCACGTTAAAAGATTACGAACTACGTACCGAAACTGATCTGACGAACAACACTTCCAAGCCACTGGAATTGCCAAAGTCAGACGTACTACAGTTCATCACTGAAGATGGTAGCATCATTTCCGCAAGACCTTCAGGAACAGAGCCAAAGATTAAGTTCTACTGCAGCGTAAATGCACCTCTGGCAGATAAGGCCCAGTTTAAAGAAGTGGAAGGACAACTAAGCGATAAAATCGCCAAGTTAATGGCTGATTTACAAGCTTAAGCGTTCAATAACATAGCCCATTAAAAAAGCCCTGATTCAAACGAATCAGGGCTTTTCCAATGTATACGGATCAGAAACTATTTCTTAGTTTGATCTTCAATTGCTTTCAGAAGCTTATCATACGGGGCGATAAATTTCTCCACACCTTCATCTTCCAGCTTCTGTGTAATTTCATCCAGGTTGATGCCTGCAGTTTTTAGTTTCTCCAGGATTTCTGTTGCTGTATCTAAATCTTCAGTCAAACGATCTGCGGGCTCTCCTTCTGTACGGTAAGCCTCAAGGGTTTCCATTGGAACAGTATCAACGGTGTTTTTGCCTATTAAAGCGTCAACATATTTGGTTGATTTAAAAGCAGGGTTTTTGCTGCTGGTACTTGCCCATAGTAAACGTTGCGGTTTTGCACCTTCTGCTTCCAGTTTTTTCCAACGCTCCGAACTGAATACCTCAAGATAAATCTCGTAAGCTTTCTTTGCAGAAGCAATTGCCACTTCTCCTTTAAGATCACCTAAACCTTTTTCATCTAAAATCGGATCCACCATCACGTCGATACGGCTTAGGAAGAAACTTGCCACAGATGCGATATCTGCAATGGGCTGATCTTTTTCCAGGCGCTCTTCAAGTCCTGCGATGTAAGCTTCTGCTACTGCCCGGTAACGCTCTAAGCCAAACAGTAAGGTGACATTGATATTAATACCTGCTGCGATCGCTCTGCGAATGGCTTCAAGACCTGGCTGCGTGCCCGGAATCTTGATCATTACGTTATGACGGTCAACCTTCTTCCAAAGGTCAACAGCCTGCTCGAAAGTGCCTTCGGTATCCATGGCAAGCCTTGGTGATACTTCCAGACTTACATAGCCATCAGCGCCACGAACTTCCTCTTGATTATATAGTAGTTTAAATACGTCTGCAGCTTTTTGAATATCTGATACGGCGAGCTGATAAAATACATCTTCAAAGTCCTGGGTGTGCTCCGCGATACGCAAGATATCCGCATCATAATCCGATGAACTGCTGATCGCTTTCTCAAAAATAGCTGGATTCGAGGTAACACCTCTAACGCCATCCTTGTCAATCAATTCCTGAAGTTTACCGGATTTTATGATATCTCTATCAATGAAGTCAAGCCAAATGCTTTGACCAAAATCATGTATGCTCTTTACTTTACTGGTTTCCATAAAATTTCTTTAGATAAAAAACAATAAGATTTTAAAACGGTTTGCTCGTTTTATCTTATAGAAGTAAATATAACAATTAGTTTAAGCTTGACGTAATTGCTTAAACAGAAAGCAGCAAAGTACCCTCTTTTGTAAATATCACTAATTGCATTTTCTTAAAAACAAAAGCGATACATGTTGGTTAATGAGTCATAGTGTTTTCATCTACCTATGTTTTGAGTCCGAAACTTCCGTTTCGGGCTTTTTTTATGCCCAATCAACAGCGCTACCCACCTTCGAGCTGTTGCAATCATAGAGTACTGCTGAAATTTTTAGCCAAAAAAAAGCGGGCTATGTGCCCGCTATTCTATTCGTAACGTAAAGCTGATCAAATACTATTGCACCGGCTTCTTGTTCTCTTCTTTAGTCGGACTTAAATTCAAGATATCATCTCCGTTGTTCATCTTTTGTCCTTCTAGTTTGTCGCTAATCTGCTTTGCCTTTTGGTAGTGCCCCTCCAAGACAGGAAGTGTCTTTTTCGCGAAAGCCTGAATTGCGGGATCTTCTGCTGAAGTCGCGGTGCGGAACAACTCCAGGGTTGCGATATGGTCCGTCACCATCATTTTCATGTAGTGTCTGTCGAAACCATCACCTTGCAAGCCTATCATGGCATCCATATGTGCTTTCTCTTGCTGTGGAAAGGTGTTTGCCAGTTGCAATCCTTTGTTTTTGGCAATCCCTTCCAGTTCCTTATTTGCTGCAGTATGATCCTTAACCATCATCGTTGCAAATTCCTTAATTATTGGGCTTTTTGATTTTTGCAGCGCCAGGTTTCCAGCTTCAACTTCCATCATGCCGCCGATGCCTGCTTTGTTCACAAACTCCGTTTCTATTGGCACTAACTTACTCTCTTTTTTGGTCGCAGCGTCACCGATGGTATCCAATGCAGTGTCTGAAGATAAAGTGGTGGCCGTTCCTGCTACCTTCTCCTGATCAGAGCCGGAAGAACATGCCTGGAAAGCTAAACCAGAAATCATTAAAGCGGCGATTAGGTTTCTATTTTTCATAATTGGTCTTTTTAGTTGAATTGAAATCCTAGTTTATTTGGTTATACATGCTAACAACAGCTATAAATATCAAAAGTTTTAAAAGGCTTGCAGGCCAATCAACATCAAAGGCTCCATCTGTCCTATACAACTAAAATTTCTTTTTTCCAAACATTTCCTTATGCTTTTAGTTGTAATGATCAACGAACCAGATTAACAAAACTTAAAATAGCTAACCTATGGCAACGACTAAAAAAGCAGAATCGGCAGCAGATACTAAGAAAGCAGCGGATACAAAAAAAACAGCAACTAAGAAAAAAGCATCCGGTATGACTGGAAAAATGAAAGACTCTGAATTCCATGAATTCTTTGTTGATGGTTTAAAAGACATCTATTGGGCTGAAAAGCATTTAGCGAAAGCTTTACCTAAAATGAAGAAAGCATCTACCAGCGAAGAGTTGGCACAAGCTTTTGAAAAACATACAGAAGAAACACAGGAGCACATTGCACGTTTGGAGCAGGTATTTGAACTGTTAGAAGAAAAAGCAGTAGCGAAGAAATGTGATGCAATGGAAGGTTTGATCAAAGAAGCAGAAAGCATTATTGAAGAAACCGATAAGGGCACCATGATCCGCGATGCGGGATTAATTATGGCTGCACAAAAAGTGGAGCACTATGAAATTGCTTCATACGGTACTTTGAGAACCTTTGCAGAGATCATGGGCCATACTGAAGTTGTTGCGCTTTTAGATCAGACTTTAGAAAATGAAAAAGCAACAGACGTTATCTTAACAGAGGTTGCAGTTTCTTCTATCAACGAGCCAGCATCAGAAGAATAATATTAGCAGTTAATTTTTATTATCCCCCGAGCACTTATGTGTTCGGGCTTTTTGTTTAAAGGCCTCTTCCAGATCACTTCGCCCGGAAATTAGTAAAGGTGTCAGTATCAGGTAATAGTTCCCAAAAGCACTTACATTTTAAAACTTGCAACAGCAAAACTCGTTTTAATATTGAATATTAGCGGAGTTAAGAATCATGGTTACACTGGAAAACGAACTACTAAAAGCAAGCTTTGTGCTAAAAGGCGCTGAACTGCAATCGCTCAAAAGCAAAACGGCAGACCTTGAATACATCTGGGATGGCAATCCTAAAGATTGGGCCAAACACAGCCCGGTACTGTTTCCAATTGTCGGCGCACTGAAAGACAATGCCTACGTTTATCATGATGAACGGTACGAGCTACCCCGACACGGTTTTGCCCGTGATATGGAGTTCGAGCTGGAGTCTAAATCCGCTAATGAGGTGGTTTTTACCTTAAGATCATCCACAGAAACGAAGAAACACTACCCTTTCGATTTCACACTAAGCTTAATATACACACTGAAAAGTCATGGCCTAAGTTGTACCTATAGAGTTCATAATCCTTCAGACACAGACCTGCTGTTCTCTGTTGGTGGCCACCCTGCATTCGCAACCCCGGTTTCATCAGGCTTGTCGTACGAAGACTACTACATTCGCTTTAATCAGGACGAAGGGCTCGTAATCAACAAGATCGCGGATAACCTGATTTCTGATGAGGTTCAAACCATCACCTTAAAAGACAAAACCCTGTCCCTGAAACACGAGCTCTTCTACGAAGATGCCCTGGTAATGAAGTCGCTGAAGAGCAACAAAATCAGCCTTCAAAACAAGGTTAATTCACATGGTTTGCATTTCAGCTTTGAAGGCTTTCCCTATTTTGGAATCTGGGCGGCGAAGGATGCTGATTTTATATGCCTGGAGCCTTGGTGCGGCATTGCCGATAGCGTACAGCACAATGGAACGCTGAGCGACAAGGAAGGTATTGTCATTCTCTCTGCGGAGGAATCCTGGCAGCGCAGCTGGCAGGTTGATATATTTTAGTCATCAATTCTGATTACCCGGCCTTCTTTCCAGAAAACAGCACTGCTGCTATCCGGATAATTACGCGTGGTTAGCAGTGCCAGCCGATCTTTGTCGAGCACAAACAAGGAGCAGAAGTAGCGGCCTTCATTTTCAGGCAGGTCCGGATAGGGATAGCTCAGATTGCCAAAGTTTCTCGCCATGCTGTTGCCCACCATTGTCAGTACCGAATTCTTCTTCCATCCCTTATAGCGGTCCAGTTTTCGACCGAGTTCCGTCTGCATGGAGATCACGGTTTCACCGGAGGGAAACTGCACCACCGTCGGCGCACCACCCCAGACCGGGTCAACAGAGCCGATCCATCGGCGCCCATTATCCTTTGTGCCAAATGTGGCATAGTTCCAGTTTGCCTCCATAGAAGTCCAGATGATCTCCGGGGAGGTGATGTTCTCAACTGCTTCTACGGGTATGATGATGCCTTTATTATCTGTCAATACGAGTGGAACCGGCATCCCGTCTCGCCTTCCCGGCGTGAAAGCAACCATTTGGGGACTGCTCCAGGTGCTGCCGTTGTCTTTAGAGCGAATGAGCAAGACTTTTTGTTCATGTCGCCCCTTTGCCGCTTTGGTACTCAAGATCTCATTCGAAAAGAATAGTTGAATTTCCCCACTTGGTAGCTGCACCATCCCGGGCTCCCAGGATCGGCCAAGCGCCACAATAGAAGGCGCAGACCAGGTTTCACCCGCATCTTTGCTCACACGAACCTGCAAGTTGTTGTGCAGACTATCATCTGGAATACCTCGCCCCGTATACGCCAGTAGTAGCCACTTGTTTTTCAAAACGAGCAAATCCGGTGTAGAGAACCCCGAGTATCTTTTCTGATTATCGTCTTTAACAATGATCCGTTCTTTATTCCAGCTTTTCCCATTGTCGTAGCTCTTCTTCAGCGCGATGTTGTCCCATTCATGCCCTTTTGGACCAAAGTGGTATACGAGCAGAACGGTGTCACCATTATAGCGTCGTGCCCGGCCGTACTCTGCAAAATATTCATCATGCGACACCTTACGCTCCGTTTTGTCCCAAATGATCCTGGCGTTCCTGATGGTATCATCTATCCTTGGAAGATCATCATTCGCATATTGAACCTTGGTTTGCTGCTTAGGCGCATCTTTACAGCCAAAAAGGTATAAGCAAGCAATCAGTGCCGGGAGGAAAAGAAAGGTATAGCGTTTCTTCATAAACTACATTATATAAGATAAACAGGTTTCAGATGCTAAAGGTTGGCACTTTCGTGATTTCGCGCGGAAGAATAGCGCTGTTTTAAAACACAATAGCCCCGGCGATTGCCGGGGCTATTGTTATGTGGTGCCTAGCCCTCGCGGATCACCCGCTCCTAGGACTTTTTTATCTTTGAATTTGTATCTACAATATACGGAAAAAACGGATTTTTTCCACAAATGTTTCACGATTTATAGAACAGGTACTTTCACGCATAGCAAACACGTTTTTAACGCTAAATACTATTTCATGGTGGCTTGCGCCTGTATGCGTTCGTAAGCATATTCCACCAGCTCCGCTGCGCGATGGCTCGCGGTGTGTGCAGAAAGGATCTTCGCTCTTGCACGTTCACCAATGGCTGCACGGCTCCCGTCATCCATAGATTGAAGGTACTCCAGGGTTTCTGCGCCGGAATTTGACACCAGTATCTCAGTGCCAATCTCGAAAACAGAATCAAGGCCTTCCCAGAAATCACTGATGATCGGTACACCACATGCCGCTGCTTCAAAGAGTCGAACACTTGGCGAGTACCCGGCCTGGATCATGTCCGCGCGGGTGATGTTCAAAGCGAAACGTTGCGCATTGTAAAACTTGCGGTGTGCTGCAGGTGGTAAATGGTGGATGTGCTCCACATTTGACGGCCAGGAGATGGTTTCCGGGTACTGCGGACCAGCAACGGTAAACCGGCCTTCTGGCCAGGCCTTTGCAGCATCAAAAAGCAACTTCTCCAATGGCGGCTGGCGGTCATCACTGTATGTACCCAGGTAGCCGAGGTCCATTGTTTTTTCTGTCTCTTCGGGAAAGTAGAGCGCCGGATCGACAGAGCAGTATAGTGCCCTGGCACATGGTGACCCATACACTTCTTCAAGGCGTTGTAAAGTTGGCCCACCGGTAAATGACAAGTACAGATCGTAAGCAGCGATCAGCTCCGGACTTAGATACTCATAATCTTTGCGCTCCAGTTTGGCGAGTGTAACTGGCGTATCAATATCATAAAACGCTTTAATGCCTTTCGCAGTTTCGCAAACCCACTCCCCTACCGGTACACCTTCCGGCACGTACGATCCCACAATGACGAAATCTGCGCTACGCACCTCCTCTGCATAGCTATGCTTAAGCTCGTCAAGATCCTTGTACAAAATGGTTCTGCAATATTCCGGGTTTGCCAGATCACGGTTCTCTGCGTACCATGGTACGTCGCGCTCCAGGAAAGTAACGCGATGCCCAGCCTTATCCAACTCCTTCACAAGGGCACGGAAAGTTGTTGCATGCCCATTGCCCCAGGAAGAGGTAATAGATAATCCAAGTATGGTAATGTCTAATGGTTTTCTGTTCATACGGATGCCGAGTTGGTAAGTTCAAAATGCGCTTTAAACAATTTGTCCGCTTCAAGCGCACGATGCGCGTAAGTATGAGATTTAAGTACCCGCTCCTTCGCGGCTGCGCCGATGGCACTCGCTTCTTCAGCAGATAGCTTGCTCAGGATTTCCGTAACTTCATCGCCACTGCCAGCTACAAGGATCTCTTTACCAGGCTCAAAGAAAAAGTCGATCCCTATCCAGTAATCTGTAATGATACATGCGCCCGCTCCCGCGGCTTCAAACACGCGTGTTGCAGGTGAAAAGCCCATTTTCGCCATACTGTCTCTGCTGATGTTCAATACCGCCTTCGGCGTGCAGTTGAAAGCATTATGTTCCTTGGTGTAAACGTGACCGATGTACTCGATGTTGGATGGCATGTGTTTATCGCCCCAACCGCTACCTCCAATTTTGAAGGTTTGTTCTGGCAGTTGCGCCGCAGCTTTCAGGAAGAATTCCTCCACCCGAGCTTCACGGTCAGGCAACCGGTTCCCCAAGAAGGCCAGATCGCATTTGAACTTCTCTTCTTCAGGCACAGGATAATGCGTCTCCGGATCAAGGGCATTATATATCGGAATACATCTGCTCGCGCCAAACTCGGTATATGCATCAATTACGGGTTGACCGCCACCATAGGTGAGAATCATGTCATACTGCGGCACGAGTGCACGGAAGGGATCTTCCGGATTGTTAGTCATACGCTCCAGTGTAGCAGGTGCATCAACATCCCAGAATATCACCAATTGGTGCGGTTGACGACGTTTGAGCACCTCAGCCTCAAGCAGCTCATCAAATACGCCGACACCGCTGGCTTTGATCACGATATCTGCTGTCGCAGCCTGCGCCAGCACCTGCTGCGCACTTTCCTCGTTATTCTCATAAACCACAACAGTGGCCCATTCGGGGTCTGGAATATCGCGGTGCTGCTGACGTTCATATGCATCTGGTTCGTAGAAAGTCACCTGGTGCCCAAGGCGGTTCAGTTCTTTGATGATGCCTCTGTAATAGGTGGCGGCGCCATTCCAGTATGCTGAGACAAGGCTTGAGCCATAAAAGGCTATTTTCAGTTGGTTCTTCATGTTTCTTTGTAGTTAGGGTTGGAATATTATTTACAACGCTGGTGCTTCTACCTCTAGCGCTTCCAGGATCTGAAGCAGCTCGTCAACGCGGTGTGCACAGGTATGTCTGGCTTTGATGGTGTTTAATCCATGCGCAGCAATGGCTTTACCAGTTTCTCCATCGTTAAGGATGTCGCTGAGATGCTTTTTCATGGCTTCCTTGCTGTCGGCAACGAGGTAGTCTTTCCCCGGTGTGAACAGGTGTTCAGCATCATCCCATGGCGAACATACCAGCGGAATGCCACAGGCCATAGCTTCAAAAGGACGTATGGTCGGGATGCCCGGAAGTGACTCCACGTATGGACGTCTTGGTACATGCACCGTTACCCTGTATTTCGCAAAGATCTCCGGTGCTTTATAGTTTGGCAACCAGTTGCCGTACTCAATTCCGGCTTCTTCAAGCGCCTTCAGCGCGGAATCCGGATAACGAACACCATAGATTTTTGCTTTAAGACCAAGTTCCTTTACCGGATCGATCAGGAAGGTTTGTAATTCCTTGGTTCTTTCATTGTCGCCCCAGTTACCAACCCAGACTAAATCGCCAAGCTTTTCTTCACTTTCAATCGGGTGGAAAATGCGCGTATCCGCGGCTTCATGCCAGGTCCATGCATTTTTTGTCCAGCCCTCTTTCAGATACAGATCTCTGATGACGTTCCCAAATGCAAGCACCCCATCATAATGCTGCAGATCATACTGCTGCATACTTGCACGTTCCGTCACGGCGCGATGATGGGTATCATGAAAAAGCAACTTAAACTTCCGGGTTTTTGCATGGTACTCGCCGATTGCTTTTACCAGGCTATGTTCATTCCATTCGTGAACGATCACTAGATCCTGATCTTTTAACAGGGCATCCAGATCGACTTTATCCGCTTCATAGAAAGTGGATTTTAGCTGTGGGTAGGTATTCTGGAATTCCTGAAGGTAAGACTCCCCATGGCCCTCAAGAAGATTGGTTAAACTCCAGTTGCCTTCGGGCTCATACACTTTTACCTCATGTCCTCTGTTGATCAATTCGGCGACAACGCCCCTTAAAAAATGTGCGTTACCGTGGTTCCAGTCAGATAAAAGAGAATGGTAAAACATGCTTATTTTCATATATTCTTGTGCGTTAGGTTAAGATACGAGGTTGCTTTGTACCAGATGCTGGTACAGGTTCAGGTATTGTCTGGACATATTGGCCAGTGAAAATTGCTGCGCATGTGCTGTAGAGCGCTTAATGCGTGCCTGCGTCTCGGCTGGGTTGCGGCATGCTGTTTCAAGCAGTGCATCTATTTCTTCCGGAACATTTGGGTTGAAATACAATGCGGCATCACCCCAAAGTTCTCTCAGTGTCGAGATATCAGCGAGCAACAGCAGGCAACCGGAAAAGGCGGCCTCCAGTGCCGACAGACCAAATGGTTCGTACTGTGCAGGCAATACGTAGAATTGAGAAACTGCGAGCTGCGCACGAACTTCTTCCTGGCCCAACTTACCCATTAAGGTTACGTTATTGATACGCACTTCCTCTGCAGTATTCGGATCGATATTGTCACCTGCGATAAAGATCGGGAGCTGTAGCGGGTTCTTCAGCTTAGCCAGAATTTGCAGGTTCTTTGCCTCATCCCAGATCCTGCCCATCGCAAACACTTGTGGTTTTTTGTCGCTGGCGCGAAAGCTTTCGGGTTCACGGCCGTTATAAACGACGCTGATGTTCTGAACCGGGCCATACAGGCGTTGTAATTCCGATGCATAGGTGTTGGAAATCGCCACCACAGCATCTGCTGCATTCAAGCCAGCGGTTACGCGACGCTTATATTCATTCCATTCTATCGGCGCAGGTGTGTTAAGCACACCCTGCCACCAGGATAACACACAAGAATGCGCCACAACAAGCACCGGCGCTTTCCAGCTCAGGACAGCATGCATATACCCATTCAGGTGAATCAAATCGGGTTTTATTTCCTTTTCCAAGCCAATTAACCATTCCCCGGCAGCATCTAAATCCACCCAGGGGTCGTCCATCCATTCCAGTTTGAAGGTACTTTCACGCAAATCTACTCCGGAGATGTTACGTACTTCAGCATGTTGACTTTCAGATAAAAAACCGCCCATAGTGGCTAGGCATACCTGGATACCAACAGCATCAAAGGCATGGCAAAGGTCCATCGCGTAGGTCCAAACGCCGCCCACGGGATCCGCAGTCATAAGTATCTTCCGTACAGATTGCTCCTGTATCATCATCGGCGCGCAGCGCTATTTCCTTCTTTTATTATTTTCTTTTATAGATTTTATCCAGGATCTCTGCTGCTTTCAGGTACTGAAATGCTTCGGGGTTGAACTTATTGCCTTTCTCGGCAAGTTGCGCTACCCAATCCATTGCAGCTTTTCCACCCCAGCTATCACCTGGACTGCTAATCACTTCACGTGATGTCCCATGGAACCGCTCAGTGCTGAAATCATAGAAGGATCCATTAACATTCTTGAACGAAACACCACCGTTTGTGCCGTAGATACTTACTTCAATTACGGCATCAACACCAGCGGGCAGGTTCCAGGAACAAGCGATCTGAACCGCAATGCTATTGTTTAGCAACAATTGCGCAACAGCATAGTCCTCAACCTGTTCTACAATGTCTTCAATTTTTTTACCCTTAGCGAATAACTGACTGTTGACATCACTTACCTCGGGATTATTGAACAACCAAACCAGTAAATCCACCAGGTGTACGCCAAGGTCCATCACACACCCACCACCCGCAAGTTTAGGGTCGAAGTACCATGGCTTATCCGGACCATAAGCATTGTGAAACACCAGGTTAACACCATAGATGTCCCCAAGCTCCCCTGAATCCAGAACAGATTTAAGTGCCACAATTCCATTGGTGAAACGGTAAGAGAAGTCTACGCTCAACAGCACGTCCTTTTCCTGTGCTTTTTCAACCACGGCTTTTACTTCCGCGGCATCGCGGCCCAAAGGTTTCTGGCAAAATACTGCCTTGCCAGCAGCAAGTGCATCAATGGACTGTGAGGCATGCAATGCGCTGGGTGTAGCGATGATAACGCCATCAACATCATTTTCTATCAGTTCAGATAGCGAGTCTACGACCTTCGCCCCTTTTGCATATTGAAGCGCTTCTTCAGCATAACCTGCATTGGGGTCAGAAACAATCCTAATGTCTCCAATCTGTTGTTCTGCAACGGCCTGAAGACGGTTGCGGCCGATCCAGCCCACACCAATAAAACCCAACCTGGGCTTTTCATCTACTATGGTTTCATCCATCTCTAGTAATCTTTAAACGTTATCAATGCTTTTGTAAAACCCTCAGGGTTTTCGTGGTGCAGTTCGAAAGCTTGCTGCAGTTCTGTGGAGTCGAACACATGGGTGAATAAAGGTTGTGGATCTATTCTGCGATCCATCACCGCAGTAACCGCATTCCGCATACCTTTCAGATATTCATCAGGGTCACGTTCATGTGCGTTAATTACATCTATCCCTCTCCAGTTCCAAAGCTGCATGTTCACCTGACGAGTTCCATCCTGGTGATACCCGGCGATGATCAACTTTCCACGGATACCGGTTAATTCAGCTGCAAGATCAAGTGGCCACTGTTTACCAGTTGCTTCAATTACCCGCTCACAGAAGTTTTCATTTGTTAGTTGCTTCACCTGCTCAATAATCTTCCAGTGGTCGTCCATGGCAATAACTTCATCAGCACCGAGCTTGCGCGCCAGTGCTAAGGAAGAGTTTTTACGCGAAATCGCAATGACCTTAGCACCTGCATGATGCGCAAGCTGAATGAGTAATGCGCCGAGAAAACCCACACCTAGAATCGCAACCGTTTGTCCAGCGCGGATATCGCTGCGTTCAAAGATGTTCATTGCACAGCCAAGCGGTTCGCCCGGGAAAGGTACATTATCCAGTTCAGCAGGAAGCTTGATCAGATTACTGGCTTTAGTCACATCGTATTGTGCGAAGGCATTGTAGGTGATCGCTGCTACGCGCTCCCCTCTCGCAAAACCCGTAACTTCAGCGCCGAGTGCGTCAATGCGGCCCCAGCCTTCATGGCCGGGATTTCCGGCTTGCACCGGATATTGAAACCACTCCCTCCCTTCCCATACAGGAAGATTGGAAGCGCACAAACCACAGCCTTCCATCTTAATTCTGACTTCGTCGGCTGCTGGTTCAGGTTTAGCAATTTGTTTTTTGGTGATGGTCTTCGGAGCGGTAATCTCCAACGCGTCCATCACCTCCGTATTCGTATTTACAATATTCTTTTCTTCAGTTTCCAATTCCATTATATTGATTCACGCGAGTAAACATTGTTTGTTACCGGAACATTCCTGAATGCGACCAACCAGTCGTAAAGGTTACGAATGCCTTCTTTAGCGGAAAGCTCTGGTGCCCAATTCCCTGCATTGCTGAACTTGCGGATGTCTGAAACATAGTAGCGCTGGTCACCCGGACGCCAATCACCAAAGTCAACATCCAGCGACTCACCCTGCATATCTTCAATAAGCTTCAGCAGTTCAAGCAAGCTGATGGTGTTATTCACACCACCCCCAATATTAAAAGCCTGACCGGTTAGCTTGCTCATTTGTGTTTGCGCAATTTTCATGGCACGTATCAGGTCCTCAACATAAAGGATGTCGCGTACCTGCTTTCCATCACCATAGATCGTCAGCGGTTTACCCTCCAATGCACTAATTAGGAAATGCGCAATCCAGCCCTGGTCTTCCGTTCCAAACTGATGAGGTCCATAGATGCAGCTCATTCTAAAAACGACAGCTTTAAGGCCGAAAGTTCTGGCATAATCAAGAATGTAAGCGTCTGCGGCGCCCTTTGAACAACCATAAGGACTATGGAAATCAATGCTTCTCGCTTCAGACACGCCAGTCGCAGCGATTGAAGCATCTTCTGGTGCATAGCGGTCGTCCTTTAGTACGACTTTAAGGTCTTCAAGGTCCCCATATACCTTATTCGTAGAGGTAAACACCAGTGGTGGCTGCCTTTCAGATTGGCGGATGGCTTCCAGTAAATTGATTGTACCACGGGCATTGACTTCAAAATCCATCAAAGGATCTGTGCAGCTCGTAGTCACGGCCACTTGCGCGGCAAAATGATAAACGGCATCAGCAGCATTCACGGCTTCCCGTAAGGCAACTTCGTCTCTGATGTCAGCAATCTCTATTCTCAGGTTAGCTGTATATTTTGCTCGCAGCCAGTTCAGGTTCTTTTCAACACCGTTCCGTGAAAGATTATCATATATAATCACAGATTTTCCTTCCGACAACAATGCATCTGCAAGATTAGTACCGATGAAGCCGGCTCCACCAGTTATTAGTGTGGTGTGATTATGATGATTTGTTGTTGATTTGCTATTCATATAGCCTCTATTAAAGTGTCTAAGTTAAACGGTTAATCCCCTGGCCGCAAGTTCTTCTTTCGCCTGGTCTACGTTGTCTACTGCAACCTGCTCCTCCAGCCATTCCGCAAGTTCTTTCAAGCCATCTTCGAAATTTACCTCTGGCTCGAAGCCCAGGATACGCTTTGCTTTACTGATGTCACCAAAACAATGTCTGATGTCACCCACGCGGTATTCACCAGTTACATTTTGTTCCACCTCAACGCCCATTGTTTTAGACAGCTTGCTGGCAATTTCATTTACGGTGTAGCTATTGCCGCTACCAATGTTGAAGACCTCATAAGCAGCTTCTTCTACTTCAAGCGCAAGGAGACAGGCTTTAGCAACGTCTTTAACACTTACAAAGTCGCGCTTCTGCTCACCGTCTTCAAAAATCAGCGGTGCTTTATTGTTCAGATATCTTGAAGCAAATATGGCAAGTACGCCGGTGTAAGGATTAGATAATGCCTGGCGCGTACCATAAACATTGAAAAACCGCAACGCTACCGTTGGGATGTTATAGGCTTTACCACAAATCAAACTCATCACCTCCTGGTCGTACTTAGAGAGTGCGTAAACGGATGCCAGGGATGGCTTTTTAGATTCAGGGGTTGCGATTGGTTTAAGTGGTTGGCCATCGTTATATAATTCCCAATCACTGGCTTTTAGCTGTTTAAGTGGACGGCTCGCGTCTTCAACAATATTACCGTTATCAGACACATACAAACCTTCACCATATATACTCATACTGGAAGCAACAATCAGTCGCTTTACTGGGCTTTCAATTAAGGCCTCCAATAAAACAGCGGTTCCGCGGTTGTTTACATCCGTATATTCATTAACCTCATACATGCTTTGCCCAACACCAACACGCGCAGCAAAGTGATAAACGGCATCTACACCTTTCAGCGCACGAAGTACTGCAGCCTTATCGCGTACATCGCCGACAACAAGTTCTACATCTGGATGTAGATATGCCGGGCGTTCTGCACCTGCACCATGCACCTGCGCAATTAAGCTATCCAGGACACGCACCGAATAACCTTTGCCAATTAATTCATCACATAAATGGGAACCGATAAAACCTGCTCCTCCTGTAATTAAAATTTTATTCATAGTTAATGTGTTACATTTTTGCTTAGTCCCAGCAACATCTAAGTTGCTGCAAAAACACCTGTAGTTTACGTTCCGTCAGCAACGAAGCTTGCCAAATGGACATAGCTTCTTTAATGCTACCAAAGAGATCCGCTAAACTACCTGCGACAAATCTTTTAATGCTTATGAGCGGCCTAAGTTAATTAACTGCGTTAAGCGGTTTAACTCCTTTCTTCACTTGCAACTTACCTGAAAATAGAAGGTAGAAATTGCGTATGCAGTAGTATTCCAATCCGAACCGGAGGTGTATTATCTACTTTTCAACTGCCAAAACCGTATTTAAAACAATGACTAATAAAAAATGTTTACCCAATATTGAATTTCTTAAAGAAAACTTAATCTACCTGATTACAAATTCATTACGTTTAAATTATAAAAATAATATCAAAAAGAAACAGCTGTAAAAAACAAAAAATTCATTTGTTTGTCTACAATCTGAAAGGCGTCCCAATTAACACGGATGAACCCAGAACAGTGACCTAAGCATTAAGAAGTTAAATCATCAAATAATCTCAAACCTTCATGGACAACAAAATTCCTTCTTCCTACGATTTAACGGATTCGGCAATCAGGGAAGAAATTCAGAAGTTGGGTAAGTGGTTTCACAACATTGAACTCAATGGTGTAAAAACTGCGCCCGACCACTTCCTTGGCGATTACCCGAATGTTAAATTTCAAATGTTTGCAGACGCTATTCCGAAAGACCTGACCGGTAAAACGGTGCTCGACATCGGCTGCAATGCAGGCTTCTATTCTATTGAAATGAAACGTCGCGGTGCATCTCGCGTGCTCGGCATTGATTCCGATGAAGTTTACCTGAATCAGGCGCGTTATGCCGCTAAAGTATCTGGCGTGGATATCGAATTTAGAAATATGTCCGTGTACGACGTTGGTAGCCTGGGTGAAAAGTTCGACGTCGTGATCTTTATGGGCGTACTCTACCACCTCCGCCATCCCCTACTAGCGCTGGACATCCTTTATGATACTGTGGTTAAAGACCAGCTGATTTTCCAGTCCATGCAGCGTGGTAGTGATCAGGTCGGCCCGGTAGAAGCGGATTACGACTTCTGGAATACCGACATCTTTAAACAACCGGAGTTCCCGCAGATGTATTTTATCGAACACCGCTACTCTAACGATCCGACCAACTGGTGGATCCCTAACCGTGCTGGCATGGAAGCAATGCTTCGCAGCGCTGGCTTTGAAATTGAACAACATCCTGAACTAGAAGTTTACATTTGCCGTCGTGGTCAGTTAGTTGACGACCAGGTACGTGCAGTTTACCCGAATAAGAAATAAGAAAATATGATCGAAGCTGTTAAGTTCTGGAACGAACCGAATAACAAATCACATTGGAATTTTGACATCGACCAGGACTGGAAGATTTTTTCTGATATGGTCAAACTCGCAGCAATTGCTGCAAAAGCAGAGAAACCAGATATTACACGTGTACTCGGCGGTATATCCCCTATTGATCCAGGTTTCGTCCAACACCTTAAAGGCCTGGGTACCCTGGAGAACCTCAATGCGGTAGCCGTCCATGGCTTCCCTTTAGACTGGAACCTTTGGAACATCAACGAATGGCCAGCAAAAATTAACGAGATCAGAGCGGTTACGGATCTGCCAATCTGGGTAACGGAGGTTGGCGTTTCCACCTTCGGTGCTGAAGAAGTTCAGGAATTTGGATTCCGCCGTACAGCGGAATTACTGACTGGCCTGGTAGATCGCGTACACTGGTACAGCCTTTACGACCTGCCGCAAGCCTGGGGCGCTACCACGCGTCACCGCGAAGCGGAAGGTTCGTCCTACTACCGCCACTTCTACATGGGACTGCTCCACGAGGATGGCACACCGAAACTCGCGTTGAAACACTTCTCAGACTACACACCAGAATTTGGTATCTGCCAGTGGTTCCATTTTGAAGACCACCGCCTGGAGCAAGCCGTAGATTGGCTTAGAAAATTAGGTGTTAAGCGTCTCCGTACCGGACTGAGCTGGGCCGACTCCCTCAGACCTGGTGCAGATCAGTGGTTCGACAAAATGATGAAAGCACTGGATGAATTTGACTTAACCATCACCTTCTGCTTTACACCGGAAGAAAAAGGAATTGAGGCACATCATACCAGTCCGCCGCACGTGATTGAAGAATATGCCGATTTCTGCGCAAGAATGATGCGCCGTTATGCCTAACCCATGTACGATAGAAAGTCGCAGCACGAAAATCAGCAACAAGCTGATGAGCTAAAACGCATTCCCAATGCCTGGATGCAATGTATGCGGGCGGGAAAATTCGAAGAAGCCTGGAAATTGAGCGACAAAGTACTTGCAGCGGGGGTCAATCGCGATCCCCGCCTGCCAAGGCATTACCAATGCGTATGGAACGGCAGCCCCTTAGATGATAAGCGCGTGCTCGTACGCTGCTACCACGGCCTTGGCGACACCATTCAGTTCATGCGCTATATCCCAAAACTTAGGCAGATTGCAAAAGAAGTTATCGTTTGGGCACAGGAGCCATTGTTGGAGCTGCTGAAAACCATCCCGGAAATCAATCAGCTTCTCCCATTACATGACGGTCAACCGGATGTAGGCTACGATGTAGATCTTGAAGTGATGGAACTCCCTTTTATTTTCAGAACGACGACAGACACCATCCCTGCTAACGTCCCCTATCTACAGGCCGACCCGTTAAAATTATCAGAAGAACATAAGTTTAACGTTGGTCTGGTATGGCAATCCGGGGATTGGAATCAAGCACGTTGCATCCCCTTTTCGGCACTTGCGCCATTGGCCGATATTCCCAACATCAACTTATTTATATTACAAGCCAATGCAGAAGCCGCTGGCTGGCAGGAAGGCTTCGGCATTCACCCTGGTGAATTTAGCCTCACCAACTATGCACGCGTAATCAAGGGCCTGGATCTGATGATCAGCGTGGACTCTATGCCTGCGCACCTTGCTGGCGCCATGAACGTTCCGGTTTGGACAATTCTGCACGATAAAGCCGATTGGCGATGGATGGACGAACGTCAGGACAGCCCCTGGTATCCATCCATGCGACTCTTCAGGCAAAAAGAAAATGAGGGCTGGCCGGCTGTCATAGCACGCGTAGCCCTTGAACTAAGGAGCCACGCGCTAAATTCTTAACTACTTCTTAAACTCGACGTACCGCTTCTTCATTTCTCCAAAATTGCCTTTGTGATAAGCAATGCCATGGTAAAATGAAGCGGCAACCCTAGCCCAGGAGATGTAAATCCCCGGCATACCTGTTTTTCTCGCGATCCAGAACATACTATGGCTCAGCTTCGAAATCCAGTACCGGGTCCGGTAAATAACTTTTCGGGACCGTTCCGGGCGGTCTGCATCAGGCTGCACACGCTTGTTCGGCTGAATACCTTTTGGCGCCCAAGTTAGTCGATAAGCAAGACCTTCCCGGCGCTGCCTGAAACCCGCAGCCTGCGTTTGTTCTACAAAGTCACCACTAACCTCCTCCAGCTGCAATCTGCCCTCCTGTATAGCAGCAACAATAAGATCTTTAACCAACGCACTGCGTGCGATGACCACATTCGTACCTTTACCATCTGAAGAATAAGGTTCCACCCAAGCGTCGCCGAAAGCAACATCTGCTGTTTCAGAAACCACGTCATCACAGAAGTTACAGGCAGAACTCATGAAAAAACCAGCACCCCAGTCACCATCCGCCAGGTGCCACCAGTCTTTGTTCAGCTGCGTACCGTCTTCCAGACGCAGCATTGCATTGTACCAGTTTGCCGGACGATCCGGGTATTTGTAGCGATATTCTACTTCTTTCACGGCTTTAAAAGGTGCCCCCATCTGCCATGCGAAACTCTCCGCAAAATGTGCACTCTTCATGTGCCCACAGAACAAACCTAAGGTGAAGCTGATGCGTGCCTTAAATATTTCATCTTCTTCCCGCAGCAACTGGAGCGCCTTTGTCATACATGGCAATGCTACAACGGCGTACCTGCCCGGGGTGTCGCGGATCACTTGAAGCACTTCGGACATCTCCACCGGATAATACCTGGATTTGGCACCTTCATTCAGTTCATCCTGATTTCTGGCAATCCTATATTTAAAGAAACGCCCATCAGCCTGAGGATCTTTCAACGCAATTACATGTGCAACGCCATCAATCAGGCCTTTGCGCAACAACTCTGACGCAACCCAGGTAACCATACCGCCAGAACTCCCCTGTAAACGGAAGTCCTGCTCCAGAACGTGCCCAACGTAAGATGACTCAAAACGCCCAACAGTTTCACTATGGTTTGGCGATGCAGGAAAGTTGTGGACCGCCAGTTCATCTTCCTTTCTTGCCGCTGGTGAAAAAGGACAGGTTGCGGTAAAGCTTTCCGATGGTGTCATATACCAGCTTGCAGGGCCTTCAGGTTTGTATAAGCCGTACTTATCGAACTTCATCTTCGTGTCTATGCCCTGAAGTTGTGCCTGCGCGGCACAACTGCCGCAACCAATACACAATCCTGAATTTACAATGCCTTCGGGGCTATACAACTGAGGAGTGTCTATACTTCTTTCCCTCATGATAACGCCAGCAATTTGGGTGCTAATGCCGCATCCAGATACGCGTTCGACTGCGCACGCAATGCTTCTATTCGCTCCTGAATTTTTGAATCAAGTGGTTCTGATAGTCTCGCGTTGTACACCTCAGTCGGGCTGTCTGCCGTAATCAGGTGGTGCTCTCCGCCCAGCTTAGTCATCAGCCCTTGAACCTTGATGCTCCGGTAAGGAGACGTCTCGCAAACAAAAGGCTTTGAATTAATCAGCGAGAAGACGCAGCCATGGAAAAAGTTGGTAACCACAGCTTTTGCTTCAGCAATAAAATTAGCGAAGTCATGTGGATCTGCCGTTAGCCAGTTTTCATCCGCCCAGTCGTTTCGATATCCAATGCTTATCAAAGGCAGCTGCTCCCGGTCGGCCCAGGCCCTAACTTCAGAAATGAAGAACTCAGAAAAGTTATGTCCATATAGCGCCACATACGGAGTTTTCCGATGTGGGATTGCACGCTTCTCATATTGAATCGGGAACTGTAAACAAGGATCCAAAACCATCTCCGGCTTAAATCCTAACGCCTGCTCAATAATTGCACTTGAATTATCATCACGGATCGAAATGTGATCAAACTGGAAAAGCTTATTAGCCCAATCCTTATCCAGACCCCATGAAGCCTGATAGTTGCCAAAGCTGGCCGCATAAGAAATCAAGCGTTTCGCTTTCAGTCCGTCGCCATAGAACAAAGGACAGTAGCTGTACCATGGATGGGCTAAATTCCACACTTCATCACTACCCACAACTACGAGATCGTAGGCTTCCATTTGCGAAGGATCATTCAAATCGAAAGGTGGCGAAAGTGGCAAAGCCTCAAATAACTTAAAGAACTTTTCCACTTTTTCCCGGTACAGGGCATGATCTGATGCCGGTACATGTGTAGGGAGCACAGGTTGCAAAGCGCATTTCCACTCTGAGAAATTTACCCGACTGGATTGGTGATCCAGGATTACAGCATCATGCCCACGCTTTTGAAGTCCTTCAACCAAGCCGCGCGCTTGCCAGTAACTACCATAATTTATACATCGATGAAAGGTTAGTACACCTATTTTCAAACGTTGATTGTTCGTGTTTTCCAAATGAATTTATTTAGTCTTAAGTAAACAGGATTGACAGTTTAGGTCGTGATTACAAAACAAAAAAGGCAACATTAAGTTTAACAATGCATGACGAAAATTCTACTTATACGCCATGCAACCACAGATGCCGTGGGTAAATCCCTGTCGGGCAGGCATCCAGGCGTTCACCTGAATAATGATGGCAAAGTACAGGCGGAAGCACTCGCCAAGCGTTTGTCAAAACTGAACATCGCAGCAATTTACTGCAGTCCATTGGAGCGCGCAATCGAAACGGCAATACCCATAGCAGCGCTTCAAAACCTTACCTGCAATGTAGACGAGCATTTCCAGGAAATCGATTTTGGCAACTGGACAAACAAGCCTTTCGAGGCCTTGGAAAATGATGAGATTTTCAGGCGCTTCAACACTTTCCGAAGCGGCACAAGAATTCCAGGCGGCGAAATGATGCAGGAAGCACAAAGCCGCATGGTACAAGGCCTGGAAAAACTCGCTGTAAAACACCCGGCATCGTATGTCGCAGTGGTGAGTCATTCCGATATGATCAAAGCCGCAATTGCTTTCTACACCGGAATACATCTGGACCTCATGCAGCGCTTAGAAATACAACCGGCTTCCCTGTCCATCATAGATGTGTATCCTGATTTCGCAAGTTTGCAACTGCTGAACCACTGTGGAAATTTATGATCTTATAATAAGCAGCTAACCCTGACTTTACATACCCGCTCCTAAATTAGCAGCAGATGAAGAAAGGCTTCATCACAAGATCTACTTACATGGATATGCTGAATATTTTAGTTGTTATTGCCGGGGGTTGCATTACAGTGGCAGGCCTCCTTGCACTCGTGGTATGTATCGGAGCGCTGTTTTTTGAGACTGAAGAAGTCGATTATGAAGACTAAATCACGCTGATTGCACACTAATTCCAATTTTATACGCAGGATTGTTGCATATTCTGTTCTCTGAATGCACAAACCATATCCACATTTAGGATATTTTTACAGTATGTGTATAGGAATAATTTACGACGATCATGCCAACGACATTTGGCACAAGATGGCTGCAGATTTGCAAAGCGTGAAAGTAGCGCTCCAGTCCATTAAACTTCCACTCCCGATTGCATGTATTTACGATACCACCAAGGGTGATTTCATCGAGTTCAATGAACAATACCTTGCATTCCGGAGAATGCTATTGGAGTATGCGAAAAGTATCAAGCATTAGCCATTTTCTTTTATTTTAATAACATAAACGCCTTCAGAGATGAAGGCGTTTACAATTTTAATCCAGCTAATAGATTATAGCCCTAGCGGCGCAGGTTTATTAGAAACTCGTCCGCAAGCACAGCCGGGTCATCACTATCTATTTCTTCTTCATGCGGAATACTGTAATATGCCCCGCTAAGTGATAATCCTTCTGGTCCGCGTTCAATGCTGACTTTCAAAAAGCCGTGTTTGTCGTCACAGTAGTTCAGAAGTTGCACACCCTGGAACATTGAATTTTCATTAGTAAAGCGATCATCATCCTCCGAAGCAACGGGATGCAACTCATCATAGCCGCCGCCACCAGCAACAATAAACAGGACACTGTCCCCATCTGGATACTGCTTTTGCATACGCTGGTAATTGTGCACATGCCCGCTAAAAACAACATCAGGCTTCACCCCGGTTTCCGCAAAAGCACTTTCCAGAAACTCGATCATGGGTATGCTCGATCCATGGTTGATGTCTGCAGAGTACGGCGAATGATGGATACAGACGATCAACGCTTTCTCCGGTCTGTGTTTATCTGCAGCAAGCAACTCCTTTCTAAACCATGCACGCTGTTCTTCCGTAACGATACCAAACTTGGGTGTATTGCTATGCAATCCAATGAAAGTAGCAAGCGGTGTTTCCAATGTCCAGTATACATTTGGCTGGGTCATGCTCCTACGTTCAGCATCACCACTAAAAGAAACCACCTGGCGTTCGGTATCGCAGAATACGGCGGTAAAGGCGTCCAGGCTTTTATAGGGTTTGCTATCCGGGTTTATCTCACTATCATGATTTCCGGCAATTGCTACAATTGGCGCAGGGTACTTTTCGTAAGGCGTAAAAAACTGACTCTTATAGGCACTCGCCTCACCAAAATTGTAAACGACATCCCCTAGATGATACAGAAACTGCGGATCATCTTCTTCAGCTCCATTTGCTTTAAAGTGTCTCAACATCTGCGCGACAACAAGTTTCTGAAATGAGGGATTCCGAACACTACCGGTATCCCCTACCATGTGGAACACCATCTTGTCCACAGGTGGATCATCAACAATTTCCGTTAAATCCATGTGATATGGGTACTTCCCTGAGGGCTTAGGGAGGGGCTGGTATTTAAAGCTGTCGTCAGGTATATTCTTCTTGAATACGGGCGTTTTATATTTCGTGTCGGATAAAGCTAGTTTGTACATAATGCAGTGCAAAGATAAAGTTATGCTTGTTAACTCTACATCAATTTCATGCCAGCCTGTGCCGGGCTAACCGCCTATCCCTCGCATAATGACCTTTTAGCAACAATTTTCAAAAATGAAGCGAAACAAATATCATCCATGGAAGTTACTTTTGCAACATGAAGATTGAACAGGAGCTAAAACATGAATTTCCAAATGCGCAACAACGCGCACTTACAAACCTGATTTTCACTTCAAACTGGGCATTAAACCGGATTTCTACAGCTTTAAAGCCGACAGGGCTATCACTGCAGCAGTTTAACGCACTTAGCATCTTATATGGACAACCCGAGCGGATGGCTACTGTGAACCTGATAAAAGAACGTCTGATTGACCGGATGCCGAATACATCCCGCCTGCTGAACAAGCTGCTTGAAAAGGGACTAATTCAAAAGGATCGGAACTTAAATGATCAGCGGGTTGTTTATGTTAAACTGACACCTGAAGGCGCAAAGCTGAAAAAACAAGCACGGCAAATCATTGATGCTTTAGAGCTTAACCTGGACGTAGCCCAGGCAGACCAGCTCAACGACTTGCTCGAGCAAATGCGGAAATAAAAAAATTTACATCAATAGCATCCATGGATGCTAAAAAACCATTAAACAAAGGATTATGAACAAAGCAATCTTATTAGCAAACAGACCAGTTGGAAAACCGGCTGAAAGCGACTTCAAATTTGAAGATATCGATATGCCAGAGGCAAAAGACGGGGAAGTGCTCTTAAAAACAACCTACGTTTCTGTAGACCCCTATTTACGTGGACGAATGAGTGATGCAAAATCGTATGTCCCCCCTTTCGAGCTGAATGAGCCGATGAGCTCGGCAATCATTGCCGAAGTAACCGCGTCCAATAACCAGGATTTCAAAGCAGGTGATTATGTCACTGCAGGTTTAGCGTGGAAATTATATCAAACAAGCAATGGCCAGGGGCTGACCAAGGTTGATCCTTCGGTGGGTTTATCTGCTTACCTGGGCGTTTTGGGTATGACCGGTTTAACAGCCTTGATGGGTTTACAGGAAATTGGAAAGCCAAAAACTGGTGAAACCCTGGTGGTATCCGGTGCGGCGGGCGCGGTTGGTAGCATCGTCGGCCAGATCGGTAAGATCCTTGGATGTAAGGTAATCGGCATCGCAGGCTCGGATGAAAAAACAGCGCTGTTGAAATCTAAGTTCGGATTTGATGAAGCAATCAACTATAAAACCACCAAGAACATGCAGGAGGCTATCGCTGCTGCTGCTCCGGATGGTGTAGACATCTATTTTGATAATGTCGGCGGCGACATCTCTGATGCGGTCATTTTCAACATGAATAAATGGGGACGTATTGCAATCTGTGGTACCATCTCCTCTTATAACGATACTGAAGCGAGCCAGGGCCCGAGACTTCAACCTTATATTCTAAAGAACAGTATGCTGATGCAAGGCTTTATCGTAAGTAATTACGCGGAAAAGTTCCCTGAAGGCGTGAAGCAACTATCGGACTGGCTTAAAGCCGGAAAACTCCAACACGCAGAAACCATCGTAGATGGCTTTGAACAGATTCCACAAGCATTTATGGATCTATTCGAAGGCAAAAACGAAGGTAAAATGGTGGTAAAAATCTAATTGTATAAAATGTTAAATTTCGAATTTCAAAATCCCACAAAGATCATTTTTGGTCGTGATCAGATTAGTAAAATAGCGACCGAGATCCCTCAAGGCGCAAAAGTAATGATGCTTTATGGCGGCGGCAGCATCAAAGCCAACGGCATCTATGAGCAAGTGACCAAAGCCCTTGAAGGCTTTGAAGTCGTAGAATTTGGGGGTATCCCTGCAAACCCCGAATATGATATCCTCTTGGAAGCACTGCGCATCATCAAAGCAGAAAAGATTGACTTTATGCTGGCCGTGGGCGGTGGTTCGGTTATCGACGGCGTCAAGTTTCTTTCAGCCGCTGCCTTATTTGAAGGTGCTGAACCATGGGATATTCTGAAGAACAGCATCAGAACTTTCAGGGGTTTGCCATTTGGCACCGTACTAACCATTCCGGCAACAGGTTCGGAAATGAACTCTGGTGCGGTGATTACCCGGAAAACAACGCAGGAGAAGCTTTCAATGGGTGGCCCGGGCTTATTCCCCATTTTTTCCATAATTGATCCGCAGGTTATTACGTCTATCCCGAAACGGCAGTTGGCAAATGGTATCACAGATGCATTTACGCATGTACTTGAGCAGTATATGACCTACCCTACCCAGGCATTTCTGCAAGACCGCTTTGCGGAGAGCATCATGCAAACGCTGATCGAAATCGCCCCAAGGGTAATGGATAATCCGGCCGACTACGAAGCCGCTGCAAATTTCATGTGGTCCTGCACGATGGCCCTAAATGGATTGATCCAAAAAGGTGTACCAACCGATTGGTCGGTTCATGCGATCGGCCATGAACTTACAGCCTTGTTTGGCATTGACCATGCGAGGACTTTAGCCGTGATTGTTCCAAGTCATTACCGCTTCAACTTTGATGCAAAAAAAGAAAAACTTGCACAATATGGTAAGCGCGTGTGGGGCCTCGCTGAGGGAGACACAGATGCAGTAGCAAAAGCCGCAATCGAAAAAACCGAAGCATTTTTTCATAGTCTCGAAATCGACACAGCACTTTCTGCCTACACAGATCAATTTGAAGGTACTGCTGAAAAGATCGAACAACGATTCCAGGAAAGAGGATGGCTTGGTCTTGGTGAGCACAAAAAGCTCGCTCCAGCAGATGTTGCGAAGATTGTTACCATGAGTTACTAAATTTTTTAACGCACATTACATATAAACACAAAGCGCCGACTGGAGTATACCAGCCGGCGCTTTGTGTTTAATTCTGGCAATGCTTAGATCTGCGAATAAGCTGCCGGCTGCAGAAAAGTAGCTGTGATCTTGGATACCAGCTTTGCATCAGCATAGTCGGGTATGGCACTGATCTTTTTCCATTCCGGGTCGCCGCCGAATGATTTCCAATGCTGATCGTGTGCAGCCATATCGTCGAAAGTTACCATATAGAAAAGATTCGGACGGTGGTCACCAATTATGGTTTCTCCGAAGAATACCGGTTTAAAGCCCAGGCGCTTGAAGATGTCGATCTCGCCAGCATCGTTAAACATCTCCCGCTTTTTAACACCCGCAGCCTCGCTGGCATGCTCATACCTACGCAATTCAAAAATGCGTTTGCCTTTCGCCGGAAGCTCCAATCCTGGCATGTGCGTAAAGGCTTTTAACAATGAACTTTCAATACGTTCATACGCCGATGCCGTTGCAGGTGCATTTAAGTAGGCCGCACCGGCGGTTAAATAAGCCTTATCCTGATCCAGCTTGCTGTTTACGCTTTCAAAATCCGCTATTGATTTGTATGGAATCAAGGCAATCAGCGTAGATTGACCTGAGGGTTTTATTTCTGTAAATACCCCAACATTTTTTATACCGAGCTTGTTCAATGCGGGAATGGCCGCTTTTTCAAAGTAGTTTTCGACAAGGCTTTGTTGGTTAGCATCCTTTAAGATATAGGTACGAAGTTCATAGTACATGCGGTTCTCTGTTTTAGGGTTTGTATGTCCCAAGCTTAGTTGCGGTAGTATTGCTGCAGCTGCAGTGCCCAGGACTGTTGTTTTCACGAAAGATCGTCTTTTCATTGTTGATGATTGGTTTAACTAAGGTAAAACTCCAAAGGAGAACCACCTAATTTAATTAAAGTTTCAACGATGCGATTAATTCAGCGAAACACGATATTTGCGAACTATGTCAAAGGGAAGAAACAAGAAAGCTGCTGTAAGTAACCCATCACCATCCTCTAAACAATACATGCGCCGAAAGATCATCATGGTGGCCATTATTGTGATCCTCGGTTTAATTCTTTACATCGACTCGAAAACCAACTTCATTGAAAATATGGTTGGGAATAAGACTTTCGAAATACGAATTAAGAAGTAGTGAAGTACTCCATTTTACATTCTGGGCGCATCAAGTATGAAAAGGGTGGGTAGCGGATGACAAAAATCAGGAACATAAAATGTTTACGGGTGTTATATGATCATCGAAAACGATCGATTATGAACAACAAAAATTTCGAACAGGAAAGCAGGCGTGCCTTTTTAGCGAAGGCCGCCGTAGCAACAGCAGCAGTCGCCGTAGGTGGTCCCGCTGCTTTTGCTGTACAAGCTTCCCAATCTATAACACCTACAAAGCAAAGTAACATGTCTACTAACCTTTTTAATGATTTTAAACTCCCGAAGAATTTTGGATTAGGCGGCGTAGCTGCAGGCAATGCCTGGCACGTCAATAGTAACCAACAGATAGAAATGGCGATGGCCGCTGCCTGGGATGCTGGTGTACGGTACTTTGATACCTCTCCATTTTATGGTTTTGGCTTAAGCGAGCGCCGCATGGGACACTTTCTTTTTGAAAAGAACCGTGATGAATTCGTGCTTTCCACAAAGGTGGGTCGCGTGTTTGATGCTGATCCAAACTTCAAATCAGATCCAAAAAGTTTATGGAAAGGACGATTGAACTTCAAATACAAATTCGATTATACAGCCTCCGGGGTACGACGCTCGATAGAAGATAGTTTGCAGCGCCTGGGCCTGTCCTCTATTGACATCGTTTACGTCCATGACCTATCCCCTGATACCGGTGAACTTGGCGATAAATGGATGGACCAGTTTAATATTGCTGCAAAGGGTGCATTTCCAGAGCTTTCTAAGATGCGAGAAGAAGGCATCATCAAAGGTTGGGGCATGGGTGTAAATACCCCGCAACCCATAATGAAGGCCATGGAAGTTGCAGATCCGGACATCTGTCTGGTGGCTATACAATACTCCCTGGTGGATCATAAAGCAGCTTTAAACAGCCTTTTTCCTGCGATGGAAAAGAAAAAAGTGAAAGCCGTAATCGGCGGTCCGCTAAATGCAGGTTTTCTGGCTAACAGGGATCGTTTTAACTATGGGGACACCGTCCCTGCGGAAATGGTGGAGAAAAGGAAGCAAATCAGTGCCATCATCTCCAAATACAATGTAGACCTTCCAACTGTGGCGCTGCAATTTTCTGCAGCACACCCTGTTGTTGCTGCTGTTATTCCAGGAGCAAGTACCGGTGCGCAGGCCAGCAGTAACGCAGCCTCAATGGCGACAAAAATTCCGGCAGAGCTTTGGAAAGATTTAAAGCAAGCAAAACTTATCGAGCAGAATGCACCGATCCCTGTAGGTTAATGCTGAGCGGTATATTATAACAAAAAAGATCCCTGCTACGTGTCGTAACAGGGATCTTTTTACATTAAAACTTTTAGCGCTAGCCTAACCTTCTTCCGGTGTTGATTACGCTGACGCCATTGAACCTGGTTGTCGGACTGCCGTGTGAAACAGCACTCACCTGGCTTGGCTGACCTTTTCCATCAGAAAATGTTCCACCTAAGCGGTAATCGTTCTTATCACAGCGTTGTACACAAGAATTCCAGAACTCCTGTGTATTGGCCTGATAAGCGGCATCTTTGAGCATACCAACAATCTTACCTTCTTTAATCTCATAAGCGAGTTGCGCACTGAACTGAAAATTGTAACGCTGCTGATCTATGGAGTAGGAATTTCTACCAAACATGTAGATCCCCTTTTCTACATTCTTCACCATATCTGCAGCAGATAGTGCTGCATTACCCGGTGCTAAGGAGACGTTTGGCATACGCTGAAATTGGATGCTGTCCCAGCTATCTGCATAACAACAGCCCTGAGATTCCTTCAAACCCAAGATATGGGCCTGGTCGCGAATGGTTTGATAGTTAACCAAAATACCATCTTTGATGATATCCCATTTACCGGCTTTTACCCCTTCATCATCGTAGCCAATGGCCCCCAACGAACCAGGTGTGGTCCGGTCGGCAATGATGTTGACCTCCTTGCTTCCGAAATTGAACTTTTTACTTTCCCATTTATCCAGTGTCAGGAAGCTGGTACCGGCATAGTTTGCTTCATAACCCAATACGCGGTCGAGCTCTGTAGGGTGCCCAACAGATTCATGGATGGTCAGAAATAAGTGTGATGGATCCAGAACCAGATCGTATTTACCGGGTTGCACCGGTTTAGCCTTCAGCTTTTCGTCTACATGAGCAGTCGCTTCCTTAACATCCTCTAAAATATCGTAGTTGTTTTTATAAAGCGTAACCGGCCCACCTTTGATTTTCTGATCTTCCTTGGGCCGCATATACTCGTAGCCCATGCCCATGGGTGCACTCAGCGCGTTTCTGGTTTCGAATTTCCCACCTGCGGCATCCACTTTCGTGACCGTGAAAGTAGGCCAAATTCTGTGAATGTCCTGATCAATATAAGAGCCTTCACTGGAGGCAAAGTACTTTTGTTCATTCACCAGGAACATGTTGGAGTTTACGTATTTCGCGCCCGCTTGCATCGCGGCAGCATTGACGCCTAGCAGCAGTTCTACCTTTTCCGCGATTGGTACGGAAAAGCCATTTACTTCCACAGGTGTTTTCCAGCTTACTTCACCATAACCTTTTTGAGGGGCAAGTTTTACCGGTTCGGTCATCAACTTCGAATTACCTTTCGCGATGGCCACGGCCATTTCAGCGGCCCGGGCAATACTTACATCATCCATCTTGTCGGTCGCCGCGAAACCCCAGCTTCCGGCAGCAATTACGCGGATGCCAATACCATAAGATTCGCCGTTGGCAATGTTGTCTACCCTATTTTCTCTCGTTGCTACGACCTGTCGTAAGTACCTGCCGATGCGAACGTCGGTGTAAGTTGCACCTTTGCCCTTTGCGGCATTCAGCGCAACATCAGCCATCCGTTTTTTTAGTTTCACATCAACGGGTGTGAGTGCCTCCGCTATGGAGATCTCCCTGCTAAAGGCAGGCATGGCAGGCAGCATCCCTGCGGCTGCACCTACTCCAGTCATGTATAAAAAATCTCTTCTTCTCAATTGCTTAAAGTTTTGAATAAAAAAAATTAGCAATGAATGCTCATTGCTAATGTATTCTTCTTTGCCGCTTAAACGGCGTCTGACAGTGAGGTGAAAGTAAAGTCACGAATTTTCATTGGCGGAATCATTCCGGAGCCCGTACGAACAGGCTTTCCTAATGCCTCAACATTGTTCAGCATAATCACTGGACTCTCGTTGAACCTGAAGTTCTTCAGCGGGAACTTGATTTCACCATTTTCAATGTAAAAAGTACCATCCCGGGTAAGTCCGGTTAAAAGTAAAGTTTGTGGATCCACGGATCTGATGTACCAGAAACGTGTAACCAATATCCCCTTCTCTGTGCTTTTGATTAAATCTTCCAGCGACTGGCTTCCGCCTTCGATGACGATACTTCTATTAAAAGGAATCGGCTGAACACCTTTTTGTGCCGCCCAATACCTGGAGTAAGAAAGATTTTTGACCACACCATTTTGTACCCACTGCGTTCTTTTTACCGGAAGACCATCGCCATCCCATGTGGATGAAGGCAGCTCCGGGTTTAGTGGATCAGAATAGATGTTTACATTTTCAGAGAACAACTGTTCGCCAAGACGTGTACCGCCGCCTTTTTTACTCATGAAGCTCCGGCCTTCATCTGCGCTTCGCGCATCAAAACCGCGGAACATGTTGCTGAGAATATCACTGGCTGCTAAAGGTTCCAGAATTACGGTATACTTACCAGGCTCGATGGCTTTTGCACCTGCAGATTTCGTTGCTTTGGAAGCCGCAATTTTGCTCAGCGCCAAAGTGTCCATTTTGTCCAGGTTGTTAAAGCTCTGATCTACATAGCCAGATCCAGTACCATCCTGATTCCGCACCGTCACGGAGAATGATACATCTGTGCCCTTATTGTAAGCAAACAGCCCTTTGGAGTTCATCATTGCGTTAAAGCGCGTGGAGTTTTCCAGGAAACCTGCGGCTTCCAGGTTTGCAGCTTTTGAAACAGACAAGCTTTTTCCAACCATTTCTGCACGCGTATCTGGTGTCATGGCTGCTGTAGCAGCATTAAAGGTTGCAGACTCTGTATAGGTTTGCGGACCCAGAGGTGGCATATATTCCGGGTTCTCCGGCGCTAAGCGGGCAAGCTCTTCAGCTCGTTGCACAACTTTCTGCAGGGAAGCATCATCAAACTCATTGATGGTTGCGGTACCTGTTTTCTTGCCGAAGGTTGAACTTACACCAAGGCTCATCACACTGATCTGTCCTGCTGTAGAAACAGCATTACGGGCATAGCGGATATTACCCCCATCAGAGCCATTTAAATTCACTTCACAGGCATCAGCCTTAGAATAGGAGATTACCTTTTTTAGGATTGCCTGGGCTTCTTCTTTACTTAATATCGCCATAATTATATTTTTCTTGCTGTATTGATAACATTAATTCCATTGAATCTCGTTGTTGCACTACCGTGAGATACTGCAGAGCTTTGTGAAGGCTGACCTTTACCGTCGTTGAAAGAGCCACCCAGGCGGTAATCGCTTGCATCGCATACTGCGGTACATGAATTCCAGAATTCCTGTGTATTTGCCTGATAAGCGACATCGTTCAGCATACCGACTATCTTTCCGTTTTTAATTTCATGGAACGTCTGTCCACCAAACTGGAAGTTGTAGCGTTGTTGATCTATGGAGAAACTACCATTACCATTGATGTAAATACCCTTTTCGACATCTTTAATCATGTCATCTACACTCAGTTTAGCCGTGCCTGGCTGTAGTGATACGTTTGGCATCCGTTGGAACTGTACATCATCCCAGCCTTGCGCGTAGCAGCAGCCCTGAGATTCTTCAAGACCAATGATGTGTGCCTGATCGCGGATCGCCTGATAGTTAACCAGCACGCCGTCTTTGATGATGTCCCACTTCTTGCATTTTACACCCTCATCGTCGTAGCCAACAGCACCTAAGGAGCCTACCTGGGTCTTATCTGCAACAACATTTACTTTATTACTACCGAACTGGAACTTCTTGCTCTTCCACTTATCAAGGGTAAGGAAGCTTGTTCCTGCATAGTTTGCTTCGTAACCGAGTACACGATCGAGCTCAGTCGGGTGTCCTACGGATTCGTGGATGGTTAACCAAAGGTGTGATGGATCCAATACCAGATCGTACTTTCCAGGCTCTACGGTTTTGGCTTTTACTTTTTCTGCAGCATTGAGTGCAGCGAATTTTACATCTTCTAAAATATCGTAGCGTGCTTTGTAACGTGGTATGATACCCTCGACTTTCTCTGAAGCTTTAGGATGCATATATTCATATCCCATACCCATTGGAGAGCTTAATGAAGTTCTGGTCTGGAATTTACCTGAGGTACGATCGATACGCGTTACGGTGAATGAAGGGTAGATACGATGTACATCCTGATCGATATAAGAGCCATCTGTGGAGGCGAAGTACTTCTGCTCGTTCACGGCAAAGATCACCGAGTTTACGAAGCTTGCACCGTTCTGCAATGCGATGTCATTGACATTCAGCAGAAGATCTACCTTCTCTTTAACAGGGACTTCAAAAGAATTGATTTCAAGCGGTGTTTTCCAGCTTACCTCACCATAGCCTTTCTGCGGGGCAAGTTTCACCGGTTCACCCTGGATCTTTGCATTTGCCTTTGCTACTGCCACTGCTTCTTCAGCAGCTTTAGCGATACCATCACGTGAGACATTGTTGGTGGCGGCGAAGCCCCAGCAGCCATTGGCAATAACGCGTATACCGATGCCATACGATTCTGTATTGGCAACACCCTGCACACGCTTTTCACGTGTAGAAACAAACTGGTTCAGGTAACGACCGATACGCACGTCGGCATAACTGGCACCCTTAGACTTTGCTGCATTTAAAGCAACATCGGCCAGTTCTTTTTTAACTTTTGGATCTACACGGTCCAGGGCTTGCAGCGGATCAATGGGCGTTCCGTAAGCCGTCAGGTTTTGCAGGAGCATCGCGCCAAGCCCCATCCCTGAGAGTTTAATAAAATCTTTTCTTTTCAATGCAGTTCGTTTTAAAAGTTTATATAGCTCAATTTAGTATTTATTGCGATTGGCTATTGCAATATTTTCGTTTCAAACCATAAAAAGCCCATACTTATCAGAAAAAAAGCAAAGAATATCCATCGTGACACCGTTTTCTCGATCTGCTTACTTGTTTTTTCATCGGGAATTCGCTCCTTAACTTGCTTTTGCTGATAATCCATATTGAGTTTCAGCCGTTCGTAGGCTTTTACACTTTTCCAATCATCAGATTTGAAGATGTAAATCGCCTGTTTGTGGCCGCCTGTAGTGCTGAAACTTTGCCATCCCCCGGTAGTTGCCTGGTGGCTTGCCTGCCAGTAAAATGGAAGTACCAGATGCTGCTGTGTATTTAAAGCACGCCCGTTAAGCATTACCTGCGGTGGATTTTTATCCATCACCTCCTGGAAGATGAGCTCGACCTGTTCTCCACGAAGTGGTAGTGCGGGTGCAATTTGCCAGGAGAACTCCTGACTGGTTTTCCGGGCGGTATTGTTGATTAGCGCCGACCAATAACTGGCGTAATCTGCAGCAGATGCATTTAACACCCAATTGTAGGTGGCCGGCAATGTTGTTGCCGTAACACGTCCATTGCCACGTAAGGCAGTGCTTGCCAGAATGCGGCCTCTGGTATCAGCAACGAGGGGCAGTTGTGTGGACTTCTGGCCGATGTAAAGGGGTTGGTCGATAGGCACCGGTTTCAACTTTTCTGCTTCAAGTACAGGAATGACAGTCGTGGTGATGCTGTCCTGGGTTGCTGACAGCTTGAACGTTTGGCTGAAATTTGATAAGGCTTTTGCTTCACTCAACCTGATCAGTAAGCCAAGACCATTGTTAAGCTCCTGTTGCAAAGCGCCATTTAATGCTCCGAGATTGGCTAGTTCTTCGTCGTCCGCAATCACAAGATCGTACTTTTTGAATGTTGCAGCGGTAATGTTCGCACTTTCTGTGCTTTCAAGGTTTACCTGTTCCGTGCTAAATATGTCTTTACTAATCCTTGTCCGAAAGAATGCAGGATAGTTGTGGTCGTGGAGCCAATTGCGTAAGAACTTAAACTCAAAATCAGGCGAAGCGGCGAGCACCAGCACTTTCACCATCGGGCGTTCAATGACTTCGAATGGAATATCGCTGCTGCCAATTTCTTTGTCGCCCTGCATGGTTAGCAGTCGGTAGATGGCGCGACCGGTTTGTCTTGGTTGGGCTGTTAAGTCAAAGGTTAATTGCTGCTTTGCAGGAATGATCAAGGAATCCAATTTGGTACCCAGCCCTTCCAAAAGCAATTTCACGGGCGCATCCTTTGTATTGTTGTAGGTCCCCTGTACGCGAAGCACTTCTGATGCTGGAAGGATTCGTACCCAATTGCAAAAGACAATGCCATCCGGTGTTTCCGCAGGTTTGAAATTGACAACCTTATCATCCAGTTCATCCAAAGTATGCCCCGGTAGCCCATAACCATATACATTCAGGCCATTAACTTCGGGATGTCCTGCCAGATAATATAGCAGATCTGGTATGTATGTAACCTTATCTTTGCCAACCTCCTTCAGTACACTGGAATCACTTGTATAATAAATTTCCTTTCCCAAGCTTGCTGGAACCACACCAGCTGTGAGTATGTTCATTGTATTGGGATCTGTCGTTAGCGTTTCCTCGTATTTAAGCGGCACAATAAAAAACAGCAAGGCTGCAGAAGCAGTGATTACCGCAAGGATGCGCAGCGGCAATCGCTTTCTATTCGCTCTTTTCAGCTCATGATAAAGCAGGAAGATGGCTACAAGTACAACGGCAATGATGTAGACGTACAGGTTCTGCATATTAGCGACTGGTTCTGTTTAGTTGGTTAAAATAGGTTTTGCTTAGCTCAGTAGCGCTTCCGCCTGACTTATAAGGTTTAGCCTGAGCAGCGCCGATCAGACTGTTGATGCCGCGTTCTGCAATGCTGGCTTCGCTGCTGATGTCTGATCTTGAGGTCCACATTCGTGTAACCGTTTTCATGGCTTTTAATGCTGGCAAGTACTTGGCCGGGCTGGCGGCAGCTGCTGCAACAAGCGCCTGTTCCGTGGTACGAAGTATAGTCAGGTCTGCAGGGTTCCCGGCTTGCCCAGACTTCCGCCCTTCCAGCAAAGACAGACTCGTTCTTAAATCGCCGCTTTGATCTTTGTTGCCTAAATGCTTATTCACTGCTGCTGCCAGCTGTATCTCAGCAAGTTCACCGGTTAGCCTTTTCTCCGCTTTGAGCGGTGTAGTTTTCACAACCGTTTTTGCTACATAGGCGCGCGACTTCTGCTGTAAGTCTTTCAGCAGACGCAGGGCCTTATACTCAAATGGAAGGGCTTTTTGCGGGTCGTAGGTACGCAATTGCAGCTCGGCACTCCACATTTCATTTAACGTCGCTTTTAGCTGCGCCTTTAACTGTGGTTCAAAAAAGGTTGCATCTTCTGCCTGGTCATGCTTATGGGCATATTGATCCATGATGGCCTGCACATCTCCATAGGCGGGCTTCTCCGCCTGTGCGCCGTGGTCGTGACCATCATCTGCGCTATGGCCTTCCTCGCCTTCTCCTCTACCCCCGATCTGGGTTTCTTCCTCTTCACCAAGAAACTTCCCATACCGCAAACGGAGCATCTTCTGGTCAATGCCAAGCTCATTACTGCGCTTTTTGAAATCTGCATCAGAGATGGTGCTACGCTCCCGGAGCAGTTTCTCGGTGTCGATGATGATCTGTCGTTGACTCCTGAAGTACTCTGGCACGAGGTTCACCCCATTGTCAATGCCGGCCATACTCATCAATGCAGCGGTATCCTGTATGGATACAAAGTACATATCTGAACGGCTCTGTTGTCCGTGATTGTCGGTCGCATTGATGAAAAAGTACAGTTCATCACCGGCTTTCATGCCTAAACCCGCCAGGCCTAACTGCTTACGCAGATCCAGGGATCTCTGATTCTTAATGGCTGTGCTGAAGTTAAGCTTGTGTGTCTTGAAACTTACCGCTTCACCCTTTCCGCTTGCGGTTGTCGCATGAATGACCGCATCCGAAATTCCGTAATCATCCGTAAGGAGCACCTTCAGGTCAACACGTTGAGGCTGCCCAAAGTCGATTGTGCTGTGCTGTTCCGGGTTGATAATCTTGATGGCGACAGGCTGGTCTGGAATAATTTCCACCTGGTAGAAATCGGATTTTTTCCCATCTATGATCACCTGGTAGAAACCAGGCTTTGTCAGTACTTTGTTAAAGCCCCAGCGCTGTCCGGAAGCATCTAGTTTACGCAGGGTGTAAGTTTCTTTATCATTCCATAAAAATCGGAGATCGTTTATGGATTTTGTGGTTTCCAGCTTCCAGCTTACTGCAGCTCCAAGTTCTACACGGAGTGTAAACTGCGCTTGCTGACGGGTCTTTTTTCCAGTATATGCGGGAGGATTGATGCTGATCGAGTAGTCGGATATGGTGACCGGTACCACTTCCTTCACGACATCTGCCTGTTGCGGGCTAACCATGCTGGATGCTTCAGCGACTGTGCTATCGGGAGCCAGTCTTGGGAGCAGCACCAGAATCAGCATGCTAATGCCCAGGACAAGCATCGGCAGGCGTAACTGTCGGAAAGGTTCATTCGGTAATTTGTGTTGAACAAGGATGCTGTTTACCCTTTCGCGCTGCAACCGCTGTAAGCTCGAGAGTAACGAAGGATCTGCAAGCAAAAGGCTTGCGCTATTTTCCACTTCTGGCATTGTTACATCGACGAAGCTGGTGATCTTATGCATGGCCGGTTGCCAACGCTTGCTCAATATAAACAGGACCACTAGACTGATAGCCAACACAAATAAGGAACCAACTAAAGCTTCACTATACCTGAGACGTAGCAAAGCAAAGGTGACTACAGCCAGGCTTAGGGCTAATAATACGTTACCTACAATCGCCGTGAATACCCATCGGCGACGCAGTTTTTCTAACCAGATCTTTCCTGACAATACACTCATGAGACAACCTTTCTTTTGTTATAAGTTATCCATCGTTCCGTTAAGAAGAGGAGCAACAACAGGTACCAGAACCAGGGACTCACATCGGTCGCTACAACCTGAGATTTTAGGTTGGCGTCCGCAGCGATCTGCTGCGCATTGTTCAAATCCGCTTTTGAGACCGGAGCTTTTTGACCATCGCGGAATGCATAATGTGCTGCACTTTCCGGTAAAACAACCGGAAGTAAAAAGTAGACCATCTGATCTGACCAGACCATTTCTGTCCAGTCGGGCCTGAACCTACTGTAAAAACGGTAATGATCGATTTTGCCTTCGCGTGTTAAAGCAAGTACGGGCTGCCCTGTGCCATCAATCCAGATCCCTTTGTCCGGCGCAGCTGCATTATCAATGCGCTTCTTTGATGCATTTTGTGTGCTTTTAAGCAAAGTAACATTCTGCAGGGCTACGCCTGCTGCATCCTGAATGCTGGATTTAATATTTTGCACTTTATCTCCTTCATAGCTGAAGAGCCTGGTACCTCTCGGTAATGCGGCGCGTTGTGCATCCGTGAGTTTTCTATCTGACAGCCAAAACAGGACTTTCGTTTGAGGACTTAGCTTGTTGATATCGGTCAGGACTGCAATTGAGATTTTCCGTTCCGTGTATTGCGCAATTGCTTTTACCGCGGCACGGACATATTCGGCATCAGCCATATTGTTTGGCGCGTATAGCTGTACAACAGTTGTTGCGGTGTCTATGGGAATTTCAGGGTTAGCCCCGGTGCTGGTTTGCGTCGTCTTGTAATAAGTTCCTTTGTCACCAGCAACAGCCTCAAGGGTCCTTACGCCACCATTTTGAAGCTGATATGCAGCGGCTAACCAGGTTGAATTTGTTGAATCGGGCTGCAGCAGTTCCCAATGTACATTAAGGTGCTTTGCTGGTTCAACACCTCGAAAATTGCCGCGTTCGTTTGCAGCGAAAATATGAATGTTTGTTCCTGCCGGATGCAGATGATCCAGCTGTTTAAGTAAAGCGTGATATGGTAGTTTGCCGCTAGACGGCGTAGAGAAGGTCGTCGCACTATCTTTCACCTCAATTTTAGGAAAGTCATACGCAAGGTCATGAATCTTATATCCTGCCTTGATCAGGGAATCTAAGGTAGCATGTTCCTGTTTCCAGATGTTGCTGAACTCCGCCTTTTCCAGAAGTACCCATCCGGCCTGCTTTGTGGCTTTCTGTGTGCTTACGTAAACTGGCTCGGCGATCAACATCGCGGCAAGCAGAATCAGCAGTGTTCTTAACAATAGCAGTGGCCAATCCTGTACGCGGAAACTTCTTGACCGCTGATTTGTGGGAGTACCGAGCAGAAAGACGCTGCCAATCTTCAGCGTTTTTCCGGATTTAATGTTCCACAGGTGAATGATGACCGGAACCAGGATGCCCAGTGCAGCAAGTAAACCTAAGGGATATAAAATCTGAATCATATTGATTACGCGTGCTAGACTTTTAACTTTTTACGTTGATTTAGAAAATCGCGGATAGCGGTATCTAAGGGCTGGTCGGTCCTGAGCATCCGATAGAAAATCCGCTTATCTAAAGCCCGCTCCTTAACCTCTTCGAGGTAGGTTTGCAGCTTAGACATATAGGCCTTCCGAATGGCGGACTGATCCACTTGTATGGTTTCCCCTGTTTCCAGGTCTTCAAAATTCGAATAACCCTGGAAGTCAAGTTCTAGCTCGTTCCTAGACATCAAATGAAAGACAATAACTTCATGCTTCATCGTGCCTGCTACATCTAACAATTCAAAGATCTCGTTGGTATCCTGGTATAAATCAGATATTAAAATCGTCAACTCGCTGCTGCCCCCGCCCGTATATAAAGGTGTATAAACATCCGCAGCAGTAAACTTTCCCGCTGGCGTAATTTGCTCCAACTGGTAAAATAGTCGCGAAAGATGCTGAAAGTCCTGCTTCGCAGGCAAAGCGATCACCTCATGCTCCCGGAAAACGTTCAAACCAATAATGTCACCCTGCAGGTTCCCGAGGTAAGCCAGGGATGCTGCAAGGTACCGGGCATAATCTATTTTTTTGAAATCTCCATCCTGATGATCCATTGATGCGCTCGCATCTACCAGCAGTCTTAAGGTGATGTTCGTTTCAATTTCAGACTCCCTTATGTAGTAGCGGTCGGATCTCGCAAACATCTTCCAATCGAGGAGACGTAGATCATCACCGGGCTGATAGCTTCTGTACTGACTAAATTCCATACCCGGACCCTTGATGGCGCTTTTGTTTATGCCCTGCATAAAACCGTCTATCGTTGTCTTTGCAGCAAGCGACAGGTCTTTGATGGCCATCATGATCTTGGGGTCGAGGAGTTTACTCATTTCCAGCTCGGGATTGCGATTGCTTTGATTAATTCTTCGGTTACACGGTCCGAACTTACCTGCGCCGCCTCCGCTTTAAAGTTCATGAGGATCCGGTGTCTAAGTACAGGATAAGCCATGGTTTTAATGTCCTCCGGAATAACAGCGTACCGGCCTAAGAAGAGCGCACGTGCTTTTGCAGTTAAGATTAAGGCCTGTCCCGCTCTGGGGCCTGCGCCCCATCGCACCCATTCTTTCACATAACTATTGCTACTGGTATCGGGCCTTGTCGCACGGATAATCTCCGTTACATAAGCCACCAGATCATCGCTGATGCTAACTTCACGAACAAGGGCTTGGAGTTGCTTAATGTCTTCTGAACCTATGACAGCCTGCACTGCCGCTTTCTTTACACCGGTTGTGCTTTTAAGCACGTCGATTTCTTCAGCGGCAGAAGGGTAACCAATCTTGACGTAGAGCAGAAATCGATCTAGCTGTGCCTCCGGTAAGGGATAAGTTCCAGCCTGTTCGATGGGATTTTGTGTAGCAAGAATAAAAAAGGGCTTGTCCAAAGGATAGGTCTGGCCACCATAGGTGACTTCAAACTCCTGCATTGCCTCCAATAAAGCCGACTGCGTCTTCGGGGGCGTGCGGTTTATTTCATCTGCGAGGATGATGTTCGCAAATATGGGGCCCTTATTGAACTTGAAGAAACGTTTCCCGGTAATGTGATCTTCCTCCAGAATCTCTGTCCCCAGGATATCGGTTGGCATCAGATCCGGAGTGAATTGAATTCTCCGGAAGGAAAGATCCAGGGCCTGGGACATGGTTCGTACCATTAATGTTTTCGCAAGTCCGGGTACACCTTCCAGCAGGCAATGTCCACCTGCCATAAGGGCGATTAACATTTCTTCGATTACGACATCCTGGCCAACAATGACCTTTTGTATTTCTTTTTTCAGGAGGGAGAGCTTTCCAATAAGCATTTCCACGTTTTTTGCCGAAACTTCCAAGATTAGTTTAAGGTTTTAGAGATGAAACGATGTTTTCAGAACTCAATATAGAGCGTTTAACCTACATGTTTAACATATTTGAGAATAATATCAGGAAAATTACACGATCGATAGTGTATTTAATACAACATTGAAGAATAAAGCTCTATTTTAGAAAAATGTTAAGGAATAAATTTGTGTTTGCCCGTATAAAGTATAGTTCGGGAGATTGGGATACTGACCAACGTATGCCCGCCAACATGCTGAATTCCCTTTTAGAATACACCACCATCCCGCTTGAGCAGGAGGAAAAGATTGTAGACCTTAACACAAACGACATATTCAAATACGCATTCTGCTACTTAAGCGGACACAAACTCGTGCAGTTCAATAAACAGGAAGCTGCTAACTTTAAGAAATACATCGAACAGGGTGGCTTCGTCTTTGTTGATGATTGCAATCATGATATTGATGGTCTATTTGCTAAGTCCTTCGAAGCCCAGATGGCGTCGCTTTTCGGTGCTACAGCGTTAAAGAAAATTGCGAATGACCACCCACTCTACTCAAGTTTCTTCAAATTTGAAAAAGGTCCCCCAACCACATCTTTTGAACTTAACGGTTGGGGTGATGACCTGGTTCATGACTACCTTAAAGCCATCCACGTAAAAGGTCGAATTGGTGTGCTATATAGTAATAAAGACTACGGCTGCGAATGGGACTATGACTTTCGCAACAAACGATTTCTTGCTGAGGACAATACCAAGTTCGGCGTAAATATCATTCTATATGCATTGGGCATTAACCCATAGTTAGGCGTAATCCCTCCAGTAATACCATTTTGACGTACTGCGTTCGGGTCAAACGCACAGCAAACCCAGACCAAACGCACACCAGACGCACAAGGAACGCACAGTTCATGTGGGTTTGCTGTGCGTTTGGTCTGGGTTTGCGCTGTCTTTGATCTTTGCTTGTATTTAGCGCAGTTGAGTACCAGCGCCAAAATCATAGGCAACAAACCCCAGATACATCTGCAACAAAGAAGGGGGTTCATTGCTAAACCCCCTTCTTTGTTGCCAGATAACCTGTTGTTTTTTAATAATGACAGTAATCATTAGTCTTTATCATCAGATTTATCGTTAATAACAGTTTATATATCGTTATTGACCTATTTTTAATCATAACAATCCTCATATTTTTGCCTTTTACAGAAATAATAACCATTTATTAATATTTTATTGATAATAAATTGACATTTAGTTCATTTTATCTGATTCTTTTCTAATATTTAGGCAATCTAAAACCTAAAAACTCCAAGATGAAAAGAAAACTACTCACAACAATGCTTCTTTTATGGTGTTTTGCATTACAAGTAGATGCACAAACAAGAATTATCAAAGGAAAAGTCACTAATGAAAGTGATGGAACTGGAATTCCTGGTGTATCGATCATTGTAACTGGCACAAAAACCTCCACCCAGACAGATGCTTCCGGCACTTACACCATTGCGGTGACCGGCGCCGCGGCTAAATCTTTGCGGTTTACCTACGTCGGATTTGTAGCGAAAGTGGTACCCATTTCCGGAGCCACCATGAATGTAAGCCTGAAAGAAGACACGGAAGCCCTCGAGGAAATCGTTGTTACGGGATACACCACGCAGCGCAAGGCCGACAATATTGGCTCAATTGCCAGTATCTCCGGAAAAGCCTTTGAGAACAAGCCTGTACAGAGCTTTGACCAGGCCCTGGGCGGCAAGGCTGCAGGTGTTCAGGTAACCATTCCTAACGGCGTACTAAATAATCCACCCGTGATTCGGATTCGAGGCACAAACTCCATCTCCCTAAGCTCCTACCCTTTGATTATCATTGATGGTGTCGCGACTTATACCGGGGATCAGAGTGGATCAAGTGCCGCAGGAAATGCACTCTCCAGCATTAACCCAAATGACATCGAGCGCGTCGAAGTGCTAAAGGACGCCGCAGCATCAGCGATTTACGGGAGTCGCGCAGCAAACGGTGTTATCGTCATTACCACCAAGCGCGGTAAGCCCGGAAAGGCATCTGTTAACTACGATGCCTGGGTGGGTACTGTGACTGCACGTGGACTTCCCGACCTGCTGGATGCTTATCAGTACACAGACCTAAAAAACGAAGGACTGAGAAATGCAGGCACCTATGACGACAGTAACCCGGACGCTGCAAGAAGACGATATTTCGCCTTGTCAAATGATGCAAATGGAAATGTAATCAACACCAACTGGTACGATTACATCTACCGTAGGGGCACATCGCACAGCAATTCGATAAGCGTGTCTGGCGGTTCGCAGAGCACTAATTTCTACATCTCCGCAAACTACACGGCACAAAAAGGTATCCTTACCGCTAACGACTACAACAGAAAAGCGATACTGGCCAAAATAGACCACAAAGAAGGAAAGATTTTCAGCTTCGGCGGTAAAATCAATTACTCCAATGAAGAAAACAAAGCGGCTACATCTTCTGGCTCACTAAATGGGGAAGCATTTGGCACGGGCGGACTGGGCAGGCTGGCCATTGTTACCGCTCCTAACGTTGCACCCAAGAATGCAGACGGAACCTACAACGTGCAAACCCCAACGACCATTGGTCGCGGTGCAAACGTCGGCTCAGATGTCGGTTTCTATAATCCGCTTGCAGTGCTTGAGCTTGACAGATCGAACAACGAACTGAACCACGTACAATCCAACATCTATCTTCAAGCGAACATCACCGACTGGTTTTTTGTAAAGTCAACCTACGGCATCGATTACATCTTCTCGGACAACGACAATTTTTTCAACCCCATCAATGGAGGTTCAGCCGCAGCAGGTGGATCGGCATCTGTCTCCTTCAACAAGGGTAAGAGATGGGTGTGGACAAACATCGCCCAGGCAAACCGGACTTTTGGGAAACACGACTTCTCGCTGCTTCTGGGAAATGAGCAGCAAAGAAGCACCGCTTTTGGTTTCGGTGCAACTAGGACAACCCTGTCCGACCAGGCATTTAACCAGTTTGCTGCCGGATACGCCACACCCGGCAACTCCGGATCTCTCGGTGAGAATTACCTGGTATCCTTCTTTACTCAATTCAACTACAACTTCAACAAGAAATATTACTTGAGTGCTAACGTCCGTCAGGATGAATATTCCGCATTTGGATTAGAAAACAAAAAGGGTGTATTCTACGGTATTGGTCTTGGATGGGAAATTGCCAATGAAGGCTTTTGGGCAAATGCCGGCCTGGATAATGCATTCTCAAGCTTCAAAATCAGAGGAAGCTATGGTACCGTCGGCAATACCGCGGGTCTTGGTGATTTTGCTTCTTACACGTTCTACTCAAATGGCCTGTACAATGGCGGATCAACGCTCGTACCCAACCAGACCGGGAACTTCAACCTGGGATGGGAATCAAGCGAGAAGCTCGACCTTGGTTTCAACTTCGGCATTATGGAGGATCGGATTACCGTTGAAGCTGCTTACTATAAGAACACACTGGAAGGCTTAATCTACAATGTGCCACAGGTACCTTCAGCAGGACTTCCTACGGACCCCATGCTTAACATTGCTTCCATGAGTAACAAGGGTTTTGAATTCGCCATTAATGCAGATGCAGTGCGGACGAATAACTTCAGCTGGTCGCCAAGCTTCAACATTTCCTTTAACAAGAATAAGGTTACTTCTTTATCAGAAGGACTTACGCAGTTTATTACAGCCACCTCATCACTGGAATCGGCAAACATCTCGAGAGTTGGCGAACCACTAGGTATGCTTTACGCGGTAAGAACAAATGGTGTGGATCCGGCATCTGGCCGACGGATTTTCATTGAACAGGCAACCGGAAAAAATGTATTGTATCAGCAAGTCGCTCCGGCAGGTCAATTCAGATACACTTATGAAGACGGCACTGAAGCGCCATCAATCTCACTAAGCAAAGACGGCGTTGCATACAGGAATACACAACCCAAGTTTGTAGGTGGATTCGATAACAACTTCCGATACAAGGCTTTCGATTTAGGGCTAACCTTCACTTACCAACTCGGCTTCTACGTCTACTATGGTACAAACTCGGGCTTGCGTGACCAAAGATTTTGGAACAACTCCACAGACATGCTCAGACGGTGGACTGCACCGGGTCAGGAAACAGACATTCCTAAAATCATTGCAGGTGATAACGTATCAAATGGATCATCATTCCCGATTGATGTGAATGTCTTTAAAGGTGATTTTCTGAAACTTAGAAGCGCCACCTTCGGATACACTTTACCCGCTAGTTTCCTTAACAAAGCCAAAATCGCAAGTGCGAGAATCTATGTGAGTGGAAATAACCTTTGGATACTGTCAGACTATCCTGGCTCAGACCCGGAGGTATCGTCAAATGGTAACACCTCATCTGCCCCAGGCATCGACAGGAACTCTGTTGCGAATGGAAGAGCATTCACCGCTGGTATTTCCGTGAAATTTTAATCTTAAATCAACATGAAAAGAAACATCATATACCTTACCCTTATTGCCGCATGTCTACACAGTAGCTGCAAAAAAGACCTACTTAGCCCTGATTCAAAAACTGCGGTTTCCACCCTTGATCTCGCACAGTTTTCAACAAAGGAGCGGATCGACGCACAGGTACTCGGGCTTTATGCAGGGATTAGAAATGGAAACTTCTATGGCGGCCGTTACCCGGTGTACAACGAAGTGCGTGCAGACAACTTTATTGCACAGTCTACAAACGCCGTGACAGCATACCAGACCTACAACTTCACCGCAGGCAACGGCGCCCAGGAGGTTACCGATTTTTGGGGCTCCGCGTACAACACCATCAATCGTTGTAATCTGTTTATTGAAGGCATGACCACGAAAGGCACCGGCATAGTCGGCGATGCATTGGCAAAGAACTACATTGCAGAAGCCAAGGTACTGCGCGCAATAGCATACTATAGCCTTTTGCAGCTCTACGCACGACCTTACTGGGACGGCAACGGCAGTAAACCAGGTTTACCCATCCGACTTACTGGAAACTCCGTAGCCGGCAATTACGATCTGGCCAGGAGCAGCGTGGCTGATGTTTATGCACAGGTAATTAAAGACTTGAATGAAGCTGAAGCAGACCTTCCACTTAGCTATACGGCTGCAGTAAACAACGTCATTCGCACACATCGCAATACCGCTATCGCGTTCAAAACCCGGGTATACCTATCCATGCAGCGCTATGCAGATGTAATCACTGAAGCTGAAAAAATTGTCAGCAGCTCATTTACCGCCACAAGTGGTGTACTCCATGCGTTACAGCCAGATGTCACAGCGGTTTTCAAATCACCATACCTGACCACAGAGTCGATATTCTCCATGCCCTTCGTTTCCGGAACAGAGACCGGCGGCGGACAAAGTGCACTCAGCTCCTACTTCTTTGGTATAAAACTTTATTCTTTAAATCCACAGGGTGCAATTGGTGATCCAGCATTCACACAGGCGGATAAAAGAAGGTCATTCATTACCATTTCCGCTGGCCTGCCTTACCTATCCAAGTTTCCGATTGGTGCGGCACAAGGGTATTCGGACTATGTGCCGGTTATCCGTTATGCGGAAGTCCTGCTAAACCTGGGCGAAGCACGTGTGCGTAGCAGCAACGCTGTTGATCCTCAGGCGATAGCCTTGTTGAACGCTGTACACGGCAGATCCGACGCCTCAACAACCTACACCGTCTCGAATTTCAGTTCTGCACAAGCTTTAGCTGATGCCTTTCTTCGTGAGCGAAACATTGAGTTTCTTGGGGAAGGACTTCGTAGTCCTGACCTGCTACGACTAGGATTAACGATCCCGGGCAAAGCTGAAGTACCCGCTGTACCACCTACTTCGGCCCAGTACATCTGGCCAATATCCGGAACGGAACTGCTGTACAATAAGCTCATGACTGACAACAACTAGCATAAACAGAAAAGCCTGCCAGGAAAAGTCATTCCTGGCAGGCTTTGTTATATGATTATGATTTCTAAACTGTTTAATTGAGCAAACTGTTATCCCTGGCAGGCTTTGTTATGTGATTATGATTTCTAAACTGTTTACTTGAGCAAACTTGCGAAGAATGGCTTGAGCTGTTCTGCAAGAATCAGATGATCTTCAACACTTGGATGGCCCGTACACCCCCTTGCTTCCATCGGGTCAAAGAAGAACTTAGCAACCTTTTCCGACGGGTACAACGCATCTACTTCGCGCTGCACACGACTAATACAATCCTGCAATTTCGTTCTTGAAGTGCCCTTAACCATCGGACTACTTAAAAGTGCAATCTTTGCCTTTGGATATTTGCTTTTTACAAGCTGCACGAACTTTACATAGTTCGACACAAAAGCATCCGCATCAAAAGGCTTCCGCGGCGTCTTGCCATCACCATTACTGAAGTCGTTTGTTCCTAATGCGATACTTACAACATCTGGCCGATAGGTCTTGAAGTCCCACATGGCTGTGCCATCTTTCTGGAAGTCGGCCTTTTCATACACCTCTGGCATGGAAGGTCCGTCGCTGTTCCAATTCCGGTACATCCCGATGCCGCTTACGCTGCTCAACATGAAGTTCGATTTCAGCATCCTGGCCAGCCTCGGCCCGTAAGCCATGTATGCATTGTGCTGATCCTGGTAATCACCAGTGCCGCAAGCAACTTCAGAAGCATCTGCTGCCGCCCCGCAAGTAATGCTGTTACCAATAAACTCGATCATCGGCGCAGCCTTTACTTCAAGCGCTTTGATACGTTGCCCTTCTACCCTGGAAATGAATATCGGTCCGGTATGTGCCTCGGTCGCTTTATATATACGCAGCTCATGTTTTCCTTCGGGAACATTAATCTCCAGAGGACTGCTGCTATTTCCATTTATGCGAATCCTTTTCTGATAGACACCGTCAACCTCATACTGCAAGTAGTTGTGTGCCTTGGTGTCCTGTAAGTGTACATACAGCTTAGTTGTGGCCCCCTCAAATGAATATCCGAAGTGTGCAGCGCCACTAATCAACTCGAGCCCGGCATCTTTGTGCAGGATGGTCCGCCCAAATGGCTTCAGGTCTGCAGCAGACAGAGCATTTAGCGGTTCTTCTTTTACTTTCAAGGGCGCACAGCTAAGCTGTGCAATGCATAAAGATAGGATGAGTACTGAAGTTCTTAGTTTCATTAACAAAGTCGGTTATTTTAAGCGTCACGTTTTCGCGCAGCAAAATAGCAAACTTCTATCCCGATTACACATGCACGCACTTTTCAGGACAGTTTTTGGTAAAAAAGTATCAGCTCAGCTTACCTCTAAAGGATAATTTCTAAGATTCGGGGCATATGACTGTATAATAAAGCCAGCAATTATTTATCCGGCTTGAGCTCAGATTCTGATTTCAACACTTTCTTCCCTTCCTCCATTGAGATTTCATAAGCTGGGTTTTCCTTTGATGCGTTACGCTTTACCGTAGTGCCTTTAATGGTCTTCTTAACCGGCTCCACGTGTTTCTTTTCAATGGTTCCTGAAGCCTGGGACTTACCCCAGTTCCATTCTACTTTATCTCCTTTTTTCATAAGTCGCTTTTCAGGACAGCATCAAGATTGTTGCCAGAAGTCCTAAATAGCAAGATTAACATGGATATAATCAGGCATATAGCTCAACCTAAATGTAACCGATGAAAAGATTTGCAAACCAGCAGACTTGCACGGTGTTACTTCTTTGTGTCACCACTATAAAGACACCTTAAACTGAAAAGATATGTTTGATCAAATTCTAAACGTTGTAAAAGAGCAGATGGCCAGTAACCCGCAAGCGGCGGCAGCCATTCCTGCAGATAAAGCTGATGATGTTCATAAAGAAGTAGCAAGTCAGATTGAACAGGGCTTGAAAGGTCAGGCAACTGGCCAGGGCGGCATTGGCGGCATCCTTGCTGCCTTCGGCGGCGGTGGCTCCGGCAATCCAGTTACAGGAGCCATTAAAGGTGGACTTGTATCATCGCTGGGTAGTAAGTTCGGCTTACCGCCTGCTGTAACGGGCGCGGTTGCGGCTGCACTTCCTGGGATCCTGCAGAAACTTGCAAGCAAGGCAACTGACCCGAATGACAACAGTATCAGCCTGGAATCCATCACAAAAGGCCTTGGCGGCGGCGGCGGTTTGTCGGGTGCGTTGGGAAACATCCTCGGGAAATTTTAGATTTGTAAAAAGCGCTACACAACGTAGGGCTTTTTTTTATATTTTCATTCCCGGAACACCAACTTAAAACCAAATACTATGATTGAGCATAACATTAAAGCACTTCTTCTTGGCGCCGCCCTTATCGCAGCAATACCTGCCTGCAAGAGCGGGTCAGACCAGACCGAATCAGCCGGTCAGGAGCAGCCAACACCCGACACGACGGCTGCCCCGGTAGAGACGAAGGCACCAAACAGCGACTATAAACCTGCATTCAAAGGACAGACACGTGCACCAGGGGTAAAAACAACGACACCACTGAACATCACTGTACTCACAACGGAACTTGAACAGCCATGGGGTATCGTTAACCTGCCAGATGGCCGTTTTCTCGTTACAGAAAAGAAAGGAAACATGAGAATCCTTGGTGCTGATGGTAAACCACAGAAGAAAGTAACCGGTCTTCCTGCCGTTAATTCTGAAGGCCAGGGCGGTTTACAGGACGTAAACATTGATCCGCAATTTGCATCCAACAGATTGGTTTACTGGACATTTTCAGAAAAGACGAATGGCGGGAACCTCGCTGCAGTAGGAAGAGGAAAGCTCTCTGCAGATGACACCAAAATTGAAGACGTAAAAGTAATCTACCGTGTAACCCCGGCATTTGATGGTACACTACATTATGGTTCACGAATCGTCTTTGATAAAGAAGGTAACCTATTCCTCAGCGCAGGCGAACGTTCTTCTACGGAGACCAGAGAGCAGGCGCAGGCACTGAACTCTTCCTTAGGTAAAATCATTCACATTACCACCGACGGCAAACCCGTTGCCAACGGCCCTTTCGCAGGCCAGGCAAATGCAAGAGCTGAGATTTACTCTTACGGTCACCGCAATCCTAACGGCTTAGCCTTCAATCCTGCTACCGGCGACCTTTGGGAGTCTGAATTCGGCCCTCGTGGCGGTGATGAAATCAACATTATCCGTCCAGGCAAGAACTACGGATGGCCCGTTATCACCTACGGTATTGAATATGCTGGCGGAAAAGTACTATCTGGCATTCAGCAAAAAGATGGAATGGAACAGCCGGTTTACTACTGGGATCCGGTTTTGTCACCCGCAGGTATTACCTTCTATAACAGCGACGTCATTCCAGAATGGAAAAACAACCTCTTCATCGGTGGGTTAAGCAGCATGCACATTGCAAGGCTGGTGATTAAGGATGATAAAGTTGTAGGTGAGGAACGCTTGTTGGCTGATGAAGGTCAGCGTTTCCGTGCATTGACCGTTGGCAAGGATGGTGCGCTTTACGCGGTAACAGATGGCGGAAGATTGTATAAAGTCGCCAAGAAATAGGCAAATAGTCACAATAAAAAAGCGGATGTTCTCTTGAGACATCCGCTTTTTTTTGTTTCCTGGATTTACTTATTTCCTGGATTTATTCCAGCAGCTTATCGAGTGTAAAAGGCAAGGCTCGCAAACGTTTACCTGTGGCATTATAAATCGCATTAGATATTGCTGCAGGCACACCCACAATCCCGATCTCACCAAGTCCTTTTACGCCAAGTGGGTTAATCACATCGTCTTCCTCTTCCACAAAAATTACTTCGATGTCGTGCACATCTGCATTGACGGCAACATGGTACTCTGCCAGGTCATGATTTATGAAGCGACCATATTGTTTATCCATCACGGACTCCTCTTCCAGGGCCATGCTTATCCCCCACACAACGCCCCCAAGCACCTGGCTTCGAGCGGTCTTCGGGTTTAGGATCCGACCGGCAGCCACCGCCACAACAACCCTGCTCACCTGTACATTCCCGAGCTCCGCATCTACTTTCACTTCCACGAAGACGGCAGAATGCGTGTATTTACCATACTGACTTTGCTTAGGATCAGGCATGGAGGCGGTTTGATGTTCCAATATGGCGAGGTTGCGCTGTTTCATCAATGCAGCAATCGAAAGCTGTACCGATGGGTCACCTTTTAAACACAGCATGCCATCTTTAAACAACACTTCCTCCACTTTGGCTCCTTTGAAACCCGAGTGGGGTAATCCTGCCGCCTCTTTAAGAAGCTTTTCTTTTAAGCCCTCGCAAACACTAAGTACCGCCGGGCCAACCGAACTTGCGGTCCAGGACCCGCCCTGAAGCGGGGCCATTGGTAAGTCGGAATCTCCTAAAAGGAACGACACATCTTCGATAGGAAGGCCAAGCGTCTCTGCTGCAATCTGCGACATGACGGTGTATGTTCCTGTGCCAATGTCAGCTGTCCCACAACTCACCACCAGCTGGCCGTCTGGCGAGAGCTTGGCTTTTGCCATCACCTGTTGCTGCTGCGCTTCCCAGACTCCAGTGGCCATTCCAACGCCTAAGAGGTTATCACCTTCACGTAGCTGCCCAGGGATAGGGTTTCTGCGGGCCCATCCAAACTTATCGGCAGCAATAGCATAACAGGCCTTCAGCTCCTTACTGGAAAATGGCAGCTTTTCGTTCTGCTCCTGCTCCGCATAGTTTAAGAGTCTGAACTGTAGCGGATCTACACCTGCTTTACAGGCAAGTTCGTCTATTGCGGCTTCAAAGGCATACACCCCGGTAGCACCGCCGGGTGCCCGCATATCCAAAGGGGTATACGTGTCGAGTTTAAGCAGTTTATAACTTAAATCCACATCCGGACAGTCGTACAACATCCCCGACCAGTTCACCACATTCTCCGTGTATTCTTCAAATTGGGATGTTTCCGCAATCGCTTCATGCTTAATGCCAACTAGCTTTCCTTTCGAGGATGCAGCTAATGAAAGCTGCTGCGTTGTCATGGGCCGGTGTCCAAAGGAAAACATCTGCTGGCGAGTAAGCACCACTCTGACGGATCGCTTTAAGGCCTTAGCAGCCATAAAGGCCATGAACAATTGATACTGCGGGCGCAAACCTGAGCCGAACGCGCCACCTATATATGGTGCCTTAACATGGACCTCCGCTTTGGACAGCCCGAATATGTTCATGAGGTACTGCTGTGAGTTAAACACCCCTTGTGTTTTATCATAAACCGTAAAGGTATCGTCGGCTTCAACCACCACAGTGCTGGCATGAAGTTCTAAGGGATTGTGATGTTCTGCAGGATGAAAGTATGTTGCTTCCACCAATACATCAGCATGCTTCAATGCCTTACTGGCATTACCTCTTGACTTTGGAGGCTTCCAACCACTTTTTCCTTTTTTGGCTTCGTATGCTTTTTCCTGACTATTCAGGAAATCAGCATTAAAATCAACCGCCTTGTATTCCACGTCGATCAGTGTGGCGGCATAGCGCGCCAACTCGAAGCTTTCCGCAACCACCAGGGCGATCGGCTGCATGTTGAATTGTATTTCGTTGCTGTAAAAAGGACGGAAGGGTGAGCCTGGTGGCTGATCTTCATCCTTGTAACTCCTATCGAACCAAGGCAAACTGGTTCTATTTTCATGGCTAAAAACCTGAAGTACACCGTCCAAAGCCAAAGCTTTAGAAGCATCCAGTGTTTTAATTTTACCTTTTGCAATCGACGAAGAAACAACCACGCCATAACACAGTTGCTCAGCTTGATATTCTGCTGCGTACTTTGCTTCTCCCCTAACCTTCAAATAGCCATCTACCCGGTTTACGGCTGCGCCTATATATCCTGATTTCATAATGTTGCTTGCTTATTTACTGCTTGTTCCAAGGCACGGACAATCGCGCGCCGGGCGAGTTCTATCTTAAAATTATTGTGTCCATAGCCCTGAGCCGTGCTCAGGAGCATATCGGCGGCCATCCTGAAATTTGCCGCTGTTGCAGGCTTGCCGATGAGCAGCGCCTCCGCTTCAGGCATCCGCCAGGGCTTATGTGCAACACCGCCGAGTGCAATGCTGGCTTCTAATACATGCTGCTGCTCATCTAAATTTAATGCGGCAGCAACCGACACTAAGGCGAAAGCGTATGATGGGCGATCCCGAAGTTTTAAGTAGCTGTAATGTTTCGCGTATTTAGAAGGTGGCAGTTTAATGGATGTAATAACTTCATCCGCTGCGAGCGTATTATCCTGATCAGGCTTATCTTCTGGAAGTCGATGAAAGGCTTCCATAGGTATTTCCCGCTTCCCTGATGGTCCCTCCACACACACCACTGCATCCAATGCCCTAAGTGCAACAGCCATGTCGGATGGGTGCACTGCTATACAATCCGCAGAAGTCCCAAGGATAGCATGCATTCTATTGTAACCGTTGATGGCTGAACAACCTGAACCTGGCTCACGCTTGTTGCATGCTGTACTGGTATCGTAAAAGTAGTAGCAGCGGGTACGCTGCATGATGTTGCCTCCATTGGTGGCCATGTTTCTCAATTGCGCAGAAGCTGCTGACAACATGGCTTCAGCTAACAGTGGATAATGCTGTTGCACATGCTGATGATAAGCAGTATCGGCATTGGTAACAGATGCACCCAGCCTTAAGCCACCATCTGCTTCCTGCTCAATAAAGTCAAATCCGATTTTATTAATATCAACCAGGTGCGCTGGTCGCATCACATTAACTTTCATCAGATCCAACAGGTTCGTGCCACCTGCTATATATTGGGCCTTGTCGGTCTTGCTGTGCTCCTGAATTGCATCACGAACGTCTGTCGCTTTGCTGTAAGTGATGCGGTTCATAAGCTGCCTCCTCTATTTTCGATGCCCATAACCTCGCAAATGGCTGCATTGATATTGCTGTATGCGGCACAGCGACAAATGTTTCCACTCATCAGATCCTGTACCTCTGCCAGCGTTTTTGCTTTACCTTCTTGCATAAGACCAATCGCCGAGCATAGCTGTCCAGGTGTGCAGTAACCGCATTGAAACGCATCATGATCTATAAAGGCCTGCTGTAAGGGATGAAGATCCTGGCCCTGAGACAATCCTTCCACAGTGGTAATTTCTGCCCCGTCTCGCATAATAGCCAAAGTCATACAAGCATTGATACGCTTGCCATCCACCAATACCGTGCATGCCCCACATTGGCCATGGTCACAGCCCTTCTTTGTGCCGGTTAATTGTAAATGATCACGCAAAGCATCCAACAGACTTACCCATGGTTCTACCTTCAGCGTGTGCATCTGCCCATTCACCGTTAGACTGATCGTTGGCTCCTGGGGCGTGTTATTGTATTTTTCTGTTTCCATACAACTAATTCTTCTTAATTAAACTTCATTTACAAACATTTGTTTACAAAATGTCATCACAGTTCAGATTAAGCAGGTTGGTCTAATCCGCTTACATACCGTAAAAACTTTAAAGCAACCTTAACGGTTATGAGTGCATGGAAAATCAGAAAAACAAAGTGGTCCTGATCACCGGAGGAAGTAAAGGTATCGGATACGGAATTGCAGAAGCATTACTAAAAGCTGGTCATCAGGTGGCCATCACCAGCCGTTCGCAAGCAGCCGCGGATCAGGGGGCGGCCGACCTGCAGCAATACGGAGATATTATCGGCATTGCGGCAGATGTTAAGGACCTAACATCACAAAAAGCGGCAGTGGCGAAAGTCATTGAAAAATGGGGCAAATTGGATGTCCTGGTTGCCAATGCCGGTGTTGGTCACTTTGCACCTATAGACCAGCTGGATGAGGCTTCATGGCAAGATACTATCGACACCAACTTAACGGGTGTATTTTACAGCGTGAAAGCGGCGGTCTCACATATCAAAGATGCAAAAGGCTACATCTTCACCATTTCCAGTCTTGCGGGAACAAATTTCTTTGAAGGCGGCGCTGCCTACAATGCAAGTAAGTTCGGGCTTACCGGATTCTCGCAGGCCATCATGCTGGATTTAAGAAAATATAACGTTAAAGTAAGCACCATTATGCCTGGCTCCGTTGCAACATACTTCAACGAGCATGAACCCGATCAGGAAAAGGATGCCTGGAAAATTCAACCGGAAGATCTTGGAAAGTTAGTGGTAGATATGCTGAACATGCATGAAAGAACACTACCAAGTAAAATTGAGATCAGACCCACCTTACCAAAATAAGTACGCATCAGGCCTGAACGATCGCCTTTGTTCAGGCCTCTATTATAATTGTCTTAATTTGGTCAGGCCTTAACTTTTCCGCGAAATTGCTGTTTAGTATATACACCCGGCATTTGAATTCCGGAAAATGCATATGAAACTAATCAGAAGGTTAATTATCTACCCGCTCTTACTTGTTCCCGGCATCGGTTTGGCTCAAAATGCCAACACCATCATCCCACCCAACGAACAGGAGAAAAAAGACACTGCCAGACAAACGGACCTAATCGACATTGGGAAAGCATTCTTTAAAATTAAGCCGGGAAAGATTGAAGCAAGGACAGACAAAAGGGTAACCTTTTCATTCCTCCCATTCGGAACAACAGTACCAGGGGGTACGGGTCGCGCTTTAGTGACGAGTACCACGGCAGGTGTTTACCTGGGCCCCCGACGCACAACAAACATTTCAACAGCTTCTTTTGCCCCCTACTGGAATTTCGGCGCGCGCTTTGGCTTACCTTTAAGAACCAGTATCTGGCTACCGGAGAACAGCTGGACCATACAGGGTGACACCCGTTTTCTTGTCTACCCTCAATACACCTGGGGACTTGGCACCGGCGCCGCCGATCGGCGGTCTTTTGTAAATTACAAGTATATTCGATTCTATCAAACCGCCCTAAAGCGGATCAAGCCGTACCTGTATGCTGGTCTTGGTTACAACCTGGATTACCACTTTAACATCAAAAGTGATGAGCCAGACATCAATCTTACAGAATTTACCAACTATCCTTACGGCACAGATGGCAACTCATTTGCTTCTGGTATAAGCCTGAACGTACTCTATGATACCAGGAACAATGCCATTAACCCCCTGCCCGGCGCGTATTTCAATGGCGTATACCGCATCAACGCTACTGCCCTTGGCAGCAATGAAAGTTGGCGCTCGCTATACCTGGATGCCCGAAAGTATGTATATATGAATCCAAATAAGAAGAATCAGCAGAATACACTGGCTTTCTGGTCCTACTTCTGGACGGTGTTTGACGGTAAAGCACCCTACCTCGATCTTCCAAGTATAGGATGGGATCCCAATAACAGGTCCGGCAGAGGTATAGACCAAAACCGGTATCGTGGCAGAAGCTTGATGTATTTAGAATCTGAATACAGACGTGATATCACCAACAACGGGCTGCTTGGATTCGTTGTCTTTGCAAATGCAACAACCGTAAGTGGAAGCGGTAGCTTTCTAACGTCATGGCATCCGGCAGCAGGTACTGGATTACGCATCAAGTTCAATAAAGCTTCCAACACCAATATCGGTATCGACTATGGTGTAAGTAAAGGGTTCAGTTCCGTATTCCTGAATCTTGGAGAGGCGTTCTAATAAACCTGCAACTAAGACCTATCAAGTACGATATATAATCAAAAATAGAAGACCCTTGCTCCTGATGTAGGAGCAAGGGTCTTTTCTTTTACGGGCGCCTAAAACGCCCTTTAATCATTTAAGCTAACTGAAGGCTGTTTAAAGCTGCTTCTTCAAAAGCCTTAAGTGCAGTTTGGAAAGCGGCAAGGGCCGTCGCATCTTCAATTTGCATACAGTTCTCCACGTAATCTGCACCACCAAATTTATCTTTAACCAGGCAGATAAGTTTTGCAAGTTCTGATTTTCTTGTTAGATCCGCTTCAACGTATAGGATTTTATCCGCAGGACATTGCTTCGCAATTTCCGTCATGGCAGCTTTTAACTCTGTACGATCGTGGCCTACTAAAAGTACCCGGTTATATTGATGTATAAGGTTTTTAGCTGCAGTAATGCCTTGTAAAGAACTCCCGTTCAATACAACCGCTAGTGTGTTTTTTTCTAATGTCATATCCTTTAGCTTATCTTAATACCAGACAATAGGACAAAGATATGTGTTAACTACCTGTACATGAAAGTATTTACCTCGCTAAGCGCACGTAAATTACAAATATATGACGCGAGTTTACGTACTTACCACTTAACCTTAAGTAAATACAACACAAGAAAAGCCAGCTATATTAAATGTTACTTAAAGCTTTTAGCAGAGATGACCTAGAATGAAAACTATGTATTAAGAACTGACTGGATTGCAATAGTCTAAAGAAATTGCTGATCATGTTTATTGATGGAAAGATTTTGATTTTAAAAAAAAGAAAGGGCTGTTCCATCCAGACACATCCCTTTTCTAACCAAATATAAACCTGTATGAACGGGTTACTCTTAAAATGTTGGCATCCCAGCGTTTCGCCATGATATGCAACAATAAATCTTCTTATCGAAATTCCACATTCGAACGCAGAACTGTTTGGTTCTGCTCAAATGAGTACGGCGCAATTGCGCCTAGCATGATGTTACAAATATACAATCTTTTTAATTGTGTAAAGAATACACTATTAAAATTCATGATCAATTAACAGTAATTTAACAATTAAAATGCCAATTTTTGAATTCACATCGTATAATTAACTCGATATTCAAATAAAAAATAGCTATTTACTAGTCTTTATACGAAAATAGACGGTTTTATTTTACAAAGAATTGATATTGTACCTCATAATAATCTTAACACTAACAGAAATCGCCTAAACACCGGATCAAACATGCGGATTATCACTATTTAATTCAAAAATATGCAGAATTTGAGGAAATAATGAAGACATATATTCTTCTACTGCCTTTCTGGAACCAGGAAAGGTGATCACCAGCGTATTCTTGACAAAACCGGCGACGCCTCTTGATAACATTGCATACCGCGTTCTCAGCTGACCATAACCCCTTGCGGTTTCCATGATTCCTGGAATCTCGCGGTCAATTAGAGGCTTAATCGCTTCAGGTGTGAAGTCTCTTGACGACAAACCCGTTCCACCTGTGAATAAGATCAGGTCAAAATCCTCCGCTACAAGGCTTAGCGCGACTTCCTGTATAGATTCCACACCATCAGGTACAATTTTGTAAGCAGCACATTCCAGATTGTATTTCTCAAGAGCTGAAATAATGTATTTTCCGGCGGTATCCTGCTTGGTTCCGCTGGATACGCTGTCTGAACATACGACCACCGCCACTTTCAACATCGTCGAATTCGCTTTAAGGTCCGACTTACCGCCGGTTTTCTCCTCAAGTCGCACTTGCTCGATCACTACACCTTTGTCAATGGGCTTCAACATATCGTACATAACCAAAGCGGCAACAGATGCACCATGCATGGCTTCAACCTCAACGCCAGTTTTGTAGATGGTATGTACTTCCACCCGGATTTGGATGTCTAATCCAACCGTATGGTAGGTGATCGATGCAAATTCTATAGGTAAGGGATGGCAGTCTGGGATCACATCACTGGTTTTCTTGATGCCCAGCAATCCGGCGGCCCTTGCAAATTCAAATACATCCCCTTTCGGCACTCGACGTTCTTCTACCGCCCTTATCGTCGCCGCAGCTGAGGCTTTTACAGTCGCGGTAGCCACCGCTTTTCTCAATGTTGAAATTTTATGGGTGATATCTACCATCCTATTTATTCGTTTTCCAAGTGTAACTATCGTCTTCAAAGATTTCCTTACCCCAGACTGGCAGCTCGACCTTAATCAATTCGACCACTTCCTCACATGCGTCCATTGCTGTTTTTCGGTGTTTGGACGAAGTAAATACAAAAAGACATACCTCGCCGGCGTTAATTGTGCCCAGGCTATGGTGAACATGCATGCAGGTCAACTCATATTTAGCGAATATGGACTCCCGGATCTCGTGCATCTTTTCAAGTGCCATTTCCTTATACGTGGTATAGTCGATCGCGGCAACTTTCCGGTCCAACAGCTCATCCGCTCTTACCTGACCCAGGAAAATGCTATGTGCTCCAATATTTGTCTTTGTACTATGCTTTTGAATGCTATCTGCAATAAATCCCGCAGGTATCGGACCATCCATAAAGATGTCCTTCATCTTTTTCTCGTTCATAAATATGTTATAAGGCGAGTATACCCCCTTTGAGGCTGTACACTTCCTGATGTGGTTTTATCGTTTCTTTAATAATTGCTGCCGCCTGCAGGCTACGTTTTCCCGATTGACAAAACACGACGATACGCGCCTCCTCAAAAGCAGGGATTTCCTGAAGCAGCAACGATAATGGAATCTGCGTATGCTTGAATCTTGCCCGGGGATATTCTCCGAATTCCCTTACATCAACAACCTTTACATCAGCAAGTTCTGTTAAAGTTTCAAAAGTTTCCGGGTCGAGTTCAGCCACCTTGTTGATTGTCGCATTGCAGAACCATTCATAATCCATTCGCTGAAAGGCTTCCGCGGTTTGCGGCGCCAAGGCAGCGGCTTGTTGGCTCGGTTGCAGGCTCACCGTATAGCTCTCCGCTTCCAGCGCCTGGTAAATCAGCAGCTTATTGATCAAGGGTTTACCCAGTCCGGTTATGAGCTTAATCACCTCTGTGGCCTGCATCATGCCCATTGTACCAGGCAACACACCCAGTACACCGGCCTCATTACAGTCCGGCGCATCCGCCGCTGAAGGCGGAGATTCGAACAAATCCCGGTAATTTGTTTTGATGCCAGCTGCATCAGGGACATTAAACACGGCGAGTTGTCCCTCGTACTGAAACACTGCGGCAAACACAAGGGGTTTTCTCAGGATTACACAGGCATCATTAATCAAATATCTTGTTGCAAAGTTATCCGTGCCGTCTACGATAATGTCGTAACCACTGAACAGCTCAATTGCATTGCTGGTATCCAGCCGCAGCAGGTACGGCGTTACCCGGATGTCGGGATTGAGTTCGTGTAGCTGTGCTGCAGCGACACTGGCTTTCTTTTTCCCGATATCTTGCGTGCGGTACAAAACCTGCCGTTGCAAGTTACTCAGCGACACCACATCATCATCTACAATACCGATCTCACCAACACCTGCTGCCGCAAGGTATTGTAAAGCGGGACATCCTAATCCGCCGGCACCAATCATGAGCACCCTGGCTGAGGTCAGCTTTAATTGCGCATCGCCTCCAAACCCTTTAAGCATAAGATGGCGGCTATAACGATCCTGATTATACGCTACAGTCATACTAACCTCCAGAAAATGGTGGAAGCAAAGCAACCACAGATCCACTACTCAGCATCGTATTATCTTTAACAATAACCTTGTTAACCGCTATTGCATAAGCTCGTTTTTCGAGCGCCGGAAATCGTTTGTAAAGTGCTTGCTGAACCTGATCTGTATCCGCAGCTTCGAGCTGGAAGGCATCAGCACCAGTAATTTCAGCAATTTGCCCGAAGGGCATAATATTAATTAAGTTCATGTGTAAGAAATAATAAGGCTGGCGTATCGCTGCTACACAAACCAAAGTTTAATTGCAGCCATAAACAACACGACGCCCAATACATTTTTAAGTACATTTTGGTTAAAGCGTGATGCGCCAAAGTAAGCGCCAAGCAGCCCACCACTAAAAGCAATAACAACATACAGCAGCATATTGTTATTAAAGGCAATGCCTTTGGTGAACTGGCCAGCTAAGCCAGCGACCGAATTTACGAAAATAAAAAGGGCGCTGATGGCAGCAGTTTGTTTCTGATCTGTCCACTTCAGCAAGAGCAAAACCGGAGAAAGGATGATCCCACCTCCGATGCCGATCATACCGGATAGCAAACCAATGCTTCCGCCAACAAGTAGTGATATATAGCTGTTGGGCTCCCTTAATCCCGAGCGCTCCGTATTTGCAAAAAAGAACAACCGTATTACCGGTAATAGCAATAAAGCACCGAGTATTTTCTTATATAAATGATCTTCAATCACCAGCATACCACCTACAAAGGACATGGGAATCGAGGCAATGGCCAGGGGGATAAAAATCTTTTTAATAAAATGCTTTCCACGATAGAATTGTAAGAAAGCTGAGCCTGAAACAAAAAGATTCAGTAGCAAGGCCGTGGGCTTCATCACATCGGGTGCGATGCCGTATATGGCCATAAGAGCCAGATATCCACTTGCCCCGCCGTGCCCCACAGCGGCATATAAGAAAGCAACTACAAAAAGGATTAGGTAAAACAGCTCCATTTAACAACCAGGAATTAGGTAAATCTCCACTGCGTCACCTGCCTGGTAGTCACCACGTGACGCTTCCAGCACGATCATGCAGTCTGCCTGCGCAAAGGAATGCAATCGAAAAGACTCCTGGGCATGTAAAGCCATAGCTTGCCCATCCTTGTAACGCCCTTTAAGGAAGTGTGTAAGTCCCGGTGCCTTTGGATAATCAAACGCGAGCACCGCATTACTTCGCTTCAGGCTAATATCTTTGTTTAGCATCCTACCCAATGCAGGCACTACATACTGATAAAAACAACTCAGCACGGATGAGGGATTTCCGGGTAAGCCAAAGACCACCTTTTGATATTTAAGTCCGAAAAATAAAGGCTTACCGGGCTTTTGTTTTATTTTGTGAAAGCCCTGCTTGATGCCGCAGTTTTTAGCTGCTGCTACTACAAAGTCGTAATCGCCAACACTTACGCCACCGGTAAGTAAAACCAGGTCCGCTTCAGACAAGGCCTGACTTAAGATCCCCTGTAAGACATGTAAATCATCCTCGGCGCGTTGTATGGTAACATCGGTGATGCCAAGCTCTGACAGCACTGCCCGCAACATCACGGAATTCGCTTCATAAACCTGGCCGAATGCCAGGCTTTGCCCTGGCTCCTGCAGTTCATTGCCGGTAAGAATAATACAGACTTTCGGTGCTGGGATGACGCTGACCGCAGCAACACCAATTCCGGCCAGAAATCCGATTGCAGCTGGACTAAGCACCGTCCCTTTCTGCATGGCAAGCGCATCCGCTTTAATTTCTGCGCCACGCTCCCGCACGTGCTGAAACTGCTGCATTGCATCCTTATCTACGATGACCTGGCCGTTTTCGACAACCACTTTTTCCTGCATAACGACCGTATCCGCCCCCATCGGTAATGGCGCACCGGTAAAAATGCGCACCGCCTGATGGCCTTGTATTTCCAGCTGCGTCATCGCACCGGCTGCCATTTCACCTGCAAGCTCAAATACCAACCTGCCGGGTTCATATTTCACAGCATAGCCGTCCATACTGGATTGTCTAAAATTGGGAATGTCGGTTGTGGCATGAATGTCTTTCGCCAGCACCAGACCTGCGGCTTTAGAAATTGGCAATACTATGGGTGGAAGGCTGCTTACCTGTTGGTCAATTATGGCTTTTGCTTCTGTTACGGAAATCATCTTCTCCTATCCTCCAATTGTGATCATGCTTCGATTTTCAATATTCAGGGCTTCGATTGTATCTATTGCCGTCGTAAACTGCCCCCCAAGTTCCTTTGCCTTACTCCGGATGTTCTGGTGTATTAACGGCAACACCTCCTCACCTGCTCTGAGCGGTGTTAGCAGATCCATTTCACCATGTGAGAAAAGGCAGTTTTTCAGCTTGCCATCTGCCGTTAACCGCATGCGGTTGCAGCCTGAACAAAATGGAGCGGTCATCGTACTGATGATTGCAAAATCACCCTGGTGACCTGCTACAGCATACTTTTTTGCCGTTTCATGTATCCCCACAGGCATAGGCACAAAATCAAAACGTTTAGCAGCTATGGCCAAAATCTCTGCAGATGAAACTACCTTATTACTCGTCCAGCGATTACCACTGAAAGGCATGAATTCGATGAAGCGAATATGGATGGGTAGATCCCGTGTCCAGGCGATGAAATCATTGATTTCCGAGTCGTTGAGATCCTTCATCACCACCACATTGATTTTCACTTCAAAGCCGCGAGAAAGAAGCAGGTTGATATTGTTCATAACCTGACCAAAGAGATTACGCCGCGTTATGACCGTAAACTTATCAGCGTCGAGGGTGTCTAGACTGATGTTTAAAGATTTTACGCCCGCCTGTTCGAGAACATCCACAAAATAATGAAGGCGGGTACCGTTGGTCGTAATGCTCAGCGCGACAGGTAATTGACCGAGCAGGGTAATAATCTTTGCAGCATCTTTCCTTACAAAAGGTTCCCCGCCGGTAAGCCTTATCTTTTTAACGCCTTCGGCGACAAAGATTTGGGCAAGATCAAGGATCTCATCAGGCTGCATGAGCCGTGATGGCGGACTAAATGCATATTCTTCATCAGGCATGCAATAAAAACAACGCAAATTGCAGTTGTCTGTCAGCGAAATACGCAGGTAGTCATGAACACGGTTGTAGTTATCAATGATCATATATGAAGTTCCTTTACCCGCATCTTTAGTGATTTAAGATTGTCCGGCAATAAATGTAACGTAATCTTGTGCGGTATCAATATCTATTATGCCTCTAGGGAATGGTAAATAGAAGACATTTGTTTCATTTTCAGCAATTATTTTCTTTGCACCACCCGGCCCTGCTAAGTTCAGCAGATTTTCAAAGTAAGCGGCCCCAAAAAGTGCAGGCGTACCCACTGTGTCTGCATAAGTACAAGCCACGATCTCTGCAGCATGCTGCTCATAGCTGAAGATCATTTTTTCGAGTAGCCCGGTATCCACGTAAGGTTGATCGCAGACCATCATTATGCATGCGCGTACCTCGGGCTCCTCAGCTAACAATGCGCTTAGCCCAGCTTCAAGGGATGCCGACATCCCCTCTGCCCATGCCGGATTGTGAACCACCGAAACCGGAAGAGCCGCCAGTGCCCTAACGATTTCTTCATGTACGGCGCCAGAAACCACAACCGTGCGGGCATTCGCCACGTCGCAAGCTTGTCGGGCAACATGCTCGATCAAGGTGCCGTTTTCAAATGCGAGAAGCTGTTTGGGTTTACCCAACCTTGATGAACGACCTCCAGCAAGGATTATGATGCCGTACTTTGCCATCAGCTATGTATGGGTTGAATTTTTTCACGTAAGGATGCCGCACGCCGGCCGGACATGACGGCTTTGATTTCCGCCGTGATGGACAAGGCTATTTCTTCTGAAGTTTCCGCGCCAAGATCAAGTCCAACGGGGCTATAAACGCGTTCCATCGCCATTGGCGGGATGAACTGGCCAGCAGCTGAAAGTTCATCAAGCATACGCTGGAGTTTTGTCTTGGGTCCGAGCACGCCAATGTATGGGCAACTAGTGTCTGCAAGCTGACGAAGCACTTCGATGTCATAATTGTAGTTATGTGTCATGAGTACTGCTGCCGTTCGTTGATCAAATTGGATGCCTTCTAATACATCTGCCGCTTTCTGGAGGATTAATCCGCTGGCCTTGGGAAAACGTTCGGCAGTTACATGCGTTCGTCGGCCATCAGCAACATACACCTCCCAGCCCAGAATGTCGGCGATGCCGGAAAGCGGTATGGCGTCATTTCCTGCTCCAAATACGTATAATGCAATTGCCGGGGGAATAACTTCTATAAAGGCGGTAAAATCCATATCACCCAACTTAATCTGCTCGAAACTGCTGGTCTGGGTAGCCCAGGTTTGTTCAACTGCAGCAACGAGCGCTGTTGATCCATGTTCTTCTAACCATAATCCACTGCGGGTTAATGCCGAGCAACCACCATAAAGAAACTGTGTTCCGGGCTGCACGGCCTGTTGGTCCATTGAAAACAGCGTACAAAGAACCATAGCTTGGCGTTGCGCCTGTAGCAAAGTCAGCAATGCCACTGGGTTTCCGGGATCAGCAGGATCTATGGGCTCGAACAGGATATACACGATACCATTACAGCCAAGCTGAACTCCAAAGCGTGCATCATCTTCGTCGGTAGTGTCATAGACAACAATCTTTTTACGTTGTTCCGTAATGGCAAGCAGCGATTTTCGAAGTGCATCACCTTCCAGGCAACCTCCACTGATTGCACCGGTTAATACACCATCCTCTGTGACGAGCATCCTTGCTCCCGGACGACGGTAAGATGAGCCTTCTACTTGCACGACAGTCGCAAGTGCTGTCTTTTTACCGGCCAAAGTTGCTTGTTGCTGTGCAGCAATAATGTCCTTAATTTCCTTCATATCCTCCAGCCTAACACTTTTGAAACGGATTTCGCTTCAGGTGTACCGTAAATACAATTATAATAAACTTTAGTTTGATTCCGCTTTGCTGCTGCTTGCTAAGTATGCCATTCGTGTGAAACGTAGCAAAAGCGCTGCAACTATATAGCAACTTCAAGAGCAGCTTTAATTGCATAAAAAAATTGCTGCATTGCGAGGAAAGAATTGCCAGTGCTAAAGACCATATGATCACATGAAAAACACCTTACCCACACTTTGCGTGGGCGAGGTGTGTGTAAGGTGTGCGCCAGGTGTGGCTAAGGTGTGCTTAAATTTATGTGCTGTGTGCTTTTTAGTTGTCAGGGGATGTAAGATAAAAAAGGCTATAAAAAAAGAAAGGGTTGCTCCATCCAGACGCATCCCTTTTCTAACCAAATATAAACCTGTATGAACGGGTTTTCCTTTATTTCTTCCGGCCAATCGAAAAAGCCTTTAGAACATTTTATCTTTTTTGATGCAATTCAGCTGAACTGCGTTTGATGATTCAAATATAGGCTAAAGTTTGTTAGTGTAAAACGTACACTAAGATTTTAACACAATTTTAACAATTCCATGAGATTTCTATTCCACCTACCTATCAAGCTGCATTCAGTTTAGCACACGCTTTTAAACAGAAATTCATATGGTTTTACAAAAATGTATTCAGTTCAGCGTACTTCTAGTGGCGATGAAATAGGATCGCAACTCTTGACATGTCCAAGTTTGGGTAAGCAGGAAATAAATACGTGGAAGACGTAATTAGTTCGTACTTAGCGCCCTGGAGTTTCAAGGTATGTACGTTGGCAACATTCGTATTAATACGTATTTTCCTGAAAAGATGGGTATAGTCGTAAATAAACTTGCGAATGCATTAGGCAGCTTCGAAAAATAAAATTAGCTTTAACAAAAGAAAGGGTTGCTCCATCCAGATACAATCCCTTTTCTAACCAAATATAAACCTGTATGAACGGGTTTTTCTTGAGACCACCAGAAGCAACTTAATCGAGCTCGCGGGGTCGTATGTCTTTTTAATAAAAGGCATTTTAAGCTGCTTAGAATTCTTCTAAGGCAGTTTTTACACCCTTTAAAAGCTTTAATATCTTTCGATTAGCGTTTTCTTAGCAAATAGTGAAACCCTTACGGTCATCTCTATTAACGCGAAATCTTGCTTCTTTAACGCGACGAACAAAATAAAATTGTTGCAAACTGCAATTTCTGTATCATTTCACCGCCTGCTCCCATTTGTCTGTGTGGCAACGTTCACATGTGGAATTAGGGATTTCAGCCTTACCCTTGGCATCTTGGGAAGCTTGATTCCCGCAATTGGTGCATACGTAAACATCGATACACCGCTCCTCTGCTGCCCAGAAATCTTTATCGTTTTCCGGAATAACTGAAAGCCCGGGAACCGGATCGTCAAGTTTTACGAGAGAAAAGGCGCCGCTTGACTCCATGTACAGCCGCTTAACTTCACCAAGATGGCCAATTCCCTGTGCGCGTAGCTGCTGTAGCACTAAGCTTTTTGACATAGAAACATACTTGAGGCAATCATAATTAATCACCGAGTCTTCGATTAAAAGATTCATATCGCCATGGAAAAGTGTTTCAGCCGATTGGCTTTTCAAAGTAAATCTTGTAATGCTTCGCTCTGCCAGCACGACGACCATAGCAATAACTGCTGCTGGTAGAATGCCGCGATCCGGTGCTTGCATAGGTACGCCTATCGCTGCGGCAAGCGCAACCATTGCGGTCATCTCCGTCACATTCAACTGCAAAGCCATTCGCTTTCCCATCAGTCGGATTGCTATAATCAACATCAAATAAATGATGATGGTTCGGAGTATAACTTCAATAAAGAAGGCCCCGGGCACGTCTCCGATTAGGATCCTGTGTAAATCCTTAAGCTTAAACTCGTCTGTTTTCATCTTCCCGACTCTTATTAAGCGATTGCCTTTATAAACTCATGTTTATGACAAACATCACATTGTTCAACATCTTCCTTTTCCCTGATCATGCCACAATTGATACAAACAAGTGATTGCTTATAATCTGCTTTGAAGCCTTTGAATATGTCTTTGTCTGAAGGTGGATATAGTGGCAGTCCCTGATGCGCCTCTTTTGCCAGCAAAATGCTAAATGCACCGGATGGTTCAAGATATACCCGGCGTACCTTACCAAGATGAAATATTTTTTTACTTCTCAGTTCCGAGAACAGTTGTTGTCTGGATATCCTGGCGGCTGACATTTCACCCAGCTGCATAACACCATTCTTAACGATGACAACTGGCACCCCTTGAATAAGGTTTTCCGCTTTAGGATTACGATGACCCAAATGGGTGAGTCCCCGATGAAGCAGTAGTGCAACGACGAGAATGACCAATCCCTGCAGCAGTCCACGATCAGGCATTTGCATGGGTACGGACACAATTGCTCCCAAAGTGATCATCACGGTCATTTCAATGATGGTCAACTGTCCATTCATCCGCTTACCCAACCATTTCACGGCCAATAATAGCGCAACGTAGATGATCAGTGTTCTGAGAAATACCTCAATAAGGAATTCTGGCGAAGTATTCCCAAAGAGAATCCTTTGCCAGTCATCCAATCTAATTTCGTCTGCTTTCATTAAAATTGCCTAAATGGTTGGATAGCCACCAGTAACCTGGACGGTCGATCCGGTCATGTAACTAGAATCCTGGGATGCGAGTAAAACAAAGGCGGGTGCAAGTTCGACGGGCTGACCTGCACGCTTTAATGGTACATCTTCACCAAAAGATTTCACCTTTTCCGGCGGCATGGTTGCTGGAATTAGTGGTGTCCAGATTGGACCGGGTGCTACGCAATTGACCCTTATGCCTTTTTCTGCCCAAAGTTGCGCCATACTCGCTGTGAAGTTTTGGATCGCCGCTTTCGTCGCAGAATAGGCTACAAGTTGTGGTGGCGCCTTGTAGGCGTTTACTGAAGTCGTATTTACCACTGTACTACCAGGCTTGAGGTGTTCTTCCGCGGCTTTGCAGAGGTAGAAAAGCGGATAGATATTTGTCTTGAAGGTTTTGTCCCACTCCGCACTGGAGACATCCTGAAGGGAGTCGCGCGACATCTGGAAGGCGGCATTATTTACCAGCACATCAATTTGGCCGAACGAATCCATGGCCTCTTGAATGATCTGTTTACAGTGGCTTTCTTCAGAGATATCGCCTGGCACCAACACCGCCTTACGTCCAGCCGCCTCTATATACTTTGCTGTTTCTGCGGCGTCCTCGTGTTCATCAAGGTAGGATATCAGTACATCCGCACCTTCACGGGCAAAAGCAATGGCTACTGCACGACCAATGCCAGAGTCCCCACCAGTGATGATGGCTTTTTTACCTGTAAGTTTTCCAGAACCCTTATAGCTCTCCTCTCCGTGATCTGCTTTTGGATCTAATAACCCCTGTTTTCCGGGTTCATCTTGCTGTTGTTCCTTAAACGGCGGAGTTGGATACATGTTCAGCGGGTTCTGCGCGTTATTATTTTCGTTCTGCTCCATAAAAGATTCAGTTTGTTGTTCAACAATTGTTTATCCTCTTTAATGCGTGCAGAATTAAAATGGTTTAGATATTTTAGGATTTTGGTAAGATCAAGTACAATCACTTAGGTACGGGTATATTACACCGTCGAACCGGCTACTCAAGTTGCTGCGCGCTGAAAAAACGCTCGAAGTCGGCAAGTTCGTAAGCGGGGCAGGCGCCGGACTGAGACGTGATGTATGCGCCCATGCCCGCTGCATACGCCAAAGCTTCCTCAATGGATGCATGTTGCAGGCGTTTACTCAGGAATGCTGCCAGGAAAGAATCGCCGCTTCCTATCGTGTCATTTACTTTCACCAGGTAAGCTGGTTGATCTAATCGCTGGGTTCTGCTACAATAGCTCGCACCCTTTATGCCCTTTGTAACCAAGATTTCCTGCACAGCAAAGTTATCAAACAACCATTCTACACGATCTGATTCGCTCGTCAACGCCGGATTGTACCAGTCCGTGATGATCTCCAGCTCTTCGAGGTTCATTTTGACCAGGTCTGCTGCACGAAGCAGTCGATCAATAATATCTTTTCCATAATGTGGCGCACGCAGGTTGACATCAAATACCTTGTAAAGGTCAGCGTTCAGCATTTTCAATAGTGCCCCTGCAGAAACTTCGTTCCTTGAAGCCAGACTGCCGTATACAAGTGCCTTACTTTCTGCCAGCAATGCATCATGTTCGGGCTTCCAGGTAATGAAATCCCAAGCCACGGGATAGACGATTTCATAACTTACTTCATGGCTTTCATTCACAGTAGCGATAACTTCGCTTGTAGGTTGATCATCCAATACCTGGATGAAATGATCAGTCAAATCAATTTGCGCGAGGAATTCGAGCAATGCCTTTCCAGCGGCATCATCCCCGACACCGCTAATGAGCTGGCTGTTGATCCCGAGTTTTTGAAGGTGATAGGCAACATTCATGGGTGCCCCTCCCGGACGTTTTATAGTTGGTAAAACGTCCCATAGTACTTCGCCGAAACATACAACCGTATGTGCTTTCTTATTGTTCATCATTTAATTTCTAAGTTCAATAGCCAATGCCACCAGGAAGCAGCGTACAGCGAGTTATACAACAATCCAGTAGCGCCAGTTTATATTAAATGAAAATAGCTTAATGTTTGCAGGTTACAATCTTTTTTGATGGATTGGTGTTATGCTGTAAAAAACATTTATGTGGATCATATGGGCCTTAGCAGCTGCAGTCTCTGCAGCACTCGTCGTTGTACTTACTAAAGCAGGACTAAAAAATGTTGACTCGAACGTTGCTTTTGCGATACAATCAATATTTATTTTCTGTATCACCTGGGGCATTGTCACGTATCAGGGAAATTTCGCAGCACTGAAGGACATTGACCAAAAAGCCTGGATATTGTTGATTCTTGCAGGCATCGCCACCACGCTGTCAACGGTCTTTTCGTACAAAGCGCTTTCCATCGGGCCTGCAGCTTATGTGACAACAGTAGAGCGGCTTTCGCTTGTAATTGCGGTGGTATTATCAATCATATTTCTGAAGGAAAAATTAACCTGGCAGTTGATTGTGGGAGTATGTGTGATGATCGGCGGTGCGGTCCTGATTGCAATGTCTCAGGGCGCCACAAAGTAGGATCAATCTTGTTTCTGGTATCTGTATAGCGGAAAAAAGTCAACATCCAGCGCTGCTGACAAACCTTTTTCTTGAAGCAATTTTGCATAAACCTCCGGATTTGCAACATATCGCCAGCTGTTATAATCTTTAAATAGGTTCGTAAAGCCAGCTTTCCATTTAAAAAGACTGTCTTCTTTGAAATTTAATCCACCACCGAGGTTAATAAACTCGTAACCCAGCTCGCGTCCCAGGATGCTCGTTTCCTCGATCACAAGTTTCGGGGGCGACAAGCTGAGGTGTGCTGTCCGCGTGCTCATCAGGTGAATCTGCATGATTTTATTGGTGCAGATGACAACGCCCCCACTCACGATCTCACCGTTAAAATAAACCAGCATGAGCTTGCTTTCGTATTCTGGTGAAGCCAGAAGCTGTTCGAAATAGGTGGGCGTAAAGAGATAGAAATCTGATGCCCCTACCCGCTTCATATTTTCAATATATATATCTGAGTATGTCCGTATGGCGTCCGCTGATGTCGCTTGCCGTACTTCATAACCTTTCTCTCGCAGAATTCTAATTTGCTGGCGGTAACTTTTGTGATAGCCCGCGCGTTGCGTTTCCAGTGGTACACGGATGTCGATCGCTACACTTTTCCCATTCGGGAATATGCCGCTGAAATCCTGAAGCAACTGTTCTTGCCCGAAGAAGGGATGTAATCTGGAAAATATGGAAACAATGTTTTCATCTGAAAGCTGCTGTAGGAAAGCTTGTTTAAACCGCTGAATGAAGTCAGGTTGCAGCAGGTTAAAAGCTGCACTCGCGATCGGACCAGTATAGCCATACACACAGGTCAGGTCCTTATAAATGGTTCCTTCAATGGCCCGTAAAACAAGCGGGAAAGCAATGAATTCCGCTCCCTCTTCATAGACGTACAACCTTGCGGCTTCAGGACTTTCCAGGTTATGATAGTACCAGGTATGATAAAAATCATATGCAGCGGAACGGCCAACGTAACCCGCCCATTGTGCCTTGTCATTTGTAGTGTAGATGCTTAACATAGATTGATCAGTCGTTTGTGAGCAAACTTTTTACTACATCCGCCATATACTTCATGTCATCGATACTGTAACGTTGATCAATTGGCAGGGAAACGATGTTCTGCGTCAGCTGGTACTCAAGTGCGTCTGGTAAGGTCCATTGATAAACATTGGGCCAGTAGGTCGGTATAAAAATCTTCCTGGCAATCAGCTTTGCCTTTAGGTCTGGCTGCTGAACAAGCAACGGATAAACCATAGGGGTATCATCCGAATCAAAAGGCATTTTGAACGCATTTAAGTGTCCAAGCTGTTCGTGTAGAAACCAGAAATTTTGCTTGCGCATTGTTGCACAGTGATCATAATCAATGCCCTCAAGCACCTTTTGGGTGAACTGAGACATTTCTCTGATCTCGTTATCGATTAGTACATCATTATTTTGCACGTAGTCGGCATACCCAGCCTCAATGTTCAGATCCAAGGCCTTGATCAGGTGTGAAACGCGGTCCACTGAGGTATCACGCTGAAGTGTCAATCGCTCCTGACTAGTTGTGTAGAGATAAGCACCGTCGGGCACACCGAAAAACTTCCGACAAGAATAAAAGGTGTCAATACCAGGGATGGGCTGCGCATAAAAAGCCTGCGCGTTATCTATGATCAGGTTCTTTTGTGTTTGGCTAAGCTGACGCACGGTTGCGGTTTTTACACCGAAATAGTTCGTGTAGAGCATGCAGGATTGATCATCTACCTCAAAGTCGATAATTGGATCCATGTCTGCGTCGATCTTATAGAAGTGGTAGTCCAGTTTAAGGCGGCGAATAGGCTCCAGGAGTACCTCACAGGTAAAATAAGGAAGGTAAATTGTGGTGTATCCACGAGTGACCAGGATGTACTCGAGGCTGTTTCTTGCGGTATTAAGTTTTATCAGGTTTGTGTAGTAAGGCTTTCCTTCAGGAAGCTGAAGGCCCATGTACCCACCCATGGTTTTCACTGTCTGTGTCAAATGTGGCATATTCGTCGCGAGAGCAGGTTAAAGTTAGAAATTCTTTTGCAATTGAATACCTCAGCGTCCTAATCATTGACCAGGATAATCTTGCCAATGTGTTTACTGCTTTCCATAAGTTCATGTGCTGCTGCTGCTGCGGAATATGGAAAGGTATTGTAAACGACAGATTTAAATGCACCTGATTCGATAATCGGCCAAACGTATTTTTCAATCTCTGCCGAAAGTGCAATTTTAAAGCCAGATTCCCTCGCCCGTAAGGTACTGCCGGTAATTTGAATTCGTTTTTGCATGACCTTCCAGAGGTCTAATGATACCAGGCTCCCCTGCATAGCGTTGATGTAAACCAAGCGGCCGTCTGGTTTCAGAAGATCGATGTTCCCCGCAAAGTAGTCGCCACCAACCATATCCAGAATCACATCTACACTATTTGGTGGAAGTGCTGCCCGGAAGTCGGTTGTTTTGTAGTTAATGTATTGATCTGCACCAAGATTAAGGCATGCCTCTCCTTTTTCTGTACTTCCTACAGTGACCAGCACTTTTGCGCCAATTGCTTTAGCAAGCTGTATTGCCGTAATGCCAATCCCGCTGCTTCCGCCGTGGACCAGCAGTGTTTCGCCTTCTTTTAGTGCCCCCCTTTGAAAAACATTATGCCACACCGTAAATATCGTTTCTGGCAAGCCTGCTGCTTCGGTAAAGCCCAGCTGTCCTGGAATGGGGAGGCATTGCCCCGCTTTCACTGGCACGAAATCCGCATATCCACCGCCGGCGACCAGGGCACATACACGGTCGCCCCTCTTCCAGCGGGTAACACCAGCACCACAGTGGGCAACAATACCGGCGACTTCGAGGCCAGGGATTTCTGCAGATACCCCGGGCGGCGCCGGGTACTTGCCTAAACGCTGCGCAACATCCGGCCGGTTTACACCTGCGGCATGCACTTCAATTAACACTTCATCTTCTTCAAAGGATGGCTCCGGACGATCTTCCAATTTTAAAACGGAGGGCGCTCCAGGACTGGAAATAACAACTGCTTTCATACATGATCAATAAACTTTGAAACAGTCCCAGACCGCAATGGTTTGAAACCTAAAAGATGCATCTGAATTAAAATTATCTTTTAAAACTTCGATATGGCTCAACTGTTATAACCTAAAATTTGGATATGGAAGCGAACAAAAATTTACAACAGCCTGCAAGAGATGGGCATGATAATACCGGAACCCAGGGTTATGATTCGCTGCAGGATGCAGGTTATACTGGAACGGGTTCGGGAAGAGATCATAAAGAAGGTACCGGAACAGGAAGTTCCTCAGAAAGTTTTCACGACGTGCCCCCCGCAAATGGCGAGGGCTTGAGTGACGAAGATCAGGCACTGGATTCTGGTATTTAGACCAATGGCACCTGCATTATATGCCAGCAAATGAAAGTAGAACTTAAAAAAGACTACATCAACTTACACGTTACAATCGAAGCCGAGACTTCTAAGGTGGTCAGGGGTATTTTGATATTTTTTAATGTGTGCACGCTTGCTATTGTGCTGATTTCGGTTGTCGACTGGCTGTTGGCACTCCTGGTAATCGGCGTATTGTTAATGGCCCTTTTCGGCTGGCTTACCTTATGGTATGGCTTCGGAAAGGAAAAACTGGTTATCACTTCAAAATCGATAGGTTATCGATACCAATATGGCTTTTACACCACTAAAATGGAATCGCAGCCAATAAGACGAGCGTTGAATATTTCACTTGCTCCATCACGTGAGCGAAATGGCCTCGAATATTTTAACGTGATTTTTGAAACCTATAACCAACATAACGTGCCTGAAGAGATCTACCGGACGGCACTGGCAATTAACCGCGCGGAATTTGCCACGCTAAAACAATCCATTCGCACCCTCTATTTTGAACGAGTGGACCCCAATCATCACCTCCAACCGTATATTTTAAACTAGAATTCGGCAGTTAAACCTTTCAGTATTTGCTTTTTATAAACAACTGGCACGTGATCATTGTTAACTAACCACATAAACTTAAATTTAAATCGAATCGTATGAAAAAAGTGTTTTTAGCGGCGACTTTCGTGGCTGCGTTAATGATTCAGGCATGTAATTCCGGCCAAAACTCTACAGGGTCAGGAGATTCGAGCGCCATGGATTCAACTACAATGGGCAGTACAATGGATATGACAACAGACACCAGTGGTATGAACCCTGCGTCTTCAGATCCGAAAGACTTCATGGAAAAAGCAGCCATTGGTGGCATGATGGAAGTTGAGGCAGGAAAGATTGCCCAAACACAGGCTTCCAGCCAAAGTGTTAAAGATTTCGCAGCATTGATGGTGAAGGATCACAGTGCCGCTAATAAAGAATTAATGGGCATTGCATCAAAAAAATCCGTAACGCTACCAGCCAGCCTACCTGCAGCGGAGCAAGAGCATTTAGATGCCATGAAGAAAATGTCTGGAGCTGAATTCGACAAGCACTACATCGGCATGATGGTGCAGGATCATGATAAGACCGTATCCTTATTCAAGGCGGGCAGTAAAAATCCTGATGCTGAGGTAAGTGGATTTGCAACAAAGACGCTTCCGATCATTGAATCACATGCGCAAAAGGCAACTGAAATTCAAGGTACGATGAAGTAACACTTCGTCAGAGCATAAAAAAAGCGGCTATTGCCGCTTTTTTTATGCTCGTTTATTATTCCCTATTTCAGGCCCCAGGTCTTTGAAGGCTGACTCCCCATTATAATGGTTAGGTTACCACCTTTTGTAATCTCTTCGTGTTTCAAAAAGATGCTGTTTAGCGTCTTCCCATTCAGGCTGACGCTCTGGATGTAGATGTTCTCCGGAGAATTATTTTGAACTTTAATGTTGAACTTCTTACCACTTTCCAGGTTGATGGTCGCTTCATCGAACAACGGGCTTCCGAATACGTATTGACCGCTGATCGGATTAGCTGGGTAAAAGCCTAAAGCAGAAAATATGTACCAGGAAGACATTTGCCCCACGTCTTCATTTCCAGACAGACCATCCGGCGCATCGGTATATAGATCGTTTAGGATATGACGAACATGTTTAGCAGTCTTCCACGGCTGTTTCGCATAAGCGTAAAGATAGGTGATGTGGTGACTTGGCTCGTTTCCATGTGCATATTGGCCGATGAGTCCGCTGATGTCGGGTGATGCCTCATCACCCAGGTGTCCTTCAACGATAAACAAGGAATCAAGCTTTTTGGTAAATGGTGCTGTCCCCCCCATCATTTTGATCAAACCCGCGGGATCTTGCGGTACCAACCAGGTGTACTGCCATGCATTTCCTTCCGTATAATCATCAGAGCGATGGATCGAGCGTATCGGATCAAATGGTGTTCTCCATTTATTCGGCCCTACCTTCGCGCGCATGAATTGTGTCTGCTTATCAAAGTAGTTCTGGTAGTTCAATCCACGTTTGTGGAAATAGTTGTAATCCGCAGTTTTCTTCATTTTACGCGCAACCTCAGCAATGCTCCAGTCGGCAATGCTATATTCAAGGCCCATAGCGACAGACTCCACTGTACTGTCTGCAGGAATGTAGCCTAATTTTTTCACGAAATTGAGGCCCCGCTCGTCAAGCATTGCTGTTTTCTTCATGGCTTCAAAAGCCAGTTCATGATCGAACTTGAAACCTTTAAGTACTGCATCTGCAACGACGATTATTCCAGGATTACCAACCATGGTGTTGGTTTCATTACCCATGAGGTGCCACACTGGCAACTTGCCCTGCTGCTGGTAAATGGCAAGCATGGTTTTCATCATGTCATTTACACGCTTGGGCTGGATCAACGTATAAAGCGGGTGTGCAGCACGGTACGTATCCCATAGTGAAAATGTTGTCAGATTGGTGAAGTCTGCATTTTTGTAGACTTTTTTATCCGTGCCCCGATAATCTCCATTATGATCATTGAAGGTAGATGGTGCGATCATGGTATGGTAAAGCGCCGTGTAGAAGTTGCGTTTATCCTTCATAATGGATGTTTTCACATCCAGCTTGGCCAGTTCCTTATTCCAGGCGGCATCTGCCATATTTACAATCTCGTCAAAGTTCCATCCGGGAATCTCAGCCTGTATGTTTAAGGCAGCGTTTTCCATACTTACCGGAGAAATACCGACACGCATCTGAATTTGCTCCTGATCACTGGTTTTGAAATAGGCTGTAGCAACCAACTTTTTACCCCGGAATTCCGTGCCTTTTAATACCGCTGAAGAGTCTGATGCAACGAATTTTTCAAAGGGCTTCGAGAAGATCGCTGTAAAATAGATGCGCTGATCTCTTGCCCAGCCTCTTGAGAAACGATACCCCGCAATAGTGGTATCATTGATTTGCTTGATGTAAGTATCTGTGGCAAGATCCCAACCTATACCTTTACGCAGGTTTATTTTGATCTTAGCGGAAGTTGATGCGGGAAAAGTATAGCGGTGAAAGCCTACCCTTTCCGAAGCTGTCAGTTCTGCATGTATGTTACTCGGCGACATACGGACACCGTAGTACCCAGGCTTAACAACTTCCTTATCATGGGTATATAGCGCAAGCTTGTCGTCAACTGCCGGTAAAACAGAGATGTCGCCAAGGTCGCCGATGCCCGTACCGCTCAGGTGCGTATGAGAAAAGCCAACGATGGTAGAATCGGAATAATGGTAGCCAGAGCACCAATCCCAACCTTCCGAGCGGTTTGTTGGTCCAAGTTGTACGGCGCCAAAAGGGACGCTTGCGCCGAGGAATACGTGGCCGTGACCTCCGGTACCGATATATGGATCTACAAACTGGGTGAAGTTCCCGGGAACGGCTGGATTTGACGTTTTCTTAATTTGTGCGTTGGCATTGCTTGCAAGGCACAGGCCGAGCCCAAGAAGGCAAGGCATAATGTTCAAAAATTTCATTGGTTAATGGTTGAGCGGGCTAAATAAAGAATTTTATAGGAGAAAACCGGTATCAAAGCCTATTTTAGCGCCATAATCAACGACGGAATGGTAAAAAGAATGTTGTCGAAAACGGGTATATTTTTCTTAAACAGCTTGTCGTTGTTGCCTTTAAGTTTACTGTATCTTGTGGCTGACTTCGTTTACCTGCTCCTGTACCATGTTGTAAGGTATCGGCGAAAGGTGGTTTATGAGAATTTGCACAATGCATTTCCGGAGAAAGATGCAGAAGATATTCGCATCATCGCAAAGAAGTACTATAGACACCTCTCGAGCTTGATGGTAGAGATTATCAAGATGGCAACCATCTCCCCTGAGGAGTTAAAAGCAAGGTTTAAGTTTAAGAACCTTCATCTGATGAACAATTACCATGAGCAAGGCCGTAGTACCTTAATCTGTTCTGCGCATTATGGTAACTGGGAATGGGGTACGCTGGCCTTGGGTCTGAACACTACGGCAGTTGTTTACCCGATCTATAAACCGGTATCCAATGAAGCATTTGGCGAATGGTTTAAACAAATCCGGAGTCGTTTTGGCAATCAGTTAATCCCTATGCGGCAAACCCTGCGTGCCTTAAACGCCAGCAAAGATGTACCTACTATCTTTTGCTTTGGCAATGACCAGACTCCTTTGAAGGAGGAGTCTACCTACTGGCTGAACTTTCTGCATCAACCAACAGCCATCTTACTTGGCCTCGAAAAAATTGCCGTAAGAACAAACCGTCCTGTCTTCTATATGCGGGTCAGAATTCTGAAGCGTGGTTACTATGAAGTGGAATGCGTGCCCTTGTGTATGGAGCCCGCAGCTTCGAAGCCCTTTGAAATTACCAACCTACACGTGAACTATCTTGAACAAATTATTATAGATGAACCAGCCTACTGGTTATGGAGCCACAGACGCTGGAAACATAAACCTGAAGATTAGATTGATTTTACAAACATTACTATTTTGCATTTGTTCTTTAGCTATTAATTAAATACCCTTATAACTGAACTTTTTAAGTGTTTAAAACACCCAATATGTCAAGCAGCCAACAAAAGAATACCATAGAGAAAATTTTATCAATAGACATCGGGGGAAGCAGTATCAAGGCTTGCATGTTGAATATAGATGGGCAGGTGCTATCGGAATATACAAAACTTCCAACCCCGGAAGAATCAACACCTGAGGCTGTTTTAGAGGTAATAAAAATGCTCGCTGCAACCATGGGCCAATTTGATGCTATTTCTGTAGGGTTCCCTGGCTACGTACGGTTTGGTATCGTAGAAACCGCACCTAATCTGGCTAAGAAAAGCTGGAAGCACATCCCCTTTGCGCAATTAATAAGTGACACGTTTCAAAAACCAGTTCGCCTGATCAACGATGCAGATCAGCAGGGCTTGGGCGTGGTTGATGGCGAAGGCTTTGAAATCGTGATTACATTAGGTACTGGCATGGGTACCGCCCTGCTTTATGATGGACAGTTACTTCCGCACCTGGAGCTGGCGCATTTTCCCGTTTCAAAAGATAAAGATTACGATGATTATGTTGGAGACCGCGCTTTTGATAAGATTGGCAAAAAAGAGTGGAATGAGCGTGTACAACGCGTAATCGATATTTACAAGACTGTTTTCAACTATGATCGACTATATATCGGCGGTGGAAATGCTAAAGAATTAGATTTTGATCTGGATGATAATATCCGTCTGGTAAATAATCGGGTTGGCATAAAAGGAGGTGCAAAGCTTTGGGCTTCTGAAGATCAGTACCAGATACGCACCATATACCCAACAGCATAGATGTTAGATAGCGTTTGCGTTACAAAGCAGACATTTCATATAAAATAATTCAAATGAAAAAATACACCTTAGGAATGATCGGTCTGGGCACAATGGGCCGAAACTTATTGCTAAACATGGCCGATCATGGCTTTGACGTTACTGGTTATGACAAGGATCCGAAGATGCTTGCTAAATTAGAGGAAGACGGTAAAGAAAAGAACCTGAAAGGCCACGCCTCCCTGGAAGAATTTGTCCAAAGCCTTGAGTTGCCACGACGCATTGTTTTACTCGTACCAGCTGGCCCCATTGTAGATAGTGTGATCGCTGAATTGCAGCCACTTTTGGAAGCCGGTGACATGATCATCGATAGCGGGAACTCACATTTTACCGATACCAGCCGCCGAGCGGAAGATCTATCCAAAACGAATATCCACTTCTTTGGAATGGGTATATCTGGTGGTGAAGAAGGTGCACGTTTTGGACCGAGTATGATGCCGGGGGGTGATAAAGAGGCTTATAGTGCCATGAAGGAAATTCTTGAAGCTGTTTCCGCTAAAGTAAATGGCGAGCCCTGTGTAACTTACATTGGCCCGGGTGCCGCCGGACACTTTGTGAAAATGGTTCACAATGGTATTGAATACGCTATGATGCAGCTCCTTGCAGAGGGCTACGATATCATGAAAAATAGCCTCGGTTATAATAATGAGCAGATTGAGGAAACTTTCAAATCCTGGAATGCCGGTCGCATGAAATCTTTCTTGATGGAAGTAACCGCAGATGTATTCAAATTCAAAGATGAGAAAACCGGCAAGTTGCTGATCGACCTCATCAAGGATGAAGCTAAATCTAAAGGGACTGGGAAGTGGACCTCCCAGGTTTCTATGGACCTGTATTTACCAATTCCAACCATCAACGAAGCGGTAAGCACACGTGACCTGTCGAAGTTAAAAAAGCTCCGCGTTGCGTTGGCCAAGGCATTTGAAAAGCCTGAAGCTAAAATTGAAAATCCTGAGCAGTTTATAGTTGATCTTGAAAATGCAATGTACTTTGCTATGATTGTCTCTTATGCGCAGGGTCTCCATTTACTTACGCAAGCTTCTGAAAGTTACAAGTATGAACTGAAGCTGGATGAAATTGCGAAAATCTGGCGTGGCGGCTGCATCATCCGTGCAGAACTTCTGCAGGATATCTATGCAGCATATCAGGCAAAGCCAGAACTGGAACATTTATTTGAGGACAAAAATATTCAACAGAAAATAGCTGGTACCCTTAGTGGTATCCGCAACGTTTGCAGTACAGCAATTAACCATGGTATTGGCATACCTGCTTTTGCTTCTGCCCTGACTTACTTTGACTCCCTACGTACAGCGAACTTACCAAGCAACCTTACACAAGCGCAAAGAGATTTCTTTGGTGCACATACATTTGAGCGTACCGATGAAGAGGGAATTTTTCACGCAAACTGGAATGCCGAAAATTGATCAACCAATATGAAGACATCTATTAATGTAAAACCGACCATTGTTGTAATATTCGGTGGTACCGGTGATTTAAATATGCGAAAGCTCGCACCCGCGCTCTACAATCTGTATAGTGACCATTTCATGCCACAAGAATTTGCAATCATAGGCACCTCAAGGAAGAAACTTGAGGATGTCAAGTTTCGTGAAATGTTAAAAGAAGGTGTGAACAGCTTTTCCAGAAATGGCCAGGTTGAAGATGCAAAGTGGGATGTTTTCGCCGAACACGTTCGCTACACCCCTGTAGACGTATCAGCTCCGGAAACCTTTGCTGGTCTAAAAGAACTTATTGAACAATATAAAACAGATTTTGGCGAGCAGACACAGGTCCTTTATTACCTTGCTGTGGCACCAGATCTTTTCCCTCTGATTGCGGAATGCATTTCACGCTATGACCTGGCAGGTAATGAAGAAACCTGTAGAATTGTAATTGAGAAGCCATTCGGTAGGGACCTGGAAAGTGCCAGAGCACTAAATAAGCTGCTTACGGGGATTTTTACCGAGAAGCAGATTTACCGTATCGACCACTATCTAGGTAAAGAAACCGTGCAGAACATCATGGCTTTCCGCTTCGCGAACTCCTTGCTGGAGCCGCTTTGGAATAGAACATACATAGACCACGTTCAAATTTCGGTAACGGAACAACTTGGCGTAGGTGATCGCGGCGGTTATTACGATGGTGCGGGCGCTTTGCGCGACATGATTCAAAATCACATCCTGCAACTGCTCTGCCTGATTGGTATGGAAACACCGGTGAATTTTGATGCTGATGAAATTCGGAATAAGAAAGTAGATGTTTTAAAAGCTATGCGTCCATTTAATGCCGAAGCAATTCGTTTTGCAACTGTTCGCGGGCAATATACCAAGGGTTGGGTTGAAGGTAAAGAAGTACCTGGGTATCGCCATGAAAAAGATGTTGACCCAGAGTCTAACACCGAAACCTTTGCAGCCTTGAAATTCTTCGTAGACAACTGGCGCTGGCAGGGCATCCCCTTCTATGTGAGAACTGGTAAACGTCTATTTCAAACTTCTTCGGTGATATCGATTCAGTTTAAGGATGTTCCACACCATATCTTCCCTTCTGGCGTGTCGGAACATTGGCAGCAGAATAGATTAATCATCAGTATCCAACCAGAAATGAGCATTAGATTACAGGTTCAGGCAAAACGTCCGGGACTTGATATGGTGCTGAATCCTGTGGACATGGTTTTCGATTACAAAGGAACCTACAATACTTCCACACCAGAAGCATATGAAACTTTGTTGTTGGATGTAATGACTGGTGACCAGACGCAATTCATGCGTGCAGATCAGGTGGAAAGCGCCTGGGAGTTGTTAATGCCAGTAATTAATGCATGGGAAAACAAGAAGTCGCTAAGCTTCCCGAATTATACGGCAGATTCTTGGGGACCTGAGGATGCCGAGGCACTCATTGCTCGGGACGGTTTCCATTGGTTTACACTACCCCTAAATAAAGACTAAATGAATTTACTTATATATCATGGCAAAGATGAACTGCTGGAAGATTTAGCAACCTTCATTTTGAAAGTGGGCAATGAAGCCATTGCTGAAAACGGACGTTTCAACTTTGTACTTACCGGTGGCAGTTCACCGAAGACCTTATATCAGCAATTGGCCACCAAATACAAGGATGATCTGGATTGGCAGCAGGTGTATTTCTTTTTTGGAGATGAGCGTAATGTGAGTGCTACCGACAAGGACTACAATGGTCTGATGGCTGCAGAAAGTCTACTAAGGCCATTAAACATCCAGGAAGATCACATTTTCTATGTCAATACCAGCCTCAGTCCCGTTGAAGCAGCATCAGCTTACCAGAATGAAATAAACATGCATTTCAATGGTGGACTGCCAGCTTTTGACTTCATTTTATTGGGTATGGGTGATGATGCGCATACTGCTTCGCTCTTCCCGGAGACGGAGATCCTCGAAAGTTCTGAAGTTGGTGTAGAAGCCGTGTTCGTAGAAAAGTTAAATACGTACCGTATTAGCATGACTGCAGGCTTGATCAATCATGCAAAGAACATCGCATTTCTGGTTTTTGGTAAATCAAAAGCGGATGCTGTTAAGCAGGTTATTGAGTCTGAAGAAGAAGATACGACGCACTACCCAGCCCAGCTGATTAAGCCCTACAATGGTCATGTAACCTGGTTTCTGGACCAGGAAGCGGCCGCGAACTTAAATACCTGATCTAAGTTAAATGGAGCTCCGTACTGAGGTTTTAATCATTGGCGGGGGCCTTGCTGGACTATGCAGCGCGATCCATTTATCAAGAGCAGGTAAGCAGGTGGTTCTAATTGAAAAGAACACCTATCCGCAGCATAAAGTGTGCGGTGAATACATATCAAATGAAGTACTGCCCTATCTGCAATATCTTGACGCAGATCCGGCAGTACTTTCTCCAAGTCAAATTTCCAGGGTTCAAATCAGTAACATTAGCGGGAAGTCCTTTGAGGCTGAACTGCCACTGGGTGGCTTCGGCATCAGCAGGTACCGTCTTGATGAATATCTCTACCACCAGGCAATTCAAGCAGGATGTGTTGTTATTCATGACAAGGTTCAATCCCTGCAGTATATCCATGATCATTTTGAAGTTCAAACTTTAGAAAAGACTTTTCTGGCAAAGGTGGTGCTTGGTGCATACGGCAAACGAGCGCCGCTGGACCAGGGATTGCAAAGACCATTTATAAAGGTTAAATCGCCATGGCTGGCGGTCAAGGCGCATTATAGGGGTTCGCACCCCACCAATTTAGTTGCCTTACACAATTTTCCTGGTGGCTACTGTGGCGTATCTAAGGTTGAAGACGACGTCATAAACCTATGCTATCTGGTCAACTACGAATCTTTCAAACCGTATAGAAACATTAGTGAGCACCGTGAACAAGTGCTTTGCAGCAACCCGCACTTGAAACACATTCTCGAAGATAGTGACATGCTGTTTGAAGAGCCAATGAGCATCAGCCAGGTGTCTTTCGCACGTAAGGAAAAGGTACATGATCATGTCCTGATGATTGGTGATACTGCAGGCTTAATTCATCCGCTGTGTGGAAATGGTATGAGTATGGCCATTCATGCTGCCGGTATATGTGCCAACTTGGTCATCAAGTACCTGGAAGGGCATATTGGTTCCAGAAAACTTCTTGAGCAATCGTATGTTGAGCAGTGGAACAAACATTTCAAAGTCCGCATGGAAACGGGAAAGCTATTATCAGGCATTTTGTTAAAACCGACGCGTGCGGAATTCGTTATGAATGTACTGGTTAAATTTCCGGGGTTATTTCAGCCCATTGCCAGACGCACACATGGCGGCCCCTTATTACTTTAGAAACATGGTAGATACGACGTATAGAAGCAATGCACCAGAGATTATGGACGATTTTACCATGGAGGGTGAGATCCTGCGAGATGCATTGGACAAGATTGCCAGCATTAACAAACTTCTGGGCGGCAATAAAGTAACGTTGGATGGTGTTCGCAGCTTGTTAAAGGGTGTGGATAAAACTCGAACCATCAGTATTCTTGACGTGGGCTGTGGAAATGGCGACATGCTAAGGGCACTCGCGCAGTATGGAACAGCACATGGACTTGCGTTCTCGCTGCATGGCATAGATGCCAATGCTTTTACCATTAAACATGCTGAGGCGCTTTCCGCCGGATATGGAAATATCAGCTATCACTGTAAGGACATCTTTAAGGACGAGCTACCCTTAGCAAAGTTCGACATCATTCTGTGTACCCTTACGCTCCATCATTTCAAGGATCAGGAAGTACTTAGTCTGCTAAGCTCGTTCCATGCCCAATCTACATTGGGGATTGTAATCAATGATTTACATCGAAGCAAGCTCGCCTATTATCTCTTCACTGCGCTCTGTTATGCTTTCGGCTTAAATTATATGTCTAGAGAAGATGGGCTGGTCTCGATTCTGCGAGGGTTTAAAAGGGAAGATCTCGAGCAATATACCAGACAATTAAAATTCAGGAATGTCACCATTAAATGGAGATGGGCATTCCGATACCAATGGGTTATAAATTCTTAATGAGTGCTTCTTTATGAGCGTAAAAATTAAAGCTGTCAGCAAAGCGATACCAGCATATTCACGAACTACGGCAGAAATCATTCCCTTTCTGGACATCTGGCTAGATGGTCAGGAGGAGCGTTTTGTGCGTAAAGTGAAAAAGATTTTTGAGAATGCTGCAGTTGACAAAAGGTACTCGATTATGGCACCGGAGCATGTTTTCACAAGGACTTCGTTTGAAGAAAAGAACCGCATTTACATGCGGGAGAGTGTGAAGCTTGGGGCATCGTGTTTAAAAGATGCGCTGAAGAAAGCAGACTGGGCGCCGGAGGATTTGGATTTCCTGATTACGGTGAGTTGCACTGGCATCATGATTCCATCATTAGACGCATACCTGATTAACCTTTTGGAATTACGGCAGGATGTTGTGCGCTTACCGGTGACGGAAATGGGCTGTGCAGCGGGCGTATCCGGAATCATCTATGCGAAGAACTTCCTTAAGGCTAACCCTGGCAAACGTGCTGCCGTGATTGCAGTGGAAGCACCATCCGCAACATTTCAGCTCGACGATTTTTCCATGACGAACATTGTTAGCGCAGCAATCTTTGGAGATGGAGCAGCCTGCGTGTTGCTCTCGTCACACGATGAAGATCAGGGGCCTGAAGTAATTGCTGAAGACATGTATCACTTCTTTGATGCGGAGACCATGATGGGCTTTGACCTAACGAATGGTGGTTTGAAAATGGTGCTTGATGTTGCCGTACCCGATACAATTGAAAGCCACTTCCCTTCGATCATTCATCCTTTCCTCGCAAAGCAGGGCGTAGAAATTGGGCAGATTGAGCATTTGATCTTCCATCCGGGTGGAAAGAAGATTGTACAGCTTGTAGAGGGATTATTTGGTACCATGGGGAAAAATATAGATGATACAAAAGAAATTTTACGGATGTTTGGCAATATGTCAAGTGCCACGGTACTGTATGTTTTAGAGCGCTTCATGGAACCTGGGCGCGCTAAAGCGGGTGATCTGGGGCTTATGTTGAGCTTTGGACCTGGCTTCTCTGCACAAAGAATACTACTTAAATGGTAAAGGAATTTGAAGACACTGGTTATTGGACGCTTGTCTTAGGTGGCAGCAGCGGTTTGGGCTTGGCTTCTGCATTGAAGCTGGCTCGGCACGGCATGAACATTTGTGTTGTACATCGGAGTACCCGGGCAGAGCTCCCGGAGATAGAAGACGCCTTTGCTCAGATTCGCGCCCTAGGTGTCTCATTTCTCAGTTTTAATATTGATGTAACAAGGCCAGAAAGTTGTGCTACCGTAATCGACGCCCTTAAACAACAATTGAATTCAACCGGACGCATCAGATGCTTACTTCATAGTATTGCCAAAGGAAACCTCAAGCCGATGGTTGACGCCGATGCAAACCTGATGTCTCAGGACTTCTCGTTAACGATTGAGAACATGGCGACCAGCCTGGCGGCCTGGACACAAGCATTACACCGCGCTGGTGTATTTGCTGATGATGCCCGAATTCTCTCCTTTACCAGCGAAGGATCTTCCAGAGCGTGGAAGCATTATGCTGCCGTTTCTGCTGCAAAAGCAGCACTGGAGGCTATTACCAGGAGTATTGCTGTCGAGTATGCGCCATATGGTATTCGGGCAAACTGCATTCAGGCCGGGATTACAGATACAAGCTCTTTCCGGAAGATTCCTGGAAGTGATACGCTTGAAGCATTTACCTTAACAAGAAACCCTAATCATAGAATGACAACTCCCCAGGATGTGGCTAACGTCGTGTACCTGCTTTGTAAAGATGAAGCAGCCTGGATCAATGGCGTTGTACTACCTGTAGACGGTGGAGAACAAATAAGTTAATTATGAATAAAGAAGAAATTTTAAACCTGCTACCCTATTCTGCACCTTTTCACTTTGTTGACACGCTTGACCATGTTGATGAAAACGGCGCAAAGGGAAGCTTTACATTTAGTCCTGAACTGGACTTTTACAAAGGACACTTCAAGGATCATCCGGTAACACCCGGGGTTATTCTGACAGAAACAATGGCGCAAATTGGTTTGGTTTGCCTTGGTTTATACCTCTTGGCTAGCTCGGCGGAGCCTGCGAATGGGCACGTGATGCTTACCTCAACAGCAATCGACTTCATGAAACCTGTTTTCCCGGGGGAGCAGGTTTTTGTAAGCTCCGAAAAGATCTACTTCAGATTTAAGAAGTTGCATTGTAATGTCCAGATGACCAACCAGGCTGGAGAGGTGGTGTGTAAAGGTACATTGTCGGGTATGGTGACAAAAAAGCTTAATGGCTAGCAGGGTCGTCATAACGGGCATGGGGGTTGTAGCGCCAAACGGCGTGGGTCTATCCGATTTTCGTACGGCTGTAAGGGCGGGGAAATCGGGGATTCGCTTTGATCCTCAGTTGGAAAAGCTACAGTTTTCCTGCCACATTGCGGGAAAGCCGCAGCTGGATGAGGATCTGATTGCCCGTTATTTCAGTGCACTGGAGCTCCGCAATTTCAATAGCAGTGGCATTTTGTATGGCGTTATTGCCGGGATGGATGCCTGGCTAGATGCTGGATTAACCCCAAATACCACTGAAGAGCCATATTGGGACTACGGGATGATCTTCGGGGCAGGCACCTCTGGTATTGATCGGTTCCGGGAAGCTATTTACAAAATTGATGAGCAACAGACCCGCCGGCTGGGAAGTACTGTTGTTGTGCAAACAATGAACAGTGGCGTAAGTGCCTATCTTTCCGGAAAGCTGGGTCTGGGCAATCAAGTATATAGCAATTCCTCTGCATGCTGCACGGGCACGGAAAGCTTGCTGATGTGTTATGAACGCGTTAAATCCGGACAGGCAAGCATTATGCTTTCTGGTGCTACCAGTGACAGTGGTCCATACATCTGGGGTGGCTTTGATGCCATGAAAGTGTGTACTTTCAAAAACAACGACACGCCGGAGCAAGGCTCCCGACCTATGAGTGCGTCCGCGAGTGGATTTGTTCCAGCAAGTGGTGCAGGTGCATTCGTGGTAGAGTCGCTGGAACATGCGCAGGCACGAGGCGCAAGGATTTATGCGGAGATACTTGGCGGGCACAGTAATTCCGGCGGACAACGTGGTGCCGGTTCTATGACGGCACCCAACCCCGCTGCTGTACAACGTTGTATCACTTCCGCATTAGACAATGCCCAGCTTGGCGCAGCCGATGTTGACGTCATCAATGGACACCTTACCGCCACGGCCATGGATGGACTGGAGATTAGAAACTGGAGCAAAGCCCTGGGTCGATCTGGTAAAAACTTTCCATACATCAATTCGTTAAAGGGAATGGTTGGCCACTGCCTCAGTGCAGCAGGAAGCATCGAATGCGTAGCTGCTGTACTGGAACTCAGCGAAGGTTTTATCTTTCCAAATATTAACTGCGAGGATCTGCACCCGGAAGTATTGGAATGTATTGATCTGGACTGCGTCCCTCAGGAATTGATAGAACGGGAATTCAAGACTTTGATAAAAGCCAGCTTCGGCTTTGGTGATGTAAACGCATGTATCGTTTTTAAGAAATATCATGATGGACAATGAAGAACTTATAAGCCGCTTAAAACCTATTGTGGCTGTATATGCACAGGACAAGGTAGCCTTGGAAAGTATGAATCCTGAAACAGATTTTATTAAGGATTTAAAGATAAATTCTGCGAATCTGGTAGATGTGATTCTGGACGTAGAGGAAGCTTTTGACATCGAAATAGACAATCAGTCTATGGAGAAAATGCTTACTGTTCAAGCTTCAATCGACATCATTAAGCACAAAATAGGCCTGAAATGATAGGCAATGACGTTGTAGATCTTCAGCAAGCATTGTTGGACAGCAATTGGATGCGCCGCGGCTTTATAAACAAATTGTTTACTGCTCCGGAACAGCAATACATTCGATTGGCCAATAGATCTGCAGATATGGTCTGGCTGCTCTGGAGCATGAAAGAAGCTGCCTATAAGATTTACAACAAACATTCGGGCGTTCGAACCTTTGCCCCATTAAAGCTTAGCTGTTCAATCACCGGGTTGAGTGCTGATGCTTGCCAGGGTCAGGTACGTGTTGAAGCAGAATGTTATGCCACGATGACTACGATTTACCCAGGTGACTACATCCACAGTATTGCGGCAGGCTCCGCTGCGGCGCTGCCCCAGGTGCGGGTACAGGTGTTACCTAATCTGCCGAAAATAGATTATAAAGCAATGCAACCTACTTGTGTGAGTCATCATGGGCGGTACCTTGCCCTTATATTTTAGGCAGGTTTTCTTCCATCAATAAGTTTATGATTCCATCTACCATTCCAACCCTAGGTACATAGATCTGTTTAATGCCTGTCCATTTCATTAGGGTGAGATATATTTCAGAAGCAGGGATAATTACGTCGGCACGGTCTGCATTTAACTTAAATACACTGATCCGTTCTTTCATTGAATAACTATTCAAATCGTTATACAGGTGTTTCAGCTTCGTAAAAGACAATGGGTGCCCATCTTTTTCGTCAGACATCCTAAAGAGCTTGTTGATGTTCCCACCTGTTCCGATCGCAGCGAGGTTCTTGTAGTTTTTGGTATGAACCTTCACCCATTCCTTCATTTCCTCCCAGGTTTCAGGTTTGTCCTGGTTATCCAGAATCCGGATGGTACCAATATTGAAAGATTTTGATGCGACCATTTTCCTATTGATGAAAACGGTAAGCTCGGTACTTCCACCACCTACATCGATGTACAGGTAGCCCCTGTTTTCATCCAGCGTTTCCTCGATGTGATTCGCAGCAATGATGCTCGCTTCGCGATGTCCTTCGATAATTTCCAGGTTAATGTTCGCTTTACGTTTGATAAGTTTTACAATTTCCTTTCCGTTTTGTGCTTCGCGCATTGCTGAAGTTGCACAAGCGATATAGTGGGTAACCTGGTACACGTCCATTAGATTCTTAAAGGCAGTCATGGTTTTCACCACATCATCGATCTTCCTTTCAGAGATTTCCTGGTTTAAAAAAGCGTCATCACCCAATCGCAATGGTACACGAATAAGGGTGTTTTTCTTAAATTCATAACGTTGGTTTCCAAGGGTAATGTCGGCAATAAGCAAACGCACCGCATTGGAGCCAATATCTATAGCAGCGTATCTCAACATGATTATTGATGCTTGTTTTTCAAGTAATTGTATGTTTGCACCTGTGCTCTAACCTTAATGGCAGAGCGGTTTTTATGGTACTTATTGTTATTTAGTTTCGTGATGTCACGCGCCTTTACATTATCCTGAAGCTGGAAGTCGATGATGTCACGAATTTCTTTCCTGACGTCTCTATCGAGCACCGGAAATCCAACTTCTACCCGGTGCTCAAAGTTACGGGTCATTAAGTCTGCCGAGGACAGATACATTTCCTCATTACCCTGGTTACCATAAATGAAAACTCTGGCATGCTCCAGAAATTTATCTACGATACTGATAACCGAGATGTTCTCGCTGTAGCCTTTTACACCCGGAATCAGGCAACATATACCACGAACAATCATCTTTATCTTCACCCCAGCGTTACTGGCTTCATAGAGTTTTTCTACAATGCCTTCGTCGGCAAGACTGTTGACCTTAAAAATCAGGTAAGCAGGTTTTCCGGTTTTAGCGATGCGTATTTCCCGATCTATGAGCTGGTAGAATTTGGATCTGCTTTCCAGGGGTGAAACGATCAGGTGTTTGAAGCCCTTGGCAATGGTTTTCTTGTTTAAAGCTGTAAATAGTTTAAGCAAGTCCTTCGTGATTTCCTTCTTGGAGGTGAATATGCTGTGGTCACAGTAAATTCTTGCCGTTTTCTCGTTGAAGTTCCCTGTGGCCAGGTTGGCGTAATACACAGGCCTCCCCTTTTCCATTCTTTTAATCAGGCATATCTTGGAGTGCACTTTATAGTCGGTAAGCCCGTAATTAACGTTCACGCCTTCTTCAAGCAACCTCCCGGACCAGAAAATATTTGCCTGTTCATCAAAACGTGCTTTCAACTCAACCAGGCAATGCACTTTCTTCCCGTTCTTAGCCGCATTTATCAGGGCATTAATCACCTTGGAGTTTTCCGCCAGGCGATATAGGGTGATGTGAATCTCCGTTACTTTAGGGTCTATTGCCGCCTCTCGAAGGAACAGAATAATGTAGTCATACGACTGATATGGGAGATTTATCAGATAATCCCGCTCCGCCAGCTTGTTGATGATGCTTTCGGTAGGATGAAGCCCCTTAACCTTCAAGGGCGTTGCTGAAGGATATTCTAAAGCACTTGGCCCTACATTAGGGAATTTTATAAAGTCGCCAAAACGATGATACCGGTTTCCAGGTATGAGACCTTCAGCATCCAATTTCATCTTTGACACCAGAATTGATAACATGTCGAAAGGCATTGCGGTATCATATAGCAAGCGGATCAACTTGCCCTTCTTTCGTTTATCCAGGCTCGCTTTTAGCTCATCAATAAATTTATCGCTAACGCGTTTATCAATGTCTAGTTCTGCGTCTCTCGTAACCTGGATGGTATAGGCTTCCAGCTCATTGTAGCTGAAGATGTAGAAGATATCATTCAGACAGTACTTTATAATGTCTTCAACCAGAATAATGAACTTCAGGTCGTTTGTTTCTGGAAGCACCAAGAACCTGGGCAGGATGCTGGGGATTTGAATCAGCGCAAACTTCTCTGTCACCTTTGGGCCGGTCTTGATCATGCGCACAAAGAAGTATAAAGACCGGTCCTTAAGTTCAGGAAATGGTTGATCAAGATCAATAATGATGGGCACCAGGTTAGAAAGGATTTTCTCCTGAAAGTGATTTCTTACAAAATTGCCTCTGGAAACGTTTAACTGGGAATCGTTGAGTATGAAGATCCTGTTTTTTGCTAATCCATTTATAAGGGTCTCCTGAAATAGTTCCTCAAATTTACGCTCTTGCTTAACAACAATGTTTTTGATCTCATTGAGTACCTTCTTTGGATTGAAGCCTAAAAGCGCTTTGGCTCGCTCATTAAGATTGGATAATCGCGACATGGTCGCTACCCGGACGCGATAGAACTCTTCAAGATTGGAAGAAAATATGGATAGGAATTTTATTCGTTCAATCAGTGGTACAGTTTCATCGGCTGCCTCTTGTAATACACGTTCATTAAAATATAACCAACTAATTTCCCTATTTAAAAAAGGAACTTTCCTTTTATTCATATCACGCTTTTAAATCACTCAAGTATACCCTAGATAACAAAACTCCCTATTCTAATGTTAAAACAATATTAACTTTATGTTAGGTGGCGTAGTCGTTAGTTGATATGCTTTTTGTCGTCTGCTGCAGGTTTAGCCTTCTTTGGAGCCGACCTGGTACTTTTCACCGGTTTGACAACTGGTTCAGGCGTATGCTCCTCTTTGGTTGATTCTACATCTTCAGGTTGCTCAATAAAAGGATCTACGTTCACCTTTACGCTGGTTACTGTTGCTTTCGGCTTAGCAGCCACTTTCTTCAACACGGATTCAGCCCTTTTCGGGGTACCGGCTGCTTTGCTTTTACGCTTAGCTGCCGTGTCTATGGTGGGTGTTGGTTCAGGACTTACCGACGGCAATGCTTCAGCACTGGCTTCATCAGGCTTACTAATGGAGGCCTTCTTTGCCTGCTTTTTTGCCCCTTTCACCTCTTCTTGCTTACCAGACTTCACACGCTTTGATATCTTCTTGGCAACAAACTTACTCACGAGAATAAGGTCTTCACCAATCTGCTCTGCATCATGCCCCAAGCTTTTTACGGCTTCAAACAACTTTGCTGCGAGGCTTTGTTCTAACGCTTTCTTTTCTGTCTTCTTGGCTACTTTCCTGGAATTATCTTGTTTTTTTGCTTTCATAATGATGAAGGAATGTTTGGGGATCTTGGGTTTGAGACTGTATTAAATTAAACTGGTGCATTTAATACTCAAGTTATTTTTCGTTGCTTTGTAATACAACAAAGAATTTTACTAAATCTAATATTATTTTCATTTAAAAGCTATAATCATGCCCAGTTTCGATATTGTAAGTAAAGTAGACGGCCAGACTTTTGATAACGCAATGAACAATGCGAAAAAGGAAATCTTGAATCGTTATGACTTCAGTGCTTCAAAGAGTACCATTGACCACGATAAAAAAACGAATGTGATTACCATCGTAACCGAAGATGATATGAAGCTTAAGGCCATTCAGGACACGATCATATCTAAAATGATCAAACAGAATCTTGATGCTGCAAGTCTTGACTTTGGTAAAGAACAATATGCATCAGGAAATATGATCCGTAAGGAGATCACCATTAAGGAAGGTTTAGACAAGGAAATTGCAAAGAAGATTGTTGCTAAAATTAAGAGCAGTGGTCTTAAAGTTCAAGGCTCTATTATGGATGATCAGGTTCGCGTGCAAGGCAAGAATATTGATGACCTGCAGGCCGTTATTGCGTTATGCAGGCAGGAAGATTTCGGTCAGCCCCTACAATTCATTAACATGCGAAACTAACCAGCAGATTAAAGGACATGGAGATCGCAGAAGACGGATTTATATTTTCAGATGATGTCAATAAACTTGACGCACTGGCGATTCATGATTACCTATCAAATGGGTCGTATTGGGCAGCCGGAATTCCACTGGACACCGTAAAACGCGCTATGGAACATTCCCTATGTTTCGGAATTCACAAAGACACCGTGCAAGTTGGCTTTGCACGGTGGATTACTGATCGGGCAACTTTCGGTTACCTCGCGGATGTCTACGTACTACCTGAATACCAAGGCAAAGGCCTTATGAGAAAGCTCATGTCGCTGATGTTATTTCACAAAGACCTTCAAGGTTTAAGGCGGTACATGTTATCCACCAGCGATGCACATGGCCTTTATGAAAAATTCGGCTTTAAAGCCATAGACAAACCTGAAAACTTCATGGCTGTCGTTAATCGTGACATTTACAATATTGATCCGAATAGCAGCGCGACCTAGGCCGTGCGTACATCCTCATCACTGTAATCTTTAATATCGGTTATGTAGCCATTGATGATCAGGAAGTCAAATAAGGGTTTTGCATCTGGCGTAACCGGCATATTCGCACTGGTGATTACTTTGCTGGTCTTCTTTTCAAGGAACGGGTAAGCAAAGAGCTTCACATTTTTGCTAAACATGTCACTCACATAACTCAATAACATACTCGTATAGTTCTCGCCGAAATTATTGGAGTTGAATACAAATTTCAGGTTATTGATGTTTGTTGAGATACCTACGCTCTTAGGCTTGCAACGGTCAAGATATTTCGCAAGTTTGTTGTGTCTGGCAAAGTTCGACACTATGACCATATTTCCAGTTTTGCACATCTCCTCAGCCCGCGCGGCAATGGCCTGCAGGTCGATCTCGGTGTTAGCAGCCTCTGGCGTTAACACATTGGATAACAGCACCTCAATTAACACACTCAGGTTTTCCTCACATACATTTTCGGTACGTTTAAACTGGTCCACAGCCTTATTTAACATGCTGAAGTTTGGTAGCGACTTTTGCGCATATTTGGTGCGCAGGATCATAATGTCTTTTTTATAAAGAAGATCTTTAGGAAGTACTGGACTTCCAGCGGCGTCAAAAATAGCGGCGCTTGAAAAATCCTTTACAATCAGGTAGAGATTCAGAAGCATATTATTGATGCCCTTGAAAGCAGGTCCCTTAACCGAAATCAGGTCGATTTCTACAGATCCTATAGTAAGGTTATCTGCAAGAGATTCGATCATGGTTTTAGGATCCTGATTGTAGAAGTAAGCTGCGTAAACCAGATTAACACCAATGATCCCAAGTACATTTTGCTGCAATGCAGCATCGGTGTCAAGCAAACGGACGTGGAAAAATATTTCGTTTGCCTCACCACCAGGTTGAGACTGGAATTGAATACCTACCCAGCCATGCGGATCATTCGACTTGTTATAATTTAAGGTGGTAACGGTATTGGCGAATGCGAAGAAGGTTCTTGAATCGTATTTTGCACCCAGCAAGCGCTGTTGCAACAATCCAAATTCATACTGCAGCATTTTTCTCAAGCGCGACTGGCTTACATACCTGCCTGAGGTTTCTGCGCCATAAATGGCGTCACTGAATGTCATGTCGTATGCCGACATGGTTTTAGCTACAGTTCCGGAAGCGGCACCTGCGGTAAAAAAATTTCTTGCAACTTCTTGTCCGGCTCCGATTTCTGCAAATGTTCCGTAAATATTAGGATTTAAATTAATCTTTAAGGCTTTGCGTTTAGTATCCAGAATCTCTCTCTCCATGGCACAAAATTAACAGAAACTAACGAATTAGTGACCATTATATTTTCTATATTGGGAAACTGATGGTAAACGTAGAGAATCTAAACGTACAGTTTCTGAATCAGGAAGATAGATCCCTGGTCAGCGCTGTTAAGAACGTAAATTTAAAAATCAGAAAGGGCAAAGTCCTCGGTATTGTTGGGGAATCGGGCTCTGGAAAGTCGGTAACCTCCTTTTCTATCATGCGACTGTTGGATGAATCTATAGCCAAAATCACTGGTAAGATTGCCTTTAATGGGGTTAACCTGCTGGATCTATCGTCCAATGAGATGAGTGAATACCGGGGCAACAAAATCTCCATGATTTTTCAGGAACCTATGACCTCGCTAAATCCGGTATTTACCTGCGGTAATCAGGTCCAAGAGGCTATTTTACTTCACCAGAAAACCACTAAGGAACAGGCTAAAGCGCGTACTATTGCCCTATTCCGCGAGGTGCAGCTCCCCAGACCGGAGCATATTTACGATAGCTACCCACATCAGCTATCAGGAGGTCAGAAACAAAGGGTCATGATCGCAATGGCCTTAAGCTGTAACCCAGATCTGCTGATTGCAGATGAACCGACCACCGCACTGGACGTGACCGTTCAAAAGATGATTTTGGAATTGCTGCTTCGAATTAAAGAAGAGCGGCAAATGGCAATGATTTTTATTTCCCACGACCTTGCGGTAATACATGACATTGCAGATGACGTGGCCGTCATGTACAAGGGCGACATTCTAGAACAAGGCACCGCGGCAATCATTTTTAGTAACCCACAACATCCATATACAAAAGGTCTGCTTGCATGCAGGCCAAATCCGGAAAAGGTTGCGAAGAAGTTGCCGATTGTTGCAGATTTCTTGAATACTGATAAGGCAACGGACCCATTTAAACTGGAGCAGTATTCTCATGCTGAGATCAGGTCCAGAAGAACACACTTATATAGCCAGAAGCCAATTCTAGAAGTCAAGAACTTAAATACATGGTTTCCGGTGAAGCATGGTATGTTTGGCAAAACCAAAGAATATGTCAAAGCTGTGCGTGACATTTCGTTCGATGTCTATCCGGGTGAAACTTTAGGACTTGTAGGGGAATCTGGATGTGGCAAAACGACGCTCGGCCGGAGCATCTTAAGGCTCGTCGAACCCACATCGGGACAGCTGCTGTTCGAAAATAGAGATTTGCGATCGCTTAATAAAGCGGCGCTGCGGAGCGCAAGAAGGGATATCCAGATCATATTTCAGGATCCCTACTCTGCTCTAAACCCCAAAGTGACAGTTGGTCAGGCCATATTAGAGCCGCTCGAGGTACATCAACTACATGGCAGCTACAATGCCCGGAAGCGTATTGTTCTAGAACTGCTAGAGCGGGTAGATCTAAAGCCTGAGCACTTTAACCGTTATCCACACGAATTTTCAGGCGGGCAGCGTCAGCGCATTGTTATTGCACGGGCGCTTGCATTGCAACCTAAATTCATCATTTGTGATGAATCTGTATCTGCCCTGGATGTGTCTGTGCAAGCGCAGGTACTAAATCTTTTGAAGGAGCTGCAGCAGGATTTCGGCCTTAGCTATATCTTTATCTCACACGATCTTGCTGTGGTAAAACACATTTCCGACAGAATGATTGTTATGAATAAAGGAAAGATTGAAGAAGCGGGATTTCCAGAAGAAATATACCATAACCCAAAAGCACTATACACCCGCAACCTTATCGCCGCTATACCCGGCACAAGGTCAAATTTGTAGTGTTTGGACATGTAAATCATAACAAAGTGTTACCTTCGGGTAATACACACACTACTATGGCAAAAAAGAAATCACACCAGTTAAAACAAGTTTTAACTCAACTGATTAGCGATGTTTTTACCAAAAACAAGAATGAAGCCCTGAACTACAAACAGGTTTCTGCTAAACTGAACTTAGTTGATATCGAATCGAAAGAAACAATCCTCGAAATATTAGAAGAACACGCCCTCAAAGGAATTTTTGAGGAACCTCAAAAGGGTAAATTCCGACTTAAGGAATTGAAGACATTTATCATCGGCAAGGTAGATATGACCGCCGATGGTGCAGCATTTATAATTCCTGACGACGATCTGGAAAAGGATGTTTTTGTCTCCGCCAGAAAGCTCCATACGGCGCTGCATGGTGACAAGGTGAAAGTTTACATCTACGCTAAAAAAAGCGGTCGTAAGAACGAAGGTGAAGTTGTTGAAATCATAGAACGCTACAAGACCGATTTCATCGGGGTCATCAAGATCTCAGAACGTTTTGCATTTGTCATGGTTGACGATCGTAAAATGCTCCACGACATCTTTGTGCCCCTTACCGATCTTAATGAGGCCAAAAACGGACAGAAGGTTCAGGTGGCCATTACAGACTGGCCGGAAGGTGCGAAGAACCCGATCGGTAAAATCACCAATATTCTTGGTGAACAAGGTGAGAACGATACCGAAATGAATTCAATCCTTGCGCAATTCGGATTTCCACTCAGCTTCCCGGAAGAGGTGGAGAATGAGGCAAATGCAATCCCCGAGACCGTAACTGAAGCGGAGATCAAAGGGCGCAAAGATTTCAGAGACACCGTTACATTTACAATCGACCCTGCGGATGCTAAAGATTTCGATGATGCGATATCATTTAAAAAGCTTGACAATGGCAACTTTGAGGTCGGAATACACATTGCCGACGTTTCTCACTATGTAACGCCAGGATCCGCATTAGATAAAGAGGCTTATTCCAGAGCAACATCGGTATACCTGGTTGATCGGGTGATCCCCATGCTTCCGGAACGCCTGAGCAACGGCGTTTGCTCGCTCCGTCCGAATGAAGACAAACTTTGTTTTGGAGCCGTGTTTGAATTGGACAATGAAGCCAACGTGGTAGCAGAGTGGTTTGGAAGAACCGTAATCCATTCAAACAGACGCTTTAGCTACGAAGAGGCACAGGAGGTTCTTGAAAACAAGGCTGGCGATTATGCCGAGGAGCTTTTGAAGCTGAATGAACTTGCCTACATCCTTCGCGATAGAAAGTTTAAAAATGGTGCAATAAGCTTTGAAAGTACCGAAGTTAAATTCCAGCTTGATGAGAAAGGCAAGCCTGTTGGCGTTTACGTTAAAGAACGAAAAGACGCCCATAAGCTTATTGAGGATTATATGTTGTTGGCCAACCGTAAAGTAGCAGAGTTTGCTGCGAAAAAAGGTAAAGGCAAACAGAAGTACACTTTTGTATACCGTTCTCACGACTCCCCTAATTTGGAGAATCTCGGCAACTTCGCTTTGTTCGCAGCCCGCTTTGGTTATAAGATCAACATGAAGTCGGATAAGGAAATTGCAAAGTCGCTAAATTATCTAATGGAAGATGTGGAAGGTAAAAAAGAACAAAATGTACTGACACAACTTGCAATACGCTCCATGGCCAAGGCGGTTTATACAACAAAGAAGACCAGTCACTACGGCTTAGCCTTTGATCATTACACGCACTTCACCTCGCCAATCAGACGATATCCTGATGTAATGGTGCACAGGCTTCTTGCGGCATACTTAAATAAGGAAAAATCCGCCAACGAAAATGAATACGAAGAAGCATCCTCTCATTCCTCTGCCATGGAGAAACGTGCGGCTGATGCAGAGCGTGCTTCAATCAAATACAAACAAGTTGAATATCTGGAGGAAAATGTTGGTAAACTATTCACAGGCATCATCTCTGGTGTTACGGAATGGGGCATGTACGTTGAACTTAATGAGAATAAGTGTGAGGGTATGATTCGCCTGAGGGACATAGCAGACGATTTCTATGTTCTTGATGAAAAGAACTACTGCATTATTGGTCAACGCAAGAAGAAGGTATATCAGCTAGGCGATGAAGTTAAAGTTAAGGTTAAGAAGGTAGACTTGTCCAAGCGACAAATTGATTTCTCCCTGGTACAAGATTAATATAAGATGCTAATAAATACTAAAGAACAAATGTATACAGTCTTCGAACTGCAACAACTCATTGAACAAGCAATTCCCAAAATTGAATATCCTAGCCACCCTAAGAATTTATATGCACCCTTAACGTACATCATGAATCTGGGTGGTAAACGTCTTCGACCTGCCCTGGTATTAATTACAACAGATATGTTTAAGGGTGACATCATGGAGGCTATGCCAGCAGCACTTGCCATTGAAACGTTCCACAATTTTACCCTTATACATGATGATATTATGGATAACGCCCCTTTAAGAAGAGGTAAGTTAACCGTACATGAAAAGTGGGGCACCAATAACGCAATACTCAGTGGCGATGTGATGATGGTTGAAGCAAATAAGCAGCTTGCTCAGGTAGATAGTAGTATTCTGAAAGATGTACTAAATACATTTAATGCCACTGCGCAGGGTGTTTGCGAAGGGCAACAGCTGGATATGGAGTTTGAGACCAGGGATAATGTGAGTATCACGGAATATATTGACATGATACGCCTTAAAACGGCAGTTTTGGTTGGTGGAGCCATGAAGCTCGGTGCAATTATCGCGAAAGCCAGCCCCGAGCATGCAACGCACATTTACGACTTTGGCGAGAACCTTGGTATTGCTTTTCAGCTTCAGGATGATATTCTTGACGTATACGGAGACCCGGAGAAATTCGGTAAACAAGTTGGTGGAGATATCAAGTCGAACAAGAAGACCTTTCTCCTGTTGTCATTGCAGCAAAGGCTCTCCAGTGAAGATCAACTGGTGCTTGAGGATCAGTTCACCAATGAGACTGCCTCTAAGGTGCAGAACGTTACCAACCTGTACAATCAGTATCAGATAAAGGAACTTGCCACTGCGGAAATGCAGCACTACCTGGCCAAAGCCTTTGATGCACTAGATCAAATTGATATTCCTGAGATTCAGAAAGCACAATTGGTTCAGCTGGCGAATGAACTTATGAACCGGGAACGCTAAATTCCCGGACATAAAAAAAGGTCATCGTAAATACGATGACCTTTTTTTATGTCTTGAATAGTAATTATTCAGCAGTCTCAGCTACTACGTTTGCAGCAACTTCGTTCTCAACGTCTAAAGGAAGAATAGAAACATAAGATTTGTTATCACGTTTCTTTTTGAATACAACCTCTCCGTCTACTAAAGCGAATAGCGTATGATCTTTACCAATACCTACTCCTTTATCAGGATGATGTTTTGTACCACGCTGACGTACTAAAACGTTACCAGCGATAGCTACTTGTCCACCAAATACCTTGATACCAAGGCGCTTGCTATGCGATTCACGTCCGTTTCTGGAACTACCGGCTCCTTTTTTATGTGCCATTTTACTTATATTTTAAAGATTAGAAACCTAACCTTTTAATTTAACAAATATTAATTACAAACTGATATTTTCAATCTGGATCTTGGTGAAGTACTGACGGTGGCCGTTTTTCTTCTTGTAACCTTTTCTACGTTTCTTTTTGAAAACGATAACCTTATCACCTTTTAAATGAGACACGATTTTAGCTGATACGATTGCGCCACTAAGTGCAGGAGCTCCTACAGAAATGTTACCACCATCTTCAACCAACAATACATTGTCAAATTCAATACTAGCGCCTTCATCTCCCTGCAAACGGTGTACAAAAAGATGCTGGTCTTTTGCAACTTTGAATTGCTGCCCTGCTATATTTACTATTGCGTACATTGTTTAATAATTATTATTTTAAATTGTTTTATTTATTGAGGTGCAAATATAGAACTATTTTCTCTAAATCCATAAGAGATTACTTTTTCTTTCCATATCTGTCATCCGCTGCGTTAATTGTTTGTTCAACAAGCGTTTTCATTTGTACCGCTAAATCACGCAGCTTAGGTGTTTCGCTATAGTCGCTTAAGTAAACCACTTTCTTCGTCACACGCTTGTACTTAAATTCAAGCTCATACCGCAATATCTTCGGACTGATGGTATCTGCAGCGTTGTTAGCGATAAGATCCGGGAAGTTCCAGAACCCGATCTCAGTTGCTTTTCTATGCAAATAGATGATGTCATCCTTACGGAGTTTGACATTCGTTTTAACCAATGAATCCTTGGCATTCAAATACTGGTACTCACCAGTTGCAGAATCGTAGGAATTGTCTAACGTTTTACCTACACCCCACTTGTAGTTTAAGGAAACGAACTCCGCCGATTTAAACGGCGCATTTTTAAGCATTGGCGTATAGTAGACTACGCAGTAGATTAAAAACGGGATGATTACTGTTACCAGAATAAAGATTTTTCTTGCCCTGTTACTCATAGAAATTTATAATTAGTTTAGTCATTAGCTTCCGTCAATTCACCCTCCCACTTACTTACCACAGCAGTAGCTAAGCTGTTACCAATTACGTTTGTAGCAGATCTTCCCATGTCCAATAGTGGATCTATACCAATCAATAAGGCGATGCCTGCCTCAGGAATATTGAACGTTGCAATTGTACCTGCAATAACCACAAGAGAGGCTCTAGGTACACCGGCAATCCCTTTACTTGTTAGCATCAGAATTAACAACATTGTAATCTGCTGCTCAAAGGATAGGTTGATACCGTATGATTGTGCAATGAACAAAGATGCAAATGTCATGTATAACATCGACCCATCCAAATTGAATGAGTAGCCCAATGGAAGCACAAAACTTACAATCTTATCCTTACAGCCGAACCGTTCAAGTTGTAACATGGTTTTTGGATACGCCGCTTCACTACTTGCTGTACTGAAAGCCAATAGAACAGGTTCCTTCATTCTACTCATCAGATTAAACACACGTTTTTTCAGGATGATATAGCCAATAAAGATCAGCAGCACCCACAGTAGCAGCATGCTGGAGTAGAATTCACCAACAAAAATCGCATACGTAGAGAGCACACCCAAGCCCTGTTTGGCAACAATTGCAGCCATAGCCCCGAACACTGCAAAAGGTGCAAAGTTCATCACGTAACCGGTAATTTTTAGAATAACATGCGCTACGGAATCAAAGAAGCTGATCACAATCTGGCCCTTCTCTCCTATTGCTGCTGTTGCTACACCGAAGAATAACGAGAAAACGACAATCTGAAGAATTTCATTCGTCGCCATAGACTCTACAAAGCTCTTTGGAACAATGTGGGAGATGAAATCCTTCATAGATAATGCAACCCCTTTTACACCAGTATCAATGTTGCTTGGAGGCAGTGGCAGGTTCATCGCCTCACCAGGCTTGAAAATGTTCACCATAATCATCCCCAGCAACAAAGAAAGGAAAGAGGCACTGATGAACCATAACATGGTTTTACCACCAATACGTCCAACGGCGCTGATATCGCCAACCTTGGCTACGCCAACAACAAGCGTGGTAAACACGAGTGGCCCCACAATCATCTTGATCAAGCGGAGGAAAATGTCACTAAGCAAGGTAAGTGGCTCAAGTGCTTTCTCACGCGTTTTTTCAGTCGCCTGACTGCTTGTTATTACTTGTTCCTTCTCAAGCTGTAAGTTTTTAAACTGGACGGAGCTGCTATCTTTAACTTTCAGTAACTGACCGTCAATTTCTTTAACCTTTAATTCTGCAGCATATATAGTTTCATTGTAAGCATTGAAAGACTTAACATTGAGGTAATAACCTAATGCTACCCCTAATATCAACGCCAAAAAAATGAAAAAAGTTAGTCTGTTCTGTTTCGACATCCAGTATAATTTAAGCTCGTAAAATTCCGTAAAACTACAATAATTATGTTATTCTTGAAATTTAGTTTACGGCCTACAAAAATGAATAAACTTGTAACAACAGCGTTGTCTGGCGGTCTAAAAACAAAATATTTAGCCTAAGTGGGACAAAAGGATCAGCTATTTAAACAGATTTTCGATACCAATTCGAAAAAGATATTCCATCTCTGCTATGGCTACACTGGGGATGCCGACGCGGCAAACGATTTGCTACAGGAGACCTTCCTTAAGGTCTGGCAAAATCTGGATAAATTCAAGAACAAATCCTTGATATCTACCTGGATATACAGAATAGCGGTCAACACCTGTCTTACCTATCTAAGATCCGAAAAGCGTCAGGCAAAAGATGAACTTACCGACAACATCATCGAGTCGAGAGCAGAGGAATACTCGGAAAAGAACGAGCAAATAGCACTTTTATATAAATCGATATCTAAGCTCGAGGAAAATGACCGACTCATTATCACCATGGTCTTGGATGAACTACCTTATGCCGAAATTGCAGAAATCTCTGGTATCTCAGAAGGCAATCTTCGGGTCAAAATACATCGTATAAAACAACGTCTCACCGAAATATACAATCAGCATGCAAGAATTTGATCATATACAATCCATTTGGGATACGCATAAGGTTGAAGTGAAAATTTCATCAGATGAGATGCTCAAACAGGCTAAAAAGGAAGTCAACGGTATAAGGTTGAAGTCGCTTCTGAACCTGGCGGGGATGGCTTTGTCTTTTATAGCCATCACATCGATATGGACTTTCTATGACGTGCAGTCCTGGACTACGCATGCCGGACTAACCATCATCATCACCTCTATCGGCGTTTATACCTTCCTTATGTATCAGGGGCATAAACTAATCGCCAACAACGATTTCACCATTCATCCAAAGGCCTTTTTGGAAAGTTTGAAGTTATACCAGATCAATAGATTCAGCCTATATAATAAGTTGTACTGGATCTACACCATCGCTTTAAGCATCGGACTTACCCTGTGTTTCTTTGAAATGCTCGAACGCTTAGAAGTATGGATTCAATACTCCCTGGTACTATTCAGCTTGGGATGGGTAATCTTTTGCTCTTCGTTGGTTCGTAAGGTCGCTATGAAACGAGAAAAGGAGCGCATAGCACTCCTGATTGAAAAGTTCGAACGTCTCAGCACCCAATTTAAAGACTAAGGCGTAGTTTCAACCTCGAGTTCGGATGTGGAGAACTGATTACCACGAAGGCTATAGCGCACGACTTTAATGGCGCCTGCTTTCTCGGTAGTATCTTGTGGGTTTACCACTGGGAAAGAACGGAACAACTCCCCTTCTTTGATGAAGTACTTATCGTCGCCACCATAAAGTTTCTTAAGTTTCGATGGAAGTCCAGGAAAATTGATCTTCTGGAAGTTACCCCTTGAGTATTCGAAAACATTCAGATCGGCTTTCTTGCCTTCACTTTTCAGCTCAACATATATCTCCGGATTTCCATCATTATCAAGATCCATATTCCAGGCATCACGAATGATTCCTTCACGTTCAACTGCAAAAGACTTATAATTATTTTTAAGGGAGTCGGACATTAAGATCAGGTAGCCGCCCAGACTGTCGACCCCTTTGCCCCAACTTACGACTTCAAAGCCGAAGCCCGGCGTTACAGCAAGCTCCTTATAGAAGGGAAAAGGAGCTGATGTTTGTTTTACAACCTTGGTGTCCGTGGATGGTTGCTTAACTTCAGCTTGCTCATTTGTACAAGAAAATAATGAAAATAACCCGTAGAATAATGCGGATTGAAGCAGTATTGATTTTGAATAATTCATTTGCTTAGATTGCTTTTAACCCAAGCAATCTAAGCAAAAAATAAATATATTAAATACTAACCTTCACTTCATCCTCTTTAGCAGCAAGATAGCGCTCTGCGTCTAAAGCAGCCATACAGCCTGAACCCGCAGCGGTAACCGCCTGACGGTAATAGTGATCCTGAACATCACCACATGCAAAAACACCTTCTACATTGGTTTTCGTTGTTCCAGGTATAGTTTTCAGATAACCGGTTTCATCCATCTCTAACCAGCCTTTGAAGATTTCAGTATTAGGCTTGTGGCCAATGGCAACAAAGAAGCCTTCAACCTCCAGGTCGGTTTCCTCACCGGTTTGATTGTTTATCGTGCGAAGACCTGTAACGTTCTTTCCGTTTCCAAGCACTTCTTTCGCTTCCGTATTGTAAATCACCTCTATGTTTGCGGTATTCAATACACGGTGAACCATCGCTTTTGAAGCTCTAAACTCATCACGACGAACCAACATGTAAACTTTTTTACAAAGCTTGGCCAAATAAGTTGCCTCTTCTGCGGCAGTATCGCCAGCGCCTACAATAGCAACATCCTGTCCCTTAAAAAAGAAGCCATCACATACCGCACAAGCAGACACACCAAATCCATTGTACTGCTGCTCGCTTGGAAGACCCAGCCATTTGGCAGTAGCACCGGTAGAAATAATCACCGTGTCGGCAGTAATGGTTTTTACTTCATCCACAACCACTTTGTGGGGAAGCGATGAAAAGTCTACCGAACTCACATATCCAAACCGGATATCCGTTCCGAAGCGTTCGGCTTGTTTGCGGAGGTCTTCCATCATTTCAGGACCTGTAACGCCATTTGGATAGCCTGGGAAGTTATCTACTTCTGTGGTTTGCGTAAGTTGTCCCCCCGCTTCCATTCCAGTATACAAAACTGGTTTGAGATCAGCACGCGAAGCATATATTGCAGCGGTGTACCCTGCCGGCCCTGATCCGATAATCAAGCATTGAACGTGTTCTATTTCTTGAGACATAGTATTTATTTTAAAACGCAAAATTACGCTTTCGCATCAGCATGTACAAGTATGCGGTTGCAGCCATGGTAATTTGATAAAGTGATTATATTACTTGTTTGCAGCCGCTCGTTCTGTTTCCAGCTGCTTCTTCGACTTCCTTGAGGTAGACACAATTTTGTCATTCTTAAACTGGTAAACAACACGGCCACCTTTGGTTACCCAGGTGCCTTCTTTTTTGTTATTTACAAAGTTACCCAAGATTTCAAGATTTCCTTTATAATCGAAATTCCGGTATTCACCTTCCATAAGGTTCCGTCTGTAGTGCATAACGTCCTTAATACTACCATTTTGATAATAGGTAATCCAGCGACCTTCACGTAAACCGTCCCTGAAGGTGCCCCGGAGGTTGATAAAGCGCTCTTTTCCGTTTGGTGGAATGACGTAGTTTCCCATAGGTGAAAGCACTTCAACCCAGTCATAATAAACAAAGTCACCATGAGGAACCTTGAATATATCGTCCTTGTAAGAGCCAGTCATCATCAAATACCCCTCTGCGTCAAACTTCTTAACCGTATAAACAGAGTCGCCCGTTACCCGGCCGATTAATGCATAAGAATAGGCTTCGGTGGAGTCTGTGACAATCTCGTCGTCTTCATTAAAGTACACTGTTTTCACTTGCGCCTGAACGGCCGCATAGCTCATCATTATAACCAGCAGTAAAAAAATCTTTTTCATGTAATGTTCAGTAAGCTACTAAGTTTGGATGATCCCTACATTAAAGGCCTTTTTAATAGGCGACTGATTAGCTGCTTCAATGCCCATTGAAATTACCTCTCTTGTTTCCAGCGGGTCAATAATGCCGTCTACCCACAGCCTCGAAGCCGCATAAAATGGCGTAGTCTGACTATTGTAGCGATCTGTGGTCTCCCGCAATAATTCAGCCTCTTTCTCTGGCGTAATTGTTTCGCCCTTGGCTTTTAACGAAGCGACTTGAATTTGTAATAATGTTTTTGCCGCCTGAGCGCCACCCATCACCGCAATCTTAGCACTTGGCCAGGCATAAATTAGCCTCGGGTCGTATGCTTTTCCGCACATGGCATAATTGCCAGCACCATATGAATTCCCAATAATGATGGTAAACTTAGGCACCACGGAGTTTGCAACTGCATTAACCATTTTTGCTCCATCCTTAATAATTCCAGCATGTTCCGACCTGCTACCAACCATAAAGCCAGTAACATCTTGTAAGAAGACCAGCGGAATCTTCTTTTGATTGCAGTTCATGATAAACCTTGCTGCTTTATCAGCACTGTCTGAGTAGATTACCCCTCCAAACTGCATTTCTCCTTTCTTAGATTTTACTACTTTACGTTGATTGGCAACGATGCCCACTGCCCAGCCATCAATCCGGCCAAGCCCGCATACAATGCTTTGTCCATACAACTGCTTGTATTCTTCAAACTCTGAGTCATCAACTAGACGATGGATAATATCCAGCATCTCGTAAGGCTTCTCCCTGTTTTCAGGAAGAATTCCATAAAGCTCTTTTGGATCAGCTTTCGGCATCGCAGGCTTAATGCGATCAAAGCCCGCATGCTCCGGTGCACCTAACATGCTCATGATCTTCTTGATACTATCTAAACAGGCCTGATCATTCGGGTGCTTGTAGTCGGTAACACCTGAGATCTCACAGTGCGTTGTGGCACCACCCAATGTTTCATTATCTATGTCCTCACCAATTGCCGATTTTACCAGGTAAGAACCTGCAAGGAAAACAGAACCCGTGCCTTCAACAATCATGGCTTCATCACTCATGATGGGCAGATAAGCACCCCCTGCTACACAAGAACCCATAATCGCTGAAATCTGAACAATGCCCTCAGCAGACATCATCGCATTGTTTCTGAACATGCGCCCGAAGTGTTCCTTATCAGGGAAAATTTCATCCTGCATAGGCAAATACACACCAGCACTGTCTACCAGGTAGATAACCGGAAGGCGATTTTCCATCGCAATTTCCTGTGCACGCAAGTTTTTCTTTGCGGTCATCGGGAACCAGGCACCAGCCTTTACAGTAGCATCATTCGCAACAATCATGCACTGTCGGCCAGAAACATACCCGATGCCACAGACCACGCCTGCAGATGGACAACCACCTTGGGCTTCGTACATGCCTTCAGCTGCAAAAGCACCAATTTCTAAAAAGTCACTATTGTCATCGATGAGGTAATCTATGCGTTCGCGAGCCAGCAGCTTGCCTTTCTCCTTCTGCTTGGCTGCACTTTTCTCCCCGCCGCCTTTGTATATTTGTTTCAACCTGCTTTTAACATGAAATGCAAGTTGCTTGTTGATATCTTCGTTCTTATTGAATTCTATGTTCATTTAGGCAAGGTATGGCTTAATTACATCAAACTATAGTCTGATTTGGGTTTTGGTATAGCCCTTAATTATATCGGCAGGGCTATGTATACCTTAGCGGAGTATTTCTTCTATGCGGACCAATTCTTCCGGAGTGAAATCAAGCCGCTCCAGGCATTTCAGCGAATCCGCCAGCTGCTCCGGCCTACTCGCACCGACCAACACGGAAGTCACACGCGGATCTTTTAACAACCATGATAAAGCCATCTGCGCTAAAGATTGTCCTCTTGATGAGGCAATATCATTCAACTTTCTTACTTGCTGCACTTTATCAGCCGTAATCTCATTTGTTTGTAGATGTCCGCTAGCTTTTGCCGCTCTTGAATCGTCCGGAATGTTGTTCAGGTACTTGTCCGTCAGAAGACCCTGTGCAAGTGGCGAAAATGGAATACAGCCCACACCCCGCTCCTCCAGCAAGTTCAACAATCCGCCTTCTACCCAGCGTTCCATCATGGAATACTTCGGTTGATGTATCAAGCATGGCGTACCCAGATCATTTAAAATGTCGAATGCCCGGGCGGCAAGATCTGCAGGATAGTTTGAGATGCCCACATATAACGCCTTGCCTTGTCGCACAAATAAATCAAGTGCACCCATTGTTTCTTCTAGTGGCGTCTCCGGATCCGGACGATGATGGTAAAAGATATCAACATAGTCCAAGCCCATCCGCTTCAGACTCTGGTCTAAACTCGCCGTGAGGTATTTCTTAGATCCAAAATCACCGTAAGGCCCTGCCCACATGTCGTATCCGGCTTTCGTGGAAATAATTAGCTCGTCGCGATAAGGTAGGAAGTCTTGCTTTAAGAGCTTTCCAAAATTACTTTCCGCAGTACCATATGGTGGACCGTAATTATTCGCTAAATCGAAATGTGTAATGCCGCTGTCGAATGCCAGTTGAAGGATCTTTCTATAATTTTCGGGGACATCTACGTCCCCGAAATTATGCCATAATCCCAATGAAATTAAAGGCAACTTAATTCCACTCTTACCGCATCTGCGGTACTCCATTTGTTTATATCTGTCTGGTGATGCCGTGTAAGTCATATTATTTTGTGCTTGACGCTTCTTCAGTCTTTGGGTTCCACTCTTCAGTGCTATAGTTTATTTTCCACAAGTCATAACGTTTAAGCTGGCGCTTCAATCTTGGCTGAAAATTATCCCAATCCTTATGCTCCTTTTTGCTCCAAAGCACTTCGCTCAATGCAGTCATGCGTGGGAAAATCATGTACTCTAGTTTTTTAGCGTTTTTAACATATTCTGTCCATAGATTCGCTTGCGCGCCTAAAACATATTTGTGCTCATCTGCAGCCAATTCACCTGGTATAGGCTCGTAGTTGTAAACCTTTTTAAGGGGAATATAACCACCGATGGTTACAGAATCTTCTTTCTTGGTCTGTGAATAATCAAAATAAACGTAAGTAGTTGGGGTCATGATCACATCGTGCTTCTGTTTTGCTGCTTCAATTCCACCCTTTTCACCTCTCCAGCTCATTACGGTTGCATTTGGAGCCAATCCGCCTTCCAGGATTTCATCCCACCCGATGATTTTCTTGCCTTTAGCGTTGATGTATTTTTCCATCCTTTGTATGAAATAGCTTTGCAATTCATGCTCATCTTTAAGGCCTTTTTCTTTGATCAGCTGCTGACAGAATGCTGAACGCTTCCAGTTTTCTTTTGGACTCTCATCACCACCGATATGTATGTAGGGCGCTGGAAACAATGCCACTACTTCATCAATAACGTCTTCAAGAAATTTAAAGGTCTTCTCTGAAGGACTGAAAACGTCTTCAAACACACCCCAGGTCTGCTGAACCTGCTTACCAGTCGTCGGACCAGCCCATACTGTTTTTGGAGGGAACTTGGTAGACTCTTCTGGGAAAGTGCTCAATTCCGGATAAGCTGCAATTGCCGCAGAGGCGTGACCAGGCATTTCAATTTCTGGTATAATGGTTACATATCTGGTCTGCGCATAACGCACAACCTCTTTTACCTCTTCCTGCGTGTAAAAACCGCCGTATTTTTGATTGTCATTGCCAGTGCCCGGGAAACGACCAATAATGGTCCCGTTTCTATAGCCACCAACGCTAGTTAATTTTGGATATTTCTTGATTTCAATGCGCCAGCCCTGATCTTCTGTCAAATGCCAATGAAAATAATTCATTTTATGCATCGCGATATAGTCGATGTATTTCTTGATGTAAGAAACAGGGAAGAAGTGTCTTCCAACATCCAGGTGCATGCCGCGGTAGCCAAATCTAGGCTCATCCTTTACTTGTACTAAAGGAATGGACAAAGCGCTAGCTTTCTCTACCGGCAGGAGCTGTATAAGCGTTTGAACGCCGTAGAAAACACCTTCAGGGTTTGCACCTGTTATTTCTACACCAGTCTTGGATGATCCGAACTTATATGCACCCAAAGTGTTGGACATCCCTTTATTGACACTGAGCGAAATGGCGTTTGGTGTCGCAACTTTGCTTGTCGCCAGTTGAAATCCGTAAATATCACGAAGAAATTCATTCAAGAATGTCGCGGAAGTTTGCGCCTGGGCATCCTTAACAATCAGTTTTGTTTTCGAATTGATGACAAATGTGCCTTGCTGAGTGGTCATTTCTGCAGGCATTGGAATGATCTCCACCTGCGCCTTAGCGACGATAAAGCTTCCCATTAACAGGAGCATACCTATTGCTTTTTTCATGTTCATATTTGGTTTGTTTTTTAGTTTTTGATTAGATGTGGTATAAAGTTCGAAGTATTTTCAGTTATCACGCCGCTGCTTTCCCGTATTCCGATGCCCGCGGCCTCCTGCCCGATTACCCAGGAACCGATTACAGCAGTCTTTCCGGTGTATTTTGGGACGTCAAAATGAGCCTGGCAGATGAAACCCTCAGCACCATATTCCCCTTTGGTCTGCGCCTCCACATAGCCGTTGCGAATGATCTGGATGTTGGCACCCTCGCGACTTAATATTGGTTTTCGCACATAGTTCGTTAAAGTATTTTCCGCCTCTGTATAAGCTTCGAGCAAATACGGGGACTCCGGAAATAACTCCCACAGAATTGGAAGAATCGCTTTATTCGACAAGATCATTTTCCATGCGGGCTCAATCCAACGTATATCTGTCTTCAGGAGCAGCTTCTCGAAGAAAGGCTCCTCAACCATCCACTCCCATGGATATAGTTTGAAAATGTTACGAATGGTCTGGTCTTCCATGTCTACAAATGTACCGCTGGCATCATCCCAACCAATATCATCCATGAAAATCAACCTGGTATCAAGTCCAGCCTGAATGGCACAATCGCGCAGGTATTCCACCGTTGTCAGATCCTCCAGTGATCCCTTGATACAGGCAAAGTGCAGCGGACCATCATGAAGATAAGGCTGCAGGTGCTTCCAGTAAGCGATTAACTGTTCATGAATTAAATTAAACTGGTCAGCGCTTTTCTCATAATCCTGCAGCCAGAACCATTGTACAATCCCGGCTTCAAACAATGATGTTGGGGTATCTGCATTGAACTCAAACAGCTTGATTTCCGATCCATTATAACCAAGATCAAAGCGTCCGTAAATGGAGGGCTCATCTGCTTCCCAGCTGTGTTCAATGTACTTAATTGCTTGCTCAGGTATAGAAAACAGCGGATATAACTTATGGTCAATTACATGTTGAACAGCAATCAAACACATGCGCCACAACTCCTTTGTGGCTTTTTCAAGTTCGGCGATCTCCGCGCTGCTCAGCTGATAATACGCGTCTTCCTTCCAATAAGGAACATCATCGGTATGAAAGCCGAAGCCAAGTTGCTCAACAGCAGCTTGCCAGTTATTTCTAGCCGTTATGGATACACGCTTCATCAGGCACCAACCTTGAAAGACCGGGAACCTCCGAAGCCACCACGAAGGGCTTTGCTCTTCGCTGCTGAACTGCCGATGTTTGAACTCCTGCTTAATGCACCTGAATAGTAGCCCGCATGCCTGAAGCCATTTGCGCCAAACATCCCGTATGGCCTGAATGCATAGTACCAAAGGAATAAAGGTAAATATGAACCTTGAGTATGCGTGTAAGAAGCTGTTGAATCCGAGCGCATATAAACTTCATTACTGTCCCAATTGGGTTCAGTTGGTTCCGACTTATTGCATGCAGCTAACGCGGATGTGATCAAAACAAGCGTCACATATTTAGATTTCTTCATGCTACTTCACCGTAATAAATATTTTGTAATTTTTCTGAATCGTTGCTGTCGTGTCATCACCGGAACTGGTTTTAACAACTTCAGTCGAAGTACCTAAGGCAGGTACCGTATCTAAATCAATAACGGTTTTTTCCTGTTGGCCTTTTACCCAGAAAATCTTTTCCGTTTTCATGACATCACGTGCGGAGTCAAGATGGTTTATTTCGACCTTCATCTCCACAGCACCATCCTTGTCGACCTCTTTTACTTTATCTTCATCATTCTGCTGTTGACAGCTCAGTAAAACAAGCGCTGACAACAAGGAGAACCACAATCCATTTTTCATTGATATTGATTATTTGGCCTAAAATAATGATTTTCCCAGCCAAATAATCAACATCTATAGCCCTTTATTTCCTTGATGTGGCGAATAACATCCTGAACTTTGCCAGTTTCGGATCAATGACCGCCTGACAATAGCCCTCCTCAGGATGCTTCAAATAAAAGTCCTGGTGTTCTGATTCCGCAAGGTAAAATGCTTCAAGCTGCTTGATCTCCGTAACAATTGGGCGGTCAAATATGGCCTGCATTTCAGCAAGTACCTTTTCGGCACTGCGCCTTTGATCATTGTTACTTACCAGTATAATACTTCTGTACTGCGTCCCCACATCTGCACCCTGCTGGTTGGGCGTTGTCGGATTATGCGTGCTTAAATGGATTCTTAACAGATCTTCATAGGTTATTTCTGCCGGATTAAAAGTCACCTGCACCACTTCCGCGTGGCCGGTTCTCCCTGAACAAACTTCCCGGTATGTGGGATTTGCAATTGCACCACCACTAAAGCCACTTTCAACGGTTTCAACGCCCTTCAGTTCCTTAAAAATGGCTTCTGTACACCAGAAGCACCCACCCCCCAGAACAGCTTTCTCAAATGGTGTTTCTATTTTATTCAAGGAGAGCGCATTCATGCAATACCTTAATCCACTTGGAGGCGGACCATCTGGGAACACGTGACCCAGGTGGGCATCACAGGTACTACATAGCGCCTCAATGCGGCGCATACCGTAACTTCTATCATTTTCATAGGCGATAGCACCCGGTTCAATAGGCTGTGTAAAAGATGGCCAGCCGGTGCCGGAATCGAACTTCTCGCGCCCGTCGAACAACAGGGTGCCACAACAGGCACAAGCGTATAGACCGGGCTCGAATGAGCTGCACATCGCTGCGCTATATGCACGTTCCGTACCCTTCAGCCGGGTTACCTCATAAACCTCCGGGCTTAATACTGCACGCCATTCCTCAGGCGTTTTCACAACCCTTTGTCTGGCTACAGGGTTGCCATGGTTTACAAACTTGAGGACATCTATATATTTTAACATCAGTCGGATCTTTAGTATTCAGACCGGTTCTTTTTCAACGCTTCCAACCTGGCCCTTTGTGCAGCAGCGCGGTGGCGCAGCCTTTCCTTCATCTCCTCATCCTGCTCAAGTTCTTCCGTATGATGATCTATCCAGGCTTGATATTGCTGTTCCTGATGATCAACATTGATGTTTAACTTACGTTGCAAGTTCTCACGTTTTGTTCTTAACTCCTGTAAGGTGTTGTTCCAATCCGCCTTTGTTGCGCCATCGGCCTCGAGATATTTCGTTTCTGCTGCTTTGATGTCCTCTCCAACTTTAGTGAGTTCAGAGTGCGCCGGAACATACACCTGTTCGTCCAGATTGTATCTGCTTAGATCACTTGTAAGCGAAAGCATTGCTGTATTCAAAGGCACTTCCCAGTCCTCCCAAATATGCGCAACCAGTACCGACCGGCCATTAGGTACATTCGCCGCGACAGCATCCAGGTAGTCCGAAACATTTTCAGCACGCAGGGTTTCAGAAGCAGATCCGGCGATCATCCCGCCGGCAACACCGACCAATAATCCTAGTGGTCCGGCGAGCAGCCCGATTAATCCACCAAGCACCCCACCACCAAGCGTACCAGATCCGGCATCGCTATCTTTAGCCGACCGAATGGAAGTTTTCCCCTCCGCATCTTTTGTCAGTATATAGGTTTCCCCAACAGAAATATCCTTATTATTGCCAAGTTGCTGAATGGCTTGTAAGCCTTTGAAAGCCTCAACTTCTGAGTTGAATACGGCTTGAATCATCTTTTCCATGGTATTAACAATTGTTTTAATAATACATTAAATACAATTTTTACGGAAGTAAGTTTTCGAGGCCACCACTTTGTATGCCTAGGTTAGGTTCCTATCCTTGAACCACACCTCATCAGGTGTTGCAGAAAAATGCATCATTTTCTCCAGCAGTTCCAGCGGATCCTGCTCATTAAACACCAGATCACGGTTTGTCTTTTTCAGGTAGCGTTGCGCTACCATAACGTCCATCTGCGCGAACAGGTGATCATAGTACCCACCTAAATTTAACACGCCAATAGCCTTGTTGTGAAGGCCAAGCTGAAGCCAGGTTAGTACTTCAAAGAACTCTTCCAGCGTTCCAAAGCCGCCCGGAAGGATCATAAAGCCATCAGCAAGGTCAGCCATCCGCTGCTTACGCTCGTGCATATTGGTCGTAACAACCATCTCGGTTAAACCCTTATGTCCCACTTCTTTGTCCATCAGAAACTGAGGAATGATGCCCATCACTTCACCGCCATGCCTTAGCATGCCGTCTGCAATCAAGCCCATAACCCCAACACTACCACCACCATAAATCAGGCGAATGCCACGACTTGCCATCTCTGCCGTTAGCTTCTCGACAGCCGCCTTAAGTAAGGGATCACCATTAAAGTTGGCACCACAGTAAACACAAATTGATTTCATAAATTTTTCACTTAATAACGAATATAGCTATTGGAAAGCTTCTCAGAAAAGAAGTTCCTTGCAGAAACAAAAAAGCCCCATGTGGCAATTGCCATATTGGGGCTTCATATACTTATATATTAGCGTGGCCCTGTGGGCGACCGTATAGTTACTATCGTGAGTAATTCGGTGCTTCTTTAGTAATGGAAACATCATGTGGGTGACTTTCACGCATACCGGCAGCAGTGATACGAACAAATTTAGCATTTTGAAGTGCCTCAATCGTTGCGGCACCGCAGTAATGCATGCCGGCACGTAATCCACCGATGTATTGATAGATCACCTCACCCAGGGTTCCTTTATAGGGTACACGCCCTACGATGCCTTCCGGAACAAGTTTCGTTACCACATCTTCCTCATCCTGAAAATAACGGTCCTTAGATCCTTGTTGCATGGCTTCTACAGAACCCATACCACGGTAAGACTTAAATTTACGTCCTTCATAGATGATGGTCTCACCTGGTGATTCCTCAACACCAGCAAACAATGAGCCTGCCATGATGGTACTTGCACCAGCAGCAATTGCCTTCACAATATCACCGGTTTGCTTAATACCACCATCTGCAATTACAGGAATACCAGTTCCTTTAAGCGCTTGCGCGCATTCGTAAACGGCATAAAGTTGAGGTACACCAACACCTGCAATGATACGGGTCGTACAGATTGAGCCTGGACCAATTCCGACTTTAACGGCATCAGCACCTGCTTCAGCCAAAGCCCGCGCAGCATCAGCCGTTGCAATATTCCCGGCAATTACCTGAAGATCAGGAAAACGTTTCTTGATGGCAACAACCATGTCGATTACGCCTTTTGAATGCCCATGCGCAGTATCAACTGTAACGACATCCACACCGGCTTGCACCAATGCAGCAACGCGGTCAATGTTGTCAGCTGCAACACCAACTGCCGCACCAACCCGAAGTCGGCCATGCTCATCTTTGCATGCTTTAGGGAAATTCTTGAATTTCTGGATGTCTTTGAAGGTAATTAACCCAGCCAGACGCCCCTCCTTATCAACAACCGGCAGTTTTTCTATTTTATAATCCTGAAGAATTTCTTCAGCTTGAAATAAAGTTGTACCCTCCGCTGCAGTGATCAGGTTTTCCTTTGTCATCACCTCAGAGATGGGACGCTGCATGTTTTTCTGAAATCTTAGATCACGATTAGTGATGATCCCAACCAACTTGCGGTCCGCATCAATAACCGGTATACCACCAATTCTATATTTATTCATGATCTGAAAAGCATCAGCAACTTTAGCATCCTTGCTCAAAGTTACCGGATCCTGGATCATGCCGCTTTCCGACCGCTTCACTTTGCGAACCTCGTCAGCCTGACGCTCAATGCTCATGTTCTTATGAAGCATGCCAATGCCACCTGCTTGTGCAATTGCGATAGCGAGATTAGATTCCGTCACCGTGTCCATGGCAGCAGAAACAACAGGAACGTTAAGGCGTATTTTCTTAGTTAAATATGTTTGCGTGTCCACGTCACGTGGAAGCACTTCGGAATATGCGGGTACCAACAACACGTCGTCGTAAGTCAGTCCTTCTGCAATAAATTTTTGGGGGTCGAGTTGCATAGCAAATAATTTAGGAGTTATTATTTGCCGGGCAAAACTACATTAATATTAGAGAATACACAAGGGCGCAAGCTATATACCTGGTCTTTTAACCTGAAACTGACAATTATTCAGTTTCAGGCTCTGTATGTTGACGCAATTGTTTCGGACCTTGAGGCCAGATAAATGCAGTCGTTTGCTTTTTCCAGCCCAGGCTCGTGTAAAAGTCGCCCTTGCCAGGTGCTGCTGTCAAAGTCACAAAGTGATAGTTTTCAAGTTTTTCATTGATTTTAGTAACCAGACTTTTGCCTAGTCCCAAACCCTGATAGGCAGGGTCAACAATAATGTCACCAAGTTGAGCGTAATAACGACCATCATCAATGGTTCTCCCGAAGGCAATGATCTGCTCCTCATAGTAAACGAAAAGCGTAATGCTGCTGTTACTAAAAGCAAGTTTGATCTCCTCTTCAACACGGGTGCGCCAGTTAACGTTATAGAACATCGAACAGATGTGCGTCCAGTCTATATTGTCAAGGTTTGGATTAAAAGTAAAGACAAGTTTATCTTTATCTAAGTGCGGCATATATATTAAATTTGTTTACCAACAACTACACTGGTGAAATGTTCCAATTTTAGATAGTTATTTGCCAGGGTAATAATTTCATCCGGTGTTATTGTCTTTACTATGTTTATGTAACGATCATAGTAACCGTAATCCAGCTTCGAGAAATATAGATTTTTAAACTTGTCAGCGTGAGAAAAGGCATTCTCAAGGCTACCCAACATGGCACCTAACATATAGTTACGAACCAGATCGAGTTCTTGTGTTTCCACAAGCTGGTTTTTAAGCAGTTCAATTTCAAGCGTAATCTCGTTGATGGCGTCATTACAAACTTCTGCACCAACCTCAGTCGCAATGAAGAAATACCCGGCATCACGTAAAGAAACGACAGCGGAACCGATGCCATAGGTATACCCTTTATCCTCACGAATGTTTGCCATCAGCCTGGAGCCAAAATAACCACCAAGTAAGGTATTTAGCACCTGAAATCCCGGAAAGTCTGGGTGGCTGCGATTAATCGCCAACCGTCCCATGCGAATTGCCGATTGCACCGCATCCGGACGATCTATAAAAATGTGCTTTCTGTCATTGAGTTTGAAGTTGAAAACATTCAACTTCGATGGTGTCGATTCTCCCCAGCTGCCTCCGAAATTCAAATTCAGTTGTTTGAAGGCATCATCGTCAAATTTACCTGCGGCGAAAATCGTGCAGTTCTCACGCTTATAAGCCGATTTAAAATATTCAAGTAAATCCTGACGTTGGATAGCGTCATAGTGCGATGGCTCGATATCAGAACCGTAGCTTGTGTCACCGAATATCTCATTGGCAAAATGCTTACGGGCAAGGTAGTCGTTCTTTTGCATGTTCACCTGAAGCGATTGCTTCTGATTTTGCACAAAGATGGCAAGCTCCTGTTGCGGAAAGATGCTCTCCGTGATGATGGATTTCAAAATCGGCAAAACAGCCGCAAGATGTTTATTTAGCGTATAAACACGGACACTGCTTTGGTCCGCGCCATATTCTGTTTGTAGAAAAGCACCATAGTAGTCAACCTGTTCAGCAATTTCCTTAGCGCTGAGCGTTGGCGTACCATTGTTAATCAGCTGGTTCACCGCTATCGCTTGAAGGGGCTTATTTGCATCGAAATTGACGTTTTCAAAAATAAATTCTATTCTTACAAGTGGTTGTTGCCCGGCATTAATGGTGAAAACTGGAATACCGTTATCTAACTGCTGGTGTACTGGAGCGAGAAAGTTTATATCATTAACCTGTCTGAATTCAGGTGTTAGCGTTCTATTAAGCATCTTTTTTGATCAAATAATACAATGTGGAACATTTGTCTGGATGGAAAGTTGCCTGTGCCGCTTCCTGAATCTTCTCCGGCGTTACAGCCAGGTACTTGTCAATCTCTGCGTTCAGCCAATCTGCATCTCCCAATAGTTCATAATAAGCAAGGTTCATCGCTTTGTCAAGCAGGCTGAGCTCTGCAAAGACCATAATGGATTCTGACTTATTTTTCACCTTGGTGATTTCTTCATCCGTAACCCGCGTCGTTTTAATGAATTCCAGTTCCTTCCAAACTGCCGCTTCTGCTTCCTGTACTGTAACGCCTTCGATCAACTTGCCTTCAATCACAAACAAACCTTCATCCATGCTACTGGTGATGTAAGCGTGTATGTCGCTAAAAAGCTGCTGTTCCTTTAAGAGGCTGTTGTACAAACGCGATGACTGCCCTTGCGATAATACATCCGACATTAAGTCGAAGGTTTGATAAGCAGGATCTCGTCGAGCCGGCATTTTAAATGCCATGTATATCGCATTTAAAGGCACATCAGCGTAAACGATTTCCTTCCTTGGAGCGCTTTGTTCAGGCTCTACGGGAAGGTTTCTCACATACTTATTACCTGAAGGTATCGGTGCAAACCATTTCTCCGCAAGCTGTCGCACCTCTTCTGTTTTCACATTACCCCCAACAACCATAATGGCATTGCTTGGATTGTAGTGTTTATTGAAAAATGCTTTCACATCCTCCATCCTGGCATGTTCAATCTGCGCCAGATCCTGGCCGATGGTTGCCCATTTGTAAGGGTGAACCTGGTAAGCTAAAGGCCGAAGTTTCAACCATACGTCACCATAAGGCTGATTCAAGTAGCGTTGTTTAAACTCCTCACATACTACATTACGCTGCGTTTCCAGACTCTTCTCTGAAAAGGCCAGACTAAGCATCCGGTCGCTTTCCAACCAGAAGGCAGTTTCGAGGTTTGTTGCAGGTAAGGTGATGTAATAGTTCGTGATGTCGTTACTGGTGAAAGCATTGTTTTCTCCACCTACCCTTTGCAGGGGCTCATCGTAACTCGGAATATTAATAGAACCTCCAAACATGAGGTGTTCGAATAAATGGGCGAACCCGGTTTTCCCAGGCTCTTCGTCTCTGGCGCCTACATCATAAAGAATGTTTAGCACGGCCATTGGTGTTGTATCATCTTCATGAACCAAAACCCGAAGGCCATTGGATAATGTAAAACGGTTAAAATCTACCATAAAATATAAAAAAGTTCCGGCAAATATAGCTATTCGCGACAGGGGAAATGTGATATTCTTGTGAAATAATAATCTCATAGGTAATGGTATATTTGTCCTATGAATACTGCCAATTTACTGGAACGGGCCTTGAATTTTGACTTCTTATCACAAGAAGAAGGTGTCTTTCTATATCATCATGCGGGTACAGCTGAACTCGCCTATGTTGCCAACGAACTGCGTAAAAAACAAGTTCCTAGCGGGAAGGTCACCTGGCAAATCGACCGGAATGTAAATACCACAAACGTGTGCATTGCGAACTGTAAGTTCTGTAACTTTTTCAGACGCCCCGGTCATGAGGATAGCTACATTACGGATATCGAAACCTACAAGCAAAAGATTGAAGAAACCTTTAGATTAGGCGGTGATCAATTGCTCCTGCAAGGTGGGCACCATCCGGATCTGGGCCTCGGTTTTTATGCCGATTTGTTTAAGAAACTAAAGGAACTTTATCCGGATCTAAAGCTACATGCTTTAGGCCCCCCAGAGATCGCACACGTGGCGAAGCTCGAAGGCATGACGCATACAGAAGTGCTGAGCGCCTTGAAGGCGGCAGGCATGGATTCTCTTCCTGGTGCAGGTGCAGAAATTCTGAACGACCGTGTCCGCAGGTTGATTTCCAAAGGCAAGTGTGGTGGACAAGAATGGTTGGACGTGATGCGGGCAGCGCATCAGCTGGACATTACCACGTCGGCCACCATGATGTTCGGGCATGTGGAAACCATCGAGGAGCGCTTTGAGCATCTGGTATGGATTAGAGAGGTACAGTCCGAAAAACCTGCAGATGCCAATGGCTTTCTGGCTTTCATACCATGGCCATTTCAAGACGATGGCACGTTACTTAAACGCCTTCGCGGCATAAGCAACAACGTGTCTGGTGACGAATATATTCGGATGCTGGCATTAAGTCGTATCATGCTGCCGAACATTAAGAACATTCAGGCAAGCTGGCTTACTGTAGGTAAGTCCGTAGCGCAGATGTGTCTGCATTCAGGTGCCAATGATTTCGGCTCAATTATGATTGAGGAGAATGTGGTATCCGCAGCGGGTGCGCCACACCGTTTTACGGCAAAAGGTATTCAGGAAGCCATCATGGAAGCTGGATTTATCCCGCAGCTACGTGGTCAGAAATATAACTATCGTGAACTACCAAAAGAAATGGAAGAACAGGTAATAACTTACTAGGACAACAAGTAAACTTCCTTTTCTTAATGATATAAAAAAACGGCGGCCGAGAAATCGACCGCCGTTTTCGTTTCTTGCTAAAATTAAATGTTCACTTTAAATTGCCCTAAAACAGTTCTTAGTGCAGCTACAGTGATAGGTTCATCGAAAGCTTCAGAAGCTCTCGCCGAATCAACAGCTGAGTTACCATTGATACCTGTGATGGTATTTCCCGCCTGTTGTACGTTTTCTTCACCAGCATAAGCACCTTGACCTAAGCGGCCATCTGTTTCGTCATTTAAAGATATCCAGGGCTGTAAAGTTCCTGATTGTCCCCTGCTGATGCGCATCAACCTGATTTTGGTCGAGTGACGTGCTTCTACAGCATGCATGCCCAAAGCAGCAGACAGATATGGACTGCCTAATAAATCTCCGGCAACACCCTTAGTGGCGCGCAAGCCAGTATCTTCAAGGCCTTGTGCAATCTGAAGAAAACTACGGAAGTTTTTAAAAGGTTCAGAGAACTCCTTGTTTCCTGTATAATCGTATGAGCCCACGCCTACAGGTGTACCACCTGCAGCTTTGATCGTATCCTGTAAGAATTTAACATGGCCCAATTCATGATCCCTGATGATTCCAATTGCTGCTTTATCTGCGGCTGCAGTTGATCCGCTACCAAAAGCAGCTTCACTAAAACCTCTTGTATAGAATGCTGCTGAAAAGTGCTCAATTGCAAGACCAATGTTTAGCGCATTTATAATCGCAGGACTAGCAGTCTGTCCGTAAGCCTTTTTGAACATGGTTCCCACAGCAAGTGGTACAGAAGCAGCAGCAACTTTTTTACCGAAGCTAAAGAAGTCCTTCATTGCGGCTCTGCGTGGGCTGATGCGTTCATAGATCTCGCCGTCAACCTTTTCGATTTCATTAAGTATATTTAAAAAATTCATTGTCGTTCTGTTTAAGCTGTTGGTAAATTACTAGCGTTGATTTCAGTAGTGATGTATTTTTTAACACGGGATAACACATCTGCTGGCTTAAGCGGCTGCTCCTGCCCATTAGATCCTACAACACCGGCTGTAAAGTCGTTTGGTTTAATCGTTTCGCGGATGTATGCCGCATGTCGGGCTTCTACAGAAACGATCTTCGCAGCAACTGTTAAGAAGTCTTTAGACTTTAACAGTGGTGCTACACCGTTATATGCCGCTACACCGATATCTTCCATTTCTTTAGCAGCCTCCAATACAGATGAACGGTCAGCGAAATTTACCTTACTAAAATCGAAGGCCAGATTTCCGATCTTACCATCACCCAGAACATTTCTCAATAGCTCACGGTGCGCAATTTCATGCAGCTGAATGTCGATCAGGTACTCCTTTTCAGTCGCATTTATACCCGACCATGGAGATTCCACAACTTTCGTATAGAATGCAGCTTCCAGCTGTTCAAGCGCATACGCAAAATTTAACAGCCCCGTATCACCCGATCCAAGATTAACTTTGTCTTCTCCAGGTACAATGGGGTCCGTCGGACCAACGTAATCTTTATCTTTGCTACAGCCGGCAGCCATTAATGCTACCCCTACTGCGCTCGCGCCCGCAAACTGGAGGAAGGAACGCCGAGGCAAGGTTGAACTTGAAATACGCTCAGTTTGCTGAGCAGTATCTTGATCTTCTTGTATTATATTCTTCATGGGAATGTAGATTGATTAATTTGCAATTTAGATTAACTACGAATGTTTATGAACTTTTTCGTGGCATTGAGAAAGAAATTGTGTAGTAGTTTCACACTGCTACACAGCTGATTTCTAGTATATTAACACAAACGAATTCGAATGACTAGCACAATTAATGCCATAATCGTTGATGATGAGGAATTTGCAAGATCCTCCCTGTATTTTTTGCTTCAGGAAAATTGTAAAGTGGTGCATATCACCGGAATAGCAAAGTCAGTCGCTGAAGCAAAAACGCTCCTTCAAAAAGATCAGGTACATTTAATTTTTCTTGACATCGCAATGCCTGGTCAGAATGGTTTCGAGCTAATTAGTGCCGCTGAGCAGCATAAAGCACATGTGGTATTCACAACTGCATATGACCAGTATGCACTGAAAGCTATTAAAGCCAACGCACTAGACTATCTTTTAAAACCAATTGATATTGATGAACTTAAAGAAACGGTAGACAAAGCTGTAAAATACATTTCGCTACAGCAGCATGACCCAGTTGCGAACAGCAGACTTTCGAACTTTAAGCAAGACTTAGCGCATAAAAATGTTCGCAAAATTAGTTTACCGAACGGCCAGGGATACACGCTAATTGATTTGAGTCAAATCGTACACATTGAAGCAGACAGCAACTACTCTGTATTCTATTTACATGATGATGAGAAGATTACCGTTTCCAAAGTGCTGAAAGAGTACGAAGAAATCCTGCCCGAAGGCGAGTTCGTACGGGTTCATAAGTCCAGCATCGTAAATTTACACTACCTTCAGGAATATAATTCCAGGAATGGCCTGGAACTTACCCTAAAAAATGGACAGCGCATCGCGGTTTCCAGAAGAAGGGCAAGCGACTTCCTGGAAAGGGTGAGAAATTATACACAGCTCTAAATTGCGCCTGGTGCTTAAAATAAAGATTCTTTTTACTTCCATTCTACTCCTGCTCTTTTCAACGCAGCTGCTCATCGCGCAGACGAGCTACATCGAACATTACGACATTAAAGACGGACTACCCAGTAACACCTGCTTTTTCAGTATTCAGGATAGCCAAGGCTACATCTGGATAGGTACCGACGCAGGCGTAAGTAGATTCGACGGAAAGTACTTCCGGAATTTCAGTATTGATGATGGTTTGCCCGACAATCAGATTCTACAGATCAAGGAGGATCGTTTGGGCAGGATCTGGTTCCTCAGTTTCAGTGGGAAGCTAAGCTATTTTAAAAAGGGCAAAATATTTAATAAATCAAATTCCGACTTACTTCGAAAGCTGAATATTACGGAAATCATAATATCCTTTTTTGAAGACGATGAGGGTAGGTTGTGGTTCGGCAGTAACAAAAACATCTTGTACATGTACGATGGCGACAAGCTTTTGCGCTTTAGTTCCAGGGATATGAACATGCAGTTTATTAATGCCTCAGTGTACCAGGATGCACAGCAGAACATCTGGATCATAAACGAGCATGCTGTGATGCGCTATAAAAACGGCAGTTTTTATCCTGCAACGCACATCCCTAATACGCTATCGCACAAGACAATAGATATCAAGACCGGAGGCAAACTGCTGCTGCTTGATGCAACCGGTTTGAGATCAATTGATAATGGTATAAGTACAATTGAGCTCCATATTCCTAAAGCCATGCTCAACACTAAGCTTGGCTTCATTCATGCCAGCGCCACGGAATTATGGCTCAGCAACAACGAAGGCGTAACCGTGTATCAGAAAGGATCGCCTGCAAAACAGTACCTGCACAACATACCAACCAGCCAGGTAATTAAGGATAGATCCGATAACATGTGGTTCACCACGTCAAATGGGATTTACATGCTCCCCCGTGAGGAAAATCGAACTTACATAATCGGGCAGGCAGAAGGACTATCCAGCAATTATATAAAAAGTATTTCCAAAGATAAGCATAGACGATTATGGTTAGGGATGGATAAGGGCGTCATAAACGTCCTGGAGAAAAACGCTGTTTCCATTCGTGAACTCAGGCTGGAGACTATCGGTGCTAAAGGGAATATTAAGCAGCTGCATATTGATAGCCTAAATCAGTCGATGTACTTCAGCACCGATTTCAGTATTGGACGTATTAACGACATCTATGGCGTACAAAAACCGGAGTTGCTGCAAGAAGTCACCAATTCAGTTATCGCCGTTAAAAATTTTAGCCTCAGTTCTAGGAATGAGCTGGCGATTGCGTCTGCCTCAGGCGTTTTCTCTATCAAAAATCCCTTACAAAACTTTCAGTTCCATGCCTTGAAGCTGAGCAAAGGCCAAAACTTCTATGCTGGCCGGGCTTATGCTGTTCACTTCAACCAGGAAGGTGCACTCTGGTACTCAAACATTGACGGCTTAAACGCCATCGGAGCGCCTGGCCTTATTACAGCTGCGGATAGAGCATACTTCAGCGAAAAACGCATTAATGACATTAACACATTAGAGAATGGCATGCTTGTAATCGCGACGGACGGGTACGGACTTGCCTATATTCAGGACGGAAAAATCATCAAGAAGATCACCGTCAACGATGGCCTTGCCGACAACATTTGCAAAAAGCTCTTTGTGGATGGTAATCACCTCTGGGTTATTACGAACAATGGTATTAACAACATCTGTATAGACGGGCCGGAAATTGAGATTCAAAGTTTTGAATATACAAACGCCCTGTTAAAGAACGATGTTAACGACCTTTACATCGGCAAAACAACAGCCTACTTTGCAACAAATAATGGCTTAGTCTATTTTCCTAAGAAGGGCTTCACGAAGAAGAATAAAGCCCCTAAGGTCATCGTGTCCGCCATCTTAAACAACAACAGTAACCTGGAGGTTGCCGACACCCTCCAGGCTTTGAACCCATCAAAAAACAACATTACTTTTATCTTTAGCGCGATAGACTTTCAAAAACAGGATTTACTATACCGGTTCAGACTCAAACCAGAAGACACCTGGACAGAAACCCGAAACCGTCGCCTGGAATTCTCCTCTTTATCACCAGGCAATTACACTTTCGAAATCAGTACCAGATCCAACAGCACAGACTGGAGTGATCCGACAAGAATAAAGTTCAAGCTGGAGGAACATTTCTGGCAAAGAAACTGGTTCATTTTTGTGCTGTTAATAGCCGCGAGTTTCACTTTCTACAAGATTGCCGTAATTATCACCAAATGGCAGAAAAACCAGGAACAAAAACAACTTGTGCTGAAACATAAAATCCTCATCCTGGAGCAGCGTGCCCTTCTGGCGATGATGAACCCACACTTTATTTTTAATGTGATGAACTCTGTGCAACATTACATCAATACAAAGGATACGTCCTCTGCCAACAAGATATTAACAGGCTTTGCGAGATTGATTCGTAAGAATCTTGAAATATGTACCAAAAGCTTCATCTCCCTGGAGGAAGAGCTTGAATATTTAAACCTTTACCTCGGACTGGAGAAAAAACGTTTTGGAGGTAAATTAAATTATACCATAGAGATCGATCCGAATATTGATAAAGAAGAGATTTTAATCCCTTCTATGCTGCTCCAGCCCTACATAGAAAATGCAATCTGGCATGGCATCATGCCTAAGGAGGAAGGTGGCCACATCAACATCACCATGGAGGTTGTAGATCAGGAACAGTTGCTCATCAACATTGTTGATGACGGGATTGGTATTGAGAATTCCCAGAAATTAAAGAATACCGATCACACGAGTAAGGGAATGAGTCTCACACAGGAACGTGTACAATTGTTGAATCAAACTGAAGACATATTTATACAAATCCACATCAGACAACGGGGTGAAACCGGCACAATGGTAACAATACAGATCCCGATTCGATAAATATTACCGTTTACTCAGGATAGACTACCACTAACTCAAATAATCTGGTGGGTTCTTAAGTTTGTACTAAACTTGTATCAGAAATTAAACAAACATGGTTTGTTAAAGCGCGTTCTTATAGAATTGGTCAAAGATATGTTCACCTAACCTAAAAACAATATCTCAATTCAGGGTTTCATTTGTGTGTTAAAAGTGGTAAAGCCAAAATCTTTACCACTTTTTTTTTTGCCCTGAAATCCCAAGTGTAATTTTCACACATCTTTTAAATTTCAGCTTGTAAGATTTATTTATTTTTTAATTTTGCAGGGTACAACCAATACACCCCAAAAAAACATTTTGTATCTTAATTAAAGAGTTAACCAGCTATTTTATTTGATTTGTATGATAACGACTAAGAAATCCGCTAAGAGAAGTTCTGTTGATAATACCGGCTTTGAAGATGAGAATTTACAGGGGATTCAAACCATCAGCTTTAGCAAAATGTCTCCTTTCGATGATGAAGACGACTTTGATTTGCCTTTGGATGATTTGGACACCTTAGATACTTTTGATTCTGACGACGACGATGATTATTAACTGGTAAAAAAAACTTAATATTGAAGCATCCTAAACAGGATGCTTTTTAATTTATGGCCCATTCAACAAGCATGCAGATCATAGAAGTAAATAATAAAAGTACACGTACCGCTTTTCTGAACGTTCCACACCTGATCTATAAAAACGATGAAAACTGGATCTGTCCTTTAGACCAGGATGTCGAACAAATCTTTGATCCTAAGAAAAACCCCTTCTTCAGTCATGGTGTTTGTACCAGATGGATTCTAAAGGATGATCAAGGCCAGATCGTCGGACGTGTTGCCGCCTTCATCAATTTTAAGAAAGCGCAGCAATACGAGGTACCTACCGGTGGAATGGGGTTTTTCGAATGTATCGATGATGCTGAAGCAGCTACATTGCTTTTCTCTACTGCAGAAGAATGGTTGAAAGCGCAGGACATGAAGGCGATGGAAGGACCAATTAACTTCGGGGAGAATGACTCTTTCTGGGGCTTGCTTGTTGAAGGTTTTACAGCACCCTCTTACGGGATGAACTACAATCCACCCTATTACCACCAACTCTTCAAAGCTTATGGCTTTGAGACTGCTTATGAGCAAATTACCAATCACCTTGATATCACAAAACCATTTCCCGAGCGCTTCACCAAAATTGCAAACTGGGTAGCCAATAAGCCAGGCTATACCTTTGAACATTTCTCTAAGAAGAACTCCGAAAAGTATGTAAGCGACCTGATGGAGATCTACAATGATGCCTGGAAAGACTTCAAGAACTTTGTACCGATCAAAAAAGAAACGCTGATGGAGTCCTTTAAGAAGATGGAGACCATAATGGATGAAAAACTGATCTGGTTTGCCTATGTAAATGGAGAACCAGCCTCCTTTTTAGTGACCATTCCAGATGCAAATCAAATGATCAAAGGTTTTAATGGTAAGCTTGGATTACTGCAGATGTTAATATTCGCATATCGACGCTGGAAAGGTGTTTCCAGGATGCGCGCGATAGTAATGGGTACGAAAACGGCCTATCAGAAACATGGACTTGAATCAGCGCTGTTTATTACATTAGGCAAGTATGTGCTGCCGCTGAATCAATATGAGGAACTGGAAATGTCCTGGGTAGGTGATTTTAATGATAAGATGCTGGCCATTCATGAAGCAACGGGTGCCGCTTTTGGTAAGCGGCACATGACATTGCGTAAGGATTTTTAGCTTTCGCCTCTTATTTCTTCGTAAAGATCAATAACCTTCTTTTGAAGCTTGATGATCTCTTCCTCCCGTGCAGACAATCTTTCTTTGAGGCTGTTAATTTCTTCAAAGTTTACCGACTGTGGGTTTTCTCCTTCTTTAGAAATGATGTCCATTGTAGACACCTCAAAAAGGTTTGCTATTTGTTCTAATCTGGAGATATTTATATCTGTGATGCCCGTTTCAATTTTGGAAAATGCAGGTATGGAAATCTTCAAGCGTTTAGCGACTTCCCCCTGGCTCCATCCATTTTTCTGTCGTAGCTGTCGAATATTTTTACCGATAATGTTCATGATAGTTTTTTAACTGTGTGTTTCTTCCCCTAGGCCTTCAACTCGCGTGCCAGTTTAATAAGATCTAAACCGCTGAAATTTCCTGAACTCATAAGCAATAAGTTCGTGTTAGTAAAATTCATTGCTAAAAGATGGCTTTCCAGGGCCGTTCTGTCGTTAAAGAAGATTAAATTATCATCTTTAAAAGCCCCCTGAACATCCATCTCCGTGAACGGTGTAATTTTTTTGTGTTTAAATGTAATTTCATCGATATACACGATTGCCTGATCTGCCTTCGTCATCGTATTTTCATATTGCATTAAAAAGGCTTTATTCAAGCTACTGAATGTATGCAACTCTATACAAGCAACTAACTTCCTGTCAGGAAACTGAGACTTCACGGCAGTAATTGTCGCTTCAAGCTTCGATGGCGAGTGTGCGAAATCCTTGTACACATTTGAAGTAGCCGTTTGACCAATCAGCTCCAGGCGTTTTGCAGCACCTTTGAATGAAGCGATCGCCTCGTCAAATTGCTGTTCAGAAATATCCAGGCTTGCGCAAACGTGCTTTGCAGCACTCAAATTCATCAGGTTGTGGTTACCAAAAACGTTCAGTGGTGTTCCACCTGGCAGCAACCGTGTTATGCCATCCTGCACGTCATGTGCCGGAATCTGATAAGGAATCTTCTCAATTGAAGCCGCTGATGCCTCCACAACCTTCCTCACCTCCGCATCTAGCTCACAGTAAATTAACTTACCGCCTGGCTGTATGGTATTGATGAAAGTGTCGAACTGCTCAATGTAATTTTCGAAGGTTGGAAATACATTAATGTGATCCCATGCAATCCCGCTAATGACGGCAACGTTGGCCTTATAAAGATGGAACTTCGGTCTCCGGTCAATCGGCGAAGCCAGGTACTCGTCGCCTTCAATGATGATTACCAGAGCCTCATTTGTTAGCTTCACCATCGTGTCAAAACCTGCTAACTGCGCACCAACCAGATAGTCGAAATCACGATTGTAGAAGTTTAGTACATGAAGGATCATGGAGGTGATGGTGGTTTTACCATGACTACCACCAATAACAACCCTTAACTTATCCTTGGTTTGTTCATAGATGTATTCCGGATAAGAATAAACCTTCACGCCAAGTTCCTGTGCCTTCAACAACTCTGGGTTATCGGGGAAAGCGTGCATGCCTAGAATCACAGCATCGAGCGCTGTGCTGATCCGATCAGCATCCCAACCCATAACCTCCGGCAATAAGCCGAAGCGTGCAAGTCTGCTGCTGGATGGTTCAAAAACCGCATCATCAGAGCCGGTGATTTGAAAGCCCTTTTTATGTAGTGCGATAGCCAGGTTGTGCATAGCACTACCGCCTATCGCAATGAAATGTATACGCATAAACGTTATTTTTTTAAAAAACGGGCAGCAACCCAGTCATTAATCTTTTTGTGGTCCTGGTATTCGATACCCACGGCAGCGGAGGCGGTTTTGATCATCTCTAAATCCGGAGATTCATAAAATCCGCTATACACGATCGATCCACCTGCCTTTAGGACGGCTGCATACCGGTCTATCTGATCTAACAGAATGTTCCTGTTGATGTTGGCAAGAATCACGTCGAACTCGGTATCCGGAATAACTTCTTTTCCCCCACAAATAATCCCGATGCCATCAATGTTATTCAAAGCCGCGTTTTCAACGGTACTTTCATAACAAACCTGATCGTAGTCGATCGCAGTAAGCGCTGTTGCACCTTTCTTCGCCGCTAAGAAGGCCAGGATTCCCGTTCCGCAACCCATATCTAACACTTTCTTACCTTCAAGATCCATGGTCAAGATGTATTCCATCATCATGGTTGTGGTTTGATGATGCCCCGTACCAAATGCCATCTTCGGATCAATTACGATCTCAAAGGGATACTCCGGTCTTGGCGCATGGAAAGTTGCCCGTACGTAACACTGATCGCTGATTATTAGAGGCTCGAAATTTTTCTCCCACTCCTCGTTCCAGTTCTGCCCCGCAATTTCCGCGACCTCGTAGCTGTATTCCAGCGTGTCACCAATGGCATCAGTCAACAGATTTTTTAAAGCAGATTCCTGAAATTGATCGCCTTCAATAAATGCTGAAAAGCCCTTCGCGGTATCTTCGAAAGTGTTAAAGCCGATATCAGCAAGATCACTGATGAGTAGATCTTGCTGATACGCTTCTATACTTTGGAACGTAAAAGTTACTTGTATATACTGCATTAGGAATTAAATGCTTTAACAATATCTGTAAAATCACGGGATTTCAAGGATGCACCGCCAATCAGGCCGCCATCGATGTCGGGCTGTGCGAACAACTCCGCAGCATTTTTCGGATTGCAGCTACCACCATAAAGGATGCTGATGCCTTCTGCAACTTCTGCGCCGAACTTTGCAGCGATCTCTGCTCTGATGAATGCATGAACTTCCTGTGCCTGATCTGAAGATGCCGTAAGGCCGGTTCCAATCGCCCATACTGGTTCATAGGCAATAACAACTTTAGCAAAGTCTGCTGCAGGTAAATCGAAAATGCCATTTGTCAGTTGCGATTTGATCACCTCAAAGTAATCACCGTTATTACGCTCATCCAGCGTCTCGCCAATGCAGAAGATTGGAATAAGATCATGCGCTAAAGCAGCTTTAGTCTTTTCTGCTAAAAGCAGGTCGTTTTCAGCACAATATTGTCTGCGTTCAGAGTGACCGATGATCACATAACTGCAACCTACAGACTTAACCATCTTTGCAGAGATCTCTCCGGTAAAGGCACCAGATTCATTCTGATGGCAATTCTGCGCACCGATATGAACCGTTGTACCACCTAATTTGGCAAGGCTATTCAGGTGAATATATGGCGCACAGATAATGGCTTGCTGATCGCCCTTTTTTTCATCGCGAACCATGTTGACGATTTCCGAAAACAACGAAAGGCCTTCAGAATAGTCCATATTCATCTTCCAGTTCCCAGCTACAATTTTTTTCCTCATGATATTGGTTTTTATAAGTTTAGGTTAAGCAGTGCCGAAGGCATTGCAGTTATTTAAAGTTTCTGTTGACAGCTGTTAATTCAAATACTTCTTTTAAGATGTTCTTCTCTGTTTCATCCAGGACCATGTTCCTTCTTTCGAATACTTTGGCAGCGGTTTCAAACATCTTATTGAGTGTGTACACCTCATAACCATGCGAGCCGCCCCATGAAAAGTCCGGAATGAAGTTCCGCGGGAAGCCTGCACCGAAAATATTGGCGCTCACACCTGCGACCGTGCCGGTGTTGAACATCGTATTAATTGCACATTTCGCATGGTCAGCCATGATGAGCCCACAAAATTGCAGCCCGGTTTTACGGAAGCTCTCTTTCTGGTAGTCCCACAAGCGTACTTCTGCATAATTATTCTTCAGGTTACTGTTGTTGGAGTCTGCACCAATGTTGCACCACTCCCCCAATACAGAATTCCCAAGGTAACCTTCATGTCCTTTTGAGGAATGTCCCCAGATAACGGCATTGTTGATTTCACCAGCTACGCGGCAGTAAGGTCCAATGGTTGTTTGTCCGTAAATCTTCGCACCCATCTTCACCTGAGAGTCGTGGCCAAGTACAAATGATCCCCTAATGTTAGCGCCTTCCCATACCTGCGCGTTCTTGCCAAGATAGATAGGTCCGGCTTTAGTGTTAAAGGTTGAACATTCTGCCTCAACACCCGCCTCAACAAATATATCCTGACCGATTACAGTGTTTGTGGAGCTAAGCGCGGCGGAAGTCCTCCCAGCGGTCAACAGTTTGAAATCCTTACGGATTTCGGCATCATTGAATTTGAATATATCTTCGGGATGAACAATACGTATGAAGGCTGCTTCATAGGCTACCGGTCGTCCTTGCGGCTGTACCGGATCGAAGTGCATACCTGGCTCCAGTCTTGCTGCGAGCAAAAGGTCATCCTTCATCAGGACATCCCCGATTTGCAATGCACTTATAACATCAACCAGTTGCTCATCAGGACATACAGAGCCGTTGATGTAAAATTCGACGTTTGATTTAGACTGATATTTGGTGGAGAGATAAGCCTGCGTGATAAACCCTGCATCTGCATGCAGGTATTTGGACCACTTTTCGGCTATTGTTAATATACCCAGCCTGAGATCGGCAACGGGCCTGGTAAAGGTCAATGGACGGAGCGAATTCCATACACCATCATCAAATAAATTGATTGTCATAAGCAACAAAAATAAAAAAAGTCCCGGTGCGAGATGCATCGGGACTTAAAATAAAAGTCTTTATTTTTGAATTACTTCTTAGCGTAACGGGTTTTGAATTTATCGATACGACCAGCAGTATCAACAAGTTTCATTTTACCAGTGTAGAAAGGGTGTGAAGTATGAGAAATCTCCAATTTGTATAATGGATATTCATTTCCATCTTCCCAAGTAGTCGTTTCTTTGGTATCTACACAAGATTTAGTTAAAAAAGAATAATCGTTAGACATATCTTTAAATACTACGAACCTATAGTTTGATGGATGCAGATCTTTTTTCATGATATTATATTTTTTATACTTAGTTGTCGCTTATTTTTAAGGTTGCAAATATCCTAATTTTATTAAACATATACAAGCAACAACGAAGATAATTTCCATTTTATATTTGTTGGCACAATTCAATCAACACCCCATTGGTATCTTTGGGGTGCACAAAACACACCAACTTTTGGTCTGCACCCTTCTTAGGCGCCTCATTCAACAACACAAAGCCTTCTGCCTTCAACCTGGCCATTTCTGAAACAATGTCATCCACATCAAAAGCAATATGATGTATGCCCTCCCCTTTCTTCGCCAGAAACTTCGCAATCGGACTGTCGGGCCCGGTTGCTTCCAAAAGTTCAATCTTGTTTTCCCCAACTTTAAAGAAAGAAGTATTTACCTGTTCACTCTGCACAAGCTCCTGTTTATAGCTAGGCGTACCAAGAATTTTTTCGTAAACAAGGTTGGCGCTTTCGATGTTTTTAACTGCAATACCGATGTGTTCTATTTTATTCATCTTTTAAGGTTATCCAATTGTAAAAATAAGGGAATAATTACTATACAAAAGTCGACAAATATACGCTGGCGATCTTTTTTCTTATCTTTGTGTATAAAACAAGACCCAATATTTTATGGAACTTCCTATTTATCTAGATAATAATGCAACGACTCCCCTTGATCCAAGGGTGTTAGAAGCGATGCTCCCATATTTCACCAACAAGTTCGGTAACGCGGCGAGCCGTAATCATGCTTTTGGCTGGGTTGCTGAAGAAGGTGTAGACTATGCACGTGAGCAGGTGGCTAAGCTAATTGGCTGTACTGAAAAGGAAATCATTTTTACCTCTGGTGCGACGGAAGCAGATAACCTTGGTATTAAAGGTGTATTCGAGATGTACCAGGACAAAGGTAACCACATCATCACTGCAACTACAGAACATAAAGCAGTTTTAGATACCTGCAAACACCTGGAGAAGCTTGGCGCAAGGGTTACTTACCTGAACGTTAAAGAAGATGGCTTAATCGATCTTCAGGAGCTTGAAGCGGCAATGACCGAACAAACCATTCTGGTAACCATCATGTATGGTAACAATGAAATCGGCGTTGTACAACCAATTAAAGAAATCTCTGCTATTGCACATAAATATGGTGCCCTTTTCATGACAGACGGTACTCAGGCTGTTGGTAAAATCCCTGTTGACGTAAATGCTGACGGTATTGACCTAATGGCTTTCACGGCACACAAGATGTACGGTCCTAAAGGTGTTGGCGTGCTTTATGTCCGTCGTAAAAACCCAAGGGTTAAAGTTACTGCACAGATCGACGGTGGTGGTCACGAACGTGGTATGCGTTCAGGAACACTTAATGTACCAGGTATTGTCGGTTTAGGTAAAGCATGTGAGTTATGCAGACTGGAAATGGCTTCTGAAGCAGCAAGATTGTCTGCTTTAAGAGACAAACTGGAAAGTGCATTGACCGTACTTGAAGAAAGCTACGTAAATGGTAACCGCGAACACCGCCTGCCGCACGTAACCAATATCTCTTTCAAATATGTAGAAGGTGAAGGTCTGATGATGGCGATGAAAGATCTTGCCGTGTCATCAGGTTCTGCATGTACTTCAGCGTCCCTTGAACCTTCTTATGTGTTGAAGAGCCTTGGTCTATCTGATGATCTTGCACACTCTTCTATCCGTTTCGGGCTAGGTAGATTTACAACTGAAGCAGAAATTGATTATGCAATTGAGAACACCAAAAAAGCGGTACTTCATTTGCGGAACCTTTCTCCACTATGGGAAATGTTCAAAGATGGTGTTGACTTAAGCAAAATCGAATGGGCAGAGCACTAATGCGCTGCAACTAACAAAAAATATAAACAGGCCTTAAATGGTCCGGAGGAAAATAAAATGGCATACTCAGAAAAAGTAATGGAACACTATACCAACCCTAGAAATGTTGGTACGTTAAATAAAGACAGTAAATCTGTAGGTACAGGACTTGTTGGCGCACCTGAGTGCGGCGACGTAATGCGTCTTCAGATTGAAGTTGATGAAAACAATGTAATCACTGATGCAAAATTCAAAACCTTTGGTTGTGGATCTGCAATCGCTTCATCTTCTTTAGCTACTGAATGGTTAAAAGGTAAAACTGTTGACGAAGCATTAGCGATCGACAACATGGACATCGTTGAAGAATTAGCACTTCCACCAGTAAAGATTCACTGTTCTGTGTTGGCAGAAGATGCAATTAAATCTGCAATCAACGACTACCGCGTAAAAAATGGTATGGAGCCAATCGAATTGGCGAAATCACACCACTAGTTTTAAAATCGGGCATGTCTTCTAATGCCTACATTTTATAGTTAGTAAACTAAACGATATACAATGATTACAATAACTGATAAAGCTAAAAGCAAAATTGATCACCTGATGCAGGACGGAAATATGGACAGCGAATATTTCCTGCGTGTTTCTGTAAAAGGTGGCGGATGTTCCGGCTTGTCCTACAATCTCGACTTTGATAACGAGTCAAAAACCGGCGATCAGTTTTTTGAAGATAAAGGAATCAAGATTGCTTTGGATATGAAATCCTTCCTATACCTGGCTGGAACAGAATTAGACTTCTCGGATGGCCTAAATGGTAAAGGTTTCAATTTTCATAATCCAAATGCCAGCCGCTCCTGCGGATGCGGAGAAAGTTTTTCTGTTTAAATACATTAATTAGAGTGTAAAAAGGGGCGTTTGCCCCTTTTTTTGTGCCTAAATTTGCCGGGACACTTTCGGGTTGCATAATTACAATGAAACCTTTATCATTGCTCTCCCAAATTAACAAACAGTTATATGGTAATCTTTAATGAATTTTCTACCGTTCCAAGTCTCTTGAGAAACGTCGTAGAGAACATCCATACACCCAATCATACTTTCCTCAAACAGAAAAAAGGTAATGATTGGATTGACATCTCTTTTCAGACAACGCTTGAAAACGCTGACGCCGTGTCAGCTTTCTTTCTGCGGAAAGGGATCAAAAAGGGCGACCGTATGGGCCTCATCATTGAGAACTCCCCGGAGTACGTCTATTATGATCAGGGTATACAACAAATTGGGGCAATTAATGTCTCCATCTATCCCACGCTATCTGAGCATGAGGTAGAGTATATCATTAATGATTCGGGCATCAAGTCCATCCTTGTTGGTAGCCCCTTTCTCTTCAAAAAGATTCTAAAGATTGCAAGGAACTGTCGCGAGCTACGCTATGTTATTCCCGCATTTGCGGATCTGGACAAGATTACCGTTCCAGCAGATTTTCAAAAAGAAATCATCCACTTCAATACCGTGTTGGCCACTGCCGAAAACATCACAGAAGCGGAGCTTAAGCAAATTGCAGAAGCACGACAGGCATTACGTCCTACTGATCTCTCCTCTTTAATCTATACTTCCGGCACAACCGGAACACCTAAAGGCGTTATGCTGTCACATAGCAACTTCGTTGAAAACGTGAAAGTGTGCCTGCAACAGATCCCTGTGATTGACAAGGATGATCTATTTCTATCCTTTCTTCCGCTATCTCACGTTTTCGAACGTACAGCAACCTACCATGTATGCTGTGCGCAAGGCTGTACAATAGCCTATGCGCAAAGCCTTGAGCTGCTGGCCAAGAACATGGCGGAGGTAAAACCAACCGTCATGAGCTGTGTGCCGAGGCTACTTGAGCGCATTCACGATAAAGCCATAAAAAGCGGAACTGCTACCGGCGGCATGAAAGCAAAGATCTTCATGTGGGCGCTTGAAACGGGACAGTTGTACCGCAATAAAAAGGAAGCCGGCAAAAACCCCGGTGTAATCTTAACCTTAAAACAGAATACTGCTGATAAGCTGGTCTTCAGCAAAATCAAAGAAAAAACCGGTGGTCGTCTAAAATTCATGATCTCCGGGGGCGCTGCATTGCCTAAAAACGTGGGCGAGTTTTTCGGGAATCTTGGGATCAAGATTTTGGAAGGATTTGGGCTTACAGAAACTTCACCTGTGATGTCCGTAACCGAATATCACCGTCAGGTTTACGGAACAGTAGGCCGCGTAATACCAGGTATTGAAGTTGGCATTCAGGATGTTGAAACCAAAAAGTTCATCAGCATACAGACCCACGAGACCTTCAATGAAGGATTCGAATGTGAAGAAGGGGAAGTTGTGGTACGTGGCCATTGTGTAATGCAGGGCTATTTTAACAAACCTGCGGAAACTGCTGAAGCCATTGATATCGACAACTGGTTCCACACAGGTGATATTGGCCGCTTCTACAAAGGCAATCTGCAGATTACAGATCGTATCAAGAACATGATCGTTAATGCTTATGGCAAGAATGTTTATCCAACACCTGTTGAAAATATCTATCTGAAAAGCTTAAAGATCGAGTCCATATTCCTGATTGGCGACAAGCGCGAATACCTTACCGCAATCGTAGTGCCCAACCGGGAGACCTTACAAGAGCAATTCAAGCTGACTGACGCCTACTTCGCGCAGCCCGAGTTATTTATTGAAGACGCGGAAATTCTGAGCTGGATTAACCAGGACATCAGAAAGCTCTCTAATGAACTGGCGAAATTTGAACGCATTAAGAACTTTAAGCTAAAGCGCAATCCATTTAGCATGGAAGAAGGTGAAATGACCCCAAGCATGAAGCTTAAGCGTAAGGTCATCGAGCGAAAGTACGCTGAACCCATCAACGAGATGTACAAAATGGCCGTAGAAGCAGATTAGATTTACTATTTTTGCAGTCATTTATTTTCATAAAACTTCTCCGGCAAAAGCCGGAACATATATCCATATGAGCTTATCAGAATTAGAAATATTACGCCGTAATGCATTATCCGAATTACGGAAATTAGGTATTGATCCATATCCTGCAGAGCGTTTCGACATCAATGCCAACGCTGCAGATATACTTGCCAATTACGAAACAAACCCTGATGCCTACAAAAGCATCAGCCTTGCAGGAAGAATCATGACCCGCAGGATCATGGGAAGTGCCGCATTCGTGGAACTTCAGGACTCAACCGGCAGGATCCAGATCTACTTAAAACGTGATGAGCTTTGCCCGGAAGAAGATAAAACACTTTACAATACGGTATTTAAAAAGCTGCTTGACCTTGGTGACTTCATCGGTATTGAAGGCTATGCCTTTACGACACAAACCGGTGAAATTTCCATCCATGTAACTTCTTTCAAACTGTTAGCAAAATCATTGAAACCGCTTCCAATCGTTAAACGTGATGAAGAAGGAAACATCTATGATGGTTTTACAGACCCGGAGTTGCGCTACAGACAACGCTATGTCGACCTAACGGTTAACCCCGATTTCAAACAAATTTTCATCAATCGTTCAAAGGTGATCAACACCATGCGCAGCTACTTCAATGAGCAAGGCTGGATGGAAGTTGAAACACCTATACTTCAGCAAATCCATGGTGGTGCTGCCGCAAGACCCTTTGCAACACACCACAACACCCTGGATATGCCATTATACCTAAGGATTGCGAATGAACTTTACCTGAAAAGACTAATTGTTGCAGGCTTTGACGGTGTTTATGAGTTTGGTAAGATGTTCAGAAATGAAGGTATGGACCGCACGCATAACCCGGAGTATACCGCAATGGAAATCTATGTGGCATACAAAGACTACATCTGGATGATGGGTATGGTAGAAGAATGTCTTGAACGTATTGCAACCACCATTCATGGAAAACCGGTTGTAACCGTAGGAAAACACGAAATCAACTTCGCTGGACCTTACGAGAAACTAACCATGTATGAGTCTATCGAGAAATATACTGGCATCGATGTTTCTGCAATGACCGAAAACGAACTTGCAGATACCTGCAGACAGTTGGGCATTGAGGTTGATGACAGCATGGGTCGTGGTAAACTTGTGGACGAGCTGTTCTCTGAGAAAGTGGAAGCGAACTTAATTCAGCCAACATACATTACCGACTACCCTATTGAGATGACGCCGCTTGCGAAAAAGCACCGTAGCAAAGAAGGACTGGTTGAAAGGTTTGAATTGTTTGTAAACGGAAAAGAAATCGGTAATGCATATTCGGAATTAAATGACCCGATCGATCAGAAGGAGCGTTTTGAAGATCAGCTTAAACTTGCTGCCAGAGGTGATAGCGAAGCCATGGCTATGGATGACGATTTTGTAAGGGCGCTGGAATACGGTATGCCACCTACATCAGGCCTTGGCATCGGTATCGACCGTTTGGTGATGCTGATGACCAACCAGTCGACCATACAGGAAGTATTGTTCTTCCCGCAGATGCGTCCGGAGAAAAAGGCTAAGGTGACAGAAGATCAGGATTTTGTTGAAGCAGGTGTACCACTGGAGTGGGTACCCGCAATCCGCAAGATGGGTATCAATACCATTGAAGACTTAAAAGCCGCTAATCCAAACAAGGTTTTTAACGACCTGGGAGGTATGCGTAAGAAACTTAAGATGGATGTGCCTATGCCAAGCAAAGAAGATGTTATGACCTGGTTCGCTTAAACAGAACTAACTTATATGAAAAGCCCGCATTGTCTTACGACACTGCGGGCTTTTTTCGTTTATACCGTGCCTTGTTTTACTAATCCGGACCACTGCAGCAGCCCCCATACAGCGATACCATTCTTGCGTACTGCGTTCGGGTCAAACGCACAGCAAACCCAGACCAAACGCACACCAGACGCACACGGAACGCACAGTTCATGTGGGTTTGCTGTGCGTTTGGTCTTTAACTGCCCTGTCCTTGATCTTTGCTTGTCTTTAGCGCAGTTGAGTACCAGCGCCAGTCTGATAGGCAACAAACCCAAGATACAGCTGCAATAAAAAAGGGGTTCATTGCTGAAACCCCTTTTTTGATATCCAAGATATCCTGTTATGATTTGTCTACATTATCTGTATCTGATCTGTTGTTTGTCTAACATCACCATCTGATCTTTCATTTGTTTGATCTGATCGGCGAGCAACTTATTCTTATCTGCTTTCTTTGCTTCCGTCAGGTACATCTGGGCTTCGCGTTTGTTACGTTTACCCATCGCGATACCAGCAAGGCTAAGTTTTGCCAATGCAATATTGTGATCCATCTGCAGGCCTAAAGAAAGTGCTTTTTTGAAATACTTCTCAGACTGCATTGGTGCTTTTCTAGATTCAACCAAACCAATCAGCAGGTTATAGTATCCATGTTGCGCACGTACCAGCTGCGTTTCATAGTTGGTGATTCGCTTCAAAAACCCTTCAGCTTTCGGCATATCGTCTTTTCTCAAAAACCATTGTGCCAGCAGCATGTTCTCATTATAAAAATATGTTGCAAGAACAAGGATACTGATTAACACAGCGAGAATGCCCCATCCCCAATATCCAAAAACCATTAGTGCTATTGCACCACCCAGGATTGAAAACCCTATTATTAAACGAAAAATGTTTGGCATAAATCAATTGTAAATTTTGTGCAAATATCGTGTTTATATACTTAAAATCAGATTTAAACTTCTAAATTCAACAATTAAAAACGTAACAACATCCTACCCTATGAATAAACTATTAACGCTTTTAGTCCTTTTTGTGGGCTTTCAGGCAAGTGCACAAGAGCTGAACAAGAAAAAGCAGGACCCCTTCAGAAATAAAGAAATTATGATCAATAACTGCACAAGAGAAAGCGTGTGTAACTTCCCGGAATTTAAAACCATGTATGACACGATGTATGAAAGCTATGCACCAGATGCTGCCGTACTGAGTTCACTTAAACCTTTAATGGAAGGTGTTAAAATTACCATTGTAATGGGTACATGGTGTGGAGACAGCAAGTTGCAGGTTCCTCATTTTTATAAAATCACTGATCAGCTAGGCATTGCTGCTGAAGACATGACCCTGATCTGTGTGGATGGCGAGAAAAAAGCGGAGCATGGCTTGATAGACGGCATGAACATCGAGCGCGTACCCACATTCATATTTTCTAAAGACGGAAAAGAAATCGGCCGCATCGTAGAATCTCCAAGAGATACGTTGGAGAAAGATGCGCTGGACCTGTTTAGCAAGAAGTAGCAGATGGGGACAACTTTTGAACCCGGATGGGAAAGTGTGTTGGCACAGGAGCTGGAGAGACCCTATATGCAAGCGCTTCGGGAATTTCTAAAAGAGGAGAAAGCACGCGGCGAGCAGGTTTACCCGAAGTCTTCAGATGTTTTCAATGCTTTCAGGCATACGCCCCTAGACAAGGTGAAGGTTGTGTTACTGGGCCAGGATCCCTATCATGGGCCAGGACAAGCGCATGGACTCTCCTTTTCTGTACAAAAAGGTGTAGCTGTTCCACCATCCCTTAGAAACATGTACAAAGAACTCGCTACGGATGTTCCGGGCTTTCAGATACCTGCACATGGCGATTTAACCAGTTGGGCCGATCAAGGTGTACTTTTGCTAAACGCGACACTGACGGTTCGAGCACATCAGGCGGCATCACATCAGGGAAAAGGCTGGGAAACCTTCACCAATCATGTCATTACGGAGCTTTCTGCCCGTAAACAGGGTTTGGTATTTTTACTATGGGGTAAGTTTGCGCAGAACAAGGCGCAGCTGATTGATTCAGGAAAACACAATTTGCTGAAGGCAGCGCACCCATCTCCACTATCGGCACACAATGGATTTTTCGGGTGTCGCCACTTTTCAAAGACCAACGAAATTTTGCTGGCAGAAGGCCAGACGGCCATTGACTGGCAAATACGCTAGCGGAAATTCAATTATACCGTTAGTATTCTAACGGTATAATTGGTTCTTTTTTGGTTGTAGACATGATCATCATCGTCTGAAAAGTTTTTACAACCGTTATCTTGCTGATCTTTTCCATGATCAGTCTTTCATATGCTTTAATATCATGCACGTAGACCTTCAGTAAAAAGTCGGCCTGGCCGGTTACGTGGTGACATTCAGTAATTTCTTTAATTTGATTTACCTCATCAAGAAAGGTCTGAATGGTATTATTCTTATGGAAATCAAGTTGCACCTGAATAAAGGTCTTAATGCCCAATCCAAGTTTTTCTTCATCTACCAGCGCGTGATAGCTCTTGATATATCCGGATTGTTCAAGTTTTCTAACACGTTCCAATGTAGGAGCTGGAGATAATCCAATTTCCTGCGATAACAGCAGATTTGTAATTCTACCATTCTCCTGAAGCAGTCTCAGTATTTTTAAATCTATTTTGTCCAATTCAGCGGCCATATGTAAGGTTGTTTACTTTCAAAGGTAATTAGAAATCATTCTGAACCAAATTAAATTCGCAAAAGATCGCATTTTTAATAGATTATTTTTTTCAACAAAGTTGTAAATCATGCCTCAGAATCTAATTTGTAGCCATAAACTGCTTTGGTCAATTGGATTCTTTAATGCGTTTTGAGTGCTGACATTGCGAATTTATGTAAAGCTCTATATCATAGTAAACCGATTTAGCGGAAAGTAAAGAGTGATATGCGAAGTGCTGTGAGCGACCTTTTGCATGAGGTAAAGTGTTTGTCAATATTCTGATTTTGAATTTAGACTTAAAATTTTGCGTTAAACTGCCATACAAAATTAAATTTGCTAACTTACAGGTATGATATTTGGAGGAAGCGAGGGCAAAAAATAATATGAAAAAAAACGACCAGACCACGGTTTAGGAATATGCAGACTGAGAATAGAAAGCGGGATGGCGAGTCGCTAGCCGAGGTACATCAAAGTGTTGAAACGAATAAAAGAACAGGTTGGAGGCGTATATTAAGCTTCCTTGGCCCAGCTTACCTGGTAAGTGTTGGCTATATGGATCCGGGAAACTGGGCAACAGATCTTGCGGGTGGAAGCAAGTTTGGTTATCAGTTGATCTGGGTATTACTCATGTCGAACCTCATTGCGCTGCTGCTGCAGTCATTGAGCTCCAGGCTTGGCATTGTCCGCGGTCTGGATCTTGCACAGGCCTCGAAGAACACCTATCCCAAATGGGTGAACATCCCCTTATTTGTACTTGCACAAACCGCAATCATTGCCTGCGATCTTGCGGAAATTATCGGAATGGCCATTGGTTTACAGTTGTTGTTTGACCTGCCTTTACTTTATGGCATAAGCATCACGATTCTCGACACCTTTGTGCTATTGTTCCTGATGAATAAAGGGATGCGGAAAATGGAAGCATTCATCGTGTCCATGGTATTCATTGTGGGCCTCTCCTTTCTGGTAGAAATGTTTATTGTGGAACCGAGCCTTGTGGAAATTGCAAAAGGTTTTGAGCCAAGTGTGCTTTCTGGTGAGGCGCTATACATTGCTATCGGTATTATTGGTGCAACCGTGATGCCGCATAACCTATACCTTCACTCCTCTCTGGTGCAAACCAGGAAGTTTGATCGGGATAGTAAGGGTATCAAAGAAGCTTTAAAGTTCAACTTTATTGATACGGCAGTTGCACTTAACCTTGCATTTTTCGTGAATGCGGCGATCCTTATTCTTGCTGCTGCTGCCTTCTATAAAAATGGTATGCATGAAGTTGCAGAGATTCAGGACGCCCATAAGTTGTTGGGTAATATCTTCGGGAACGTTGCACCTACTTTGTTTGCTATAGCCTTAATTGCTGCAGGACAAAGTTCAACCGTTACGGGTACGCTGGCAGGTCAGATCATCATGGAAGGGCACCTGAACTTACGCATTCAACCCTGGTTGCGTAGGTTACTAACGCGACTGTTGGCCATTATTCCCGCATTCTTTACCATACTCTATTTTGGAGAAGACGCCTTAGGTGGCTTGTTAATCCTTAGCCAGGTGGTATTGAGCTTGCAGTTGGGCTTTGCTGTTATTCCTTTGATTCATATTACCTCGGACAAAAAGCACATGAAGGAATTTGCTTTGAAGAACTGGGTGAAGATTCTTGCCTGGACAAGTGCGCTCGTCATTGTGATTCTAAACGTGAAACTTGTGATTGAGGAGATCAGCTTATGGGCACAGTCGGCAAGTAGCCTGTTAATTTATGGGCTAGTCGTTCCTGTAGCGGTACTCATTGGCTTCCTGCTGGTATTTGTTTTTGTGTATCCACTGATTAAGGACCAACGCGTAGGATCAAACGTTCCCCACGGCAATGCCCTGGCGATTGGTCCGATTGAGCATTTGGCTTACAGGCGAATCGGGATCTCTGTTGATTTTTCGAAAAATGATTTGCAAACCATCAGGCATGGCTTATTGCAGGGCGGAAAAGAAGCAGAATACTTCATCATACATATTGTAGAAACTGCCGTTGCGAATTATCACGGCACTTCGGCGATGGATCATGAAACTAAAAAGGATGCTGATAATCTGGATGCCTATTGCATGAACCTGCAGAACCTTGGCTATCATGCAACACCTTGTATCGGCTTCGGTAAGCCAGCAAGGTCTATTTCTGAACTGACCAAAAAGAACACGCTCGACCTTTTGGTTATGGGTGCACACGGGCATAAAGGGGTTAAAGATTTGATACTTGGCACCACCGTTAATGCAGTGAGACACCAGGTATCCATTCCGGTGCTAATTGTCCGTTAGGAATATTGCGGCAATTAACCGGTGAATAGATTAGAATTTCGGATATTTGACTATTAATTATGAAGAACGACATACAAATAAAGAATAAAAGAGCCTACTTTGACTACCATATCGTTGAGAACTTCAACGCTGGTCTTGCTTTGTTAGGCACGGAAATAAAAGCAATTCGTCAGGGAAAAGCAAACATGTCGGATGCCTTCTGTATGTTCATTGGAAATGTACTTTATGTGCGGAATCTTCACATCTCTGAATACAGCCACAGCTCTTTCCACCACCACGACATCAAACGTGACCGTGTATTGTTGTTACATAAAAAGGAACTCCGCAAGTTGAAGGCAAAGAGCGAGGAGAAGGGTTATACGATTGTTCCGCTGAGAATTTATACGAATGACAGGGGTTTTGCGAAGATTGAAATTGCACTTGCCCAGGGTAAGAAGGAATTCGACAAGCGCGATAGCATCAAAGACAGAGAGTCTAAAAGGGAACTGGACCGGGCATTAAAGGGATAACTACCAGGCCTGGTCGCCCACCAGCGGCACGAATCTAAACTGATCCAGCTCGATCTTCTCATACTCCGTCTCACTGATCCGGATGACTGTTACCATCGTCTGACTTTGTTCATTGCCTACCGGAATCACCAGTATACCTCCGATTTTCAACTGCTTCAACAGGACCTCTGGCACAAATGGTGCACCCGCAGTAACTATGATCTTATTATAAGGAGCATGTGCTGCGATACCCATGGAGCCATCACCAAAAAAGAAATTCGCATTGTAGCCCATTCCAGGTAATACCTTGATGGTGTGGTTATAGATGTTTTCCTGTCTTTCTATGGTATAGACATCAGCCCCCAGTTCCATCAATACGCAGGTTTGATAACCGGATCCGGTGCCGATCTCCAGTACCTTGTCCCCTTTTTTGATGTGCAGTAACTCTGTTTGGTATGCGACGGTATAGGGCTGTGAAATGGTTTGTCCATCGCCTATAGGGAAGGCGATATCTTTGTACGCCTGATTCCAGAAGGTTTCATCAAAAAAGAAGTGACGGGGAATTTTACCTATCGCATTTAGGACATTTGAATCCGTAATGCCTCTCGACTTGAGGTGTTCAACCAGCTTTTTTCTTGCGCCTCTTTCCCTGTAATTGTCAACAAACTTGTATGCCATTTGGTCCAAAAATAAGGCTTTATAACCGATCTGCTTCAAGACTTGGTTGAATATTTTGGTGCTACAGATTTAACTTCCACTAAATCAAAGATTATTTTTTGCCCTGCAGGGCAATTCCTTGTATTAAAGCCGCTTAAAAACTAATTTAGCACTCTAACCTTTAGAGCTCCATTTTCTTTATGAAGAAACTACTATTCCTATGTGCATTTTCGCTAACTGGCTTCCTTGCTGAAGCCCAGGTTGACGGCAGCTTTAACAACTCAGTTAATGTTAGTGCCTTCGGGATTATGCAGGTGCCTAAAATTCAGAACAACTCCAAAAAAGATAACTACATCAATACATCGCTGAATGCAGTCTCTTTGAAGTTTAACGACAATCAGATCAGCTACCGCTTGTCGGGAAGCTACATCAACGATGATATTGATGTCATGGAATCTGACAATGGCAGCGGCAATATTCAGGATTATAGCATTAAGATGGGCTTTGAGAAGAATTTCAACTACGGCATAGTCCAACCCTATTTCGCAACAGATCTTGGCTATCGTTCCCATGAATTTGAGGGTGTCATCAATGCAGGAAATAGTACGAAAGTCACAAAACATGGCTTTACCTTAGCACCAGGTTTTGGCTTGAAATTGAATGTCTTGCGCCAGCTTACGTTTTATGTAGAGGGAAATGTGGAGTTCTTTTACTTTCAGAACAAGTTTGAAAATACACCTCCAGGCAGTACGGACAGGAGCATTAGTAAAAACTACCAGTCCCAATTCTTGCTGAACCCACTGAACACCGGTTTGCAATTCCATTTCGGAAACAACCGCTAGTAGGGATCTACGTCAATTTGTATGATCACGCCCTTAAAAGCGGGATCTACATTTACCTGAAGTATGGTTTCGGTGATCAGGTTTTTGACCTTCTGGATTGCCGTTTCCTTCTCTGCTTTAACGATGATCTGCATCAGGTAGTAATTGCGGACTCTGGACACCAATGGTTGTTCAGGGCCTAGCACGCGCTTGCCAAGTTGTGCACGCAAGCCATTCGCCAGCATTCTTGAAGCAAAATTTAAGACATCCGGATCTTTATGTTTCAAGTTGAGGAATATCAGTCTTGAAAACGGCGGATAGTTGAACTGCTTTCTTTCCGCTATTTCATCTTCAAACATATCTTCATACCGGTTCTCGACAACCTGCTGAATGATGCGGTGATTGTCATCATAGGCCTGGATATCCACTTTACCTTGCTTTTCACGTCTCCCTGCACGGCCGGAAACCTGCGCAAGCAGCTGGTAACTTCTTTCAAAGGCCCTAAAATCAGGATAGTTCAGTAGCGTATCGGCGTTTATAATTCCAATCAGACTTACGTTGTCGAAATCCAATCCCTTGGCGACCATTTGTGTTCCGATGAGGATATTGGTCGTACCATCCTGAAAGTCGCTGATGATCTTCTGCAGGCTGTTTTTAGTTCGTGTGCTGTCTACATCGAGGCGTACGATCCGGGCATCAGGGAACAATAGTGCAAGCTCCTCTTCCACCCGCTCCGTGCCGAAGCCTTTCTGCTCAATGTGCACAGAACCACAAGCCGGGCAGATGTTTAGGGTATTCTGGTGGTAGCCACAGTAGTGACAATGCAACTTGCCACTGCTCTTATGGAAGGTTAAGCTGACATCACAGTTTACGCATTTCGGTGCAAACCCACAGGTTGCGCAGATGAGAATGGTTGCGTAACCACGACGGTTCTGAAAAAGGATAACCTGCTCCTGCTGCTCCAGACAGGCCTGGATATCGTCGATCAGCACGCTTGAAAAGTAAGAAACCATTTTCTTACGCTTGGTTTCCTCTGTTAGACTTACCACCTGGTGTACCGGTAGTTCAACACCACTGAAGCGATCTTTTAACGTCACCAATCCATACTTTTGTGTAAGTGCATTGTAGTAGCTTTCAATTGATGGGGTGGCTGAGCCAAGAATAACTTTCGCCTGGTGGAGATGCGCCAGATAAACCGCGCAATCCCGGGCCTGGTACCTTGGCGCTGGCTCATGCTGCTTGTAGGAAGCTTCATGTTCCTCGTCAACAACGATGAACTTAAGATCTTGAAACGGGAGAAAAACGGCAGACCGGGCGCCCAGGATAATCTTGAAGGTGCCATTAAGTACTTTATTCCAGATTTCGACACGCTCAAAGTCGTTGAATTTGGAGTGATATACGCCTATTGCATCACCAAAATAATGTTTAATCCGTTCTACGATCTGTGTTGTTAACGCAATCTCCGGCAGCAGGAATAAGGCCTGTCCACCGTTAGCGATCGCTTCTTCAATCAGCTTAATGTAGATCTGCGTTTTACCAGATGCGGTTACGCCGTATAGGAGCACAACCTCCTTCGTCTGGAAGGCTTCATGCACACCTTCGATGGCCTGCGTCTGAGCGGCTGAAAGTTCATAGTTGCGAATCTCTTCGGTGTCTTCCAGGGATAGACGACTAACCGGCTTCTTACGCTGTACAAAAATATCTTTATCGATAAGCGACTTTATAGATGCTTGTCCACAATCACTTTGCGCGAGGATGTCTGCCTTTAATACTTCTTTATTCGATTTGGACAAGTGTATCAGCGCCAGCAGTGCGTCCAGCTGTTTGGGTGCACGTTCCAGTATTTGAAATAACTCCTTCAGCTTGTCTTCATTCTCGTAAGCGGAGTTTAAGGAGATGAAGGTTTTTAGTAAAGGACGGTATTTCTCCACCACTTCTTCTGCTACATAAACCAGGTCTTTGGCGAGTAATGACTTTACCAGGGAGATGACTGTTTTCTGTCCTAATATCTTCGCGATTTCTGCGATGGTAAGTTTTTCCTGCTTTTTAAGAAATTCGATGATGAGCTGCTCTTTGTCTTTAAGGACCGCACCTTCGAGGTCAGCATCTGTCTTCAGGACAATGATGGTCTCACTGGCGAGTTTTAGCCCCGCAGGGAGTGCTGCAGTCATGATCTCCCCTTCATTACACATGTAGTAGGTAGACATCCAGTTCCAGAACTTAAACTGATTGGCATTTACAACTGGAAAGGCATCGATAACGTCAATGATGTATTTAGCAGCATACACCTGAGGTGCATCTGTTGTAATGGATCGGATAAGCGCGGTGTAGATCTTGTTTTTACCAAATTGAACGATGACTCTTTTACCGGGTGCAACCTCCTCGTTCATTTCAAAAGGCACACGGTAGATGTAGTTCTTGGAAAGTGAAAGTGGTAGAATGACTTCCACAAACAGGGTTTCCCGCTCCTGGAAATTGAGATCAAAGTTCTGCTCCATTTAATTTTTCTTTGCTGCTGTAAAGAACAACATCATCCAACCGAGTATAAAGAAGAGGCCACCTACAGGCGTGATCGGCCCGATGTAAGAAGCGATTTCAAGCTGGTGGATTGCCTTTGTTGACAGGATGTATAGCGAGCCAGAAAAGAAGATGATGCCAATGCTGAAGAAAATATGTGCGAGCCTGGTCAGCTTCGTCTGTTCTTTAATGTTGGAAAGAAACAGTAAGGCAAAGACATGGTAGAACTGGTATTCTACACCTTTGGTCCAGGTGGCGAGTGCTGTTTCACCTATACTCTCCTTTAAACTGTGTGCGCCAAAAGCACCTAGAATCACAGCCATGACGCCAAATACGGAAGCGGTTAAAACTATATTTTTGTTCATGTATCGCGCTTGATAAGCTGCCTAAATTAAGAAAACCGCAGCAGTATCTCTGTATTCCAACTATTAAAATTAAATTTGCTTACACACTGATGAAGAAAATATATATCATACTAGCAGCCTTAGTTATTGTAATATCTGGGATGAGTTACATGTATTTCTCAGCCTTGAACAAAGCGGGCGTGCAGGCCGACATGAGCCTGGAACTTGTAAGCAAAAATGCTGCGTTGGTTTTCAGCTTTCAAAACGATAAGAGCGTACGCAATATTATAGATGGCCAGGACTTGCTGAGCAAGCTTATTGGCGAGCAGAAGACGGAAGCACTTAAGGACTTAAAAGGCAACCTGGATCGGCCGGAGACCACAAGCCTCTTCCAAGGTCAGGATATCTTTCTGGGCCTCTACCCTGCCGAACAGAAAAAACTGGAGTTGATGATCGGTGTGCAACTTCATCCGGAGGCAACCGACAAGATGGTACAAGCACAGTTTCAACGCGTTGGCTTGACCCTGAAGCCTTATGCTTCCTATTTTCAGGTGCAGACCGGCGACCACACCTTCTATATTTTACAGCAAAAACGTGTTGTACTTATCGCAACCGCGTCCTATGTAATTGATAACCTGATTGCTAATCAGAAAACAGATACGCAAAAGGATTTTGTGAGCTTCATACAGAAGAATGACCGCCTGGCGAAGAACAGTCTGGCAAACCTTTATGTTGATTTTAGACAGTTCGGCCCTTTTATGAAGGTGATAACGCCGTACTTCAATCGTGGTGAACTGGCTATTCTAAACAGACAGGAGGCTTTTGCGAGACTAAGTTATAACTTCAGTAAAGAGAAGGTCTTCTTCAGCGGGGAAACAAAGGTTGTCAATGCCGACAGCTACTTCTCCCTTTATGCGGAGCAAAAGCCGGAGAAGCTTTCTATTGATAAGGTGCTTCCGGCAAGTACGGCAACTTACACGCTTTATGCTTTTGGCAACTATAAAGTGTTCCATAAACAGTTACAGAACTGGTTTAAGACGATAAAGGAAGATAAACGCATCCGGCAGAACATTACAGCCATTAATGATAAGTATCGTTTGAATCTGGACGACATCTTCCTAAGATATACCAACACGCAGGCCGTAACTTTTCAGCTGCAGAACAAGCAAAAGCTTGCAGCAGTTCAGTTGAACAGCGGAGAAAAGCTGGAGCAGTTGCTTCTTGATCTTAGCGATGATTATGATGGTGAGATCAGGTTATTGAAAGAGCCTGATTTGCTGTACTACTATTTTGGGAGCCCCTTTAAAAGCTTCAAAAAGCCTTACTACCTGATCATAAACAACTACATCATTCTTGCGCTCTATCCAAGCTCCCTGATTGATTTCAGGAACAGCTATCAGAATAATCAACTGCTAACGCTGGATAAGACGTACACCGCAGTATTCAGCCAGCTGCCAACAAGCTCAAACATCTTATTCTATCTGAATTATAGAAAAGCGCAGAACCTGATGATCAATACCATATATCCGGAGTTCTATGATCATACCCGTTCAAAGAATGGGCTGAAGGCTTTTGATGCTTTTGTTTACCAGCTGGGTGGCGATCAGGGCAGTTTTCAGACGAACATCCTTTTTACGACAAAATCGGCAGAAGTGAACGCCGAAGCGGCAAAGGTAGATCTGGACAGCTTAAGGCTGGATAATTAGAATGGTTTCTTTTTAGAAACGGTAATCATGAAATCCTTAAGGTAAAATGGTTCGAAGTAGGCGACATCTTCGAAAGCACCGGCCTGAAAACGTTGGTAAGCCAAGCCCGACATATTCGCTGCACTGTTGAAATTATCTCCAAGGAATGTTGCGTTTGGGTTTGCGATAACTGGCTGGCATTTTAAAGCGCCATCTCCGATAAAGGTAATTTTGGAAGCCCTCAATTCAGGTGCATAGGAATTTTCATCTATGATCTTCGCGCTTACTGGCTCCAGTTCGTCCCCCATTGGAGAATACAGCGCCGTATAAACCTCTAAACGTCTTGCATCGATCATTGGACAAACCAGGTCATTGAAATCCGGATTTGCATTTAGGAAACCATCAGCCATCATTTGTATGGTATCAACAGCGATAAGTGGTTTATCGAGCCCATAACAAAGACCTTTGGCCGTAGAAACACCTATTCTGAGGCCCGTATATGAACCAGGACCTTTACTCACCGCAACAGCACTTAAATCCGTATACTGAAGGTCGGCTTGTTTCAGCACCTCGTCGATAAACAAGGTTAGAGAACCCGCATGAAGGTTTTGACCGGATGCAATTTTAAGCGTGCTGGTTTTACCGTCCATTGAAATTGCCGCCGAACAGTATTGTGTAGATGTTTCGATTTGTAGAATGGTAATCATAAGGCAAAGGTATGTTTATTATGGCACAGGATCATGTCCATGTTTACCCCATGGATGACAGCGACCGATGCGCTTCAGCGTAAGCCAGCCGCCTCTGAATGGGCCGTGCTTTTTAATTGCTTCCACGCCATATTGCGAGCATGTCGGTGTGAATCTGCAGTTTGACCCGAGCAATGGTGATATAACCAGCTGATAGATCCTGATCAGCGTCAGGAATATCCAGGAGATTACGGCTTTAATTACCTTGATCATTTTTTACATTGCTGAGGAGTTTCTTTAAAACGGCGCTGAGTTTTTTTTCTATGAAGCTGAATTCGTATTTCTGCTTGCCAACGAACTGTAGGGAAAGCAGCAAAAGCCCATTGTTTTCTGGCAGCAATTCATAAAGTCCATCTTGTTTTTGCAGGCGGTAGGCCTCTCGAATGCGGCGCTTTAGCAGGTTGCGATCCACGGCGTGTTTGTAGCGCTTTTTAGGGACATTGATGACAACCTGCACAGGGAATGCGGCTGTTTGATCAACAAAGCGGTAGGAAACGCGAAAGGGGTATAATAAAAAAGAAGAACCGTTTTTAAATAGCAGATCTAAATATTTCCTGCTACATAACCGTTCTTCTTTATAAAATTTCTTCATGCTTTGATCGCAATAGTACAGATACGAATGATCTGCGTTACACTATGCGTGCTGCAATCAAATTATGCTTTGTGACGACGCTCGTCAGAAACTGATAATTTCTTTCTTCCTTTTGCGCGGCGAGAAGCTAATACTCTTCTACCGTTTGCTGTAGCCATTCTTTCGCGGAAGCCGTGTTTATTTCTTCTCTTTCTTTGCGAAGGTTGGAATGTTCTTTTCATAACTGTATGATATCTTAACTGTATTTTTTAAATAAGAAGTGCAAATATAGTTTGATTTTATTTTAAATGCAAATAGATTGATAAGCCTGTTTACAATTTATCTGATTTATATGCCCAATGCGGCCTTTAACTTCATATATCCGCCTTTACTTACGGGCAGCCACAAGCCCGATTTGAGCAGTACAACATAGTTTTCCTTCTCTTTAAGTTCTATTTTCAGTACCTGATTAAGGTTGATGATATAGGAACGGTGAACGCGTATAAACTGTATAGGATCTAAGGTATTTTCGAAGAAAGACATGGTTTTATTCTTGAAATAATTGCCTTCATCGGTGCTGATTTTCACCTGATCGTCGTCCGCCTCCAGGTAGTGGATATCTGCTGTCGGTATGATCTTGATGCTCCGGTCGACCTTTACGACCACACGGCTCCGCTGTGCAGGGTTTCCAGGCGTATTTAACAATTCGGAAGTGTCATTTCCATCGTTTTTATTTTTATCGATCACCTTTTTTACGGCTTGGTCGAACCGCTCCTTCTCTATCGGTTTGAGCAGGTAGTCGATCGCATTTACATCGAAGGCTTTCAACGCAAACTCATCGAAGGCCGTTGTGAAGATAACGGCGGGCCTGCGCTCCACGAGTTCAAGCATTTCAAAGCCACTGATCTTAGGCATCTGTACATCAAGGAAAATTAGATCGGGTTCGAATTGCGCAATGGCTTTTAAACCGTCGAATCCATCTTTGCATTCCGCGATAATTTCAATTTCAGGATGATCAGCCAGGTAGTATCTGATGATATCTCTTGCAAGTGGCTCATCATCAATTAAAATAGTCTTTATCATGTTGAGGAATGCTAATGGTTGTAATAAATGTTTTATCCGCAGTTGCTTCGGTATGTATCAGTTCATTGTCTGCAAAGAGCAAATATAATCTTCTTCTAATTGCAGACAAGCCAAAGCCGGTGCCACCGTCGGTTTTCACGGCTGGATCGTATGGATTCTTAACAGTTACTTTCAACAGGTGGTCAACGAGGCGCACATCCACAGCTATGGTTATGGCTTCAGAAGTGTTATAAAGGCCGAATTTGATTGCATTTTCGATTACAGGCTGCAGGATTGTTCCGGGCAGTCTTTGTTCAAGGCTGGCGTCATCAACCGTAATTTCGACGTTCAAGCGGTGACTGAAGCGTACTTTTTCGATATCCAGATAAAGTTGAATATACTCCATTTCTTCTTCTACGCTCACCCATGTGTCGTCATCACGTTTCAGCGTACCACGAAGAAAAGCAGCAAGTTTAGTGATCATGGTTCCTGCTTCTTTTGGATTTACAATGGTTAGCGCGAAAACGGAGTTCAAGCTATTGAAGAGGAAGTGTGGCTGCAGTTGGTGGCGAAGTTTGTTCAATTCTGCTTCTTTAGCGAGGTTTTGTACCTGATAGAATCGCTCCTGCATATAAGCTTGTTCTTCCAGTTTATACCACAGGATATTCGCAAGCGCACAGAAGGCCAAAATGACAAAGAATATTAAAAACCTTACAGGTAGTGATAAGGCGAGAAAGATCTGATAACCGGCGTTGGGAATGAATTTGTCTAACGTTACATGATCCAGGCTTAGCAGGATGATGGTCATCAATAAAGAGATAAACAGCACATAAAGGGTTGCCTGCTTTTTGGGTTGATAATAGCCAAGAATATTACTGATGACGATGCAGGCAAGTGCAAGCAGGATATTGGTGATGACAGCATCAATAGCGGAATTTCGAAGCTCCAGATGCAGTACATAATGAAATAAGACGAAGTTGAGCGCCGTCCAGCCGAGTAGAATGGGAATCGCAATCTGCTGGACCTTTTTCAGGGATAAAGGTCTGGTGGTCATACGTTAGAAGTTTCTGATGTCAACACCGCCGAATAGTGCGACGCCTTTCAGCACTACCACTTTACGAACCTCACCCTGATATGGGGATAGTGCTCTTTTGTCGTCTATACCGCCAAATACGGCAGTGACTTCGTTTTTAACTTCCCATGTTGGTGGGATGATGATTTTTACGCCCCCAAAGATGGCAATGACATCAATAATGATGGTGCCTTCGAAGTTCGCTTGCGTTAAGTTTAAGTCGCAACCTCCAAAAATGGAGACTACTTCTCCACCTTTCAAGTTCTTGGATACAATATTCTGGTGTGCGCCACTAAAAACATTTACAGAATCAATGACGTCGAACTCCGCTGTTGGCGGCACATACTGGGTGCCGTCCGGATTTAGCTGTTCGTAGCTTGATGTTGTATCGGTAATGGGCATTGTACCCGTAAAATCCGTCGAATCTTGCTTGAAGCGTTTCCTCCAGGGCCTGCTGGTTTTAGGAGAAAAGATAAGGTATAAACCCAGGATGGTTAATCCTAATGGTAAGGCGAACCTGCCGAAGTTCAGGTCTGTGATGTCTTGTAGGGTGAAGTAACCGCCGATCAGCACGAGTGCAAGCCAGCCGCCACCAGTAAAATTTCGTTTCAGGCCTATGATCACGCCTAGCGCTAATAGGAAAACATGCCAGCTAAATAGCCAGTCGAACATGTAGATGCCAAAATTCTTGAGGAGAATATTAACACCAATCAGAACGATTAGCAGTCCCACGCCTACCCTGTAATTTTTGTTGTTGTTTTTTGTTCCGTTGTAAGTTTCCATGATCTTTGAATTATGAATCAAATGTAGATCAGCGTGATCGCTATACATATAGCGCGGCGAGGAACAAAAGGGAAGTACCGGTAAACACTGGGTATTTACCGGTAAATGAATTTATAAATTGGGCTTAGATTTTAATAAGTCGCGAATTTCGCCCAGCAACACTTCTTCCTTAGTTGGCGGAATCACAACATCTGGAGCAGGAGAAGCCTCTTGTTTACGCTTCAAAGTGTTGATGGCTTTAACCATCAAGAAGATGATGAAGGCAAGAATTAAGAAGTTTATGACCTCCGTAGCAAAGTTACCCCATGCAAACACGGGCCCTACTGCACGGGCTTGTTCAAGAGAAGCGTTCGGATGCGCTTCCACGAATGTTCTTACCTTCTCATTTAGTGGAACAAACATGTTGACGAAACCTTTGTTACCAATTAAAATGCTGATGGGTGGCATGATCAAATCATTCACCGTGGAGTTGACAATTTTACCAAATGCACCGCCGATAATTACACCGACTGCCAGATCAATGACATTGCCTTTTATGGCAAACTCTTTAAATTCTTTAATAAACCCCATAATATTTTTATTTAATTGCGAATCCGTCGCCACTTAAAAGTATAAATTTATAAGACAAAAAAAAATACATTTTAACATAATCCAGCTAATCACAATAAAGGAACACTCTATTAGTTTATATCTTAAACCAAATGCCTATTTTTGGCACGGGTATAAAAATACTTTTGTGCAATATGCTAAAACAACATTTACAACAAAAATTACTTCAGAAACTATCTCCCCAACAGATACAATTTATAAAGTTACTGCAGGTACCTACAGTTGCATTAGATACTCGAATAAAAGAAGAACTTGAAGAAAATCCCGCACTTGAGGATCCAAGCTTAATGGTAGCTGATGAGCCTGTAAGTGAATACGACGATTTACACGATAGCCCAGATGATTTCGACGCGAGCGCGAAAGAAGAAAATACAGATGAATTTAATGTAGACGACTATCTTCAGGATGATAATCAGAATGACTATAGCACGTCCTACAATAATGGTGATGATGATGAGGATAAGAAGGAAACGCCGATAGCGATAGAGAGCACCTTCTTTGAAAGCCTACAGGAGCAATTAGACCTGGTACCTCTGTCCAATAACGACTTTATTGTTGGCAAACAAATCATCGGAAGTCTTGACGATGATGGTTACCTCCGCCGGCCAATAACATCCATGATTGATGATCTCGCATTTTCACAGAACGTGATTGTGGAAGAAGAAGATGTACTTGAAATGCTGAAGGTTATTCAGAGTTTCGACCCTCCGGGCATTGCTGCAAGGGATTTACAGGAGTGCCTTACGCTACAACTTAAACGTAAAGACGCTTCTAACCCAATTATCCAAAAAGCAATTGTCATCGTAGAAAACTACCTGGATGAATTTACACGTAAGCATTACGACAAGCTTGAAAAATCTTTAGGGTTGAATAGTGAAGATCTTAAAGAGGTCATCAACGAGATCCTGCGTCTGAATCCAAAACCTGGAGATTCCAATCAGGTGACCACAAAGCAGCTTCAGGTGATTCCGGACTTTCACATCAGCAATAATGACGGTGTGTTGATCCTGACTTTGAACTCCAAAAATGCTCCGGAGCTTCGAGTTAGCAGGTCGTATATAGACATGTTTGAGCACTATGATAAATCCGCTCAAAAAGATAAAAAACTGAAAGAAGCCGTTCAATTCGTTAAGCAGAAGCTAGATTCGGCGAAATGGTTTATTGATGCGATTAAACAAAGGCAGCAAACGCTTTTGAAGACCATGAATGCGATCATGCAGTATCAATATGAGTACCTGTTGACCGGAGATGAACGCAAAATGCGTCCAATGATTCTGAAGGACATTGCTGATAAGATAGACATGGATATCTCTACGGTATCCCGCGTTGCGAATTCCAAATACGTGCAGACAGAGTTTGGAACTTTCCTGCTGAAATCATTCTTCTCAGAAGCTATCCAAACGGAAAGTGGCGAAGAGGTATCCAACAAGGAAGTGAAGAAGATTCTTGAAGACTGCATCAGCAACGAGGACAAGCGAAAGCCGCTAGCGGATGAGAAACTAACGGATATCCTAAAGGAACGAGGTTACAACATCGCCCGCAGAACGGTTGCTAAGTACCGCGAGCAGATGAACATCCCGGTAGCAAGACTTCGTAAGGAGTTATAAGATATTACCACATTTTCTGTGTACTACGCAGCTTGTACATATTATTCAGCTGGAAGCCAAGAACGAGTTCATGGCTTCCACTTGTATATGACCGCAATCTTGAGGTCGCATAATCATAAGCGTAGGTGATGTTAAAGACATTACTGAAGTTTATTCCGGCAAGCGCCGCAAAAGAATCTCCTTTCCTGTAACTGCCGCCGAGCCAAAAACGATCCCTAAAAACAAACTTAAGGTTCGCATCATAGGAGATCGGAATATTCCCAACTTTCTTTAGCATTACGGACGGCGTTGCGGAAATCTCATCATCAACGAAAAGTTTATAACCTGCAGTCAGGAAATAATGTCCTACTTCCCGCCCCTGGTTATAGTCGGGCGAGAAAGAAAGATTCTGTTTCAGCACCTGCTGCATGGAAGCACCTGCAAAGAACCGCGCGCCGTACAGCCACATGCCCACATTCAGATCTGGCTTCAGCTGCGCTTTGCCAGCATTACTTAATGCGGGATCATTCGGGTCCTCCAGGCTAAGTGCATTGAGATCAATTGACACCCGACGAATACCTACCCCTGTACCAAGGGAGAGATTTAAAGCGTCCTGGAGCTTGAGGTGGTAAGCGTATGTGAGTGTAACATCCAGAAAGGACAAAGGTCCTGCTTTATCATTCATAGCGATAATGCCGATGCCATGGTGCGCAGGAGATGCGGTATAATTCTGCGTATAGTTGCGGCCCATCGGCGGATCACCATTTTCCGGTAAGGAGAGCGCGTTCCTCCACAAGTACTTATCGCCAAGCACCATGTTCGTAGACACAAAGGTCGTAGTCGGTGCGCCGTTGATGCCCTGCCATTGTTGCCGGTGCCCGATCTTCACATCGGTATAGTTCTCCATGCCACTTAATGCAGGGTTTAGCAGGTAATAATTGAAAATATACTGTGTGTATTGCGGTCGTTGTTGTGCCCCGGCAAGACCGGAAATCATGATTAGCAGCAGCACTATAAATCTTCCTTTCATTACCTGATGATGGTTAGTGAGCCGGTTAGATTCTTCTTTCCGTTTCGTGGTGAAATGACGTAATAGTAAGTACCCACTGGCAAAGGTTGGCCTTGGAAGTATCCATCAAAGGGGATTTTGTAACCGACGTTACGGTAAATGACTTGTCCATAGCGGTTAAAAATCTCGACTAAGGCGTTCTCATAGGTATCCAGAAGCTTCAAATTCCATACGTCATTTACGTTATCGCCATTTGGCGAAAAGGTATTGGGAACCTGGAGCTTGTCGACAACTTTCACAAACACCGGTTTTGCAATTGAACAGCCCAGATCTGAATAGGCGGTGACCGTGTACATGGTGCTTTGTTCAGCGGTTACGATGGGATTAACGATATTTGGATCGCTGATGCCAAAAGAGGGGCTCCAGCGGTAAGTTAAATTACCCGTACCTGGTAGGCCATTTATTTTTGCCGTACCTCCGGCCAGCACCTCCACGGTGTCAGGAACAGTAAAATTAGGTTCAGAGATTTCGAAATTGTAAGTGTAGACCTTCAAACGACTATCTTCCGGACAGGGGTTTGTACCAGGATCCAGATCAGCGGTTAAAGTAATTTGATGTATTCCCAAACGATTGTACCTAACAACCCCATTATTGTAGGTGTATTCGAACTGCGTAGCACCATCTTCATTCTTAAATATTCGCGCTGGGGGACTTACCTCGGTAAAATTGAGACTTTGATCTTCGAAACTCCAAGTTAACTTGTTCGCCTTTGCAGGTAGTACAACTTTAACAGATAAAGGTTCATTGATGCAGGCATTTACATCCGTCACGTTCGCATTGACATTTGTTAGGCGTAAATAGTTCTTTATTGCCAGGTTAGTGCCAGCGGAGTAGGCATAGGATTCGAATTCTCCAAATCCGTACGCCATGGCATTGAAGCCTTCATCTGCAGTTAGCGTAAGGCTCCTTTGATTGAGTGTATATTGATTAAACTCAATTTGGATGTAAGAGTAGCTTGGATCTGTAGGCATTTTCTTCCAGACACCTGAAGGGGTCGCACCGTTAATTTTAAAACTGGCAGTGCCGGAAGTTTTCATGAATATGTTAAGAAAGTACTCCGGCGTCCTGTCGAAAGAGGCAAAAAGCGTTATGCGTTTAATGTTATACTCTTCAGGATTGAGGACTACCATATCCGGGTCGCCAAATGTCACCACACCAGGATCTGGGCTCAAATCTGCCTGAACATAAGCGAATTGTGCTACACAAACTGGATTATTAGCCGACAGCAGCAAAGGCTGTGTAAGCGGCAAATTCGCCGGAATGTAAGACCCTCCTGCATTAAGTACCGCCTGTACCTGCCCGTTAATCCTTATCTCCGTATTGTCTTCAGCCGCAACGACTTTATAAAAATAATTTCGGTTAGAAAATGGAATTAAACCGTAGGTCCTACCCCAACTTTCAGTAGGAAATAGTTGTTGAACAAGTGGATCAAAGGAGGTTAAATCCTGTGTAGCATGGTTGAAAGCAATGCCTGAATGACCAGTATACACCGCGAATGTCGAGCAGTTCGTGGATTGTACCTTGGTACCCGAAAATTCCTGGTCGCTGGTAAGCTGATAAACATCACCAGCATCCGGCAATAATGTAGTGACTACCGATTTATCTGGTTTGGTGATTACTATTCGCGTGTTTGGCTCAACTGCTGTCACAATTAAATAGTGTTGCCCTGGAGTTCCATTCTCCTCAAAGTTGGGTACGGGTTTACCTTCATGACCAATTGCATAGTACTCCTGGCCCATTGCTTCCTTTGGTAGAACAATATAGGCCTCTGATCTTGCACTTGCTGATATAAAGGCAAATACGGCAACTTTAGCCTGACCAGGATCCACAACAATATGTATACCTTTATTCTTTATCAGGGTATTTGATAGATTCGGGCTAATGTGCGCCTTGTCATACGGAATGGGAATTTCAACAATTTTATTTGCAAGAACACTGAAATCAACACTACTATCGCCAATTGTCACTTTTCCAGAGCTGTTATTTTGCGCGGTGATGTATATTGACATTTTCGCCAAAGTAGTAGGCGATGTGGAAATATGAGTGGGAAATACGGCCCAGAAGTCCAGTCCCTCATTTGAGGTTGTCTGGCCTTTTGCAGACATTCCATAAAGACAAAAGACGAATGTGATGCAAAAGAGCCAGGTGGTACGCATGTGGTTTAAGGCAGAAGATCTTGCTGTAGCAACTCCTCTATTTTTTTATTTGTCTCCAGGATTTGCTGCGTCAATTCCCTTTTTTCCTGCCGTAAAGAATAGATATCGTATGCCTTTTCGATATGAATCCGTAGTTCGTCTTCCATCCAGGGCTTTTGAATATACTTGTAAACTTTTCCTTTATTTATGGCATCAATAACAGCGTTGATATCTGCAAATCCAGTCATCAAGATACGTATCGGATCTGGAAACTCTTCAAGAATTGATTCCAAAAATTCTATACCGGTCATTACCGGCATGCGCTGATCCGTGAGGATGACATGTATGTCTTCAGTTTCCAATATCTTACGCCCCTCGGCCGCAGATTCTGCAAGGAAGATGTTGAATAAACGCCTGAAGCCAGCTCGAAAAGCGTTTAGATTATGTACTTCGTCGTCGATATATAAAACGTTAATTGGCCTGGCGCTCATTATGCGGGTCGTTTTTGGAGGTTAAAAAAAAGATTAAGTAAATTCATTGTTCGGCTTCAATGCGAGTTTTAAGATATCAATTTCTGACGAAGCATGAATTCGAGCTGGCTATTTACAACCAACAAGTTTTCTGTAAGCTGCTTGTTCTGCCTTCTAAGGTCAAAAACTTCAAATGCTTTTTCCAGATTCTGTCTTAATTCTTCTTCCTGCCAAGGCTTAGTAATGTAAAGGTATACCTGACCTTTATTAATGGCATCAACTACAGCGGTAAGATCTGAATAGCCCGTTAAGAGGATGCGAATGGGGTCCGGATAGGTCTCCAGAATGGATGCGAGAAACTCGACACCCGTCATGTTGGGCATCCGTTGGTCGGTAAGAATGATGTGTATGTCCTCAGCAGCCAGAATTGGCAAAGCCTCCTTACCAGATTCTGCGGTAAATACGTTAAATGTCCTGCGAAAAGAAGCTTTGAAGGCATTCAGATTGTGAACTTCATCATCTATATATAAAATATTGATTTCTTTAGTGTTCATGTGAAATAATGTGGTACAAAAGTGAGTAATTACATCTATAATTGCTAATTCTCTATTAAATTAAACTATTTTTGCGAACATAATTAGAAATTTCAAGCCGTAATCTATTTTTGTCAAAATGTTAACACTCACCAACCTTACCGTGGATAAAGATCTATCCTACGAACCGGAATTCTTTCGAATTTACAATCCACAGGACAGAGACAAGCTAGAAGCGCTGTTGACTTCCAAACCGCACATCAGGATACATGACGAACTGGATTCGCAACTTGATGAATTGATCAAATCAAAGCACCCTAAGAAAAAGCCAGAACCTCAACAAATGCATGCCTTGAAGCTCCTGCATTTAGGTGACCTGAGCATGGAAGATTATGGCGTGTGGGTTTATTATCCTTGGTCTGAACGCCTGGTACACCTGCTTGATGAAGAAGAATTCGTAAGCATGCGCACCAACAGGAACGTTTACAAGATTACACCCGAAGAACGTGATGTACTTGGAAAGCAAATTGTAGGTGTGGTCGGACTATCTGTTGGTCAGTCCGTATCTGTAACCATGGCAATGGAAAGAGGGTTTGGTGAGATCAGGTTGGCAGATTTTGACTTATTGGAGCTTTCAAACTTAAACCGCATCCGTACAGGTGTACAAAGCCTGGGCCTACCGAAAGTAGTGATTGTGGCGCGTGAGATTAAAGAAATTGACCCATTCCTGAAAGTCACCTGCTTCAACGATGGCTTGACGGAAGAAAACATGGATCGCTTTTTCACAGAAGGTGGTAAGTTGAATGTGATTGTAGATGAATGTGACGGCCTTGATATTAAAATATTGCTCCGTCATAAAGCAAAATCTCTGGGGATCCCGGTCGTAATGGATGCAAGTGATCGCGGTACAGTGGATGTAGAACGATTCGACTTAGAGCCAGACCGCCCCATTTTACACGGGCTTATTGAACACCTGGACCATACACAAGTAAAATATTTAAAAACGAACGAAGAAAAAGTACCTTTCCTATTGGCAATGATTGGCGTGGAGACTTTGTCGAACCGGTTGAAAGCTTCGATGATTGAAGTTGGACAATCCATTACCACATGGCCACAGCTGGCGTCAGCTGTAACACTTGGTGGCGCCTTGTGTGCAGATGTGTGCCGTCGGATTATTCTTGATCAATACCATGAATCCGGAAGATACTGGATCGATATTGAAGAACTTATCGGTGATAAAACACCGAAAGCGGATAATGAGTACGAGGTCAAAGATTTAACAGCGGAGCCGTTAACAACGGAGGAAATCGAGAGCGCCATTGCTGCTGTCAAAGTTGACGATCAACAAAGTGTGCAATTAACCGAAGAACAAATCAAGCAGCTGGTATCTGCAGCGCTCTTTGCGCCTTCAGCAGGTAATAACCAGCCCTGGAAATGGGTCGCAAATGCTGGAAAGTTATTCTTGTTCCATGATGAAAAGCACTCCATTTCATGGGGAGACTTTGACAACATCACTTCCAACATTGCTTTTGGGACGGCGATAGAAAATCTAAAAATTGAAGCCGGGCAGCTAAATCTTGAAATGAACTATGCTTTATTCCCAGCCCCTAATCACAAGCGACTTGTTGCTGCATGCTCATTTTCACCTGCACAGGGAACAACCTATTTGCCGGAACTTGCGCCATTAATTACGCAACGACTAACAAACAGAAAACAAGGAACCGGATCAAAGATCGAGGATGAAATCCTGAGAACACTCACCAATGCAGTAGGTTCAAATGGCGGTGCATCCATTCAGATCGTTGAAGACAAGGAAAAAATAGATGCTATCGCGGAAATCGTAGCTGGAGTAGAGCGGGTTCGCTTCCTGCATCCGCAGGGGCACCACGACTTCTACACAAAGGAAGTAAGATGGACAGACGCCGCGGTGCATTCAACAAAAGATGGTCTGGATATCAAATCACTTGAACTCTCAGAAACCGATCGGACCGGCTTGCTTGTTGCAAAAAGTCCAGAGGTTATTAAGCTCCTGAATCGCTGGGGTGGCGGTAGTGCTTTTGAAAAGCTTTCCAGAGATGGTATCAAATCTTCTTCAGCAATCGGGCTGATCACCATGCCAACCTACGAAGCAAAGAACTTTATCAAAGGTGGTGAAGCCGTTCAGCGTGTATGGTTACAAGCCAACTTGCAGAACCTTTCCTTCCACCCAATATCAGCCCCGCTGTTTCTATTTGCCAGGCTAAACCAGGGCAATGGTGCAGAACTTCCCACTGCGGCACGTACTGCGCTAAAGAAATTGCAACAACAGCTCCAGGGCGTTTTCCCGCAGCTTGTGGATCAACAAGGAATTTTCATGTTCAGATTATCATATGCTGACGAAGCCAGCGTACGTTCATTAAGGAAACCATTGGACGAAATCCTCCAAATCATATAACATTCATACAAATGAAATTGACTTTTCGATCTTTTACAGCTGTTAACGACCCTGAAACCTGTGAAGAATATTTAGCCGAACACGTTCAGGTTCTAAAGGATTATGGGATTACGAACATCACAACAAATAACCGTGATTGGATGAGCCTGCCGAATGTACATGGAATTGTTGCCGAAACAGAGGACGGCAAAGTTGTTGGTGGCGTGCGCGTCCACATTGCCGATGGCGTTCATCCCCTCCCAGTAGAAGCAGCGGTGGGTTATATGGACCCGAGGGTAGCCATTGTGATCAACGAATATGCAGAACACGGGACCGGCGAGCTGTGTGGCCTCTGGAATGCAAAGAGCGTTGCAGGTATGGGCATCAGCATCCTCCTTGTTCGTGCAGGAATTGCAATCGTTAACCAGATCGGGCTCTCCTCTTTATTCACGATATGTGCAGATTATACTTTACCAATGGTTCGTAAAGTGGGCTTTATCGTTGAAGATTCACTAGGTAATGCCGGCGAGTTTGTCTACCCTAATGAAAACTACATTGCTCGTGTCCTACGGAAGATGAATGCAGAGACACTTGAAACTGCAGAAGCATTCGACAGAGACCGCATCTTTGATCTGAGAACAAACCCCGTCCAAACAACAATAGAAACCGGCCCAAGGGGCGACATAGAAATTGACTATCAATTAGTGATTCCTAGCTATGCTTAAACACTGGCACTTTTATCTAACAAGCATCCTGCTTTGTTGCCTACTTCGTACTTCAGTTAAGGCGCAAGACACAATCTTGATGGATAATGAGGTCGTAGAACGGAACTTCGGTCAAAAATTGAAAATGCTTGTCGACAGTAGCAGCAGCCTGAAAATAAAGGATGTTCTACAGAGCACACAATTTCAACAAGTAGAAAATGACGTACCAAATCTTGGTGCATCAAACAACACATACTGGCTGAAGTTTAAGCTACGAAATGTCAATAGAGATCCCCGGGTAATACTTCAAGTACCACTTCCAACCATCGACTATCTGGATTTCTATTTAGTAAATGAAACTAACAAAGTTGTACAGGAAGAACATACCGGTGACCGTGTCCCTTACGCGAGCAGACATTTTGATAACCCAATCTACACCTTTGTCTTTGATATAGATACGACTTCTGTTTACACGATTTACTTGAAGTTAAGCGGTGGTGAGCAGCTACAGGTGCCACTAAGTTTGGCAAAGAGTGAAGCGCTTGTTAAAGGTGTGCAGACGTATTCGATCATCTTCGGGATCTATTCTGGGATCATTTCTGTGATGTTCATCTATAATCTTTTCCTATTCCTTTCTACAAAGGACCGGAGCTACCTCTACTATATCATTTACATATTCATTATTGGGATTACACAAGCTAATTTTCAGGGTTATACCTTTAAATTCCTTTGGCCAGAAAACACGTGGATTTCGACCTATGCGGTCTATATTCTGAGCTCGCTTGCGGCAATGTCGGCGATTGAGTTCATGAAGCAGTTTCTGCATACCAAGCACTACTATCCGGTGTTGCATCGTATTGGCACCTTCTTTTATATTCCTTATATAGTAGCGCTGGTAGCCGCATTTTCAGGGCACTTGAACTGGGGTTATCAAATTATCCAGTTAACAGCAATGCTCGCTGCAGTATTCATGTTAATTGTTGCCTGGTTGATATACAGACGGGGCTACAAGCCAGCGAAATTCTTCTTAATTGGCTGGAGTGTGTTTCTGCTCGGCGTTTGTAGTTTCGTGCTTAAGGATTATAATATTCTACCTTATAATGTGTACACCTATAACATGATGCCATTTGGCTCAGCCTTAGAGGTTACCCTGCTGTCATTCGCACTTGCAGATAAGATCAACATCCTTAAGAAAGAAAAAGAAGCCTCACAAGAGGCGGCACTCAGAATTTCCCTGGAAAATGAAAAGCTGATTCTTGAACAGAACTTCGAATTGGAAAAGAAAGTTCAGGAGCGTACGCTGGAGTTGCAGCAATCTACTGATGCATTAGAAAAGACCCTGAGCGATTTAAAGGACGCGCAATCACAACTTGTCGAATCCGAGAAAATGGCAGGCCTGGGCCAGCTTACTGCCGGTATAGCACACGAAATCAACAACCCAATTAACTTCGTGACCGCAAACATCAAACCGCTGCAGTTGGACATTGATGACCTTAATGAAATCATCACCAAGTACGAAGCGCTGGATGTTACTGCAAACGTCCAGGACCAACTTAACGCAATTGATAAGTTCAAAAAACAAATTGACCTGGATTTCGTGCAAACAGAAATCAAAGGTTTGCTTTCTGGAATTGATGAAGGTGCAAAACGTACCGCAGAAATCATCCGTAGCTTGAAAAACTTCAGTCGACTAGATGAAAGTGATACCAAACCGATCAATCTAAATGAAGGGATAGATTCCACCTTCGTGCTGTTGCGCAGTACTTTTCCATCCAACCTAAAGGTTACAAAAGAATACGGTGATATTCCGCTTGTAGAGTGCTTACCTGGAAAAATCAATCAGGTGTTCATGAACATCATTTCCAACGGTATTCATGCTATAAAAAACAAAGATACACAGCGTGAGGAAGAGCAGATTACGGTGCGTACATGGCAGGAAGAAAGCTTCGTGAAGATCAGCATCAAAGACTCCGGTTCAGGTATGACTGAAGAGACGAAACAAAAGATATTTGAACCATTCTTTACCACCAAGGATGTTGGTGAAGGTACCGGCTTAGGTTTGTCCATCGTGTTCAGAATTATAGAAAGTCATCGAGGCAACATTGATGTTTTATCTAATGTTGGCGAGGGTACTGAATTTATTATTACATTGCCTGTAAATTAGAAAAGGGATTTATCATGGATACTCCGTCTGTTAAGGTTCTCTACATCGATGATGAAGAACATAATCTACAAGCCTTCAAGGCAAGCTTCAGGCGGCAATATGAAATATATACCGCCACATCAGCCGCAGCAGGCTTATTGATCTTGCAGAACATAGACATCAATGTGATTATTGCGGATCAGAAGATGCCAGAAACCACTGGCGTACAATTCTTCAAAAGCATTAAAGACACGTATCCTGATCCTGTTCGTATTTTACTAACTGGTTACACGGACATCGAGGCACTTGCAGACGCGATAAATCATGGTGACGTTTACAGATACATCACCAAGCCCTGGAGCGATCTTGAACTTCATAACTCCATTAAGAATGCCTACGATGCCTACAAAGCTAAAATCGACCTTCGCAACAAGGTTTCGGAACTAGAAAAGACCAACGACGAGCTCAATAGGTTTATCTATAGCATTTCCCATGAACTTCGGGCGCCACTTGTCTCCGTAATCGGGATTGTTAACCTGGTAAAGATGGAAGGCCTCTACAACTCCAGCGGTGAATATTGGAATCTGATTGAAATATGTTCCAATAAGCTGGATTTCTATATCCAGAAAACCCTTCAATATTACAAGAACAATAAGAATGTAGCGGAACATAGTCCAGTGGAATTCGAAATCCTGGTATCTGAACTTATCAGCCTCTACTCCTACTCTGACCGGGATACGCAGTTCAACGTGAAGATCAATCAGCCGGTGGGCTTTTACAATGATGCATTCCGTATTGAAGTAATCCTGGGCAACCTCATCAACAATGCGATCAAGTATCAGAAATCAACAGAACCGAATAAGTTTGTAAATATCGACATTGACGTAGATGTACAACGCGCGGAGATCACGATCAGTGATAATGGCATTGGCATCTTGAATGATCATCTGGAGAAGATTTTTAACCAGTTTTTCAAGAGTAAAAACCACCATGGTAGCGGCCTAGGCTTATTCATCGTCAAAGAAGCGCTTACCAGGATCAATGGTAAAATTGAAGTGACATCGGACCTGGCCATTGGTACGACATTTAAAATTACAATCCCGAATGGTAAAGCCACTTAATTCATCTAAAATCGTCATGCTGATTGATGACAACGATATTGACCTGAAAATCAATGGGAAGATCGTTGCCTTTACGAAAACGTTCGAAGATATTGTAGTTTGCAGATCCGGAGAGGAAGCATTGAACTATCTAAAACAGCATCTTACCACGCCAGAAAGATTACCTGAATTCATTTTACTGGATATACAGATGCCGGAAATGAGCGGCTTCGAATTTCTTGATCACTACAAGAAACTACCTGTATCATTTACTGAGGGATGCAACATCGCGATGCTTTCCTCTACACTGGACTTCAGTGATATACAAAGAGCAGAGGCTAATCCATACGTCGTTAAACTGCTGAAAAAGCCTCTGATCCCTGCTGTACTACAGGAGGTTGTTAAAGAACACCTGCAGCGCTAATTATTTCTTCTTAATCGCAATCTCTACACGACGGTTTTGCTCACGCCCTGCTTCAGTGGAATTCGTAGCCACAGGCTCTGATTCGCCAATCGGATTGATGGATATCCGGTCTGGATTTACATCACCCTTGCTGGTTAACCAGGATTTTACCGCTTCGGCACGTGCCTCCGCCAATTGTTTGTTTGAAGCCTTGTCACCACTCGCATCTGTATGCCCCAGCACTCTGATTTCCGTACCCGGGTACCTTTGCTTGGCTGACTTGGCAACACTTTGCAATTTCGCATCTGCCCCTGTCTTAAGCTGACTTTGACCGGAATCAAATAATACCGCTTCTGAGATGCTGTAGATTGCGTACTGCTCATTTCCATGAACTTCAATGTCTGCATCTTCCAACTCATCGTACCTTTCAATCGGTAGATTCATCTGGTCTACGCCACTCCATTGTGCATTAATGGTGCTCTCCACGGTACTTGAATCACTCGCTGCTTCTGCAACAACTTCAGGATTGCTCTTACCTCTTAAAAAATAAAAGGCAATAAGGGCCACTATAATCAGTACAATTACGATCAGTAGCCAATTACTTCTTGCGGGTTTGTTTTCGGAATATGCCATAATAAGTTTCTTTTAAAACTTTTAACACAGGCAATATATTCTTTGTTTTAAATAAAGAGACTTAGCGTATCGTACGCGAGGTATACGTTAGGAGGCAGCTCACGTTCAACATCTTCATGGCGACCAAGATTGTGACTAATGTGCGTTAAAAAGGTCTTTTCAGCCCCAACATTCGCGGCAAAATCAAGCGCTTCCTTTAAGTTAAAATGTGAGATATGCTCGCCACGCTGTAAAGCATTCACGACCAAAACACGAGTACCTTTAAGCTGTTCCATGGTTGCTTCAGGGACCGTCTTGGCATCTGTGATGTAACTAAAATCGTCTATCCGGAAGCCGTGAATCGGCAACTTGTAGTGCATGATGTTCAATGGGACAACGGTTTTGGATCCAATTGAAAATGGAGCATCATCTATTGTGTTCAGGTTTATTCTAGGCAATCCTAAGTACTGCACGTTGGAGAAGATGTATGAAAACTCCCGGCGAAGTGCTTCCTGCACCCTCGGCGACGCATAAACATCAATGTTCTTGTGCAGCATATAATTGAAGGGACGGATATCGTCCATGCCAGCTACGTGATCTTTATGTTCGTGGGTGAAAAGAATGGCATCCAGATCCGTGGCGCCAGCACGAAGCATCTGGTAACGAAAATCCGGACCACTGTCAATCACGATGGTCCTGTCGCCTGTTTCCACCAGCACGGAGGTTCGGAGTCGTTTATCTTTGAAATTGTTTGATGTGCAAACGGCGCACCTGCAGGTAATTACGGGTACGCCTTGTGAAGTTCCTGTGCCTAAAAAGGTTATTTTCAAAATATGGTGCTGTGCGGGTTACCTTAAATCTACAATTTCAACACCGGGATGGCTTTTAGGATTGAACGTAAAAGTAGATTCAGGAACTTTAGCGTTCGGGGTAAAGGCCGTAATGGTGTACGTATAAATGCTGCTGTTCTTATCAAAGATCATCACACTTGCCAACTGCTTCGCAGCCTTGTCTACGCTTAATCTTATCTTGAAGTATGCCTTTTTGGTATCCAGTGGCGCTAAGTCAATCATCTGATATACCTTCGAGCCAACTTTCTTTTCCCCATTATAGATGTATTTGAATCCTTTCTCGAAGATGGTGAAGACATTTGCAGGGTTCAAAGCATCCTCCGTGTTATCTGCATTGCCAACCTGAACTTCCTCTTCATTTTTCAAGTAAGTCCATTGCACCTTGCCGTCGCTGATCAGATCACGCTCCGCCATGGTCACCTTATACTTCTTGCTGTTGGATTTAGCATAAAGCGTCCCCTTTTCGGTTTGCTTAAGATTGTTCTGTTTGTTTTCAACGCCGAAACTAAAATCAGCTTTAATGGTGTTATATGATCTGTATTTCTTGCTAACCTCTGCCAATATCGCTTTTGCCTTCGGATCTGTTTGTCCCTGCGCTACGCTGAATACTGTAGTCACCGCAAACAGCAACGCAATAAATTTCTTCATATTAATTTTCTTTATCCAGGTTATTCAAGAACTGTTCCAAAGCGTAATCATCCGGAAGTAAAACTTCCCGGGCCTTACTGCCTTCGAAGGGCCCAACCACACCTGCTGCTTCCAGCTGGTCGATAATCCGCCCGGCTCTGTTGTAACCTAGTTTCAGCTTACGCTGGATAAGTGAAGTAGACCCCTGCTGATGCATTACGATAAGCCTCGCTGCATCTTCGAACATGGCGTCACGATCAGATGCATTGAAGTCCATCTTCGAATTCTCAGCAGCTTCGTCGATATACTCCGGAAGCTGATAGGCTTCAGGATACCCACGCTGATTTCCGATGAATTCAGATATACGGTCCACTTCCGGGGTATCTACAAACGCACATTGCAGCCTGATCAGATCATTTCCTGTAGATAACAGCATATCTCCCCTACCAATCAACTGATCAGCACCGCCGCTGTCCAGAATGGTCCTTGAATCAATTTTAGACAATACCCTAAATGCTAATCTCGCCGGGAAGTTGGCCTTGATCGTACCAGTGATGATGTTTACTGAAGGTCTTTGCGTTGCAAGCACCAGGTGAATACCAACGGCACGGGCAAGTTGTGCGAGCCTCGCGATTGGTGTTTCCACTTCTTTACCTGCGGTCATCATCAAATCTGCAAACTCATCCACAACCAGCACAATGTACGGCAGAAAACGGTGAGCATTGTTCGGATTTAACTTCCTTCTTATGAATTTGTCGTTATACTCCTTTAAATTGCGGACTTGTGCATCTTTCAGCAAGTCATAACGCTGATCCATTTCGATACAAAGGGAATTCAAGGTGTTGATAACCTTCTTCGTATCCGTTATAATTGCATCAGCCTCACCTGGAAGCTTAGCCAGGAAGTGGCGTTCAATTTTATTGAATAATGTTAATTCTACTTTCTTCGGATCCACCAACACGAATTTCAGCTGCGAAGGGTGTTTTTTGAAAAGTAGAGAAACCAATATCGCGTTTATACCAACAGACTTACCCTGACCTGTCGCACCAGCCACAAGCAAGTGGGGCATTTTGGATAGATCTGCAATATAGACTTCATTCGAAATGGTCTTACCTAAGGCTATTGGCAGGTCCATGGTCGTCGTCTGGAACTTTTCAGTCGCCAGGATACTCCGCATAGAAACCATCTCAGGATGCATATTTGGCACCTCGATACCGATGGTTCCCTTACCAGGCATTGGCGCAATGATACGGATACCCAAAGCCGCAAGGCTCAACGCGATATCATCCTCAAGGTTCTTAATTTTCGAAATACGCACCCCTGGTGCCGGAATAATCTCGTACAAGGTTACTGTTGGACCAATGGTAGCCTTAATCTTATCGATCTCGATGTTATAGTGGTTTAGCGTCTCAACGATCTTATTCTTATTCGCCTCCAACTCATCGGCATTCACTGAAATCTTGTTTGATCCGTAATTTTCCAGTAGCTCCAGATGCGGATATTTATAGCTTGCTAAATCCAGGGTTGGATCATAAGTACCAAATTGCTCAACGAGCTGTTCGGACTTCTTCTCCTCTTCTGTCTTTTCAATTGTTAATTCCGGCACAGCCTTTTCTGCCTCCAACTCCACACCCCGATCAAAATTAAGGTTAGGACGCATGGTGTTTGGCTTATCAACCGTTGTTGACAATACAATTGGTGTATTTGCCTCCATTGAAACGATAGGTGCAGCCGCAGCACTTGCAGATACCGCGGTTGCCGCTGCCGTTGTGGCACCAAAGGCGGAAGCTGCAGCTGTCGATGCAAGCACTTCATGTTCAAACACAGGGCCTGGCTTCTCAGGTGTTATCACCACATTCTGTGGTCGCCTGGTATTTACCGGCCGGTTTGGATTAACATTAAATTCCACTGGTCTTGATAGTACTTCTTCCTCCAAATCTGGCTGTTCAGGCAGTTCAGGTTTCTCAAAATCCTTTTCGCCGCGTCTCATCTCCGGCATTTTGAAGTCTATGTTATAGGCAATGATAAGAATTGACAATGCTAAGAAAGTAAGTAGTCCCGCTACACCGGCTACACCAATCTGCAGGGTAAGCAGTTTATTCGTCCAGTAGCCAAACTCACCTTCCAGATAATGCGGTGCATCCCCAAAAAAGGCATGGGCAAAGCCGAGACCCAAAGAGGTGAAAAGCAGGAAAAAAAGGCTGTATCCGAAGGTCTTCTCCAGACCAAAGATTTTAACTTTAAACAGGAGCCTGTAACCGATGACAAAAAAGACCAGGACAAATAGAAAGGAGGCTAAACCGAACCACTCGTAAATAAACTGATGCGATAATAATGCACCAAATTTACCGAGCCAGTTTTGCACAATGGCTCCCCCTTTGATGCTTTTAAGCTCTTCTGTGCTCTTAAATAAGTTGCTCCAGCCGCCATTTGCATCAATAACATAGCTTTGATCCTCTTGCCAGGTGAACAGATAAGAGGTAAATGCGATCAGGAAATACAAGGAAAGCACCACGAAGAACAGGCCGAGGATCTTCACAAATCTTCCGTCCTGAAGATCCAATGAAGGTAGCACATTCAGGCGGGACTTCTTTTCCCCGGCAAAGCGATTGGCAAATTGCTTATTCGAAGATTCGTTTTTGAAGGAGTTAGACTTAAATTGATTTGCCCTTTGCGCCATTTGTGGTAAAAAGTAATTTGATCAACAAATATAAATATATACTTGTATGTCCGGGGAATTTATACAGACTTAACTATAGATCCCAAATTCTTAGACGGATCTTCTTAATATAGTGTCTGATGTCTAATACAAGTGCTGCGAGCACATAAAAGACGATGGGAAATCCGACAGCCAGGAAGGAGGCGTATATAAAAAACAACCTGATCTTGCTGATGGACATATTTAGTTTATCTGCTAAATAAGTGCAAACACCGAAGCTTTGCTTTTCAAAAAAGGTTAAAACTTTTTGGAACATTGTCTGATGGTGCTATAGGCTGTCCGTGTGACTTATTTAAATCTAGTAAAAAATTCGAAATAATTCTACAAGAAATGTGCCGTCTGAAAAATATAAGATCTGGTTTTTAGCTTTATGCTCCGCTCAATTAAGTGCCAGCAAGCAAATACAACAATTAACCGAAAGTTTGCTAAACCCCTGCCAGCTAGCAGGTTAATTCAACAATTCTCATCCTGTATTCGCTTTTATAATTTTAAAGCCCTATATTGCCAATTGTGAGACCAGAAAAACTACATATGCCTGCTACCCTTCTCTATGCGCAATCGCTGCGTATGGCTTTAGCTATGTACGCCCGTGTATTGTCTATCAAGCACGGTTTAGGTGACTCATTCCTCAAAAGCAGTAAAGACTTTATTAAGTAAACCCCAGCCTTAACGTTTGTTGGCTTGGGGTACGTACTCAAGCTTATTTGCTATGCAATTAATTTGCTGCTAACCTTTATTATTCACAACGTTCCGCTAGTGTCTAGCTGAACAATCTTATTTAAAACTTATGAAAAAGGAACCTTTGATGATTTCCAGGAAAAACCTGGACCTTCTAAAAACACACCTAAAATCAAGCACAAACCTGTCCGCTTTTAACAAGCAGAAGCTTAAAGACGAGCTTAAAAACGCTGTTGTCTTAAAGCAGGAAGAACTACCGGATGATGTAATTTCTCTGCACTCTGAGATCCGCTTTAAGGATATGGAAACGGGACAGGAGTTTAACTATCAACTCGTAAACCCAAATCAGGCTAATATGCGCGAGGGCAAATTATCCATCTATGTGCCTATCGGCATTGCATTATTTGGCTATAGAACCGGTGCGGAAATCCAATGGGAAATGCCCAATGGTCTACGTACGTTCAAAGTTCTGGAGGTTAGAAACCCTGCCGCAATCAACATTGCAGCAGCAGCAACAACGCAAAATCAACACGCCATATCAACAAATATAGGGTAAACAATCGGTCCAGAACCCTCCCGCAAGGTCTTCGCAGGGGGTTGACTAGGCTATGGCCCTGTTAACCCCCTGTCGGGACCCTGTTTGCCCCCTGTGGAGTCCCTGTAAAGTCTGCACCTTTCCTATGTCCTTTTTAAGAGATGTACACCGATGCCGCATCGAAGACATTGCATATTGGCGCAATATCGCTTGTTCAACTGCAGCAAAGCTTGTGAAGTAAAGGCGGTTTCTATTTTTAGGCCAGCAGATCTGTACTGCCTAAGTACATGGTTTTGCTCTGCAGGTAGCTGTTCCAGTATGGACACTGCCTTTTCCATGTACGATTCCAAATCCATGATGCGACCGTAGCTAAACGTGATCAGGCACATGGCATTGATGATGATGCTCTCGATAGATGCACTACCGAGTTGAGGTACAAAAGCCGGGGCCTGCTTTTCGAAATGGTAATGCGCTTTCCAATACGAATGAATTGGCAGTTTACACAGGATTAGCTTAAGATCTTTAAGGTCGCTGCTGTGCAGCATTCTTGAAAATAGATGTTCTGAAGCGTTCATTAGTGCCGCAAATTGTGCGAGCCGTACAGTCGGAAAACCAGTGGGCCGCATTCGTAAAAACTTCCAAATGGAAACCTCCATAGGTTTGAGTCCATGTTTCTGTTGAAGGAAGATGTACTCCCTTCGGAGCTGTGCCGGGTAGGCATCATTGAAGTCCTGCGCTAAGAATCCCGCTTGGCCGAAGATCAAAGCCTCTGTTTGCAATGGCGCATCCCGGTACTTTGCATAGAGTTGCATGTCGAACGAAGACGCTAATACCTCAAACGGAAGTGCATTAACTTTAAATCCAAAGCTTCTTGCCAGAAAGAAATTGAAAGTGGCTTCCCAGTCACCTTTATATTGATCAAGCTTTTCCCGCACCTCGCTTGACTTCGATTCAAGGCGCTCAATCAACATCCTGGAGCAGGTGGAATGGAAAACCACAGGATCAACGGCCTGCAGTTGGGCATGACACGGAAAAGGTCGACGAACTTCTACCAGCCCATTGTAATTTTCAAGTATGTGCTGGTGAAATATGGATTTGAGCTCGAGTGTTGGCATGAATGATCCATCTGCACGCTGAACTGGCAGATCGTTCTCCAGCACCACGTGCAAAATCACGTTGTTATAGGCAAGGTCTTGTTCATGACCGTGGCCGATCCATTCCGAAGAGCGAACATGGATTTCCACATTGCCGATCCAGGTCGTTCCTGCGACAACCACCTTTGCATTAAAGAAATCCGGACCGGCATGTTTATTAGGCTGGCCTACGGTTAATACCTGAAGTTCATCACCACTTGTGGTGCGCAGATCCTGTGTTTTATACTGCCGGAACTGCCAGATAAAACTTAAAAAGTCTTCCTTTAAATCCATAAAGGTAAACTTAACTTAAAAGAATTATATATTGTAAGGGTTAATATTAATATTTTTTAGTGTAATTCGTTATGAATACACCCGCTATAATTAATACTGTAGCAAATAACAGATCTATAGTAATCTGCTCACTAAGGATTAGCCAACCCAAAAATATCGCGATGATGGTATTGAAGTATGACAAAATGCTTGCTTGTATTGCCGTGACGCGCTTTAGCACATAATGGTAGCAAAAGAAGCCCAGCACAGAACCGAAGACACCCAGATACAACACTGCCGCCATGCTCGGCATTTCCCAGGTTTTAACATCTGTATCACCAGAGAAAATGAAGGCCAACATTAACTGAACAACAGCTGAAAACACGAACTGGTAGAAAAGGTCCAGGAAGATATTTGGTGTCTTATGTGTATGCTTTTTAATGTAGATCGTACCTACAGACCAGCCGGTGACGGCCAATCCCATGATCATGATCCCCTGCCGGTATTCTGGATCCAGGAAGTCCTGTAAGCCATCCCGGAAGATGAAGCCAACCCCCAGCAAGCCGAGCATAACCCCTACGATGCCTTTTATGGATGGCTTTTGAATACCGATTGCAACACTTCCTATAAACACGCAAAGTGGAGAAAGGGAATTGAGTAATGAAGCGAGCCCAGAAGAGATGTTCTTTTCAGCCAGGGTAGTCAGGCCGTTGGCCACAACAATCATGAGCAAGGATAATAACATCTGCCGTCTGGCATGCGGCCAGCTGATCCACACGAGCTCCCCTCTTTTCAGCAGGTAAACCAGCAAGATCAGGGAAGCGCAGCTTTGCCGGATTGCAGTAACAAACCACGGCGGAATGCTGTGCACGGCAATGCGGATGCCCAGGTATGTTGTACCCCAGATTACTGCTACGCCAAGCATTGCAAGGGCAAGCTTGACGTCGAGTTTTTTTGAGATCATATTAAGTTCGCACGGCGCAGCCATGCTTCCATTTCTACTTGTAATTTCAATGCTTCCTCACGGGCCTTTTCTGCAAAATCTTTTCCGTAGCCCGCATAGATGATGCCTCTTGAAGAGTTGATCAGCAAACCACATTGATCATTAAGTCCGTTTTCGCAAACTTCATCCAGGTTTCCGCCCTGCGCACCAACACCTGGAACAAGCAGGAAATTGTCGGGCGCAAATTTGCGTACGTTCTTTAATTCGGCACCCTTAGTTGCACCAACAACATACATGATCTGATCGCTGTTGGCCCATCCCGAAGCAGTTTGAAGCACAGTTTCGTATAACTTCCCGCTGCTGCCATCCTGCTGCTGGAAGTCATTACTTCCCGGATTGGAGGTTAGTGCGAGCAGGATTACCCATTTGTCTTTAAACTTCAGGAATGGTTCTACAGAATCCTTACCCATGTAAGGAGCTACGGTAATGGCGTCGAAGCCCATGCCCGATTGTGTTTGATTGAAGAAGGCTTCTGCATACATCGCGGATGTATTGCCAATGTCTCCACGCTTTGCATCGGCAATGCTGAAGATATCCTGGGGAATATATTTCCAGGTTTCGATCAAAGTTTCCCAACCTTTTAAACCCATGCACTCATAAAATGCGGTATTTGGCTTGTAAGCTACACAAAGATCTTTGGTGGCATCGATGATCTCTTTGTTGAACGTTAGTACTGGATTTTCGTACTTTAATAAGTGTTTAGGAAGCTTTTCCAGTGCAGGATCAAGCCCGATGCATAAAAAAGATTTCTTGGCCTTTATCTGTTCAAATAGTTGATCTTTATTCATATGCGGTATTTTGCGCACAAATATGACAATTAATCTATGGAATTTGGCACCTAATTGGTGGTAGGAAGAGAAAAACGTACCTGTTAATTTGAGTTTTTTTTGGAGAATAGATAAGTTATACATACAATTGCACCATAATTCTCTATAGTTCATCTGAACAATCAGAAATTCTCGATTTTAAATTGTACTATTTCACATTTTATAATTGCATTTAATTGCTTTACACAATTGAAAACTTCCTTCATACAAATTTCTCTACAACCATATAATGTTTAACAAAACAGAATTAAATGAAAAGCTTACGGCTGAACTGCGTGAGCTTGCCAAAGCTAATGGCATTTTAAACCCTGACGCCCTTCGCAAAGCAGAACTCGTTGAAATCATTTCCCAGATCTCTGAACAGGATTACAACAGTGCACCTGTCGAAACGGTTGCTGAAGTAAAAGCGCCAAAAGCACGGTTAACCAAGTCTGCCACAATAGACAAGCCAGTTCGCAAGCGCACCAGAATTGCGGCTAAAGATGAAGTTACGTCCCCAGGCAATACGCTTTTTGCGCCTGAAGTACCTCGCGAAACTGAGGTGCAAGTGTTGCCTGAAGTAGAGCAGGTAACCGAAATTGCGGAGCCCGTAGAAGCGGTTGAAAACGAAGCAGCTGCAAGCCCTGCTGTTCCAGCAGAACAACCTTCAAAAACCACTGAAGAAAGGCCTGCACCACATCGCAACAAGATAGATGGTAATCAGAACAGACCTGCAAAGCCGAAAGAGGCCAGACCAGCACGTGAAGAAAACCGTCCTAAGAATCCTAATCATGCGAAGCAAGCAGAGAATAGCTATTCAAACCTAGACTTTGATAATACCATTACCAATGAAGGTGTACTGGAAATTATGCCTGATGGCTATGGTTTCCTTAGATCGGCAGATTACAACTACCTATCCTCACCAGATGATATTTATGTATCACAGTCTCAAATCAAACTTTTTGGATTGAAAACCGGTGATACGGTAAAAGGCAGTATTCGCCCGCCAAAAGAAGGCGAAAAGTACTTTCCACTTGTTCGTGTAGAAACCATCAATGGCCGTACACCTGCAGATGTGCGGGATCGTGTACCTTTTGATTACCTTACGCCTTTGTTTCCACAGGAGCGTTTAAACCTATTCACGGAATCCAACAACTACTCCACCCGCATCATCGATCTTTTTACCCCAATTGGTAAAGGTCAGCGTGGCTTAATCGTGGCACAACCAAAAACTGGTAAAACCAACCTGCTTAAGGAAGTTGCAAATGCAATCGCTAAGAATCACCCGGAAGTTTACCTGATCATCCTGTTAATTGATGAGCGTCCGGAAGAGGTTACGGATATGGCGCGTAGTGTAAGAGCTGAAGTTATTGCTTCTACTTTTGACGAGCCTGCAGAAAGACATGTAAAGATTGCCAACATCGTATTGGAGAAAGCAAAACGCCTTGTAGAATGTGGACATGATGTTGTGATCTTATTGGATTCCATCACACGTTTGGCGCGTGCATACAATACCACTGCCCCAGCTTCCGGAAAGATTTTATCTGGTGGTGTGGATGCAAATGCATTGCATAAGCCTAAACGTTTCTTTGGAGCGGCACGTAACATAGAAAAAGGTGGATCACTTACCATTCTGGCAACTGCTTTAACAGAAACCGGCTCTAAAATGGACGAAGTTATCTTTGAAGAGTTCAAAGGAACGGGTAACATGGAACTTCAGCTGGATCGTAAGCTATCGAACAAACGTATCTTCCCTGCTATCGACATTACGGCATCAAGCACCAGAAGAGATGATTTGCTGCACGATAGAGATACGCTTCAACGTGTTTGGATTTTACGTAACCATTTAGCTGACATGAATGCGCAGGAAGCGATGGAATTTGTTCAGGCTCAAATTAGAAATACCAAGAGCAATGAAGAATTTCTTATTTCAATGAATAGCTAATTAGAATGATAAAAAAACATATTCCCAATGCATTAACATGTGCCAACTTGCTATCTGGTTGTGTCGGGATTGTTTATGCATTTCAAAACCGGCTGGATATTGCGGCTTATGCCGTGCTGATTTCGGGGATTTTTGACTTCTTTGATGGTAACATGGCCAGGATCCTGAACGTGAAATCTCCGATCGGAAAAGAGCTGGATTCATTGGCTGATATGGTTAGCTTCGGCTTTTTGCCGGGTGTGGTGATGTTTAAGTTACTTGAACAGAGTCACAGCACCTTTGAGTACCTGCCTTTTTTCGGCTTTCTGATCACCATCTTTTCTTGTCTCCGACTGGCTAAATTTAATATAGACACCAGGCAAACAGAGGATTTCATAGGCTTGAATACGCCGATGAATACCTTGTTTATTGTATCGTTGCCCTTTATTCAAAGAGAATACCCAGCGCTTATTGGCAGTACGTTACTGCTGGTATGTCTTACCATACTGATGAGCTGGCTGCTGATTTCGGAGATTCGGATTTACTCGCTGAAATTTGGGACCATGTCCTGGGCGGATAATAAAATCAAATTCGTTTTCCTGATCGTGTCAGCAGTCTTGATTGCTTTTCTTAAATTTGCCGCCATACCATTTGTATTGATCCTATACATTTTAAGTTCTTTTGTTCATTTTAGAAACAACCCATATAACTAACATCATTTAAAAACAGACCAATGAAATTTATTGCACAGATTGACGTAATGCCAAAAAAAGAGATTCTTGACCCTCAGGGAAAAGCGGTAACGGGTAGCATGAAAAATATTGGTTTAAGCGAGATCACCAATGTCCGTGTAGGTAAACACATCAGCCTGGAGGTTGAGGCCGCTACAGAGGTGGAAGCGAGCGAGAAAGTTGATCGTGCTTGCAAGCAACTTTTAGCTAACCTGATTATGGAAAGCTATGAATTTAAAATTGCAGCTGTTTAAAGCTGCTTTTGTAGTTCAGATTTCGCAGTGTCTAACTGCACGTTGAGGATTTCGATAAAGCTATTTAATTCCTGAAGTGCAGTTGGCAGCGTCTCTACATCTTTTTGATCACGTGCGTTGTGCTCCATAAGCTGCATGTGATTTTTTGCATCATCACGACCTACGTAAGCAAACGTGGGTTTTATTTTGTGTGCACAACTTGCAACCTTCGCCCAATTTTGTTCTTTAAGCGCAGCAGCCAGGTCATTGATGTAGATGGGTGTTTGCTGTTTAAACATGTCAATCATCTCAATCATGAATTCAATGCTGTCACCAGACATATCTCTCAAGTAAGACAGGTCTAAAGGCTCGGTATTCTTAGCTTTATCGATCATAGTGCAATAATAGAAATTATATCTTTTCAACGCTTGTAATATCCATTAAAGATTGCAACAATTCTTTGATGCTTTTCTTTAACACCGGATGTATGTAATCGGCTGCAATTTCGGCGAGTGGTTCAAGCACGAACCTTCGGTTCTGCATCTCCGGGTGTGGGATGTAGAGTTTATCTTCAATGGCGATAATATCATCTGCATAAAAGATCAAATCGATGTCTATGGTTCTGGACCCCCACCTGACCAGACGTTTCCTGCCCAATGACTTTTCGATGTTTAATGCCGTTTCAAGGACTTCCAATGGCGGCATCCAGGTACGCACCGCGATGGCCATATTGATAAATGGGGGCTGATTTGTATTCCCCCAGGGTTCGGTTTCATAGTATGCAGACCTTGCACTAATCACCCCTATTTCAGCTTCTATTCGCTCTACCGCCTGCTGCATCATCATCTCGCGGTCACCAAGGTTACTTCCCAGTAACATATAGACCTCTTTGTACTCTAAAACCATATTAAACCGAAGTCCTTATTACTATATTTACAAATTAAATACTAAACCTTCATATGAGAGAATTTTTTAAGTATGTTTTTGCCACAGTCGTGGGATTTGTAATATCAATTGTCCTGGTCATCATCTTTTGTTTCATCATTCTAGCAGGCATTATATCTACGATTGGCAAAGACAAAAAGGTTGAAACCACTGCCAACACTGTTCTCTTTATGAATATGGATCAGGCCATATTGGAACGTACCCCAGATGGTAAGTTTGATAATGTTCCATTTCTAGGTTCTGGTTTGGGCAAATCAATTGGATTTCATGACTTAATAAAGGCGCTTGAAAAAGCGAAGACGGATGATAACATTAAATGTATTTATCTGAATGTTTCAGCGCCTATGGCAGGTAAAGCAACATTAAAAGAAGTTCGTGACGCCTTGCTTGATTTCAAAAAAAGTAAAAAGACGGTACTCGCCTACAGCGAATTGTACAATCAGGATGCTTACTACCTTGCATCTGCAGCAGATAAGGTTTATTTGAATCCACAAGGATCTATGGAATTCAAAGGTTTCAGTTCTGAGCTGATGTTCTTTAAGGGTGCTTTAGAAAAGCTTGGTGTAGAAGCACAGATTATCCGCGTGGGCAATTATAAGAGTGCTGTAGAGCCTTTCATCAATGAGAAGATGAGCGACTTCAATCGTCAACAAGTAAGCGCGTATGTAGGTGGTTTGTACGATGTATTCATCTCCGCAATTGCGGACTCCAGGAAGATTGCTAAAGACAGTCTATATGCTTACGCCAACAATTACAAGATCCAGCTGGCGAATGATGCATTGACTTACAAAATGGTTGATGGTCTGCGTTATAAAGATGAGGTGATTGAGGAACTTAAGAAGTTAAGTGGGCGTTCTGGGAAGAAGACGTTAAATACAGTTTCTATAAATGACTATGCGGAAAGTGTCTCTTCGGGAGATTACTCTACAAAGGATAAAATTGCAGTGATTTTTGCAAATGGCGATATCATTGGAGGTGAAGGTTCGGATGAATCGATTGGTTCAGAAAGAATATCAAGAGAAATCAGGAAGGCAAGACAAGACAGCTCGATAAAGGGAATTGTTTTACGTATTAATAGTGGCGGTGGAAGTGCTTTGGCATCAGACGTTATGTGGCGTGAAGTTGAACTGAGCAGAAAAGTGAAGCCTGTTATTGCTTCCTTTGGAGATGTAGCTGCTTCTGGTGGTTACTATATGGGTGTAGCGGCGGATTCCATTTTCGTGCAGCCAAATACCATCACTGGCTCTATCGGGGTATTCGGTATCATTCCAAACTTCCAGAATCTGCTGAATAACAAACTGGGTATCACTTTCGACAATGTTAAAACCGGCAAGTATGCGGATATTATGAGTACATATCGTCCCCTTACCCCTGCAGAAAGAGCACTGATCCAGACGGACATCAATCATGTTTATGATACATTCTTAACACGTGTTGCATCCGGCAGAAATAAAACAAAAGCTGCTGTGGACTCTATTGCAGGTGGTCGAGTTTGGGTTGGCCGAGATGCTGTGAAGAATGGTCTGGCAGATCGCTTAGGCAACTTCCAGGATGCGATTAACGCCGCTGCAAAAAAAGCAGGTGTGAAAGATTTCAGGGTTGTTGAATATCCGGATAAGATTGCGCCTTTGAACCAGTTTCTTTCCAACACGGAGGATAAGGTGCGCGTGTACTTTGCAAAAGAAGAGCTGGGTGACAATTACCTTATTTATCAGCAGATTAAAAAAGCTGTTTTAAATTCTGGCCTGCAGGCACGACTACCATACGAAATCCGGATTAATTAATGGAAAACAAAGCAATATCGCGCAGCTTCCGTTTACTATCTCAGTTGATGGAGCTGCAGCAAGAGAATTCTTTTAAGATTAAGACGATTGCCAATGCGGCAATTAAGATTGATAAACTCCCCTATCCAATACATACCAAATCATTAGCGGAGATCAGCAAGATCGAAGGACTTGGCAAGAGTACGGCCGCTAAGGTCTGGGAGTTGTTGGAAACCGGCAAGCTGTCGGACATTGAACGAATCTCTGCAGAGATACCTGAAGGTATTGTTGAAATGCTGAGCCTAAAAGGGATTGGACCGAAAAAGATCCTCACCATCTGGAAAGATTTGGGCATAGAAAACCTTGGTGAGCTCTATTATGCCTGTAATGAAAATCGCTTGATTGAAGCCAAAGGTTTCGGTGCAAAGACGCAGGACGAAGTAAAACGGCTAATTGAGTTTAACATGGCGGGCATGGGCAAATTTCTATATGCCCAGGCAGAACCACTTGCGCAGGAACTACTGGAAGGACTTACTTTATGGCTGGCCAGCGTTTCTAGTGGAGCATTGATCGAGATCGCTGGCGATTACCGCAGGTATTGCGAGATTGTGGAAGACTTGACTTTTGTAGTGGGTGTTGACGATCCTTCCTTTGCATCCGCTCAGATTTCGGGTTATAGTCCACTGACGTTTACGGTGGCAGATGAGGACTGTTTTGTAGCAGAAAGTCCATTCGGAATCAGAATAAACCTGTTTTTGGTAAACAAAGAAGAATTTTATTTAACCTTATTTAAGCGCACTGGTGCTGCTGAACACGTAGCAGCGGTTCTGAAATTAGCTGGCGCGGGTCCATTTCCAACTGAGCAGGCGATATATGAGCAAGCTGGTCTGGATTATATTGTTCCGGAACTTCGTGAAGGCACCGACATTCTTGAAGACGCTAAGAACAAGCGCTTACCCGAACTGATCACCTACGCAGATCTTAAAGGCAGTTTACACAACCACTCCACCTGGAGTGATGGTGTGCATAGTTTAGAAGAAATGGCTTTGTACTGCAGGGATGAGTTGTCACTGGGATATCTGGGCATTTGTGATCACTCTAAATCTGCTTTTTACGCCAAGGGTTTATATGAACCACGCGTTGAAGCGCAGCATAAGGAAATTGACGCCCTCAACGCCAAATTGGGTAATTTCAAAATATTCAAAGGTATTGAGAGCGATATTCTAAACGATGGCTCCCTGGATTACAGCGAGGATGTACTTAAAACCTTCGACTTCGTTGTTGCGTCGGTCCATAGCAATTTGCGAATGGATGTGGAGAAAGCAACAGCAAGGCTAATTAAAGCAATAGAAAACCCCTACACAACCATTTTAGGGCACCCAACAGGCCGTTTGCTGTTGAGCAGGAAAGGTTATGAAATTGATTATGCAAAGGTTATTGATGCCTGTGCAGCTAAAGGGGTGGTCATAGAGATCAATGCAAACCCCTTGCGTTTGGATCTGGATTGGAGATGGCACCGCTATGCTTTAGAAAAAGGTGTGTTGCTTTCCATAAATCCGGATGCCCATAGAATGGAGAAGTTCAGAGACATGCATTATGGTGTGTACGTTGGGAGAAAAGGTGGATTAGCAGCTAAACAATGTTTAAACGCGTTAACACTGGATGAAATATCCACCTATTTTGCGGCACGTAAAGCACGTATTTTTGGGATTTAAGTGTTCGGGTCTACCATAATGAGGCGGCTTGACCCGGATTGGAGTCCTTCATTAAGCTAATTAATGGTGGTATTCTCTATATTTGAAAATTAATACAATTGCATGCTTGCAGAAAAACTTCAAAAAGCAAATTCAGAAAAGCCTAAGCCAAACATCCTAGTTATCGGTGACCTGATGCTGGACCACTATATTTTTGGTAGTGCTACCAGGCTTTCACCAGAAGCTCCGGTTCCAGTTGTCAACGTGCAGCGGGAGCGGAAGATTGTGGGCGGTGCAGCCAATGTAGCGTCTAATCTAGTGGATCTTGGTGCTTCGGTGACCTTAGCTGGCATACTTGGGGATGATACCTTTGGGTCGGAGATCATCGAGATATTGTCGGAAAAGAATATTGAAACGAGCCTGATCTTGAAAGACGACTCCAGGAAGACAACCGTTAAAACTCGTGTGATTGCAGGTACCCACCAGATTGTGCGGATCGACACAGAAGATATCCACGACATCTCTGCTGCACTTAGTGCTACATTCTTATCCGGTCTGGATGAAGCAATTGAAAAAACAGACATCGTCATTTTATCAGACTACAATAAAGGTCTGCTTACTTCTGAATTGTCGCTTGCCATCATTGCACGATGCGACGCGCTTGGGAAGAAAATCATTGTAGATCCTAAGGGTCTTGACTACAGTAAATACAATGGTGCTTACCTGATTAAACCAAACCGTAAGGAACTTGCGGAGGCGGCAAAGAAGGTGAGCGTTCACACCCAGGCGGACCTTGAAAGCGCTGCTTCCATAATCTTTGAATGCACGGCTGCAGCCTACCTGATTGTAACGCTGTCGGAAGGTGGCATCGCCATCATCACCCCGGACGATTCCAAAATTCTGCCGGTTGTGGCCACAGAGGTTTACGACGTTACAGGTGCCGGAGATACTGTGATGGCCACTTTGGCCTACTGTTTGTCGCTTGGCTTCGATATCGAAGATGCTTGCAGGTATGCAAACTTTGCTGCTTCTATTGTAATCAAACAGATCGGCAGTGCCACAACAACGATTGACGAAATTATAAATGCCATAAAAAATATACGTAAATGATCGTGGAAGAACTGCAAAGTCACCAACAAACCCTATCCCGGGTAATTGAAACCTTGATCCCGGCAATAGAGCAGGGCTCAAATATGCTGAGTACTGTTCTGCGTTCAGGTGCGAAGGTTTTGATTGCTGGTAACGGTGGAAGTGCCGCTGATGCACAACATATCGCCGCAGAACTGACTGGTAGATACGTGAAGGAACGGAAAGCACTACCAGCAATTGCACTTACTGTAGACACGTCTGCACTTACAGCCATATCTAATGATTACGGATTCGACCACGTGTTTTCAAGACAAATTGCCGCACTGGCACGTCCCGGGGATCTGTTAATCGCAATTTCAACAAGTGGTAACAGCAAGAACATCATTCATGCGCTGCATACCGCGAAGGAATATGGATGTGTGACTTTAGGGCTTTCTGGAAGAGACGGTGGGGAAATGAACGCGTTATGCGATCTGAATATTGTTGTTCCTGATGATACGACCGCAAGAATCCAGGAGATGCATATACTTATCGGACATATTTTTTGTAAGGCTATTGATGCAGAATACTAGCCGTAAATTTACCGACCTACTTTAACACAAGCGCCATGAAGTTTTTAGAAGATAAGATATTTTCAAGGGAAGCCATCGTCGCCAAAGCCGATGAATGGCGATCATCTGGTAAAAGAATTGTCTTTACCAATGGCTGCTTCGATTTGCTGCATGCCGGCCACCTTGCTTATCTTTCTGAGGCTGCTAGTCTCGGTGATGTCTTGATTGTCGGTCTGAACAGCGATAGCTCTGTTCAAAAGCTGAAAGGTCCAAGCAGACCTGTAAATAACGAGCTGAGTAGGACGGCGATGCTGGCGAGTATGTTTTTTGTAGATGCCGTAGTGCTCTTTTCTGAAGACACTCCCTTGGATTTGATTAAGGCAATCAAACCTGATGTTTTGATTAAGGGTGGCGATTATGAGATCCAACAAATTGCAGGTGCAGAAGAAACCATCGCTAATGGCGGTGAAGTCAAAGTATTGAGTTTTCTGCCAGGTTATTCTTCAAGTTCAATTATTGAAAAGATAAAAAACAGCTAAGGTGGAACAACCCAGGAAACTATTGGTCATCAGGTTCAGCTCTATGGGCGATATCATCTACACCACGCCTGTGGTGCGCTGCCTAAAACGACAGCTTCCTGGTGCGGAAATCCACTTTCTAACGAAACAGCAGTTTAAATATATCTATGAACACAACCCCTATGTAGATAAACTGCATATCCTCAAGCCCAAGCTTAAAGACACGATCGCTGACATCAAACTTGAAAAGTTTGACCTCATCATTGATCTTCATAATAACCTTCGGACTACAATCATAAAACTCAGCACGGGTCTACCTGCCTCTACCTACAAGAAAGATCGCCTGCGGAAATGGCTTGGCCTAAAACTAAAATGGACTGCCTTCTATCCAAAGGAACATCTGGTAGAAAGGTATTTAAAGACGGTGAAATTCCTGGGGGTTGTAAACGATGAGCAACCAATAGACTATTATGTTGCCAAGGAATATAAAGTGGAGGACTTAATTCCCGCAACACACGCGAATGGCTTTGTTGCCTTCGTGATTGGTGCCACACATTATACCAAGCGGATGCCGGTGGAGAAAGTCATAGAGATTTGCCGGGATATCAACGGCCCGATTGTGCTCATGGGCGGAAATGATGTGCTGGAGAATGCACAGCTTATTCAGACTGCTATTGGCGATAGGGTCTACTCAACCTGCGGTAAGACGAACCTCGATCAGTCCGTATTCCTAGTCTCTAAGGCTAAGAAGGTCCTTGGTTTCGATACCGGACTTACGCACATTGCAGAGGCCTTCAACATGCCTCTAGTTTCCATTTGGGGCAGCACAGCGCCGGAGTTACTAGGTGTCTTCCCGTATAAAGTCAAAGAATCCCTTGAAGCTGGTATTGACCTCCCCTGCCGCCCGTGCTCTAAGTTTGGCCGGGATGCATGTCCTTTAGGCCACTTTAAGTGCATGAAAGACATTCCTAACGCCATGATTACAGACTTCATCAATCGCTAGTACGCGATCTTGGTACACTATTCGCATATGGATAGGTATGAGCAAACAAGTAATACTGGTAAGACATGGAAACGCGAAGAGTGCCACCTACGGCATACCAGATTTTGATCGAACATTAGATGCATTAGGGATTAGTGAAGCTCAGGAAATGGCGTTTCGCCTGAAAAACCGCCATCTTATACCGGAACTCCTGGTAAGCAGTCCCGCAATCCGGGCAATTTCTACTGCAAGAATATTCGCAGGTATCTGGAATAAAGAGCCTGAAGAGATATTGATCAAGGACTACATGTATGAGTCTAGCACGTCTGCTTTACTTCGGGTTGTTAACGGGCTGGAAGATGATGTAGACACCGTAGCGTTGTTCGGTCACAATCCCGAGATTTCTGCTTTCGCAGGATACCTCACATCGGATGATACCTATTCGATGGCAACATGTGCAGTAGTAATAATTGATTTTGATGTTGAGCAATGGAACTTGCTGAGCAAAGGCTTAGGAACAATGTTGTTATTTGACTATCCCGGGGCTAAAGGTGCCCAGTAGATGGTGCAAATACAACATAGTCACATATTGCCAGTTTGTAGAATTCTAGACCTGGATTTACAGGTATTAAAAGGTTTAGAACTTGAGGTGTTTAACCGTAAGCCCGTTGTTGCTTAACTGTTTAAGCGATTCGATTCCAATCTTCAAGTGCGTTTCTACGTAGGTGTTCGTTACTTTGCTATCACTTTCTGCAGTTTTTACACCTTCTGGTATCATTGGCTGATCCGATACAAGTAATAAAGCACCTGTCGGGATCTTGTTAGCGAAACCTGTAGTGAAAATCGTAGCAGTCTCCATATCTACAGCCATTGCACGAAGTGTCTTCAGGTATTTTTTGAACTCCTTATCATGTTCCCACACCCTGCGGTTTGTCGTGTAGCATGTTCCAGTCCAGTAATCTCTAGAATGATCACGTATCGTGGTCGAAATTGCTTTCTGAAGCGCAAAGGATGGTAATGCAGGAACTTCAGCCGGTAAATAGTCGTTTGATGTACCTTCCCCCCGAATTGCAGCAATTGGTAAGATTAAGTCGCCAAGTTGATTTTTCTTTTTCAACCCACCACACTTTCCTAAGAATAATACTGCTTTCGGCTGAATGGCGGATAGTAAATCCATCATGGTCGCTGCAAGTGGGCTTCCCATACCGAAGTTAATGATGGTAATGCCGTTCGCAGAAACACTTTGCATTGGTTTATCAATACCCATGATCGGCGCATCGTCGTTCCATTCAGAAAACATCTGTAGGTATTTACTGAAGTTGGTTAATAAGATGTACTTACCGAAACCTTCCAGCGGGCGTCCGGTATACCGGGGCAACCAGTTTTTTACAATATCTTCCTTAGATTTTAGGCCGGACTTCACCGGAGATTCTACTTCCTTCGGCTTTTTAGCCTTGCCAGTAGTTGGTTTCTTTTTTACGTCGATTTCTTCATTCATATAATATATTTTAGTTAATAAAATTTTGGGGTAAAAAAAATCCCCTTATTCAGGGGATTCTTTTTAAGCAGCTTTTAGCTTTTTAAAATCCGCCTTTTCAAATTTTTCCACTGCGTAGTCCAGTGTAATATTTAGTTCTTTTACTTCCGTATCTGACGGGATATCGAACATCGCGTCCAGCATTATTGCCTCGCATATCGATCTCAATCCCCTCGCACCCAGCTTATATTCCATGGCTTTATCGACAATGAAGTCTAGTACCTCATCTTCGAAGACAAGCGCTACGCCTTCATATTCAAATAACTTAACATATTGTCTTAGCAATGAATTCTTGGGTTCCGTCAGGATGTTGCGCAATGCTTCTTTATCCAGCGGATTTAAGTGCGTCAGCACAGGTACACGACCAATAAGCTCAGGGATTAAACCGAAAGACTTCAAATCCTGTGGCGTAATATACTTGTACAGGTTTTTCAAGTCAAGATCAGCATCATCCTTTTTCACCTTGTAACCCACTGCCTGCGTGCGCAGACGGTTAGCGATCTTACGTTCGATGCCATCAAAAGCACCGCCGCAGATGAAAAGTATATTGTTGGTGTTAACTGGAATCATTTTCTGATCCGGGTGTTTACGTCCGCCTTGCGGTGGAACGTTCACAATCGTACCTTCCAGAATCTTTAGAAGTGCTTGCTGAACTCCTTCTCCCGATACATCACGAGTGATGGACGGGTTGTCACTCTTACGAGCAACTTTATCCACTTCATCGATGTACACAATGCCGCGTTCTGCTGAAGCGACATCATAGTCTGCAGCTTGTAACAAACGGGTAAGAATACTTTCCACATCCTCCCCTACGTAACCTGCCTCAGTCAGCACTGTCGCATCACATATACAGAAAGGTACATGTAAGATCTTCGCGATGGTTTTTGCCAGAAGGGTTTTACCTGTACCGGTCTCCCCAACAAGCATGATATTAGATTTTTCAATCTCTACCTCATCATCCTTATTAATCTTCTGGCTTAATCGCTTGTAGTGATTATACACGGCTACCGAAAGCACCTTTTTTGCATCATCCTGACCAATTACATATTGATCAATATGCTGCTTGATTTCTAAGGGTTTAAGCAGTTTCAAGGAAGCATGGACGCCCTTGTTTTTCTGATTCCCAAACTCCTGCAATACCAATTGGTTTGCTTGTACTACACACTTATCGCAGATGTATGCGTCAAGCCCCTCAATCAACATTAAGGTATCCTGTTTGCTGGAACCACAAAATGAGCAACGAGATTCTTTTGTTTGTTTAGCCATCTTTTTATTTGTTGTGTCCTATCAATACCTCATCAATCATTCCAAACTCCTTAGCTTCGTCAGCTTTCATCCAGTAATCACGATCAGAGGCTTTCTCTACCCATTCGTATGTTTGACCTGAATGGTTAGAGATGATATCATAGAGCTCTTTTTTCAGTTTAAGCATCTCTCTTAAATTAATCTCCATATCTGAAGCAACACCCTGTGCACCTCCTGATGGTTGGTGAATCATCACCCTGGAGTGTGGTAAAGCAGCACGTTTTCCTTTTGCACCGGCAACAAGTAGCACTGCACCCATTGATGCGGCCATACCTGTACAGATTGTCGCTACATCCGGGCTGATGTACTGCATGGTATCATAAATACCTAAACCGGCATAAACGGAACCACCCGGTGAGTTTATATATATCTGAATGTCACGGTTGTTATCTGTAGACTGCAAAAATAGCAACTGCGCCTGAATGATATTGGCATTTCCATCATGGATAGCATCACCTAAAAAGATAATACGGTCCATCATCAGTCGAGAAAACACATCCATCTGAGCTACATTTAACTGGCGCTCCTCTATAATATACGGGGTCATGCTTTTCGGATTGTTATTGGTTCTGCCAATGAAACGATCCACATTCAACCCGTTAATACGATGATGCTTTACAGCATATTTTCTAAATTCATCTTTGTCTATATTCATCTGTAAGTTGTTTCTATTTGTCCTATCCCAATAGTACTAATACTAAATTGGTAATTAATTGTTGCAATGTAAAATTTGAATCTGGTATATAAGTAAGGCGGCCTTTAAAAGGCCGCCTTACATGAAAAATATTAAAGAAACATTGTTTTTAAACAATTAGTTCATCTCTATAAATTTATTATAAGCGATTTCTTCTTCATTGATTGTTGCTACAGATTTGATGTGATTAAACACTTTAAGTGCCTTAACTTCTTCAAATATTCTGTTCGCGTTATCTTTCTCCTGAAGGAAGGTTGTTGTGTACTGCGTTAGCTGATCATCAGGCATTGGCGCAGGGCTGTACATTCTAAATTGTGCGGCTAAACGCTCTTTAGCTGTAGCAAACACTTCATCATATTTGATTTCGATATTGTTGTCCTTGATGATTTTGTTCTCAATCAGCGTCCACTTCAGATTCTTAGCGAAGTCTTCATAGCCTTCGTTCAACTCCTCGTCAGTTAACTTTTCGTTAGTCGCTTTCAACCATTTACGTAAGAACTCATCAGGAAGTTCCATTTTCACTTCGTCAGTAAGCTTAGTATACATATCATTCTGAAGTTTACGGTCAGCATCTTGCTTAAACATGCCTTCAATTTCTTCAGTGATTTTAGCGGTAAAACCAGCCTCATCCGTTACTACACCTTCTCCAAATATTTTATCAAAGAACTCTTGGTTCAAATCAGCCTCTTCCAAACGGTTTACATTCTTAACCGTTACCTGGAAGGTAGATTTCATTTCTTTTGCTGCTTCTTCAGTAATGTCTAACAATTTAGCAATGATGTTTTCATTGTTATTGAAAGCTTTCTGAAGATCCAGTTGAAGAACATCGTCTTTCTTCAAACCGATTAATGTGCTTTTTACAGCCTCATCAGTCACCTGATCTAAACGAATTGAACCAGTATGATTAATGCCACCTTCAAAAACTGAACCATCGGCCGAAAGTTCTGCTAATTCAGCATATAGCACATCCTCTTCTGCCGAAACTTCCGGGTTTGTCATTTTGCCATAGCTTTTACGGATATTCTTGATTCTTGAAGCCAGGGTTTCTTCATCAGCTTTAACTTGGTAAGCTTTGAATTGATCAGCATCGCTGATGTTTACCTCTACAGCAGGTGCCAATCCGATTTCGTATTCAAATTCGAAAGCATCAGTAAAGTCCCATTTGAATTCTTTAGTATCATCCATTTTAGGTAATGGCTGACCAAGGATTTCAACTTTATTCTCAGAAAGGTAGTTGTTTAAAGCGTCAGAAAGCATTTTGTTAATTTCTTCAACAAGGATGCTTCTACCGTACATTTTCTTGATGTGTGCTGCAGGAACCATGCCTTTACGGAAACCGGGGATGGTTGCCTTTTTCGCCTGATCTTTTATAGTCTTATCAACCTTCTCTGTATAATCTTCAGGTGCAATGCTTACTTTGATGATAGCATTTAGGTCGTTGATTTTTTCCTGTGTAATGTTCATTTTTTCAGAATCAAAAATTTACAATCTTTTTAATAAAAAAAATCCCCCGAAATACATCGGGGGAATCATTAGTGCGGATGAAGGGACTCGAACCCCCACGCCGTGAAGCGCCAGATCCTAAGTCTGGTGCGGCTACCAATTACGCCACATCCGCATCATTTAGGAATTGTTTTGTTCTGCAAATATAGAGATTACTTTTACTTATTGAAAAGCTATCCAACTTATTTTTGCATTCCATCAATAAAAGCCTAAATATCAGCCCAATAATTTTCAACTTATTTTTCGCTCCAACCCGATCACGATGAAACAAGGCGTTATGTTAGCCCTAAACCGGCCGCTAAATAGCCTGTAAACAAAAAAGCATGGATGTATCACCCATGCTTTTTGTTGATTGTCTTACCGAAATATGCACCAATTAACCTACTCCAGGCTATTTCTTGCGCTTTAAAGCACCTATTTTTTTACTAATCCTGGTAATCACCTTCCGAAGCATCAAGTGTCTATTACTTAAAACTCTGAAATTCTTGTACGGCGTCTGCTTTAAATATTGATGGAACAGGTCATAATACTCCGGTTGTGACTTATACGACTTGAAAATTGGTTTAATATTAAGATAGTGCACCAAAAAAGGATCCTCATACTTGTTGTCAGCAAAGGCATTCCATCTTGGGTCTAGCATTACCCATTGGTTTACCAGCACGACATTCAGACCGTACTGATCGGGCCATTTAGCATATTTAGTATTTTCGCTGATTACTTTGATGACTTTATTGGGCACGTCCATTGCACGCCATCGAATCGGGTCCAGCAACAATAGACCAGAGTTGAAGTAAGCGTCGTCGGCTTGTAGTCCAAGTTCCTTGTAATTGGCTACTCCGCCCCACTTGCTTAGCATCGTCGCACACCTGTCCTGCACGGCAGCAAAAAGCTTATCGCCAAGATCAACGTTCCACAGCTCTGATATATCTTTCAAGACAATCATGTCTACATCAAGATACAACATCTTCTTTGTTTCCTTCGGAATCAAATAGGGCGCGAATAATCGCATGTATACAGTTATCGGCAGCGCAGATATATCGTCAGGGAACTTAACATCTTTTGGCACCACCGTATTGGTCTTATGCCAAAAGAAAGTAAACATATCTTTACTAACGGTTTCCGAGATTAGCTTTATGTTTTTGGATGATATACCATCATCAATAACATGAACATGGATTTTTTCTCCAGATTTATGATTTAGCTCGATCGACTTTACTAAAGCGGAAAGCAGGATCGCATAGAAGTTGTCTGTAGCGACAACAAGGGTTATAGGGTCTGATGTTTTCATTGGTTATACTGCCTACTTTGTTGGCAAAACGCACTGGTAGATGAGCGTCCAAAACTACAAACATGAGGCCAATTTAGTCTTCACACTTTTTGACCATTATACTTTCACATTAAGTCTTTTTGAAGTTGAAAAAGGTAGCCTACGGCTTTAACCAAGCGGCTGCCGTACCAGGAGAACATCTCACCATCCACAATCCTCACGTGTGCTCCAGGCATCAATGTAGAGAATTCCGCGATGTGCTTTTCCCCAAAGGGATAAGGCTCACTTGATAGGAAGATTAACTGCGGGTTCAGTTGCCCGATCGTTTCTGTTTCCAAAACTGGGTATCTGGCTTCAGCCAAAACATTGTTCAAGCCAATCTTGCGCATTACATCATCAATAAAGGTGGCACGGCCTGCCGCCATATAAGGCTTCTTCCAAATCATGTAAAGTACGTCGGCGCTAATGCGACGTTCTAAAGCGAGTGTTTGTAAGTCTTTAAAACCTATGGAGATCAAATGCACCAGATACGCAGCTTCCGGCGCGCGGTCTACAATTTCCCCTACCCTGCTGATCATGTCCAATGCCTCATCAAGATTGGATATGTCGCTCATCCAAACCGGGAATTCTTCCTGGAGTAATTCAATCTCTTCGCGTGTATTCTCTTCTTTGTTCCCGATAATCAAATCTGGTTTTAGCGAGCGGATCAGTTCTATATTCAGCTTCTTAGTGCCACCGATCTTAAACTTGGCATGTACCTTTTGCTCTGGATGGATGCAAAACTTCGTTACCCCTATAACTTCCTGATTAAGGCCTAAATCAAACAGCAGTTCTGTTTGTGAAGGTACCAGTGAAATGATGCGTATTGGTGGAAACCCAAGTGTTATGCTGTTTCCCAACTGATCGATATAGGTTTTCTTCATAAAAAGTAAAGGTAAATGTCTGCGTGCACTTGCACGAAACATTTACCTTTCGATAAACAAACAAATAAAATGTTAACCTTACTATATGGTTGTTCCTGATGGAACGATTGCACCCTTTTTAACAACTACAATTCCATCCTTTACAGCATAGAACCCGAAGTCACCATCTGGCAGGTGCATACCGCCTTTGATCTTCACGCTATTCCCAATTCTACAGTTCTTGTCAATAATAGCGTTAGAAATCTCACAATCATCACCTATACCAATTAGCGGATGGCCGGCATCATTTTCCTCCTGTATCTGCTGTAAGGTCTGATAACGATCACTACCCATGATATAGGCATTCTCGATCTTGGTGCCACGGCCAATTCTGGAACGAATACCAATCACGGCATGACTGATGGCTTCAGCCTGTAGTATACACCCTTCAGCAATCACAGCCTTATTCAATGTTGTTCCAAGTATTTTTGATGGCGGCAACATGCGAGGTCTTGTGAAAATACTTTGATGACTATCAAACAAGTTAAACTTCGGTATGTCGTCAGTTAATCCAAGGTTCGCCTCAAAGAAAGAAGATATGTTACCGATATCGGTCCAGTACCCCTCATATTGATAGCTTAATACGCGGTACTGATTAAGCACCATTGGAATAATCTCTTTACCGAAATCTTTCTCATTCGGATTCTCCTCAAATATGCGGATCAGCAAATCACGGTTGAAGATGTAGATACCCATTGAAGCCAGGTAGTTTCTACCTTCAGCCTGCATCTCCGGACCAGTATCAGAACTCCATTCCTTAATCAATTCTGAATTCGGTTTTTCCGTGAAGGAGGTAATAATGTTTTCTTCATTCGCTTTAAGGATTCCGAAATCTGTACCATCTTTAGCGGTAACCGGAATGGTCGCAAGCGTCACTTCTGCTTTGCTCTCAATGTGCGCATTAACCATTTCATTGAAATCCATCTGATATAATTGATCTCCAGATAGGATCAATACATATTCAAACTCATGATTCAACAGGTGGTGCATCGTTTGACGAACAGCATCGGCCGTTCCCTGGAACCAGGTTGGGTTTTCAGGTGTCTGTTCAGCAGCCAGAATATCCACAAAGGCATCGCTAAAGTGGCTAAAGTGGTAAGTGTTCTTAATGTGCTTGTTCAGCGACGCAGAGTTGAATTGCGTTAGTACAAACATGCGGTGAATGCCCGAGTTCAAACAGTTTGAAATTGGAATATCCACTAATCTATACTTACCTGCAATAGGAACGGCTGGTTTGGATCTGGTCTGCGTTAGTGGTGATAACCTGGAGCCCTGGCCACCGCCAAGAATTACTCCCAATACTTTTTCAGTCATATAGTTAAGTTTATATTTGGTAAAAGTTGATGTAGTCCTGAGCTGATTTATCCCAGGAATGGTCAAGTGTCATTATACGTTTTCTAATCTCTTTTATAGCTTTTGGGTTTTGATATAGATGAAAAGCCCGGCCTATCGCGTGCTCCACATCCGGCACCGTCGCCTGTTCATGGCAGAAGCCAAAACCACCATCACCCACGTCAATAACCGTATCCTTCAGGCCACCTATGCGGCGCACTATCGGTATCGTGCCATAACGTAGCGCATACATCTGGTTCAAACCACAAGGTTCAACCCTGGACGGCATCAGCAAGAAGTCTGCTCCAGCATACATTTGATGGGACAGTTGCTCATTGTATCCAATATAGGTATTGTAAATACCCTTGTACCTATCTTTAAGCTGTTCCAGCTGATCCTCGACATGTTTCTCGCCCGATCCAAGCACCAGGATATTTAGCGCACCTTCACTTTGCCGCATCACGTTATCGAAGATCTGCGGCAGTAAATCAGCGCCTTTTTCACCAACTAACCTGCCAATAAATGTATACAAAGGCTTGTTTACATCCAGACCGAAAATGTTGCAAAGCGCCTGTTTATTTGCTTTTTTCCCCGCTTCAAAGTTCTTCAAATTGTAATTCTTCGCCAGCATGTTGTCCGTCGCAGGATCCCAAACGTCGTTGTCGATGCCATTCAAGATGCCGTGTGACTTGCCCCGCTCCCGCTGAAGCAAACTTTCCAATCCATTTGCGCTATAACTAACTTCTTCCATATAGCTCGGCGATACAGTGGAAATTTTCCATGCACATTTAATGGCTGAAGCCAATGGATTAATCGCCTTATCCCATTCCAGTTTGCCAGAGTTTCGAAGGTCAAAGATTGGAAGCAGATGTAGTTTATCCCAGCCAAATTGCCCCTGATACTGGGCATTGTGGATGGTAAATGCGGTAAGAACGGAATTCAAGCGCCAAAATCGCGGACAGTTTGATACCATAAATGGAATAAGACCAGTATGGTAATCATGACAATGAATCACATCGGGTTTGTGCTGCCACTGATGTATCCAGTCGAGCGCTGCCATTTGGAATGCTAAAAAGCGCTCCGTATCATTGTCGTAGCCGTAAACTTTAGGGCGATCAAGCAACCCTGGAATGTGAACCAGGTACAAGTCAAAACCAAGCTTATTCGACTTCTCTCTGATAATTCGTACCTGGTAATTGCCCGTGCCCATCTCCACCCAGCCTTCGTAAACCCCTTCAAACTCGTTTTCATTCAAAAACTTGTTATCATAGGCGGGCATCACAACTTTAGCAGTATGACCAATTTTGTTTTGATACTTCGGCAATGCACCCACAACGTCGCCAAGCCCACCGACTTTAGCCACTGGATAACATTCTGCACTGAAGTGTATGATTTCCATCTTTTATATGGTATTAAATAAATTGTTGAAATATAACAACTGAAAAGCAATCGAGTTTGCCCAGTATTCCCAATTATGTTCGCCAGGCCGGATTGTGAAATCATGAGGGACATTCTGGTACATCAGCTTGTCGTGCAGCGCAACATTCACCCGGTAGAAAAAATCATCCTTCCCACAGTCGATAATCAATCTGAGCTGACCTGGTTTAATGAGGTGCGTCAATTCAATTACTGAATGTGAGGCCCAACTATCCGGATTTTCATGGTAGGAACCCAAACGTTCTTTTATCGCCCAACTATCTGGAAATGGACGAATATCCACGCCACCACTCATGCTTCCTGCTGCCGAAAAAAGATCCTGATGTTTAATGGCCAGGTACAATGCGCCATGTCCACCCATACTCAAGCCTGTTATTGCACGGCCCTTCCGGTCATTAATCGTACGGTACCGCTTGTCAACATCAGGGATGAGCTCTTTTGTCAGATATGTTTCGTACTGCCATTTGGGATCTACCGGGCTGTCGAAATACCAGCTTGAAGCATTACCATCAGGACAAATGATGATCAGCTTGAGTTGATCGGCATGTTCTTTAATCTTTGGAACTGTTCTGATCCATTTACTATAATTATCACTGTAACCATGCAGTAAATACACCACCGGGAAGGTTTTTCCCTTGCTGTAATCTTGTGGTAGAATAACGACAGATTTGATATTCTTCTTCATGGCGCCGCTATAGGTTGATATCGTATCTACCTGTGCAGAAAACCCATGAAATGCAAATCCCAGGACCAACAAGGATATGTATAAGATTTGCCGATAAAAACCAATGATCATCACGTTACAAATTAAAGTCTGAATATAGAGATATTTATTCTAGGTATAAACATGCATGAAAATATCTGAAAAGGTGAAATTGTTTTCTTAAAACACAAGTTTCAATCTAATTTCAGTTAATGCATTGATAATGTTCCAGTTTAAATTCAAATTCATAAACTGCTAATTTAAACAGGAACCGAATGAAACATTTCAGAATTTCTTTACCGGCATTGCTGATGATATTTTTACTATTTCATGTGTCTTGTACAAAGAAAGGTGCTTCGCCCGCGCCAGATGGTCCCGAAAAGCCAACCGCACCCGGAACCCCGCCAAATCCTGCAAGCCCAACAACACCGACTAACCCTACAACGCCTACAAACCCGACGAACCCAACAAAAAAGGTCCTGATACCTCAAAGTATAACGACAGACAACTTAAAAGTAGAATTCAAATATTCCGTGACCGGTAATCGATTAACGGAAATCCGGCAGTCAAATGGAACGCGTGAAATGATCCTCTATCATGATAATGGGTTTCCAAAAGAGTATCAACGATTTTTGAAAGACGAGTTGATTTACCATGTCTATTATGTGACGAATGCTGATGGCTTAGTTATAAAGGCCATTCAATATGCAGTGGCATCTGGTGGCAAAGCGAAGACACTTTTAGGAAACTACCAGATTAGCTATGGAGATCACTTGGAAATAAAAACTATAGAATGGTATGATTTTACGAACATGCTTACCTCAAGCAGGGAGCATAAGTACAACGACGACCTGCAACTAATTAGTAGTCAATCTGCAGTTAAAACCTCAACCTTACAGTCTTTCCAATATGATGGTTCTGAGGGGATTTTGAAACACGTAACCCATGCGCAACTCATCGCCATTGAACACCCAGCCTTTTACATGCTGAACCAGAAATCAAATCTACAATCAATAAAACACGAGAACCACACTACGGAAGATCTTAGGTTTGAAATGCAGTATAATGTTGATGATTACCCCTCGGCAATCACGCAAATAAATGCAGCCAATAACCAGAAAACCTTCAAAATCACTTACAAATGAAATGACTACTTAGAAATTGCCTGATAGACCATCTCCAGCGTAAATCGAACAATTAGCAGCATTGCGGATACAAAAAGACCAAAGACAAAAGGATGGCCAAAGGTTTTACCTTGAAGGATTAACTTTCTAACGATGAAACCCGCAATGAAATAGTTAAGCAGAATAACAAAAACAACGCTGCTGTAATTTTTGGAAATCAGCTCATAGACAAAAAGCAGCACACAGAAAATCATGATACCCCATTTCGCAGATTTCCAGATCTCCGGTGCTGTTGCAGCGTGCGGGTTGGCATGCAGCTTCCTTCTTTCCAGCATACGCTCAGTCAGTGCAGGATTATGCAACACACGTTTATACATCTCCCGATCTGCGGCTTCCACCGCCTCCGCTTGGTAGTGGGAACGTTTTTCGATAATGACATTCATCAACTCATCGTCGGTAAGCGCCTGCATTTTTGCACTAAAATTATTTTCCATTATTCTTCCTTATCACAAGCTCATGATTATGAACTTCCGCCAAATCTACTGCTTTTTTGAATTCAGCAATACTTTCGAAGGTTAATTGCGCTATTGTTCTTGATTCATAAACAACTGTAAAAGCATCAGGCTCGAACGGCCAGTCTTCAACGACCAAAGCACCATCTTCGGACATGAAAAAACCGTAAGACTTCTGATCGGGGCCATTACTGATCTCTATCTTTCTTTGTTCCGGTTGAATCAACCCTTGGCAGATCAGCAAAGAAAAAGCATCACAGAATTCAAGCAATTCGTAGGAGGCATCAATATCCTCCAGTGTTGCGCCCGACTCTTTCAACCATTTCCGCTCCTGCTTCTTCATTTCCTTGCAAAATTCTTTTGCAGCGATATCCTTACCATGCACAAAATGTATGTGTCTGGCTGTAAGTAAAGCGATGTAGCGGCTCTTTGTGAGTGCCATTTCCAGTTGTCGCTTACACATGTTTGCTCTGAATCCGGTCATCTTAAAATCAACCGGACCGCCGTTTTCGTTCAACAGCTGATCATCCTCGAACTCGTTATACACATCATCATGTTCAGCGGTTGCGATGAGCGTTTCCAACCAGCGCGCTGGTTGATTAGAGTTTTTCCAGCGCGCACAAATCTGCGCTGCAATCAATCCGTGTGCACGTTGTGTGATTATTTGCCAGCCGGCTTCTGTGTAATTTACAATCATGGATAAACAAAAAAATCCCAAATCGAAACTTGGGATTTAAATATTATTGGTTTGTGGTCAGTTAACTAGCTCTGGCTATCATGCCCTTCAAGTTTCACAAGCTTATTGTAAATACCTAAAAGTAAAAATGGAGCAGCCCATTGTCCAACAAATAATGCGGTATGTTTTTGTCCAAGGCATTTTAATGTTAAAGAGACGCCCATAGATCCTAACGCAGCCCAAAGAAATATATCAGATGGCAGTTTAGCAGTTTGTTCTTCAATTGTTCTTGCAACAGGTCCTTCTTTGTGTTGCGGGTTGTCTTGTAATTCCATAGTTAGTCCTCCGATTAAATGAATAATAATTTAGGTTCTTTTGCTATATATTACAGGTATTCAGGCCTTTTGTTTACGATAATTTGATTAACAGTATATACAACATTTGGAAAAGTGTTAATACGTATCTGCTTCATCAGACTACTCTAGGCCATCACGAAGCTGCTGAAGTTTCAACTTACCCATAGCCGTAAGCACGGCATAATGTTGTACATGTTCCCGGTGAATGGTCACATAGCCATGTGCTTCCAACTCTTCGTACTCGTGCTCCATGCCACCTAAAATAGATGAGCTCTCCTGGTGTTCAATCGTCTCGAGCATGCGCAGCAAATATTCTCTTTCCATAATTTTATATTTAGTTAATTATATAACAATTATGTTTTCAAGGAGTTTCAATTATTTCGCTTCCTGAACATTGCTAATCCTCAGGGCGCTCCCTGGGGTCCGCCATTTTCACAATTCTAGGCATGAAGCTACCTAAAACATCTACCAAATCCCCCTGTGCTTTCATAACAGCATGGATGTCTTTGTAAACCATTGGCGCCTCATCAAGGCCGGATCCAAGCAACGTTATGCCATGTGTTTTCAGCAAATCATGAACAGCATCCTTGCTGATTTCTTTGAATGCACGGTTCCTGCTCATCAAACGCCCCGCACCATGAGAAGCAGAATCTATGGCGGCCGGATTGCCCTTACCTCTGACCAGAAAACCCGGACTTGCCATGGAACCAGGTATAATCCCCAACACACCTTCACCTGCGGGGGTAGCACCTTTCCGGTGGACTAACACTTCCCTGCCATCAGACAATTTCTCTTTCCATGCAAAATTATGATGGTTCTCTATGCGCAGAATGGGCTGTGCCTGTAGCTTTGTAGAAATCTTATTATGTATCTCGTGGTGATTTGCGGAGGCATAATCGCCAGCAAGATTCATCGAAATCCAGTACTCCTGTCCTTCTGCGCTGTTCAAATCCAACCAGGCGAGTTCACGAGCCTCCCGTGGCAGGACTGTTTTTTCCATCGCAAGCTTGGAATAATAGTTGGCGATGGTTGCGCCAAAACCACGAGATCCAGAGTGAGATAGTAAGGCCAGATAGTTACCGGCCGGCAGATCATCCAACATACCATCGGCGATACTAAAGGTGCCCCATTCCACAAAGTGGTTCCCGGTTCCTGAAGTACCTAGTTGCGCATAAGCTTTGTCCTTTAAACTTCTGATGAGTTTGGTGGCTGACCATTCATGCCGGTCAAAGATGCTGGTATCATAGTAATTCCTGCTCTTGCCACCCACACCAAATACCGTGTTTTCGTTAAGGATCGTCTTCAGACGGCTAGCCTCTTTTTCAAATGCGCGATCAGAAATGTCGTAAATACTCAGGCACATGCGACAGGCAATGTCGACACCCACCGCGTAAGGGATAATGGTGTTCGTATCGGTTGCTAGTACCCCTCCAATAGGCAGTCCGTAACCGGAATGTGCATCCGGCATCAGTGCGCCAGCAAGGGAAATGGGCAGGCGCATGGCAACATTCATTTGATCGATGGCTTTTTGATCAATATGTTCTGCTCCGTAAATCGGGAATTCAGGTGTCGCAGCTTTGAGGTCGTAAGATTTTGAATCTGTTTGCGGTAATGCATCCTTTCGCTGCTTTGCCAGAAGTAGCTCTGCTAAATACCGAAACTTACTTCCTTTCTCGTCCGCGAAAACAAGCGGGTTCTCTATTACCTCCGCCAATTTAGATAGCAGCTCCCGCTTAGAGATGTCGTTTTTCTTCAGTAGCCCATTGCATACCTGCTGAAATTTCGTCTGTAGTTTGGCATCGTTAATGCCCAATGCGGCAAAATCTTCCTTATTAATCCATGCTTTCTTCATACAAGTTTAGCTAGTAAATAGCGGAGAATTAGATTCATGGCCCCGCTACAGTTTGGTTGCTAAACGTCCGCAAAAAGCGTACTAAAGAACTACAATGGATTGAAAGTACTAGATTAACGTATTACTTAACGCGAAAAGCCTGCTTCCCGGACAGCAGATCCCAGAAAAGGATGAAGTCGCTCGCAAGACTAAATCGGGGATACTTAAAAGTTGCCGGTTTGTTCTTTTCGAAGAAGAAATGGCCTACCCAGGCAAATCCATAGCCAACAACTGGCATGGCTAGCAGGAAGAGATAGGTATGAAACAGTATGGCTGTAATGAAACACAGGATAACCAGGCCGGTACCGATGAAGTGTAGGATCCTGCTGGTTAGATTACGATGCTCCGATAAATAGAAGGGGTAGAATTCGGCAAGCGTCTTAAATTCTTTTTGTTCCATATTGCTCTTTATTTAATCTTCAAAAATAAGCTATTAACGTTAGTGGCTGGTCTTGGAATTATAATATCTGGTGTTTCTTGAGAAAGGATTCCAGCTCACGTGGATGCACATCCATCAATAAGGTTTGAAAACCTGCCTGTTTTGCACCTACAAGATGTTGTGGACTATCATCAATGAACAGTGTTTCTTCTGCGACAAGACCATTCTCCTGGATGACCTTTTTGAATATCTCGACATGAGGTTTTCGCAAGAACATGTCTTGTGAGTAATACGTCTTCTCAAAAAGACTGCTATTATCTGGCATGCCGAATTCGCGATCCAGGTAGCTGATGATGTATTTGTAATGGATGACGTTATTGTTACTCAGCAAGAAGGTTCTGTATTTCTCGCGCACCTTCAACAGGGTGTCGTGTATGGTGGGTGGAACTCCAATTAACAAGCTGTTCCAGGCAGCATCAATTTCCGCATCAGTCAGATTCGGGTTTTCCGCTGCAGCCCTTATGCCGGCCCGGAATTCATCTTCAGAAATCGATGCCGTTTCGAAGTCATCAAACAAAGTATTGTGTGTTTTATGAGCGAAAAAATCTTCAATATTGGCAATACCTAGCTGAGCAAGAGCCACCTGGGCCTTTTTGAAGTTGATTTCGAAGATAACATTACCGTAATCAAAAATAATATTTTTAATGTTTTGCATAAAAACTGTTTTCAAAATTGAATGTAAATATGTAACATTGCACTCGCAAAATCAACATCGATTTTACGCGGGCCTATAGCTCAGTTGGTTAGAGTAGAAGACTCATAATCTTTTGGTCCCTGGTTCGAGCCCAGGTGGGCCCACAACAAAAAAGCCGTTTCTATCATCTAGAAACGGCTTTTTTATTTAATACCTGTCTTAGTATCCAGGATTTTGCGTCAGGTTGTTGTTACCTGAAATGGCTTCTGTCGGAACAGGGAACCTATTCAAATGCGCAGAACCTGAAGGCTGGTGATCCCACCATCTTCCGGAGGTGAAAACCTTCCATCGAATCAGGTCTGTTCTTCTCCTGCCCTCACCAAGGAATTCTATACTCCATTCATCCAGGAAGCGATCCTGATCCAGATTTGCAGCTGTAACCGGGTTTGGATCTACGCCACCAGGGAAGTTACGCTTACGCACACTATTGATCAGGTCAGCCGCTCCAGCACGATCGCCGGCACGCCATTTACATTCCGCAAGCATGTAGTAAATCTCTGCCAGACGAATCACCGGATTGTCCGCGCCCCAGCGAAGTGTATTTTCAGATAGTGGCGGAATTGGTACCTTCACTGGTCTTACACCTGTGTTTTCCTCTCCAGTCGACATCTTAGATTCCAGCTGTGCGATGCTGCTGTACTTCTTACCCGGACCAACTTCTGAGAACCTGGCCACTTGATCCCGGAACACTAAAGGTTGATCTTTATACTCCTCACCGCCTTTGATAACTGCTCCCGCAGGTGACACGTGTGGACCGTTCAAAAACATACCTTCATACCCGCCGTTACCTAAATACTTGTAAGGTTTTTTACGCAGGTCGGTATTATCGAATGTTTCAAACGGCGACCCCAATTGGAAATCTGCTTTATAGAGTGTGCTATCAGGCTTCCGCGATGGTGTTAGGTGCGCTCCATTATTAGCACCCATGTCGGTATTGAAATATTCCCTCGTATTGTAATGGTAGAAGTCTGCATAAAACCAGCTGTACTGTAGTCGGTTGAACTGTGAAGGTATCGACCAGATGATCTCTGGAGACCGGTCATTGGCAAAGCCATGTGGCCCGTTCCAGGTTGCATCCAGCGTATAGGTGCCATACTCACCGTTTATGATTGCCTGTGCAAGTTGCTGTGCTTCCGTGTACATAGGCTTGCCAATATACGCCTCCGCGTTAAAGTACAGCTGTGCAAGCATAGAAGCAGCCGCAGCCTGCTTCAAAACACCTTCTTCGGTTTCGCCGGCCTGCTTTTTCTTCAGTTTAGTCAAGGCTTCTTTAAGGATGCCTTCGATGTGACTAAACAGTTCCTGATCTGTATTCCTGGGTAGTGACTCCTGATCTAAGGAGGTAAAAATTGGCATTCCACCGAAGTAGTCCAGCCCTCTTAAGTAAAAATAAGCTGCCAGGGTATTAAGCTGATTTAGATGGGCATCCTTATCTTCCTGCGTCAGTGCAAACTTTGAATAATCCAGTTTCTCAAGATCCTGCTTGGTGTCCAGCGCAAGCGCTACGCCCATGAGTGTGCCGCGCCATGATCCCCAAATCCAGCCATCATCCGGTGTCCAGCGGTGATAGTGGTAGCGCTCATTTTCACCACCATTATACCAATGCCGGCCCTTTGTGGTAATGGCAAAGTTATCGGCGGTATATTCCTGCAGGCGCCACCTATCTTCACCCATATACCAGGATGCATGTGTAAACGGCCTGTTTAAGGCTGCGAGAACATCTTTCTCGCTCTGAAAAAATGTCTCTGGAGTAACCTCTCTGTAGAACTCCGGCTCAAGCTTGGTACAACTTCCCATCAAAACTCCGGAAAGTGCAATGGCCCATATGTATTTCTTTTTCATCTTTTATCTATTAAATAGGTTAGAAATTCGCCTGTAATCCAAACATGAATGTTCTGGTTTTAGGATAGGCATTTCGTTCTTCAAAACCAGGCTCTAAACCGTTGATGTTTACTTCAGGATCTAAACCGCTGTATTTGGTAAACACAAATAAGTCACGTCCGGAAGCATATAACCTCAAGTTCTTCAATGGCTTCACCCAGTTTTTATTGAAAGTATAACCAAGGCTTATTACGTCTACTTTAAGGAAGTTTCCTTTTTCCAGCCAGTAGTCACTTAGCTCCTTCTCACCACGAATATCCTTGTGTTTCTCATATGCGTCTTTCAACACGTTTTGACCTTGAACATTTGGCAAACTGTAATACATGGCAATCATGTTGAACACATCGTATCCCAACCAGCTTCGCAGATAAACACTTGCATCCCAGTTTTTATAGCGAACACTGTGGTTCCATGACAATTGTAGTTTGGGAATACCGTTACCAATAAAGCGTTTGTCAGCATTGGTCTTGTTACGCTGCGTTACGTCAAATACTTCATTGTTTTCATCATACAGCTGCCAGTTTCCTTCAGGTGTAAATCCTGCAAACTGCCAGATGAAAAATCTGCCGATTTGTTCTCCAGGGTACAAGCGTACGGCGTTTCCTGGTGATCCCGGTGCAGGAAATCCTTTTCGGTCAGAGAAAGTCTGACTGCCGTAAAGTGAATTCAGGGTGCTCTTGTTATGAGAAGCTACAAGACTAGTGGTATAGTTCCAGTCCGAGCTATTTACGGCGTTGTAGGTTAGTTCAAACTCGTAGCCTTCGTTTTGCATACTACCAATGTTCATGGTTGTTTTATCATGAATTGCTGGCGGCTGTGAAACACTGATGTCGTAAATCAAATCATCAATCTTACGTTTGTAGTAATCAAATCGACCCGAAAGTTTTCGTTTGAAGAAGGCGAAGTCCATACCAATGTTGTATTCTTTTTTAACCTCCCAGCGGATGTTCTGATTCTGGTTGTGGCGAACACCATAGGTGCGGATCCAGTTTCCATTCACCAGATACCAGGTGTCGGCGCTGTACATCCTTGTAGCAACATTCGCGTTAAAACCCTCATTCCCGGTTTCTCCGTATCCTGCTCTGAACTTCAGATCATCAAACACATTCAGATTCTTGATAAAAGATTCTTCAGAAGCTCTCCAGCCCAGCGACAATCCAGGGAAGGTACCCCAACGGTTGCCAGGTGCAAACTTAGAGGACCCTTCATGTCTTATCGCAGCTGTTAAAATGTAACGGTCTTTGAAGGAGTAGTTCACCCGTCCGAAAAAGGCGGCTAGCTTAACAGTTGGGTTTTTAAATGAGCCCAGCCCTGCACGGCCATCTACCAGGAATGTACCGGTTCCAAGGTCATTCTCCCGGATGCCATCTACCGGGAAGTTGGAGTTATTTGCATTAAATCCTTCTCCATTGAAATCCTGATAGCTATAACCACCAACAGCGTTGATAGAGTGTTCGCCAAAGCGCTTATTATAGTTCAGGGTCCATTCGAAGATCCGATCATCATACTTGTTGAAATCCTGACTTCCGTAACCATCGATACCATTCAATCGGGATTCCCGGTGTTGAGCAGATCTGTAATAACGTCCATAGTCGTTATTACTTTTAATACCGAGCGTACCCGAGGTAAACAGATCCTTCGTTAAATTGATTTTCAACGTGGTATTCGCCAAGAGGTATTTGTATTGTCTTTGATCAGACCGTAGCGCAACCTCTGCCAATGGGTTCCAGTAATCATAACCGCCAACCAATACATTATACCCCGTTATATCCGAAGCATTATAAGGCGTCTCGGTCGGATTAAGCACCAGTGCCATATTAAACACGTCATTATTACCGAAGTCTGCAGTAATCTGATTGTAGCTGATGTTGGTAGATAACTCTGCCACACCATCGAACATTTTGAAATTGCTGTTTATACGTCCCCCAATCTCGTCCCGCTCCGAGCCGATGGCAATACCTTTGGCGTTTCGCTTGAAGAGCGTGGTATACAGGTTGGCATTCTCAGAACCGCCACTCATGCTTAAAACATAACGCTGACTAAACGGATTATCTCTGGTAACTTCCTTATACCAATCGGTTCGGTGACCAAGATCTTCGCCAAGTCCATTCGCTACGAATTCCTCTGCAGAGAGCATTTCGGGCCTTTTGCGCACTGTTTCTGTAAATAGTTCTGATGTAAAGGTCACAACCGGCTTGCCTGCCTGCGGTCTTTTAGTAGTAACCAGGATAACACCTCCAGATGCCCTTGTACCATAGATTGCAGCAGCCGAAGCATCCCGCAGGACGTTTATAGACTCTATATCTTCTTTAACGACCGAGTTAAGATCGCCTCCAGGCACCCCATCGATCACCACCAGAGGACCCTGTGATGCATTTACCGAGTTTACGCCCCGGAGTTGAAGCGATACACCAGCATTCGGATCCGTTCCGTTTGAAGAACTGATGTTCAGACCGGGTACTTTTCCCTGAATTGCGATGAGTGGTGATACCGCACCAGCGATCAGATCCTCCTGACGAAGCGTTGAAACTGAACTCGTAAGTTCCTTTCGATCAAGAGATCCATAACCAACAACTACAACTTCGTTGAGGTTGGCGGCATCTTCTTCAAGGTTGACCGTAATTTGGCTGCGACCGTTTAAAGGAATTTCCTGGGTAACATAACCCGTGTAGGAAACTACAAGGACCACATTGCCAGTAACATTAGCAATACTGAAGTCCCCGTCCGTGTTTGTCACCGCTGCCTGGCTTCCGCCTTTTACACGGACTGTTGCGCCTGGCAGTGGCGTTCCAGTTTTGTCGGTAATCTTTCCTTTAACGTTTGTTTGAATGGCGGCTCGTACCCAGTTCTTATACTTTAATTCAGCAGATACTGGTGTAGTTGCAAAGAGTGAACTTCCAGGAAGCAGCAACATTCCTGTTAAATTCAAAACAACTATAGCCCTTTTTAGAGTAGGTCCATGGCTTACCCATGGTTCAAGACCTTTAGTTTTGTTCATACATGATTTGGTTAGATTGGTTTAGTAAATTATTCTACTGTTAATTTCTTACAGCAGAATACGCTGGAAGTACTCCAGGAACGATAGATAAATCGTTTTACGTCGGTGCTCTCATAAGGATCTATTTGGTACCCGAAAATAAATAATCCAATAAGACGAAAGGAAGTTTTAACTGTAATTTATACAATGCAACGTCCTTGTTACAAAACAACAAAATCTGAAGCCTAGCGAATAACCTGCTGTATGTACTTTTCTGTTTCCAATAATTCTGGATCTAGCGTATCAGAGTTGTAGGCGATTTTACCTGCGGCATCTATTAGAAAGTAAGTGGGTACGCAGTGGAATTCCTGCTATCTAATAGCTCGGTTTGGGCGGCCAGTATCAGCATTGACGATGATTGTTCCATAATTTATTTGCAATATTTCTGCAGCAGCTCATCAGCTTCATGATTGCCGAGCGCCCTTATTTCGGTCCAGTCTGCACAAGCCCCCTCAAGATTTCCAAGCATTTGTTTGCAAATCCCCCTTCTATACAAGTGTTCTACCTCATCTCTCCTGTTTTCCAATGCCTGATCATAGTAAAACAGCGCGGTCTCATAGTCTTGATTTTTGAAAGCGATATTAGCCTTCTGCCCATGGAAGTATGAAGGCAAGGTTTGCTCTGAAGTAAAATATCTCAAGCGCTGGTTCATCAACACTTTCACAGCTTTTCCGTTGATTTGCGCCGGCTGCCACATGTTTTTCGCCGTCTTAAAAGCCTTGAGATACTCCGCATCATACTTTGGATTTATGCCTTCTATGATCCTGAGGCTATCCGCATGGCCACGTTCATCAACAATAAACGTGGATATCAGCGCGCCAGATTTAACATCCGGTGTTTTATTCCTGACCTTTTCATACATATAGTTCTGAAAGGATGGCCCCCTAAATTGTGCGTAAACTTTCTGACCCGACTTGAAAACAGTGTCCGTCTTTTTAACAGTAAAAATATCGTTTGAACTAAGCGGCATTTTACGTTGAATATATTCCTCCTTGTAAAGCGTGTACTTAATTGCGAAAGGATCGTCTAAGGTCCCATTTGCGGAGCCATTAACCACCACGAGCTTGTTGCCCGTATATTCCAAAATCTTCATCGTATTGATAACTGCACCAGCGGAGCTTTTTACAAGCAGGAGATCACCGTTGATGGAGAATGAAAATGGGCTGCCATTTTCATAGTATACACCTGAAATGCCAATCTGATTACCCTTACTGAACGTGTATTTGACATAGGTAAACTTTAGAAGGTTGTCATCCTGAAGTTCGGAGCCGTTCTGGTAGCTTATTCGCGTGGCAACATAGGCGCCATTTAAGTTTATTTGCGCTAAGCTAAGAAATGTACATAAAGTCAATGCAATGCTGAGGACGAAGCTGCATACGGAAGGTGCTTTAAAGTTCATGAGCGTTTTCAAACCCTAAAACTAATATTTAATCTGCTTTCATAAGTAAATTTTCGAAAACATGAGCTTGAGTGACGTAACTGTTAGCAGAAATTCAAGAAACTCCAAGGTGTTAAACAGCAGGCAAGAATTTCCATACATTTTCAACAGTATGGTCCGGAAACTTGTTTCTAAAATGAACTTCTGGGATTAATAAACTCGTGAACTGAACCTCATCTCCGTTTTTAAAGCTGACGTTAAATACCCTGCAATTCGCCCATGGATTTCTCCTGCTGCGTCTTCCAGTTATCGTAATCAACTCGATATGCGACTTCTGATACACTGTTGTATCATCGCCCTGCTGTAGAGTAAATGAATCACTACCCCGGGAAAGCTGCAGGCATTTATCTTTATCGAAGTGCTTGTAGTTGAAGTACAGGTAAATCAGCGGGCTGTATGATAGGACGGTTAAAACAAGCAGGATGACTAAAAAAGTAAAGCTGGATACTGTCATTGGCATAAAAAACATCAGCCCGGCAAAGAACAATCCTATCAAGAGGACCAGCCTCGCATTCTTAAAAAAGTGTTCGGTGGACGGTCCGCCCAGCTTATATACAAATGGATTTGTGAGAAAATGCGCTGAAGGTCTGAATACAAACCCATACTTAGAGAAATCATTAAGTATGCCCTCTTGCCTGAAGAAACTGCTAATGCATTCGGCGGCTTCTGCCAGGGTTGAAGCGGGTTTAGAATACACATGCTTGTTTCCAGCCAAGTAGTAGAGCGAAAACTTACCCGAAAAATATGGACCCACTTTCAGAAAAGTACCGCCAGGATGTTCTACAGTTACAGAGGGGCAGGTAAGTTCAACATTAGCCAGGTGTCGCTCCTGTTCCCAGGGAAAATTCAACAATAGGGAAATGGTATCCTCCAGGTTACGCTCGGCGATTTCATGAAATTCGCCTTTTTCACAATTTCTGTTCTGAACCTTCGAGATGAGTAACGCCATGGCTGAATATATAAAAATGCTGGCTTTTACCAAAGCAACTTAGAACCACGGCAAGAATCTATAAACATCGACACCTACTTCTATGGGCCTATAAGTATTTGGCTAACTGGCGATGATTATCTAGATTCGTTAGTCACTAACGCAATCAAAACAATTATGCTCAAATGTTTAAATACACCTAAAAACCTAGCAATCCTGCTGTTATTTACATGTGCCTTCATGTCGCTCAATACTACCCTGGCACAAACCAGAAAAGACAGCCTAATTGTATTTGTTGGAGAAAAAATCAGTGTAGTAGAAGATCCAGAAGAAGAGCGCGGGTGGATCATCGACTCCGTTGTTATCAAAGGGAAAGACACTGTGGTTTCACAACATGTGGACCTTCCATTTAACAGACGATTTCGCGCGAAGTACAGAATTCTGGAAATGGTACATGGTTCATACACCGCTGACACCATTGAATTTCTGGCGTATGTTCATGAAGGCCCCCTGGCCTTTGACGAATATAGCAATGTCCTGCTCTTTGTTTCTAATCACGGTGGCCAGCTATACCATGAAAAATACCAGTTCTTCGATGTTTACAAAGCGCAGAATGGTAAATGGGCCAGCCCGTACCCCACAGCGGACTACAACCATCCGTTCAAAGACAGTATAACGGTAAAGCCTGAAAAGATTAACTTTCCGCAAGACTTGAAGTACAGTTTAAAGCCTTCTTTTCAGGTGATGAGGCGTCAAGATTACACAGCACCTTTTTATAGAATTGTTGGTGACTATGCCGTGCCTGTGTACGGAAATTACGTACAGGACCTCTTCAAATTGAAGATGGAAACAACTTTGAAGGCCCGAGGCATATTTTAATTGCGGAAAGTCGTATTATTACCCCAATATGAACGTGATCAACTTTCGCAAAATCATCTTGGCGGTAGCCCTGCTTGCGACCGTCTATTCTTGTAACAAGGGCGACTCAAAACAATACCAAGGCACCGCGCTTGATCCTCAAAGCAATGCGGCTACATTAGACACAACCAAGTACAATGCCGAGTATCTCCCCTATGATGCGGTCAAAGTAAATGGCAAGTTCCCGCTACAGTCCAGCTATAAAGAATTTCTTGCAGCATTTGGAAAGCCCGACAGCTTAGTTCAATACAAGGACGATGAATGTGCATTCTTCGAGGAACCGTACGAATACATTCATTTCAAGGGCAACATGTTTTACCTGGTTAAAGATAGCGCCATATTCCAGAAAGTTAATTTCCAGAGCAGTCCGGATTTTGAATTGACAGCACCGGCGTTGACATTAAAAAAAAACACGACACTTGCTGAAGTTGAAAAGCTTTTCCCGAACGCTGTGCGTAACATCAGGACAACAGAGCATGCCGAGGGGCGTGCTATGCGGTGGGTAAGTTTAGGCGCGTCAAAAACCATTGCAGATGATTTCTGGATACTTGAATTTGATGGAGAAAAGCTGGTGAGCGTTGAATTGTATTCGCCATGCTAACACCTTGAACATTTGCCATAAAGCGTAACCACGTTTGGAGCTGTAACGCCTAAATCGCATCTACGACGAACCGGTCTACAAAAAACACGATTGGCAGAATCAAGCCAATGGTCAGGAAGAGCCAATCCTTAGAAGCCACCCGATCACGATGTTTCCGAATCTCGTAAATTCTTGCGGCGGCGGCTACAAAAACACACACCCAAAATATGTACAGGAGTACTGCTATAAAATTCATCATAGATAAACTTAACAATTATTTCTTATAGAAACATCCTAACCGATTCATTAATTCTTTCTCACAGAAAACCTCAACCCTAATGTAGGTTCCGGAAGTTACTCTCGTTTTTAACATCAGTTTCATATTGCATCTTCTTCCTTCTGCTATTAACCAGCAGGAATACGAAGGCCAGCGGAAAAAAGGTAAAAAAAGTAAATCCATTCTTTACAGCGCCGTATACAGAAACGCCAAGGAGTAAGCCAATCAGCATAGCAGCCGTCAGTTTACTTGTTTTCAGGTTCTTTTGTTCTTGAAGCAACTCCTGGTCACTTAACTCAGCTGGTTTCTTTTGCTCCATGTGCTATTGCTTAAATATTCGCTCAAACTGTTGGCGCAAGTTTTAGATCTTGCTACTACATAAATTTATGTAATTGAGTCAATACTGCAAAACAGATAAGCATTATCTAATCACACCATGTATTATATAAGCTTTAGGTCGGCGAGTTAGACTTTTAACAACCCATAAGTCGCCCTTTTAAGCCGGTGAATGTCTCCGCAGCTGGAAAAATGAGTTTAAACTGTATCTTTGGCGAATATGGGTTTTGCAAAAGAAAGAGGAAAGCTGGAAAAGCTATCGACGAAAGTTCAGGGTTTAACAAATTACGACGAGAAAAGTCTTGCTGTAATTACGGACATTTATGAGCAGTATTCTCACACGATCAGAATATTAAAAAACAAGAATCCAGAAGCCTTCAACGAGGCATATCAGCAACAATTACCACAGGTAAAACTGGCTAAAAACGCATTGAAAGTCAGTGAAGAAGCTGAGAGACAGGATAAATTTGACAGCTACAAACAAGTACTTTCAACTACACTGCAAAGTGCAATCGCGCTAACACACGAAGCGCAATAAGCGGTTTGCGCGTTACCATATCCGCACGCGCTCCGCTTCTGCTTTATAATTCTTGTCATCTGGCTGCAGATTAAAGGCCCGGTAAAATGGCTCAAAGTTCATCAACGGCCCATTCACCCTCCACATGGCGGGTGAATGTGGATTGGTATTTACATAAGTGCGCAGGAATGCGTCTCTCGTTTTTACCCTCCAGATCCTGGCGATAGATAAAAAGAATCTTTGATCTGGTGTATAACCATCAATCTTGACAGTACCTTTTCCTTGTTCCGTAAGCTTAAATGCATCATAAGCCATTGCTACGCCCCCATTATCTGCGGTATTCTCGCCCAAAGTTAAGCCGCCCTTAATATGCACGGTATCCAGCACAGTAAATGAACCATACAGCGCAGAAAGCTGTTGGGTTCTTTCCTTAAACTTTCTGTAGTCTTCTTTCGTCCACCAGTTTTTAACATTACCATCCTTATCATACTGCGCGCCCTGGTCGTCAAATGCATGGGTCAACTCATGTCCGATTACCATTCCAATACCGCCATAGTTGATCGCGTCGTCAGCAGAAAAGTCGAAGTATGGATACTGTAAGATACCTGCGGGGAAAACAATTTCATTTAGCGCGGGATTATAATACGCGGTAACAGTTGAAGGCGTGGTATGCCACTCCGTTCTATCCACTGCTTTATTCAGCTTGGCCAGTTCATCCTGAAAATCATTTCGATTCAGCGACAACACATTCTCAAAATACTGGGTCCTGCTTATTTGTACTTTATCGTAATTCCGCCATTTGTCTGGGTAACCAATCTTTTTGGTAATCGTATATAGTTTCTCTTTCGCTTTTACCTTAGTGCTGTCACTCATCCAGTCCAGATGATTAATTCTATTTTCAAAAGCTTTTTGCAAGTTGTTCACCAAATCAAGCACACGCTTTTTTGAACCTTCATCAAAATATCTCTTGACGTAAAGCTGTCCTAAAGCCTGACCTAAGTAGTTGTCCACGTTCTCCGTCATAGTCTGCTTGCGTGACTTTTGTGTGGTCTGCCCGGTCAGCATCTTACTAAAGTCAAACGAAGCATCAACATACGGCTTGCTCAGCATTTTTGCATAATGTTGCAAGGTGATAGCCTTCAAGTAGACTTTCCAGTCGTTTATAGCCACAGATTTCAACAGCCCATTTAATCTATCATAATAGGCGGGCTGAGCCATATCAATAGAATCGGTCTTAGCACCAAGATTAGCAAGTACTGTTATCCAGCCGATATTAGGCTGTGTTTTGTTGATGTCAGAGAGGGCAACCTTGTTGTAGTTGGCTGCAACATCTCTCAGTTGTACGTTGGTCTTGTGAGATGCTGCGAGTTGTTTCTCAATGCCGTAGCTAACATCTGCATGCTGACGAGCGGCCGCATGGTTACTTCCTGTAAGTTGGAATAACGTGCTGATGTATTTTTTATATGCTTCTTGAATGTGGAGCGTTGAAGAATCACTTCTGAAGTAGTATTCTCTTTCAGGCAATCCGGTACCTGCTTGCGCGACATGGGCAATGTTAAAACCACTGTTCTTGTCGTCGGGGGATATACCCAACTCAATGATGGAGCTGTTGCCCGATTTCATTTCAGCGGCAACAAATTTCAACATCGAAGGCACATCCCGGATGGCGTCAATTTGAGCAAGTATTGGCTTTAAGGGCTGATGACCACGTTTATCAATCGTCGCCATGTCCATTCCTGATGCGTAAAAGTCGCCCACCTTTTGCTCAACGCTGCCAGCGGTGTTCCGGGTAGCGGAAACGCTATCCAGTATATTCTGGAGCAGTTTCTTTTGTGGAATGTTTAGGAAACTATAAGAACCCACACCAGATTGGTCGTTAGCGATTTTTACAGTGTCGTACCATTTTCCATTAACATGGCGAAAGAAATTGTCGCCCGGTTTAATGGACTGATCTATTCCGGGCACGTCTACGAACTGCCTCTTCTGAGCCTTTGAAGAACTCGATGCACTTAATAAAACTATGGCAACACACAGGGGGACCAACTTAGTCATATGCTTGAACTTTTTTTAAATATAAACCTTTCCGCAACGTGCAGGAGCTGTGATTCAAAATTTTAACGTGTTAAGAAAGACTGCACGCTTATTCTTTAGTAAGCGTGAATTGTTGACCGCTTTGTTTAAACACCATGTTTTTTTGTGCGGGATTAAACTCGAACACTACACCTGCTTGTTCAAATCTGAATTTATCTTTTTCCGTTGCCTCAAGTGGAAATGATAATTGACCAGTAGCCTGGGCCATTAAAACTTCATTGTCTTTCGTAATGGTAATTTTCAGCGGAAAATCTTTGGCGCTATAAACACCCAGGTATGCGTCCAGATCTTTTGCATCAACCTTATAGTTTGAAAATACCGGAAGTTCATATGGCTTGTCGTAAACTGCACTCAATACAGCAATCGAAATATTGTTGGTGTTAAAGTTTGTTCCATTTGAAACCAGGGCATAGGAAATGTTTCCATCAGAAAAGAATTGAAATACGGATCTGAAACCATCAATCGAGCCGGTATGACCATAACTCGATTTATCATAAAACGGGCTTTTAAATAAACCTAAGCCAAAGCCGTCTTTGATGTCTTTCATCAGCACAAGGCTCTCACTTTTTAACAGTTTTCCACCGAATAGAGCATCGTTAAACTTCGTCAAATCTGTTGCTGTAGAACTGATACCGCCTGCACCTAGTGGAATAGAAAAATCCGTTTCCGGTTCAATTTTCCAGTAACCGGCAAATGTATAGGAGTTGACTTCATGTTTGTCAACATTGATTTTCCCAAAAACATAGGTGTTCTGCAAGCCGAGGGGCTTCGAAATATACTTTTGTAATAACTCACCATAAGGTTTTTTGAACGTCTTCTCAAGTATATAGGTCAGGAGCACATAGTTTGAATTGCTGTACGCTGCTTTGCTGTCTGGTTCAAATTCACTACCGCCCTTTGCAATGATGGCAACCATCTCTTTTTCTGTCTTCGCTTGGGTGTACCAGGTTAAATACTCTTTATCATTGGTAAAGTTGGAGATGCCACTCCGATGGCCTAGCAAGTGCTTTATGGTAATCTTACCGGCGTTTTTTATCGTGGGAAAAAACTTGTCAATCGTCTGACTTAAGTCCAGCTTGTTTTCCTCAATTGCCTTAAAAATTAGTACCGAAGTGAAGGTCTTAGAGATAGAGCCTATTCGATATTTAGAAGTTTCATCTGCTTTAACCTTATTTTCAACATCAGCAAACCCGACAGTTTTGGAATAGATCACCGCGCCATCCCTGGACACGGCTACACTGCCCATGAATTTGTTGTTTGCTTCAAGTGCATTGAAGTAATTGTCTAATTTGGCTTTGTCAATCTGCTGCGCAAATCCGCTTTGACCTACCGTTGCAACTAGTAAGAGCGTTAATAATTTTTTTTTCATGTTTTTATTTCGTTGATCGTCAACTGCCGGGTTAACGAGTGTCACCGGCATTTAAGCGTCAGTAAAATAGTAAATAAAAAACTATGTTTACAACTCAAAAGATGTTGCCGGGAAACAGCCAATGTGGTTGGACTACGAAGCTAACGACCTCTTAGAAAACATGAAAATTATAAAAAGAATGATCCTGAGTCTAATCTGCCTGTTACTCCTTCTAATTGGGGCAACATTAATCTATATGCAACAGCAAAAATTTGGTAAAGCACCAAATCGGGAATATCTGGATTTGATCAAAAAATCTCCGAATTACAAAGATGGCAAGTTTCAGAACCGTCATTTCACACCTATGATAACAGAGGGCTATTCTTTCCTGAGCGTTACTTATGATTTTATTGTCACCAAGTTTCCAAGAACTAAACCAACAGCGGCTATACCATCCATAAAAACTGATTTGAAGAATTTAGCACGCACAGAGAACGTGCTGATCTGGTTCGGGCATTCTTCCTACTTCCTGCAGCTGAATGGTAAGCGTTTCCTGATTGATCCCATTTTTAGTGGCAATGCCTCCCCTGTTCCGAATTCAACTAAAGCGTTTCCCGGAACAGATGTTTATGCTGCCGCTGATTTCCCGGAAATTGATTATCTCCTAATCACCCATGACCATTACGACCATCTGGATTATGAAACGATATTGCAGCTGGCGCCAAAAATTAGACATGTCGTTTGTGGCCTCGGTGTAGGTGCCCACTTCCGCCACTGGAAGTTCGACAGCACAAAAATCGTTGAGAAAGACTGGGATGAAAAAGTGGTGATTGATGATCAAATGACTTTGCATACGGCTACCGCAAGGCATTTCTCCGGACGTGGATTTACAAGAAACAATACGCTATGGCTATCCTTTATTTTACAGACGCCATCCTTTAAAATATATCTTGGTGGTGATAGCGGATATGACACCCACTTCAAAGAATTAGGACAGAAATTTGGCGGCTTTGATTTAGCCATCCTCGAAAACGGGCAGTATAATGAAGCTTGGCATGAGATACACATGTTACCTGAAGAAGTCCTGACCGCCGCTCAGGAGCTCAATGCTAAAAGGCTGTTTCCGGTACATTCGGGAAAGTTCGCACTCGCATTCCACCCATGGGACGAACCCCTGATACGATTAAGTAAGCACAACCGTGATAAGTATCAGCTACCATTAGTCACGCCGATCATCGGAGAAATCGTTTACCTTGACAAACCTAACCAGGTCTTTAAAGAATGGTGGAAGGATGTTGAATTCTAAACATTCGCAGGAAGCGAGAATGTAAAGGTACTGCCAATTCCTGATTCACTCTCCAACCAGATCTTGCCATCATGGCGCTCCACAATCTCTTTTGATAAGTAGAGCCCGATGCCAAAACCCGAGATGTTCTCACGATGTGATGTCGAGATGCGGTAAAAACGCTCAAACAAGTGCTTGCGGTCTTCTTCTTTGATGCCCATACCCTCATCCCGGATGCTCACCTGTATATGGTCCTCAGCGGAACTACAAGTTACTTCAATGAGCTTGCCGTGCGGCGAATACTTGATTGCATTGCTGATCAGATTGGATACCACTGATGATATCTTTTCACGATCTGCATGCAGCATTGCACTTGCACAGGTGTGCAACACAATCTCATGTGTATTGGTGATCATATGAAAGTCTTCAATCAGCTCCTCCAAGAGTAAACGCATGTCGAAATTCTCCTTCTTCAACTTGATCTTTCCGGATTCCAGGTGTGAGATGTTCAAAAAACCATTGATCATGGAGGTCATTTTACGGATCTGTTGATTGGATTTGTCTAACGCTACACGTGTAAACTCATCGGTGCTGTTCATTAATTTCTTGCGCAAAATCTGCTGATATGCAAGCATTGAGGTTAAGGGCGTTTTCAACTCGTGACTTACCATCCCAATAAAATCGTTCTTGCGCTCTTCATCCATCTTCTGACTAGTAATATCAAGTACGGATCCAATAAACCGCAGCGGCTTCCCTGAATCATCGAAATAGAGCTTACCTAAGGCGCGAACCCATCTTATGCTACCGTCATGTTTAGAAACGGTCCGGTATTCTACATCGTAGGTACCGTCGGAAATCTCAGGATTGGAAAGGTTGGCGATTACCTTTAACACGCGTTCACGGTCTTCTTTATGCACACCCTGAATAAAATCATGTTCATACGAAACCGGACCTGAGTGGTCAATACCGAACAACGATCTTGTCCTTTCATCCCAGATCATTTCTTGCTTGGTCATATCAACATCGAAAGTACCAAGTTGTGCGGCCTGTTTGGAGAGTCTAACCTGCTCGAAGGCATTCTCCAGGTTTTTACGGCCCACAATCTGATCGGTAACATCGTTTGCAATAATGATAATCGCATTCTTAATGCCATCATAATCTGCCATCAGATGAAAAACAAAATCTATATAAACGACTTCCTCTTTTCCATTTCTAATAAGCGGTACCGCTTCGCCACTCGCGCGGTAAGTTTCTCCGGTTTCAAATACAGAATCAATGATCGGTTTGTATTTTTCTTCCAGTTCGGGATTCACTTCCCAATATGGCTTGCTCAGCAATTCATGCGGTGGTTTCCCGATCAGCTGAACAAAGTAGTCGTTTATCTCTTCTACATAGAGCAGCCTGCTTTTCAGAATGCACATGCCTACCGGCGCTTCTTTGACCATCCGTCTGATACTGGCTTCACTCGCGATCAGGCGTTGCATAGCCATCTTTGCTTCAGCAGTGCTGGCTAAAGCTTCTGTAATGTTTATGGCGGTGTTAATGATGTGTGTAACCGCTCCATTCACATCAACCAGCGGCTCGTAATAATTGCTCCAATGCTGAACCTCAGCTTCACCGCTTTGCTCATTGAAGTTCTCATAGCTTACATTGGGTAAGTCAACGCGTTGTCGGGTCGCTACGACCTGTTCAAGGGCAGCAACTAACTTTATTCGGTCAGTATCATCCTCAAAGCTATTCGGGAATACCGTTAAAAGTTCTTTCTGAAGAAGATCTTTCCGTTGCATACCAGTGATCTTCAGAAACTGATCACTAACGGCTAAAATCGTGAAGCGAGGCGGATTCGCTTTAATAATCATGGAGTTCGCTGATTGCTCAAAAAACTTTTGAAACGGCGGACTTAGATAAAAGTCATCATTATGCTCAATCAAAACTTTACAGGGATTAATGTGCGGGCACTACCCAAATATGTAGATAAAATACATAAACAAAAAGGGGCGCTATTGTTTTTAACGTCCCCTATTGTAAAAAAGTTATTAAACAGCTTGCTTATAACCTGAATTGTAAACAGACCCTGTTAAAAGGGGTAGGCATAAGAACCTGATGCTGTCCTGGATAACACCCGAAACACAGCTTGCACACACAATGCGTGGGTGAGGTGTGGGTAAGGTGTGGATCAGCTCTGGGTTAGCTGTGTCTAACATCCCGATTTACTGGTTGTTTATTCATTGTCGTCTACCCCAGGATCGCCAAGGTCATTCGTACCGTCATCAACATTTAAGTCCATGTCCATTTGCGAATCATCACCGTCATAACCGATCATAGTGTCTTCAATGGCCAGCTTATCATCATGTGCGTCTTCACCCGCACTTACTGCATTGGTCGTACCTGCAAAGCCGGTATCGTTGTAATCTTCTGGTGGCATCTTACCAAATTCTTTACCTGTAGAGTCATGCGTTGTGCCGTCATTTTCCATATCTCTCTGCTGATTTTCCTGTTGATTTTCCATAGCTCTAAATTTTAGTTATTAATTTAATTCTGACTATCTTAACAAACCGCTAAGGGTATACTTGGTTTTTTATAAGGAAATTTCAAGTACTAACCGTACCTGCTGTATAAGGTGCATTTGCCTTTATTAAAACATTAGCAGAACCGAGATGGTTCTGAGATAAGTACAGAAAACAACAGCTATGAACTCACGTCGATTATTTTTACAGAAACTTGGAGGAACCGCGTTAGCGACGCAGCTTGCCCCTATTGCAGCATGGGCGGCAAAGCCCGGCATGGAAGAAACGTATCAGGGACCAGTTTTACGAGTGGCCATCATGGGCCTCGGTGGATATGCCACCCGGGTAGCTGATGCAATGAAAGATTGCAAAAAGGCTAAACTTGTAGGTGTAATCAGTGGTACCCCTTCCAAGATCAAAGATTGGCAAGGAAAATATAACATCCCTGAAAAGAACTGTTATAATTATGAAAACTTCGACACCATTAAGAATAACAAAGACATAGATGCGGTTTATGTCATTACACCAAATGCATTGCATCACGACAATACCATACGGGCAGCACGTGCGGGTAAACATGTGATTTGTGAAAAGCCAATGGCCATTAGTGCAAAAGAAGGCCAGGAAATGGTTGACGCCTGTAAAAAGGCGAATGTGAAGTTGCTGATCGGATACCGGATGCATTTCGAGCCACAAACGCTGGAGGTGATCCGGATGCGTAAAGACGGGGAACTTGGAAAAATCACGTTCTTCCAGGGCTTAACGGGATTTACCATTAACGACCCAAATCAATGGCGTGTAGATAAAAAACTTGCCGGTGGTGGCTCCATGATGGATATTGGCATTTACTCGATCAATGGCGCCCGCTACATGGTTGGGGAAGAGCCGATCTGGGTTACGGCACAGGAAACCAAAACCAATCCTGCAATCTTCAAAGAAGGTGTTGACGAAACTGTCCAGTTTCAACTTGGATTTCCCAGTGGTGCTGTGGCATCCTGCTTATCTACCTACAACATGAATAACCTGGACCGCTTCTTCCTTAACGGCACCAAGGGCTACGTTGAAATGTGTCCTTCCACGAATTACGGGCCTATTCAGGGGCGTTCACATAAAGGGCCATTAAACCAGCCGATCGTGACGCACCAAACGGTTCAGATGGAAGAGATGGCTGACATCATTCTAAACGGGAAAAAGCCCGTTGTACCTGTAGATGGTGAAGAAGGTGTACGTGATATGAAGATCATAGAAGCTGTTTACGCCGCGGTAAAGAGTGGCCAAAAACAGAAGATCAGTCTATAAATTAGGATCAGGTATGCGTTAAAACGCATACCTGATTTTACAATATGGCAGATGGAGCTCCACCAGATCGGTGAATGTATCTACTAAGTCCTTCTTAAATCCGCGCTTGTACCGTACATTCCGACCACCAGTCTGGCTGTATTTCACCTCTTGTATTTCTGGCCGCCACAGCACCTCTTCTGCTTTCGGGTGCCAGTTCATGTTCACTTCGTGCAACTGTTCATTGTGGGTAAGAAATATGATTTCCGCGGTTAGCTGCTCCTTTGTTTTTGCATCCAGTTTGTCATTGAGTTCTGCGAAAAGGAGTACCCAGTCGTCTATCCAACCTTCATAATAGATAACTGGTGAGAAGTTCACATTTACCTCATACCCTGCCGCTACAAACTCGTTCATCACATCAATTCGGTCGCTTATAGGTGTGGTGCGCACGTCTACAAGCTTACTCATCTTGTGTGGCATCAAGCTAAAGCGGATGCGTGTTTTAAGTTGGGGATCATAGTGCAGCAGCTCCCGGTTCACAAACTTCGTGGCAAAGGTGAGTTTCCCATTGGGGATTTTTGTAAAAGCATGAATCATGTCCTTTACGTTATCACAGATGGCCGCATCGGCTGAGCAGTCGCCATTCTCCCCGATCTCATACACCCAATACTGCGGATCAATGAAATCCGGCTGCAATTTCGGACCTTGCCGCATGGCATGCCGCTGCAGGTACCTGATGATTTGTTCAATGTTGACAAAGATGGTGATCGGGTTGGCAAAGCCTTTTCTTCGCGGTACATAGCAGTAGGAACAGGACATCGTACAGCCATTAGACTCAGAGGGTGCAATCCAGTGGGAACTCCTGCTGTTTGCTCTTGCGCTGAGGGACTTCTTGATCCCCAGGATGAGCACGTTTCGTTTGTTGCTGATCCAGTCCTCTACGGAACCTTCAAAGCCAAACAGCTCCGGGATCTTCCAGTGTGAAGCAACTTCAATAAGCTTGGCATCAGGGTATTTAGCTAAGATCTCCTTGCCTCTTGGCATATGGTATACTTCAGGTTCGAGGTAAATCTCTTTTATTTGAAGCAGATGATCGAGGGTCTTTTCGTGCAGCATAATCAAATTTTCTAAGCTAACATCCTGAACGGAACATTGTTTATGAATGACTAACGCAAATGTATATTGAACACGGTTTCACCTGGTTTTATGGTCTTCAAAGAGAACGAAAAGCCATGATTTAGAAAGATCTCCCTAACAAGGGTCAATCCGATCCCCTGCCCATCTGTTTTGGTGCTGTAGAAGGGACTGAACAACAAGTCCCGATCCTGTTCCTTTATACCAGCGCCATTGTCAATAATCTTCAACTGACCAACGGTCCGTTCAAGTACCAGCTTGATGCAACCGTTATGGCCGATGGATTCTACTGCATTTTTAAGGATGTTGATGATGGCTTGCTCGAGCTGCTGCGCATCCGCATGAATGAGGAACGGCTCCTCCCCGGTCTCGAGTATAAATTCAACCTGCCGCTCCTGTGCCGTAAACTGCATCAATGCAACCACGGATTTCAGCAGCTTCAGCACATCGATCTGGTGTTTGTTTGCAGGCGGCAATTTCACCAGATCGGCGAAATTGCGCATAAAGTGATTTAGGTTCTGGTTCCTATCGATGGCAACCTGCAAGGCTTGCTGAAGGAGTTCTGCATCATTGCTGCTCCAGAGCGCTTTAAAACTGAGCGCAGACGCGATGATGGAATTCACAGGCCCCACAGTGTTATTAACCTCATGGGCCATCATGCGGATGACCTTACTGTAGACATTCTTTTCGGCTTCAAAGATCTCAGCAGTTACTTCTTCCATCATGATAAACCTTCTTTCGAACCCCCTATCGATGAACTTCGATTTCTGGATCTTATAGGTACGCAATCCATCTACACGGATGACTTTTGGAACACCGGTATCTACATGGCGGAGCTCTGCTTCCAGCGCTGGTGCAGCTTTCAGGATTTCCGCAGCTTTAGGATTAATTTGTTTCAAATCACCATCAAAGTCCATGATAATGATGGCCGTTGGTGAGGTTTGTATAAGCTTTTCAAGAAAGAAGTGCTGCTCCTGCTGCGCAGTACGTTCGATGCGAAGTGCATCAATCATGCGGTTATAAACTTCAACCAGTTCATCAACCTCCGGCTGTCCTGTGGGTCTGAATTTCACGTTGAAGTCCTGATCTTTGATGGCCGTGATGCCTTGCTGCAGGTTTGAGATGGGCTGAATGAGCTGCTTATAAAGTTGCACAGCGACCAAAGCACAGCCAATGATCAGCAGTTCCGAAAGGATGAATGCAATCTTATGTGCTTCAAAGATCAGGTAGCTCAGCACCAAACAGATGGACAGCAGCACCGCAATGAAGAGGATGTATTTGACTTTAAGCTTCATTCCCTATTCGCTTTCATCGTAAGGAATCTGATACTTTTCCAGTCGGCGGTACAGGGCATTTCTGGTGATGCCAAGTGATGCGGCGGCTCGGGTAATCCTGTTGTTGTGGTATTTCATGGCTTGTTTCACCATTTCCGCTTCAACCTGATCTAAGGTCATGACGCCGACCTCAGGCAGACTGTTCCTGTTTTCCTTTGGCGCAGGATGTAGCTGCGATTTGAAATCTTCCACCTTCAGCTCGTCACGGAGACTAATCAGCACGGTTCGCTCCACAAGATTTTTCAGCTGCCTGATGTTACCTGGTAGTGGAAGTTCCTTAAGCCAGCGCATCGTTTGGGCTGGCACCTGAAGTAAAGGGCGGTTGTAGATCTCTTTCAAGTTGTCTATGAAGAAATTTACCAAGAGTGGAATGTCATCCTTTCGGTCCCTAAGCGCAGGCAGATGTATGTTGATCAGATTTATACGGTAGAGCAAATCCTCGCGGAAAAGTCCTGCGCTGACCATCTGGTTCAGGTCTTTGTTGGTGGCACAAACCACACGCGTGTCGACGGTTTTGGTACGGCTGCTACCAAGGACTTCATAAGTACGATCCTGTAAAACGCGGAGCAATTTCACCTGGCTGCTTGCTTCAAGGTCACCGATTTCGTCTAGAAAGATGGTACCTTTATTGGCCATCTCAAATCTTCCCATCCGGTCTATGCGGGCATCTGTAAAAGCACCGCGCACATGTCCGAACATTTCACTTTCGAACAAGGATGAGGAAATACCACCCAGATTTACTTTGACGAAGGGCTTTGACGCTCGATTGCTGTTCAGGTGAATGGCTTCCGCGATAAGTTCTTTTCCGGTTCCACTTTCGCCCGTGATTAACACGGAAGCGTTTGTTGAAGCCACACGGCCGACGGTTTCCAGGATATCGAGCAGGCCTGCATCTTCACCGATGATCTGCCTGAAATTGTATTTACGATCCAGATCTTTTCTGGTCTTTGATACTGTTCGTGCAGTTCTCAGCGTCAGAAGGGTTTCTACAGATTGCAGTACATGCTCGTTGCTCCAGGGTTTGTTCAGGAAATCGTCCGCACCGAGTTTCATGCCCTGCACCGCAAGTTCTATGCTCGCCCAGCCCGTAATCAGCATGATCGGCACGCGGGCGTTTACCTGACGTACTTTCTCGAGCAGCATGATGCCCTCCTTTCCGGAGGTATCATTAGAAAAGTTCAGGTCCAGGATGACCAGCTGCGGCGTTTCATTTACGATCATCTCGTAAGCCCTTTCCGCATGATCAGCAGTGCACACGCTGTACCCTGCTGTTTTTAGCAGCAGGGATAAGGAGGTTCTTACCGCAATATCATCATCTACGATCAGTATCATGTTATAAAAGTATAGATTTATTCTTCATGTAAAGCAGTGGCAGGGTGTATTGCTGCAGCCTGTTTGCCGGGGTAAACAGAACAAGCGATGACTAACAGGTAGATAAAAAGCACCGTCAGCAGGATTGCGTAGAGGTAGACGTTTGCCGCAACGTCAAAAACATGCAGCAACGGGAATTGCAGTGCAAAGAAGCAACCGACGATAATGGACAGCGTAGCCAGGATTAGTGATTCTGAAACGAGTTGACCGGATACGGAGGTACTACTCGCACCAATAGCCCTCCGCAATCCAATCTCACTCCGGCGCCGGTTGATGTTATACCAGAGTACGCCAAACAAGCCGAGCGCAACGTTGATGATCAAGAATCCGGCAACAATCATAAAGATGATCATGGGGATTAAAGTAACTTCATTCTTAGCGGTACGCAGGTCCTTCATGTAGGTAATCTCCACCCGCTCATTGTTGAAGCGCTGACCGAGATACTTGTATAACTTGCCTTCAAAATTTGCATCTGCAGCTTCAGTCACTTTCAGCAGAATGAAGCTGTTCCACTTGATGTCTGTCGTATCTAATGGCGTGTACATTGCCTTGCCCGATGGCAGATAGTCGCCCTCAACTTTAACATCCTGGACAACGCCGACAATACGTCGTCTGGAGGTTTTATCATGATTATCGAACAGGCGACCGACCGCGCTTTGCTTTCCAAACGCTTCAGCCTTCAACGTTTCATTGATCACGATCGGTTTAATCGCAGCGGCTGCATCTTCAGGGTAAAACCACCTGCCTTCGGTCAAATTCATTTGTAAGACTTTATGGTAATCAATACCGCTGACATAGCGATTTACGGAATTGATGACCTTGTCGCCGAGTGATACATTGGTATTCATGACACTTTGCGAGTAAGGAAAATTGGCGCTGGTGTATGCAACTTCGCGGATTTGAGGCATTGCTTTGAGTGATCGCTCCAGATCATCATAGAACAATCTGGCAGAGTCGAGCTGCTTGCTTACCTGTCTGTTATCATACGAAACGGTCCATACACGTTCGTAGTCCAGACCTTTTGGCTTCTGGTAGTTCTGGAAGTAATACACCAGAAAGGAAAAAAGGGCAAAAATGACCAGGAAGGATACTAATATTTCGGAAAGTAAGAGGAAGTTCTGCTTCCGCTTGTTCCACATAAGTTTATAGAGATGTTTAAACATGACTTGTAGGTTTTAAAATGAGGGTTATTGTGCTTTCAAAGCATTTACAACATTGAGTCTGGACATGCGCCAGGCTGGGTACACACCCGAAAGCAGACCAAAGAGCATGCAGGCCAGGAGGCTGTAAGCAAGTACGGCTGGGCTTAAGGTCAGTCGCATGTTGGAGATCAGATCAGCATGATTAATAAAGTATATTGCTATTGAGGAAAGCAGCAATCCAAGGATTCCACCGATGATGGTGAGTATCAGGTTTTCTACAATAAACTGGTAGACCAAAGTGCTGGAAGAGGCACCAAAAGCCTTTCTAACGCCGATCTCAGAAGATCTTTCCATGATCCGTGTGATATTGATACTCACCAGATTAATCGTTGGCAGCAACAGAAATATCGTCAATAATGCCAACAGCAGACCGATAGCCTTGTTTTGTCCTGAATTTTCTCCATCTCCCGTAATGCGCCGCGTAACACTTTCGAAGTAGGTATCTGCGTTCGAAAATGCTTTGTCAAATTCTTTGTCGGGTAAAGGCACCTTGCTCATCATCTGATCAAAGTCCCGCTTGAGCTGGGGTACATCATCTGGTGTTCTTGCAAGCAATACAGCGGTGCAGTTGCCTAACAACCCAACCTCATTCCATTTCTGTCTGGAAACGGTGTATGGTATGTACATATCACCTGCGAAATTGTACAAGGTTTTGGAAACGTTCTTCACCACACCAATCACCCTATAGTTGATGTTGTCTGCAGAGATATACTTGCCTACGGCCTTAACATTTGGTCCGAAGTAGTCGTCCCGGGTTTCTTCAGAGATCACAGCAACCATGTTTGCATTTTCAATATCCTGTACACCGTATGGTTTACCCTCCAGGAATTCATATTCGAGCACATTCCAGTAGTCGGCGTTGGTGTACTTGTATTCAATCACGATCTTCTTGTTGTTGATGAAAGCGTTAGAAGCTTGTGCCCCACTGGAGATCGCCATTTTTTCTACACGCTGCAGTTTGGAAACGTAGTGGTCGAGAAAGTAAAACGAGACATCACTCCGGTTTAACCAGCCCTCTTTGGAGTTTCTTAACTCCATTGTTCCGACGTACAGCGATCTTTCCCGCTTGTAATCAGGGTAATCTTCGTTGATGAATTTGTTCAGGAAAGCCACGGCGACCGTAATTACCGTCAGCGTAAAGCTGATACCGAATAAGCTGATGAAGGTGAAGAACTTCCTCCGCTTCAGTACAGCGATTGCGATTTTAAAATAGTTCTTAAGCATAGCTGGGTTTATTGTACTTGTGAACCATCAAACAGGCGTACCAGACGGTGGGTCTTTTGCGCCATACTTTCATCATGGGTAACCATTACGATGGTGGTTCCTTCATTTTTGTTCAGGTTGATCAGGATGTCCATAATCTCGTTTCCCATGGCACTGTCCAGGTTGCCCGTTGGCTCATCTGCCAGGATGATTTGCGGCTGGCCTACGATCGCCCGGGCTATGGCGACACGTTGTCGCTGCCCACCAGAGAGCTGTGTGGGAAAATGTTTGGTACGATTACTCAGGCCAACTTTTTCCAGGGCCGCTGTAGCAAGCGCTCTTCTGCTTTGGCTGCTGCTGTTGCGATATAATAACGGTAGCTCCACATTATCGAGCACCTGCAGATCGTTGATCAGGTGGTAGCTCTGAAAGATGAACCCCAGTTTCTCATTCCTGAAATTTGCCATTTGCTTATCCGAATACCGGCTGATGTCCTGATTGTCAATCTTGATCTGGCCCCTAGAGGGCTCATCGAGCAGTCCCATGATATTGAGCAGCGTACTCTTGCCGCAGCCGGAAGGCCCCATGATGGACAGGAATTCTCCTTTTTGCACGTGCAGATTGATGCCGTTGATGGCTAAGGTTTCTACCGTATCTGTGCGGTAGACCTTTTCAATATTTTCTAAGCGAATCATAATGTATATTTAATAATAAGTATTGATCAATAGCTAATCTTTTGGTTTTTCTCGAAATCGTATAGCGACAGGTACCGCAACTGGTAAAAGGCCGTCCAGAAGTCGCGCATGGAGGTTACATAATCTCTTTTCGCCCGATCATTCTCCTGGAAAGCGATACTCAAGTCTGTAATGCTTAGATTCCCCAGCACGTAGCGCTCACTTGCGATCTTGTACTTCTCTACAGCAATGCGTTCTGCCTCAGCAGTCAGCTTGATCTGCTCCTTCATCATGTTGTATAATGTTACTTCGGTGATGATTTGCTGTTTAAAGATTTGCTGGTCCTGCTGCACAGAATAGCTGATGAACTGCTCATTTGCCTGCGCGGTCTTGGTGCGCGATTTGGAACGGCCCCAATCCAGTACGGGGATGGACAACTGAATTTCCACGGACTGCTGGCTCTTTGGTGAGCGATAAACATCCATGATTCTGGTTGCGGCATTGGAAAAGCCGAGGTTGGCCCGCAGCGTTGCTTTTAGCCCATTCTCTCCCCTTGCTTTTGCCACATCTCGCTTTGCCTCCGCCAGCTTCCTTACGAAAGCAATGGCATCAGAACGGTTCTCCAATGCTTCTTTAAGCACCAGATCTGTAGACACATCGATGTTCTTGCTGGCAGCCGGCATTTCGAGGATGATCTTGTTGCTGGCATCAAGGCCTGCATAGCTGACCAGGTTTAAGGTCGCGATCTCGACATCGCGGTTAGCACTGCCCAGTGCCTTCTGTGCATTAAGTACTTCGAGCTGGAGTTGTAGAATCTCGTTTTTGGTAATCTTGCCCAGTTCGAATTTCGTTTCGGCAATGGCGGAGATCCGCCGGGTGTTTGCAAGGTTGGATTCAGCCATGTTCACATTGGCCTGTGCAAGTAACAGGTCGAAATAGTAGTCGGTAACATTGACGGCAATTTTCTCCTGGCTTTCAATGTAGGCTTGTTTGCTTTCATTGTACTTGAGTGGCTCTATTTTTTTGTCCCATTTTAAGCTATTGAATTGCAGAATAGGCTGGGTATACCCAATACCATAAGGTATCCCGTTGTAGAGCACATTATTGCGGTCGAAGTCATCGAAGCGCTGCAGTTGTGTCGTACCGTAAATTGTACCTCCCGTTGCAGCAATGCTCTGGCTAAAGTCGAGCGTGAGCGATGAATTATCGTTATGCACCGGTTGAAAAAGGATGGACCCATTTGGCTGCTGCACCTGTACATAGGTTTTGGTGTAGCCTGGCAAGATGCCGCTTAAGGCAAGCTGCGGCTGGTAGTTGGACTTGAATGTTTTCCACTCCCAGTATTTTGTTTCCTTGATGGTAACGGCCTGCTTTGCCGCGATGGAATTATTTTTTGCAAGTTCGACCACCTGCGGAAGACTGAGCCGCAGGGTATCATTCTCCCCAGGCCGCGCAGCTTGCCCAAACAGGCTTAAACCAATAAGTAGTAGCTTGATCATGACTGAAAGAATTAGTTGCTTGTGATTGGGATTTTCTGATAATTCTTGTACGTGCTCATGTCGGTTGTAATCACCGCATCCCCTGGCTTCAACCCATTTTTGATCTCGATATAATCAAAGTTACTGAGGCCAGTCTCAACGGTTCTTCGCTCGGCAACGCCATCTTTGAGCACAAAGATGTCCTGCCTTCCAGCGCCGTTAAATGCTGGACCGTTGGATACGCGCATGACCTTGGGTCGGGTTTGTGTGACGAGGAACACGTCGACTTTTTGATTCGGCCGGAGTACCTTTGCGTCCTTTTGATCAAGTCTTAGTTCGAAGGATACAATGTTATTGTTGATGGCGGGCGAGATGTTGGCGATACTTCCGCGCAGGTGACTTTCTCCGACACGGACGATGGCTGGCATGGCATTATAGATCTGGTCGAGCATGTTATCGGACATACTTCCTGCAACTTTGAAACTGCTCAGGTTGGCAATTCTAACCAGTGCCTCGCCTTCGTTGATGCTGGCGCCGATGTTCTTGTTTACCCAGGTAACCACCCCATCGCGCGAAGCGACAACCTCTGCCTTGTCGAGTTTACGTTTAAGTGCCTGCAGATCATTCTGCTGGATCGCCAGGGCAATTTCCGCTTCGCGGATCTCGATTTTCATGGTTTGCTGTTTGCTCCGGATCTCGTTTTCCAGCTGTTGTTTCTCCAGCTGTGCGACCTTTAGATCAAGCGAAGCTTTTTCCACATCTTCTCTGGTGCCGCCGCCGGCCTTTAATAAGCGCTGTGCTGCCGAGACGTTGTCTTTAAGGTTGCTGATCCGCAATTCTTTGATACTATTGTTGGATTTAATGTCGTAAAAGCTTTTTTCCAGTGTAAGCCGAAGCTTGCTGATCTCGTTTGCTTTAGATTCCATTTGAAATTGAAGGCGCTCGTATTCAGACTGGGTTGCGGACTTATCCAGGCGCAGGATGGACTGACCTTTTACGACTTTTTTTCCTGGATCTAGTAAGACCTCCTGAATGGATGCCTTGATGGGGCTGGCGAGAATTTCCTCAAATTCTGGGAGCACTTCGCCAGATGCGCTGATCGTGTTTTCAACGGCACCAAGTTCCACCTTGGAAACCAGGATGTCGCTGGAACGTAGGGAGGGCTTTAACAGGCTACGTACCACCCAGACGGTTAATAGTAATGCCAGCAGAACTCCAATAATGATGATTAATCGACGCCTCTTTTTTGTAGCAGATACCTCTACTTCGATACTCCTGTCCATTGTTTGTATTTTGAACAGGCTTTTACAAGCGGAATACCAAAGTTATATGATTGATTATCAATAGTTTACAAAATAGGTATTTCATAAAAATGCCCGATATCGAACGTTATGTTTGATATCGGGCATAAAGTAAGGGTTAAAGCATGTGTGTCAGGCGAGCGTTGATCGGTCAGCCTGAAATTCATTGATTATTGTATATAAAAGTACTTATGATTTAAATTGTTTGATTCTTTCAGGTTCATAATGCAGGCCTGGAGACAGCCAGTAAAGCAATACCATGCGGGAATAACGATAATTGAAGGGTGCAAAGACAAGAGAGGTACAGATAATTAGGCCCACGTAGTACCAGATGTTTTCCTTGCTAAGCTCCAAACCGAGGATGTACGCTGCGACACATACCGAGATCATTTCGGCGCAGTTCAGGGCATAGCTTACGAACATGGCAACGTAAAAGTAACCTGGTTCACGTTCAAACTTCAAGCCGCAGGCTTTGCAGATTTCCTGCATCTTTTGCCCTTTTACGCTGTAGGTAAAGCCAGTGAAAACATCACCCGCACGGCATCTTGGACATTTACAGTTTACTAAACCAGACCATTGTGAAATGCGGGGTATGTTGTTGTTTGTTACGTTATTTTCCATGTTGCAGTATGTTTGATTTTCTGAATTTTTCTGGTGTTATGCCTTCATGTTTTTTGAAGAACTTGATGAAATAGGAATGATCGCTAAAGTTGAGTTTATCGGCCACTTCAGCGATGCTTAAATCCAGGTTGATGAGCAGTCGTTTTGCTTCCAGTATAACCTGTTCCCGAATGAGCTCGCCAGCGGATACCCCCATGATGTCCTTACACAAGGCATTTAGGTGATTCGGCGTGATGTAGAGTAAGGCTGCATATTCTTTGGGTAGTTTGAGGGTTGTATAATGTTCTGCAATCAGCTTCTGGAAATTCCTGAATATCGTATGGTTGTATGAATTTGCAGTTACCTCAATTTTGTGGCCAGAGGCACGTTCGGCTCTGATAAAGATTTGTAACAGCAAGCTGCGAACCAGATCATCACGCAACAGGCCATTTACAGCACCCTCTTTGAGTATATCTTCAAAACTTTCGACGATGGCAGCAGCAGTATCTTCATCTACTTCGATGACTTGTTGATCGGCAATGCCGCTAAATACGGAGAAGTTATGGAAGTAGGTGTTGTTACTTAAGAAGTTGCTGAAGTAATCCTTAGAGAAGTTGATGATATAGCCATCTGGTTCAGACGCAAAGGACCAGCTATGTACCTGTCCTGGAATCATGAAGTACATGCTTGAGGGTTTTACCTCAAATTGCTTGAAGTCTATGTGGTGATGCCCGGTACCCTGGCTGAAGAAAACCAGGTGGTAAAAGGAATGCCGATGCGGGCTATGCAGGTGCGCGTGTGCCTTCGCGTAGTGTCCAAATCTACTCGCCACAAGCCCCTGGGTTTTATATTCCCTGAAGTTGTTGATGTCGTAAACTGGTATCTCGGTCTTCACATTCAAAGGTACCCAAAAAAATAGTGGGTTTATGGTAATAAACCCACTATAAATGGTACTTTTTACGGATCCGCTTATGAAAAGCGGATTGTTTACAATCTTCTGCGTTTCTTTTCCTTCAGGATCAAATTAAGCTCCCTGCTGGTCTGACCGGCCACAGAGGTGTTTTCCTGTGCTCTTCTGAAAAGGTAAGGCATAACTGCTTTGATTGGGCCGTAAGGAACGTATTTCGCTACGTTGTACTGCGCATCTGAAAGGTTGAAGCTTAGGTTATCGCTCATCCCCAACAACTGCGAGAAGTAAACATGAGGGTGGTTGTGTGGAATGTTATACTGATCAAGCAACTGGGCAAGTAGCCTGCAACTGTCTTCATTGTGTGTGCCACAAACCAGTCCGATTTCCTTGATGTTGGTAATGCAGTAATTTACACCAGCATTGTAGTCCTGATCGGTTGATTTTTTATCCGGTTGAATTGGCGACTGGTAGCCACGTTCTACTGCACGCTTACGTTCTTTCTCCATGTAAGCACCTCGGACAAGCTTTACACCCAAGAAGTAGCCCATTTCTTTTGCAATAAGGTGGTCTGCTTTGAGGTCGGCTAGTTTATCGTGTCTGTACAGCTGGTAGGTATTATAGATCAACACCCTTTCTCTATTGAACAAGCGCATCATTTCGATGGCAAGGTCATCTATGGTTTCCTGGATCCAGGATTCTTCTGCATCAATCATTACCGGCACCCCTTTTTCAAATCCAGTGCGGCATATTTTCTCGCAGCGTGCTTTAACGCGTTCGAACTCTGCAGTTTCAGTTGCATTTAATGGTTGCTTCGCGTCCAGTTTTTCGAGTAGCGCAAACCTCGCGATCCCAGTGATTTTAAATACAGTGATTGGGATTCGCTTATCTCCGGCAGCACGTAAAATGGTGCGGATGATTTCTTCACAGGTAAAATCAAATACTTCTTCTTTCTCCTCCCCTTCAACAGAATAGTCGAGGATGGTACCCACGTTCGCACTGGCAAGCTGTGCTATGGCCTTTTCGCACTCTGCAATGGTTTCACCACCACAGAACTGCTTGAAGATGGTGGCTTTAATTGCAGGTTGGATTGGTAGCCCTACATTCAGGAAGAAGTTGGTTATCGGCGGGCCCACTTTTGTCAGGAAGTTGCTGCTGATGACCTTAAACAACAAATAGGCAGCGTTGAGCTCTGCATTGCTTTTACTTCTAAAAGCAATTTCCGTATCGTCAAAATTCAGTGTTCTTTTCGGGGAAATTTCCATCTATTCGTGTTTTGGATTTCTATGGTGTTTGTGTGTTATTTTGATGTTTTTATTTGGGCATCTAATCCTTTCAGATTTGGCGTATGATCCTTATAGAACGCTGTGATTGGTATAATCATGCCTAAGTTCTACAGGAAAGTCGTGTTCAGCCCTCAAAAACGGAGGCAAAAATATGAATTCAACAGCTGCAAAAGGTAAATCCGTTTGTAATAAATTGTAAATTTGCTAAACCATGGTAGAATTTAAATTAGAAGGTGAGTTTATCCCCCTTATACAATTGCTAAAAGCAACTGGACTGGTTCAGAGCGGCGGCGAAGCGCAAACGGTTGTTGAAGACGGTTTGATCAAATATAACGGTCAGGTAGACTACCGTAAAAGGCTGAAAGTGCGTGTTGGCGACGTTGTAGATTTTATGGGTCAGCAAATCAAAGTGATCTAATGGCGGAAATCGTAAGCAACGGTCACAGCATCCATTTCGACACCGGTTTGAAACCTCTTCAGGCTTTCTTGAATGATCAAAAATATAGTAAGGTTTTCGTGTTCGCTGATGGCAACACTTCGGAAATTTGCCTACCGGTTTTTCAGTCGATGCTGGATGATTATACTGCGTTTGACCTGATTGAGACGGATCCGGGTGAGGAAAACAAGAATATTGACTTCTGTATTGGCATCTGGAAGACGCTGCTGGACTTTGAAGCGGACCGGAAGGCATTGATGATTAACCTTGGTGGTGGTGTGATTACCGACATGGGGGGATTTGTGGCTTCTACTTATAAACGCGGCATTGATTTCATCAACATCCCGACGACTTTACTCTCGATGGTAGATGCTTCTGTAGGTGGAAAGACGGGTATAGATATCGACAATGTGAAGAACATGGTGGGTACTTTTAGTTTACCGCAGGCGGTATTCATAGAGTCTGAGTTTTTGAAGACCTTGCCAGAAAGGGAGCTTCTGTCTGGCTTCGCAGAGATGATTAAACATGGTTTGATCATGGATAAGGCTTATTTTGAGGCCCTAAAGGGCATTAACTATCGTGAGGTTACCGCAGATCTTATCTTCCGCTCCGTGGAAATTAAACATGAAGTGGTGACGCAGGATCCTTTGGAGAAGGGGCTGCGTAAAATTCTGAATTTCGGGCATACGATTGGGCATGCGGTAGAGAGTTATGCTTTGAGCAACAGTAAGCAACCGCTTACACATGGCGAAGCCATTGCGATTGGCATGGTCTGCGAATCGTTCCTATCGGTGAAGTACTGCGGCCTCGCAGAACAGGAACTAGCAGAAATTACAAACTATATTAAATCTGTGTATCCAGCTTATCAGATTTCAGCGGGCAGTTTTACTGCAATTTTAGACTTGGTTAAAGCGGACAAGAAGAATGAACATGGTTATGTGTTATTTTCTTTGTTGTCTGCCATTGGCGAGTGTAAATACAATTGCAGGGTGGCGGATGAGGATTTGTTGGAAAGTTTGAAGTACTATAATGAGGCTTTTGGAGCTTAATAAGGTTTCATTAAAGGGATTTTGTTTTTAAGCTTGACCGGTGACTCTGTTTTTAAGCTTGACTGGTGACTTTGTTTATTAAGCAGCAGAGATTACATTGAGCACTTGCCTGGGGGCATTTGATCTATGACACTTGCTTCGGTTACTTGTGCGGGCATCTTTAGCACTCCATTTGCATTGCAGTCTTTAGTACTGCATTTGCATTGCAGCGCCTTGATCATACAGCAATTGGATGCGCTTGGCATTGTTTGGTGTGTGCTGATCGTACAACTGTTCAGGTTTAGGCGCATCTATGGCTTAGCACAAACTTTCTATTAACAGCGCTTAATTAATTCTTCACCTTTGAGCTGGTGTCATATTCTAAACATCTTGAAAGCTTATTTCGTCGTTAGGGCTTCGGAGCGAAGATCATTTCAGGTGAGTATACCGAAGCGGAATATAGACTATGCATGGGGGTCAGATGTTTGGCTTAATAGATTAAGTAATTGAGTTTACGATTGTTAATTTTTTGAAATTAAATATTGACAAATTAAATTTTGTTATTACATTTGGGCAGATAAGAACAAGAAATGATACTTAACAGCACATATTGGTTTGGTTACTTTTACTACTTTAGTAAGAGCCGGGACTAATATGCAATCTGATAAGATGAACTGTATATAGAAGTCCCGGCATATTGCCGGGACTTTTTTTGTTTTTAGCCATTTTGAATATGAAACGCAAATAACACAAATCATCAAATAATGAAAGCACCAAGAGTTGCCATCCAGGGTACAAAAGCCTCATTCCATGAAGCAGCGGCATTCAAGTATTTCGGTAAAGACATCGAGACGATTGAATGCGAATCCTTCAAGAAAACCTGCGAAAGCATGCAGCAGAATGAGGCAGATTACGTGGTCATGGCCATTGAAAATTCCATCGCCGGAAGTTTACTACCAAACTACACCTTACTCCGGGAATACAACTTTTCAATCACTGGTGAAGTCTATTTGCCGATCCAGCTTCACTTAATGGCACTTCCTGGAGTGAAATTCGAGGACATCAAGTATGTGACCTCCCACCCCATAGCAATCCGTCAATGCATAGATTTCTTTGATCAGTTCCCACACTTACAGGTGATTGAAAGTAGCGATACCGCGGCATGTGCAAAGAAAATCAGCGAAGAGCAGCTGACAGACACGGTTGCAATCGCCAACACCTTAGCTGCTGAATTATATGGCTTAAACATCATTGAACGCAGGATTGAGTCGAACCGCAAGAACTTCACCCGCTTTCTGATTCTTAAGCGCGAGGCGGTTGAAGAGGCACACGACATCAATAAAGCTTCTATATGTTTCCAGGTCGGAAATGCAGTAGGCACGCTGGCCAAAGTGCTTAATGTTTTCGCTGAGGAACGCATTAATTTATCCAAGATTCAATCCATGCCTGTTTTGGGCAGACGTAATGAATACAACTTCTACGTAGACATTGAATGGGAAAATTTCGACCAGTATGATCGCGCGCTTAGACGTGTGCTGAAGTACACCGTGAACTTCAACATCATGGGCGAGTACGTGAAAAATGATCAGGTATAAACGATTGCCGACTGTTGAAGGTGATTTTGACCTTAGAAGCAAGGATTGATATCACCCAACAGCAAAGACACAGCAGCAACAAGTAACAATTAAGTAAAACAAGCAGCGCAACACGCATCAGTAATGCATTGCGCACCAATAATTTAGATAAACCCACAAAAACATAAACGTCATGAAATTAAACTTAGACATCCAGCCATTAAGCAGCTGGGTTAATGTAACCAACGAACCTTTGATTATCTCTGGGCCTTGTAGCGCAGAAACGGAAGAGCAACTGCTTTCAACAGCACATTTGCTGAAAGCTACCGGGAAAGTTTCGGTATTGAGAGCAGGGATATGGAAACCACGTACCCGTCCGGGAGAGTTCGAAGGTATCGGTAGCATCGGCTTGGAATGGCTTAAAAGAGCAAAAGAAGAAACAGGATTGCCTACAGCAGTTGAAGTTGCGACAGCCAAACACGTGGAAGAGGCTCTGGCAGCAGGTGTAGATATCCTTTGGGTAGGTGCAAGAACCACTGCAAACCCATTTTCTGTACAGGAAATTGCTGATGCCTTAAGAGGTCATGATGTACCTGTATTGGTGAAAAACCCGGTAAACCCTGACCTTTCTTTATGGATCGGTGCACTTGAGCGTATCAATAACGCTGGTATCAAGAAGATTGGTGCAATACACCGTGGATTTTCATCTTTCGAGAAAAGCTCTTTCCGTAATGAGCCGATGTGGGAACTTGCGATTCAACTGAAAACGCACTGCCCTGAATTGCCGATCATCAACGATCCAAGTCACATTTGCGGAAATCGCGAGCTTATTCCTTACATCGCGCAGAAAGCGCTAGACCTGGATATGCAAGGCTTGATGATCGAGTCGCACATTGATCCTTCCGTAGCCTGGACTGACGCTAAGCAACAAGTTACGCCTGCAGCACTTGCTGAACTGGTAGAGCGTTTTTCAATCCGTCAGCCGGAATCGAAGAACGAAGCTTTTGCAGATAAACTGGCAGACCTAAGAAAACAGATTGACAAGATCGATGATCTAGTGATCCAGAAGCTTGGGGAACGTATGGCCATTGTAGAGAAAATCGGTGAATTTAAACGCGACAACAATGTAACCATTCTTCAGGTACACCGTTGGGATGAAATTATGAAGCGTCGCGGTGCTTTCGCATCAGCCTTGAAACTAGACCCGAACTTCACAGAGAAGTTTCTTGAACTGATTCATAGTGAGTCCATCAGGAAGCAAACGCTGATCATGAACAAAGATAAAACTGCTGCAACGATCGTTGAAGTTGCGCCACCTGTTCAAATCTAATTACGCTCAGCTATACTGAAAATGAATAAACAACAGGCTTTGCTTAGTTTTCCCAAAGGCACAATAATAAACGCGACCATCCGTTTGACGGGCTCCAAAAGTGAGAGTAATCGTGCCCTGATCATCGCTGCGCTAAGCAAGGGGTTGATTGAGGTGGACAACCTTTCTGACGCTGCCGATACGGTGACGCTGAACGAGATTCTACAGCGGCTTGCCAAAGATCCTTCTGCTGCATCTCCCATTGACGTGGGACATGCAGGCACGGCAATGCGGTTTCTAACCGCTTACCTGTCGACCTTAGATGGCACTTTCGAACTTACCGGATCAAAGCGCATGAAAGAAAGACCTATAAAGCTTCTGGTAGAAGCTTTATGGACGTTAGGTGCTACGATTTCCTACCTGGAAGAAAACGGTTATCCACCGCTGCAGATTAAAGGTGGCTTGAAGCAGGCCACAGACGCTGTTCAAATAAGAGGTGATGTGAGCAGCCAATACCTTTCCGCATTACTGATGATTGGTTCTTCCCTTGAAAAGGGTCTCTCCCTACAGATCATCGATGATCTTACCTCTGAACCCTACGTCCGGATGACCTTGAAAATGCTGGAGGAAGCCGGCATAAAGCACACTTGGACACAGAATGTGATCAAAATTGAACATCAGGATTTTAGCGCCGGACGACTGGTTGTGGAACCGGACTGGAGTGCTGCTTCTTATTGGTACAGCATCGCTGCTTTAGTACCCGGTGCGCAGATTGCATTGCCAAACCTGAAAGAATACAGCTTGCAGGGCGATAGCCGGATTCAGCAGCTGATGTTGGCTTTGGGTGTAAAAACCACGAGAACGGATGATGGTGTTTTGCTTCAGTCTATTTCTACATCGGAGCAGCACGCTGCAGGTTTAGGGGCTCAGGAAGTTCAAAGTTCTGCTACCGCAGCGAGTTCGTCGAATGACCCAGCGGCATCTAGCGGTAGTAATGGTACACAAAACGATCTTAGTACGCATACAAACCTCCTGGAGGATGAAAGCGGCATTATTGCTGGCGAAGCTCCAATCATGGAAATTCCTGCGTCTTCTTCGCTTCACCAAGATCAGGTCCATCGTAATCAGGATGATTCAATTATCGACTTGAAAGACTGCCCTGATCTGGCGCAAACGATCATTGTTTGTGCTGCGGCAAGGGGTTTAAATTTGAAGTTCACAGGCTTGGAAACTTTGAAGATCAAAGAAACAAATCGCGTTAAAGCATTACAGAATGAGCTTGCGAAGATCGGTGTTGAGCTTTTGGAGGATAATTTTGTTTACACGCTAAACTGCAGTAACCTGCATTTTCCGGAAAGGGTGAATATCAAAACGTACGATGATCACCGTATGGCAATGGCATTTGCGCCCTTAAGCATTTTCATTCCGCAGCTGGAAATTGAAGATATGGATGTTGTAGAAAAGTCGTATCCTGATTTCTGGAAAGACCTGCAAACTGCCGGTTTTGAAGTAGTAACGAAGTAATCAAAGATTGAGGATGTAGGGGCTAAAACATATGGCATCAAACATTGAAATCAACCAGAAGCAAACATCACCTCTATTAAATAAAAACACTTGTCTGCTTCCAACACTGAAATCAGCCAGAAGCAGACATCACTAATAATAAAAATATGGCAGGTAGCACCTTAGGACAGCTTTTCAAAATATCTACTTTCGGGGAATCACATGGCTTTGGAATCGGTGTAATCATCGACGGTTGCCCGGCAAACCTGCCCATCGATCTGGAATATATCCAATCAGAACTAGACCTCAGACGACCCGGACAGTCCAAGATCACCACACAACGTAAAGAAAGCGACACTGTACAAGTGCTTTCGGGCATCTTCGAAGGCAAAAGCACCGGAACCCCGATCGCATTGCTCATCCCGAACGAGGACCAGCGCTCTAAAGATTATTCGCACAACAAGGACGTTTACCGCCCTTCACATGCCGACTACACTTACGACGCTAAATACGGCATCCGCGACTACCGCGGCGGAGGTCGCTCATCAGCACGGGAAACTGCCGCACGTGTTGCTGCAGGTGCCATCGCAAAATTGCTACTGAAACAGCATGGCATAGCGATATTCGCACATGTCTCCGCGGTGGGAACCATAGAAGCACCAAATCTTTCTGACCTAAGCATCGATGAACTTTACCTCCAAAGGGAAGAAAACATCGTGCGATGTGCAGATCCCGCCACTGCACACCAAATGATTGACTGCATTGACCAGATCCGCAAAGAAGGTGACACCATCGGTGGAAAAGTAAGCTGCATCATCAGAAACTGCCCCGCAGGACTCGGTGAGCCTGTATTCGATAAACTTCATGCAGAGCTGGGCAAAGCAATGCTGAGCATCAATGCTGTGCACGGCTTTGAATATGGATCCGGTTTCAGCGGCAGTGAGATGCGCGGTTCCGAGCATAATGACATCTTCATTCCGGATGGTACAAATCCGAGAACGCTGACCAACTTCTCCGGAGGCATACAGGGCGGCATCTCCAACGGCATGGAAATCAACTTTCGTGTTGCATTCAAGCCTGTTGCAACCATCATGCACAACCAGCAAACCATAAATGCAGCTGGTGAAGCTTCAGAAATTAAAGGAAAAGGTCGTCATGACCCATGCGTGGTACCCAGAGCGGTAGTGATCGTGGAAGCCATGGCGGCGCTGGTACTTGCAGATCAACTCCTACGAAATAAAAACAGCCGGTTGGATTAATCCACCGGCTGTTCTAAATAAGATCTATTTTTCTAATTTATATATCTAATTGGGTATCTCTAATTTATATATCGAATTAGTATTTCTAATTAATATATCTAATTAGGTATCTCTAATTAGTATATCGAAGGATATTTAGCAGCATTATACTCGTGCATCATCTGATAAACCGCTTCCACAACATCATCCACAGAAGGTTTAGTGAAATAATCACCATCAGAACCATAAGGTGGGCGGTGTGCTTTAGCCGTTAAAGTCCGAGGTTGCGAATCCAGGTAGTAATAACCTTTCTGCACTTCCATAATCTGCTGCAGGATATATGCACTCGCACCTCCAGGTACGTCCTCATCTACCACCAACAGTTTATTTGTCTTCTGCAGCGACTGCGCACAAAGTCCGTCTGTATCGAAAGGTAACAAAGTCTGCGGGTCAATCACTTCTACTGAAATATTAAGCTTCTGCAGTTCTTCAACCGCTTCTTCAACAATTCTCAAAGTAGAGCCGTAGCATACCAATGTTACGTCCGTTCCCGACCTTAAAACTTCAGCCTTACCCAAAGGAACAGTAAACTCCCCTACGTTATCCGGCATTTTCTCTTTCAGACGGTAGCCATTCAAACACTCAATCACCAGCGCAGGTTCATCGGCACGGAACAACGTGTTGTACATCCCAGCGGCCTGGGTCATGTTGCGCGGTACGCAAACATGCAGACCTCTAAGAGAACCCAGGATCATGCCCATCGGCGACCCCGAGTGCCAAACACCCTCTAGCCTATGGCCACGGGTACGCACAATAACCGGTGCCTTCTGACCCGCTTTTGTTCTGTATGACAAGGTAGCGAGGTCATCACTTAATATGTTTAAAGCAAATAACAGGTAATCCAAGTACTGGATCTCGGCAATCGGGCGTAAGCCGCGCATTGCAAGTCCTATACCCTGCCCAACAATCGTCATCTCGCGAATACCCGTATCGGTAACCCTTAAATCTCCATATTTTGCCTGCAAACCGGCAAAGCCCTGATTTACATCTCCAATATTGCCCAAATCCTCACCGAAAGCAACCAGACGCTGATCGCGTCCAAAGTTCGCATCAAAACAAGCATTCAGAAGCTCACGACCGTCAATCATTTTCGCATCATCAGCATACTGCACAGGAGCAGATTCCACCGCGAACGGGGTATCCTTACCATCGGTAAACAGCTTAGAGTTATAACGCTCCGCATTTTCTTCCATGTGCGCGTTTACCCAGGTGAGTAAGGCATGTCTTTCAGCAGAATCATTGTTTATACTCAAGCGAAGAGCTTTCCTCGCAGCGGTAAGCAAATCCTTACGCAATGCATCAGGGGTGCTTGCCAGGCGGGCAGTAATGCGCTGGATATCCGGGTCATGCTCATTAATTGCATTAATCAAGCTAATCGCCGTTTTCTTGTCTTCCTTAATTGCATTAAGAAACTCGTTCCATGCTTCTTTCTGTGCATTTCGCACGAAAGCTTTCGCTTCATTCTCAATCAGCGAAATTTCCTCTTCTGTGGCAATAGCCGATTCAATCATCCATTTGCGCATCTGCAGAATACAATCGTATTCTTTCTCCCATGTTAGGCGAGCGGCATCTTTGTATCGCTCATGAGAACCCGAAGTCGAATGGCCTTGCGGCTGAGTAACTTCGGTGACATGGATAAGCACTGGAACATGCGATTCACGACATACGTCGATCGCTTTTTGATAGGTCTCGCATAAAGCTGGATAATCCCAACCTCTGACTTTGAAAATTTCATAGCCATTCTGCGTATCATTACGCTGAAATCCTTTAAGAATCTCAGAAATATCTTCTTTAGTCGTCTGGTATTTTGCAGGCACAGAAATACCATAGCCATCATCCCAAACAGACACCGCCATCGGAATTTGCAGTACACCAGCAGCATTAATCGCTTCAAAGAATACCCCTTCAGATGTAGAGGCATTACCAATCGTACCAAATGCAACTTCATTACCATCAACCGAAAAGTTCTTCAGGTAAGCAAGTTCAGGATTTTGTCTGTAAAGTTTTGAAGCATATGCCAGACCAACAAGTCTGGCCATTTGCGCACCTGTTGGTGCAATATCCGCAGAACTGTTCTTCATCTGCGTCAAGTCCTTCCAACTGCCGTCCTCGTTTATCGACCGGGTCGCAAAGTGACAGTTCATCTGGCGACCTGCGGAAGCGGGATCTGCTTCCAGATCTGGATTTGCATAAAGTTGTGCGAAGAAACTTTTTATGGTGGCGATGCCTGTGGCAAAAGCAAAGGTCTGATCCCGATAATATCCTGATCTCCAGTCCCCTTTCTTGAAAGCCTTGGCCATCGCGATTTGTGGAATCTCTTTTCCGTCTCCGAAGATGCCGAATTTAGCTTTCCCGGATAATACTTCCTTACGCCCTAACAAGCTGGCCTGTCTGCTTTCAACAGCAATCTTGTAGTCCTGCATTACAATCGTCTTGAAGTCTGTGAAACTTAACTCCGCAGCGTCGATTGGGTTAGTCGTAAGGTTTATATTTGGCGTCATAAGCAATAGAATTACCCGTCAAAGATACAATTTTTATAAAGTATGAATTAACCGTGCTTTGTAATATATCTATGCAGGTCTTTCATAATCAATCTGAATACCCTATTTTTGACATAAACACACGGCAATATGAAAAAGATTTTATTACTATTTACCTTACTCGTAGGCGCTACTTTCATCGCAAATGCACAATCAGCACCTGCTGAATTCAAGTTTGAGAAAGAATCTCACAACTTTGGAAAAGTGACCTTAGGCACGCCGGTATCTGTTGATTTTGTATATACCAACACCGGCGACGTACCATTGCAAATCAACAAAGTAGAGTCCAGCTGTGGCTGCACGGTATCAGAATACACCAAAACACCCGTTAAAAAAGGTGAAAAGGGATTTGTAAGGGTTACTTTCAATCCTGCAGGTGCAGCACTGCCCTTCAGCAAAATCGTAACAGTTGCTTCTAACGCCAAAACATCTACCAAAGTCCTTTACATAAAAGGTGAAACGGTTGCCAAATAGCATTTAAAAGATATTACAACATAGACCCCGTTTTTTAGCGGGGTTTTTTAATTTTGTGCCATGCCTAATATATCAGAAAAGGGAATTCAAATGCCCGCCTCACCGATCAGAAAACTAACGCCATTTGCAGATCAGGCAAAAAGAGCGGGTAAAAAAGTATATCACTTAAACATTGGTCAACCAGACATTGCAACACCTGTTGGAATGCTTGACGCCATCAAGAATATTGATTTTGATGTTTGGGCCTATACCTCTTCTGAAGGTACGTTAACCTACCGCACAAAGCTTGCGGAATACTACAACAAACTCGGTTATAACATTACCCCGGAAGACATCCTTGTAACAGTGGGTGGATCGGAAGCCATCACCATTGCCATGCAAACCTGCGTTAATGAAGGCGATGAAATCATCATTCCTGAGCCTTTCTATGCCAATTACAACGGCTTCGCCTGTATGAGTAATGTGGTTGTGAAACCAATCCTATCTCATATCGAGAACGGCTTTGCCTTACCTGCAATTTCTGAATTTGAGAAGCTGATTACCGATAAAACTAAGGCCATCATCATCTGTAACCCAAATAACCCGACCGGCTATTTATATTCAGAGGAGGAGCTTGATGCCCTAAAAGCGCTGTGCTTGAAATACGATCTTTTCTTATTCTCAGATGAAGCTTACCGCGAATTCTGCTACGACGGAAGAACTTTCATCTCACCGATGCACCTGGAAGGTCTTGATGAAAACGTCGTGATCATGGACACGGTATCTAAAAGATACAGTGCCTGCGGCGCTCGTCTGGGCTGTTTAATCACGAAAAACAAATCGGTGATCACATCAGCGTTAAAGTTTGCACAAGCAAGATTAAGCCCCGGCATGGTAGAACAAATTGCCGGTACTGCTGCTGTAGATACACCAGACAGCTATTTTGAAGAAGTAAACAAAGAATATACACTTAGAAGAGACACGTTGGTGAACAGACTGAATGCCATTGAAGGCGCATTCTGTCCAAATCCAGGTGGCGCATTCTACGTCGTTGCCAGATTACCAATTGACGATGCAGATGTTTTCTGCCAATGGATGCTGGAAACCTTCGACCTAAATGGTGGAACGGTCATGATGGCACCTGCAACTGGATTTTACTCTACCCCAGGGTCAGGTAAACAAGAAGTCCGCATGGCCTATGTACTCAACACTGCCGATCTCGACAGTGCGATGAATTGCCTGGAGGTTGCACTTCAGCAGTACCCAGGACGAACCATATAACAAGCAACATACTTTTACATGAAAAGCCCTGGCAAATGCCGGGGCTTTTTTCATGTAATGGCATTCACAAGGCTATACACTAATTTGTAGCAGTGGAGAGCGCCTTAATTCTTGCCGCAGCATGCTCATTTCCTGCGTTCAGCGCCAGAGACTTTTTGTAGTTCGCTAATGCAGCTTGCTGGTCGCCCATGATTTCAAACATTTCCGCCAGGCTATCAAATGCATTTGCACTTTTCGGGTACATACCGGCGTTCAGCTTCGCAATTGATAATGCTTCTTTAAACCGTTTCTGCGCCAACAACTGGTACGCCCATCCATTAAGCTCATTTTCCGTCGGCATAAACGTACGGTCAGCCTTTCTAAGATCACGCAGGGCTAAATCTGTCTTTTCAAAACCCGTTTTCTTCAACGCAGCGTTCAACTTCTTCAGGTTCGGAGACAAACCAAAACCATTCGCTGCTTTCATGTCCGGGATATAGAAGCCAGCAAGCTCATCTATAAATTGATCCGGATTACCCCCCATCAAATTGCTAAGCACCACGATCGACAGATCATCTTTTAAATAAACGAACACCGCAGAACGGCCACCACCCACAGGTGCAACTGCCGGGTGTGCTTCACGTGTTACGGTTGGCCACCCTAGGGCATAACCATTTGTGAGTCTGTTAAAACCGCCAATCTGACCATTGTTTAAAATTGCAGGTGTCCACATCGTCTCTATGCTAGCTTTGTCTTTCAACAACTTACCAGATTTAAGTGCAATGATCCAGTTGGCCATATCCGTTGCCGTAGATAAGATGCCAGCAGCGGTTCTATAAAACTCCGGAAACTGAATGTATGCCACCCCTGGCTTGTCGTTCCTGATGAACTGCTCGCCCTTCTGCTTGGTAAGCGTATAAGAGCCGGCTGAATTTGCAACAACATCATAAGAATCGCCAAACCTGGTTAATTTCATACCAGCAACATCGAATTGTTCTTTTTCTATAAAATTCGTGAAGTGCATGCCACTAAGCTTGGTGATGATTTGTCCAAGCAGAACATATCCCGTTTGATTGTAAATAAACTTTTCCCCAGTTTTCATCACCATAGGATGTTTCACAATTCCCGCCATGGCGAGCTGCTCATCTCCTTTACCCATGATTAGGCCATCCGCATCATCCATGTCCGGCAAACCGGAGACATGCGACAAAACCTGCTGCAGCGTGATCTGCTGCCATTCCTTTGGAAGGTCATTCAGGTGCTTTCCGAGGGGATCTGTAACTTTAAGTTTGCCCGCCTCTGCCAACTGCATGATGGCCACGCCGGTAAAAGCTTTCGTAATGGAGTTGATGGAGAAAATACTCTCAGGCGTTGCCGGAATATTATTTTCAAGATTCGCAGTTCCATAAACCGCCTGCTTCACAATCTTTCCGTCCTGCAAAATTGCCAACTGTAATGCTGGAATTTTCTTAGCTTTCATGGTCTGCTGTAAAAACACGTCAATACTATCAGAAACTGTGCTTTGAGCATTAGCATACATGGGTATCAGTGCTGTTAACAACAACGCTGAAATGGTTTTTTTGAGCAACATCATTAGATTTATTTAATTTTAGATCAAGGAAATCCAGCTATGTTACATACACCTGAAGAATCATTTCGCCCCTCCAGCCGTTCAGATTGGAGAAATTGGCTGAAAGAAAATCATCAACGCAAACAGTCTATATGGCTCATCTATGTCAAGAAAGGTCGTCAGACCCCTACTCTATCTTACAGTGATGCTGTTGAGGAAGCCCTGTGTTTTGGCTGGATTGACAGCACACGCAAGTCGCTTGGCGAAGATGAGTTCACCCAGTTTTTCTGCAGGCGCAAACCACAAAGTGGCTGGTCGAAGGTAAACAAGCAGAAAGTACTCGATCTAATCGATCAAGGCTTGATGACCAAGGCCGGCTTGGATTGCATTGAAGCAGCCAAGCTGAATGGCTCCTGGACTTTGCTCGACGAAGTTGAGGAACTTTTAATCCCTGCCGATCTGGAGGCCGCGCTACAAGCGCATTCAGGTGCTAAAAACTTCTTCCTAAGCTTAAGCAAATCAACAAGAAAACAGATTCTCCAGTGGGTGGTATTTGCCAAACGTCCATCAACCAGAGAAAATCGCATCAAAGAGATCGTCTCCGCATCAGCGGAGCAGCGCAAACCCAAATTATAGCACCCAATTAATTAAGCAAGAAACAACCCTGTAAATTTGGCATAATTGATTTCTGGCATAATTGTGGTATATTTGTACCTAGAAAGTGGTTGAAGTAGTTAAGCAACACTATTCCACGCATACTGGGGCCGTTTTGGATTTGACAGGGTGGAGCTAAGTATGTTAGCATGCAGTGCGTTGTACGGTGAGCACTTAAAAGAGAACGTTCAAACTATAATTGGCGAAAATAACTACGCCTTAGCTGCCTAATTTAGAATTACGCTAGCTTTTGTTCCTCTAACTGCTGCATTGTTAGGTTAGAATCAGGAGCATCGAAATAACAATGCTGGCGACTGCCAGGTACGGGGCAGCCGTGAGATAAAGTACCTAAGGAGAAAGGCAAGGTAGGTTTCCGGCCCGTCTGATCCCGACAAGAAAATGGAAAATAAGCATGTAGAAGGCATAATTTATCACACAACTGGACAAGGGTTCGAACCCCTTCGGCTCCACAAACAAAAAGGGATGATTTAACAAGAGGCCACTGAAAAAGTAGCTCATTAATTAGAGACATTTCGAGCGATCAAGTAAAAAGTAACTTTT
>NZ_BMIL01000002.1 GCF_014642175.1 Pedobacter quisquiliarum | reverse complement strand
AGCTAAATTTGCTGTTTCAATCTTGTTTGTTTTGCCTCTCTTAACATCCGTTAAGCGGCTCCCTGTTTGTTGGGACTGCAAAGGTAGTAATGATTTTGATATTGTCAAGAATTTATTTTTCTTTTTTCTTTTTGTTTGTCGCTCTTTTCAGAACTCGCTTACTGTTTCCAGCCCGCTATCATTTACGTTTCCGGTAAACACAAAAAGAAACATTATCTTACTCCTTTATCAGCCTTTCAAATCTTTACTTCTTTATCCTTTTCACTAATCCTCTTCCTCCGAAGCGGAGTGCAAATGTAGAAGAAAAATCCTTGGCTGCAAAACAATATGTAGAAATATCTTGTTATCCCCAGCTAATTCGCTGGGAAACAAGCGCAATCATTTTCACAACACTTCACAGGGGTTTGTGTAAGTTGTACAATAAGGGATTTTGTCCTCATTCAACCTGGTATTTGACTCCCGTTACGAAATAGATCTTGTAAGAAGAACAACAGTTCCGTCCCAATCTAAGACGTCGCCTCTTCTTTTGACATCAAACAGCTGATAACGCTATACCTGAACAACTTACGTGTACACAAGTTAAGTTTGCATGATTATTCGAGGTCTTTATTACTGCATAACCACTCTCAAATCGTGTTTATCGTCGCAATTAACTGCTATTGGGACCTTGGAGCATCAAACATCAGAGCATTATAAGGCACATTAATGGTTAGCATCACATCTGGAAAGCCCATCAGACGCCTATTGTTCGCCTTTCCTTCGGCTGGAGGCGAAGCATAGGCGAACGAAAGGCGAACAATAGGCGAACAAAAGCCGGATAAACTGCGATTCTTCTGCTCGCTTATCTCCATGTTTCTGTCTACTAAGTATACTGGCATTTGTTACAGTGAATAGCTTATTACTGTATGTTGTTTACAGTTATTACTTAATTACTAAATTTGATTTACAGGAATGCTGATTTTATGGTACAATGTTCATCTCTTCATAGGGGTAGTATACTGGCACCTGTTTACAGTAAAAGACTTCTCATGTAACCTAAATTCAGGAATCTACAATGTTCCCGGCAGTGTAGTATATTGCCTGAACACCCGTATTTAATAGCTTGTCAATTTTATTATCTTTATGGTAAGAGCTAAGCTGCCCTCCTTATACCAGTAGATATCTTTAATTTTATCCAAATAAATCAAGCATATGGACGAGCAGCGTACTGTTAAGCGCAATTTTCATTCTACTGTGCATTCTTGCTTTTTACTTTTTCCATCGGGCATATCGCGCGAGAAGGCTACAGCAAGTAATAAGAGCACTGAAATCAGACTGGGCGAAAGAAAATCTATGTTTTCGGGACATGAGCCGTATCTCAGCTTACGACAAACACCTCCATATGCAAAGTCCTATCGCAGCTCGCGGCAGGAAAACTGCGGAAGACCTAAACATGGATGCTGTTTTTGCAAAGCTGGATCGGTGTAAATCGAAGATTGGTCAGCAATACTTATACGCAATGCTTCATCATCCCATCGCAAATAAGGCCGAACTTGAAGAGCGAAATGCTGCCATCACGTTTTTCCAGGAGCAGGAAGAAAGCAGATTAGCGGTGCAAATGGAACTTCAGCAGCTAAATCGAACGCTGAGCTATTCTATTTCAAACATCATCTTTGATTGGAAACTGGACGCTGCAACAAATAAACTACTGATCCTGGCACTAAGCCTCCTACCGCTGTTTATACTCGGATTATGTATATGGGTAAGCAAAGCCTTCGCACTGCTGCTTGCCCTCAGCTTCTTCGTGAACCTGCTTTTCCACTACAGAAACAAGTCGAGGGTAGAATTTTTCATATCTCCTTTCTCCCAGATTCCAGCATTAAGGGCATCCGCATTAAGGCTAAGCAGACTCCACCCGAACTTTCAGAACGAAGAAATTCGGGCTGCTTGCAAGAAATTATCTGCTTTCGGCAGATATTAGTTTCTACTTCAGTCCGAGAAGCCAGGGCAAAATGACTTTTCCGCTTTCTTGTGGCTGTTCCTCGAATACCTCAAGATCACTTTTCTGGTTGAAATCAATTTATTGGACAGGTGCCTAGAAATCTCCAGGGATGGGAAGTCAGAGATCCATACACTATATAAGTATATAGGTAAAATGGATAGCTACCAATCTCTGGCATCCTACCGCGCTGGATTGAAATACTACTGTATACCTGAATTTGATAACAGTCATCCGCACATCGGGCTTGAAAAAGCTTTTCATCCATTGTTAGACCCTTGTCAGCCAAATAGCCTGGTATCCGAAACGAAAGGTATTATTATTACGGGCTCCAATATGTCGGGGAAAACAACTTTCATCAGAACCGTGGCCATAAATGCAATACTGGCGCAAACCATCTGCACAGTATGCGCAAGCAAATACCGCTCGTCTTTCTTAACTGTCCATACCGCTATCGGCATTCAGGATGATCTGCTGGCCGGCAACAGCTATTATAAAGCAGAAATTGATGCAATTCAATATTTTGTGCAGCAAACGAAGCATGGCGCTGGTTTTAATCTCTTTGTAATTGATGAACTTTTTAAGGGCACAAACACGATGGAGCGGGTCGCCGCAGCAAAGGGCGTGTTGGAATACCTGATCAAAGGAAGAAATATGGTGCTGGTATCCACGCACGACCTAGAGCTACCGGAACTGCTTCATCCGGCATATGGGCAATACCACTTCCAGGAGTTGGTTGGAGCAGATGGATATCTATTCGACTACAAAATAAAGCACGGCACCTTAAAAACACGAAACGCCATCAGGCTTTTGGAGGTCTCCGGATTTCCGGAGGAAATTATTAAGTCTGCAAATGGTTATTTGGACGCTACAGTTAATGCACCGCTAAAACCCATGCTTGAAAGTAATGACGCCAGAACAGATCTTAATTAGATCGTTCTGACGTGCTATCAGTTTTATCAAGATTACTTCTTCAAGGTCTTGATTGCGAATTGCAGCTCGGTATCTATGCCTTTTCTAAAATCTGCGACGGTCTGCCCAACTTCGACATCAGGTATCACGCCCTTGCCAACGAAGTCGGCACCATCCGCAAGCTGGTCCCGTTTTGTACAAATGCGCGCAGAAAGGTTGCCTGGAAGCGCAATCATTAAGGGCTGACCAGAGCTTCCGCCAGTCGCCGTTCCGATAATCTGACCACGCTTTAAGGACTTAAATGCTGCCGCGAAATCTTCCGCAGCAGAATAGGTTTTAGCACCTGTTAATACCACCACTGGTTTATTATAGTGAAATTTACCATTAGGGCGCAAAGTACTAGCCCCACCAAAAACTTCCTGTGTATTGTGCCAGGCTCTATAGCTCGGCTTATACTCGCGCGTGTACCATTTATGGATTGGCGCAGCCTCGTTAACGAGGTATGATAAAACATTCCATCCTACCGATGAATTTCCACCGCCGTTATTTCGAACATCAAAAATGATGGCGTCAGCTCTGGAGATTTCCGGATAGTACCTGGCAAAAGCCTTTGCAGCAGAATCCGTATCAAAGGCGTTCAGCGCCACGTAAGCTATATTTCCTTTCAACAGCTTATATTCAAAAGGACTAGATTTGATATAAGCTGAACGGTCTTGCGGTTTGAACCGCTTAATTGTATGTATTGATGTCCGTCCGGATGCATCTTTCAACTCAAGTTTGATCTCCTCATTTAGATCACCAGCAAACAACGCATACTCGAAAGCACGCACTTTCTCATCCTGTGGTGTTGAGGAACTCTGGTAAGGTGTAACATACTTTCTGGCGTATTCCTTAACTGGCAGACCATTTACAGATAGCACCTCCTGCCCTACTTTTATGCCTTGCTGTTTTAAAGCAGGATCAAAGATGTCTACGAGCAATACTTTATCTTCAATCAGGCGACTACGTAGCAAAGGGCGCGAATACACTTGCTCATAGAGTTCTTCTGGTGGATTAACATTGGTATGGCCATCACGCAGCTGCGCGCAAAATTGCGTCATAACTTTATAGTAGTCGATGGTAGACTTGCTTGCCTTCACTTTCGGGAGGTAAGCAAGGTATAAAGAATCGAAGTTCAGGTTTGGAACCAGGTCGAAATTCACGAAGTTGTACTTGGCCTCAGACCAGAACTTAGATAATCCGGCTACTCTCTCGTCCTCTGAAAGTTCGGCTTTATAAGGTGTTTTTAGGGCCTTGCTATTCCAGAAGCCATCCTGATTGAAGTATGTGGCATCAAGTTTTTTCCACTTCTTCGTGTTTTCCTCCACCTGCGCAATCATCGAGTTCCATCGTGTATCCTCATGAAGCGGCTTAAGGTCACTATCATTCTGAATTGTTCTTAGGTTAGAAAATCCATCATCCATTACGGCTTTCTTTAAATAGGCAAAGGCGAGATCGCGATCTCCAGCCAATGAAAAGTAACATGCAGTATTGTAATTAGATATTTCAAAATCGCCATTCTGCAATTGCTTTCGGAGGTTTGCAGCGGGTGAAAGGTCGGGTGCAGGGGCTTGAGCCATACAGTCGGAAAATCCAATCCCTAACGCGAGCATGGATAAGAGTGGTAGTTTGTACTTCATATTGAGCTATGTTAATCTAGTGTTTACCCTAAGATAAAGTATATCGTCTATATATAACTTACAATAACGATCAAAGCAGTATTAAGCTGATGATAGCACTCCGCGACCTGTCGGCAAGCTATTGTAACGTTAACCCAGGCTTAATAACACGATTTTACCTTTGGCGCATTGCACGTTGGCATCAGCATGCAACAAAAGTTAAATCAAAAACATGGAAAAATCTTTACGCCCAAAAATTCTCAAACCAGTTTCACTATGCCTTAGCCTCATGCTTTGTCTTTGTGCAAACCAACAGACTAATGCAAATCCCACTAAATCATTAATCCTTTCGGGCATCTCGCAACCACAGCACATTATATCTGGCCAGATTACAGATGCTGGAACAAACCAAGCCTTACCCGGCGTAAGTATCCGGCTCACAAACTCAAATCAGGGAACCGTTTCGGATGGAAATGGTCGTTACCAAATCAGCGTCACTGGTGAAAGTGCCGTGCTTGTTTTTACATTCGTCGGTTATGCCTCGCAGGAAATTACCGTAGCATCCCGGAAAGTCATTAACATCCAGCTTTCCGAAAATGACAATAAACTAAACGAGGTTGTGGTAACTGCACTAGGCATTACCCGTGAAGCAAAGTCCATTGGATTCTCAGCCCAGAAAGTAGACGGTGACCTATTGAGCGAATCTCATGAACCCAATCTATTAAATACCCTAAGCGGCCGAGTAGCCGGTGTTCAAATCACGAACAGTTCTGGCGGAATTGGAGCATCTGCAAACATCCAGATCCGCGGACAAAATTTTGCCAGTGGATACAACTATAATAACTCGCCGCTTTTTGTGGTAGATGGCGTTCCGATTAGTAATAACAATGAGCAGTCTACCCGGGCATTCAGCGGCAGGCAGGATTACAATAATCCAAATATGACCAGCGGAGAAGGCGAAGTGGATTATGGAAATGCCGCAGCAGAAATTGACCCTAACGACATTGAATCCATCACCGTACTTAAGGGGCCCAACGCCGCAGCATTATACGGTTCCCGCGCTGCAAACGGGGTTGTGCTCATTACAACTAAGACTGGCAAGAACACCAAAGGTGTAGGTGTTTCGTTTAACTCACACACGAGTTTCGAGTCGCCCTTGAAACTTCCTGATTACCAATATGTATACGGACAAGGACGTGACGGCCAATATGCTTACGTGGATGGTGCAGGTGGTGGTATTAACGACAATGTGCTGGAAAACTGGGGGCCTGCAATGAACGGGCAGTTGATTCCGCAGTTTGACTCTCCTATTGATCCGATAACCGGTTCACGCATACCAACTCCATTTGTAGCCTCACCAAATCAGTTGAAAGACTTCTTCGTAACCGGACAAACCTATACCAACAACTTATCCATTGCAAGCAGCAATGATAAGCTGCACTTCCGTTTATCCTATACGAACCTAAACCAAAAAGGGATTGTCGAGAACACCGATCTCAACCGCAACACCATAGGTTTCAATTCAGGCTATGCAATTACACCAAAACTAAAGGTAGACGCGAACCTGAACTATGTGAACACAGCTAGTGACAACAGGACCAGCTATGGGGCTAAAAATGAAGATGCCATTATGAAGATCTTTCTATACATGCCAAGAAACGTAAATATGGCGAGCCTTAGAAATTACTGGTCACCAGGTTCTTCTAACCAACTTCAAAATACGCCGATCTACAACGCGAATGGAGCAAGGCTCAACAACCCCTACTTTGTTGCCAACGAGAACTTAAATGGCAACAATCGCGACCGTGTTTTCGGGAATGTGAAGCTGAGCTATGCATTTTTGCCTAACCTGAGCCTTATGGTTAGAACCGGTCGTGATTTCTATAACGACAAACGTACGATGAGACATGCCACATCAAGTGCCCAGTTCGTTAATGGCAACTACCAGGAAGATGATGTCTACTTCTTGGAAACCAACCATGATGTCCTGCTCTCGTACAACACGAAGTTTAAGGAAAGTTTTTCTTTCAATGCGAATGCCGGAGGAAATCTCCTGACACAGGTATCTAAACGCCTTGGTGCCATCGCAGGAAGACTTGCTATCCCTAATGTTTATAATTTAACAAACAATGCCGTACCTATTGTGGCAGGAAACACCTACCAGGAAAAAAGAATTAACTCTATCTATGCAACTACACAACTCGGCTTTAAAGATGTCGTATTTCTGGACTTGACAGGCAGAAACGATTGGTCAAGCGCTTTGCCTAAACAGAACAACTCGTACTTCTACCCTTCCGCCTCCCTAAGCGTTGTGGCTTCCGACCTATTCAATATGAGTAGCCCTGCTTTGAGCTTTTTAAAACTGCGAGGTAGTGTTTCGTCTGTTCGCCGCGACTTAGAACCTTATCAAACCGCATCTAACTTCCAGGTTTCACAAGGATGGAACGGCGCAACTGTCGCTGTTCATAACAATAATTATCCTAACGCCGATATCCGTCCGGAAAAAGTCGCGTCTTACGAATTCGGGTTTGACTCGCGTTTTCTAAATAACCGTATCGGACTGGATGTAACCTACTATAAAAGTACAACGACTGATCTGATCATTCCGGTGACGCTGAATCCATCTGCCGGCTACGATACCAAACTTATGAATGTCGGTAAAATGAACAATCAAGGCTTGGAAGTTATGCTAAGTGCGACACCTGTTAAGTCGAGCAACTTCAGCTGGGATGCTTCTGTGAACTTTGCCATGAACCGCAATAAAGTAATATCGCTTGCTGAAAACATAGGCATTTCAAGAATTCGACAGCTGGAGCGTTGGGCATCCCTTGAATTAAGAACGGAAAATACAAAAGGTGATGGTTCATTTGGATCATTATACGGGGACTATCTAATCTATAACCAGCAAGGCTTGACACACAGGAACGGCTTGCCCCAAGAAGAAAATGGCGACTGGGGTTATTTGGGCAATGTAAATCCAGACTTTACAGCGGGTATCACCAACAACTTTAGATACAAGAAGGTGTCGTTAAACGTGTTGTTTAGCATGCAGGAAGGTGGTGTTGTGCATTCAAGAACTTACATTGAAGGCATAAACGCAGGAAGTCTGAAAGAATCACTCGTTAACCGGGATGCAAATGGTGCTGGAACAATGATCGGTGGAGGTGTTGATGTGGACACCAAAAACCCAAACACAACCGCCGTGACTGTTCGTAACTATTGGCGCGCCTATTACAACAATGATGCAATTGCAACATTCGACGCATCTTACCTAAAGCTAAGGGAGGTAAAACTGAGCTATGCCCTACCTGCTTTGCTGCTGCAAAAGGTAGCCGTAAAAACCGGTTCCATATCTTTCGTGGGACGGAATCTCTTGTTATGGTCTGATGTACCAAACATTGATCCTGAAGTTTCTGCCTATGATGGACAGTTTCAGGGTGTAGAGGCCATGTCACTTCCATCTACCCGGAGCTTTGGATTTTCCTTAAATCTTAATTTCTAATCTACTTACAAATTATATAATGAAGAAATCATCTATAATGGTTTGCCTGATCGTAGCGTTATTCAGTTCATGCAGCAAATTCGAAGAAATAAATATCAATCCCAATAATCCGGCAACAGTACCTGCCGAAATGCTTTTACCACCACTAATCCAAGGAGCGGCAAATGTTATGACTGCGAGTGGAAGTCGCGCCGGGCAATATGTACAACAACTGGCATGGCTTGGCGGCACCAGCGAAGAGGATGGTCGATACAACCTTACCGGTGCTTCCTATCGTGAAGAGTGGAACGGTGCAATGCGATTGATAAAAGATGTAAATCAGTTAAAAGATATCGGAACAAAGACCAACCTTCCGCAATACGTTGCAGTAGGAACTATTCTTAAAGTCTACATCCTTTCTTTAGTGACCGATGCGTATGGTGACATACCCTATGATGAAGCGGGTATGGGCAACATCAGCGGTATGGAGTTCGCACGCTTTCAGTCCCAACAGGAAGTTTACGGACTGATGTTAAAAGATCTGGAAGCGGCAAACCAGCAGCTGAAGTCGCTCCCAGCAGGAGTTACCATTAACCGCGATATTCTATTTAGCGGGAATACCCTGCGCTGGCGTAAGTTCGCAAATTCACTTGCATTAAGGATTTTGATGAGACAATCTGCCAAAGTCAATGTCAATGAAGCTGTATCAAGAATATTCAATGATCCAGCGGATCATCCGGTTTTTGAAAACAACAATGATCAAGCAACGCTAACTTACAATAACAACACGGATCTTTATTACTGGTTTATCCAGAATCCGCCTGCAGATGGTAGCGGTGTTGATTTCAATGGAAATGCAAGAGTAAGTGATGTGCTGGTAAACCTGCTTAGCAGTAAGAATGACCCACGTCTGGGCATATTTGCGGCACCTACAAAAAACGCTTATAACGCAAGGCTTAAGGATCCTTCAAAGCCCCTAACGTATCGCGGACAGCGTGCAGGCTTAAGTAATGCCGAACAACTTGCTGATTATGCAAGTACGGGTTTGAATAAAGACGACTATTCTGTTATTGGCAAAAGGATCCGCAAAGAGAACCGGGCCTTTCTGATGAGCTATACAGAATTGTTGTTGCTAAAAGCGGAGGCGATTCAGCGCAACATGGGTGTAAATGGTACCGCCGGTGCAGCCTATGAATCCGCAATCAGAGCCTCGATGGAAAAATGGTCTGCAGTAGGAACCGCAAGTCAGGCTGAAACGCCGTTCATTTCCACTGAACAATTGAATGCCTATTTTGCCCAACCTTCAGTAGCACTATCAGCAACAAACCCCATTCAGCAGATTGCCGAGCAACTATGGATAGATGCCTATTTAAATGGCTTTGAGGCTTGGGCTGGCTGGAAAAGACTTGGCTACCCACAATTACGTCCTGGTCCTTCAGTTTTGTCAGCTATTCCGGTCCGATATGTATATTCGGATAATGAACAGAACAATCCAAAGCTACTAGAATGGATACAACAAAATATGGATGGCAAAATGCCTACGCACAATACCAATGTTTGGTTCCAGCCTTAAAAATACATTATACAAAAACCCTTTCATGAACATAACTAATAACAGGTTGAGCAGTATCATGCTCAGCCTACTTTTCTCAAGCGCCTCGATTCCATTGTTTGCTCAACAATACGATGTTGGCCGCAATGCACATTCCCATAATGACTACCTACAACCTCAGCCTTTCTATACTGCACATTCAAATGGCTTCGCATCTATGGAGATTGATGTTTTTCAGCGGGGCACGGCGCTATATGTAGCCCATGCGGAAGAAGAGATTGACCCTAAGCGCACGATAGAAAGCTTATACATCGAACCGTTAATTCGTGAGATGAAGCTGAACGGAAACAATAAAGCTTATAAGAATGGCAACAGGCTGCAGTTTATGATAGACCTGAAAACCAGCGGCACACCGGCTTTGAAATTGCTTGAAGCGAAGTTAAAACCGGTTCGTCACCTTTTTGACGTTAGGAACAATCCGGATGCAGTGAAGCTGGTTATCACTGGTGACGCTCCCGCTGCTGCAAATTTCAAGGATTTTGACGAAATCTTCTTTTTTGACGGTAAACGGAGTACACCTTACACCGCAGATGAGCTGAGCCGTGTGGCTTTTTTTAGCGCGAACTTTCAGGACTTCAGCAAATGGAACGGACTAGGACGCATGACGGCACCAGATTCGCTGCGAGCCAAAAACTTCGTAGATTCTGTACATCAGGTTGGAAAGCCAATCCGCTTTTGGGGGAATCCGGATACGAAGACTTGCTGGCAGGCTTTTATAAAGATGGGTGTAGAATACCTGAATACAGACGCTCCAGCTGAAATGGCAGAGTTCCTAAATAAATATCCAGACAATACCTATACAGCAAAGGGCAGACACGAGGTTTATCAGCCAACATTCAAAACGGATAATGGTAGAGGCAAACCGAAGAACGTTATTCTGCTGATTAGTGATGGATCCGGCTTTTCGTCTTTCTGGGTGGCTGCCACAGCCAACGGCGGGTTGTTGAATGCGACAATGATTAAACATGTAGGCTTTTCAAACACCGCCGCAGCAAATGACTATACCACCGATTCCGCAGCAGGCGCAACGGCCATGGCTACGGGAGAAAAAACGAATAACCGTTACATCGGTATGGATGCTAATGGAAAAGCAATCCCGAACCTTCCAGAAAAACTGGCTGAAATGGGAGTCCGTTCAGGCATTGTCAGCAATGACCGTGTAACTGGAGCCACCCCTTCTTCTTTCTATGCACACCAAACCGAGCGTGATCAGAGCGACAGCATCGCACAGGATCTAAGTCGCAGTCCGCTATCCTTGATCATTGGCGGCAACAACGATGTTTTCAATGCTAACGCTGATGCAATTCTGAATAAGGTGAAAGCAAGTGGAATTGAGGTCCATAAGGGTTTAACAGCTTTGCCTGCAGGTGGCAAGAACAAGCGGGTGCTATGCTTCGACAATGATCGGCCTGCTGAAAACTTCAGACTTATTGAAGAAGCTTTCGATAAAAGTGTGAGATTCTTATCTGCCGATAACAAAAAGGGATTCTTCCTGATGGTAGAAGGTGCAAAGATTGATCATGGCGGACACAGTAATAAATTAAACATAAGTATTGATGAGTATCTGAGCTTTGATCGGGTGATTGGTAAGGCTTTGGAATTTGCAGATAAAGATGGGGAGACCCTGGTGATTATCACCTCCGATCATGAAACGGGAGGATTGATTGTACTTGATGGTAATTATAAGGCGGGGACAGTTATGGCTACGTATACGACTGGTGACCATACAGGGTTACCGGTACCACTGCTCAGTTATGGTCCTGGTGCGAATCAGTTTACTGGCTTTCTACAAAATACCGACATTCCGAAGAAGGTGCTTGAACTTTTAAAGTAGGATTTTCTTAGATTTAGATATGAAGCATTACGACGCCATTGTGATCGGTTCAGGGCAAGCCGGATCTCCACTGTGTAAAGAACTGGCGAAAGCCGGCAAACATACAGCCATCATTGAGAAACGTTTTGTTGGAGGCACCTGTATAAACGACGGCTGTACACCTACGAAGACGATGATCGCCTCTGCAAAGGCGGCACATCAGGTTGCACACTCCGCTCCTCTGGGTGTTCATATAGCGGGCTCCCATATTAATATGAAGGAAATTAAGCAACGTAAAGACGAGTTGGTTGTGAGTTGGCGCGACAGCAGCAGGAACAGTATGGACGAAACTGAAAACCTGGACCTCATCTTCGGAACGGCGACTTTCACCGGACACAAGACACTATCTGTAAAACTTAACGATGGCAAAGAGCTGGAGTTAACGGCTGACCTGATTTTCATAAATGCGGGAACAACACCCATGATCCCGGAAATCGAAGGTTTAGACGAGGTCGGATACTTCACTTCCACCACATTGTTAGATGTAGAAGAAGTGCCGGATCATTTGCTGGTCATAGGCGGCAATTACGTTGCGCTGGAATTTGCGCAGATGTTCCACCGATTCGGAAGTAAGATCTCCCTGCTTGAACGCGGCCCCCGCATTATGGCCCGGGAAGATGAAGATGTTTCAGAAGAGTTGAACGAGATCTTAGTAAACGAGGGATTGAAGATCTATACAAACAGTCAGGCGATAAAATTTGAACGACAAGGCGAATTTATAAAAGCGACCATAACCGTCAACGGCACCGAACAGGAAATAACTTGCTCGCACATTTTAGTGGCAACCGGTCGAAAACCTTTAACAGCCACGCTGGCACCGGAGGTCTCCGGCATTCAGTTGGACGAGAAAGGTTACATTCAGGTAAATGAAAAACTGGAGACCAATGTAAAAGGTGTTTATGCATTAGGCGACATTAACGGTGGTCCCGCATTTACGCACATTGCTTATAATGATTATATCATTGTCTATCGGAACCTGTTTGAAGGCGCCAACCGTAGCACAGCCGGTCGCCCCTTACCCTATTGTATGTTCACCGACCCACAGCTTGGGCGAATTGGATTATCAGAAAAGCAGGCCCTGGAGCAAGGCTATAATATAAAGGTGGCAAAATTACCAATGAAACAGGTGGCACGTGCAACGGAAACTGGGCAAACCGATGGCTTTATGAAGGCCGTTGTAGATGCCGATACCCGGCAGATCCTCGGTGCAGCAATACTGGCTGAACAAGGTGGCGAGGTCATGAGTGTTATACAGCTGGCCATGATGGGCGGCCTTACTTATGATGTGCTTAGGGACGGCGTATTTGCTCACCCCACCTATTCAGAATCCCTGAATAATTTGTTTATGACCCTGGAGGAGTAAGCCTCTAATTTGTCCGTTTACGTTCCTCCTCACTAGCAGTTGTGCGGTTACGGGAGGCGCTCACATTTTTTCCTAGCCGATAAGAAAGGCTGAGGGTTACACTTCTGCTTTCATTATGATGGAAAAACGAACTGCGCTGATCAAGAAAATCTATGCTGATGTTGTTTGTATAAGTATTGAAAACATCATTCGCAACCAGTCTTAAGGTCCCCATACCTTGCAGTACGTTCATCTTAATACCTGCATCGATAGCCGAATTATGGTTTGCGCGGTATATGCCTTGCAAGCCGGGACCGGTGAAAGTTCCGCTCAGCTCCGCCTTTAACGCGCGCTTTTTATCTATAGTAAAGGACTGTTTTATGGTGCCATAGTAGGAAATGATGTTGAAATCATAACTACTACTTAAGTAGGGTGACTTTTCTTGTTGCCAGTAGCCTTCAGCAAGCACATTTATGTCCCACCAGGCTGCTGGTGTAAAATCAGCAGAAAGCTGAAGGCTTGTACTGCGACTTAAGCCAAGGTTTGCCTGGGTACCGAAATAGATTTTCGTTTCGTTATCCTGAATGTTGATATTCGTGAAGAGATCGCGCTTCAGGGTGTAACTGGCCCTGACATGATAGCGCTTATTATAGGAATAGCCCAATTCGATGTTCTGCACAAATGAGGGCTGCAGTGCTGGGTTGCCCACATAAATGTTGTAGGGTGAAGCATAACGCTTCGCTGGATTCAGGCGGTTATACTCCGGACGTTCAATACGGTAAGCATAATTCAGCAGCAGTTCATTGTGCTCGTCGATCTTATATTGCAAGAATGCTGTTGGAAACAATTTGAAATAGTTTCGTTCATTTAGTTCATCAAGCGTGATGGATAAACCACTTGTGCGGGTGTACTCGCCACGCAGTCCCACTTGCACCGACAACTTTCCAAAAGTCCCGGAAAGGCTGGTGTATGCCGCCATAATGTTTTCACGATAAATGAAGCGATTGCCGTTTTCCGGAACCAGGACTAAGTTCGCGGGTTCCCGATTAAAATACGTGAAAGTATTCTGGCTTTTCGTACGACTGTACTTTAAGCCGCTACTGACATCAAATTTCCCGAATAGCTTATCGCTATAATCTGCCTTCGCAGAATAGATGTCGATGTGCTGCGTGCTTGGCGTAAAAATGTGGAACAGATTTGTGGTTTGTTGTCCATCTGGTAGAAAACTGCGGTTGTCGGCATAGGCCTCGCTGCTGCTTTGATACGGTGAATAGTCTAAGTCGATATTTAAAATGCGTTTACCCGAGTCCAGGTTCAGGTTGTAGTTTACATTATATGCAAATTGGTTATTCGTACCGGTCGAGCTGTTGTCAGATATTAATGTAGAATCGAGTCGCATCTGCGTCGTTTCCGCTCTTGTGTCGGTATGCCCTCGGGTATCGCTATTGCGATTGCTGCCATTGATTAGAAATCCTAACACCTGATTGGTGCTGAGTTGGTAATCGGCACCCAATCGGTACGCATGATTATCCGACGTTGTAATGCTTCGATTTACATCTTTCCAGATTGCATTACCAAAATCTATGGTCACGTTGTGATCCTGAAAGGTTTGCCGGTGTATGAATCCGTAACTGCCGTATACATTGAGCTTATTGTTCCTGTAATTGAAAGTGGCGTTCGAATTGTAGTTACTGTAGTTTCCCTGAGTGAATGCGCCATTTAGGGTCAGATTCAGGCCTTCCTGTTTCGCTTTTCGGGTGATGATATTGATCACAGATGTGCCAGCCGCTTCAAATTTTGCCGGTGGATTAGAAAATACTTCGATTTGCGAGACCAGATCTGAAGGCAAGCCCTGAAGATAAGCTGACAGTTCATCGCCGGATAGGCTAAGTGGCCGCCCGTCGAGGTAAACTTTAACGTTCTTCCGGTTAGCAGTGACTTCATTACTACTGGTAACCTGTACACCCGGCGCTTTGCTTAATGCTTCCCATGCAGTGCCACCGCTTGCAAGTATACTTTGCTCCACGTTGAAGGTTACACGATCAATTTTCCGCTGGATCAATGGTTGCTTAAAAGTGACCTGCACTTCTTCCAGTTGCTGATCTTCTGGATGGAGGACCAGCAAAATAGTTTCTTTCGGTAGGGCAACTTCCATGTCGAGTGGCTTATATCCAACAAGGCTTGCTGTGATGCGGTATGTTCCTGCATTTGGAAAGTTCATATGGAAATTTCCAAGGTCGGCGAAGGCCAAGGCAATTTGTTTTTCGCCCTGCTTCAGGGTGATTGTTGCTGCATCAAGCGGCTGACCGTCTATGTTTTTAACTTTTCCAGTGAGTGTCGACTGTGCCTGCGCAATCCAGGGCAGTAGCATGATGTAAATTAGGATGAGCTTTTTCATGTCACAAACCTAATTCAAGGCTATGTAATGGCTCGTTAAGCAATGTTAAACAAGGTTAAATCGTCAGTAATCAGCATTAAAGCCGGCGGATTATGAGCAAATTCGTAGTATGAAATGGTGGTCCAACAAATACACATACCCACTGGTGGCACTGGCCATGCTCGCCAGCATCGCGCTTCAGGCTGCATGGCTGACACAATTGTTCAGCGCGCAACAGGTTCAGGTAAAAAGAGACCTGGAGGAAGTGGTGAAAAATGCGGCGAGCAAGAATGATTACCTCAGCATCATGCATGGTCGCGAAAGAAGTGAGAACTTCCGCAACTTTTTCATTTCACCGGAATGGCTTTTATTTAAGCAATCTTTTATGTCGATGCGCGGTAAAGGCATCGGATCCGCCAGATTCAGCTCGGATCTAGATAAGGATAGTGCGTACATTGACATCAGCCTTAGGATTGCCAACGAAAAACCAAGGACCACTAAAGATAGTAGCCGCGTGACGCACATACTGGATAAAGGGCAAACCATGGCTTCGGCGATAGCCGCCGACCAGCGGGATCTTCGCCGCATGGATAGCCTGGTAAAAGTGGAATGTTCAAGAATGGGGCTGGATGTAAAAAGTACCTACCTTTTGTACAGCTATGATTCCGGCAAACCGAAAAACTATGCCGCCTGGAAGGCTGCGCAAAATGCCGACTACCGCAGTGCCTTATATGCGTATAACCTGAACTTCTTTTTTCACAACTACCAGTTGGTGGTCCCCTCTATTGACAGCGTGGTATTGTACCGGATGCGCTACTACCTGGTTTCTTCATTTTTGATGCTCGGTTTGACTGCTGTTGCATTTATTTTCTTGTTTAAGGTACTCCGAAACCAGCGTCTGTATTCGCAAGCCCGAATTGCTTTTACCGGAAACATGACACACGAACTGAAAACGCCGTTCGCCGTAATTGAAGCCGCTTTAGATGCCATCACCCGATACCAACTATCCCGAGATCCGGCAAAGCTTGAGAAATATCTGGACATCAGTAAGGCGCAACTGAACCACCTGAACCTGATGATTGATAAAGTACTGAACCTGGAGGAACTCGATAATGGAGCGATGAAGTTACGTCCGGAATTGTTTGACGTACAGCAGGGCCTGGAAACGGTTGTGGATTCCATGCGCTTGCGAGAACGTAGTATGGGTGTCAGCATTGATTACATTCCTTCAGAAATACCCTGCTTTGTAGATGGAGACCCGGTCCACTTGACGAACGTATGTTATAACCTTATTGATAATGCACTTAAACATAGCGGTGAGCAGGCAAAAGTGAGGGTTTCCTGCAGCTGTGACCCGACGCATGTTCAGATTAGCATTGAAGACAATGGTCCTGGCATCGACAGGATTTACAGAGAACGGATCTTTGAAAGGTTCTTCAGGGTGCCAGCGCAAGCCGATGTGCATAATGTAAAAGGCTCTGGACTAGGATTGCATTACGTAAAGCAGATTATTGAGCAGCACCATGGCAGTATAGAAGTCAAAAGTGTTGTTGGAAAAGGAAGTAACTTTATCATCAAATTACCTGCATACCATGAAGCATAAGGTACTATATGCGGAGGATGAACCGACGCTGTTGCAAATTATCAGCGACGGACTGACGAGTAGCGGTTATGATGTTGTGGTTGCGAGTAATGGACAGCAGGCTTTGGAACTGTTTCGTGCAGGTCCGCCGGATATCTGTGTACTCGACATTATGATGCCCTTGAAGGATGGGTATACGCTGGCGGAAGATATCCGGAAGCTGGACAATGGTATTCCAATTATTTTCCTGAGTGCTAAATCAATGCCGGAAGATGTGATCAAAGGTTTTAAGAGTGGCGGCAATGACTACCTGAAAAAGCCTTTTAATATGGGTGAATTGCTGGTGCGCATGGAATCGCTACTCAGTCGTTTTGGCGCAGTTGGCGCAAAAGCACCAGAGTCTTCAACCAGAATTGTATTTGGGGCATGCGAGCTGGATCCCCTGAGCCAGGTATTGGTTACCGCTCAGACGACGCACAAGTTGTCTTTTAAAGAAACCGCTTTATTGGAACTGTTATTGAAACATCGTAATGCGCTACTTCCGCGTCAGACTGCATTGCTGGAGATCTGGGGTGATGATGGTTTTTACAATGCCCGCAGTATGGATGTGTTTATGTCCCATCTACGCAAAATGCTGAAAGATGAAGCCAGCGTGCAGTTGATGAGCATCAGAGGTGCGGGCTATAAGTTGATTTTCTAGAGTAGCGCTAAAGCAAGTAGCTGTAAAAACAAAAAAGCCACTCGTTAGAGTGGCTTTTGCGGACCGGACGGGACTCGAACCCGCGACCTCCGCCGTGACAGGGCGGCATTCTAACCAGCTGAACTACCGGTCCGTTTCCCATTGGGAGTGCAAATATATAATTATCTTTCTAATAATAGCGGATAAATGAAAAAAGCGCCTCCAGGGCGGAAAGAATTTATGCAGCCACCTCAATAAATGAGTAACCAGTAAGTAGTTTAATATAATATGATCGAGAACAAAAAATAAACTTAATAAAAGAAAAATCCAGTAACAACCTGTAATTCAATAACTTAATCAAACCACTCAATCAATCATTTCAAGTTTTATTTTACATTTAATTTTTTTTTGCCAACGCATAGGCCCTATTTCTTTTGCCTCCAGATATAGATAGTGCTTCTAATTTAACTAGAGCGTAAAGTCTTCTACGAATATCTTCTTCCTGCACCTCATTCAAACGGGAATGAATCTCCGATAGCTTACTTGCACCATTATATTTTAAATCCTCATGAATTAACATATCTAGTTGGTGAGGTGCTATGGTTTTCAGGGAAGGCTTAATGTCTAGCTTCGCCTGAGAAAACAGATTTGGATTCAGAAGGTATTGCGTTCCCTTCTTTACACCCCTTGTTTCAATAATCCCCTTCTCTAATAAAGAACCAATCCAGCCTCTGAGACGATCTTCTTGGGCTAACTGAAGTTTCTGAGATAAAAGCGTTGGAAGAACTTTTCGCTCTCGAGCAATCAAACCAAGCGTGATGTATTCCCTTTGAGTAAGATTGAAATGCCTGTCTACATAATCTAAAATGGTTAACACCTCGGTATCCACTACGCCAGAATAAACGGTCACTGACATCTTGTTTAAGCTACTTTCAATATCAGGTAATGGCTTAGCATCTCGTCCCAGCTTTTCATACACAAGATCGTATCCAGATCCTTCACCCTCCATTAAACTAAGATCATGCAAAGTTTGTATAAAGTGTGGATTACGGCGGTGACGTTCATGTAATATGTTATTTTTATTGATGCCTAGTGGTAATCCTCCAGGATTAGTAATAACAAGCCGATCTGTGTAAACCTCAATGAATATATCTCCAGAGACCGTAAAACGCTTATGTGCAATGGCGTTAATTAAGAGTTCTCTTATTACCTCTTTGGGATAGTTCCTAACCTGTTTCCTAAATAGCCCGTCGGGTAGCTCAGTACTGTATGTTAACTCAACAGCCTCTTTTTCGATATCCAGTAATAAGCTTTTTGGATTGTAATTATGAAAGTGCCAGTCTCGCTTCCTAATTTTTTCATCACGCTCATTATACACAATGTATTGAAGTGTTATTGGATAACTTACTCGAGCCCGTTGTTGGGGCATTCCTAACCAGATTAGGCCAAGATTAGTTAGATAGCCTTCCGAACTCAGCATCTGATAGAATTTCAGTAGATCTTCAACATCCAACTGTTTTAGGAAATCAGAAACCTTTGGAGAATCTTTTATGTCAGTAACAAAGGCTCTAACTTCGTTTTGATCTACATCTGCAAGAGAAACTTTAAATGGCACAACAAGTTCCCATTGAAATGCATTTTTTTCGGCCGCCAAATTCGTCAGTTCTTCGCTGCCTACTGGATAGCACTTGTCGGTGATCCGGATAAGAACTTTTCCCGAAATCGTTGTAGCAATTGCTCTTGTCGAAGGCAAAATTCTGAAATGGAAGTATTCGCCACCATTATCATGCTGCAATATCTCTTGTCCCGCAATACCAACTCCATCAGTCATTGATCTAAGTCGGGCGATAACAGTATTCAGGTCCTCGACCGCAACTTTCTGAAAAGGATCAGGAGCTGTAAGCCCATCTTCTATCCCGACAATGATAAGTCCGCCCTGTGCATTAGCAAAACAAACACAGGTTTCGGCTAATGCAGTGATATTGGACTTTGGTCCTATCGCATGCTTGAGACTCTTGTACTCAACATTTTGATCTTCAAAAAAGTTCATGTGGAAAATAAAACCGAAGATACCGAATTAAAAAGAAGTTACATCCACTCCTCAAAGGCACTGCTGCAATCAGCCAGCCCTATAATTTATCATGAGCTACTTATGACAATAATTCACGAATGTGTCACCCATGTCCTGCAAAGACTATCTTAGAAGAATATGAAGATAGCATATATACAAATCCCGGATCAAGTCAAAAACTTGTGGACTAGGTCTTATATTTTTAGCTTTGGTGGTTTAGATTTCTTACTTCATGCAGGACGGATACCACACCTTAATAAGCTTACTACTTCCAGATTTCATTCTTGACTTTTTCGAACTCAAAGAAGTGCGCAAAGAAGAAGATGTTTTTCATCTAGAGCTGCAGGAAGTTAACATTACCCCGAATGTGCCTGATGGAGAGAAACTGCTTTCCAAAGGCTTTTTCCCCACGATTACCGTGCAGGACTTCCCCATCCGCGGGCACAAGGTGTTCCTTCATATCAAACGTCGTCGCTGGCTCAATACCAGCACAAACAAAGTGGCTTACCGGGATTGGAATATTGTTGCAGAAGGCACGCGAATAACAGAGGGATTCGCGGCTTTTTTAAAAGAAATCAGTCGATACCAGCCCTAGCTCGGTCCATACTGTAGGTGGCTTTTATGGGGTAAAAGGGAAAACCCTGCAGCGCAACTACCGCGAGTCATTAAGTGGGTTCAAGGACTGGAACCAAAGGTCGCATGCAAAAGATTGGCTGCTTTTCCCCGAGAACTTAGGCACTCAGTTGTCCATCGATGAGACCTCGTTATCTCATGGGGAACTTTATACAATACTCACCAACAAGGCTGCCAAGGGTAAAAAGGGCGCTATTGTCGCCATCATTGCTGGTACAAAGGCAGATACCGTTATAGAAGTACTGCAGAAAATTCCCGAAAACCTAAGAAGGAAAGTCACTGAGATTACCCTGGACATGGCAGGTAATATGGAGCTCATTGCGAAGCGTTGCTTCCGCTCAGCGGTTCGTGTGACTGACAGGTTCCATGTTCAGAAACTAGCAACTGAAGCGCTGCAGGAGATGCGCATTAAATACCGCTGGGAAGCCTTAGATGTAGAAAATGAGGCTATAGACCAGGCTAGAAAAGCAAAAAAAACCTTCCATGCAGAAGTACTCTCAAACGGTGATACATTAAAGCAATTACTAGCTCGGAGTCGATACGCATTGTACAGAAGACCGGATGCCTGGTCACCGAGCCAGAAAGAGCGAGCTGATCTACTCTTCGAGAAGTATCCTAAACTTAAGCAAGCTTATAACTTGAGCCTCAAACTAAGCAATATCTTTGAGAAAACTACCGACAAACTTTACGGTCTGGCAAGACTCGCCAAATGGCATGAGGCAGTAAGACAATCGGGCTTTAAGTCCTTTAACACGATTTCAAGATCCATTCAGTACCATTATCAAACCATCCTGAACTACTTTGATAGTCGATCTACGAATGCTTCAGCGGAGTCCTTTAATGCAAAAATAAAGGCATTCAGAAGCCAGTTTAGGGGAGTCAGAAGCACCGAGTTCTTCTTGTATCGCCTTACCCAACTTTATGCTTAAAACGCCCTTACTCCACAAGTTTTTGACTCGATCCCAAATCCCCGCAGGAGCGCTTGAAATAAAAAAAGCTGTAAAAACAAAAAAGCCACTCGTTGGAGTGGCTTTTGCGGACCGGACGGGACTCGAACCCGCGACCTCCGCCGTGACAGGGCGGCATTCTAACCAGCTGAACTACCGGTCCGTTTGTCCCTTTCGGGAATGCAAATATAGAGCAAACATCTTATTTTGCAACATTTATTTTATAAAATCTTAGCGCGCCGGATAAGTACTTAGTTCCCAGCGCCTAAAATTTAAATGGTTGCGCCTTCTTTCATCTTTTCTGCGTTTTCAGCAAACTGAAGCGCATCAATCAACTCCTGCACACCGCCATCCATTACCGCATTCAGATTGTAAAGCGTTAAGCCGATACGGTGATCGGTAACCCTTCCCTGTGGGTAATTGTAAGTCCTGATCTTTGCTGAACGGTCACCGGTAGATACCATGGTTTTTCTCCTTGCAGCAATATCGCCATTCTTCTTCTGCACTTCGATGTCGTAAAGCTTACTTCTAAGCATCTCCATAGCAATTTCACGGTTCCCTAATTGTGAACGCTCCTGCTGACAAACAACGACAATTCCGGATGGCCTGTGGGTAAGCTGAACTTTCGTTTCTACCTTATTTACGTTCTGTCCACCAGCACCACCTGAACGGGAGGTCTGCAAGTCTATATCTGCAGGGTTAAGGTAGAAGTCGATTTCTTCCGCCTCTGGCAATACCGCTACAGAAGCTGCAGAGGTGTGTACCCTACCCTGGGTTTCAGTCTCCGGCACACGTTGTACTCGGTGAACACCAGATTCGTATTTCAGCTGGCCATATACATCTTCACCAGACACTTTAAGGATTACCTCTTTGTAACCACCTGCAGTACCTTCGGTAACATCTACAACCTCAACTTTCCAACGTTTCTGTTCGAAGAAACGGGTGTACATACGGTACAAGTCGCCAGCAAATAGCGCTGCTTCATCACCACCGGTTCCACCGCGGATTTCAAATACGGCATTCTTCGCATCTTCAGGATCTTTAGGAATCAGCATTAAACGTACGCGTTCTTCCAGTTCCTCTTGTTCCTTTAACAGCAAATCTAGTTCTTCCTTTGCCATCTCCCGCATTTCAGGATCTTTCTCATTGCTTAGGATTTCTTTGTTTGCTTCAATATTGCTCATTACATTCTTGTAAACTTTGTATTCGTCTACAATCTTGGTAAGGTCTTTATATTCTTTATTAAGTTGTGCAAAGCGCTTCATATCCTGCATGGTATCAGGATTGCTCAACTGCTCTTCTACATCTTCCCAGCGCAGTTTTATAGCTTCTAATTTTTCTAACATATGTTTTTAGAAATTAAATGGCCTGACCATCAATAGAATATTCCTGGTCAGGTTATAAGTTTGGAATGCAAAAATAAGGTTTTTCGCTTAATATTCCTTTTCAAAATATTTCAGGGCAAGCTCGTTGCCATCGAAAACGGCATAAGAGCTGTAGTTCATCCACTCTCCCGTGTTCACATAGCGACTGTTCTCGCCTACTTTAAGGTCTAATGGCAGGTGGCGGTGGCCAAAGATGAAGTAGTCGTAATGCTTTTTCTGAAGTACTTCCGTAGCATGTGTAAACAACCATTCGTCTTCGGGTACGGTGAAAGCGTGCGCTTTTTTGGTGCGACTGTTATCGGACCAGGCGTTGGCAATGCCGATGCCGATCCGTGGGGGTACAAGGGAGAATAACCATTGGCATACCGGATTGCGGAAGATCTTCCGCAGGAACTTGTATTTATGATCACCAGGGCCGAGGCCATCTCCGTGATGCAGATAGAATTGTTTACCATTGCGCTCCATCTGAAAATCATCACTCACGATCTGCATGCCCAGCTCCGTGGTAAAGTAATCATTTACCCACATGTCGTGATTGCCTTTGAAAAAGTAGATCTTGATGCCGGCATCGCTCATCGTGGCAAGTTTACCCTGTAATCGGGCGTAGCCCTTAGGAATGACCATCTTATATTCAAACCAGAAGTCAAACACATCCCCCATAAGGAACAATTCAGAACATGTTGGCTCAATGAAGGTCAACCAGCGAATAATCCGGTCTTCCCGCAGCCGGCTTTGCTGGTGATTAGGTGATCCGAGGTGGAAATCAGAAGCGAAATATATTTTCTTTGTCATCAATTGGGACAAATATAGTCAGATCTGAAGCATTTGTCTACAATCAAGAATCATTACAAACAAATTTCGTAAATTCGCAGGAAATTTAAATACATGATTTCTACAGATATAGCCATTGTTGGCGCCGGACCGGTTGGTCTTTTCGCAATATTTGAAGCAGGTTTACTAAAAATGCGTTGTCACCTGATAGATTATTTACCTCAGGTAGGCGGACAACTTTCAGAGATATATCCTAAAAAACCCATATACGACATTCCTGGATATCCGACCGTTCTTGCACAGGAACTGATTGATAACCTGATGGAACAAGCGAAACCTTTCCACCCTGGATTTACCTTAGGCGAGCGAATTGAAAGTCTTGAAAAACGTGACGAGCGCGATTTCTTGCTTACCACAAACATGGGTACACAGATCGAAGCGAAAGTTGTTGTTATTGCTGGTGGACTTGGCTGTTTTGAGCCTCGTAAACCTGCTGTAGCTGGTCTTGAGCAGTTTGAGAATGGTAAAGGTGTGAACTACATGATCCTTGATCCAGAGAAATACCGTGATCAGAAAATGGTGATCGCAGGTGGTGGTGACTCGGCACTTGACTGGACCATCTTTCTTGCAGATGTGGTAGATCAGCTTACGCTGGTACACAGAAGTGAAAGCTTCAGGGGTGCACCAGATTCGGTAAACAAGGTGATGGCACTAGCGGATAGCGGTAAAATTAACCTGATCTTGAACAGCAACCTGAACTCTGTAAGTGGTACTGGTAAACTGGAAAATGTAGAGATCATTCACAACCGTTCGATGGAAGTAACCAACGTGGAAGCAGATCACTTGATTCCTTTGTTTGGCTTGAGCCCTAAATTAGGTCCTATTGAGCAATGGGGATTAAACATCAGCAAAAGCGCCATTGAAGTAAATACAGATGATTACTCGACCAACATCCCAGGTATTTATGCAATTGGTGACATCAATACTTACAAAAACAAACTAAAGCTTATCCTTTGTGGTTTCCATGAAGCGGCTTTAATGAGCCACAGTGCATACCAGTACATGAACCCAGGCATTAAATATACCATGAAATACACTACGGTAAACGGTGTAGCAGAATTCTAATATGGAAGAAAATAACATTACAGTAAGCGTACAGCATCCGGATGGATCGATACACGCAATGGAAGCACCGGTAGATATGGGCTTAAGTTTAATGGAGTTTCTGAAAGCTTCTGAATACGATATTCTTGCTACCTGTGGCGGTATGGCACTATGTGCCACCTGCTGTGTGGATGTGCTTGAAGGCGAAGAAAAGCTGAATGAAATGTCTGACGATGAGTATGCAATGCTGGATACCCTTCCAGACTTGCTGCCAAACTCGAGGTTAGCCTGCCAGCTGAAGCTTAATCCAGCAATGGACGGCTTGGTGGTAAAACTACACGGAACTTAGGCTTAAAGCCTGTTTCCGTCTGGATCTGCAAGGGCCTTTTGGATGGTAAACTCCACATAACGGCGATCCCGTTTAACTAGTTCCATTAATTGTGTTACCAGCGCTTCTTCCATACCCGGCTTAAAAGGCAAATCTTGCTGTGCTAAATCTCTGTATTTGCGCAGGAATTTAAGTTTAACTTTTTCAGCAGTTTCAGGAGTAAGTGTAAAGCTTGCCATATTGAGATCTTTTTTATCAAAAGTATAAAAATATATAAATATAAAAAGCCCACACCGTAATGGTATGGGCTTTTACTTTTTTAAACCGGTTAAGGTCTGTTGGATGTATTATCCAGGAATGGCCTGTTCACAGCGGTTGCGCCGGTAACGGTCATATCTCCTCTTGAGCTGATGGTATATGCTCTGCCTGCGATAAACGATACGTTAGAGGTACCATTTCTGGTAATCACATTCGTAGGGCTTCCAGGGTATCTTGCGTAAATCTCATAGACACCATTTGGAACTTCCACGAAGGTCGAAGCAGCTTTGTAACCGATGTTAGTTGCAATAACAATCTCCGCAGCCGTGGTTGTACTTTTCGCAACAAGATCAAATCCTGCAGTCGCATTTGCGATGGTATTTACGAACCTCACGTGCGCAGCAGTGGTGTTTGCTGCAGGAATAACATCCTCTACAATAAAGCCGTCAACTGTTTTTGCAGCTGCATTAAAGGGACCGCTGGTATACAATGAATATGATTTACCATTTTCAACGTTTCCTTGAATGCTCGCAATTACCGCATTTGCATCTGCCACCGCCGTTGAAGGCACGATACCTTTGAAGGTATAGTTACCACCAGTGATCAGCGCGTAGTTTGTTGCCGGGAATACGCTGCCATAATTAACACCTGTAAGTGCTTCCGTACCGGTAGCACTTACGACTGCCGACACCTTCTGGTCGTTCGCGTAGAAGTTCATGGACGGTGCAGTTACACCGAAGTTGAAAAACTTAATTTGAGCACCAGCTTCTGTTGTTGTTGTTTCCAGTTCCTTTACGCCATCCTTCTCACAGGAAACGAAAAACGTGGAAAGTAGGAGAACTGCTGTAATTATATTTATTTTCTTCATGATTCGAGATTAAGGTTGAGTGATCCACATTTCTTTGGTATGGTAATCCAGCGCCAGACCTCCGATTTTGTCAAGACTTTCGCGGTTCCAGATGTACTCAGAGTTATAACGTGGTCTGATGCGGTAAACTGGCTTGTTTGCATTATCTGGATACAAGTTTACCGGAATTACAAATCCACCGAATACCTGCTGACCTGTAGCAGGATCTGCATCTGTATAGTGGTATCTTCTTAAGTCCATCCACTGCTCCAACGCACCCCATCCCCATTGAGCGATGTACTTTTGCTCCATGATGTGTGATAACGTTAAATTAGCTGCTGTTGGTACAATCGCCGGATTGGCCAGAAAAGTATTCTTTTCTTCTGTGGTAATCTGGGTTGGCGTTTGATTGTTGTCACGGTTTCTCGCATTCACAAAGTCGATGTGCGAAGAAATACCATTTCTGTAAGCAGTTAATGCCGTTTCACGATCACCTTTCTTGAATGCCGCTTCCGCTTTGATGAACTGCAACTGTGAGTAAGTCATTGCAGGCACTCTGCTTTTATCATCAAACAGGTAACGTACTGGTGTACCTACCGCTACAGTTCCGGTATATCCGTAGATGTTATTTGGAATCTGGTTTGCAGTTAATGCACCACTACCGAAAGTTGGCTCCAGGCCGCGATATACGCCGTCTGGTGCAGGTGAAAGCATTCTTGTCATACGAGGATCCACCACACCGGAGAACTCCGTGCCATTCATCAGATTTACGATGAATGACGTTTGTCTGTAAGTGTTGAAGTTCGCTCTTGTTGAGCCCAGGAAGTTCCTGTCGTCGTTTGACACGCCTGTGTAAAGCAGTAGGGCGTCATCATTGTTGTTTTCAAACGCTTTATCAACTGCTGCGATAACCTCATCTGGCTTATAAGATGCTTTATTGCTGTAGTGATTTAGGTTCATCGCCAACAAGCCATAAGCAAACTTTAACCATTTGGTACGGTCGCCTTTATAGATGATGTCCGTTTTACCAAGGAATGCTGCATCAACAGCACCATCAGTTCTTTGCAGGTTGGTGATGGCAAGGTCCAATAAACGTTGTACCTCTTCGTAAGTGTATTCCTGGGTATCGTAGTTGAACACATTTTTGGTTGGATCGATTGCTTCTTTAACAATGATCTCGCCATGAACATCGGTTAGTGCCTGCCAGCCCCATGCTTTTAGCACGTAGCCAACACCCAATAGATCCCAACGTTCTTCAGCTTCCGCTTTGGTCATCATATCAACCAGATTTTGGCCGAAACTCCAATACACATCGCGGAACAACTCACCGCCGTTATCTGAACTTGGATCATAACCCATGCGGTCCCAGCTACTGTTGGTGGTGGTTAAGGTCATGTTTTGCGTATACCGGTTGATAAAGCGCGCATCGTATTGCGGGGCTGTAACCATCCAGTGTAGCATTGGCGACAGGTAAAGGTTTGGTGTCACCGTTTGTGGTGCATTTGGATTTGTATTAACATCCAAATACTTTTTACATCCACTGCCAGCAAGCATTACTGCAGCAGTGAGCATAGTGATATATAATTTCTTCATGATTATTTCAATTTAGATTACATGCCAATTTTAATTCCGAAGTTCATTCCAATTGGCATTGGGAAGTTTCCAAAATCTATACCGGCTGATCCTGAACCGCCCACAGCAGCAGTGTTGCCGTTTACAACCGGATCAAGTCCGGTGTAGTTTGTGATCAGGAATAAGTCTGTCCCGGTAACAAATACACTTGCGGATTTAAAGAATTTCTGTCTTTGTAAAAGCTTTGTAGGTAAACGGTAAGACAAAGTCACATCTTTAAGTCTGATCCAGTTGATATCTTTTTCAATGTACTGCTCTTCACTTGTTGTCGTGTAGTAGCTGTTTTGCAGATAAGGATTAACAACGATTGTATTTTGTGTTGGATTAGCGGAGTTCTCTCTACCATCCTGTAACACACCTTTAACAACTCTAGGGGTTTCACGATCTAGTGTACGTGTACTTAAACCTTGAGTGGTTAGGTAATGTTGTGTTGCATTTAGCACGTCTCCACCTTTACGGGTATCGATCAGGAATGAAAGGGAGAAATCTTTGAAGCTAAAGCTGTTGGTTATACCTAAGCTGAAATCAGGCTGTCTGTCGTATCCAGCACTGATGAAGGTTGTTGACCTTACCGGCAGACCTGAAGAAGGGTTGATCAGCACGTCGCCATTGTTATTGCGCAGGTAGAAAAATCCAGTTAGTGATCTTGTTGATTCACCCGGTGTATTTCCGTTACGTACGTTTCCGTATAACCAGGTATCAGAAACATAAGATTCCGGCAATTCGTTTGGTAATGCAAGTACAGTACCTTTCGCGTGTTCGAAGTTGGCTAAGATATCCCAGCTAAATCCAGGGCGCTCAATAGGTCTCGCTCTAACACTCACCTCCACACCTTCATTGCGGGTAACCCCACCATTTAGGTTAAGCAGGATGAAACCTGTTGCATAACTGCCACGGATATCATTTACAATCTGATCTTTTGTTTCTTTGCGATATACAGCTACGTCAATACCTAAACGATCGTTCAGGAATGCAAGTTCAGTACCGAACTCGTAAGATTTCGCAAATTCCGGCTTAAGACCAGGGTTTGGTCCAGTGAAGCCATAACCGTAACCACCACCAACAGTAAGTTTATTTTCTAATGAAGGCTGGTAAGCATAAGGTTTAGCGTCTTTACCCACTTGTGCGTAAGCCGCTCTTAATTTACCTGAAGTAAAGAACTTCTTCAAACCGCTGAAAGCAGGCACGTCGGTGAAGACAAAACTTCCCGATATTGATGGGTAGAAGAAAGAGTAAGAATCAACCGGAATGGTTGAGGTTAAGTCATTACGTCCGGTTGCAGTAAGGTATAAGAAGTCTTTGTAACCAAAAGTTGCACGACCGAAGAAACTTACCAGACGACGCTGTTGAATCGTGGTGCTGTTTAATCTTGTCGCCGTGTTGTTCAGGGATACAAAGTTTGGATCAAGGAAGTTTTCACCTGAACCGGCGTCGATGTTTGAACGTGCATCCTGGATTGCATTACCTAAAGTTGCATCGAAAGTCCAGTTTTCACTCAGGTTTTGTCTGGTGAAATTGATCAAGTTCTGCATGTTCAGGTTGCGGGTAACGTCATTTGCAACATCCAGCAAACCACCTCTTGAGAAACCTGAAGCACTTTCCGGGTGACGCAAGATCATGTTCTGGCTGGTGTAGGCATCGATACCGATGTTTGACTTAATGTTAACCCATGAGAACGGTGTAATCGTCAATCCAAAGTTGGAAACGATACGGTTCACCTTTGAGTTGATCTTGTTCTTATTTACGTTGAAATAAGGGTTATCAATCTCGCTTTGCTGTCCTTCAGGGAATCCTGGAAGTGATATTCTTCTTCTCAGACCTGCTGGAGTAAGGTAGTTGCTGGCATCGTCTGTTTGTGGCCATACCAACAATCCAAGAAGCGGACCGCCGCTACCTTTGAAAGCCTGATCATTGTTTGAGTAGCTATACTGCATGGAAAGGTCTGTTTTTAACCAGTTGTTTACCGTTCCTTGTGAAGCACCTGTAATGTTGAAGCGCTCATATGTACTACCGGGTACCACACCTTGCTGATCTACATAAGAAGTTGAGATTCTATAATTCACCTTATCAGAGCCACCATCAAAAGACAAGTTGTGCTTTTGGGTGAACCCTTGCTGGAAGAATTCATCAACGTTATCATACAACTTTGTGCCTGCAGGGAATGCTGGCCCAAATGAAGGGTATGAACCACCTGAAGTCGTTACGACATTATTCTGTCCTGCACTTCCGATATCATATTTATGCTGAATTTCCGGCGTTGAACGTATGGTTTCTACACGGAAGCTGTTGCTGTAGTTTACAGAACCTGCACCTGCTTTACCTCTCTTTGTGGTAATTACGATAGCACCATTGGCCGCATCAATACCATATAAAGCCGCAGCTTCAGGACCTTTTAACACGGTTAAAGACTCGATGTCTTCCGGGTTGATATCTGCTGCACGATTGGTAAAATCCACCCCACGGTTATTGAAAGCTGTTGATGAGCTTTTCTCTGAAGTGAAAGCAGTAGTGCTTAGGGTTTTGTTGTCGATCGGCAAACCATCAACTACGAAAAGCGGCTGATTGTTCCCACTGATGGAACTTACGCCCCTGATGGTGATGGAAGAAGATGCACCAGGAACACCTGAAGAGTTGTTTACTTCCACACCAGCCACACGGCCTTGTAATGCGTTGATGAAGTTCTCCCGTTGTGTGTTCGCGATTTCTGCGCCTTTTACGGCCTGTTGTGCGGTACCAAGTGAACGTTTGGAGACCTGCTGACCTAAAGCCGTAATTACGACTTCGTTTAGACCTTGTGCATCATCGGCAAGTACCACATTGATGGTGTTGCCAGTAACCGTTTTCTCCTGTGGAGTCATACCGATGTAAGAGAAAGATAGCACTGCGCCACTTGGGGCAGTGATGGTGTATACACCGGATGTGTTGGTCTGTGTACCCGCCTGGGCACCTTTGACCCTTACCGAGACACCTGGTATTGGCTGACCATCAGAAGAGGTCACCTTACCGGTAACATTAAGTTGTTGTGCAACAGCGTTTGTTGCGAACAAAATAATGCCCCATAAAAACATGAGTAGCTTTTTTTTCATGAATTAGTTTGTTTGTGAATAATGAGTTAACCTAGAACGTACAAACGAAACGCGCAGTAACACGCATTCCTCAGCTTGTTAGGTAAATATCATTATATTTTTTGATTATTAAATACCTGGTTAATGTTTGAGTAACATTTAATTCTGAAAAGCAGGCAGATTCCCGCATAAACACGCAGATCGTGTTATTGATAATTATTTATAAATTGGCACAAACCAAATGCTATATGTTAAAACGGGAGCGGCATGAACAAATCATGCGCCAGATCAACCTACACAATCGGGTGCTGACCACAGATCTTGTAGATATGTTGCAGGTGTCTGAAGACACGATTAGACGCGACTTGCAGGAACTCTCCGAAAGTCAGAAGCTATTGAAAGTTCATGGCGGCGCACTCTCCAGATCGTACCAATCGGCCTATGATGACAACGCGATTTACGCACGGGAGGCCAAGATTGTAATTGCAAAAAAAACGATCAGCCTGATTAAAAATGGCATGGTTATCCTAACGGGCGGCGGCACAACCATCATTGAGCTGGTGAAGCAGCTTCCGGTTCATCTCAAAGCGACCTTTTTTACAATCAGTCCTTTCGTAGCCATTGAACTTGCCAAGTATGATGGTATTGAAGTCATTCTCATTGGAGGTATATTCTCTAAAAATTCCAAGGTAACCTTCGGCGGGCACGTAATTAGCCAGCTTGCCGGCATAAACGCGGATTTGTGTTTAATTGGTACGAGTGCTATTCATCCAGAGTATGGCTTAACCGACACCGATTGGGAGATCAATGAACTTAAGAAAGCCATGTTTCAATGTTCTAAGCATGTCGCCATCCTGTGTATTTCCGAAAAGCTGGACATCACCCTACGGTTGAAAGTGGCAGGTCTAGAAAACATCCATCACCTGATTACGGAGCTCCCTGCAGAAGAAGAATGCCTACGGGAATATCGGTCCAGAGGGTTAAATATCCACTAAGTTTTTCTCAGCAGTTCTCGATTGTCATTTAAATGCAAATTAAGCGCGCAGAGTAGCTATATTTACTGCTCCGAACCAATTTTTTTAAAAACCTTACAATGGCTAGATTAAATCTATTAGAAGAAACGCGCTTTGAAAAACTGCCGGTTACTATTTTCGAGAACCCGAAAGTGGCATCCATCAAGGTAGCAAACAGAATTGCAGACCTGATCCGTAAAAAGCAAAGCGAAAATGCACCTGCGGTTTTGGGACTTGCAACAGGGGCTACACCGGTTGGTGTATATGCAGAGCTGGTGCGCATGCACAAAGAAGAAGGGTTGAGTTTTAAGAACGTCATCACCTTCAACCTTGACGAGTATTACCCGATGCAGCCAGATGCAGATCAAAGCTACGTGTCGTTCATGAACAAGCAGCTTTTTGATCACGTTGACATTGATAGAAATAACATCAACATTCCAGATGGCACACTTAAGCTTGAAGATATCCCTGCCTTTTGTTTGAACTATGAAAAGAAAATTGCCGAAGTTGGTGGATTAGACATTCAGGTTCTCGGTATCGGTAGAACCGGTCACATCGGTTTCAATGAGCCGGGCTCGGCACCAAACTCGGGAACCAGGTTGGTAACCCTTGATGACCTGACCAGAAAAGATGCTGCACGTGATTTCGGGGGTAAATCTTTTGTACCAACTAAAGCCATTACCATGGGTATTGGTACCATCTTCCATGCCAGGGAAATCATCCTTATGGCCTGGAATGGTAAAAAAGCACCCATTCTGAAGAAAGCTGTAGAAGGCGAAATGTCGGGCGAAGTACCGGCAACGTACCTGCAGATGTCAGACAATGTTGAGTTTGTTGTAGACGTGGAAGCAGCAAGCCTGCTGACCCGATTTGATACACCATGGTTGGTAAAAGATTGCGTATGGGAGGAGATGCTGACCCGCAAAGCGGTGATCTGGCTTGCAAATACTTTAGGTAAACCTGTTCTTAAGTTAACGGAAGACGATTACAACAACCATGGCATGGCACAACTTGCCATTGAAAAGGGCCCGGTTTACAACATCAATATTCATATATTCAATAAACTTCAGCATACCATTACCGGCTGGCCGGGTGGCAAACCAAATGCTGATGATTCGCAGCGCCCGGAGCGTGCAGAACCATCCACAAAGCGCGTGCTTATCTTCTCTCCGCATCCGGATGACGATGTAATTTCTATGGGTGGAACTTTCATCCGCCTGGTAGATCAGCAGCATGATGTGCATGTTGCTTATCAAACTTCTGGTAACACAGCTGTTTGGGATGATGATGCATTAAGGTTTGTGGAGTTCAACATCGACTTTGCAAAGAAAATGGGGTTAGACGCTGCACCTACGGAAACGATGTATGAAGATATGCGCAGTTTCCTGGAAGTTAAAAAGCCAAATCAGATCGACACCAAAGAAATTCAGACCGTTAAAGGTTTGATCCGTAAAGGGGAAGCCATTGCTGGTGCAAGGTACTGCGGACTGGAAGATGATCACATTCACTTCATGGCACTGCCTTTCTATGAAAGCGGAAAGAGCCAGAAAAACCCGGTTACTAGTGAAGATGTACGCCGTACCATTGAGTTGCTTCAGCAGGTAAAACCACATCAGGTTTTCGCCGCTGGCGATTTTGAAGATCCACATGGCACACACATCGTTTGCTTCAACATCATCCTGGATGCTCTAACGGAGCTTCGCAAAACAGAAGCATGGGCGCAGGACTGCTGGTTGTGGATGTACAGAGGTGCTTGGCATGAATTCGAAACCCACGAAATTGAAATGGCTGTACCACTTAGTCCACAGGAGGTGGAAAGAAAGAAATACGCCATCTTCAAACACCAGTCGCAGAAAGACCGTGCCGTATTCCCGGGTGATGATGAAAGGGAGTTCTGGAAAAGAGCGGAAGACCGCAACCGTGAAACTGCACGCAGATACGACGAGCTTGGCCTCGCTGAATATGAAGCAATGGAGGCGTTTGTTCGCTGGAAGTTCTAATAATATTTAATGGAAAAATCTAATCAACGCTTATTATCACTGGATGTTTTCAGGGGTGCGACGGTAGCCGCAATGATTCTGGTAAACAATCCGGGCGACTGGGGACACATTTACGCACCACTTGAACATGCTTCCTGGCATGGTTGTACGCCAACAGATCTGATTTTTCCATTTTTCCTCTTTATTGTAGGTGTTTCCATCACCTATGCCATGTCTTCCAAGAAGGCAGACACACAAGCCCATGGCCAAACAATCCTTAAAGCTGCAAAACGCGCGGCAATATTGTTTGGACTGGGCTTGTTCCTTTCACTTTACCCGAAAGTTTTCACTGATCCTGTTGCTGCACTGAGTACCGTGCGCATTCCTGGCGTCTTGCAAAGAATTGCTGTCGTGTTCCTCATCTCCAGTATTATTTTCCTGAAGAATTCGGAGAAGAACATCATGCGCATCGCCGGGGGCATACTAATCCTTTACTGGATCATCATGACCTTTATCCCGGTTCCGGGCACCGGCTATCCAAATCTGGAAAAGGAAACCAATATGGGTGCGTGGATTGATCGCAGCATCTTAACCGAAGCACACCTCTGGAAATCTGCCAAAACATGGGACCCCGAGGGCATTCTAAGTACAATGCCCGCAATTGCATCTGGCTTAATTGGCGTGCTGGTCGGTGCTTTCCTACGCAGAAAGGATCTGGAGGATAGCTACAAAATCTCCTGGTTATTCTGCACCGGCTTAATGCTGTTTATTGGCGGTATGGTCTGGGGGCTACAGTTTCCATTAAATAAATCTTTGTGGACCAGTTCTTTCGTGCTTTACACGGGCGGCCTCGCCACAATGATCCTGGCCTTCTGCTACTGGATTATCGATGTAAATAAATACAGTGATTATACCCTGCCCTTCGTGGTTTATGGTAAAAACGCCATTACGGTATTCTTCCTTTCGGGACTTCTACCGAGGACGATGAACATGATTAAAGTAGGTAATGCAGATGGTACTGAATCCGGATTACAGTCCTGGTTGTATAACAACTTCTTCAGCGCTCACTTCAGTCCCATTAACGCTTCCCTTGCCTGGGCCATTGCCCAGATCTGTTTTTGGTTTGTCATCCTTTACATCATGTACCGAAAGCACATTTTTATCAAAGTCTGACGCGCGGGTTTCTACCCCAACTGGTCCTGTCGGATCACTTTCATTCTTCAGACGGTCTAATGCGGTAACCAGATAGGTATAGCGCTTATTTTTCTCTGTTTGTGTATCCAGGAACATGGTATAATCTTCAAAGCTGATCTTGAGGATGTTTTTTGGATCGGCTACTGAAATTTGTTCACCCTCTTCAAATCTGTAGATTACGTAGCCTGAAGCGGTTTCGCCATCGCTAGCTGCTGAAGGAACTTCCCACTTTAACTGCACACCAGTAGGCGTAGCTGTTGCGCTGAAGTCTTTCGGTGCATTGGGTACGATCTCGTCCAGCCAAGGCATCTGTGGTGGCAAAGCCGGATACTTGTATAAGCTTAAACGGAGGGAGTCGCCTGCTGCACGTGCAATTGTGGAGAAGGATTTTGAGCTGAAGAACACGCTACCCTGCACGCGATTGTTATCACGGATATAGCGGATCTGATCTGGAATTTGCTCCGGCAGGCGCCATGCAGCTTCTGCTTTCTGGTTAACGAGGTATGCGGCCTGACCGATGTACAGGTGCCTTCCATAAGTATTGTTGCTCCACCAGTCTACCAAGGTGCCAAATGGGGCCGCCTTGCGGGTGAAAGAGAAGTAAATCTGTGGATTGATGTAATCTACCCAGCCTTCTTTAACCCACTTCCGTGAATCTGCAAACAGCTCTGTGTAGTTGGACATGCCTTTCGTGGAAGAACCTTCCGCATGTTCGAAATCGTTCCGCCAGATGCCGAACGGACTGATGCCGAACTTCACGTGTTTTTTATAGTGATGGATGCTGTCTGATAACTCCTTAATCAAAATGTCGACGTTGTTTCTGCGCCAATCATTGATGTTGTTGAAACCGTTTCTATACTGCGCGTATGTTTGTTCATCGTGAATCTTCTGTCCGGCTACCGGGTAAGGATAGAAGTAATCGTCGAAATGCACGCCGTCGATGTCGTAGCCTTTCACAACATCCAAGATCACTTGTACGATATGCTCACGTACTTCCGGCTTTCCTGGGTCGAACTGCTTTTTTCCAGCGTAGCTGAAGAACCATTCCGGTTTCTTGCGGGTCATATGATCCGGGCTAACAACTTCATTGGCGCTCATGGTGGCGCGATATGGGTTAAACCAGGCATGAAGTTCCATACCACGGAAATGTGCTTCTTTGATTGCAAACTCCAAAGGATCGTAACCGGCTGCTGGCGCAAGGCCCTGCTTCCCCATTAACCACTTGCTCCAGGGCTCACGCGACTTGGCGTAGAAAGCATCTGCTGCAGGTCTTACCTGCAGTACAACGGCGTTCATACCGTTGCCTTTGTGATATTCTAGTAAAGCGATAAGCTCTTGTTTTTGCTGATCTACCGACAATCCAGCCCTCGAAGGCCAGTCGATGTTTGTAACAGTTGCAACCCATATTCCCCGAAACTCACGTTTTGGATTTATTTTTGATGTAGTTTGCGCCAGAATGGGCGTACTTATGAGTAGTGCAATGAGAATTGCATAAATTTTGTTTTTAGGCATTCTTAAGTTCTTACTGATGTGTATTTGTGTGAATAACAGTATGCAAAAGTACTGGCTTGCTAACCATTTAAACGAATTTATTTAAAGTCTGATACAATCCAAAGCTGCTTTTAGCCAATATTCTAAAGTTTTGTAGTATGTTAGATTTTTTAAAAACAGCTGTAAACCACACTTAGCATTATTATTTAAGATAAAATGTCTGAACAAAGTACCAAGATAAATAAGGGTGATCGCAACAAGATCTTTTTTCTGACCATTGCCATTGTTGCATTATTGGGTAGTAATGTTTACTTATATTTTAAAGATAAGCATGAGAATGAACGGTTCGTAACCGTTAATACCGAAAAAGACCGGCTGAAGCTGGAAGTCGAAAAGATTGAAGTGGAACTCGATAAAGTCAGCGCCATAAACCTTCAATTGAACGATAAACTCATTAAAGAGCAGGATCTTGCCCGAATCAAAATTGCAGAGCTCAAGGCAGCACTTGAAAAAGGAAAACTTACTCAAGGTGAACTTACACTCGCTCAAAGACAGATCAAAGAGTTAAAAGAATTTGTATACAACTACAATGAAGAGATTGCTCGATTGGGTAAAGAGAACCTCAAACTGAAGAATGTTCGCGACAGCCTGCAAAAATCTGTAGATCAGATTAATGAAAAAGCGGAGCAACTTGCCCAAAACAATCAGGAGCTCAACGCTTTGGTTAAAACGAGTGCAGCATTGAAGGCCGCAAACGTAAATGTTCAGGCTTTCCGTGTGAAGAACAACGGCAAAAGCAGCAGCACGAAAAGCGCCTCCTCGGCGAAGAAGCTACAGATCGACTTTACCGTAGTACCTAATCAACTTGCTAAAAAAGACTATCACCAGATCTACCTTCGCGTTTTTGATCCTGCAGGAAACCTGCTTGCGAATGAAAGCAACATGTTTGAAGCGGATGGACAGGAGATGCAATACAGTGACATGATCACAATCTCCTTTAACGATGATAACACCGCTTATAGCATACAGTGGGTGAATCCTAAGGAATTTATCAAGGGCACCTATGCCATCATCTTATATGCAGATGGATACGTGATGGGTAAAGGTTCAGTAGACCTCGACTAACCCCTGAATTGGATCTCTTAAACGACTGGGAAGCGTAAGTAGAAAGTTGTACCCTCATTCACGACCGAACTGAACGTGATGCTACCGCCAGCATTCTCCACCGCTTGCTTTACAAAGGCCAGCCCCAATCCTGTACCTGAAGACGTTGTCGTGAAATTTGGAACGAATATGCGGTCCTGCAAAGCGATGTCTATGCCTTTGGCATTATCAGCAACCTCAATCACCAGTTCATTGGCTTCTGTAAAGAGCTTTACGAAAATTAAGCAATGAACAGTATTGGCCTCTGCTGCCTCAATGGCATTCTTGAACAGATTGTTAAAAGAACGGCTTAACTGTCCTTTATCGCCCCAAATGAGTACGTTCTGTTTTGCATGATTATCAATGATGATCTGCGTGTTATCTGCACTGCCGTACAATCTTTTGCTCTCCTCAATAATCGGCAGTACCTGCAGCTTCTCAAGCTTGGTATCGGGCATTTTGGCAAAGTTGGAAAACTCGGATGCAATGGTAGACAAGCTGTCTATCTGCTCAATGAAGGACTTGTTGAAGCGATCGAACTTCTTATCGAAGTTTGGATCCTGTTCCCTCCAGGACTTTTCCAGGAGCTGTACCCCCAGTTTTAATGGTGTCAGTGGATTTTTGATCTCATGTGCAATCTGCTTGGCCATCTCCCGCCATGCATGCTCCCGCTCTGAACGCGCAAGTTTCCTTGCACTCTCTTCCAGCGCCGCAATCATCTTATTATACTCTTTGATCAAGGCCCCAATCTCATCATGGCGCGACCACAGGATCGGTTTGTTGATCTGTCCCAGCTTCGTTTTGCGGATACTATCCTGTATAAAGGTCAGTGGACTGGTAATCTGGTTGGCCAGAAACACCGCCAGAATTCCGATAGCAACAAAAACCAGCGCATAGATGTTGATCAGCGTATTCACGAACAAACTGATCTTACTCTGGTAATCAGACTCGTTACCATAATTGGGTAGTCCAATATAGGCGACTGTTTTATTCTGACGATCCCGTATCGGGGCATAGGCCGAAGAGTAGGTGAACTCCCCTATCCGCTCCGCAGGATTCAGAAACTCAGAACGTTGCAGCTCATGAAGATAGATGTAGGCGTTAGAGGCCATCTTATCTCCAATCAGGCCATTCTCATAAATATTGGGCAGTGAGCTGAACAGCAAATCGCCCTTGATGTTGAACAGGTTCAGGTACGATGCATTCATATCTGCAAACTGGTTAAAGTCCAACAATGACTGGCTATTCACTTCCGGCAAACCCCCATCAGCAATCTGCTTTTCAAAGGAGATCTGGATCTTACGCACACGCTCCCGCATCAGCTCATCCTGTTGTTTACGGTACTCTGCACTGATGTAGAAGTAGGTGGTCCAGCCCACGATCAATAAGGTCGCTACAACGGAAAGAATGATGGAGAACTGTATCCTGGTCTTGTACAAGATCTTATTTGCATTGATCATCAGCGAGCGGTTGATGTTGAACCAACCTGTCCAGCTTTCGTCAATGTTCTTGACCATCCAGATGAGAATGTACAAAGCAGCCGAGAAGATAATGAACACCAGGAAGAAGAAGGAAAGTGTAGCAAGATGCATCACCGCACCGACATGCTCTTTACTGATGATGATTAATTTCGTATCTCCCGGGCTATATACCAGGTGATTGTAGCCTTCTTCATCATCCACAAAAGTGGGACTCTGCATGCCCTGAAAGTCACCCGCAGACAACTTATAGGTGTACGGTCCGGATTGCCGGAATAGCTTCCCATTGTTGTAAAATGCGAAGGAATAATCCTTATACGACTCCTCCCGGGTTGTGCGACCCTCAAGCAGCAGCTCCGGAAACTTACTATAGTAGTTGTATTGCTGAGATTTAAGCTCTATTAACAGCGTTCCAATTAACCGTTGCTCATTAAAGACCGGGATGATCCCGAAGTAGTTCTCAAAGCCAAAAGGATCATTTAAGCGGTAGAAATAAGTAGAGATTTTAACAGAGCCGGAGCGCACCAGATTGCGGTAGTAGCTCAGCTTATTGGGAACGGAATCTGTTGAAGTGGCTTCATTGCCATATTCGAGTACCGTATTCTCGAACTGTGTGAGGTAGCCCTCCAGAAAGTTTTTGTTGATGTACTTATCCAACGTGGAAGGCTGCTTTTCGTTGATGGCAACAAAGCTTTGCGCCACAAGCTTATCTTTGGTAACCCCCTCTTCAAGGGTTTTAATGGCCATTAATACTTTGGGATCGTCGGTATAATGCAGGCGTTGCGCAATGGTGTAACGCATGGTTTGCTCCCGCTTGCTGTTGTATTCCAGGTACTTCATGGCAGATACGAATGCCAGGCAAAAGAACATCGAAGCATAGATGTACACGTAGAATTTAGCCTGTTGCAGATAGATGTTCCAGCCCAGAAGCAGCACAAAGAGGCAATATGCGGTAAAGAAAATGGCAAACTCCAGACTCAGGTAGCCGATCATAAACACGCCTGCCGTCACAAGGAAGATTACGAGCCGCTGGCGGTTGCTGATCTCCAGCTGCTTGCTTAGCGTCATCAAAATATACCCTAAAATAAAGGCATTGAACCAGACCAGACAGATGATGGCTATGCTGATCCAACTTAGCCAACCCAGGCCAACAATGTCCGTGATCTGGAAATTGATCTTAGAATTGATGATCAAACCATATACGATATGATCGAAAAGAAACCCAATGCCGACAAAGATGAGCATCATCAGCAGGTGCAGGAGTATTCCGGCGACCTTATTCGACTTTAACTTAGGGGGTAAAACGTAAAGGTCTTTGTAAGTATAGGCAAACAGGAACACCCAGGTGAGGGAAATGATGTTCAGCAGGAAATCGCCGAGGGAGGGCAGCATGTAGCTTTCCCCATAAACTTTCGGATCAAACAGCTGGAAGTTGAACTGGTGATTGAACCAGCCGAATTCCAGATCAGTTAATCGCAGGATCAGGAAGAACACTGCAATGGCCAAAGTGCCCAGCATCAACCTGCCTGAACGCACCAGCAGGGCACAAAGTGAATTGATGAACAGGCAGAAGCTGAACAAGCCCACAACCCACAACCAGATCTCCAGGTTAGAATAAATCGTATCCACATAACCCGGCAGCAGTTTCACAAAGAACAGCAGATTGCCATTGTGGTCATTGATGCCCTGCACCTCCGTATCGTTATAACTGGCCAGGGTAAGTGCTTTGGAATCCGTTAAAGTCGGTACGAAGTTGTTGTTGAGGAATTTATTGGTAAACTTATACTGGTTCTTGACCTCAATCAGGAACACAATCGTGAAGTCGCCGGTAGTTTTTTTGATGACCTCAGACCAGCCATTTTGAAAATGATTGAAGGAATTTCCTTCTCCAATTTTGGCGATTTCCTTTGGGAAGACTTTAAAGGAGCTCCAGAAAAGAAGTTCATTTTTTTTGAAGGTCAGTACCTGTATTCCTTTAGACTTGAAGCGCTGGATAAAATCCAGTGCGTAATCTTCATTCAGGTGAAATGCTTGTGCTTTTTTAAGCTCGGCAGGATCCTTCAGGTAATTGTAGACCAGATGTTCCCGAACAGAAAGGTTTTCCTGTAAAATAGAAGCTTCATGGTCGAGCAGGTCCTTTTTAGAAATGGAATGCTTTAGTGATACAGCAGTGGCTATGCAGCACAGGCTCAAAATCAGTAACAGAAACCTTATTTTCGCGCCTATGCTCATAACCAGTAATTAACGGGATTCCCGTAGAAAATTCTTAACCTGCGCTGTTGGTTACAGCTGCCCTATTCACCTTTTTAACCAAACCTTGAAGTACATTGCCAGGACCTACTTCAGTGAATTCAGTAGCGCCATCAGCAAGCATTTGCTCAATGGTTTGGGTCCATCTTACGGCATCGGTAAGCTGGGTGATCAGGTTGGCTTTTATTTGTGCCGGATCTGTGTTCGGACGTGGGTCAACGTTCTGATAGATTGGACACAGCGGACTTAAAATAATTGTATTTTCAATGGCTTGTTGCAGCTCAATTCTTGCCGGCTCCATCAATGGTGAATGAAAAGCACCACCTACATTCAGCTTCAAAGCGCGTTTAGCACCAGCTTCAGTAAGCTTTGCACAAGCAAGATCGATGCCTTCAATGCTGCCGGAAATCACCAATTGTCCTGGGCAGTTATAATTTGCAGGCACAACAACCTCGTCAATTTCCGCACAAATGCGCTCTACAACATCATCTGCAAGGCCTAAAATAGCGGCCATGGTAGAAGGCTGAAGTTCGCAAGCACGTTGCATGGCATTTGCTCTTGCCATTACCAGGCGCAATCCGTCTTCAAACTGGAGTGCCTTTGCAGCAACAAGGGCAGAAAACTCACCTAATGAATGACCTGCCACCATATCCGGTTTGAAGTTCTCCTTTAAGGATAAGGCAAGGATTACGGAGTGTAGGAAAATGGCCGGCTGTGTAACGTTGGTTTGTTTAAGTGCTTCGTCAGTACCTTCGAACATGATGTCGCTGATGCGGAAACCCATGATCTCATTTGCCTGCTCGAAAAGATCCTTAGATGCTGGATCCTGGTATAATGCTTTGCCCATGCCAGAGAATTGTGCCCCCTGACCTGGAAATACGTATGCTTTCATTGAATAATGTTTAGTGTAAACCTGCTGTAATCAATCTCAAAAACTCTGCCCTGGTGGTCTCTTTAGCAAACTGCCCGGTGAACGCAGAAGTTGTGGTCACCGAATTCTGCTTCTGAACGCCACGCATAGACATACAAAGGTGTTTGCACTCTATAACCACGGCAACACCTGCAGGGTTCAAGGTCGATTGTATACAATCTCTGATCTCATTGGTTAATCTTTCCTGCACCTGTAAACGACGTGCATAGGCATCAACAACCCTTGGAATTTTGCTTAAACCAACGATGTGCCCATTCGGGATATAAGCGATGTGTGCTTTACCAAAGAAAGGCAGCATGTGGTGTTCGCACATCGAGAAGATCTCAATGTCCTTCACCACGACCATCTGTGAATAATCCTCTTTAAACATGGCAGAGCGAAGGATCTCTTCAGGCTTAGTATCGTAGCCGTGGGTAAGAAACTGCAGTGCTTTCGCTACGCGTTCCGGCGTTTTTACCAGGCCTTCACGTGTTGGATCCTCTCCAATTTGCTCAAGAATATCTTTATAATGGGTAGCAATAGCGTCAATTCGCTCTTGATTATACCTGTCAATTTTAACGTACCCTTCGTTTTCTTCTTCCGTAAAATCTTGTGTGTGTTTATCCATTTTGCTTGTCCTTAACCGAAGTACTCAACATAGTTGTTTTCGGTCTCATAAATTTTAATGCAGTGCAGACTGGCATTTGCAGCCTCAATGTGTGGTAATAGAATGTCCCAGATGGCAATGGCAAGGTTCTCTGTAGAAGCCAGTTTACCGGCCATGAAGTCAACATCAAGATTCAGGTTCATGTGGTCAATCTTGTCCACCACGTGGATATTCATGATGTCTTTCAACCACTTCAGATCCACCAAAAAGCCTGTTTCTGGGTTTACTTCACCTTTAACAGTTACAAAAAGTTCGTAGTTGTGTCCGTGCCAGTTTGGGTTAGCGCACTTTCCGAAGACAGCTTTGTTTTTGTCGTCAGACCAATCCTGGCGGGATAATTTATGTGCAGCATTAAAAGATGCTTTGCGTGTGATGTAAATCATTTCTTGTGAATTGATTACAAATATACGCAGAAACCATTAAGTAGAAAGTTCTTTACCTTAGCAATATGAAAACACTATTGGTGGCCGCCACCGGTTTCGAGATCAAAAACATACTGAAATACTTCGAGTTAGCGCATGAAAACCAGCTGGAGACGCCAGACTTTGATGTGCTGATAACTGGCGTTGGGATGACAGCAACAGCCTTTGCGCTTGGGCGCAAGCTACATCAGTCGCGGTACAAACAGGTTTTAAACCTCGGCATTGCCGGCAGCTTTAACCCGGATTTCCCCCCTGGAACCGTTGTGCAGGTGAGTACGGACACCTTCGCTGAGCTTGGCGCAGAAGATCAGGAGCAGTTCCTACCCATCGAGCAGCTCGGCTTTGGCGAAAGCAGCTACACCGCCATTCCGCCGCAGGACGTAATCAGCCCTCAACTGCCCACCGGCACGGCCATTACCGTAAACAAGGTCCATGGCCATCAGCCGAGTATAAATGCCATCAAGGCGCGCTTAGCCCCAGACCTGGAGAGCATGGAAGGCGCCGCTGTCTTCTACTGCTGCAACCAGCTGCACATCCCCTCCATTCAGGTCCGTGCTGTCTCCAACTTCGTAGAGCCCCGAAAACGCGAGAACTGGCAGATCAACCTGGCCATCGAGAACCTGAACGACTGGGCAATCCGGTTTTTGACAAACGCTTAACTTATCCTCCTCCCCTAGTCCTTACTTTTACCACATGAAACTTAGCCTTGGATTTTCCCCCTGCCCCAACGATACCTTCATCTTCGACGCCTTAATTCACCACAAGATTGACACCGAAGGACTAGAGTTCGACGTGTATTTCGACGATGTAGAAACGCTGAACCAAAAGGCGCTCAAAGGCGTGCTGGATATATCTAAGCTTAGCTTTCATGCCTTTGCACATGTTGCCGCACAATATGCACTGCTCGATTCTGGCAGCGCTTTAGGCTTTGGGGTTGGGCCATTGCTCATCTGCAAAGACGAACGTTTTCTCGATCCCAGTCAGCTGGAGCGCTCCAGTCCAAGCATCGGCATCCCAGGGGTACTGACTACGGCCAATTTCCTGTTGGGCATTGCCTATCCAAACCTGCAAAATAAAGTGTTAAAGGTGTTCTCTGATATTGAAGAATCCTTATTAAGCGGTGAAATTGACCTTGGGCTCATCATTCATGAAAACAGGTTTACCTATGCGGAGAAAGGCCTGTCGAGAATCGTTGACCTTGGAAGTTTCTGGGAGAACCTGACCGGCTGTGCGATCCCATTGGGCGGTATTGTCATCAACCGGAACATTGATCCGGAAGTTCAGCACAAAGTTAACCGGGTACTCCGCAAGTCGGTGGAATACGCATTTGCAAACCCCAAATCAGGCATTAACTTCATTCGTGAACACGCACAGGAAATGGAAGAAGCGGTGATGTATAAGCACATCGAACTTTACGTTAATCAATACTCCCTGGATCTCGGGACTGAAGGCAGGAAAGCGATTGACATTCTATTCAAGATGGCTACGGAAAAGGGACTGATCCCTGAAATCAACCAAAGCTTATACCTGAACCCTTAGCGTTTATTGGTTACAAGGACCATCGGGAATTTCCTTGGTAATTTTCAAGAGTTTAGTCACCACCATGGTCGAATCATAATCGGCCGTTACACTCAGGCTATCTGATTTTACCATCTTGCATTCTACCTCTATGTAAACCGGCTCATACGGTTTTTCGAAGTTCATATTGCTGTAGGCAAGCTCGAGCGTGTTGGCGCTGTCGACCACCCAATATTCCCGTGCTTCATCGCAATCCGTAAAAGAGCGGATCTCCGGCCCAAAGCTATACAAACCTTTCACCACGCGCGACTTGACCTTCTTCTTATCTGCGGCATTGTTGTTACATGCAGCGAACAAGGTTAAAAGCAGCAGAGCAAGAGATATTTGTTTAACTATTTTCATCATTTTAAAATTATTGGTCCGGCGGTTACGCCATCATAATCCTTATTGGTCGAGCAGGGTCCAGATCTCCATGTTTCATTTTAGAGATCTTTATTCATTTCATTGATCTTTTTAACACTCAAGCGGGCCGATAGCGCTGAGGCTACAAAAGAAAACAAACTTACGGTAAAAAAAACAAGCAGAAAGTCGGTCCACTTAAAAGCAATCGGGTAAGCATTAAAGGCTACATTAGACATTTTAATAAACCCATACTTCTGTTGAAGGAAACAGAAGACAAAGCCAATGATCAGTCCTAATACACAACCTGCCATCGTAATCATCATGCCTTCAAATAGAAATATCTGCTTGATAAAAGACTTTCCGGCGCCTAAACTCCTCAAGATCGCAATATCCTTTAGCTTATCCAACACCAGCATGGTTAAAGAACCAATGATGTTAAAAATGGCAATAATAAGAATGAAGGTCAGTATAATATATACCGCCCATTTTTCTGTACCCAAGATATTATAGAGCACAACATTCTGTTCAATTCGGTTCTTGACGTGAAACTGCTCTCCGATCTCAGATTCGATCTGATCCTTAAAGTCATCGGCATCAAAGCCCGGCTTCAGGTTAATTTCAATGGAGGAAATCTCCTTTTCCTCACCAAGCAGTTCCCTTGCAAATTTGAGGGGCACAATGGTCATGTTATCGAAATCCTGCTGCACCTCGAAGATTCCGGAGACTGGCAGAGACTTGATGATCAGATCCTGGCCCGGAATAACCGATGGGGTAACCACACCTTTTTTCGGAGAGTAGATTTGTAGCGGTGTAAAAGGATCATTGGTATTCACCATCAGGTAGTTCTGAATGGCAGAGCCGATAACTGCATTCGGACCGGCATCGTTGTTCAGCACAAACTTGCCCTGCACGGTGATGCTGTCCAGGCTCGGGTTTTTCAGATAATCATCACTTACGCCTTTTACCAAACTTACACTCTGCCTCTTGTCATAGACAAGCAGCGCATTTTCTGCGAGCACCTCCGTATAGGAGTAGATGTCTTTATTGGTCTTTAAGTTGTTGAAATAGCTGGTGTTGGGCTCGAAAGTCTTTCCCAGCTTTGGTGAAATCACCAGATGTGGGGTCACCGTGTTGAACATCTTCAGTACCACTTCTTCAAAGCCGTTGAAGACCGACAAAATAATAATCAGCGCCGCACTACCAACAAATACACCCACCACTGAAATTGTGGAGATGATGTTGATGGCATTGGTAGACTTTTTTGCAAAAAGGTACCTGCGGGCGATATAAAAGGGTGTATTCAAGCCTTTCCGGTTTAAGTTAAGAAAGGATTATGTTTTTGCTCAAATCCAATCGTTGTCGGCTTTCCGTGCCCAGGAAATACTTTGGTTTCCGCAGGAAGTATGAACAGGTTTTCCTTAATACTTTGTATGAGCTGCTGGTGATTGCCACCTGGCAGGTCCGTCCGGCCGATGCTGCTGTAAAACAACACATCACCACCAATCAGGAAATTGTCCGCTTCTGCGTAAAAACACAGGTGTGCCGGAGAGTGCCCTGGCGCGAAGATCAGCTTTAAAACACTGTTGCCGAAATGAACCTCACCACTTTCAGGCAGGTAAACTTCAGGCTCAGGAGACAACTCGTATGACAAACCCATCTGCGGTGCATAGCCTGGAATGGACTGCAACACCACCAACTCGCCCTGATGGAATTGCGGCTTCAGACCCCATTGATCAAATACGAATTTGTTCCCGAACACATGATCAAGATGGCAATGCGTATTCAGGAGCAGCACGGGTTTAAGTTCAGCACCAACAATAAACTGCACCAGTTCATTTTGCTCTGCACCATCGTACATACCTGGGTCAATGATTACACATTCACCTGTCTCATCAAATAAGACGTAAGTATTTTCCTGATAGGCATTAAACGTAAACTGTTTTATATTGATCATGATCTTATTTATTGTCGTTCCACTTGAAAGTCTTAATCATCACATCGATATCCTGTTTCAGAAAGTTGATCACTGGCTGAATAGAATCATACTGCGGCCTTTCATTGAAATATAGCGCGCCTCGGAAATAATGGTTGGTACTATCGGTTAAGAAGAACTGAACCGATGAGGCGGTATTGCCATCTATAGCATAATACACGCCATAAACCTTCTTATCCGGATAATTGATGAATTTCTGATCAATTGCATTCGCTTTTACGGTGTGCTTGAAAGCAAGTTCCCTTGCGTACTCCACCAGGCGATTGAAATCTTCTTTAGAATCTATTTTATGGTAGGTTAAGTGCAGGCGGCCATTGAATTGCGGAAAAACCACATTCTTCCAGCAGGGCTGGGCCTGTTTGTCCAGATCAGGCTCTACTTTTCCATACACTGGATAATCAAAGCTGTAGGCACAATCATCCGCATAGTGGTTGTAGGCTTTTTTGGGAAGTTCTATATTGAAATACCCTCTTGGTTTAGGTGTTACAGCATCTTCGCCTGCACACGCACTCAGCAGCAGCAGGACAAACGACAGATAAAACAGTATTCTTTTCATATTTAAGCTGTCCAGATTGCCCAGGCGCGTTCCGCCTGCAGATGTAACATGTCTAAGCCATTCTTGGTTTTAGCACCTTTTGCTGCCGCACGTTTCAGAAACTCCGTTTCCTCCGGGTTATAGACCAGGTCGTACGCCAGATGCTGTGCTGTGATATACTGGTAGGGAATATCCGGACAAGCAGCAACATTCGGAAAGGTACCCAAGGGTGTCGTGTTAATTAAAATTGTCGCTTTCTTAAGCCAGCTTTCATCCAGTTCATCGTAGGTTAGACACCCCTCCTGGGGTTTTCTTACCACAGATGTATACCCGATGTTCAACTGTTCAAGCACAAATTTCACTGCTTTTGCCGCCCCACCGTCGCCAAAAATCAGGGCTTCCTGATGATGAGGTTCAAGCAAGGGTTTCAGTGAATTTTCAAAGCCGTAAGCATCGGTATTGTAGCCTTTGACCAGGCGCTTACCATTAGGATAAGTGATTTGCAAGGTGTTTACCGCACCAATATAGGCCGCAGCAGCATCAAGTTCATCTACATAATCCAGCACCGCCAACTTATAGGGAATGGTAACATTCAAGCCTTTTAGTTGAGGTTGATCAGCCAACAGTGCTTCCAGCAGCGATATCCTTTCTATCGGATAAAGCTCATAAGCACTGTCCGCTATGCCTTCCCTTTCGAACTTTCCTGAGAAATACTGCTTAGAAAACGAATGTGTCAGGGGAAAACCAATCAAGCCAAATAATTTCATGCGCTTAAGCTTAAGCGAGTGCAGCAAGGCTGACCCTGAATGTCTTATTTAATTGAATTCAAGAAGTAATCGAAAGTATCACCTCTTAATCCCAGGCGAATGGTTTCCAATGGAATCACTTCTGCAGGTGCAATATTCCCAAGGTTTACATTGGTACCGATCAATTTAATAAACCATACCTGTTGCTCCTTTTGTGGCGCCTCCCAGATGATGGTTTCTTCAGGAATTACGGTAAGAATTTCATCAACCAAACCTTCTCTAACTTCTCCTGAATCACGGTAAATACCAACATTTCCACCTTCACGAGCTTCCGCAATCACTTTCCAGCTACCCGCTTCAATCTCGGCTTTCATCAACTTGATCCATTTATATGGTGCAAAAATCTTCTTTGCATCTTTAGAACCAACTTCAGATATCACGGTAACCTGCTCAGATAGTTTGCTGATGAAATTACACTTCTCATCGTGCTCAATCTCGATTGAACCATCCGACACCTCAGCGTATTCCATACCAAATTCTTCAAGCACGCGACGGTAATCATCAAATTGATTTCTGATCACGAAAGCTTCAAACAACGTTCCACCAAAGTAAACAGGAATCCCTGCGCTACGGTATATTGCAAGCTTTTCTTTAAGGTTCGGGGTTACAAAAGAAGTTGCCCAACCTAATTTCACAATATCAGTATGTACGCCGGCTACATCAATAAAGTCTTCAACTTGTCTCAAGCTTAAGCCTTTGTCCATTACCATGGTAAGGCCTTTCTGACGCGGTTTTACCGGGCGCTCCGGTATATTATTTAACTGGTAATTCATATATGCTGCAAAGGTTGTAAAAAAATCAGAAGTTCTGCTTACGAATTCTGTTTAGCGCATCAATCTTATCTCATAAATTTATTAATAACCTCCAGAATTAATCCATTTTCCTGCAGCTGTGGCAAGTATTCAAAAAGAATATAATGTTTGTCCGGATCGGTCACCAAAGCAGTTTCCAGGTAAATGAGCGCCTCATCAGATTCGCCAAGTGCGAACAGATAAGCGACCATGCGATAGTAAAGCTCAGCGGCGTCAGGATTATTTTTGATGGCTTCAGAAATGGTGTCCGCAGCCTCCCTCAATTTACCCAACTCATATAGAAGGGTTGAATAATCCAGCCAGGCTTCCACATCCACAGGGTTGTATTCCAGCACTTTTTCGTAGGCAACGGCCGATTTGTCCATTTGGCCCAGCTTGTAATAAGCATCAGCCATGGCAAACCAGAAATCAGGGTTTTCTTCATCCAGGTCAATCGCCTTTCTATAGAAGTGCAGCGACTCAAAATAGCGTTCTTCGAAGTTCAGCGTTACACCGATACCGAACCAGGCATCTGCCATGGTGCTGTCCATCTTTACAGACTTCTTATAATAGGAACGCGCTTCATCCATGCGCTCCAGTTTCTCATAACACTCCCCTATTGCACAATAGGTATCTGCGTCTGGTTTCTCGTATTCAAAAGTCTGTTTATACACCTGAATGGCTTCCGCAAACTTGTCCAGCTGCACCAATGCATTTCCCTTATTGTAATATGCTGAGGCAAAATCATCCTTAATCAGGATGGCATAGTCGTAAGCGTCAATGGCCTTTTCAAACAGATCAAGCTTGTGGTATGAATTTGCAAGGTTGTACCAGGCCGCATAGGAGTATGGATCCTTATCAATGTATTCCTGATAAAATTTGATGCTTTCTTCCTGCTTATCCAGAATATCGTAGCAGAATGCCAGTTCATACAAACCATCCTTGTTTTCCATATTCTGTTCCAAACTGCGTTTGATGTAAACGATGGCAGATTCATAATCCATCATCTTTTCATAAACAAAGGCAATTTGCAGCAAAATCTCGTCGGTCGCATCCGCCATATCCAGCGCCTTGTGGTAATTATCCAGGGCCTCATTGTACCTTTTCAGGTTGGCATAGATGTTTCCACGCACCACATAAATCTCCGGTTCAGAAGCCTCCAGCATTTCTGCTTTCTCGAGGGCCTGAAAAGCAAGTTCCAGTTGTTCCGTAGCAACATACAGATGCGCCTGCTTCACTGGAAACACTGCCGCATAAGGATGTTGATTAGATGCATATTCGGTCACCTGTAAAGCTTTAACAGGATCATTTTTCTCTATATAAAAGTCGATGATATTTTCAAAAGCATGGGCATCAAAGAAATATTGATCCTGGTTCCTCAACATCTCCTCATAACGCTCTACAGAACGTTGCGCATCATCACTAAAATCAAAATTAAATTCTTCTTCCATCGTACAAATTATTTAAAAGAACAGCTCAACGTTATTAATATACCTATTAAGTTGACGTTTGCAGAACAGGATGCTTATAATATTTTCAATAAAATGCGTCGTTTTCGCTAAGTTATTGATTATGAAAGGCAAGAAATTAAAAGGAATTTTTACTTCGAGCATAGATAAGCCCGGTCTGGGCGGTTCGATTATAAATACAAAGTAACAAAACTTCATCAACAACCTGGTAAAATTCCGGTCACGAAAACCTTAATGGCATAACAATAATCTCCCTAAGATGTGTGTTACTGCGCGAAAAAATATAATTTGTGAATCTGAAATCTAATTTGATCCATATGGCAATGAACATAAAAGAAATGCTGCAAAATCTTGGCATTCAAAACAGCAATCCATCCTATAGTACTGGCAATATTTGGGGCGATACGCATGGTAGTCAAATCGATAGTTTCTCTCCGGTAGACGGCCAGAAGATCGCAAGTGTTGCAGCCGCAAGCGATGAAGATTATAAAACCGTTCTCCAACAAGCTGTTGCAGCTGCAGCGTACTGGAAAGCCGTACCCGCACCCCGCCGCGGCGACATTGTGCGGCAATTTGGAGACGCACTCCGAAAGCACAAAACCGATCTCGGCACCCTGGTCTCCTATGAGATGGGTAAAAGTCTGCAGGAAGGACTCGGTGAGGTACAGGAAATGATTGACATCTGTGATTTTGCTGTCGGACAATCCAGACAACTTTATGGCCTGACGATGCATTCAGAACGCCCTTCACACCGGATGTACGAGCAGTGGCACCCACTCGGGATCGTCGGCATCATTTCCGCCTTTAACTTTCCGGTCGCCGTTTGGAGCTGGAACACAGCCCTTGCGCTGGTCTGCGGAAATGTATGTATCTGGAAACCATCTTCAAAAACACCACTTTGTGCCATCGCTTGCCAGCACATCCTTGCTGCAGTGCTGAAAGCAAATGAACTACCCGAAGGCATTAGCAGTCTGCTGATTGGGAATGCCATAGGCGATAAAATGAACAACGATCCACGCATCAACCTCATCTCATTTACGGGTTCCACCCGGGTGGGCCGGATCGTTTCTACCGCTGTTGCCAGCCGATTTGGCAAATCGATACTTGAACTAGGGGGCAACAACGCGATCATCATATCTAAAGATGCAGACCTGGACATGTCGGTCATTGGTGCTGTATTCGGCGCTGTAGGTACCGCGGGGCAACGCTGCACCTCTACCCGGCGACTGATCATCCATGAAGATATCTATGATACATTTAGAGAGAGACTGGTTGCCGCATACGAGCAGCTACGCATCGGCAATCCATTGGATGAAAACCATCATGTAGGGCCTTTAATCGACAAAGACGCTGTCGAAAGCTACCTTAAGGCAATTGAAAAAGCGAAGCAAGAAGGCGCCAGCTTCCTGGTTGAAGGCGGACTGTTGGAAGGTGACAGCTACACTTCCGGCTGCTATGTAAAACCGTGTGTGGCGGAGGTTGAAAACCACTTCAGTATTGTCCAGGAAGAAACCTTTGCACCCATATTGTACCTGATCAAATATAAGACGCTTGATGAAGCAATCACGTTGCAGAATGCCGTTCCACAGGGACTCTCCTCTGCAATCATGACCTTAAATCTGCGCGAAGCGGAGCAGTTCTTATCTGCCGCAGGATCAGACTGTGGCATTGCCAATGTGAATATCGGTACCTCGGGTGCTGAAATCGGGGGCGCTTTTGGCGGCGAAAAAGAGACCGGCGGCGGCAGAGAAAGTGGTTCCGACGCCTGGAAAGGCTATATGCGCCGACAAACGAACACCATCAACTATTCAAATACACTGCCACTGGCACAAGGCATTAAATTTAACATCTAAAATTAGGAGCAAAGCAGTCTTTACACGTCTTTGTTTATGGTCTGTAACATGGCTTTTAACCGGCCGATATGAACAGTCAACTGCTCGGCGCGCTCTACTTTTCGCCCACTGCTATCATGTATGGCAGAAAGTAGATTGCGTCGCTCCTCCATCATTCGTATGGCTGTCCAGATTGATTCCTCAAGGCTTGTTAGTTGCAAATCTTCCAGGATGGTGCCGGTAAAAGCATGACCTGTAAAGCAGCGAAATCTTGGTATCGCGTCATGCTCTATTTTGTGCAGGGTCCCGCCGCAGTCCGGACAGGTCAGATCCATTGCCGGGCCAAGTTTCTTCAGGTCTTCCGCGTTACTACTCATCCTGCGGGTGATCTCTGCTTCAATCTTAACATCACCTGGTATCTCACCCTTAACACACGATCTATTCATAAGTAATTGGATTAGTTTTGGACCCATTTCAGCAACAGGTAATTGATAATCAACCGCTACATTGTTGATCACGCTGTATGGCATATTTGGAAATTCGGCATCTTCAGGATCCTGCACGATGCACAGGCCGCCACTTCGTTTAATGGCGTACATACCAGAAGTACCATCATCCAGCATGCCCGTGAGAATAATACCAGTTACGCAGGCACCGTAAGCTGCCGCTGCTGAGCGAAATAATACATCAATTGATGGTCGATAGTGATTTTCGTAAGCGCCTTTTTGAACCAGGATCCGGCCGTTTTCAAGCAGCATGTGATGGTCGGAAGATGCGATGTAAACGTTGTGCGACTCAATCATTTCGCCGTTTACCGCAACCTTACAAAGCATTGTCGTATGTTTCTGAAGCATCTTGCAGATAATCTCGGCATCCGAATTCCTCGAGATATGCACCACAATAAAGATTGTGGCATTCAGATCGCCATCAATGGAGGAAAGCAGCTTAGACACCGCTGCAAATCCACCTGCCGAAGCACCCACAACAACGATGTTCAAGGGATTAGAATTTTCCATATTTTACATACCATGAAAAACATAGAAAGGTTTGAGGTTCTTGTTGAATTGTGCGCCAGAACCCCCAATTCAAGGGTTTCTACTTAGTCAGACCTTCTCTCCGCTACCCGCGGCTGCAGCAAACTTGATTGCTTCCTTAATCCGGAGGTAAGTACCGCAGCGGCAGATATTTCCAGCCATGGCATCATTAATATCCTGATCGGTGGGGTTCTTGTTCTCTCGTAGCAGCACAGCGGCAGACATGATTTGTCCGGCCTGGCAATATCCGCATTGTGAGACATCCAGTTCGAGCCATGTTTTTTGCAGTGGGTGACTGTTATTTTCAGAAAGCCCCTCAATGGTTACCACCTTCTTTCCGACCGCACGGCTCGCCTTTGTAACGCAGGAGCGTACGGCTTCACCATCAAGATGTACAACGCATGCGCCGCATTGCGCAACACCACAGCCGTATTTTGTGCCCACCAGTCCTACATGATCCCGCAACACCCATAATAAAGGGGTATTTGGGTCCAGGTCTAACTTGTAAGTTTTCTGATTGATATTTAGCGTAATCATAATGAGTTCAATATTAAAAAATGTCCAACTAGATCCTGCTGTTAGATAGCGTAAAAGGTTGCTGATAATGACGTTTGCCTGTTGCCTTATAGAGCGCATTTGCTACAGCACCAAAAACCGGTGGAAAAGGTGGTTCACCCAGTCCGGTTGGGTCTATATCATTTTGTACAAATGATACATCAATTGACTTTGGTGCCTCATGCATTCTGATCAGGCGGTAACTATGGAAGTTTTGTTCCTGAACCACGCCATCTTTATGCGTCAACCCACCGTACAGGCTGTTACCAATGCCATCCACAACTGCACCCTGAACCATGTTTATCGCTGCATCCGGATTAATTACAATACCACAGTCTACTGCGCTAAAAACCCGCTCTACATAGGGCTGTCCATCTTTAAGCACCAGATCCACAACATGTGCAGCATAGGAGTTGTGACAGAAATATGCGGCAACGCCCCGCTTAAATGGTTTCGGCACTGCGCTGTTCCATCCCGATTTTTCACGCACCAGTTCCAGCACGCCAGCATACCGGTCAGCATCATATTCATTGTTCTTGCCAACGGGATTTTCCTTTGCTCTTTTTAGAAGCTCCAGCCGTAAAGCAATCGGATCTTTGCCCATTGCCTCTGCAAGCTCATCCAAAAAGCATTGTTCTGCAGCTGCATTGAAATTAGACCTTGGCGCCCTGAATGCGCCTATGGTTATATTGGAAGGAATTTCCCATCCCTCAGCAAGATAATGATCTACTGCGCCCGCCGGAAAGCGGTTCGCATGAATGGCATGTTCCGGAATGCCGCCCCCTTTTACATGGAAGGCAATTAGATTTTTATCCGCATCTAATGCAGCACGGTAGGTAGCGGTGTACATTGGCCGGTAAATACCGTAGGTAGTATCATCCTCACGACTGTAGATCAGTTTCACAGGTGCTTTAGCTTTCCTGGAGATCAGGGCGGCTTCCACCAGATAGTGCCCGTAAGCACGGCGCCCAAAGCCCCCGCCCATTCTGGTCATCTGGATTTCTATTTTGTCTGGCGGAAGATTTAACACCTTCGCCAAGGTTGGTTCAGTCCACCCTGGCGCCTGTACGGGCCCCACCAGTAATGCTTTATCATCTGTCACATGGGCGAAAAAGTTCATCGGCTCCATGCAATTATGTGCCAGGAATGGTGCATCGTAGCTGCGCTCAATAATCTGAGCAGCATTCTTAAAAGCAGTTTCTGGGTCACCGTCTTTCCTCAACTGCTGGGCAGGCATTTTCTCATATTCCCGCATTTTCAACAACTGCGTTGTTGTACTCTCCAGGGCACCCGGCACAACCACCTCCCGTTTTCCATCTCTGCCGGCCATTGTGTTTTTGACATCTCCAATGGGCATCCATTCTACAACCAGTTTCTTGCGGGCATTCATCACCTCCCAGGTGGTTTTCCCCACAACAACAATTAAGTCATTAAAAGTTCTGACATCAAAACCGCCCTGTGCAAAGCCATCTTCGTAAACCTTAATGGTAAAAACATCTTTAATGCCCGGCATCTTGCGGGTAGCAGTGGCATCGAAGGACTTGTGCGTCATACCAAAGGCGGGCGGATGGTGGATCATGGCTATCAGCATACCTTCATGCTGATAATCCAGGCCAAAGAGCGGTTTACCGCTAACTAACTTAGCCCCTTCTACATTCTTTTGAGACTTCCTTACAACGTTGAAATCTTTAACATCTTTAAGCTTTATACCTTTGGGCACCGGCATTCCAGCTGCTTTGGCGGCAACATCCCCGTAAGTAGCTTTTTTGCTGGTTTTATCATGATAAAGCATACCCTGCCGGGTCGTTATTTCATCTACTGGCACGCTCCAGGTTTCTGCAGCTGCAAGCTTTAGCATGTGGCGAGCCGTTGCGCCGGCTTCCCGGAGTGGCTTCCAGTACATTCGCATAGAATTACTGCCACCAGTAAACTGTGGGCCCAATTTTACATTATCGTGCGGGCCCATCTCCACAACCACCTTCTTCCAGTCTACATCCAGCTCTTCAGCCACAATCATTGGGAGCGAAGTCATCACATTCTGTCCAAACTCCGGATTTGGGCAAAGGATGGTGATCACGTTCTTCGGGCTAATTTTAACATAGCCATTTATTTCAGTCCATTGTTCCGCAGCTTGCCCGCCTTCGGTATGTGGAAGGACGAGTTTAGCCAGGCCGCTGAAATGGATCATCAGCCCACCGCCAGCTAAGAGCGACGTTTTTAAGAAAGTACGCCTGCTGCTGTTTGTTTTAAGGTTTTCCATTTAGAATGTCTTAACGATGCTTGAATGATTATTGCTCCTTTGGCGCAAATGCACCGGTGTTCAGCCAGGTGATCCAGGCCTTTTTAAATTCTGCGTGGCTCATTGGCGGAAGTGTACGTGCCTCCCCCATGTTCCAACCCGCCAGCACCAGGTCATCATCAGCATGCTCTTTAAGCTTTTTAATGTCCTTATGCCCATTCTGCTTCGGGTCGACCAGCTGTTTAGCGAGCTCATAAGGAGATCTGCCTTCAAACACCATTTTCATATCTGCCGGTGGTAAATGCCAGTTCGGGTTCCCGGGAGGCGTATGCAGACCCGGTGTGTTGGTGGGCTGATGGCAGTTCATACACTTCATCGCGTAGACACCTTTTCCGTCAGTACCCCTTTTTGGCAACATCGCGTGGAGGTGACTATCATCGCCCTGCAAGGGCACGTCACCCGCAGGATGGCAATTCATGCACCGTGGGCTCATCAGTACAGCATAGACCTTTTCAAAGGCTTTTACCGAAGCAACGCTATCTTTGGCTGCAATTGGTTTGCCTTGCATAACTTTTCTTTTGTGCCCAATTGTTGATCCGAAGGCCATAAAGCCGATGATGAGCATGAGCACGGCCATGACAAGTACAGACCTCAATGTGCCTTCATGCTTGTGTCCGTTGAATTGGTTAGCAATCATATCTTTTATTGTTGTTGTTCAATATACATGATTTTTTGATCACATGGATCCAGCTCGCACTACTTACCAGCAGACAGCTTTGCTGGTCTGGCAAGTCTTGAGAAGCGACTGTGCACTGGACGTATATACACCGCCAATAAGGATCAATAGTGTCAAAAATACATTTTTCATAAGATTTATATTTGGTTGATGAAGGTTGTTCGTTAGTTGAGCGTCCGGTATTCATTTGGCGTGTGCCCCACCCGCTTTTTAAAAAGCCGGATAAAATGTTGCGGATATCTAAACCCAAGCTCATAAGCAATTTCACTGACGGACCGATCACGTTCAAAAATTTTATCCTTGGCAACATTGATGATTTTCTCTTGTATAAATTCCTGCGCCGTCTTACCGGTTTCCTTTTTGATCAGGTCTCCAAAATAGTTGGCTGAAAAGTGAAGCTGCTCGGCACAATAAGCTACTGAAGGCAAGCCAATGGAATAAGGCTTTTCTGATTTAAAGTATCCATTCAACAATTCCTCAAAATGCTCCAGAACACCTTTATTTGCGGTCTCTCTTGTAATAAACTGGCGATCATAAAATCGATCACAGTAGTTAAGCAACAACTCAACCGTGGAGGCAATCAACTTTTTACTGTGTTTATCTATCGACTGCTCAAGTTCGCTTTTAACTTTCTCGAATAAATCTAATATCAACTGTCGTTCCTTGGAAGAAAGGTGCAAGGCCTCATTGGTGTGGTAGCTAAAGAAATGATACTCACTTAGCGCTTTTCCAAGAGAAGTTCCCCGGATCAGATCGGGATGAAATACCAGACCATGTCCCATCGGCTGGTATAAGTCTACTTTATTCTCAACATCAATGGTTTGTCCAGGTGAAACAAAAACCAATGTGCCTTCCTGATAGTCGTAATTGTGACGACCATACTTCAAGTCACCACATTTTACATCCTTTAAGAAGATACAATATAGATCGAAGTTCATTTTAGACCCAGTGCGTTTTTTTGCTTTCGAGAAGTCAATCACGCTCACCAGGGGGTGCAGTGTTTCGTGATTGTTAAAGCTGTTATATTCACTGATTGTCTTAAAGTTGTACTCTTTTTCCATGACTGATTTGTCTACCTACACAAACTTAAAAAATTCAATGAGGTTGTAACTAAACCAGGATTACGATCAGTAAAAATGGTTATAAAAGCAGGAATTTATATACCGCCAAGGCTCAGGATCAAGGGGATATTTGTAATCAGTGTTTCTAACCATCGAAATCCCGCAGTGGTGATGTGGTTGGGAAAGGATTCGGATCAATAAACACTCAAAAACAGAAAAATGGAAAAAAGAACATTAGGTAAAACTGGACTGGAAGTATCCGCACTTGGCCTGGGCTGCATGGGCATGAGTTACGGTTATGGACCGGCATCAGATATAAAAACAGCCATTGATTTAATCAGAACAGCCTTTGAGCGTGGTGTCACTTTCTTCGATACAGCCGAGGTTTATGGCCCCTATACTAATGAAGCCTTGCTGGGCGAGGCACTTTCGCCATTTCGTAACGAGGTAGTCATCGCGACGAAGTTTGGCTTTAAAAACGCTAAGACCAGTGAAGGACTTGACAGCCGTCCGCAATCCATCCGGGCAGTTGCTGAAGCTTCTCTTAAGAGGTTGCGAACAGATCGTATTGACCTGTTCTATCAACACAGGGTGGACCCAAATGTACCAATTGAAGACGTCGCTGGGACCGTTAAAGATCTAATTCAGGAAGGCAAGGTGAAGCATTTTGGACTTTCCGAGGCTAGCGTTCAGTCCATCCGTAAAGCACATGCTGTACAACCTGTTACGGCTTTGCAAAGCGAGTACTCACTTTGGTGGCGTGAACCTGAAAAGGAAATCCTACCGCTTTTAGAAGAACTTGAAATCGGCTTCGTACCATTCAGCCCGCTAGGTAAGGGCTTCCTCACCGGCAAGATCAATGAAAACACTAAATTCGACGAGCATGATTTCCGAAATACGGTACCGCGATTTGCGGAAGAGAACCGGAAAGCTAACCAGGCGCTGGTGGGCCTGCTAAATACCATTGCTGAGAAGCACGAGGCGACTAACGCCCAGATTGCGCTTGCCTGGCTGTTGGCGCGAAAACCATATATTGTTCCCATACCCGGAACCACTAAATTACATCGTCTGGAAGAAAATATCGGTGCTGCCCATGTTCAACTATCAACAGCGGATCTAAATGAAATTGAAGCAGCCGTATCTCAAATTGAAATACATGGCCATCGATATCCAGCGCAAAGTCAGAAAATGATTGGAAAATAACGTAAGAATGAAACCATAAAAAAATCGAAAACTATGAGAATATTCATGTTTGTCATCTGCCTCCTTGGTGCTTTAACTGGCTGCAAAAGCGCATCTGAAGAAACTTCTATTTTCCCTAAGGGAGAAAAGGCCCCCAATGTACACCATGTAGGAAACGTCTGGCTCTCTGAGCTCAACCCAGCAGATAGTGTATTTCGTTACGGCACTTCAGTTGCTATTTCAGACCCGGATGCACGCTTGAACTGGCACGTTCATCCTGGTGGCCAAGTCCTGATCGTTACGGAGGGTGTTGGGTACTATCAGGAAAGAAATAAAGCTAAAAGAACGATTAAGAAAGGCGACGTCATCAAGTGCTTACCGGGGGTTGAACACTGGCACGGTGCAACGCCAGACCAGGGCGTGACTTACATCGCAACTTCGCCTTCGGAAAAAGGGAAAACGGTTTGGCTGGAGAAGGTCACTGATGAACAATATTATGGAAAAAAGTAGGGCAACCTTAACATTGGTTACCATCTCCGTAATACATCTACTTAAATAGGCCTGCTAAAAAAGATCTTTGTAATCAATTGTTTATTATGGCAAAAACATTCAAGTTCAGCATTCTTCTAATAACAACAATCTGTATGTTTTCTGGTTGTTTAAAGGCACAGCAGTCAGGTACTGAGACTGGAGTAAATGTGTCTGGGGAAAGCACGCTTAGGGGCAAAAAAGTGTTGATTGTCTACCTATCAAGGACAAAAAACACCAAAGCAGTTGCTGAAATCATTCAAAAACAGGTCGGTGGAACACTAGTCTCGTTGGAATTGGAAAGGCCTTATCCGGAGAACTACCAGGCGATCGTGGAACAGGTAGCAAAAGAGAATAGTAATGGCTACTTACCGCCGCTTAAAACAAAAATTGACAGTATCACACGATATGACATTATCTTTCTAGGCTTTCCGACCTGGGGCATGCAATTACCTCCCCCAGTGAAAAGTTTCCTCACAAGCCACAATCTTAAAGGGAAAACACTCATCCCTTTTAACACCAATGCAGGGTATGGTATTGGGAGCACCATTCAGACTGTAAAAGCGTTAGCCCCAAACTGCAACATCCTTGAGGGTTTCTCCACAGAGGGCGGAAAAGAACGGGATGGGATACTGTTTGTGATGAAAGACGAAAATGAAAAGCGGGCACAACTGGAAGTCCATAAGTGGTTACAGAAAATTGAAATCTTAAAATAGCTATGCACATGAATACAGGTATCTTAAAAGCACTCGGCATTATTCTGATCTTTTCCCTTTCCCTTTTTTCAATTTCAAATGCCCAGGATATGCAAAGAGCTGCGCTGAACCACAAACAGCAAAACCTGATAGCCATTGCGGCGCAGACCGCCAAAGGTGATTTAGCAGCGTTAAAAGGGAATTTAAATAACGGATTAGATGCTGGACTTACCGTAAATGAAATCAAGGAAGCCATACTGCATAGTTATGCTTATTGTGGATTTCCCCGTAGCATCCGTGGCTTGCAAACTTTCATGACGGTACTTGACGATCGTAAAGCTAAGGGCCTCAATGATGTCATTGGTGCTGACGCATCAGCAATTCTGGCCGAAGGCAAGAAGTTTGATCGGGGAAAAGTGATATTAGAAAAGCTAACGGGGGTAAAAGAAACCGAACCAAAGAAAGGCTATGCAGCTTTTGCACCAACCATGGAGATCTTTCTTAAAGAACATCTCTTTGCAGACATTTTCGAACGGGATGTGCTCAGCTTTAAAGACCGTGAACTGGTAACGATAGCAGTGATCAGCAGTATCGGCTTTGCTGAACCTATGCTACGCTCCCATTTGAACATTTGCCTCAATCTCGGTCTAACTGCCCAGCAACTACAACAATTCATCGGCATTGTCAAACCCATCATTGGGGAGGAGAAAACCCTGGCTGCCGCAAACGAGTTGAGCGAAGTTTTAAAAAGCAAAAATTAACATATTGGATGAAAGCACTAAACACTATAGCAACGATGGCATTCTTCCTTGTAAACTGCGCAACAGTTGACGGGCAATCTCGACAACATTATAAGCAGAACCCTTATACACTGGTTTATGAAGGGGCAATAACTAAAAATGAAAAAGGAAGCGTAAATATTCATCCGGTTAAGTACAAACTTAACGGAATTGAGATTGCCGCAAATGTCTATACACCTGCGAACTATAACGCTGATGATAAATTTCCCGCTATTGTAATTGCCCACCCTAATGGGGGAATAAAAGAACAGACTGCAGGCTTGTATGCACAACGGTTGGCAGAGGCTGGATATGTAACAATAGCTGCAGATGCAGCTTTTCAGGGTGCAAGTGGTGGCATGCCACGCCATACGGACAAGCCGGCAAATCGCGTTGAGGATATTCATGGGATGGCAGACTTCATTAGTCGGTATCGGGGTGTTGATCCCAGTAGATTGGGGGTGCTTGGTATTTGTGGTGGCGGAGGATATACTTTAAAAGCAGCACAAGCTGATAAACGCCTGAAAGCTGTCGCTACTTTAAGCATGTTTAATTCCGGCGAGGTAAGAAGAAACGGATTTCAAAATGCGCAGGTAGCTACGATTCAAGAACGTCTGGAAAAAGCAACCCTTGCCCGTACACAGGAAGCTGCAGGCCAGGAAATTCAATACGCTGGCATTGCAAGTGTCACAGATGAAGAAATAGCGAAAACCTCCACGGATCTTTATCGTGAAGGATACGAATACTATTATCGAAGTCATGCACATCCGAATTCAACCTTCTTATATACCATGAGTAGTATGCTCGATCTGATGACTTGGGATGCCACCAGTAACATAGATTTGATCAATCAACCTTTGCTCATGATTGCTGGTAGCAGGGCAGATACAAAGTATATGACTGACGCAGCATTTAGCAAAGTAACAAAGGCTAAAAGCAAAGAGCTGTATATTATTGATGCAGCAACGCACATACAAACCTACTGGAAGCCAGAATATGTAACGCAGGCAGTAAACAAACTCACTAATTTCTATAAAGCCAATCTTTAATACTATTCCTATGCGTTACAAAATCAAATACTTTCTACCAGTTGTAATCGCCACCATCATTGCCTGCAGGCAAGATCAAAAAGCGGCACATACACCAGCACCTATTTTCCCTAAAGGCGAGAAAAACACCAACGAGAACTTTGTAGGTGAGGTCTGGGTAAAATCCCTCGTAGATGCAGATAGTGTAAATGAAACGGCGGTTGGGAATGTCACCTTTGCGCCGGGTGCAAGAAGCAAATGGCATCTACACCCTGCGGGTCAGATTGTATTGGCTACGGCAGGAGTTGGATATTACCAGGAAAAAGGAAAGTCAAAAATGATCCTCCGAAAAGGCGATGTTGTTAAATGTCCACCCAATCTACCCCATTGGCACGGTGCAAGTGCAGATAGCACTTTCGTTCAGCTCGCCATAACCGGCCGGGAGAAAGGTCCTACAGTTTGGCTGGATGCTGTACCTGATAGCGTCTACCTTGCTAAGTAAAACTGTCATAGCGTGGTGCTAACCGCTGGAGGCCTTTGGCACTTACCTTTAGCAGTGTTCGGGATACCAACGTTATTAAGCAGTAAAGCTATGATCTGGCGCGTTTTTCACTAGCTTTGTGAACATGAAGCCAATAGACAAATGCAAAAAACTGCAGGGGAGCCTGTTACTAGTCGCCTTTGCTTTGCTGTTAAATGTCGAAACGACTTTTGCGCAGCAGAAAACAGAACGTGAATACGCGATTAAAACCGCTCAGGTGCCTAAGTCCGCTTTGCAATATGTCGATCAGGTTTTTGAAGGCCGCCGAACCAAATGGTATGGAGAAGAAAGTCAGAAAGGCCGCAGCATTGAAGCCAAAGTAAAACAGGACGGCACCATTTACAGTATCGAGTTTGATGAAGGCGGGAAACTTCAGGATATAGAAACGCTGATCAGCTTCAAGTCCTTACCCGAGGCGCTTCGCAATACCATTGAAAAGACGCTTGAAGCGGAATTTAGCCGTATTAAAATCATAAAGGTACAACGACAGTGGACCGGACCAGCCAAGACGCTCCAGTTACTCCTTGCTAAAAAAGAGCCTGCAGAAAAGTACACTACCCGGTACGAACTGGTCATCAGGGGCACTAAGGACAGAAGTACTTCAGACTACGAAGTTCTTGTTGACGATCAGGGCACACTGATCCGTACATCGAAGATCATTAGCAAAGACAATCCCCACTTACTTTTTTAGCATCTATGAAAGGTTACCTGATCCTCTTCCTGTTAATGGGCCTGAGTTTAGTGGCATCCGCCCAGAACCAGTTCGGCATTTTACCCGTCATCAATACTTCCTTTAAACTTCAAAATGACTGGAAGATTAACTCCAAATTAGAAGGTCGGCAGCTGCTGAAACAACATCCGTTCCCTGCAGATAAAAACGACAGGGTTTTCGAGCGACTGGACCTGGAGGTTGTAGCCAACAAAGCACTTAATTCGGCTAATGACGTAGGTTTAGGTTACCTGATCCGGCGGGAAGACGGGAAGTTTATACACCGTTTTATCCAACAGTATGCATATACACAAAAGCTGTACAGCTCTAAATTGAGTCACCGGTTTAGAACGGATGAAACGCTTGAAAAAGATGAGGCGCTGCAACTTCGCCTGCGCTACCGCGCGAGTTGGGAAAAGCCACTAAGCGGGTTACAGGTAGATCCGGAAGAATTCTATCTAAAGCTGAACAATGAATACTTGGGTATACTACAGGATTCGAAGGGCAACATGGAAATCCGCGGCCTTGCGGTAGTGGGCTATACCATCGGTGAAGCTAACCGGATTGAGACGGGATTTGATTATCGAATGGAAGATGTCTTTACCAAGCTAAAGCATAAGTTGTTCTTAAACATTGGCTTCTACCATAACTTTTAAACCGCCTTCATTATCCACTTACTATAATGTTGGCTCTGTAGCAGAATCACATACATAAATCTTCAAAGGACTATATATAGCAGGACAAATTTTCCCTTCATCTAGCTTGTCTAAAGCCTGGTCAGAATGATAGGTAATCAAAAGAACTTTATCTTTTATCTGAAAGCTTTTCGACAGATTAAGTAAGGCAATTTGGCTATCTAGCATAGCGCCATCGCTAATAAGCGGAACTTGATCATAGCGTTATTATTTACCTTAAGATAGCTGTTTTTGCACGAAACAAGGTTAAATGAGAACTAGCAAATTAACTTATACCCTACCCCCCTTATATTTATGATCTCTACAGCAGGATCTTTTTTAAGATGTTTACGAAGCTTGGTGATGAAAACATCCATCGTTCTGGTGTTAAAGAAGCTGTCATCTCCCCAGAGCGATAAAAGTGCTAGCCTCCTTTCTGTTAACCCATTCTTGTTTTTATACAGCAATAACAATAACTCCTATTCCCGACTGGAAAGCTTAGATATTTCGTCACCAAAAACTAACGTTTGTTTATAGGGACAGAATGCATACTTTCCAATTGCAAATTCAGCAGAATCTACCGCATTTGACTTTCCACTCCGCTTCAAAAGTTCCTCGATTCTCAGGAACAGCTCGTCAAGACTAAATGGCTTTTTTAGGTAATCATTACCCCCACTTTTATAACCCTCTACCAGATCACCGGTCGTTGTTTTAGCAGTTAAAAATAAGAAAGGAAAGTTAGGTACACCAACATATAATCTACCATTGGGTAGCTGTTATTCATGCAATTACTAGAACTATACTGTACTTACCCTCTGGCATTTATTGCCACAACATCGATTTAATGCTATACCCTTTGCGATTGTTGTGGTCTATGTTATTGCAAACGCAACTTGATGAACAGAAAGATTCGAGGCTGAGTGTATTACATTCGTAAGTATAATCAACAATTGATTTAATGACCTTAACAAACTAACAATACCCTAATTATTGCGTTGCTTCTTTTAAAGCTTATTCGAACAGTTTACTTTCTATCTGGACACAGAGGCGTGACCTTTCAGCGCATTATATTGGTTAACCACAGCTACAAGATCTGGATCAGATTTCATACCTAATTTCTTATCCTTAATAAACTCGATCAATTCTGATTTCTTATCTTCAAATACTTCTAGCACTGAACTTTTGTTCTTTTGAATTTTTACCATTTGCCCATTATGATGCAAAAAATAAAGCTCATTAAAGCCAAAGGTCTTCTTAAGTTCAGATTCACCATATGGCATACTTTCAATAATGGATTTATATGGTTTTTTAACTAAGGTTGTTTTCCCTTCAGTTAGCACCTGGTAAAAACTTTTAGCCGTATACTTACCGAATGGAGGAAAGCCATTTTTAAATAGCGAAAATGGTTCTGCCAGCGATTTCTTATGCATAAGCTGAAACTCTTTGAGAGGATACTTAAAGGCCATTGGAACATTATCAGTCGAATTAAATATAACTATGTCGTTGTATAAATCGTATTTCAAAGACATGTCATTAATATGTTTGCCATCTTCCTGCAGAACGTGCCCGGTCATCCAGTCTGGGTAAAGGTATTTATCTCCTACAAAACCATCTGTATTTTTTGTTTCAATCGGTATGCCTACGAAGTTCTGAGACAATTTAAACTGTCCATTGGCGCTGTACATACCAAAAATTAGGAGTATAGTTGATAAGATTTTTATTTTCATCTGAGAGGTACTTTATGAGTTTATAGGATTGTGTTTCTAGTTCGTTAAGTTATATTAAAAAGTTAGTTTAGAATACTAATTGTTGATAACTAGCTTCGCTGATTTTCCAATCACCGTCCCCGGTTATCGTCAATTTCACCTACTTGAAAGTTGAAGCTAATAGGATAGTCATATTCTTGTACTAGCTGCCAGTTGATTTCCTCTGGTGAAAAACCAAATGTAACATCTTCAGCGTCAAAGGCATTAAACGCGTTGGATTTCCGGGAGGGTTAAACTTAATTTCTGTAAAAGATCTGCGGGGTGGTAAAGCTTTTGATTTATTTAGATGCGATGGTCTATTGGCGATAATCCGCACTTTGTTTAAAGAATTACATAGTCTCAGAAATAGACCGTTTCTTGATAAGGGCAATTAATTACGAGAACTTTCCGCATGTTAATTAAACCCTGAAAATTTAACAAGGGTAATGTTAGATACAAAAAAATTGGTACGGGCGGAAAAAACATCTTAATATTTAGTGCGGACTTCTGGAATCCAGTATACTATCGTCTAACCTTCCGGCTAATATTGCTCTTTCTAAATCGCCTACGGTGATGGGTTTTAAACCTCTTTCTTTATCTCTAAAGATATCTTTAATAGCAGCTGTAATGTAGTCTTCTTCATCGCCGAAAAAATCTCCTATTTTGAAGTTGCTCACATCAACGTTGAAATGCTTTGCAAATTCCATAAAGAATTCATCGGCATCATCACCTGTGATCCTCAGATCAGATATCAGCTTTGTATCCCTGGTAATATATCTTCTTTTGAAATAAAAAGGGAAAGAAAAAGTGTATCCATGACCAACATCATAGATAAAGGCCCTGATCTTGTCTAATTGTATATCTTCCATCTGGGGTATAAATTATGATCTAAGCTTATTATTTTTATAAATCTAAAAAAAAAAAATGCAATCGAAATATTCTGTCGTTCAACCTTTCTTGAGTTCCCTAAAACAGAAACATTCTTGAAAGAATAAGAAATCATCTGGATCTGCTGAGTACTAAAGACCTTTTTGCTATTGGGTAATCTTCTTAATTATGTTTTTCATTATTCCCTCCATTTTTGATCAGCCGGAAGCGACTCCCTAAATATCACCTCTGCAAACCACCTACGCTTCAAACTAACCGTCCAATTATCAAGAACTCATTCCATTAATCAAACGCTATTTTCCAGTTTTTGATGATGAGTTCTTGATAATCCAAACACCACCTCAAACCTCCTTTTCATTCACATACTCCAGGATTTTCCCAGGCTGGCAATCTAGCGCTTCACAGATCGCCTGAAGCGTACTAAATCGAATGGCCTTAGCTTCCCAGTCTTTAAAATGCAAAGGTTGATAGCGTTAACCCTACTTTCCCTCCGTCAATACATAAACCACTGAAGATGATCCACGAAAGTACCTCCAATACCTTCAGAAATAGAATTTACCACCACTTACTGGTCTTTGTCACGCCTGGAATAATCTTCTGCCCCATCACAGGCGTGATGATTTCTACATTTGATTTTTCAGCAAGATCTGACACCACCTGTATGGATTCATTCCATGGGTGCAGCGCCAGGTCGAACGTTGCCAGGTGAATTGGAAAGAGCGTCTTGGCTTTAACATCAGAGACCACCTGTATAACTTGTTCTGGAAAAAGGTGGGTATTGGGCCAGCCGTTGTTCCATGCATCAATCTCAAGAAAGGCGACATCAAATGGTCCATATTGATTACCGATTTGTTTAAAGTGGTCACTATAACCTGTGTCTCCGCTCCAGAATAGATTCCTGTCCTTTCCTTTCAGCACATAAGAGGCCCAAAGTGTCTTGTTTTTATCCTTATTGCTTCGCCCCGAATAGTGTACACCCGGACAAGCGGTGATACTTATACTTTCCAAATTAAAGCTTTCATGCCACGCAAGTTCAGTAATCCTGTTTTCAGGAACACCCCAGCCCTTCAATCTCGCGCCAACACCTAAAGGAACGACGAACCGGGTTTGCGTACCTGCGAAATATTTAATGGTTTTTGTTTCCAGGTGATCATAATGATCATGTGTGATCAACAAGATATCTATCGGCGGCAGGTCTTCACGCGTTAAAGGTGCATCTCCAAAACGCTTGGTTATTCCAGGTAAAGGACCTGCATTTCCGAAGACCGGATCGATTAAAATCCGATGCCCATCCAGCTCCATTAAAGCTGCCGAGTGCCCAAACCAGTAAACGGCGATGTCTGACGGCACCTTTGAAAAATCCGACTTCCTAAGCTTTACTTTCGGCAGGTCAGTTGGAGGCGCATAGGGTGATTTTGTAAAAAACCTTAGAAACCCCGGATTTCCTCCAGTCGTTTTTTCCTTGGCTGATATGATCTGCTCTGGACTTACAAACTCATCAAGCGTAGAACTGTAGTAAGCTAAATCCTTGAATTTAGAGATGTTTTCCTCTTGGGCGTACCGCTGCCCGATTTGATCATTGACCTGCCAGGCAACTCCAGCTAAAAAGACAAGTAGCACAACGGAGCTGGCTACAATTAGATTCTTTTTCTTACGACTCATTTTTTTCAAGATAACGCTTGGTATATTTCAGCAGAAAGAAGCCCGCTTCCTCCCCCATAATGCTTAGCGATCCGCAAGTCAGGGATGGTATTTTGTACATAATCAGCCATTCCCTGTTCTTCCGATTCCGTAAAACCAGATCCGATCAACAATAATTCGAAGTGGTTTGCAAGCAAGGCATCAATGGCATCCGGTAAACTAGACTTGCCTACTGCAGCCCAATTTTCATTCGCATTTATCAACCGAACAATAACTTTCAGGATATCCTGATTTACACATACAACCAATATGTTAACGCTCATTACACTTGCATTGGAACTTCCATTAACAACAGTTCTGCACCAGGTTTTGCTTTGATACTAATTGTATCTGTGTCCCAGATTCCCAGGCCGTCCCGTTCGGAAAGTTCCTGACCCGCTACAGATACCTCGCCTTTTAAAACAAAAATGTAAATTCCATTTCCTGGCATATGTAGACTATGTCTAAGCTCTTTTTCCTGATCAAACCTGGCCAAATGGAACCAGGCATTCTGATGTATCCAAACGCCCGCATCAGCCCGATCTGGAGATAGAATTTGAACCAGTTCATTCCTATGGCTATCCAAATCGTATTTTTGCTGATCGTAACGCGGCTGTACGTTGCGTTCATTCGGGAACACCCAGATTTGTAAGAATTTCACCGGCTTGTCTGCCTGTTTATTAAACTCTTTATGGTAAAGTCCGGTTCCTGCACTCATCACCTGGATTTCACCTGGTTCAATAACAGCTACGTTCCCCATGCTATCTTCGTGCTGCAAACTCCCCTCAAGGGCTATGGAAATGATCTCCATATTGTCATGCGGATGGTCTCCGAAGCCCATACCACCATCAACCTGGTCATCATTCAACACACGGAGTGCACCGAATTGTATCCGCTCAGGATTATAGTAACTGGAAAAACTAAATGTATGAAAGCTCTTCAACCAACCATGATTTGCTCCGCCCCTGGTATCTGCTTTGTGAAGTATTATCTGTGCCATTGTGTTTAATTTTAAACAAAGTTACGATGACTGCTCGGTCTACATATTGACCTGGGATAAGAATTGACAAATTCCAACATTCAGTTAGACATGATATAAAAAGAGGCTATGCACGCTTTAAATGAATAGCCCCTTGTAGAATAAACTAGATGATGCTTTCTAGATAGTAACAGCCAGTTTTAACTTCAATAACAGAAAATTAGTTCCTTTTAGCTTTAAGTATCAGTCCAATTTCTATATCTTTTGAAATAATCCAATTTTCAGGACTACCTTCAGTTTTATAGTTAATTCCCCATGCAGATCTATCAATCACAAACCTAGCAGAAGCGGTAAGACCCGACGCAGTAATTTCAACTTTCGAGGGAAAAGTTATATTCAGTGTACTGTCTTTAAGGGTAAGGTTTCCACTAATAAGATAATTAGGGTCAGCTATAAGGCTAGATGATTGTGCATTCGTAAAGGGTTCAACTTTTGTAATCACAAATTTTGCTGTTGAATATTTGGCAACATCAAAGAAATCCGCGCTTGTCAGGTGCCCTGCAAGATCGCTGGCTTTCTTATCTTTCTCTGTTACAGAGGCTGGATCTACAAAAAGAGAGCCCATGTTTATGATAAACTCACCTCCACTTAATGAGTCGTTGTTCACGGAAACTGTTCCCGAACTTACACCAATTTTTCCCCAACGTGGAGCAAGGCCGCCTTTATGTGTAGCCTTCCAATCTATCATAGTTCCAATTGTATCGATAGCCAGCACTTCCCCTTTTTGTTCAGCAACGGCCTGTACGCTGGTTGTTTTCGCATTATCATTAGAAGCCCCACCGCATGATGCCAGGAGAAGAAGCGCAGGAAGCGCAAAAAGTAATTTTTTCATTTTTTAAGATTTAAATTTCATACAGATCATATACCCGCAATTGATCGTTCAAAGGTAGGGTCAACATTTTATTTAAGTATTGATGTATGTTAATATATTCCACATCCTACAGCATATTGTTGCTGATTGACGCTCCTACCTTTGAATCTACAAAGTCTACTACACTCCCCATTTAATTTGATGGCGCCATGTAATCCTGATCTTAATTTTGATTAACATGTGAGGGTTTAAGTGTACTGAAGATAGATTCAAATCAGCCCGAGACCTAATGATCCTACAACTAGCGACCTCAATGACAATATGCTCTATTTTATATACTTTAGTGGCTCCATTATGAGGCTATTAATATCTACACTGCTCATTTTTCTGAGTTTTTACACCACGGCACAAGTACTCCGTAATCGCACTACTACACTTATGGGTAGTCGCTGGCAAATCAGCATTGTCGCCGAAAACGCGCAGTCTGCAGATCGGCATATTGACTCGGTCATCCGTGAAGTTAGCCGTATAGAGTTCCTGATATCCGACTGGAAGCCTGAATCACAAGTGTCACAGGTGAATAGCAACGCTGGCATCCGGCCGGTGAAAGTAGACCCTGAAGTATTTAATCTTACCCGAAGAGCGCTGCATCTGTCCGAGATGACAAAAGGCGCATTCGATATCAGCTTCGCAGCTATGGACCGCATCTGGAAATTCGATGGTTCAATGAATGAAATGCCTACAGCCGGAACCATCCGCAGGTCGGTGGAAAAAGTTGGCTATAAAAATATTGTTCTCGACAGCCTCAACTGCACCATATTCCTGAAGTTAAAAGGCATGAAAATAGGTTTTGGGGCATTGGGAGAAGGCTATGCAGCAGATAAAAGCCGCGAACTGATGTTAAGTAAGGGTATTAAAGCCGGGATCGTGAACGGTTCCGGAGACATGAGTACCTGGGGGAAACAAACTGATGGAAGTGCATGGACCATCGGCATTACCAATCCGATGCGCAGCAATGCGCTGATTGCTGTTGTTCCACTAGTCGAAAGCTCCGTAGTCACCTCCGGTAGTTACGAGAAATTTGTTGCTTTCAATGGCAAGCGCTATGCCCACATCATAAATCCTGTAACCGGCTATCCGGCTACAGGCCTAACCAGTGTTACCGTTTTTGGTCCAAGTGCAGAAACAGCTAATGGATACAGTACATCAATGATGGTATTGGGGAAAAACGCAGCCCTCGGGTTCATCAAACAATTTCCCGAATACCGGTATATTATAATTACTGACCATGGAGAAATCATTTCATCTCCATCACTAAAACTTAAAAATCGGCAGCTTAAATCTTAGTAACAGTCCGTTAATACCTGATTATGTGATTGGTAAAAGCTGATCCCTTTCCCAGTCTGCGACTGGCAAATACCTTCTAAGATGTCCATCACGTCTTTTAACATGGCCAAAGAACCACAGATCATGATCACCCCGCCCCTTTTCAGCAGATTAGCGATAAAGTCAGCATCTCTTTCAATCAAATCACTAACATACTGTTTTGTTGTCTCCCTTGAAAAGGCAGGATAAAGACTTAAAAGTTTGCTTTGAGCCTTACTATCGTCTAAATATGCCCGGTAACGCTCATAAGAAGCATGTTCACGGAAGCCGCAGTACAAATGACACGGCTTATGTTTTGAGTTCTCATTGATCATCCCAAGAAAGGGTGCTATCCCCGTCCCATTTGAGATCATAAGTACTTCAGGTGCACCTTTGGGAAAGTGAAAGTGTTTATTGACAATGATCCTTGCTTTAAGCATCTGACCTGCTTTCAATTGCCTTAAGAACGAAGAGCCGATGCCGCCTTCATGCAATTTTACGTTTAGCCGTATTTCTCCATCAATTACGCCGATGGAATACAACCTTTCACGATGGTCATTTAAAGGATAGATTGCCATCAGATCACCCGATTTAACAGGTAGCCTCTTCCTCATCTTCAAGCTTACCGTAAATGATTCCCCAGGCAATGTTGTTTCAGGATAGTTACTACGTGTCTGCAGCTTTTCCATTTTTCCAGCATAGCCACTGTAGCACTCAGGGGCTACCGTCACCTGCACCCCAGATTGCTGCGACCATGCTTCTGCCCATAAGCTAAATTCTTGCGGCGACTTGTCGTTAACAGTGTGTATATCTGTTGCAGACAAGGCCCATGCCTGCGCTGAGAGCAAATAGTTTACATCGTAGGCGAATTTGCAGAACTCAGGGTAAGCCTTAGATCCAAAGCCTAATACGGAATAATGAATGGATTGCTGCTGGGGATATTCTTCGATCATCGCTTTAAACTTTGCAGCACTTGTGGGTGGGTCCCCAAGCCCATAAGTTGCCGTCACGACTATCAGATGCGCTGCTTTCGGGAAAGCGCCATAGTTATTCATTTCCGATATAAATGACTTTTCGCCTGCCTTAAGCAGCTGGTTATGAATAGCCTTTGCAAAACGAAATGTACTGCCATTTTCAGAACCTACCAGTATGACAAACTTACTTTCTTCAGCCGTAAACTTATTCTTAGTACGGCTCGAGCGTCTTTTTAAGGTAATGGCAAACCCAGTATAGATAAATACCAGAATGTTCACCGAAGCGACCGCTAAAACAATAGCCCATATACTGTTCGCCCGGCCAGTATGAAGATCCAGGCTCAGATTGGTAAAAGACACAGCCTTTGGATAGTCCGCTCGTGCCAGAACTTCTCCTGTGACCTGATTAACCGCTATTTCAGCGGTCTTAAGTTTCAGGGTGTAATAATCTTCAACGTCTGTTGAAAAAGGGAATGCGATAGATTCTACGGCAGAAAGCTTCGTGGTTTTAAATATTTCAAACTCCGAGGTTTTTCTAAGCGGTGCAGATTTTATGGCATCAAAGTCCACTTCAGGCGAATGCTTGGAGACATCAATTAGTTCAAACCTAACCAGCGACAAATAAGTGCCACTAAGCGCAATTAAGATTATTGGAATTAGTGATAGGCGGCCAAGCACAACGTGATAATACTGCGCAGAATCATCCTTGGCTATCCGGGAAAAAAAGCGCCTTACGCCTCGTTGTCTCTGAATCAACAATATTGTTCCGGAGATAGTGATCAGCAAAAGTAGGAATGACGTTAAGCCTATAAAAAAGCGTCCGGTTTCATGTAAAAACAAAGACCGGTGTAAAGCGGTCACCCATTGAAAAAAGGCACTTTGCGGGACTGGCTTACCCAATACCCTCCCGTTACGGGGATCTACATAGGCAGTCAGTTCCTGACCTTCATCATCACTACCTTTAATTTGTACAAATCCCTGGGAATTAACGCTAAGTTCAGTAATGCCGGGGTAAGCCGTTCTTAATACCGGAAGTGTTTCCGCAAGCCTGAGTTCATCGAAGTGTTTGACGCGATAGGGCTGTAAGTTCGCAGAAACCGGTTCAAAAGCAAGAATTATACCCGTTACCGAAGCTAGGATTAGTAAGAAAAAAGAAGATATAGCCAATGCTAAATGGCTATACCTCCATATAGAAATGGTCATACGATCACAAACTTTTAATTGGGGCTGAAGCGCACATAACGAATGTATCCACTACCCTCGCTCTTAGCAGCAAGTGCTTCCGTAGTCAGGGGGATCTCCAGGTCTTTAACATGATATTGCTTATCCTCAACAGCACTTTCAAATCTTAATTTATAACCAGCATTGATCTTTGATTTTTCAATTTCGATCACTTTCACACTCCGGTCGCCACCTGAAATTGAAGCGCCCGTTACGGCGCTGACATTTGGCTTTTTAAGGTAGAATTTATTCCATTCCTTGATTGTTTTGTACCATTGCTTATCCGAGCCCATTACGTAAAGCGTCTTCTCGTAAGCGCCTTTACCATTAATCAATGAGATCACCACGTATGCACCCTCACCCATATAATTGGTCATCTGGATCATACACTTGTACTTGCTGGCATCCTGCGCTACGGAAGCGAATGGCTTGGCAAATGTCAGTAGAAGTAAAAGAAAGGCTGTTCTATAAATTTTTTGCATCATTATTTAAGAAAAGTAAGGGAAACATTATTTTTAGTCAGGGATTCGTTCTCACTGGCAAGATCGAATGCGGTCTCATCAAAACTCGTTACGGCATCTTTCTTTGCGCCTACAGATAGTAAGTACTTTAACACCTCATCATCTTTCGACAACATGGCGGCTTTATGTAGGACCGTAAATCCCTCTTTATTCTTGGCATTGATGTCTATACCCATCGGCGCAAGGCGCTTAAGTATGGAAACGTCATTTTTAGCAATTGCTAAATGATACAATGTATTAGCGTTTTCCTGAAGCGCGTTAATATTCAATCCTGCTGTCTTAAGCAAATTCATCTTGGCATCGAATTCATCAGACCCCTCCGGCGCAGCACCTCCTTGTGGTGCTCCAGCTGCTCTGGCTGCTGTCGGACGATAAGATTCAACCGCATAATAGGCCAGACTGTTGCCGTTTTTATCCAATACCTTAACATCAGCCTTTTTGCTGATCAGGTAAGCAACAACCTCGGGTGAATTTCCGCGAACCGCAAGTGTTAAGGCGGTCTGTCCTTTTTTATTTGAAAGATTTACGTTCTTCACACCCGGCATTAGCAACTCAAAAGCAGCAAGATCACGGTTTGAGCCCGCAGCATTCATCAGCACGCTATTCCCATCTTCATCAACCTGGTTAACATCAACACCTTTAGAAAGAAAATACTTGATTATCTCATCTTGCTTTGGCCTTTTCACAATAGAATGAAGCACGTTTTCACCATTTTTATTGGTCACATTGGCTTTAAGGTTCAAGCTTTCAAGATATTGGTATAACGCTAAGGTGTTTGCTCCTCTTCTTGAACCCTGCGCCGCCATCAACATCGCATTAGCATTTGGTTTAATGCCTTTCTGCAAAAGCTTTTTAAGGAGCTCAATATTTCCTGACCTTGTCGCATAGCTGAACGCATTATTGCCGGCGGCATCAGTGCTATTCAGGTCAAGGCCCTTGGACACGAAATAATTGGTAAGTACCAATTCAGGATCATTGGCAATCGCAAGCAAAAGTGCATTTGCACCCGCTGCATTTACGCTTGCTTTCAAGCTTATGCCTTTTGCGATCAGCAGGTCGTACACCTTTGTATTCTGCTGACCACCCCCAGCTGCGAAAAGTATAGGTGTTGAACCATGACTATCCTCATTGTCTGTCTTTGCACCTTTCTCCAGCAAGTATTCCATGATTTCTGCATTCCCCTTACTTGCGGCCCAGTGTAAATAATTGCGGCTATCATGTGTTACTTTCCCGATTTCATTTCCTGGCTGTGAAAGCAGGTACTTAATTGATTCGGTTGGTGCATCAGCATTGATGGCCATAACAACCGGATCAAAGCTTGATGGGTTCATCTGCGCAGGATCATTTCCTTTTTCAACCTCAGCCTTAATTGCAGCAACGTTTGGCTTATCCTGCCAGAATTTTTGATTAAGTAAGGTATTCTGCTGCCCCTTAGCCAGCAATGCAGATAATGCAAAAACAGCAACAAGTAGTGACTTTTTCATCTTAAATATTTTTAAATATGGATGTGTACAGAAGATCAGATGCGGCAATAATCAGCTTCTGATCTTCTTTATTTAGGATTAGTATTAATAAACGCCAATATATTGATTACCTGGCTTGTTTACTAATTTAGCACCAACTGTCATTTCACCGGTTTTTCTATTGAAGATGTACATATTACCATCCATACCCACGGGTGCTACTGCGATAAAAACATCTTCGTCATGCATGGTAATCGCCTGGATCTGACCAAAGTTCAAAGTAGCCTCATTAGGCAGCGTATACTTTGTTGCCGTTTTATTATTCAGGTTTACACGTGCAATATAGCCGCCGGTACGTGTGTTTCCTGTACCAGTATATTTACTATAAACAACAAAGCCAATTCCGTCACCTGCATATTTCCACGTTTCGATATAGGTGTTGGTTTCGCCTAAAGCCTGATCAAGACTAAATACATAACTGTTGTCATAATCATTGCTTTCGGCACTGATCTTAAGAATTTTGGAACCACCATTACCTGGTCCTTCACCAGAGGTTGCCTGATAAACATGTCCATCTGTACCAACATACTGCATGGTGCTACGGTAGCCATTGGTACTGCCTCTGGTTTGTGTAGACGTAAGCACTTTTGGATTTTCAAGCGCAGGATAATCAAGTACCAACGTCTTTGCCCAGCTTCTCGGACTTGCATTATCTGCTGCAAAAACAGGCAGACCATCAGTACCTATAGTAAAGGAACTCGTATTATGCTTTGAAATAGCAGCGCCAATATATACCTTGTTACCAGCTTTATTAACCACAGGAACATCTATACGGCTCACATAGTAGCCCGCAGCTACTTCCTCCGGCGATAATGGTAATTGAAAATCAGCCACCTTTGTGATCTTTGGATTATTCAGATCCAGCGTGATTACGTCTACGGATGCCGTTCTTCCTTTGAAAACAAAGTTCGGACTGGCACCTTCGTAAACCACTGCATTGGCTTCCGCTTTTACGGCTATGCCGACACCTTCAACAGCTTTTAACCAACGTGGTGAGGCACTCACATAAGGCTCCGTATCGACCTCGGACCCTTCTGGTCTGAAATCCTTTCCACCATGCACACTCATTTTATTGAAAATCCCTCCATCTTCTCCTACATATTGGATGTTGTAAAGGTACTTTCCATCAGCAGAAGCCTGCAAACGTGCTGTACGTTGTGATTTAACGTGCATACCCTGATCAAAAACGTTTACACTAATACCAGGATTCTTTGCTTCTTCAACCGTCAGGCTGTATACCATTGTTCCAGCATTACCATCACCAACTTCAGCGTTTGAAGGATCATCCATGGCGCCTGAAATCGTAATCCATCGATCACTGTCTGCAATATTTTCCCCCGGACCATCGCTTTTTTTACATGCTGATAATGACAGTGCAGTAATGGCCGCACCAAACATTATTGTTCTTAATAGTTCTGTTTTCATTCTATAAGTATTTAATGTTAGATAATTTAAAGTCTGTTTATACTGTAGTTGAGTTTTACAAAGAATGCACGCCCTGGTTTCTGCACACCGAAATTGTCGTAGATCTCTGCATTGAGTATGTTCTTGGCATCCAGGCTAACAACCAGCTTACGATCGGGAAATTTATAGCTAAGCCCAAGATCCTGCGCAAACTGGGTTGGTGTCGTAAACCATTCAGATTCTGGCCATACGGTCCTGAAAGGCGCGACATATCCAAAATTATAGAAGAGGTTGAGCAAAGAATTTTTTTGGAGAACGTTATTCAGTCTGTACTGCGCATTTCCGTTCATAGTGAAAAATGGCTCATTTGGTAGTTGCTCGCCTTCATATTGGGTTAGGCGCTGACCAGTTACAGAATCGTCCCCTTGTTTAAAAACCGAGTTGAACTTTGAAAAGGTAAACATCACGTTCAATCTGTTGCTGTAAGCATAACCCAGTTCAGCCTCAAATCCTAGTGACTTCGCACGACCAATATTCATAAAAGGCGAAACCTCTACCTCCTGGTCAGATAATGTACTATTAACCTGTCGCACGATCCTATCTTTGATATTCCTGGAGAATGCATTTCCAGATACTGAAATCCTGTGTTTGTCTATCTCGAAATTACCCAGCCTGAAACCAAGATTTATGTTCCTGGCCACCTCGGGCCTGATGCTGAAATTAGATAGTACGTTTTCATTCGGATCGCCTAAAATTTCAGTATCACCTGGCATTCGAACGGCTTGTTCTGCAGATGCAATAAGGACAATTTTGGGTTTAAGTGCGTATGATGCTGCAAGACCATATCCTGTTGCATCAATTTTCTTGTCACTCCGTGCGGTATTAACAACATTCTGGCCACCAACTGTAGAAACTATGGGCGTAGTACGGCCAACGTTTTGCTGATAGTACTTCAGGAACAGGTTGGTTTTTAGCTTATCTCCAAATAATTGGGCTTCATAGTTGAAAGCTGTTATTTGCTTCTGGAGATCACTGATGGTTTTTAGTGAGCCATTTGCCACAGGTCTTAGCAGGTCTTCGTCATCTCTGTCAACAGTATAGTAAACATGATTGATGGATAAACGGTGACCGGAAAAAATATCGTAGCTAAGGTTGGAACGTAAGGTTGTGATCCTTCTGCTTATATCCGTGATCACATCAAGTCCCTGCTGACCATAACCTTCCCGGTACATTGGACGGTTGTAGAAGTCCAGGCGATAATTTCCGTCCCAATTGTACAAATAACCGACGGTATCCTGAAGATAGGTACTCCGGTCACTATATACGCCATTAACATTCAGGGAAAGGCCATTAGTAAAAAGATCTTTTTTATTGTAGATCAGGTTGAACACATGCGCCTGCGCCTCACTGGTTCTGCCCACATATGGCTTTGCCATCACCTGTCCGTGAGGAATTTCATTATCGGTTGAGGACCCGTTATAACCTAATAGTAAAGCATCAGCCCATTTTACATTGGTAAAACCAAGCTCAAATCGCCCGCCTGTTGATTTAAAAGAATCATTAAAACGTCTTGCTCTGTAATACCGCTCTACCTGCCCATCCGGCGTAATGAACTTTGAAAACTTACCCCATGTCTCATAGCTGTTGTCCGTGTACGTGTAAAACCCGGATGCCTTTGCCGTAAAGCCATTTTTGGAATTCCGGTACATGGCACTGGCGTCAACCTGATAGGTATTAAATGACCCGTAGGATATTGATGCTGCAATATTATTTTGCGAAATATCCTTTTTGAGCACCACGTTAATCGCACCCCCCATGTAATCTCCCGACAAATGAGCAGGCAGAACCCCTTTATATACCTCGATTCGTTCGACCATGGAAGGGGGAATGCTATTCAGATTAAAAGAAGATCCATATGTGGAGATTTCGATCCCATCAATGAAAATACCCACTGATCTTCCCGACATCCCATTTAGATTATATTCTACTGCAGAGCCAAGCCCTCCATTCTGACGAACGCGGACCCCAACCGTACGATCGAGCAGCTCATTGGTTTGCACATTTCTCAAGGAAGCCTCCTTGGTTTCGACTACGTTAATCGCAAAGCCTGATGTTTCAATCGTTTTCTTCTCTGTTTTTCCCTCTATAAATACCTGTTCAAGCGCCCTTGCACCTGCAGACTTCACTTTAACATTCATCACCGTATTCCCGGTGCCAACCTTTACACTAACGCTTTTAGCATCGGTCTGCAGCGCGCTAACAACTAAGGTATACGACCCGTACTTAACTGACCTCAGCTCATATTTACCCTCCATATCTGTTATGGCCGACCTGTTCAGTTCTTTTATCTTCAAGGTAGCACCTTCAACAGCAGCTCCATTTTCATTAGTAACCCTGCCGGAGAGTGAACCAGTTTGGGCATTTCCAGCAAAACAGATTAAGGAAAGAAATATAAATAGTAGTGTTTTATGCATGTACATGTAACTTTTTGGCTGTGTTCTTTAGAATAGGTCTTAATAAGAATAATTTAGTCGCAAAGATATATGCTACACATGACGCAATCGGGAGAACAATTGACGCTAAAGGGAGAAATTGAGCAAAAGCCGGAAAATGTATATTTACTTCAGAAGTCTCTGGCAATCAACTACTCCATTAACATTGACGATCGGGATCATGTAGAAGTTAAAACGTTTATGGGTGATCAGCCCGCTACTTTGCTATTCCAGATGATATTTGTGCTTAAGGGTAAAGCGATCTTCAGGAAACGAGGATCTGATGAAACCTATGCTTCAATTGAAAGCCAGCAGCACAACCTTCTGGGTTTCAAACCAGCTGCTGTGCACATGTTCATGAGCAGTGCCAAGGACGAGGTAATTTGCATCAATCTTAGCACTTCCTTTCTAAGCAGGTACCTGCCGGCCCATCATTCCTGGCAACAACTTAGTAAATTGTCAGATGAGCAGTTACCGCTGATGCTTGCTGGCACAAACATGCCTTTCACTCCAGAGATCGGCACCGTACTCCAGCTTTTAAGTCATACCACCAAAAGTAATTTTTGTGACCAACTCATACTGGAATCCAAAACAATAGAACTGTTGGCCTTGCAGCTGTTACAGCTAGAGCAGCTTGAAGATATGCCGCCTCATGTGGTTCTAAAGAAAGAGGACATGGACAAAATGCTCGCAGCTAGAGAAATCCTAATTAATCACTCCGGAAAACCATTGTCTTTGAGGTCGCTGGCACATCTGGTAGGCACAAATGAGTTTAATTTGAAACGCAACTTCAAGAATGCTTTTGGAAACACCGTATATAACTATCTGAACCAACATAAGATGGATCAGGCGAAGACAATGCTAAAGCAAGGGGACATTACGATCGCGGAGGTTGCAGAGAAGATGGGCTATAAATATGCCACGCACTTCAGCAGTGCTTTTAAAAAATACTATGGATACTTACCTAAATCCGTTAAATCTGGTAAGCTCTCCATGATATTGTTCCTGGAAGAAATCTTCATCGCCTTGGAATACAGCCGAACTTTGATGCTGGGATAGTCGCACCAGATCATTTTAAGATAAGGCAAACCACATAACAGGCACTAATAGGATAAACATGAAACGCACAGCAATCGCACATGTTCTGTGCGCTTGCTGTGCGTTTGGTCTGGGTTTGCTGTGCGTTTGGTGTGCGTTTCACTCGAAGCCTTCTCCTAACCTTCCCTCCGCTATCGGCTCGCCAACACCGCTCCTGGTTTACTTGCAATTACAGTTGCCCCTGCCGCAAACTGATCCATCGTCATGTTACCCAAGTCACACATCTCTATCGTATGCTGATCCGAGGTGCCGGCAATCTTAAGTGCTGAAGCACCTTTTACCGAACTGAACAAAGACACGGTCTTAGCATTGATGTCTGCAGAAGCGCTATCCATCAGCCGCACATCTAAATTGAGTAATTTGAAACAGCCTTCAGTTCTAACCTTCGCGGTATTGTAAGCTTCAATCGCATTCAGCTCCTTTACATACACCACGATAGACAATGGCCTGTCCGCGTAAGAACTGATGCGCAGCGTACTACCCTGCTGCTGCACCAGGGCGTTTTTGGAGTAGTATTTATCATATACCTTAACGCTTTCCTTACTATCCTGCACCAGCAGCAGCTGCACATTTCCACTTACCACAATCTTACGGATGTCCTTAACCGAACTTAAAGTTGTGATGTAGGTAACTGGCTCCGTCGCCTTTACCGCAGCCGTATTTGACAATAAGATAATTCCGGTGAAGAGCGCGAACATTGTTTTTACTGAAGTTTTCATAATATTTTTTTCTTAAAGCTTGTAAATCAATTGCTTAACTGTTTTTATTTGTTTGGTAATGAGACGCGTCCCCAGTAAAAACGTTTCAGCAATTCTGGCCGAATTAGACCATGTGAACCTGCAGTTCGACGAAAACCAGCTTTATTTCGACCAACAGGTAAAAAAACTTTCAATTCCACGATTTCATGTTTGATACAAAGTGAAAATCCTGTATGTTTAAAACTTTTATACGAGCGCTCCATTAGTTTAAATTTATTTTCATCCCATGCTACGTGTAGATAGTTCCAAGCCATTCAAATTAGTGTACGCCTTGTGTAAACATGATTTTTTGGGCTATCTGGTTGAACCACATGTTGTTCAATTGAATCCACAGGGTGACTTTTCCCTCACCTACCAGCGGATATTCAGTCACACGGCAGCGGAATTTGAAAAGCATCTATCCGAGGCGGACATGAAGATCATCAAGACCCTTGATGACATCGAACAGGATTCCCTCATTAAGAAATACCATAAAAAGCAGATCCGCCCATTCGAATTCTTCAGCAAGGTTTTCGATGATAAGTTCTACGACCATGTGCGCCCAAAAGTGGAGAAGAAACTGGCGGAGCTCCTGAAGAACCCCGTAGTGGCGAAATCGCTCTACCTGATGTCAAAAGACGGGTGGCCCGTTGGGTCCAGACTGCAGATTGCGCTGGAACCTGCCACGATTCTGTTCCACTTCAGAAGAAACAACCTGGAAACGCGCTACTTCCCAACCATTAAATATGCCGGGATGCGTATCGACTTCATGTTCAAGGATGCGCAGCTGATCAGTAATCAGCCTGCATGGCTCCTGCTGGATCAAACCCTGTACTTCTTTGAACCGGGTATGGAAGGCAAAAAGCTTCAGCCATTTCTTAATAAACGATACATCACCATCCCCAAAGCAACTGAGGAAACGTATTTCGAAAAGTTTGTAGCGCCGCTTATAGAAAAGTATCATGTCTATGCGGAAGGTTTTGAAATTAAAACGGAGCGGAACGAGCCTACCCCCATCTTGAATGTCTCTTTTGTGGAAGATGGCATCTCCCAGCTGCAGCTGTGCTTCCGCTATGGCGATTATACTTTTGCCATGGGCGATGAACAGAAAGTTACCGTCAGGGTGTCTAAAGAAGGGGAAGAATATACCTTCAACCGCATTAAACGCCAAACGGAATGGGAAAAGGGCAAATACGGGGAGCTGCTTAAAATGGGACTTAAAAAGTCCAGCCCGGTTTTCTATACCCTGGAGCTGAATAATAAAGCAGATGTGGACCCTGCCTACGGGGTACTCAACTGGACCAACGAACATATCGCAGACTTACAGGAACGTGGCTTTGAGATCCAGCAATCTGCCGGGCCGAAGAAATTCCTGTTTGCCAGCAACCACATAGATTTTGAGATCAAAGAAGAAAACGATTGGTTCGACATCAATGCCATCGTATATTTCGGATCCTTTGCCGTGCCATTCATCGCCTTAAAGCAGCATATCCTCCGCAAAAAGCGTGAGTTTCCACTGCCCGATGGCTCCATTGCGATCATCCCGGATAAGTGGTTTTCGCAGTACGGCAGCTTGTTCAACTTCTCGGATTCGAGTAAAGCACTGAAGCTGCACAAACATCATGTTGGGTTAATCAACGACCTTTCTGAAGACAGCATCGTGCATGTTACGCTTAACCGGAAGCTTCAGAAGCTGAATGACTTTGAGCATATTGAAGACACTGAAATGCCGGTGCATTTTAAAGGTGAGCTGCGCAGCTATCAGAAAGCCGGCTACAACTGGTTCAGCTTTCTTCGGGAATACCATTTCGGCGGCTGCCTTGCCGATGACATGGGGCTTGGTAAAACCATCCAGACCCTGGCCATGCTGCAGAAAATAAAAGAGGAAGATCAGCACAACAATACCAAAAGCACTTCGCTGATCATTATGCCGACCTCGCTGATTTACAACTGGCTCAATGAGGCGAAAAAATTTACCCCGCAGCTAAAGATCTTTGCACACACCGGTGGCGCAAGAAATAAGGATGTTGCGCATTTTATAGATTACGACATCATCATTACCACATATGGCATTACGCGGATTGATGCAGAACTGCTGCAACATTTTTACTTCAACTACATCATTCTGGATGAAAGTCAGAACATCAAAAACCCGGCTTCCAAGTCCTTCAAAGCGGTACGTTCCCTGAAATCCAGACACAAGCTGATCCTAAGCGGTACGCCGGTCGAGAATTCCGTGGGGGACCTATGGACACAACTTACCTTCCTGAACCCTGGTCTACTGGGTACGCAGACTTTCTTCAATGAAGAATACGTGCAGGCCATTGAGAAAAAGAAAGACGAGGAGAAAGCCAGAAAGCTGCAGGCCATCATCAAACCCTTCGTTTTGCGCAGAACCAAAGAACAGGTTGCGGAAGAACTACCGCCGAAAACCGAGCAGGTGTTCTATTGCGACATGAGCGAGGATCAGGCGGCGTATTATGAAAAAACGAAATCTGCCTACCGGAATGACCTGCTGAGCAGCATGGACGATGGCAGCTACAAAGAGAAACAGGTGCAGCTGCTGCAGGGCCTAACCTTGCTCAGACAGCTGGCCAACCACCCCGTAATGATTGACCAGGAATACAGCTCTGATTCCGGGAAGTTTAAAAATGTGCTGCATGCACTCGACAATGTGCTTAAAGGGGGACATAAAGTACTGATCTTCTCGCAGTTCGTAAAACACCTGAACCTGTTTAAAGCGGAGTTTGAGGAAAAGCAGATTCGTTACGCATACCTGGATGGCGCCACGAAGAACCGCGGAGAAACCGTTGCAGATTTCCAGAATGACCCTGAGCTAAAGGTCTTCCTGATCTCCATTAAAGCAGGTGGTGTGGGTTTAAACCTTACCCAGGCCGACTATGTGTTTATTCTGGATCCATGGTGGAACCCCGCCGTAGAACAACAAGCCATAGACAGAAGTCACCGCATCGGTCAGGAGAAAAAGGTTTTCATCTATAAGTTTATCGCCAAAGATACCGTTGAAGAAAAAATCCTTGCCCTGCAGAACCGTAAGAAAAGGCTTGCAAGTTCATTGATCACCACGGAAGAAAGCTTCTTTAAATCACTGACCAAGGCTGATATTCAGGAAATTCTCAATTAGATTGGTTACCGTTCCGGCTGCAAACTAAGTTATCCCTGTTCCTTTAGGATTTTCAGGTATTCCTGACTCGGGATAAGTTCGGCGCCAAGGCTCATGAGATGAGGATTTGGCAGTTGGCAGTCGATCAGTTTAAACTGGCCACTTCTGCAAAGACTAATTAAAGCTGCCTTCGAAGCGTTACTAATCTGGCTAAACATGCTTTCACCACAGAAAACCTTGTTTACGATCACACCGTAGAGGCCACCTACAAGTTCCTGCCCTTGCCAGACTTCCAGGCTGTGTGCCATGCCAAGCCGATGAAGGTTGAGGTAAGCTTCCTGCATGTCGTCCGTGATCCAGGTGCCATCCTGCCCCTGCTTGGTACGGTCTATGGATGCACAGGCCTTGATGACCTGCTCAAAAGCCTGGTCCCAGGTGATCCTGAACTGTTCGCTAAGCAGCACTTTCCGCATGGACTTACTGATTTTCACCCGCTCGGGGAAAATGACACAACGTTCATGCGGTGCAAACCAGAGAATTGGATCCCCCGCACTGAACCATGGGAAGATACCACTTGCATAAGCATTCTTGAGCCTTTCAGCGCTAAGATCGCCCCCAATAGCGAGCAATCCGTCCGCATCTGCCAATGCAGGATCAGGAAAGGCGAGGTATAGCTCATCAAGTCCAAAAACCATGCTGCAAGTATAGTTAATTTAATACCTTTTCGATACCTTCTATGCGCTCCAGTGGTGCAATCAGGCCTACCGCACGTGAGTGTGCCATGGCTTCTGAACTGCTGTCGAACACACAGATCTTAATCCCTTTCTCTTTTGCAGGTGCAAGGGTAACCACGGTTGTGGTCTTATTGGCCGGTACGATGTTCCGGATGTAAATGGCTTCTACTTTCTCGGGGTATTTCTCAGCAATGCTGGCATATATAAATGGATCACGCTGGGAGTTATCGCCGAAGAACACAAACCGCTGGTTTGGGAAAGCCGCAATGATGCGCATAACCCGGATGAGCTTGCCCTCATGCCCCGTTTTGCCGGAAGTCAGGAAGTTGGTCCACATCTTAATCTGGTTGAGCAGGAACACCCCTTCTGGCAGTTTGTTAAAGCGGAAGGTCTCCACTAGGTAATCGTATAAGTTCCATTCGGAACTGGAAACATAAAAGAAAGGGTTCGGCTGGTCGGTCGTGGTATGTGATAGCGCGAGCAGGCTGTAATGCAGCTGAACATCGGTAAAGGTCTTCCGGGTTCTCGGATTCTTAATGAACAGCTCCCGTAATCGTCTGTACACCGTTGCAGAGTGCGACACCATAATGGTATCGTCTATGTCTGAGATGAAAGCATACTGGGTAATGTGCGGCACAAAGATGGTGCTACTACATGTTGCCAGCACCTGCTCCTGCTCATCCAGCGCTTCAACTTTTACGTTGTGCCAACCGGGTTCAACATCCGCGGAGGACTTAAATTCGAATTTAAAAAAGCCGTCGTATTCTGAGGTTTGATAAACCACTTGATCGTGAAAGGTAAGCCTTAGCCTCAAACCCGGAAAGGGCTTCAGGATGAAAAGCTTAAGCAGGTATAGAATGTTTGTGAACAGATTGTTGCTGTACTGCTGAACCGTTCTGGCTTTGAATTTAAAGGCGTTTCCATAAACCACCAGGTTGTGGGTATGGCCGTAACCGTGGTAGACTTTAATGCTGACAGAATTGTTCATTGATTTTAAAACATCGGGATCAGCAATGTTGTTTTGATATTAAAATACACTTCATGAACCCTAAGCCTGATGGTTTAAAATTTCTGTTCATTGTTAATCCGGGTTCCGGCAATGGCGAGATCGATTACAAAGCTGAAATTCAGCACTATTTCTCCGAACTTCCACATGATTACGAGATTTACGAGCTGCCGAAAGACTGTTCAACTGATCAGATGAAAAAGCGCATTGATGATGCCGCTCCGGATCGGGTAATGGCGGTAGGTGGCGACGGCACGCTGAAGCTTGTTGCGCAATGTTTGTTGAACTCCGAAATGCCGGTCGGCATTATTCCGGCAGGTTCTGCCAACGGCATGGCTAAGGAACTGGGTATCTCCGTCGACGTTAAAGAAGCACTGGATACCGCTGTAAATGGCACACCCAAACGCATTCACGCAGTTGTGGTAAATGATGAGCTTTGTATCCACCTGTCAGACATCGGCTTCAATGCCTACATCATCAAGAAATTTGATGACCTGCCGCAACGTGGGATGAAGGGTTATGCACGTGCAGCATGGCATGCGCTGTGGAACCATCATAAAATGGAGGTGACGCTGAAAATAGATGGTGAAGAGATCCGCTCGGAAGCCTCTATGGTCGTTATTGCAAATGCAACCATGTATGGAACGGGCGTAAAGATTAATCCGGAAGGTAGCCTGGAAGATGATCTGTTTGAGGTGATTCTGGTGAAGAACTACAATGTGCTTGAAATTTTAAAGATCCGCTTTACCAACCTGCCTTTTAACCCCAATTCTATTGAGACTTTTAAAACAGATAAGCTGGTAATCAAGTCGAAGCACCGCGCACACTTTCAGGTAGATGGCGAGTACCAGGGTAAGGTAAACACGATCAATGCACACATTATAACTGACGCAATCCGGGTAATTGTCTGACCCGGACGAACTTTTTATAAGCGAGTATGGTGTAATACAGGCGGAAGAATTCCGCGACAATACAGATCCGGAACAACCAGCTGAAGAGGTTTTCGCCAACCTCCATCACCTCTGGCAGGAGCGTAATGAAGCCGATGGACAGCACCATAAGGAACAAGCGGAAGGGAAACTGGATGTAATAAACGATCATGCCGTAGCGCTTGAAGCTGTACTGCCCCATGGCCGTAAAGAACAAAGAACCGTAAATCAGCACCGTCAGGCTCGCTTTGATTATGGAAAAGGCATCGGGTTTTACTTTGCCCAGGTGGGTTAATAGGAACCATACCTGCGCAAACATGAAAAGGATGCTGATGAGGTCTAGAAAGGCAAACATTTTGAAGATCCGACGCATTGCCTGGTTGTTAGGTTTAGCTTGTTGCAACTCCAAAGGTATCTTTAAGTATAAATTGTGGATCTGGACAGTTTTCTAAGTAATGACCTGCTTTTGAGTACTGACACACGCCGGGATAGTCGCCGGTTTTGCCCTCCATATCAATGATGAGCTGAAAGTGCAGGTGTGGCGGCCAGTACCCGTTCTCCTCTGGTATGCCAAAGGCTGCAAATTCCCGGCCAGATGGGATTTTCTGTCCTGCTTGCAACCCAGATAACGAATTCAGGCTCAAATGCCCGTATAAAGCATGAAATTCAACGCCTTCGATGTTGTATTTCAGGATAATGGTGGCGCCATAATCCCCAAAGTGGTCATTGAACTGAAAGCTGTGGACCTCCGCATCATAGAAATTGTAAATGGGTGTACCTGCCGGCCCCCAGATGTCGGTGCCCAGGTGTAATCTCCGGGGCTCTTCTACCCCATCGAAATAGCTGCTTCTGGCATAGATGGTCCGGTGTTCATTGTAGCCACCGATGCCGTAGCGTGCATCATGATCGGCAAGCTCCTGACTGATCCATTTACTGAATACCGTGGTGTCGCTGATGATTTCTTCGGTAAGCTTAGGGTTGTAACTGGTGAGATCAAACTGGAAGAGTTGATCTGTATTGGTTTCGAATGGAACCAGTGGATGAAATTGAAGGCCCTTGTTTCCAAGGGCCTCAAACTTTTGTTTAGGCGTCATCTTCTGCGCTATCGTTTTCTTTACGTTCTTTAGCAATCTTGTCGAAGATCTTGTCCATGTGCTCGGTGTACTCGTTGGTATCGTCTACAAAAAACGTTAACGTTGGTACCACACGCGCCTGGTGGCGTATTCTGGAACCCAGCTTATAGCGGATTTCTCCGGCATGGGAATTCACCGTATTTACAGATAAGGTGGTATTGCTGGTATTTAAGAAGCTTAAATATACCTTGGCAACCGCCAGATCCGGGGATACCCTTACTTTCGTAATGGTAACCAATGTATTGGGCAGGTAGGCAGCACCTTCCTTTTGGAAAACAGCGGCAAGCTCTTCCTGTAGAAGGCCTGCAAACTTCTGTTGACGTTTACTTTCCATATGCTTGTGTGTTAAAACAACAGCTTGTCGTACGGATAACGCTGGGTATGTAAGTCCAGCACCATATCGTACATCAACTGTTTAAATTCTTCTAAATTCTCTTTGTGCAGGGCCGAAATAAACAGCGCCGGTGCATTGTGCTGCGCCATCCAGCTGTTCTTGAACTCCGCAAGGGTAAGCGTAACTTTCTCCTCTTCATGATGATCCTCTGCTGCTTCAGGACTCACATAAGCATCAATCTTATTGAATACCATGATGGTCGGCTTATCTCTTGCGCCAAGGTCTTTAAGGGTCTCATTAACCACATTGATCTGATCCTCGAAGTTCTGATGTGATACATCGACCACATGAATCAGAATATCCGCTTCACGCACCTCGTCCAGTGTGGATTTGAAACATTCCACCAGGTGGTGCGGTAACTTGCGGATAAATCCAACGGTGTCGGACAGCAGGAATGGTAGATTTTCGATCACCACTTTTCTCACAGTCGTATCCAGCGTTGCGAACAACTTGTTCTCTGCAAATACCTCTGATTTGGCCAGCATGTTCATGATGGTGGATTTACCTACGTTGGTGTAACCAACGAGTGCCACGCGAATCAGCTGTACACGGTTTTTACGCTGTATTTCGTTCTGCCTGTCGATATGCTTCAGCCTGTCTTTAAGCAGGGAGATCTTGTCCAGAATCATCCTTCTATCACTCTCGATCTGGGTTTCACCCGGACCGCGCATACCGATACCACCCTTTTGACGTTCAAGGTGGGTCCATAGGCGGGTTAATCGTGGTAAAAGGTATTGCAGCTGTGCTAATTCTACCTGTGTTTTCGCCTGTGCAGTTTGCGCACGACCGGCGAAGATATCAAGTATTAAATTACTGCGATCGAGTATCTTTACTTGAAGTTCACGTTCTATATTCCGCAGTTGTGAAGGCGATAGTTCGTCATCAAAAACGACCATATCGATCTCTTCAGCTTGCACATATCCTTTGATTTCTTCCAGCTTTCCCGTACCAACAAAGGTTGCGCGATCGGGCTTAAGCATTTTCTGAGTGAATACCGTATCCACTGCGCCACCTGCAGTATCTACAAGAAAGGCCAGCTCATCGAGGTATTCCTTAGTTTCTTCAGGCTTTTCGCCTGGTCTGATGACTCCCACAAGAACAGCGCGTTCCTGTTTGAGTGCTGTGTCATAAAACTTTTGTTTTCCCATTGTGAACCGTAAAGGTACAAAAGTTATACCGATCTCAATTCACTGACAAAGCGCTGCATGGCCGCTGCTGGATCGTCTGTTTTCATGAAGTTCTCGCCAATCAAAAAGCCGTTGAAACCAGCTTGCTTCAGTTCGGTTATGATCGCCGGATCACTGATTGCACTTTCGGAGATTTTCATCACAGCATCCGGAATCAGATTGACCAGGTCAAAGGAGTTCTGAATGTTGACGGTGAAGTCGGCCAGGTTCCGGTTGTTTACCCCAATGGCATCGATGTTTCCGGTGATGCTGCGCTCCAGTTCTTCCCGGTTGTGCACTTCAAGCAACACATTCAAGCCCAGATTCTTCGCTTGTTGGGCGAAGCTGCTGATCTGTTCCGGCGTTAAGATCGCGGCAATCAGCAGGATGATGTCTGCGCCCATCGATTTAGATTCTATGATCTGGTATTCATCAATGATGAAGTCTTTCCTAAGCACTGGAATCTCGTTGTTTGCTCTTGCGACCGCGAGATCTGCATAGCTGCCGCCGAAGAAGTCCTGATCTGTAAGCACCGAAAGTGCGGATGCGCCTGCAGCAGCATAACCTTTCGTAACGGTTGCTACGGAAGCCTGTCCATTAATGACGCCCTTGGATGGGGAACTGCGTTTAAACTCGGCGATGATGCCTGTACGTTCCGGGTGTAACAGGGACGCCGCAAAGGAATATGGGGTTCTGCTGAAGTAACCGGAGGCCTCCAGCGTGTTTATGGCTGTGGTGCTTTTAGCCTGGGCGACTTCCTCTTTTTTGCGAAGTACGATTTTATCTAATATGTTCATCTTAAGCTTCTAACCAGTTAATCATCATTTGTTTACCATGTTCCGTTAATACGCTTTCCGGGTGGAACTGTACCCCTCTTACATCGAAATCCTTGTGGCGGAGTGCCATGATCTGGTCGTTGGCATCCTTTGCGGTCACAGTAAGGCATTCGGGTAAGCCCTCATTGCTGACCACCCAGGAGTGGTAGCGGCCCACTTTGAAGTTCTCCGGCAGGTCTTTGAAGGTAAGCTCGGCTTTATCCTGCACATCAATGGCGGTGGCAATACCGTGCATGGGGCGGCCAAGGTTAAGCAGCGTGCCGCCGAAAGCTTCTGCAATGGCCTGCTGGCCAAGGCATACACCAAAGATACTTTTTGTTGGCGCGTAGGTCCGGATCACTTCCAGCAGTAAGCCTGCTTCTTCGGGAATGCCTGGTCCTGGCGACAAAAGGATCTTATCAAAGCTATCCACGTCTTCTATATTAAATTTATCATTTCTCCATACTTCCGCCTCATGGCCAGCCTCATTGATGAGGTGCACCAGGTTGTAGGTGAAGGAATCGTAATTATCTATAATCAGTACTTTCTTTTTCATGAGTATATTTTCTGTTTTTTAACGCTGCTGAAACGATTAGGCGCATTATGCATTGCTGCTTTTTCGCTTATTGCTTCCATGATTGGTATGTTAAATCTCGTTAGCCAGCTCCATGGCTTTACGTAGCGCGGCAATTTTGTTGTTTACCTCGTTAAGCTCATTTACCGGTACGGAATCGGCCACAATGCCGGCGCCTGCACGATAATGTAAGTGGTTGTTTTTGCTCATGAAGGTCCGGATCATGATGGCATGGTTGAACTCTTCATTAAAGCCCATGTAACCAATGGCACCGCCGTAGAAGTTCCTGGCAAGTCCTTCGTTCTCATCCAGCAGTTCGAGCGCGCGGTATTTTGGTGCGCCACTCAGCGTGCCCGCCGGGAAGGTATCTGCGACGACCTTAATGGCCGTAGCGTCTTTCTGCAGGTTGCCGCTTACTTTAGACACCAGGTGGATCAGGTGTGAGTAGTACTGGATTTCTTTGAAAGATTTCACCTCCACATTGTTGCAGTGCCTGCTGAGGTCGTTACGGGCGAGATCAACCAGCATTACGTGCTCGGCACTTTCTTTCGGGTCTTCCTCCAGCTGTTTGGCCAGCACGGCATCCTCTTCATCGTTTCCGGTCCGTCTGAACGTCCCCGCAATCGGGAAGATGTTCGCCGTATTGTTTTTGATGGTGATCTGTGCTTCCGGTGAGGAGCCAAAAAGCTTAAAGCTGCCGTAGTCGAAGTAAAACAGGTATGGGGAAGGATTGATGGAACGCAGGCAACGGTAAACGTTGAACTCATCACCGGTGAAACCTTGCTTGTAAGCTCTGGAAGGAACGATCTGGAACACGTCGCCCCTCAGGATATGGGTTTTTAGTTTTTCAACGATGGCAATGAACTCCTCATCTTTCAGGTTAGAAGTTTCTTCCCCCTGGGTGCTGAATTTATATTCCGGGAAGTTCTTGTTCTGAATGAGGTAAGCGATTCTGTCGAGTCCGGCAGCTTCTTCACCCTGAAAGGTGTTTTCAAACAAGGTCACCTGGTTGCGGAAGTGATCGACTGCGATGATGTAGCGGTAGATGTGGTACTGCATTTCAGGGATGCCTTCACCTTCCGGGGTCTGCGCTTTAAAGGTGATGTCTTCGAAGTACGGGATGGCCTTCCAGGTGAAATAACCGAACATACCGTTGGATACATATCGTTTGTCGGGCAGCTCGTCGGTCTGGAAAGCGGCTTTAAAGGCCTCGATCTCTGCCGGCAGGTCGAACTCGGTCTTGGTTTCACTTGTTCCATCCGGGAAGTACTTGCGCAGGATCTGATCCATAACGGTAATGCCGGCCACGGGATCCGCGCAGACATAACTCACCGCATTTTCACGGCTGTGGTAGTCGGAGCTTTCCAGTAGGATGGCATTCGGGAATACGTCCCTTAACCGGAGATAGATGCTCACTGGCGTTGCTGTATCGGCCAGCTTCTTTAGAAAGGATGTTTTGATGTCGAACGTTTTCATCTATTTAATTTGGTTTCGATGCGGAAGTGTTGATGATCCTGAACTGGCGAGGGGCCTTTTCAAAGGGTCATACCTTCAGCGGTTTAGTATTTTTGTTTAGGTGATTGATGGTGATGTTTAGCAGCTGATGATGAATGTAGCATTGTTTTGGGAATGGTCTTAAATGCAAAAAACCCGGTCGTAATATACGCCGGGTTTATGTGTTATTCGTTTTAGAGTAAAAAACTAAATATTGCACAAAGCTTCGACGATATTCTTTTCAGAATAACCACGCCACTGCCAGCTTTGAACATTGTATTTCATCTATTTTTCGATTTATTTCAGGGGAAGGTTGCGGATTATTGCGCTTCCTTCTTCTGCAAAATTATAAATTAAACTTTAAAACTGCTGTGCTCTATGGTTTTTTATGAAATTCCAAACAGTGTTCTTGAAGCATCTGCCTTCACCATTAGGAAAATGGCTACGGTAATGATCAATAAAGCGATTCCGAAGAACATAAAGATGCTTTTGTGTTTCGCAACGCCGTCAATGGCTTTCTTGGATTTCGCATTTCCAACGGTGATCAGGATTACGGCAATGGCCATCATGGCAATGTGCTCCATTTTCCAGTAACGGTTAGATGCTACGGAACTGTCCAATTTGTACCAGTCGTTCATGAAGTAAAGCAACAGCCCCATAAGCAGTTGAATGTGTGAACTGATCAGTGCAAATACGGCAAGTTTTCTGTTGCCTTCTGTGAATGCTTTTTTACCGGTAAAACCTGATAATGCGGTGATGAACGCGGCTAACAATAACAAGATAACAACGTATCTCCAGCCTGAATGGGCACTCCTTAAAATTTCATACATACGGATAGGATTATTTTGTTTCAAACATAATTAAAAGCAGCATACAAAGAGAATGCCTGTTTGAAATATTTGAAGGGGGATTTTTAGGGTAGAGCATTGCCGGAGGAGGTTTGGAGGAGGGATAGTGGGGTTGATAATTTTAGGAACGCACACTGCTGAGCTTGGATGATTATAAGAACAGATACCGCAGGGCCTGGATAATTACAAGAACACATACTGCAGGGCTTGGAGGATAATAAGAACAGATACACTCCACAGATTAATTGATTATTATTTACGGGATTTATTTTCGGGGTAATCGTTCTACGATTGAAACACTTGGAAACGAGTGTTGGGTCGACCGTGTTCAGGTTCAATGGCAATGACAAAGTAGAGGCATCGGCTACTTGTTGAAGCGTTTTCCTGCTGAGGAATTGCAAGATTGTACCGTTTGTGAGTGTATCTGTGCGCTGCATTGCTTTATTATACATGTAGACAATGTCTGTGCAGCTTTAAATGACACATAAGTATGTGATATGATTAAAATTCCTGTTGATTTATGGAGGTTTTCCGGCGTGGAAGGCCTTAAGATGATGTTTTTGAAGCAAATGCATGAGATCGCTACACCTGGTTTGACAACATGTCGAAAAATTCTTCAGAAATGAGGGGTAAAAAACGTGTTATATTAAGATTTAATGGTTTATAAATGATAGTTTTAGGGAAACTATATTCACATGAAGAAAATTCTACTTACGTTGACGTTGGTATTTTCTGCTTCAATGTTATTTGCACAGCAAAGTTACCCGGTAAACGGGACTTTCGACAACCGCCCCGGGTTGTTTGCTTTCACAAATGCCAACATTGTTGTTAGTGCCAATAAAACCATCAGCAATGGAACGTTGCTGGTAAAAGGTCAAACCATCGAGGCTGTCGGCACAGGAACCACAGTTCCGAAAGGCTACGTGGTGATTGACCTGAAGGGGAAATACATTTACCCTTCCTTAATTGATGCTTTCAGTAGCTATGGCGTTACTGAACCTGCAAGGCCAACCGGCGGCTTTGGTGGCCGGCAATCGATCTTTGTATCCACCAAAAAGGGTGCATACAACTGGAATGAGGCCATCCGCCCGGAAACAGAAGTGCGTGCCATCTTTGGCAATGACGACAAAAAAGCCGAGGAACTTAGAAAGATTGGTTTCGGAAGTGTCAATGTGGTAAACCGCGACGGTATTGTGCGGGGAACCTCTGCGGCAGTGACTTTAAGCAATGAGCGCGAAAACCAGAACATCATCAAAGGGGAAACGGCTGCGAACTTCTCTTTTAACAAGGGTACTTCCAAGAATGATTACCCAACATCCCTAATGGGCTCGATTGCTTTGCTGCGCCAGACCTATTACGATGGGGAATGGTACGGCAAGCAACAACAGGAATACAACATCTCGCTGGACGCGTTTAACAGGCAGCAAACTTTACCGCAGATTTTTGAGGTAGATGGCTGGCAGAACATCCTGCGTGCAGATAAAATTGGTAAAACGTTCGGTAAACAGTACATCTTCAAATCTTCAGGAGATGAATACCAACGCATCCCGGCAATTAAAGCGACCGGCGCAAGCCTGATTATTCCAATTGCATTCACCAAGGCTTTCGAGGTGGAAGATCCTGCGGAAGCCAGAAACATCACTTTGACCCAGATGAAAGACTGGGAACTGTCGCCCACAAATCCAGCTGCGCTGGAAAAAGCAGGGATCCGATTTGCAATAACAACAACGGGATTGGAACAGGTTCGTGACTTCTGGACAAACCTGAGAACGGCAATAGAAAACGGACTTTCGGAAAAGCAGGCCCTACTTTCCACTACGGAAATCCCGGCGACCATGCTTGGCATTTCAGATAAGGTCGGCACCTTAGATAAAGGTAAACTTGCGAATTTCCTGATTACATCAGATAAGCTTTTCAACAGCAGCAACATCGTGTTTGAAAACTGGGTTCAGGGCAAACGTTTCGTGGTTAACCGCATCAATACAACGGATCTGCGCGGAACATACAGCCTGAACATCGACGGACAATCGCCTTTGGTACTTAAGATTGCAGGTACCGGCAGCGGCAATAGTGCGACGATACAACGTTCGGCGACCGACAGTACAAAAATTAACTCCAGCTTTAACCGCAATGGCGACTGGGTAAGCATGAGCTTCAGCTTGAAGAACCCCGCTTCGGAAGTACGTTTAAGTGGTTATGTAACCAACGAAAACCCTTTGACCTTCAAGGGAGAGTCTGTGGTTTCAAACGGCAAAAGCGGCCGCTGGACGGCAACTTTCACCGCGGCAAATAAGGAAGAGCCTAAAAAGGAGAGCCCTAAACAGCTTGCTGAAAATGGCACCCTAATCTATCCATTCACCAGCTTCGGACTGGCAACTGCACCTGTACAGGAGTCTGTGTTGCTTAGAAATGCTACGGTATGGACCAATGAGAAAGATGGTATCCTGCAGAATGCAGATGTACTGCTTGAAAATGGAAAGATTAAAGCCGTAGGGAAAGGTCTTGCAGCTGGTTCTGCGAAAGTTATTGACGCCACTGGTAAACACATCACCCCTGGTATTATCGACGAGCACTCACACATTGCCATCACTGGTGGCGTAAACGAAGGTGCACAGTCCAACTCCGCGGAAGTGCGCGTTGCAGATGTCGTGAACCCGGAAGATGTAAACATTTATCGTCAACTGGCGGGTGGGGTTACAACTTCTCACCTGCTGCATGGTTCGGCTAATCCGATCGGTGGACAGAGTCAGCTGATCAAGCTTCGCTGGGGTAAAAACGCCGAGGAGCTGAAGTTTGCCGGCAGCGATGGCTTCATCAAATTTGCCTTGGGAGAGAATGTGAAGCAAAGTAATTTTGGTTCAGGCATGCGCTTCCCGGTAACCCGCATGGGCGTGGAGCAGGTGTTTGTTGACGATTTTACCCGTGCGAAGGAGTACAAAAAAGCGCTGGCAGCAAAAGGGAGCAATACCCGCCGCGACCTTGAACTGGATGCCCTGGTGGAAATTTTGGACAACCAACGTTTCATTACCTGCCACTCTTATGTGCAGTCGGAAATTAACATGCTGATCCATGTTGCGGATAGCTTAGGCTTTAAGATCAACACGTTTACGCACATTCTGGAAGGCTATAAAGTGGCCGACAAGATGAAGGCGCACGGTATTGCGGCTTCTACCTTCTCGGATTGGTGGGCTTACAAAATGGAAGTTGCGGAAGCGATTCCTTATAACGGCGCGATCATGCACAATGTGGGCATTACCACCGCTTTCAATTCCGATGATGCGGAAATGGCAAGACGCCTGAACCAGGAAGCTGGTAAGGCGGTGCTTTATGGTGGCCTGCCGGAGGAAGAAGCTTTGAAACTGGTGACTCTGAACCCTGCACGTATGCTGCACATCGACAGCAAAGTGGGTAGCTTGAAGCCAGGCAAGGATGCTGACGTTGTGGTTTGGTCTGCAAATCCATTGTCCATCTACGCCAAAGCGGAAAGAACCTTCGTTGACGGCGTTGCGTACTGGGATATGGAGCGTGACGAGAAAGTCCGAGCTGACCAGCAAACGGAGAAAGCGAGAATCATCAAGAAAATGTTAGACAGCAAAAACAAGGGCGGCAGAACGCAAAGACCTGCAGCACCAGCACAGCGCATTTACAACTGCGAAACCATGGAAGAATATGCTGCAGAATACAATACTTTAGAAAGGAGCCATTCACATGAATAAATATATTATCGCCGCAGCATTAAGTCTGCTTAGTGTCTCGACTTTTGTGAGCACGACAAGCTATGCGCAGGCAAACATCTCCCCTGCGGCAAAACAAAGTCAGGCCATCGCCATCACTGGCGCCACCATTCATATCGGCAATGGTACCGTAATTGAAAACGGTACGCTGGTGTTCGATAAGGGAAAGATTGTATCGGTATCGGCCGGCGGCGGGGCACAATCCGGTGCCACGGAGATTAAAGCAAATGGCAAGCACATTTACCCGGGCTTCATTGCGCCAATTACGAACCTGGGATTAACAGAGTTTGAATCCGTTAAAGCGACGCTTGATTTTAATGAGATTGGGAATATGAACCCGCATATCCGTTCGTTGGTGGCTTACAACACCGACTCGAAGGTACCCGCAACATTGCGTTCAAACGGCGTGCTGATGGCGCAGATTACGCCGCAGGGCGGCACCATCGCCGGAAGTTCTTCTGTGGTGCAGCTGGATGCCTGGAACTGGGAAGACGCGGCATTGCGTGCAGATGACGCCATGCACATAAATTGGCCTGCAATTCCGCGCTCGCGCTTTGGCCGTTCGACCATGTCGGAAGAAGCCATGCGTGAAAGACGTGACGCGGCATTGAGCGAGTTGGAAGCTTTCTTCGCGGAATCGAAAGCCTATGCTGAAGGAAAGCCATCAGTGACCAACCCACGACTGGCAGCGATGAAGCACGTGTTTGACGGCACAGAAAAGCTGTTCATCACGGCAGACAACCAGAAAGACATCGTGGCTGCGGTAAACTTCGCGAAGAAGCACAAGATCACGCCGGTACTTGTCGGCGGCGATGAAGCGCACCTGATCACGGACTTTCTGAAGGAAAACAACATCACCGTAGTGGTTAAACAGCCGCATGCGCTGCCAAACTCGGTGGACGATGATGTGAATATGCCTTACAAGAATGCTGCAGTGCTGGCAAATGCCGGTGTGCCGATTGTGATTAGCATTGATGGTTACTGGCAACAGCGGAACCTGCCTTTTATGGCTGGAACAGTAGCGGCATGGGGTCTTGACAAGGAGAAAGCACTGCAGGCCATCACGCTGAACACCGCAAGGGCGCTGGGCATTGATAAAACCGCCGGTAGCCTGGAAGTTGGGAAAGATGCAACACTGTTCATTTCCACAGGTGATGCGCTGGATATGAAGACCATCAATGTGGAGCAGGCATTTATCCAAGGCAGAAACATCTCGCTTGATAACCTGCACAAACAATTAAACAAGAAGTTCAGTGAGAAATACGGCTTAAAAGTAAATTAGGCCGGCTGTAAAATAAAAGAGCGACCCGGAATGGGTCGCTCTTTTTGGTTAACTAATATTCATAAAAAACAGCTGTTGGGGAAGGAGTCGAACCTTCAAGGAGTAGTTAGCCCTTACGGGTTTTCCGATTCTCCACCACCGAGACAAGGAGGTGTGTTTGCCAGTTCCACCACCCAACAGGATAAGAGCAAGTTTTCAAAAGAACGATCATTTTTTCCGTCTTGCTTGATACAAATGTAACAACACTTCCATTACGTTGCAAATATTATAATGATTTATTTTTATTATTACGATATTAATAATTACATTAGCATTAAGCAATTAATCTCTTAAACGATGCTAAAAAAAGAAAGCCAAAATTTAGAAATTGATAATCTGGATATCGAGATCCTGAAACAGCTGATGCAGGATGCCACCAAGCCTTACACGGAAATCGCTAAAGACCTGATCGTTTCGGGTGGAACGATACACGTTAGAATGAAGAAACTTCAGGAAATGGGGATCATTAGGGGCTCACACCTGATCATTGACCCGCAGAAAGCAGGATATGACATCTGTGCCTTCCTGGGCATCTACCTTGAAAAAGGTATTCAGTATAAAGATGCGGTAAACCAGCTGAGCAAGATTAAGGAAGTAGTGGAATTACATTACACCACAGGTGCCTACAGCATGTTCGCAAAGATCATTTGCCGGGATACTTCCCACCTCAGACATGTTTTGAATGAAGAGATTCAGGCTGTTGAAGGGATTCAACGTACTGAAACGCTCATATCGCTGGAGGAAAGTATCCGTAGACAAATAGAACTGGGGTAATTATTTCTTAAAGAGGTCTTTCAAAGCCGCTAATTTCATCTGTAAATCGCCGTCTGCGGTTTTTGCTTTGGCTGCCGCAGCTTTCGCAGGTAATGCTTTCGCGTTGACTTTCCCTTGGGGCTTCGCGCTTGCAGTTCTTGATGATGGCTGCTGCGAGCCGCCCTTGGCCTGCGTACTTCTATGTTCCGAAGCGGTGTGGCTTTTAGTGCTTTGTGCTGCTGCGCCCTGAGTCTTCGACCCCTTGCTTTTCGCAGCACCTGCCTGGCCAGTGCGCATGGACAGGGAGATGCGCTTACGTGCTTCATCCACTTCCGTAACGGTGACTTCAACGCGCTGACTCACCTTCACCACATCATTCGGGTTTGCGACAAAGCGGTCTGCAAGCTGACTGGTGTGCACCAAACCATCCTGATGTACACCGATGTCGACGAAAACACCGAAGTTGGTGATGTTGGTGACGATACCCGGTAGCTTCATACCGACCTTCAGGTCCTTGATCTCGTTTACGCCTTCCGTAAATGCGAAGGCTTCAAACTGCTCCCGTGGGTCGCGGCCTGGCTTGGCAAGCTCCTTTAGAATATCGTTTAGCGTAGGCAAGCCGATCTCGTCGCTTACATACTGCTGTGGTTTGATCTGCTGTTGTAGTTCTGGATCTTTCATCAGCTGACTGACGGTGCAGTTCAGGTCTCTGGCCATCTTGTTCACCAGTTGATAGCGCTCCGGGTGTACCCCACTGGCATCAAGTGCATGTTCCGCATTGCGGATCCTTAAAAAGCCTGCGGCTTGTTCAAAGGCTTTATCGCCCAGACGGGGAACTTTCTTCAGGCTCTCGCGGTTCTTGAACGCACCATGCTCGTTCCGGTAGGACACGATGTTCTGCGCAAGCTGCGGACCCAGTCCAGACACGTAAGCCAGCACCTGCTTTGACGCAGTGTTCAGCTCTACGCCTACGGCGTTTACACAGCTCATCACGGTATCATCCAGCGACTGCTGCAGCTTCTGCTGGTCCACATCGTGCTGGTACTGCCCCACCCCGATGGACTTCGGGTCGATCTTCACCAGCTCTGCCAATGGGTCCATCAAGCGGCGGCCGATAGACACTGCCCCACGCACGGTAATGTCCTGCGTAGGGAACTCTTCCCTGGCCACATCTGAAGCGGAGTAAATGGAGGCTCCGTTCTCATTGACCATTACAACCACGACATTTTCTAAATGCAGGCCACGGACAAACGTTTCCGTTTCCCGGCCTGCGGTCCCATTGCCAATGGCGATGGCTTCAACGTTGTGCTTTGCACAAAGGTCCTTCAGCGCAGCAGCAGCTTTCGCGACGTTGCCCTGTCCCGTGTGCGGGTAGATGGTGGTGTTCTCCAGCAGCTTGCCTTGCTCATCCAGGCAAACCACCTTACAACCCGTTCTGAATCCTGGATCAATGGCCATGACACGCTTCTGCCCCATTGGTGCAGCAAGAAGTAGTTGCCTGGCGTTCTCCGCAAATACGCGGATGGCATCTTCATCGGCATGCTCCTTGGCAGCATTGCGGATTTCCGTTTCCATAGCAGGCCCCAGTAAGCGTTTGTAAGCATCTGCAATGGCAAGCTTTACCTGTGCCGCCGCAGCGCCCTTTCCCTTGATGAACTGACGCTCGAGAATGGTGATCGCACCATCTTCAGGTGGCATGATATCAAGCTTTAAGAAACCCTCTTGCGCCCCGCGGCGTATAGCCAGTACCCGGTGTGAAGGTGCCGATTTCAAAGGCTCCTCCCAGTTGAAGTAATCTTTATATTTATTACCCTCTTCTTCTTTGCCTTTCACCAGCGTAGACTTGAAGGTGGCTTTCTGTTTGAAGTATTCGCGCATGGTGGTTCTGGTTTCCACATGCTCATTGATGATCTCCGCGATGATGTCTCTTGCACCAGCTAATGCATCATCGGTGCTGCTTACACCCAGTTCCGCATTGATGAACTTCGTTGCTTCTGTATCCGGATTCACCTGCTGCTCCAAAAGGGCTAGTGCTAAAGGCTCCAGACCTTTCTTACGCGCTTCGGAAGCCCTGGTCTTGCGTTTAGGTTTGTAAGGCAGGTACAGATCTTCGATCTCGGTGATCGTAGCTGCCGCATTGATCTGCTGCTCCAGCTCCGGACTAAGTTTGTCCAGTGCCGTTAAGGCCTTCAGAATCGCTTCGCGTCGCTTATCCAGTTCCCGAAGCTGCTGGAACCTGTCGCGAATACCCGCAACCTGCACCTCATCCAGGCTCCCCGTCATCTCCTTACGGTAGCGGGAAATAAAGGGCACGGTTGCCCCCTCATCTAAAAGGGTGATGGTTGCATTAACCTGTTGCGGCTTTAGTCCAAGCTCCGCAGCAATGATGTTAGAATGTTGACTCATGTCGGAATGGTTAAAACAAAAAAATCCCGTAGCTCTTCGCCAACGGGATTCTTTATCTTAGTTTTTAAGAATATTATTTGTTTACGTACATAACTTCTTTAACCGCTTTGATTACGCGCTCTGCATTAGGCAAGCTTGCTGCGATTAAAGTAGGTGCATATGGAAGCGGTACGTCAGCGCAAGTGATACGCAATACCGGAGCATCCAGGTGATCGAAAGCATTTTTCTGAACATTGAACGCAATCTCAGATGAGATAGATGCCAATGGCCATGCTTCTTCAACGATAACCAATCTATTGGTTTTCTTAACAGACTCAATGATGGTTGCATAGTCAATCGGACGAACGGTACGTAAGTCGATCACCTCTACATTGATACCCTCTTTGGTCAATTCTTCAACTGCTGGATTAACAACACGGGTTAGCATTTTACCGAAAGTAACGATGGTTACATCAGTACCTTGTTTTACCACGTTTGCTTTACCGATCTCAATGTAGTAATCCTCTTCTGGAACTTCACCTTTATCACCGTACATCACCTCAGATTCCATGAAAATCACTGGATCCGGATCAAGGATAGATTGTTTTAACAATCCTTTGGCTTCATATGGCGTAGATGGAACAACAACCTTTAGTCCAGGTGTATTCGCATACCAGTTTTCAAAATTTTGGGAGTGCTGTGCACCTAACTGACCCGCGTTACCTGTTGGTCCACGGAAAACAATAGGGATGGAGAACTGACCACCACTCATAGAAAGCATCTTTGCAGCACTGTTGATGATCTGATCGATCGCTACAAGAGAAAAGTTGAAGGTCATAAACTCAATAACCGGAATCAATCCATTCATTGCAGCACCAATGCCAATACCGGTAAAACCTAGCTCAGCGATTGGGGTGTCAATAACACGTTTATCACCAAACTCATCAAGCATACCTTGACTAACTTTATAAGCACCGTTATATTGCGCAACCTCTTCTCCCATAAGGAAAATGTTTTCGTTCTTACGCATCTCTTCGCTTAAGGCTTCACGCAAGGCTTCTCTAAACTGAATTTCTCTCATTGTTTATTCAAGTATTAACTGGCGCAAATATAACTATTGTAACCTAATTAAAAAGTAGTGTTTTAATTACAATTACAGGGTGTTATCCTGTCCAAAGTGTATAATGTTACCATTATTATCCAAAATGGAGAACTGTCGCATGCCCCATGGCATATCCGCCAATCGTCCGTTGGGGTGCACAACCCCAGCCGCATCGTAGGCCGAATAGAGTTCATCTACTTCCGTTACGCGGACATAACATCCCGTTGCTTTCGGGATTTCAGGGTCATCTGTCGCCCATAAATGGATGGAAATCTCATCTTTTGAGAAGATGAGGTACCCGTCCCATTGAGAGTTCAGCTTGAAACCTAACTTACTGGTGTAGAACTCGATGGTTTGCTGCGCATCCAAGGATGCAAGGATTGGTATAGCGGTCTTTAACATGACTGTACTTTTACATACCACAAAGGGTGGTATAAGGTGAATATGTGAAACTTTCTTCGTTTGTAGTAGGGGTAAATGGAATATCCGCATTGAAGAGCTCGCCAAGTTTTTCCTGTAGAAGCAAAATAAACTGCGCTTTAATCGCCTCCAGGCGCTCACCCTCCAGGGGCATCTTCGCTTTACCCTCCATGAACAATGCACCTTCCGTGCGTAAATTCCGGATGCTGTATAGGTGAGGCGCAACATTGGCGTGTTGATTTGCCTGCTCAAAAACATGGGTATAAAACAGCGTTTGTATCAGAGCTTTATTCTGCTTTTTACCGTTCGTCTCAAAGACCTCTTCGAGGGAATTGAACCGCAGATCGTCACTGCCGGTCTTGTAATCCACAATTCGGATGATGCCATTTTTCTCATCTATACGGTCGATAATACCATGCAACTTAATGGTTTGCTCCACGCCTTTAACCTTGAATTTGAAGCTAATCTCATCCTTTTTTTCCAGTCCCAACAGGCGGAAAGGCGCATGCGCTTCATCCTGGTCCAGCACAATATTCGCGTAAGCCGCAACAATGGCCAACACGACCTTCTGCATCCCATTATGCTCCACCGGATGCTTGTCATCATTGAAAACGATCTTAGCATAAGCCCTTTCACATAAGCTGTCCAGCTCCTGCCTTTTTGCCTTAATCCGCTCCTGCGTCATCATGGCATCTGTTTTCTGCAGATCGCGATAGAACGTCTCCAGCACCCAGTGCAGCATCAGACCAACCACATTGGCTTCCACGTTTTCCACCACGTCCTTAGGCTCTTCAATCTTCGCTACATAGCGGTAAAAGAACTGCAGCGGGCAGGTCACATAAGTGGTCAGCGCACTGGCCGAAAGCCTGTTTTCACCCGTAAGATACTTGTCCAGCAATCCCATAACCTGCGCATCTTTCTCGATCACTACAGGCACACGGCCATCGGTAGTCACTTCCTGCTGGTGCACGAAGTAGTTAAACTGGTACCCACTCTCATATTCCAGCTGGCGCAAAAACCTGCTCGGCTCACCGGTGTTACTTTCATCCGTTTGCACGTTGTACACCAGGCTAATCTGCTCAGCCCTTTGCAGCAGGCGGTAAAACATATATGCAGAAATTGCATCCAGGTTTTCAATCACCGGCAAGCCATGCGCACGGCGGATGCTGTCCGGAATAAAGCTCGTTGCAATGCTGGTCTGCGGCAGTATCCCTTCATTTACGCCCAGCACATAAATGTGCTCAAAGTCGAGGTTCCTGCTTTCCAGCAAGCCCATCACCTGTATGCCTTCCAACGGTTCTCCACTTAATGGAACCGAAATCCCCTGCACCGCCTTTTGAATCAGCGAAAGCACAAATTGCAACGAAAAGCCATCTCTGGAGAGCTGCAGGTGTTCCGTCAGCGTATCATGTAGCCTATTCAACTCCTTCAGTGTTGCAATAAAGAGGTCTGCTTCCGTCTGCTTCAGCGTCTTTTGTGCAAGCTGCAGCTCCAAAATATATTTTATCACGGCCTGAAAAGCCAGCGTTGCATCTTCCACCCTTTTAACCGGACTGAAGAACAGTGCCAGCAAGCCTTTCTGTCCAATCAACCTGGAAACAGGGACTTCCACCAGTTGCTCCAGAATCAGCTTATCCATGATCTTATTCCGGCTACGCTCCGAAGCGCCTGTCAGCGGATGTGAAAGAAAAGCCTCCACCTCCTTGAAGTTCACCGTATCCTTTTTTCCCTCAATCATCTGGGCCTGCACACAAAGCCATAGATCCGCCAGCCCGTACACGGACGAAGCGGCAAGCGGATAACCCATGGTTACGTTCAGGTCCACCTTATGACTCTTCTGCCCATCGTGGTACTGCGTTGGGATGGTCTGCAGTACCGGCAGCAGCAGCGTTTCATCGGCAAGAATCAGCGCAACCCGACCGGCATGTTGTGCATCCTGCAGCAAAGGATAATCCTGCTGCAAGGCCTCATGAAGCACCTTAGCCTCCGCAGCATGACCTTGCGTCTGGTAAACATTTACCGATTTATGCGTCGCCTTTAAAAATGAGCGCTCCTGCGTGAAAGCGTTCAGCAAGCCATTACGCTCCAGATTCTTTCTCAGGAACAAGCCCGCTTCCTGCGACTTGTCCTTCATATAATAGGTATCGGTATCAAAGTAAAAGACCGCTTTCCCCTGGGCCTGTAATTTTCTGAACACCACGGTTTCCGCCTGACTCAAAGCATTAAAACCCACAAACACCAGTTTACCAGCACCGAATGCATCTGTAAAATCAGGCTTAGCAGCGCGGTCTTCTGCCAACTGGCGATAGACCTGTCCAATGGTGATCATGCCTTTTTCCCGCAGTTCTGCGTGGAAGCTTTCGTACAATGCAGGCATCCTGCGCCACATGCGGATAAACTGCTCCTGCTGCTTCTTCTGCTTACCTTCACTATAAGAACTCCAGAAACTCCTCAGAAATTCCTGCTGCTCTATGGTCAGGTATTCAAACTGCAGGTCGATCTCCGCAATATCTTCCAGTTCCTGAAATAACTTCACTGCATCCACCAGGTCGTTATCAATCTGCGCGAAATCACTTAGAATGATACGTGCAATCGGGTAAAACTTGGCCGGTTCCATGGGGTGCCCCCCTTCTGCAATCACGAGTTTGTTGTAAACTTTAAACAACGTAAAAAACTGCGTGAAGGCATCCGCTAGGTTTAAGCCTGCAGACAATGCGAAAAACTCCTGTATGGTATAGAAAGAAGGGCTCCAGAACGGCTTCTGAATGATGTCTGCCAGGTGTTTCTGCAGGTAGGCAACCGGACGTTTATTGTTAAAGACGATTGCCGAATGCTGCAGTTGATCACCCAGTTCCGATATCAGATGTTCCGCTACTTCTCTTAAAAATGCTTTCATTGTATATATTATACCTGTTTTAACTGCCCCGTAACTGCGTAGAACAAAAATGTCTGAACGTTTTTATAGCCCATCTCCAGCAGCAGGTCGCGGTAATGCGTCACCTGTTTAATGTGCTTGTCACTCTGCTCCATCGTAAACTTATAGTCGATCAGTGTAAGTCCGTTTTCATTGATGAGTACCCGGTCTGGCCTATAACTTTTTCCATGCCGGTCAACAATGGTCTGCTCGGTTAAGCTCTGTTTGCTGTTCCGCAGCAGGTCCTGAAGCGCTGTATGCTCCAGCACCGCTTTCGCCTGAACCTTCAAGTGCGGCAACTCTTCTGCTTTAAAGTTCCCTGCAGCCAGCATGTCACCAAGCACTGACTCAAGTTCATCAGGCGTGTTCGCATTGGCCAGCACGTCATGCAGGATACTCCCCGTGCGGCCCGCAGTGTTGCCAGTCAGCAAGTCGAAATCGCGGCGCTTTAAATCTGCATCAAAGACCTTGCTCAGGCGGTCGGAAGTCGGATAAACCTTAAGGTTTATCGACGGCTTCAGGTCATCGCTTTTTTGCCTGGCATTCACCGGGTCATCCAATAAGTAGCTGCCTTCAGGCGAAAGGTCAAACTCCAGCACCTTGATCAGCAGATCCCCAATGTTTGTTATGGAATCTGTTTTTTTACCCATGGTGCTGATGGACAAGTACTCCTTACTGCGGGTTGTGGCCACATAAAGCATGTTTAGCGCATCCATATTGTTAAATAGCAGTTCCTCGAAGTATGGCCTGGCAACGCTGGAATTGCCCAGTTCTTTATTGTATTTCAATGGAATGCTCTGCAAATGGTGGTATGGCGTACCTGCCGAGGGTACCCAGAAGATGCTGTTGGGTTTGCCATTAATTTCCCAGGTGCAAAAAGGCAGCAACACGGCTTTAAAGGCCAGGCCTTTTGCCTTGTGTATCGTTACAACCTGCACCGCATCGGCATTTTCAGAAGAAGGCAGCGTCTTACGCGTCCCTTCCTCATTCCAGTACCTTAGAAATGCCGTGATCCCACGTTCACCTTGCCGTGTGAAATTACCGCAAAGGTCTCTGAAGGCAAAAAGATATGGCAGATGCCCTTCCATCTGGTCCAAACCATAAGCCCGCATGATGCGCTCTATCAGTTCTGGCAGCGGTTGCTGAATCCAGCTTTGCCAGTTCAAACACAAATCTGCTGGTAACACCGCGCTAAGCTGGTCCAGCGTTTTAAACTTCAGCGCAAAGTAGTGCGCCGTATCAACGGACGTGTTCCGTAATCGTGCATAAAGACTGATGCAATTCGCTTTGTATAAGCCCGTATTTGAAGGCAGACCCGCCAGTACGTTTAACGTATTGAGCAGCAACTTTATCGCGTTATTATTTGCCAGAAGCAGCGCCTCTCCGGAGATCACCTTGATTCCATTGTCCAGTAAAGCTTTTACCGTTGCAATGGCCTCAGCGTTCTTTCGTACCAGCACACAGATGTCGCGCAGCTGATATTGCTTCTCTTCCAGCAGCATTTTGACTTCAGCAACCATCTGGTTGATGGCTTCCTGGCTATAGTTATTTTTGCTTACCGGATTACCGGCAGCATCGGTCTTAATGACCTGAAATTTTATCGTACCACCCTCCAGGGTTCTTGCTGTTAGTTTCTGTGCAGCACCGGAATACACGTCGGTAACCACACGATCAAAACCCTGTTGTTGCCACCATTCAGGTAGACCCTGATTCGCCTCCTGGCAAGCAATGTTATCGTTAAGCTGCCGCTGCAACAAATCGGGCAAGTCTTTGAAAAGTCTGTTATTGAAGTTGATGATGTGTGCGGTACTGCGGTAATTCTCCTCCAGACTGTCGTCCATTACGTTGTGCGCACCCAGTTCCAATTTGGCCTGCTGGTGCAGGATGTTCCAATCGCCGTTCCGCCAACGATAAATGGACTGCTTGGTATCCCCGACAATCAGGTGATCAATCAGGGTATTGCTGGGTGATGCAATAGCATTACTCAATAGCGATTTAAAGCTACCCCATTGGTTGGAAGAGGTATCCTGAAATTCATCAAACAGGAAGTTCTTATAACGTCCTCCCATTTTTTCCCAGATGAAAGAAGGATTGTCACCCGCATCATCTGTAATGCCTTTCAGCAGGTTCTGCGCATCGCTGATCAGCAGGTTCTTACTTTCATCACGGTAGCTTTTCAGCAGTGCCGCCATCTCCTGCATCAATCGCAGAAAGTACAGGTTCTTGTTAAAGCTTTGTGCCAGCACGTATTCGGCCAGGCCGTTTGTATACACTTCCTGCAGCTGCTTAAGCATGGGGTTAAGCTGGTCATAAAGCTCATGGCTCAGCCCTTTCTGGAACCATTGTTCCGGGTCATCAATCAACTTATTCAGGTTGCTGACCTTACTAAAATCACCCTCCGCTACGCGCTTCAGGTTGAAGAGTGGCGATCTCGACTTGCCTTTTAGCATATTCGGATCCACATCCAGCACATTAAACAGCGACCAGCCGTCGCCAGCAAGTTGAAGCACCTGGTCTTCAAACTGCCTGATGTTCTCACGCGTCAGACTTTGATAGTCCTTGAACAATTCATCCAAGTCCACAACTTCCGACAGTGCATCGATCGCTTGTTCAAAAGGCTGGTAGCGCTCCTTAAAGATCTCGCTACTGAGGTCTAGCAGTTCACGCCGGTAGTTCCAATTCGTGTTATTATTTATACGCTCCAGCGCGAGGTCGATGATCCACTGCAATAGCCTGGGTTTACTATCCAGTGCTTTGTCCAGCCGGTCTGCCAGTTCATTCTTCACCTTATCATAATTCATCTCCAGCGCATACCCGGAGTCCAGGCCGAGCTCAAAAGCAAAGCCACGGATCACCTTCTGCACAAAGCCGTCGATGGTGCTGACAGAAAAGCGGCTGTAATCGTGTAAGATCTTTCGGTAGATGATGTCCGCACTTTCTTTAAGGCTCTGTGGATTCAGGTTGGGGTGTGCTTTAAGCACCAACTCGCGGTAGGCATTGATTTGTCCGGAATCTTCACCGGTAGCCAGCCCCTGTAATACCTCCAGTATCCTGGTTTTCATCTCTTCGGTCGCCTTATTGGTGAAGGTCACCGCAAGAATCTCGCGGTACTTGGTTTCAGCACTAAAAAGCAGCGTAAGATAATGGACCGTAAGGCTGAAAGTCTTGCCCGAGCCTGCCGAAGCCTGAAGAATCTTTATGGGTTGAAGCATATGTAAAGAAAAACCGAAATTAGGTATTATAAGTTTTACGTGGCGCGACTAAGGGTTTGCTTTTAGTCGTGGGTCAAACGTGAATTTAGATATACTGGAGATGCTTATTTTCGCAAAAGCCGGATGATCTGGATTTATCAGGTAGTTGTACTCCAGGTCAATAATCGCCGAAGGCACTTTTAAAACGGCAGATGCCCCTTCCCGAATCCATTTATCGCCAAGCGCCTGCGTGATGGGATAGTTTGCTACAGCCGCCCAGTCCTGGTGAAGCGACTCAAGTTCTGCAATGGAAATCTCCATGATGGACACCGATGCGTTTATATTGATAATGCTTACAGAAAAATCACCCGCAGCGATTGAAGCACCATTCTTATGTGCAAGAGACTCCAGACAGGAGAGCGCAAGGCTCCCCCCGGTATATAGCACCCGTACGCCTGCTGAATTCCAGCGTGCAGCAATACCTGGCGGATTTAATGTATTCGCATATCTAGTCTGCGTAATCCTGTAGACCAGCATCACTAAACCGTAATGCCATAATCGATTCGGATTAACTCATCCATGACCATGTTAATTCCTGTAATTGTATCCAGTACTTCAATGGGGCGAGCGGAAAGCGCAATACTCTCATGAGCCATCCAGTTTTTGAATTCTTCTAATGAACCGAAGGAATCCATGCCTTTATCAAAAAGCTGAAATAACTGCAAGATGTGTTCACTAAGGCCGGTATTAAGTTCCTTGCCTGCCTTGATGTGTTTTCTTAATGTTGGCTCTGTGAGATCTAAAATACTCGCCACGGTGGCCTGAGTGGCGCCCGATATTTCAATGAGATCGGTAATTGCCTGGGCATCCAGGCCTTTTCTGATCCTGGAAAGCTTTACCGTTGGCGACTTGAATGTTGCACGGTAAGGATTCAACAAATGATTTGCTCTTCTTGTATTCTGATACGCAACTTCAGCCTCTGATAGCTGCTGCGAACCGCCCCTATTTGCAATATCGTATTGCTTAGCCCTTACTGAAGAATCACTTAGCCCGGAACTTAAATCTTTGTTCGTGAACTGACCTGTTGTAGATATTCCTTTTTTCGCTCCCATAACTAAAGATAATTATTTACCATTGTAAACGAAAGTTTTTTCTAAATGTTTTTATACCATACTAAATCCTCTTACCAAATCCAAGGAAAAACACGGCCATCTGATACTACTTTAAAGCACGCTTGCAACGTTTTACGCCGTTCAATCGTCTTCATCATAAAACAAACAGCATATGAAAATCTTTACACCTAAACCAGCCCTCTTTCTTGTCCTCGCATTTATGCTATTCAGCTGCTCCGTGCAGGCGCAGGATAGAACAAAACGCATTGGCAACAAACCCCGAACGGGCTCAAGCAACACCAGTTTTGCAGTAACTAAAGGCCATCAAATAGGCATTAAGATGAATGCGGGCCGTAAGATGTTGCAGTTGATGAACCTCGACTTTGGCATTGAGAACACCAAAAAAGAGCCGATCGGAATCAAGGTGAATGTCTATGAATTCAAGAAGGAACAACCAACGGAGAACCTGGTTAAGGAAGCCATTGTAACTGCAATTCCTTCTGGTAAGTCGCGCATGAACATAGATCTTGCGAAATATGACATCAAAGCCAAAGGCGACATCTTAGTCGCTATTGAGTTTACGGAAACTAAATCTGGCTACAACCCGGTATTTTCAATAGGCCTGTTTAATGGCGGCACTTACCGCTTTCAAGGCACGGAGTGGAAGAAAATGCCAGTTGCCGGGGTAGACTTCAACGTAACCGTGAAAAAGCTATAAAACCATATTGCAAGATGTATAATGCACTTTTTGACCACGTAAATAGATTTACGAATCTCGATGAGGATGAGCAAGTGATACTTGCGAGCATGTTGAAGACTGCTTCTTATAAGAAGAAAGCCTTCTTGCATGAAGCTGGGGCAATTTGCCGTGAAAACTATTTCGTCGTTAAAGGCTGCTTACGTCTATACTTTATCGACATCAAAGGTGCTGAACAAACTACGCAATTTGCGATTGAAAACTGGTGGATCTCTGATCTAACCAGTTTTCTGTTCCAAAGCCAATCTGATTTCTACATTCAGGCCGCAGAAGAAACGGAAGTCATCGTTGTCGAACGCCACCTGTATGACCATATCTTTGAACAGCTCCCTGGCATGGAAAAGTACTTCAGGCTGATTTACCAGAAGCTGCACCAGGCCTCGCAGATCCGTATTAAGTATCTCTATAGCCAAACCGCTGAAGAACGGTATACCAACTTTAATAGTGCTTTTCCGGCATTTGTACAACGTGTACCACAGTACATGCTGGCTTCCTATTTAGGCTTTACGCCGGAGTTCCTCAGTAAAATCCGCGCGAAAAAATAACTACCTGCCAAACACCTATTCCTGCTTTCTTAATCTACATTAAGATTTTCCTTTCTGTTGTTGCTGACCTTTGAAATGAAAAATAAATAAAGTTATGAAAAGCAGAATTGACATCCAGAAAGTAGAACCAGCAGCATACCAGGCTATGTATGCGTTAGAGAAGTATTTATCCAGCAGCAAAATAGAACCGATCTTACTCGAACTCATCAAGATGAGGGCTTCGCAGCTTAATGGCTGTGCCTTCTGTCTGAACATGCATTCAGCAGACGCACGTAAAATTGGCGAAACCGAACAACGCCTCTACCTATTGAATGCCTGGACAGAAACAACCTTGTTTACAGCACGAGAAAAAGCAGTTCTGGCGTTAACGGAAGCGGTAACGCATATTGGCAACCATGTCTCAGATGAGATCTACAACAATGTTGCGTCCTTCTTCGAAGAAAAGGAAGTCGCGCAGCTCATTATTGCCATTGCCACCATAAATGCATGGAATAGAATTGCAATAACATCCAGACTCATCGTTTCTTAATTCCTCATGCTGATTAGTGAACAATGGCGGTATCCTCATTGTTCACTAAATATAAATGAGTCTCATGAAAACAGAACTTCAAAAAATGCTCGATGGTGAGTTGTACGATGCCAGTGACGCCACCCTCGTTGAAATGCGTGATAAAGCAAGGACTTTAACTGCACAGTACAATCTGCAGATGGGGAAACCTTTAGCCGAACGCAACGATACCCTTAAACAATTGCTGGGCGCCTGCAGCACCATTGATATTCAACCCCCATTTTTCTGCGACTACGGCAGCCACATTACCGCCGGCGAGAACTTCTTCATGAACTTCAACTGTGTAATCCTGGATTGTGCGCAAGTTACGATCGGCAAGAACGTAATGTGCGGGCCATACGTACAGATTTATACTGCCTATCACCCGCTGGTTGCTGAAGAACGCATTAAAGGTCCTGAACTCGCATCACCCATCACCATTGGCGACAATGTCTGGATTGGTGGTGGCGCAATCATCTGCCCCGGTGTAACCATCGGAAACAACACGACCATCGGTGCTGGTAGCGTCGTGACCAAAGATATTCCTGACAATGTCTTCGCTGCCGGAAATCCATGCCGGGTAATTAAGCAGATTAATCCTGATAAAACCGAGTTCGTTTAGCGCGCGAAGATCTATATGTAAAGTTTCGTCACCTAAATACTGACATAAAATACTACCTTATAAAGGTAGAATGCCGAATCGATCACCATAACTTTAATTGATATAAATGATATCGAACTTCTCTAAGCCATGATTCCGGTTCTATCTCATTCAACCAGGCAGCCTTATTCCGGAGACCTTTCAAATACGACTCGTCATATTTTGGATGATAATCTACAAGCTCAACAAAATGAAGTGAGCTTTTGTCCAACTCTCCCGTTTCAGCCTGCTGTCGTCCCATGGCTCTTACACCAAAAGGTTTATACAAAATGTTGTCTTCAAGACTTTGTAACACACGCTGCGGGATATCAATTCGAATTGTCCCGTACTCGTCTGTTAAAACATGGATATTTGCTTTATCCTTGCCTCCAGCATTGGTGATCTTGCCATAAAAGTAGAACTCTGCATCTAACCAAACGGTTTCTGAACGCATATAATGCGTGCTCTTATCAATGGTTAACGTCGCCGAATCCATTATTGATGTCGTAATTAAAAAGCTGAAGTCTTTCTTATATGCTGTTTCCTGAAACGACTCCAGCGCTTTAGCGGTATTTATTTCCAGAAAATCAATACTCCTGCTAGAATCTACTTGAGCAATGATCGCATTAAAACCAATTATGGTCTGAATACTGGTTTTCAAAATGTGGCGCACGGACCCTTCTTCCATCTCGTAAGACATTAAAGGACGCCCCTTTTTATCTCCTGGAAATAATAGATCTTCAGAATATTACAAAACATCAATCAATTCGCGCACATCCAGGGTGTCGGGTTTTAAATCCAACTTGCCCTTTTTCCCTGATACACGAATTTCTATATGGCCAATCTTTTCCATCTTAACAAAACTAACAAATTTGCACGCATTATATATAGCTAACAATTGCTAAGTGTTTATGTGTAAGTGAAATCACTTGTTATTGCTCCCCTACAATTTTACTCTACAAAAACACTAGGCTTTATTTTTGCACTTACCTTTGTATTATAAACTAAACCACAATTCAAAAATGAAAAAATTGATCTTCTCCCTGGCGCTTGCTTCGGTATTTTCCATCAGCGCTTTTGCGCAAACGAAACCAGCAACAGCTACGGAAGGTGCGAAAAAAGAAGCCGTAACCATTTATAACCCGCAGGCAAATGCACAGGCCGACATTGATGCCGCTGTTGCAAGAGCTGCTAAAGCAGACAAAAACGTATTGGTACAAGTCGGTGGCAACTGGTGCATCTGGTGTATCCGCTTCCACGATCTGGTAAATAAAACACCCGAACTGAACAAATACCTAACCGACAACTTCGAATGGGTACTGGTAAACTACAGCCCTGAAGTGAAAAACACGGAAGTACTAACCAAAATTGGCAACCCAGGCCGTTTTGGTTATCCCGTATTCGTCGTATTAAACAGTAAAGGCGAAGTGCTACACATTCAGGATTCCGGATACCTGGAGCGCGATCAGGATGAAACCAAAATTGATGGCCCTGGTCACAGTGTTAAAAAGATCCAGACCTTCCTAAAGAACTGGACCACCGCGGCAGTAAAAGCACCAGCAAAATCTTAACAACATAAACAGTATAAAAAAGAAAGAGGCCTTCACAAACATGTAAAGGCCTCTTTCTTTATACTTACATTTTTGGCTTATTCCCCGTCGCCATACTTGAAGAAAGTATTTACGCTCACCGGTAGCTTACCTGTAGGTTCTACCGAATGACTAAATACTGCAGCAGCAGCTTTCTGCATGAAGTCTTCCTTCTGATAAGCGATCAGCAAACCTTTACTATTTTCTAGTCCGGACCAGCTGGCCAGGTTATATGGATTTGCAAAAACAGCAAATGCGGTATTCTTTTGTGCCATGTTTTTGATAAACATCTTCAGGTCTGCACTTAAAGGCATCCCATTCCCAGGACGAGTGCGGGTGTCATGAATGCCGATGATCACCTGATCAAACATGCCCAATTCCCGAAGCACCTTCGCAATGGCGTTGGCATTTGCGTTCTTATCCAGCGTGAACATCACAGCATTTGTGTATTGTGTAGCCAGGCTGTGCTGGAAAGTGGTTACCCCTGGCGTGCCGATGCTGATTACGGCCGTGCGTTTCTGTTTATCAAAAGTCTTGATAAACTGCTTGCCACGCAGCATGGTCATGGAAGCATTCGCCAAGTCCTGCACCAAAGCATGGCTTTCCGGACGGTTAACTTCTGCAGCTACATTTTCTAGCTTAATTTCCGGCTCCACGTTCAGTCCGGCATAGTACTTCGCGGTAAGGATCTTGCGTACACTTTCATCAATCCGTTCCATACTGATCCTTCCGGATTTTACCGCCTGACGAACCAATTTGATGCCTCTTCTGGTGTCTTCCGACAGCTCAAGAATATCATTACCGGCTTCAATGCCCATCACATCTGCTTCACCATCCTTAAAGAACTTCACCACACCCTTCATTTCCATTGCATCGGAAATGATGATGCCTTTAAAGCCAAGCTCCTCTTTCAATAATCCCGTAACAATAGGTTTTGACAAAGTGGAAGGCAGATTAGGCGTGTTGTCTAACGAAGGAATATTCATGTGCGCGATCATCACACCGGATGCACCTTTAGCAATCAGGTGTTTAAAAGGATACAACTCAAGACTATCCAGGCGTGCTTTCGTGAACTTTAATTGCGGCAGATCATGGTGCGAATCTACATCGGTATCACCGTGGCCGGGGAAGTGTTTCAAGCTTACCAATAAACCGCCATCCTGCATACCCCGCATATAGGCTTCAGACTTTGCAGCTACATTATACTTGTTCTCTCCAAAAGAGCGGTAGTTGATTACCGGGTTGCCGGCATTGTTGTTTACATCCACATCAGGCGCAAGGTTCATGTGCATCCCAACACGCTTGAAATCTTTAGCCACTTCAAGCCCCATCTTGTAAATTAAGCTGGTATCCTGAACAGCACCAAGCGCCATCTGGTATGGATAAGAAACGGTACTGTCCAGGCGCATGCCCAAACCCCACTCCCCATCAAGGGTTACTAATAAAGGTACACGGGCGTTTTTCTGGTAGGTGCTGGTTAGGTTTGCCTGGCGACCAGGTCCACCTTGAAAGAAAACCAATCCACCAATCCGTGCACGGCGAATCACTTTGCCAACGGAATCTTCATATTTTTTATCCGCATTGGTAAGCGCACGGATAAAGAACATCTGCGCGACCTTATCACGCTTACTCATTTTATTTAAGACAGAATCTACCCAGGCATTGGGCTCTGCCAGGGTCTGTAAATAGGATTTTTGTTGTGCGTTAACCTGAGTTGCTGCGCCAAAAACGAGCATGGACAGCACGGCGTATTTCTTGAAATTCATTACCGGGTTTAAAATAAGCTGCTAAATTATGAAAAGCACTGAACATTCGTGTACGGAGCCTGCTATTACAATTATCGGTCTAAAGGCTACAAACGCAGCTTTTTACCCCTAAATGTATCAAATTCGATACACTTTTAAGATGCCAGAAAAGCCTGCTCAATGGGCATCATATCTGCCTCAGCGGCCTTTCTAGGGGCCTAAAACAGCTTCTTTTCTCAGTATTTCACAACCTGTGACTTTCCTTGGCACATTTCTTTCATAGGTGGTATCGAACAAACATTATGAAACCAGCCTGTTCTTTCCATAAAACAGAAGACAGGTTGTATAATCAACAAAGAAAAATTAGACACATGAAAAAGATCTTTATTTTAGCTGCAGGCTTGTTTATCGCTGGCGCAGCAAATGCACAGAGCCCGGTTAGATTTGGCGTTAAAGCAGGCGTAAACATTGCTAACATCATTAAAGATGATGGAAACAATAACTTCAATACAGAAGGTAAAACTGGTTTCAACGCCGGTGTTACTGCAGACATTCCTTTAACTGATGCGGTATCTTTTACCCCAGAGGTATTGTTCTCGCAGAAAGGTTATAAATTAACAAACAACTTCGGCGAATATTCGCAAACCACAAACTTTATTGACATTCCAATTCTTGCAAGTGTAAGACTGGCAGGTCCGTTAGACTTAGTTGTTGGTCCACAGGTTTCCTTCTTAATGTCTACTAAAAACAAGTTTGAAACTGGTTACGGTTCTGTAGAAGACGTAAATGATAACAGCGATAAATTCAAGAAAAGCTTACTTGGTGGTGTAATCGGTGCACGTTACGGTTTAACTGAGAACCTAGATATCCATGGCCGTTATGCTTTAGATTTCCAGAAAATCAATGAAAACGGAAACAGCAACACACCTGAATTTAAAAATCAGGTATGGTCATTTGGTTTAGGCTATAAGTTCTAAGCTACCACAATTCCCCTATGAAAAACCCCGTCCAATTCAATTGGCGGGGTTTTCGTTTTTCAAACAATTTCCCGTACTCAAGCCTTTTATACTTATGAAACTCATCAACTCACTTATAGGTGGATTTGTAGGTGCCATCGCACTGAACATCCTGCACGAAACCGTAAAGCAGTATTATGAAAAAGCACCTCGCATAGACCTGCTCGGCGAGGAAGCGCTGGAGAAATCGTTGGATGCAGTAGGCATTGATCCGCCGGAAGGCAAAAACCTTTACCTGGCGACACTTGCCGGTGATGTCATCAGCAATGGCTTATATTATAGCGCCATCGGCTTTGGCAGCACCAAAAACATCTACATCAAAGGAGCCGTAGCCGGACTTGCCGCTGGTGTGGGCGCCCTGCAACTACCTGAACCGATGGGTCTGGACGACCTCCCAGTTACATACTCCAAGCCAACAAAGGCGCTAACGGTATCCTGGTATCTGTTCGGCGGCCTCGTTGCTGCGGCTGTGATCAAGGGACTAGAAAGCAAACGCAAGTTCTAAGCGCTACATGCAACAGCAACACAGCTGTAACCATAGTATAATAGTACCTTTGCCAGCCAGCACCATGCATCCTGCAGAGATTGCTGAAATATATAGATCTACAACATGAATATTGAAACCAGAAAACTTACACTCGCTGATTACGACGACTTAAAAGAGTCGATGGAACAAGCCTATGACACCATGGGTGGTCAGATCTGGAGTAAGCAAAGTATTGCAAAACTACTGAGCATCTTCCCTGACGGGCAGTTATGTATATCAGTTGATGATAAAGTAGTGGCCTGTTCACTATCCATCATTGTTGATTACAGCCAGTTTGGCGATAAACACACCTACCAACTTATTACCGGTAACTATACCTTCTCTACACATAACCCAAATGGCGATACGCTCTATGGCATTGAAATCTTTGTATCTCCGGATTACCGTGGATTAAGATTGGGACGCCGTCTTTATGAAGCACGTAAGGAGCTTTGTGAGAATCAAAACCTGAAAAGCATCATCGCCGGTGGCCGTATTCCAGGATATCACCCGCATGCAGATACGCTTACACCAAGACAGTATATCGACAAGGTAAAAGCGAAGGAACTTTATGATCCTACTTTAACGTTCCAGATCTCGAATGACTTCCACGTACGGAAGGTGTTAAAGAACTACCTGCCTGGCGATCACGAATCGCATGAGTTTGCCACGCTGATTGAATGGAACAACATTTACTATCAAGGTATTGATGCTTCTGCACGTTCGGCAAAGACCATTCGTATTGGACTTGTTCAATGGCAGATGCGTTTGTTCCCAGATATTGAAGCTTTCTACGAGCAAGTGGAATTCTTCGTGGACACCGTTTCGGGCTACAAATCCGACTTCGTCGTGTTCCCTGAATTCTTCAACACCCCTCTACTGGCGCCTTATAATCACCTGTCGGAAATGGAAGCCATGCGCAAGCTGGCAGAAATGACCCCAGACATCGTATTGAAAATACAAGAGTACGCGGTATCGTACAACGTGAACGTGATTTCCGGAACCATGCCGATTGTTGATGAAGACAATAAGATGTATAACGTGGCTTACCTATGTCACCGGAGCGGAAAAACCGAAGAATACCGTAAGGTGCACATCACGCCAAATGAACAGAAATACTATGGTATGGTGGGTGGTGATGCCATTCAGGTGTTTGACACGGATTGCGGAAAGGTTGGTATTCTGATTTGCTACGATGTAGAGTTCCCTGAATTGAGCCGCATCCTGGCAGATCAGGGCATGCAGATTCTTTTTGTGCCTTTCCTTACCGATACACAGAATGGCTATACGCGTGTTAGGCACTGCGCACAAGCAAGGGCGATTGAGAATGAATGTTATGTTGCCATTGCTGGCTGCGTAGGTAACCTGCCGAAGGTTAATAATATGGATATCCAGTTTGCACAATCTGCGGTATTTACCCCGTCTGACTTTGCTTTCCCTACCAATGCGGTTAAGGCAGAAGCAACGCCAAACACGGAAATGGTGCTCGTGGTCGACGTCGACCTGCACTTGCTTGATGAACTGCATCATTATGGTACAGTAAAGACCCTCACAGATCGACGATCTGATCTTTATAAGATTAAATTGTTAAAATAAGGCTCCGGCCTTATTTTTTTTGCCCATGATTTTCCGGGGCTAACACCTGTCACTATACCCAGGTTAGCAGCGGGAGGAAAAGCAGGCAACAAGCCAGCTCAACCGCCCTTTGTTCGCCTTTCGTTCGCCTTTCGTTCGCCTATCCTTCGCCTCCAGGCGAACAAAAGGCGAACGATAGGCGGTTGATAAGCGATTCAGCACGGAACCAAAATGCGCTTTACACGTGGACACTTTATGTCAAAGACGCTAAGTATTAGAACTTTCCGTATTTGCGAACCAGTATAAATCCATATATTCGTGTAAAATTGCGCTCAAGCATGTTCATCCATAAACAAAAATGCTTTCTGGTCCTCCTGTTCATCGTTCTGCAGGGATCTTTGTGTTTTGCTCAAAGGGTAATTATCGACTTAATACCCTTAAAAACTGCAAAAGGTTTATCCCAAAACAGTATACAGGATATATACAATGATTCTTATGGGTTGATGTGGTTTGGCACCATGGATGGACTAAACTTATACGATGGCTATAAGGTTACCGTGTACAAGCATGTTCATGGCGACCCAAATTCTATAGCAGCAAACAGCATCTTAGACATTGCCGAAGATTCAAATACAAACCTTTGGATCGGCACGCGCAAAGACGGCTTAAGTCGATACAACAGACGCAGCCAGACCTTTACGACCTTTAAACACAATCCTAAAGATAAAAACACCTTAAGCAGCAACAATATTTCCGTTGTGCTTCGGGCGGGCGACGGCAAGATCTGGGTGGGTACCGATGAGGGCTTGAACATCCTGGATCCGCAGAGTGGAAAGGTGGAGCGCGTGACGCACCAACCGAAAAACCCATATAGCATCAGCAGTTCACAAATTCTATCCTTGTTTATGGATGCGTCGGGGAGTATGTGGGTGGGCACGACCAAAGGCCTAAACCGGTATGATAAAGCGCAGAAGCGCTTTCACAGGTATTTCCTGGAGGGTGAAAAAGATGATGAGCTGGTCGCCTCCATAAATGCCATTGTAGAAGATGAGCAGCATAATATCTGGGTTGGCACTGAAGTGAACCTGAACAGACTGGATCGCAAAACCGGCCGCTTTCAGTCCTATAGCATCAGGGGGGATAAATTCTCTGCTGGTGGATATAATCCGATTTACACCTTCGCAAAAACAACGGGCAACCGCTTCTGGATTGGCACGAACACGACGTTACAGCTATTTGATGCGACCACAAGGAAGTTGATTTCAGTGGAAGACGAAGTGGATGACGAGAGTAATATGCCTAATGATGGGGTGTATTCCATTCTGGAAGATCGTGCCGGCACCCTTTGGGTAGGCACCAGCAGCGTTGGCGTACTTAAATACGATCGGAACCGGGCATACTTTCCACCTTTTAAAACTGCAGCAGTAAAAAAGCCCGCGGCGAAAAACATCATCCGGGCAATTGAAGAAGACGTGAATGTAAACCTTTACCTGGCCACTGATGCCGGTTTGGTCTATGCCACGCGTTTTGATCGTAGCTATAAAACCTATCAACATAATCCCAAAGATCCGAATAGCTTACTCAGCAACTACACTACAGCGGTGGTGAAGAGTAAAAAGGATGGTATGGTTTGGGTGGGCACCTACAATTCCGGGTTGGACCGGCTGGATCCGAAGACCGGCAAGTTTAAGCACTTTGTTGCCGGATATGGACCGCGTAAGATCAACAGCAATGCGATCATCTGTTTGCTGGAAGACCGACAGGGTAAAATCTGGATTGGTACCAGTTATGGTGGCTTGAATGTATATGATCCTAAAACCGGCCTAGTGGAAAAATTGATGCACAATGCCAAGGATGCAAATACGGTGTGCGACAATGTAATCTATTCCCTGTATGAAGATAAAGCGGGGAACATCTGGATCGGTGGTTACTCTAAGGGCATCAGCATTTACAATCCTGTCTCTAAAACTTTCAAACACCTGAATACCCGTAATACCGCGTTAAGCAGTGATGTGATCAGTGCTTTTTACGAAGACAAACAGGGGAACATGTACATTGGCACGCTGGAGGGCGGCTTAAACAACTATAACGTTAAAACCGGGAAGTTTAGCCACTTCACGGAAAGGAATGGTTTCCTGAACAACAACATTAATTACATCAATGCTGATGCAGAAGGCATACTATGGGTAACCACCAATCAGGGTTTAAGCAGCCTGCACCCAAAAACCGGGGTCAGTCGCAATTACGGCTATGAAAATGGGCTGAACAGCCTGGAGTTTAACCCTGGTTCGGGTAAAAAGCTGAAAGATGGCCGGATGATCGTCGGCAGTGTAAATGGCTTCAACGGCATTGATCCGAAACAGGCGAGAATTAACAAGCATAAGCCAGACGTGATTCTGACCGGGATATCGTTGTTCAACAAGCCCGTTTTACCTGGCGGCGCAGACAGCATTCTACATGAGAATATTTTAACTACGAAAAGGATTGAGGTTAAGACTGAATTTTCCGTACTGACCTTACATTTTGCAGCGCTAAACTACACGATCCCGGAGCAGAATAAGTATGCTTACCGCCTGGATGGCTTCGATGGGGATTGGCGGTATGTAGGGAATCAACAAGAAGCCACTTATACCAATCTGGATCCGGGGAAATATGTATTTAGGGTAAAGGCAGCCAACAATGACGGTGTCTGGAACGACAAAGAAACTCGTCTGGAGCTGGTTGTTGTACCGCCTTTTTATCAGACGCGTTTCTTCCAGATTCTTGCGGCAATCCTATTGGTTTCTGCATTGATCGAGCTCTACTATTTAAGAATCACATACATTACCCTGCAGAAGGCCAAGCTGGAGCATCTCGTTCGCAACAGAACAAAAAAGATCGAGTCACAGCAACTCCACTTGCAAAACCTGAACCAGGCGCTTCAGCAACAGACGGAAGCATTGCGGACACAATCCAAAGCAATTAGCGAGCAGGCGAAGGAACTTAGCTTGAAGACAAAGTCACTGGAAATCGTAAATCAGGAACTGCTAAAGCAGAAAGATGAGGAGCAAAAAGCCAGGCTAATGGCGGAAGCAGCACAGGAGTTGGCGGATAAAGCAAACCTTGCTAAAGGCACTTTCCTGGCCACCATGAGTCATGAACTGCGTACGCCATTAAATGGTGTGTTGGGTATGGCCTCCCTCCTTTCTAAAACAGCCCTGGATACCGAACAGGAAGAATATACCACCGCCATTGTGACCAGCGGCAAGTCTTTGATGAGCGTTATAAATGACGTGCTAGATTATTCTAAGATCGAATCGGGCATGATGGAACTGGAGGCGCATGCCTTCGATCTGCGCAAATGCATCGCGGATGTGTTCTCGATTTTTGCGCCGAAAGTACAGGAATCCGGAATTAAGCTGATTTCGGACCTGGACGCTGCGATTCCTGAAATTATTGTCGGTGACAGTCACCGATTAAGTCAGGTGCTGATCAATCTGGTTGGTAATGGCGTAAAGTTTACCAGCAAAGGTAGCGTATCGGTGAAGGCTTTTTGTGTTCATCAAACTGCGGAAAAGATCAGAATTGGCTTTGATGTGAAGGATACGGGCATTGGTATTGATCCGGAGCAGCTTAGCAAGCTGTTTAAGCCCTTTAATCAGATCGACTCAACCATCACCAGGAAGTTCGGTGGCACAGGCTTAGGGCTCGTGATCTGTGAGAAACTGATCAGGCTTATGGGTGGTGAGATTTCGGTGAAGAGTTTTGAAGGTTCCGGGAGCTGCTTCAGCTTTGAAATAGAATGCGACATTGCGCAACTCGGATCGGCAAACCGGAAGATGCAACAGGACGTAAAAGCGGCTGCATCTGCGAAGCGCGTGCTTTCGGAAGGCTTTGCACAAAGCTATCCTTTCCGGATTCTAATAGCGGAAGATAACATGATGAACCAGCGCCTGATTACCCGGGTGATAACTAAACTTGGCTATGCGCCAGACTTGGCAGTAGATGGTCAGAATGCGCTGGACATGGTTGCCTCAGGAGATTATGATCTGGTACTGATGGACGTGCAGATGCCAGTACTTGATGGTATTCAGGCAGCGGAGGTCATCCGTGCGCAGTATGGCAGCAGACCCCTCATTATGGCGATGACGGCCAATGCGATGAGTCAGGATATTGAACGCTGTATGCAGGCCGGTATGGATGATTACATTTCCAAGCCGCTGGACATTGAACTGCTGGTGAATAAGCTCGTGGATTTAAGTGCACGGGTGAAGCAGGAAGCCAGAGAGGTATAGAAACAAGAAAGCCCGTTGATGATCAACGGGCTTTCTTGTTATGTGGTGCGGAGAGAGAGGGATTCGAACCCTCGATACCCTTTTGAGGTATACACACTTTCCAGGCGTGCTCCTTCAACCACTCGGACACCTCTCCTTTTCGGATTGCAAAACTATGAAAATTTTGCAATTTATATTATCCGATTAATCGATTGTTGTAATCTTCACCATATTGGTTTTACCCTTGCGCACCATAGGGATTGCTGCGGTATTGATGATTACATCGCCTTTTTTGATTAGCTTTTTATCTTTCAGGAACTGATTAACATCAATGATGGTTTCATCAGTGCTTTCAAATTTATCGTAGTAGAAGCCTTGAACGCCCCATACCAGACTTAAGCTGTTTAACAGCGTTCTGTTGCTGGTGAAGATATAGATCAACGCATCAGGTCTGTGGCTGGAGATTTCGAATGCAGTATAACCACTTAAAGTCATACATACGATGCCTACAGCTTTGGTTTGTTTAGCCAGGAATACCGCTGAATCACATACTGCATCGCTTAAGAACGTCTCTGCACTGGTTTTAAGATATTTATCTGCATAGAACGGATAGTTGTTCTGCTCGATGTTCTGGATGATCTTCTGCATGGTTTCAATTACGATTAATGGAAACTCACCTACAGAGGTTTCACCACTCAACATCACTGCATCTGCACCGTCAAGTACCGAATTGGCAACGTCATTCACCTCTGCACGTGTTGGACGTGGTGTGGTGATCATGCTTTCCAGCATTTGTGTTGCTACGATAACAGGTTTTGAAGCTGCGCGGCATTTGTTAACGATCATTTTCTGCAACAAAGGAACTTCTTCCATTGGCATTTCAACACCCAGGTCACCACGGGCAACCATAACAGCGTCTGAAGCAGCGATAATTGCATCAATGTTAGCGATGGCTTCAGGTTTCTCGATTTTCGCGATGACCTTAGCGGTCTTGCCTCTTGAAGCGATAATGTCTTTAAGTTCAATAATATCTTCAGCGTTACGTACGAAAGATAAACCAATCCATTCTACATCATTCTCCAGTACGAAGTCCAGGTTTTTACGGTCTTCAACTGTTAGCGAAGGAATGGAAACTTTGGTATTTGGAAGGTTTACCCCTTTTCTGGAGGTTAGGATACCGCCGTGAACAACCTCACAAACCACCTCATCTTCAAGGTTAGTTTCTACAACACGCAATTGCAGTTTACCATCATCTAAAAGGATGATTTCACCTGCTTTCACATCTTGCGGGAAAGTTTCGTAGGTAATATATATGCGTTCTTCGTTACCGATACATTCTTTGGTGGTGATGGTGGTGCGGTTACCATTAACAAGGTGAATGCCACCGTCCTTAACCATACCAATGCGGATTTTAGGGCCTTGTAAATCAGCTAGAATACCAACGTTATAATCATGTTTCTCGTTCAGACTTTTGATTGTATCTATAACTTCCTGGTGAACAGCTTGTGAGCCATGGGAAAAGTTTAAGCGGCAAACATCCAATCCTGCATTGAACATACTTAATAAAACATCTGGTTTGGCTGAGGCAGGGCCTAATGTGGCCACAATTTTTGTTCTTGAATGAAAAGGTTTCATTGGAATTTACTTTTATTAAATGTTGGATAAACAGAGCTAAAATAAAGGGTGCGTACCTAAAATCCCTCTGCTTAATCGTTAATTTACTGTTTATTGCAAGATTCAAATATAGTGTATTTACTACACCCCTGGTGTAAAATTTACATAACGAGGTTTTCTCGGGATTTGAGCTTAAAAGGATCAACTTGCACAGCAAGCTGTATATCAGGTATTTGATTTAGTCCCTTAAGTAAGAAATTGAGATCTTCCTCGTCGATATAATTGTGTACAACAAGGAAATAATCGACTTTGTTCATTTCAGGAATTAAAAACCCTTCAGGGTTTCGATTGTTAACAATGAAGTAAACGTTACCGTCTGGTTCGGCTTCAAAATGGTATTTGGAGAAAGCTAAGGCAGGTTCGTCTATGTTAAAAAAGACTTCATGATCATCGATTTTGCTGAAGTTATAATCGAGCCTTGTATTAATTTTGTGGCAGAGCACATAATCTTTCAAAGGCGCCGTTATGGCAATCAGAATAAAGTCCAGATCGAGGGATAATTTTAAATAGGTTCTGGTCAAATCAGATTAATTGCTTTAGGCCACGAAATTATAAAACTAATTCTAACTTTGCCGATTGAAATTAAACATTAGAAACCCAGAGAAATAAAAACATTTGAAATGTGTTAGAATTTATTTTTCTTTGCACTGAATTATTTAACCATTAAATTATAACATTATGTCTGATATTGCTTCAAGAGTTAAGGCTATTATCGTTGAAAAATTAGGTGTTGATGAAAACGAAGTTACCCCAGAAGCTTCTTTCACGAACGACCTAGGTGCGGATTCTTTGGATACTGTAGAGTTGATCATGGAATTCGAAAAAGAATTCAATGTAGCAATTCCAGATGATCAAGCTGAAACCATTGGTACAGTTGGTCAAGCAGTTGCTTACTTAGAAAAAAACGTAAAGTAAAACATACGGTCTCCGTATAATCCGTATAAATGGAATTAAAAAGAGTAGTAGTTACAGGTTTAGGTGCGCTCACTCCAATTGGTAATACTGTCCCGGAATATTGGGAAGCCTTATTAAATGGTGTGAGCGGCGCTGGACCGATCACAGGTTTTGACACCGAAAAATTCAAGACTAAATTTGCATGCGAGCTTAAGAATTTCAATCCTGAAGAGTTCATGGATAGAAAAGAAGCACGTAAGCTTGATCCATTTGTCCAGTATGCAATTGCTTCTACAGATGAGGCAGTTAAAGATAGTCAACTTGATTTTTCTACCCTTGACACCAACCGGATTGGTGTAATCTGGGGCTCTGGTATTGGTGGTATTAAGACTTTCCTTGAAGAAATGCGTAATTTCTTCTCCGGTGATGGTACCCCTAGAATCAACCCATTCTTTATTCCAAAGATGATTATAGATATTGTTCCAGGACATATATCTATTAAATATGGTCTTCGCGGACCAAACTTCGCCACAGTTTCTGCTTGTGCTTCTTCTACAAATGCCATGATCGACGCATATAACTACATTCGTCTTGGCATGACCGACGTGATTATCTCAGGCGGTTCTGAAGCAATTATCAACGAAGCTGGTATTGGTGGATTTAATGCCATGCATGCCCTTTCGACCAGAAATGATGACCCATCAACCGCTTCCCGCCCGTTTGATAAAGACCGTGAGGGCTTTGTAGCAGGTGAAGGTGCCGGAACCATCATTCTTGAAGAACTGGAACATGCGAAAAAGCGTGGTGCTAAGATCTATGCTGAAATTGTTGGTGGTGGCATGAGTGCAGATGCGAATCACATTACCGCTCCACATCCGCAAGGATTAGGTGCTAAGATGGTGATGAGCAATGCTTTGAATGACGCCAGAATGAATACTTCAGAGATCGACTACATCAACGTTCACGGAACATCTACCCCACTGGGTGATATTTCCGAGATCAGCGCCATCGTTGACCTATTCGGTGAACATGCTTATAACCTGAACATCAGCTCTACTAAATCAATGACTGGCCACCTGCTTGGTGCTGCTGGTGCCATTGAAGCGATTGCAGCGATCTTAGCTGTTCAGAATGACATCGTTCCGCCTACAATCAACCACTTTACAGATGATCCACAGTTCGATGCGAACTTAAACTTCACGTTTAACAAAGCAGAGAAACGTACAGTTCGTGCTGCATTAAGCAACACTTTCGGTTTCGGTGGGCACAATGCTTCTGTAGTATTCAAAAAGTACGAAGAGTAATCATGTTGGTTTCTTTAACGGTAGCAAACGTTGCTTAGATTATATAAGCTTTATTTCTCGGCTGATAAGGTTTTTATCAGGAAGCTTAAGAACATTTTAGGCTTCATCCCAGGAAATACGGTCCTGTATAAGATGGCTTTCAGACATCGCTCTGTGGCCAGATTGTTAAAGAACGGAAGCAAAAGCAGCAATGAACGTCTGGAATTTCTGGGTGATGCCATCCTGGGTTCTGTTATTGCTGAATTGCTTTTTAAAAGCTATCCATACAAGGAAGAGGGCTTTTTAACGGAGATGCGGTCTAAGATCGTTAACCGTGCCAACCTGAATCAACTCGCCAGAAAGATGGGTTTTGATCAGCTGATTATCTTCGATCAAAAAATGGTGAACATGCAATCTAAGCATCATTCTATGTTGGGTGATGCTTTTGAAGCTTTAATCGGCGCCATTTACCTGGATAAGGGTTACGACTTTACCAAAGAGTTTCTGATGAAAAGGATTGTTAAGCCTTACATCGACATCCATATGCTGGAGGTGACAGAAACCAACTTCAAAAGCAAGCTTATTGAATGGTGCCAGCGCCAGGGTAAAGATTTTACGTTCGACATGGTGGATAACGGTGCTGGTGAAAGTGCGAAGCTTTTTACCATCCATGCACTTGTTGACGGTGAAGTTGTAGGTATCGGTAGAGATTACAACAAGAAAAACGCCGAGAAGCTTGCTGCCGAAAAGGCATGTGAAGCCCTTTCCATTTAATTTTTCTTTAGCAGCGTTGTTTGATCTGGTGTTAGGTGATCACCTTTCAGCTTATTTTCCCTTGTTTTTTAAAGTATCTGCATACTGTGCATAAGCATCCCGGATGTGCTTAATGGCGTCGTAGGTGGTCCAGTTCTTGGCTTTTTCGTAGTCCGGACGGTAGTTTAGCATGAAGTTTTCGAGCTCCTTACCTTCCAGCGGCGTGTTCTTTTTGATCAGCGCTTCATTGAAAAAGCCGTCAATTTGCGACTGCTGCATTTCATTATTATAGTAACGATTGAAGCGTTTGGCATTCTTGGGGGTTTTGCCAAAGAGTTCATACAGCGCAGTTAAAGGCGTGAAAACGTAGGATAACAAAGGTGGCTTGCCCGCGTAAAAAGAGCCTTTATTCCGGAACTCCTGTTTGATCTCGTTCATCTCCTCTTTTCGCGTCTGTCCGTAAATGTTTACGGTATTCAGGGTGGTCCGGTTCATACGAACCAGTACATCCTGCTGAGAAACCACTACAATTTCGCGGTCGCCGAAATCTCTCTTGATAACCAGCAAGGTATCGCCTATGGCGGCACGGATCTGAAAAATACCCAGGTCGTTACTCCCCACAACAAACTTGTTCCGCTTATTGGTGATCTCGCTCAGTGCGATGCGGTTGTTGCTGCCATTCTCCATAACCACACCCTTTAGCTGAAACTCCTGCTGTGCAAGGGCCTCACTGAAGGAAAGAAGGCTGAAAATGGGTAAAAGAATGGGATATAACAGGCGTAACTTCATCATAAATGCTAACGCATAAAATTACGTTTTGTTAAGGAGCTTTGGCGTTAAATAATGTTAAATGCCATGGCCTTGCCAAATAGCTGCGTAAAAAGTCGCGGGAATTAAGCATTTTAACAATAAATCCTATCTTTGCACATGATAAAATCAATGACAGGTTTTGGCCTGGCTTCTACTGATCATGAAAACACCAAGTTTTCTGTAGAGATCAAATCCCTGAACAGTAAGTTTCTGGAACTCAGCCTGAAGCTTCCTAAAGCCTTTTCTGAAAAAGAACTGCTACTACGCAACATCTGCAGTAAAGACATTGAACGCGGTAAAGTAAACGTTTCTATTAACATTGAACGCGGCGAAGAAAGTCTTAAAGGTGCTACCATCAATGCCGCTTTATTAAGTAAATATTACCGTGAACTGGAGGCCATCAATGTAAATCTTGGCGCCAATTCTAACAACCTGCTACAGGCGGTGTTAAACCTTCCGGAGGTTATTTCCTATGCGGAAGAGGTAGTAAACGAAGGTGAATGGGACATTGTACACGCAACATTTTTAGCTGCATTAAGCAATTTTAACCAGTTCAGAACAACAGAGGGTGATGTGCTTAAAACGGACCTGGAGCTTCGAATCAAGAACATTCTTGATCTTTTCTCGCAGATTGAAGTGTTGGAGCCGCTGCGAATTCCACAAATCCGGGCCCGCCTGAATCAATTCCTGGAAGATAATGTAGGTAAAGTGAATGTAGACCAGAACCGTCTGGAGCAGGAGCTGATCTATTATATTGATAAGCTTGACATCACGGAGGAAAAGATCCGCCTGAGAAGTCATTGCGAGTATTTCACACAGACGCTGAAGAGCAAAGATGCAAACGGTAAAAAGTTAGGTTTTATCTCTCAGGAGATTGGTCGCGAGATCAACACCATGGGTGCAAAGGCGAATGATGCACAAATCCAGCAACTGGTTGTGGGCATGAAAGAAGAATTGGAAAAGATTAAGGAACAGCTGTTAAACGTACTTTAACAGGCTCAACATACACAAATGAAACAAGGTAAACTCATCATATTCTCCGCTCCTTCTGGTGCTGGTAAAACAACCATTGTAAAGCATCTACTACAGAAGTTTCCCAACCTTAGCTTCTCGATCTCTGCAACGACCCGCGAATCCAGAGGTGCCGAAGTACATGAAAACGACTATTATTTTATCACAAAAGAAGATTTCTTACACCGCGTTGCCCGTCAGGAATTCGTGGAGTTTGAAGAAGTATACAGTGGCACTTTCTACGGTACGCTGCGCTCGGAAATTGAGCGAATCTGGAACGACGATAAACATGTGATTTTTGATATTGATGTGGAAGGTGGCTTACGCCTGAAACGTAAATACGAGCAGGATGCGTTGGCGATCTTCGTGCAGCCACCATCTTTGGAGGTTCTGAAGGAACGTTTGAGTGGCCGGGGCACCGACAGTGAGGAAAAGCTGCAGGAACGCTTTATCAAGGCAGAAAAAGAGCTTCAATATGCCGATAAATTTGATGTTATTCTGAAGAACTACGATCTAGAAACGGCCTGCAAAGAAGCGGAGCAGCTTGTAGCGGACTTCATCAGCAAATAGCCTTTCTAAACAGATGAACGTAGGTTTATTCTTTGGATCTTTCAATCCGGTGCATACCGGGCATCTGATCATCGCCAGCTACATGGCGAATTTTACCGACCTGGATGAAGTATGGATGGTGGTTTCCCCGCACAATCCACTGAAGGATAAGCGCAAGCTGACCAACATGTACGACCGGCTGGAGATGACCAGGCTTGCGACTGAAAATTCGGAGCACCTGAAGGTGAGCAACATCGAGTTTGGCTTGCCACAACCCTCTTATACGGTGGATACGCTGGCATATCTGAAGGAGAAGTACCCTGGTCGCGAGTTCTCGCTGATCATGGGTGCGGATAACCTTGCTTCATTGAAGAAGTGGAAGAATTACGAAGTCCTGCTGGCCAATCATACAATTTACGTTTATCCCCGCCCTGGGGCGGACATCAGTGAGTGGGAAGGTCATCCTGCAATCCGCGTGACGGATACCCCGAATATGGAGATTTCATCCACTTTCATCCGCAATGCGATTAAGGAAGGTAAAAACGTGCAGTACTTCCTGCCAGACAGCGTACTGGAGTTTATTGAAGGAAAGAATATGTACCGCTAAGGACGTAGCAGAGGGTACTGGCTGTTCAAGTATCAATTGCTGGTCTTTTCTGCGCTACGATGAACACTTCTTGTAAGGAAAGCTATAAATCTCTACTGGGCCTTTTTGCCCTGCAATGAACAAGGCTCGTTTGATAACGACGGTAAATCTTTGAGGTTATGCCTGACTTGCCAGGACCACTTCTTGCATAGAAAACAACAAATCTCTGCCACGCCATTTCTGCCCTGCAACGGACACGTTCGGTGATGAAAACGACCGTTTCACATTCAAATTTTCAGACTGCTTACACCTGAAACAAAAACGCCTGAGCTTAAGGGCTCAGGCGGCTATATAATATTCAGTAATCTCGATTAGCGCTGGTGTTCACGGTAAATCAAAAATATCGTAGGCTTTTTATGCAGGTCAATTTTCTCCTGTTTCCACTGCCCGATGGTTTGTGTTTTAACAAATTCGTCTTCTGCAGTCAGGTTGCAGGCCACACAAAGTAACGTCTGCGCAGCGGTATTCTTCAAAATATCATCAAACAGGTGGTTGTTACGGAACGGCGTTTCAATGAAGATCTGCGTCTGACGGTTTTTCTCCGCGAGTTGTTCCAGCTCCTTAATTCTCTTGCCTCTTTCTACTTTATCAATGGGTATATAGCCATGGAAGGTGAAGCTTTGGCCATTAAAGCCAGATGCCATCAGCGCCAGCAAAATAGAGTTCGGACCGGAAAGCGGCACAACTTTAATCCCACGTTTGTGTGCTTCGGCAACCACCTCTGCACCTGGATCCGCTACACCCGGACAGCCGGCTTCGCTCATCAGGCCAACATCTTTGCCAGTCATCAGCTCCTTAAAGAAAGGCACCAGCGAATTCCCCCTTTTATGCTTCCCATAATCATGAATCACAAGTTCACTTTGTGGGATCTTAATACCTGCTTCTTTCAAAAATTTACGTGCGGTTTTCTCATTCTCTACGATGTACGTATTGATCGAATTGATTACCTCAATGTTGTAGGCAGTGAAAGTTTTGGTCGCCGCGTTTTCTGCCAGCGGTACAGGTATAAGAAAAAGAACTCCTCTTTGCATAATGGAAAATTAGATCACAAAGGTCGAAATAAATAGTTGTAAAGCGAATTCTGGAATTTTTAGAATAATCTTTATGTCACATGCAACCTTTGTAATTGTTTGATCATCTAATAATCAGTATATTGAATAGTTTTTCAATTTTTAAACACCAGATAACGACGCTCATTAGGGTTCTATTGTAATTTAAATGTTATTATGCATGCATAATTAAACCATTAAGGGGCACACCCACTCATACCAATAGTTTAGGTTAACAACACACACAAATCCAAATACAATGAAACACATGATTAAACTGCCGGCGATTGTGCTGGGGCTTATGTTGCTCCTCACCGGAATGACCCAGAAAGTGTTTGCACAGGACGAGGACATCTCGTTACAGACTTTCTACGATGAGCTTTCCCCTTACGGCACCTGGATTCAGGATCCGCAGTACGGTTATGTATGGCGGCCTGATGTAGATCAGCGGGAGTTTAGGCCGTATTACACCAATGGCCGCTGGGTGATGACCGAATATGGGAACACCTGGGTATCTGAATACGACTGGGGCTGGGCGCCATTTCACTATGGCCGCTGGGTGACAGACCGTTACAACCAGTGGATGTGGATTCCGGATACCACCTGGGGACCTGCATGGGTGAACTGGCGAAGTGGTGGCGGCCAATACGGCTGGGCACCATTAGGGCCAAGCATCAGCGTTGGATTTAACGTACCGAGCTTCTGGTGGGTATTCGTACCGCAGACCAGGATATACATAGACCGTTTTCCAAGATATCGTTCATATAGAAATGCACGTTACATCAACAATACCGTAATCATCAACAACGTGTATGTGAACAACAGGAACACCTATTACACCGGTCCTAGAAGAGAGGAGATCAGACGCGTAACCAACCGTGATGTGACGGTATACAACATCAATAGAAACAGCCGTCCAGGCAGAAACAGCATTTCCAACACTACTGTAAACATCTACAATCCTCGCCCTGCGAGAGGTGCAGACAACAAAAATGCAGCACCAAGAACAGTGGTACAAAGAGATGCACTTGCTAGAAATGATGGCCGCAGGGATGCTGGGCAGCCTCGCAATGAGAACATGAACAGGCCTTCAGGTCGTTTCAATGAAAACCGCGTTTCTTCAGAGCGTGTTACCCTGGACCGAAACACCCGTGATCGTAACACTGGAAGTGAGCAGAAAGCATTGGCAACTGCCCGCGCACAACGTGAACAAGGTAATGGAGTTCAGCGGAGCCCGGTACAACGCGGTGAAGCTCAAAACCAGCAACGTGATGCGCAAAACCAAGTACGTGAGGCACAACAAAGACAGCAACGCGATGCGCAGCAAAGACAACAGCGGGAGGTACAGTTGACCCAACAACGCGAAGCGCAAAAGCAAGTAGAAGCACGGGATCAACAACGTGAGGCGCTGCAAAGAACGCAACGTGAATCCCAAAGACTACAGCGGGAGGCGCAGCAGAATCAACAACGCGAGTCGCAACAAAGACAACAGCGTGAAGTGCAGCAAAGACAGGTACGTCAACAGCAGATGTCTACCCCACAACGTACAGAACGCGTACAAGCGCCACAGCGCTCCTCGGAAGCCCGTGCTATGGGCAGCAATGGTGCTGAAAGATCAGGCGCCAGCAGAGCAAGCCGCGGCGGCGGAAGAGGTTAACAAAGCGTACTACCATTACAAAACCGGCCTTAGTGCCGGTTTTTCTTATTTATATTATAGTTATCTTTGCAGCCTTATTCAAAAACAGGCGTAATCCTTTATGATCCACCCAGAAATAGAAAAAAGAAAAACCTTTGCCATCATCAGTCACCCCGATGCCGGGAAGACAACCCTTACCGAGAAATTCCTGCTTTTCGGAGGTGCAATCAATACCGCGGGTGCGGTTAAAAGGAACAAAGCCAATCAAAGCAACACCTCCGATTTCATGGAAATAGAGAAGCAGCGCGGAATCTCCGTAGCCACTTCCGTGATGGGTTTTGAATATAATGGTAAGCGAATTAACATCCTGGATACTCCAGGTCACAAGGACTTTGCGGAAGACACCTATAGAACGCTTTCTGCAGTGGACAGCGTAATTCTCGTGGTCGACTGTGTGAAAGGTGTGGAGGAACAAACCGAGAAACTCATGGGCGTTTGCCGTATGCGTAACACGCCGGTAATCATCTTCATCAATAAGATGGACCGTGAGGGTAAAGACGCCTTTGATTTGCTGGATGAGATCGAAAACAAACTAAACATCAGCCTGTGCCCACTATCATGGCCAATCGGCCAGGGTCATACCTTCAAAGGCGTTTACAGCATCTACAACAAGCATCTAAACTTATTCGAACCCGATAAAACGAAGATCAGCGAACCTGTAATTGAGGTTAGTGATCTGGAAGATGAAAAGCTTAGCAACTTCCTTAAACCCAAAGAACTTGACGGTTTAAAGACGGATCTGGAGCTTGTAGAAGGCGTTTACGGTCACCTGGATAGCCAAATGTACACCGAAGGTCTGCTTGCACCGGTGTTCTTCGGCAGTGCCATTAACAACTTCGGTATCAAGGAACTTCTGGATACCTTCATCAATATCGCACCAAGTCCTAAAAGCCGCGAAGCGGAAGAACGCATGGTAACGGTAGAAGAGAAGAACTTCAGTGGATTTGTATTCAAGATCCACGCAAACCTTGACCCTAAGCACCGCGACCGCATCGCATTCTTAAGAATCTGCTCCGGTAAGTTCGAACGGAACAAGTTCTACTACCACACCCGTCAGGATAAAAAGCTGAAGTTCTCCAATCCAATGGACTTCATGGCTAACGAGAAGAGTATTGTGGAAGAAGCCTGGCCTGGTGACGTTGTCGGATTATACGATAGCGGCAACTTCAAGATTGGTGACACCCTTACAGAGGGCGAGAAACTTCAGTTTAAGGGTATTCCGAGCTTCTCTCCTGAGATATTCAAGGAAGTAGAGAACAGAGATCCATTAAGAACGAAACAGCTGGAAAAAGGCATTCAGCAGCTTACCGAAGAAGGTGTGGCACAGCTCTTTGTGCAGCAGCCTGGTAACCGTAAGATCATCGGTGCCGTAGGTGAACTGCAGTTCGAGGTAATTGCCTTCAGATTAGAACACGAATATGGCGCTAAAGCGCATTTCCGCACGCTAACGTACAGCCGTTCAAACTGGGTAACTTCAAAGGACAAAAAGAAACTCGAAGAATTCCTTAAACGTAAACAGGCGCATATTGGGACCGACAAAGACGGTAACCCCGTTTACCTCGCAGATAACGACTTCATGATCAACATGACCATGCGGGATTACCCGGATATCGAATTCCATAAAACGTCAGAATTCAAGTAGAACATGAGAATTCAAGTAAAGCACATATACAGCAAAGGCGACCAATTGGTCGCCTTTGCTGTATATGTCAAATGTAAAGCGCTGCGCGCAGCAACAAAAACCTTACTTCAGCTTACTCAATGCAGCTTTAATTCTCGGTACCATCGCCTGGATGTCTTCCAGTGAGCAGCCGCCAACGGAAGCACGGAACCAAGGCATGCTGTGATCATTGCCGAACGCAGAGAATGGCACTAAAGCGCATTGCGCTTCCTTGATCAGGTAGAAGTTTACATCTGCACTGTCCTTAAGCACATTGCCCTCCGGCGTCGTTTTGCCGATATAATCAATCTTGATGGTCAGGTAAATCGCACCCATGGGCACCACTGCATCAACGGCGAATCCTTCAGCCTTCAGGCCTTTGAAGCCGGCATAGATCGCATTCAGGCTCAACTGAATCTTCTCTTTAAACTCCCCTAAGAACGTATCCACCTGCGCATCGTCCGCGAAGTACTTACTAACCGCTACTTGCTCCGCTTTCGGCGCCCAGGCACCAATATGGCCCAGTAATGCTTTCATCTTAGAGATCATCTCCGTTGGCCCGAAAGCCCAACCTACCCTTACACCAGTCGCCGCCAAAGCCTTCGAAATACCGTCGATATAGATCACGTAATCTTTCAGTTCAGGACGTAAAGTCACCGGGTTTACATGCGCCTTATCAAAGGTCAGCAGGGAGTAGATCTGGTCGTACATCAAGTACAAGGGCTTCTCCCCCGCTGCGCGGGATTTATTTTCCTCCAGCACAATGTCACAGATTTCCTCCAGCTGTTCTGCTGTAAACATCGTACCCGTCGGGTTCAGCGGAGAACATAGCGCCAGCAGGGTCGCACCCTTCAAGTGCGGCTTCAACTGTGCTGCAGTAGGCATAAAGTTGTTTTCTACCGTGGTTTCAACCGCTACACCATTCGCGGAGGACAAAGTACAATAGTGGTTGTTATTCCAGGACGGTGCCGGATAAATCACCTTATCTCCCGGATCAACCAGCGCGAGGTAAGTCGCATAGATCAAAGGTCTGGAGCCGCCGGAAATCAGAATGTCACCGGTGCCGTAGCTTAGCTCCAGGCGATTTTCCAATAGCTTCGCTACCGTTTCGCGCAAAGGCAGTATACCATCCGCAGGCGGATAGTTGGTTTGATGATCGTTATACGCCGCAATGATCTCCGACTTCAGTGCATCAGGAATTGGGAATACAGCAGGGTCAAAATCACCAATGGTTAAGTTGGCAATCTTGGCGCCCTTTCGCTTCAGTTCGTTGACTTCATTTCCAATTTTGATAATCTCCGAGCCGATCAGGGCGTTTGCTAATAAGGATACATTCATTGTTATGGATTTAATTAATCTGCCAGCAGTTTATCAATGGCAGTTTTTACTTTTTCAAAATTGAACTGCACAAGCACCGCATTCATCATGTCTGAAATCTCGCTGTTGCACAAATTGCCGATACTGCCCTCATGGACATGGTTCACGGCAGAGCCTGGTTCAAAAGTACCGTTTTCTATGGTCTCCCCTACAATTTTGTAGGCCTCTCTAAAAGGTACGCCATTCAGTGCAAGTTCATTCACCGACTCTACACTGAACAAATATGCATACTTTTTATCCTCCAGAATGCCGTCCTTCACCTCTATGTGCTGTAACATATACGTTGCCATTTCCAGACACTCATTCAAAGATGTGATTGCCGGGAACAAGCCTTCTTTCAGCAATTGCAGATCCCTGTGGTAACCTGAAGGCAGGTTCGTGGTCATCATGGCAATTTCATTCGGCAATGCCTGAATCTTATTACAGCGTGAGCGAATCAGCTCGAACACATCAGGATTCTTTTTATGCGGCATAATGCTCGAACCGGTAGTCAGCTCTGCGGGGAAGCTGATGAAGCTGAAGTTCTGGTTGATGAACAAACACACATCCATCGCCATCTTGGCCAGCGTTGCCGCTACAGACGACATTGCCTGCGCCAGAATACGCTCCGTTTTACCGCGGCCCATTTGTGCATAAACCACGTTGTAGTTCAGGCGCTCAAAGCCAAGCAGTTCGGTCGTCATCGTCCGGTTTAAAGGAAAAGAAGACCCGTAGCCCGCAGCAGAGCCAAGTGGGTTTTTGTTGGTGATCTTCCATGCTGCAAGCATCATTTCCATATCATCAACCAGGCTTTCTGCAAAGGCACCGAACCAAAGGCCGAAAGAAGATGGCATCGCGATCTGCAAATGCGTATAACCCGGCAGCAGCTTATCCTTATGCGTGTTGCTCAGTGAAATCAGCTGCTCGAATAATGCCGAAGTGTTCGCCACCATGCCTTCAATGCTGGCACGTAAAAACAGCTTCAGGTCAACCAGCACCTGGTCGTTTCTCGAGCGCCCGCTGTGAATCTTTTTACCGGCTTCGCCGATGCGCTGCGTCAGCAGCCACTCCACCTGGGAGTGCACATCTTCAACGGCATCTTCAATCACGAATTCTCCGGATTCCACCGCTTTGTAAATCTGCTTCAAAGCCGCTTGTACGGATTTAAGTTCTTCAGCGCTCAGCAAGCCGATACTTTCAAGCATTTCAACGTGCGCTAAAGACCCGAGCACATCAAAAGCAGCCATTTCCAGGTCAAGCTCCCGGTCGCGCCCAACCGTAAATGCCTCGATGTCCTTGTTCACATCTATGTTTTTTTGCCAGATCTTCATGCTTACCGTAATATTTAAATTAAAACAAAAATAGGAATAATTAATAAGAGCCCCCTAAAGGAGCGGGGTGAACCACGCTTACAGCGTCCCTGCCGTAATCACAGGCTTCAGCATCTCTACATAGCCTGCAATGCCGTCCAGAATTTCCTGCACATACACGTACTCATCCGCCATGTGCGAACGTGCAGAATCACCAGGACCAACTTTTACAGAAGGGATGCTCAGCAGCGCCTGGTCTGAAGTCGTTGGTGAACCATAAGTCTGCTTACCCATGCGGATACCGCTTTGCACAATTGGATGATCCTTGTCAATCGATGAAGGCTTTAAACGTGTAGAACGCGGCTTCACCGTACAATCTACATTCGTCTTAATGATCTTCAGCACCTCCTCATTGGTGTACGCATCCGTAACGCGCACATCAACCGTAAAGCTGCAAAGCGCAGGCACCACATTATGCTGTGAACCGGCGTTAATTACCGTAACCGACATTTTCAAGGGACCAAATAGCTCCGACACCTTCGCAAAGCGATAGGACCTGAACCATTCAATGTCCCGCAAAGCTTTATAGATGGCGTTCTCGCCTTCTTCACGAGCGGCATGCCCTGCCTTACCATGAACCTCGCAGTCCAGCACCATTAAGCCCCTTTCTGCAATGGCAAGATTCATCAGCGTGGGTTCACCGACAATGGCGAAATCAAGCACTCCGAGCTCCGGCAAAATACTTTCCAGTCCATTTACCCCAGAAATCTCTTCTTCAGCAGTGGCAGCCAGGCAAAGGTTATACGTTAAATCTTCAGCGTTGTAATAGTAGAGGAAGGTTGCAATCAGCGAAACCAGACAACCGCCGGCATCATTGCTACCCAGCCCGTAAAGCTTTCCATCTTCTACATCAGCTGAAAAAGGATCTCTGCTGTACCCGGAGTTGGGCTTTACGGTATCATGATGAGAGTTTAAAAGCAAAGTGGGTTTGCTGCTATCGAAATGGGCATTGTAGGCCCAGATGTTGTTCCCCTGTCGCTGGGTCTTCACCTTTCGTTCCTGTAGGAACGCTTCAATTACATCAGCTGTTTTATCTTCTTCCCTGCTGAACGACGATATCGTAATCAGTTCTTTCAACAATGCTACTGCATCATTTTGCAGTTTCTCCATCATAGTTATTCTTTTTTATATAGTTCACCTGCTTTAACTGCAGATAATTTTATGCCTTTTATCAGTGAAGAACTGAAGCCATTATGCTCCATTTCATTTAAGCCTGCTATGGTACAGCCTTTCGGCGAAGTCACCTTATCAATCTCCTGCTCCGGATGGGATTCCATCAGCAGCAGCAGATCTGCAGCGCCTTTCGCCGTTTGCACCGCCATCTTCAGCGCATCCTCGGCATGGAAGCCGATCTCTACCCCACCCTGTGAGGCGGCGCGAATCGCCCGTAAAAAGAAGGCAATACCACATGCGCAAAGCGCCGTAGCGGCCGTCATCAGGTCCTCGTTAATCTTTACCACGGCACCAACCGTTTCAAACATGGTGCTCACCAGCTGTACATTCGCTTCATCCGCCTGGTCGGTCGCCACGCAGGTCATCGATTGTCCGATAGCAATGGCGGTATTCGGCATTGCACGTACCACCTGCAGCGCATCAGAAAGCTTATTCCGGATGTCGGCACAGCTTACGCCGGAGGCGACTGAAATCACCAGATGCCGCTGCGGGTCTATGACCGGCTGCAACGTTTCCAGCAGCCTGTTCAACTGCTGTGGCAATACGCAAAGCACCACAATATCTGCGGCAGCAACTGCAGCAGGATTATCCGCAGAAACCGCAAAACCCTGATCCGCGTATGCACTTAAACCCGCAATATTCCGGCGGGTCAGCGTAATTTGGGCAGCCGCAGCATAGCCCGACTTTACCAGCCCTTTAGCCAGGGAGGTCCCGATATTTCCACTGCCAATGATGGCGATCTTGCCTGTAAATTGCTCCATATTATTGCGTTAAACGGGTACCTTGCTGTGCACCTTGCTTCAATAGTTCATCGGCATGACCGATGTACACTTCCTTTACCCCACTTTTAATCGCTTCAAAAGCGTTGTGCAGCTTGGGGATCATCCCTCCGGAAATCACCCCGGACTCCTGCAGGGCAGCGAATTCATCCAAACGAATCTCAGACAATATGGAACTTTCATCGTCCACATCGCGCAATACGCCTTTCTTCTCGAAGCAATAAATTAAGGTGGTATCGTATGCAGCAGACATGGCTACGGCAATTGCCGAAGCAATGGTATCCGCATTGGTATTCAATAGCTGGGTGTCCCCGTCGTGCGTAATTGCACAAAACACAGGCACCAGCTTGGCATTTAATAAACTTGATATGGTATCTACCGCAATGGAATGTTCATCCAGGTCACCCACAAAGCCATAGTCAATGGTCTTCACGGGCCGTTTCACGGCTTTAATGGTATTGCCGTCCGCACCGGTTAAGCCGATTGCATTGCAATACCGGGCCTGCAATTGGGCCACAATATTTTTGTTGATCAGACCGGCATAAGCCATGGTCACGATCCTTAAAGTATGTATATCTGTAATGCGGCGCCCATCAACCATCTTCGCTTCAACGCCCATAGATACGCCAAGCTCCGTGGCTACTTTACCGCCGCCATGTACCAGGATCTTATCCCCCGGCAATGCAGAGAAGTCTTCCAGGAAGTAATGCAACTGCTCAGAATTGTCAATTACATTACCTCCAATTTTTACTATCGTTAGTGGCTTTTTCATTGATGATGTGTTTTAGCAATGAAGCGATCATGATCTTACAATCATTTTTCGACATGAAAAATCTAATCCTTCAGATGATAAGAAATCCTAAGATAGGTTTTGCAAAAGGTCTTTCAAAACTGCTTGCGCTGCCCACAGGCGGTTTCCAGCTTCATGGATCACCAATGAATTCGGGCCATCCAGGATCTCCGCAGAAAGCTCCAGATCCCTGCGCACCGGTAAACAGTGCATCACCTTCGCATCATTCGTCAACTTCAGCTTCTCGTTGTTCATCATCCAGCCTTCCGGGTAAGGTAGCACCTGTCCGTAAGACGAATAGCTCGACCAGTTTTTCACGTACACGTAATCTGCACCTGCTAATGCCTCATCTATGTCGTGCGAAATCTTCGCACCAGGCGTAAAGCCTTCGTGCAGTTCAAAACCTTCAGGCTGTGCAATGGTAAAATCTACCATACCCAGTTCCTGCGCCTTACACATCCATTCCGAGAAAGAGTTCGGAACAGCCTGCGGCAATGCTTTCACATGAGGTGCCCAGGCCAGCACCACCTTCGGTTTAGCTTCTCCTTTCCAGGTTTCTTTGATGGTGACCAGGTCGGCAAGGCTCTGCAGTGGGTGGCGCGTAGCGCTTTCCAGACTTACCACGGGTACGCCGCAGTAAGAAACAAACTTATTGAAGAAGTCCTCACTGTAATCCTCCTCACGGTCTTTCAGCTTTGGAAAGGAGCGCAAGCCTAAAATATCACAATACTGCCCCATTACTGCAGCAGCTTCACGGATGTGTTCAACGGTGGTACCATTCATTACCACACCATCCTGCGTTTCCAGTGCCCAGCCATCCTTATCCATGTTCATCACCATTACACTCATGCCAAGGTTAATGGCGGCCTTCTGCGTGCTTAAACGCGTGCGTAAACTCGGGTTCAGGAAAACAAGACCAAGGGTCTTATTTTCGCCAAGTTGCTTATCGCTATATGGGTTTGATTTTAAATTTAAAGCCTCTTTAACCAAAGTTTCAACGTCCGCAACATCATGTACAGATGTAAATTGTTTCATAACAGGATTCTTAATCTTTTAAAGCCAGGGAGAATTTTTCAAGGAACTGGTCTGCATGTGCCTTCGTAAGGTTCAGTGCAGGTAATAAACGGATCACATTAGGCTTTGCTTCGCCGGTGAAAATATGATGTTTGAAAAGCAGGTTTTTCTTTACGCCGGAAAGTTCTGCAGGCAGGTCAATACCGATCATTAAACCACGACCGCGAACTTCCTTCACTTCCGGGAATTTCTTAATCTCCGAGATCAGGTAAGCACCAAGATCCGCAGCATTTTTCATCAGCTGATCCTGCTCCATCACTTCCAAAACTGCTAATGCAGCAGCACAAGCCAGGTGATTACCACCAAAAGTGGTACCCAGCATGCCGTGCCATGGCACAAACTTCGGCGCAATGGAGATGCCGCCAATCGGAAAACCATTACCCATGCCTTTCGCCATGGTATAGATATCTGCACTTACGCCAGCATAATCATGCGAATAAAACAAGCCTGTGCGACCGTATCCACATTGTACGCTATCTGCAATAAACACCGCATCGTACTGGTCACAAAAGGATCTGATCGATTTCAGGAACTCCACAGAAGCTTCCTTAATACCGCCTACACCCTGAATACCTTCAATGATTACCGAGGAAATTTCCTCTCCATGATCTTCAAAGGCCTGTGCCAGTGCGGCTACATCATTAAAAGGCAGGAAAACAACGTTATCTGTCTCATTTACCGGCGCAATAATCTTAGGATTATCCGTTGCAGAAACCGCGAGTGATGTTCTGCCATGGAAAGCACCTTTAAAGGCAATCACCTTCTTTCTGTTGTTGTAAAAAGAGGCAAGCTTCAATGCATTCTCATTGGCTTCAGCGCCAGAGTTACACAAGAAAAGCTGGTAATCTGTTTTACCGGAAACCTGACCCAATTTCTCCGCAAGCTGTACCTGCAAAGGAATTTTGATGGAGTTGGAATAGAAACCAACTTTAGACAATTGGTCGGTTAAACGACCAACATAATGCGGATTGGTGTGCCCAATGGAAATTACAGCATGACCGCCGTAAAGATCCAGGTACTCCTGTCCGTTTGCATCCCAGACATTGCTGCCGGCTGCTTTTACAATTTCTATATCATTTAATGGATAAACGTCGAATAAGTTCATTTTACAAAGGTTTAAGACCAAAAGGCCTGGTTAAAAATAAGACAATGCAGTTTAGAAAGCAGTAGCCTTCAAACGCAAGCCTTGCCGCTCTTCCAGTCCAAACATCAGGTTCATGTTCTGAACCGCCTGTCCGCTGGCACCTTTTAACAAGTTATCGATAATGCTGATCACATGTAGCTTGCTACCGTGTTTCTGCACATGCAATAATCCCTTATTGGTATTTACCACCTGTTTTAAATCTATATTCTTCTTGCTCACATGCGTAAACGCCGCATCCGCATAGTAATCTTCATACAGCTTCAGCGCTTCCTCACCGGAAAGCTCCGTATCCATATAGATGGACGCCAGAATGCCTCTTGTAAAATCTCCGCGTTGCGGGATGAAGTTCACCGGCGCGTTAAAAGCAGGATCCAAAAAGACCATGCTCTCCCCGATTTCATTCAGGTGCTGGTGATCAAATGCTTTGTATATCGAAAGATTGTTATTGCGCCAGCTGAAGTGCGAGGTTGTCGAAAGACTTTGTCCTGCACCTGTAGAACCCGTTGTCGCGTTGATGTGGATCTCACCTTTAAGCAAGCCTTTTGCCGCCAATGGCAATAAACCCAGCTGGATTGCTGTTGCAAAACAACCTGGATTGGCAATGTAATTTGCCGTTCTGATCTGCTCACGGTTAAACTCCGGCAAGCCATAGATCCAATCTGTTCCAGCCGCAGCCTTCAATCTGAAATCCTGACTAAGGTCAATGATTTTAACACTTTTATCTATAGGATTTGCATCCAGAAACTTCTTTGCATCACCATGCCCTACACAAAGGAAAAGCACATCAACATCCTGCTTCAGCAAACCAGAGAAGCGAAGTCTGGTATCGCCGTATAGATCGGTATGAACATCAGAAACCAGGTTCCCCTCGTTGCTGCTGCTCAGCACGAAGTCGATCTCCACATCCGGGTGGTTCAGCAACAGGCGGAGCATCTCCCCACCTGTATAGCCTGCGCCGCCAACTATTCCTGCTTTAATCTTCATGACCGTTCACTTTGTGCCAGATCATCACCTGGTTACCAAAAATCTTAGAGAATCCTTTTACATCTTCACCAGACCAGGTATTGTTCATCTCGCCGTAGCTACCGAATTTGTTGCTCATCAGGTCGTGCGCCGATTCTATGCCAATGATCTGGAAACGGTAAGGCATCAGTTCAACAAACACTTTTCCGGATACCACTTGCTGCGTATCTGCAAGGAAAGCCTCAATGTTACGCATAATCGGATCGTGGAACTGTCCTTCATGCAACCAGTTGCCATAGAAAGAAGCCAGTTGTTCTTTCCAGCTCAGCTGCCATTTGGTTAGCGTATGTTTTTCTAAAGTATGGTGTGCTTTAATGATCAGGATCGGTGCCGCGGCTTCGAAACCAACACGACCTTTAATGCCGATGATGGTGTCGCCAACGTGTACATCGCGACCAATGCCGTAAGGCTGTGCAATCGCCTGCAATTTCTGAATTGCTGCAACAGGGGCCATCGACTCGCCGTCAATGCCGGTAAGTTCACCTTTTTCGAAAGTCAGTTCTATACGGCGGTTGCCCGATTCCGTAACCTGTGTCGGCCAAGCCGCTTCCGGAAGCATCTCATGAGAAGTTAAAGTCTCCTGACCGCCTACTGAAGTACCCCAAAGGCCTTTATTGATGGAATATTTCGCTTTTTCAGCGCTATATTCAACACCATGTTCTGCAAGGTATTTGATTTCCGCTTCGCGGGATAATTTTAAATCACGGATCGGCGTGATGATCTCAACCTCTGGGATGATGATGTTAAAGATCATATCGAAACGCACCTGATCATTCCCTGCACCGGTACTACCGTGTGCAACGTAATCCGCGCCAATCTTTTTAACGTAGTTCGCAATTGCAGTGGCCTGGCTCACGCGCTCTGCACTTACAGAAAGCGGGTAAGTGGCATTTTTCAATACGTTACCAAAAACAAGGTATTTGATACAACCATCGTAATAGTTGTCCGTTTCATCAACTACAGCGTGAGAAGCAACACCAAGTGCATAAGCCCGTCGCTCAATTTCCTGTAATTCTTCCGCAGAAAAACCACCCGTATTTACAATGACAGAGTGAACCTCTAAGTCACGGTCCTGAGACAGGTAAATACAGCAAAACGAGGTGTCTAACCCTCCGCTAAAAGCTAAAACGACTTTCTTTTTCATCCTTGTTTAAGTTATGTATTGATGATGCGGCATCATAATGCCTGCACCTGTTAAAAATTCTATGCTGGTACAGCAATCTGGCGAGATCACTGCCCGGTATTGATTATCTGAAGAGCGATAAAAATAGTAATGGATTTTTCTTGATGATCATCTTCTGCTTCATCAGCATAAAGCGCTCGTAAAGCTTAGGCTTACGTTGCAGCTCTTCGGCGAATTTCTTTGCCACATCATGCTTCTGCGTAGCTGGATCATAAAGCATTGCTGTACACATACAGTTTTTGCGATCCTTACTTTTCAGGATTTCGAAGTTCACGCAACTCTGGCAACCTTTCCAGAAATCTTCATCCTGGGTAAGTTCAGAGTAGGTAACCGGTTCGTAGCCAAGATCAGAGTTGATCTTCATGACCGCCAAACCCGTGGTTAGGCCGAAGATTTTTGCCTTTGGATACTTTGTTCTGGAGAGTTCGAAGATTCTTTCTTTAATGGCATGCGCAAGACCAGCTTTTCTGTAGTTTGGACTCACAATAAGGCCGGAGTTGGCCACAAACTGGCCATGGCTCCAGGTTTCAATGTAACAGAAACCCGCCCAGCTGCCGTCCTTATGGAAAGCAATCACTGCTTTCCCATCCGCCATTTTGCCTGCAACATATTCCGGAGAACGTTTGGCAATCCCTGTACCGCGGGCTTTAGCAGATTCTGCCATTTCATCACAGATTTCCTCTGCAAAAACACGATGTTCAGGTAGTGCAACCTGCACTATAAAATCGTTTATATTCATTATTTATATAACGAAAAAAATAAAAATAACTGATTAACTGGTTGGAGCGAAATTGCTCCGGATGTATGGAGTAGGAATTACTCAAATACGTGGCGTGTAGGTATGCCGGTTTGAAGGTGCAAAAAATATGGGTCGTAAACGTTCAATAAACAAACTTTTAGCCGCAAGAACTTTTGCTGCTATAATGGAAAGTTTATGTAGACTTCGTTTACTCATTTTCTGTTTAAATCCCGCTTTAAATTAATTGAAGCGCAAAGGTTTAAATAAATATTCAGTTGTGCAATACGTTTTTGGTTTTTTTACATTTCCCTTAAAGGCGTGCAATATTTCAAACTTCAGACAAGACATCCTGATCTTCAGCGCTTTGCAGGGCTCCCAAAACTAAATATTACTTGATTATAACCACCGAAAACATTAACTTGTTTTAGAAAAAGGGAGCAAGTTCTGCTTAGGTGAAATTTCAACATTAAAAATGCGCATAATCAAGCTATGAATCATGAAAAGGATCATTGTACTGCTCGCCTTCGTTACCGCCGGATTTCAGCTCCAGGCACAGGACAAAACCACCGACAGTATCAGCATTGTTAAACAGCTCGACGCCATGGTTTCCAGTTGGGTTTGGCACGAATTCGACCCTGTGAAAGCGATGCCGGGAAAAAAGTAATGTGAATTCTACATGAATGATTTATGTAAAATCCTTAAATTGCCTTCAAAGCTACTGACATGAAACGACTTACCCTTCTTTCCGCGACTGTAATCCCACTTCTTTGCCTTAGTTTAACCAGCAAGGCACAGTCAGGCTTCAAGCTTTATCCCGATTTGCAGGGCTCAATTTCAGACGTTGAAATTACAACCGACAGTGCCCGGATGTTTCGCCGGATAGATTCAACCCGGTTCCTGCCCGACTCCAACAAGTTCATCCGAAAGCCTCAGTACAACGATTACAATCAACCGGCCACAATGCCCAATGGGTTTAAATCGCTTCAATCTACAGCTAAACCGATGCCGATCCACAAGATTCCAGTCATCAACCCCGAAAGCAAGAAAGACTAAAGGCCTTAAGCTTCCTGTTTGCCCGTTTGCATTAAAAGCATGATGCAAACATCAGTATTTGAATAGCATCTCATTTTTAGCTCCTTCATCCCTTTTTTCATGTCCACGACGTCCCTTTACAAGAAGATTGTAATCAAAGTGGGCTCCAATGTGCTTACCCAAGCCGATGGGCTCCCGAACATAGAACGCATTTCCCAGCTTGTTGAACAGCTTGCTGCCTTAAGGCAGGATGGAAAAGAAGTTATTCTGGTCTCTTCCGGTGCCGTAGCGGCCGGCAGGAGTTTAATCCAGATCTCTGAAAAACAAAACACCATTGCGGCACGCCAGCTGCTGGCCTCTATTGGCCAGATCAAACTCATCAACCTGTACCAGCAGTTGTTTGAAAAACATGGCCTGCTCTGCTCGCAGGTGCTGGTCACCAAAGAAGATTTCCGCGACCGTATGCATTACCTGAACATCAGAAACTGCATGGAAATCCTGCTACAGCATGGAGTTGTTCCCGTGATCAACGAAAATGATGTGGTATCCGTAACGGAACTGATGTTTACCGATAACGACGAGCTGGCGGGTCTCATCGCATCCATGCTCAACGCCGATGCGCTGATCATCCTCTCCAATGTGGACGGCATCTATAACGGCGACCCCAAACTACCTTCCTCAAGGGTGATTCCTGAAATTGACGGCTTAGAAGCTGACCTAGGTGGTTTTATCACCGCCGGCAAATCCGGCCTCGGTCGCGGTGGAATGGTTACCAAGCTGCACACGGCGCAAAGCGTCGCGAAGCTGGGCATCCCGGTCATGATCGCCAATGGCATGCGCGAGCACATCATTACCGATCTACTTTACGGAACCGTGGTGCACACCCGCTTTAAACCCGGAAAGGTGAAGTCCGGCAAAAAGAAGTGGATCGCACATGGCGAAGGTACCGCCAAAGGGATCGTACAACTCAATGCCGGTGCTAAAGAAGCACTCTTATCCGGCAAAGCCAGCAGCTTGCTACCCGTAGGCATTACCAGCATTCAGGCCGATTTCAAGAAGGGTGACATCATCAAGCTCATTGACGAACAGGAGCAGCTCATCGGTTTGGGCGTAGCCGAATATGGCGCAGAACAAGCCCGAAACTGCATCGGTGAGCAGAAACAAAGACCCCTGGTACACTACAACTACTTTCATCCCCTCCTCTAATCATGGAATACCTAAGCTATTTTGAAAAGGCGCTTAATGCCAGCAGAACCCTCAGCATCCTTAAAAAACAAACCATTACGCAAGTCTTACTGGATGTAGCCGAGGAATTGGTGCGTAATACAGACCTGATCCTGGAAGCAAACAAGAAAGATCTCGACCTAATGGATCCGGAAGATTCGAAGTACGACAGGCTAAAGCTTACTGCAGCGCGGGTACAGGACATTGCGTCAGACATGAGAAAGGTCGCTGATTTAGAAAGCCCTGTGGGACAAGTTATGGATGCACACGTTACCGATAACGGCTTGCAGATCTCCAAGATCCGTGTACCGCTGGGTGTCGTGGGTGTGATCTATGAATCCCGGCCCAATGTAACCGCTGATGTTTTCGCTTTATGTTTCAAGACGGGCAATGTCGCCCTGCTGAAAGGTGGCAGTGATGCCGCACAATCCAATGCCGCAATTACGGAAGTGATTCAGAAGGTTTTGGTGCAATACGGCATTACCAGGCAGGTTATTACCTTACTTCCGCCGGAACGTGCGGCAACGGAAAGCCTACTGAATGCCAGGGGCTTCGTTGATGTGCTGATTCCCAGAGGCAGCCAGGCGCTCATAGATTATGTACGCGCCAACAGCAAGATTCCGGTGATTGAAACCGGTGCAGGTATTGTACACACCTACTTCGACCTTGATGGCGATCTGGAGAAAGGGAAGAACGTGGTGCTTAATGCAAAAACCCGCCGGGTGAGTGTATGTAATGCGCTGGATTGCCTGCTGATCCATAAAGAGCGGATCAAAGACCTTCCATCTTTGGTCATTCCCCTAAGTGGATCAAAAGTGGTGCTCCATGCAGATGAACTGGCATATTCGGTCTTGCAGGATAACTATCCCCCGGAGTTGCTTAAACATGCTACGCCAGACAGCTTCGGAACGGAATACCTGTCGCACCAACTTGCGGTTAAAACAGTTGACAACCTGGAAGCGGCGCTGGAACACATCAGCCGGTACAGCTCGAAACATAGTGAGGCCATAATCTCGGAGAACGCAGCAGTGCTGGAAAGCTTTCTGAACCAGGTTGATGCCGCAGCAGTATATGCGAATGCCTCTACAGCGTTTACCGATGGCGCGCAGTTTGGACTGGGTGCGGAGATCGGGATCAGTACGCAAAAGCTGCATGCACGTGGCCCTATGGGGCTTACTGAGCTAACCAGTTACAAATGGGTGATCCGTGGAAATGGACAAACCCGCAGCCATTAGCCCTGCTTTTTGAAGAATCTTTTTATCTTCGGCAAAAAAGACACACATGAAAAAATTAACGTTTCTCTTATTGGCTGCTTTGAGCGGCTTAACAGCAAGCGCGCAAACAGAAAAAGGAAGTCAATGGATCGGCGGAACAATTTCGGCAAGCCATGACAAAGTTTCATCACGGCATAATGATCCAGCGCAGCAAAATACTAACACCGACCAAAAAAGCAATATTCTACGTGTTGGACCAAGCTACAACTACTTTCTCGCAGATAAATTAGGTCTGGAGGTCGGCGTTGGGTATGAAAATATACATCAGGACATTTCAGGTCCAGAACAAAGCGGAGAAACAGATTCAAAAAACTACTATGCCTCACTTAATCTCAAAAGATATTTTTTATATGATAACATAGTTGGATTTGGCATTGGCCCATACGCAACTTACAGTCGTGGGAAAAATCGTAGTCAGAATAATGATGCACTATTGAATTACAATTATGATTCAACCAACAATTATTTCTCTGCGGGCTTAGGTATTAATTTCGTCTATTTTCCTGTTAAAAAAGTAGCCTTGACCGCCGGAATTGGTTCTTTAGGTTATCAACACTCCAAAATGAATGGAGCGCAACGTGAGCTTAAAAGTGATACTTTTAGCTTCGACCTAATGTCCTCTACCACATTTTCCATCTACTACGTGTTCGGAAAATAACATCCCCGACCTTATAGGTAGATAAAGCGCTTTCCATGAAGGCGCTTTTTTTATGATCTAAAATGAATTTAGCCTTACAATCTACGCTGAACAAATGGAAAAGAGACTTGTTATCCTTTCAGCTGGTTCGCCCCTGGTACGGCTCTGCTACGCCTTTCGTTCGGCTGGAGCCGAAGCATAGGCGAACGAAAGGCGAACAATAGGCGAACGAAAGCCGGTTGATATCCGGATCTTTTCCGCTTTCATTTAGTAACTATCATAAACTCATGTCGAAATTATTTTCAAGCCTTACGATAAAGAATCTGACTTTAAAAAACAGAATTGTAGTCTCCCCAATGTGCCAGTATTCGGCAGAAGATGGCTTTACCTCTGATTATCACCTGGTACATCTTGGCAGTCGTGCCATGGGTGGTGCCGGACTCATCATCTCCGAAGCGGCAAGCGTTTCACCCGAAGGGAGGATTTCACCCGGCGACATCGGCATCTGGAAAGACGAACATATTGCCGGTTTAAAGCGCATCACCGACTTCATCCACCAATATGGCGGGGTTGCGGGCATTCAGCTGGCGCACGCCGGTCGCAAGGCCAGCTTTAAAGCGCCATGGCTAGATCCAAAACAGATCAGCATTGCTGAAGGTGGCTGGCAGACCGTTGCACCAAGTGCAATTCCTTTCAATGAAGAAGATACCGTTCCGGAAGCTTTGGATGCTGCTGGCATTGCGAAGGTTAAAGCAGATTTCAGAGCGGCAACGGAACGCTCCATAGCAGCAGGATTTAAGGTCATTGAGCTGCATGCGGCCCACGGTTACCTGATCCATCAATTCCTCTCGCCATTGAGCAACGAACGTACGGATGAATACGGCGGCAGCTTTGAAAACCGGGTCCGCTTACTGCTGGAGCTGGTGGATGTTGTGCAGGAAGTCTGGCCGGCAGAAAACCCGCTATTCGTGCGCATCTCGGCGACGGACTGGGCAGCAGGTGGCTGGAATGCTGAAGAGTCGGTAAAACTTGCCGCGCTACTGAAAGCTAAAGGTGTAGACCTTATCGATGCATCATCCGGAGGATTGACGAAAAAGCAGGAAATCCCTATTTTCCCGGGCTATCAGGTGCAGTTTGCCGAGCAGATTAAAAAGGAAACCGGCATCATGACTGGCGCCGTAGGCCTGATCACGGATGCGCAGCAGGCAGAAGAAGTGCTTAAAGACGGTCAGGCGGACCTGATCTTCCTTGCGCGAGAATTTTTGCGCGACCCATACTTCCCGCTACATGCGGCAGAAGCACTTGAGGTAAAATTAAAATGGCCTGTACAATACGAAAGAGCGAAGCCGCGTAAACATCATTAACCTGGTGCGTGTTGAGGGTTATGACGCATGCATTATGCCAGTTGATTGGTACAAAAAGCGTGCAGATGAAACTCGATACAAACAAATTCAATAATTTAGGGTCTTAATATAAATTCAAAACTATGTTCGATAAATTGATGGCCGCACAACAAAAGGCCGAGGAAATAAAAAAACGTTTAGATCACGTTTCTGTATATGGTGAGGTTGAAGGCGGTGCGATAAAAGTTACTGCTACTGCAAACAAGACCATCACCGCCATTGAAATTCAGGAAGAATTTTTCAAAGGTGCCGATAAGGAAGAAATTGAAGAGCTGTTGCTGACCGCCGTGAACAAGGCGCTAACACAAGCAGATCAGGTAAGTGCTGTTGAAATGCAATCGGCCACAAAAGATATGCTTGGTGGCCTGGGTGGCATGTTTGGTGCTTAATCTTTTCCTTTAATCTAAATCCTAAAACATGAAATTTAGCTATTACGGACAATCCTGCTTTTTGCTGGAACTTGGGGGCAAAAAGTTTCTTTTTGATCCATTTATCACGCCTAATCCTTTGGCATCGGCAATTGACACGAAGTCCATCACTGCAGATTATATATTGGTCAGTCATGGCCACGGCGACCACGTTGCCGACCTGGTAGACCTTGCCAAACAAACGGGTGCATTGGTTATTACCATGGTTGAAATTGCGGATTGGCTGCAAACACAAGGGGTGACAAATGTACACCCGATGAACTTTGGTAAGTCGAAGTTTGAGTTTGGAAACCTGCGCATGGTGTGGGCTACGCACTCCAGCGGTTTGCCTGATGGCAGCTACGGTGGGAATCCTGCTGGCTTTGTATTGGAAAGTGCCGGTAAAGCCATCTATTTCGCTGGCGATACTGCACTGAACATGGATATGAAGTTGCTTGCAGACCTGTACAACCTGGATTATGCAATTCTGCCTATTGGCGGTAATTTCACCATGGATGTGGATGATGCACTTATCGCAACGAAATACATTGATTGCAGTAAGGTGATTGGTGTGCACTATGACACTTTCGATTTGATTAAGATCGACAAGGAAGATGCACTGGCGAAGTTTAAGCGCGAGGACAAGATTCTGTTGCTCCCGGCAATTGGAGAAACCATCGAGCTTTAAGCAAGCATTAATCTTATAACAAAAGAGCCGGATTTAACACCCGGCTCTTTTAATTTGTATGATATTTTAGGCTGTTGCCTGTAGTTAAGGCTTGTTGCTTAGTGTGCGGCAAGCCAGTTTTCGCCCATACCAATTTCAACTTCAATTGGCACATTGGTCTTGATGGCCGTTTGCATACGGTGTTTGATAATCTCTTTCATCACTTCAACTTCCCCTTTAGGCACGTCGAACACAAGCTCATCATGCACCTGCATGGTCATTTTCGCTTGTAAACCACGAGTCTGTATGTCTTTATGGATGTTAATCATCGCAATTTTAATCATGTCGGCTGCGGAGCCCTGAATAGGTGCGTTGATCGCATTTCGCTCTGCGAAGCCGCGCACAGTTTGGTTGGCGGAATTGATATCCCTCAGGTATCGCCTGCGGCCCATGATGGTTTCCACGAAGCCGTTCTGACGGGCGAAAGTCATGGTATCGCTCATGTAGCGCTGAATGCCCGGGTACTGCATGAAGTACTGCTCAATGATATCTGCCGCTTCTTTTCTCGGGATATCCAGGCTTTGGGAAAGTCCGAATGCCGATTGCCCGTAGATGATCCCAAAGTTAACTGCCTTAGCGTTCCTTCGTTGCGTTGGCGTTACTTGTTCGATCGTGGTGCCGTAGACTTTCGCGGCCGTGGCTGTGTGGATATCGGTGCCTTGTGCAAAAGCCTCCAGCATGTTTTCCTCCTTACTGATCTCCGCAATAATCCGCAGCTCAATTTGCGAGTAATCCGCAGATAGCAACACATGATCTGCATCCCTCGGGATGAAGGCCTTCCGAACTTCCCTACCCCTTTCCGTGCGGATTGGAATGTTCTGCAGGTTCGGATTGTTAGAACTTAAACGTCCGGTTGCCGCCACCGCCTGGTTAAAGCTGGTGTGTACACGTCCGGATTTAGGGTTTACCAATAAAGGCAAGGCATCTACATACGTAGATTTCAGTTTACAAAGCTGACGGTAATCCAGGATATCCTGCACCACATCGCTCTTATTTGCCAGGCGGGATAGAACATCCTCACCCGTTTGATATTGACCGGTTTTGGTCTTCTTTGCTTTTGGATCCAGTTCGAGCTTATCAAAAAGCACTTCGCCAAGTTGTTTCGGGGAAGACAAATTGAAGGTGACGCCACATTTCTCGAACACATTCTGCTCCAATCGCGCGATGTCTGTCTCCAGTTCCTTGGAATATCTGTTCAGCGTTTCCACATCAATGCGTACGCCTTCTTTTTCAATATCAGCAAGTACGTAAACCAGTGGATTTTCGACATCCCTGGCCAGTTCTTCTGCATTCAGCTCCTTCAGCATCGGCTCGAAGATGTTCGCCAGCTGCAAGGTTACATCCGCATCTTCCGCGGCGTAGTCCACCACTTTCTCAACCGGCACATCGCGCATGGTGCCCTGGTTTTTGCCTTTGGCACCAATCAGGCTGGTGATGGAGATTGGGGTATAGTTAAGGTAGTTCTGCGAAAGCAGGTCCATACCGTGGCGGGTATCCGGATCGATCAGGTAATGGGCAAGCATCGTGTCGAACAAGCGCCCCTTGATGTTTACGCCGTACCATTTCAGCACGAGAATATCGTATTTCAGGTTCTGACCAACCTTGGCTATTTTTTCGTTTTCAAGTACCGGACGGAACTCGTCGATGATCAGCTGTGCGGCTTCACGTTCTGCCGGAACCGGGATGTAATACCCCTCGCCCACCTTGATGCAGAAGGACAGGCCAACAAGCGCTGCAAGGTTAGCATCTGTACCTGTCGTTTCAGTGTCCCAGGATATGCTTTCCTGCTGAAGCAGCAGATCAATCAGCGCTTTACGCGCTTCTGGGGTATCCACCAATTTATAATCGTGTGGCACATCTGCAATGGTCTTCGCCGTTGGCTGCTCGAATAAAGCAGGTGGTGCAACAAAGACTTTCGAGCTGGTTTCCGGTTCAGCCATGGTCTGGCCGAAAAGATCCGTTTGCTGCGACATACCCCCGCCGTTACTGCCAAGGGAGAAGTTGTCGCCAAAGACGCGTCTACCCAAGGTGCGGAACTCCAGCTCCGCAAATAGTGGCTCCAACAACTCGCGATTGGGCGCGCCAAGTTCCAGTGCGTGTGCGTCAAATTCTACGGGAACATCCAGGATAATGGTTGCCAGCTTTTTAGACACCATGCCCTGCGCTGCGAACATCTGTACATTCTCCCGCATTTTGCCTTTCAGCTCATGTGCATTGGCGATGATGTTTTCCACCGAACCATATTGCTTAACCAGAATCTTAGAGGTTTTTTCACCGATGCCGGGGATGCCGGGGATGTTGTCTACGGCATCGCCCCAAAGGCCTAAGATGTCGATGACCTGTTTAACGTTCTCGATTTCCCATTTGGCAAGCACTTCGGGTACACCCATGATTTCAACGCCATTACCCATACGGGATGGCTTGTAAATGAAGATGTTCTCGGAAACCAGCTGTGCGAAATCTTTGTCCGGCGTCATGCAAAACACCTGGAAGCCCTGCTTCTCACCCTCTTTGGCCAACGTACCGATGATATCATCCGCTTCAAAACCATCTTTGGTAATCACGGGAATGCCGAAACCTTCGATCAGTTTCACCACGTATGGCAAAGCGGTCGCAAGGTCTTCTGGCATCGCCTGACGGTGCGCTTTATATGCTTCAAAATCTGTATGTCGTTCTGTGGGTGCTTCAGTATCGAAAACCACCGCAATATGGCTTGGTTTTTCCTTGTTAATTACTTCCAGCAACGTATTTGCGAAGCCCATTACGGCGGAAGTGTTCAGACCTGTGGAGGTAAATCGTGGAGTTTTGCTTAAAGCAAAATGCGCCCGGTAAATAAGCGCCATTCCATCGAGCAGGAACAGTTTTTTCATAATCAAAGTTAATTATTGTAAACCGCTTTGTATCATAGAATCATAATTTACGTTATTTGTAAGCTATGAGGTTAATTCGATTTATTGCTGTTTTATGCTTTGTTACGGGCTTTTCACTGTTGGCTGCTGCGCAGGATGTGGTGATGCTGGACACCGCCAACTTTGTACGTGGCACCATAAAAGGCACCGATTATAATACGGTTTCCTTACTGAAGGACGACCAGGTTGAAGTGATATATAAGGCGAAGGACGTGAAGGAATTTCTGTGGAATGGGGAGACTTACGTGAGCAAGCCAATCATCAACAACAAGAAAGTAGAGCAACGATTTTTTAAGGTACTGGAGCTGGGCGCGGTAAATATGTATGCCATTGGTGAGCAATCGGGCGATCCAACTGCGACGCAGGAGAAACGTGTGCGGGTGAGTCCGAACATCGGCTTTGGTTTGGGATCCGGCGGGATGAGTCGCGGTGGTTTTGGTGGCGTAGGCATTGGCGGCGGCATTTCCATAGGTGGAGGCCGCAGGAGCAACAGCAAAAAAGCCGCTGGCCGTAAGGCTTTGTATTTTATTGAAAAGCCGGGTACAGGACCGATGCTGGAAATTCAACTGAACTCTTCAGGGGATCAGCAGCGCTTAAAGCAGATTTTGCTGGAAAAGCTGAACAACGATGAGGATCTGGCCACCCGGATCAAAGAGACAGAAAGCTTTGATGCGAAAGCGGTTGCCGCTTATGTGAAAGCTTATAACCTGATGCATCAGCAATAGGATTTCTTGATCATGAAAAAAGCTGATGACCTTTGCAGGCATCAGCTTTTCTATTTGCATGGATTGCTGTTATAAACTTAGCTCGTCCCAATATTCTACTGCCCTGCGGTAATGCGGGATTACGATGGATCCGCCGACAAGGTTTGCAATCATAAATACTTCATTGATTTCCGGATTGGTAACACCTTCATCATAACATTTCTCCAGGTGATATTTTATGCAATCATCACAACGAAGCACCATTGAAGCCACCAGGCCAAGCATTTCTTTGGTTTTTACGTCTAATGCGCCCTCTGCATAGGTGGTGGTATCTAAAGCAAAAAACCTTTTGATGTTGGTATTTGCGGTCTCCATGATCCTATCGTTCATTTTAGAACGGTAGTCGTTAAATTCTTCTACTAATTTTCCCATGTGTTCTTAAATTTCTACTGAAGGATCCCAGTAGTGTTTGTTAAAGTTTTGAATTTTATCATCAACAATGACAATGCCCTCGTTTTCGAGCATTTGCTGCATGAGTTCAGGCGGCGTAAAGTGGAACTTCCCCGTGAGCAGTCCGCTGCGGTTCACCACCCGGTGTGCTGGCACTGGCGGATGCATGCCATGGGCATTGTTCATGGCGTAACCAACCATCCTAGCGGAACCCCCGGAACCCAGGCATTTTGCAATGGCTCCGTAGGAGGTTACCCTGCCTGCAGGGATCAGACGCACTACTTCGTAGACCATTTCGTAGAATGTTTTTTCCATAGCTGACTGATTTTGACGTGCCTATATATGTTGGTGCTTCCGCTTACTCGAAGGAGAATTGAATATAGTTGATGTTTTTGTCATGTTTAAGATAAATCCGCTCATAATGCGTTTTTATCTTCAGGACTTCATCGTAGTATTCAGAGGTGTACAGCTGATCTGTGGATTTGTGACAAACCAGGTTAAGTTCTGCAACTTTCTCTGCGGTGTAGGCGTAGAGGCCATCATTGTCTGTCTTCAGGTTCACCTTGCCACCTGGCTTAAGCAGTACTTTATACTTGTCCAGGAAACCTGGGAAGGTTAAGCGTTTCTTCTCACGGCTGAGCTGCGGTTGTGGGTCTGGGAAGGTGATCCAGATCTCATCGATCTCTCCCGGCGCGAAATACTCCAGAATACCTTCAATTTGAATGCGCAGGAAGGCAACATTGGGGATGTTTTCTTCGATACCCGTCTTGGCGCCACGCCAGATGCGATTACCCTTATAGTCTAAACCTATAAAGTTCTTCTCTGGAAATAGTTTTGCTAGATTAACCGAGTACTCTCCTTTGCCGCAGGCAAGCTCCAATACCACTGGATTGTTGTTTTTAAAATGCGCTTCTGCCCAATTTCCTTTTAGCGCCATACCTGCTTCCAGCTGGTATACATTCGGAAATGTGTTTATTTCTGAGAATTTTCTTAGCTTATCTTTGCCCACCTGTCAATTTTTTCACAAAAGTACAATTAAATCAGTCTTTTAAATAAGTTGGCATCTATTTAGTAATTTTGAGCACCTAAACCACTATACATTGGAAAAGAACGCAAAGATCTACATCGCCGGGCATCGAGGAATGGTTGGCTCCGCAATCCACCGAAAACTCGCTAAGGAAGGTTATACGGATATTGTAACCCGCAGCTCTAAGGAGCTTGATCTTCGTGATCAGGTAGCTGTACAGGCATTCTTTGACCTTGAAAAACCTGACTATGTCTTTTTAGCAGCAGCGAAAGTTGGTGGCATCATGGCCAACAATACTTACCGCGCAGATTTCCTGTATGAAAACCTTGCCATTCAGAACAACGTCATCCACCAGTCGTACAAACATGGCGTGAAAAAGCTGATGTTTTTAGGCTCCAGCTGTATCTACCCTAAACTGGCACCGCAGCCTTTGAAAGAGGAGTACCTGCTGACCGGATTATTGGAAGAAACCAATGAACCTTATGCGATTGCCAAGATTGCGGGTATCAAAATGTGTGAGGCTTATCGTGCGCAATATGGCTGCAACTTCATTTCGGTAATGCCGACAAACCTTTATGGTTTTAACGATAATTATCACCCGGAAAACAGCCATGTACTGCCCGCGTTGATCCGCAGGTTCCATGAAGCGAAGATTAACAATGCGGCACAGGTGACCATCTGGGGCTCAGGTTCGCCGCTCCGCGAGTTCCTGTTCGCCGATGATTTGGCGGAGGCTTGTTACTACCTGATGCAGCATTACGATGAGCCGAGCTTGATTAATATTGGTACTGGTGAAGACATCAGCATCAAAGATCTGGCTTTGCTGATCAAGAAGGTGATTGGCTATGAAGGTGCTTTGACTTTCGACAGCAGTAAACCGGATGGTACGCCGAGGAAGTTAATGGATGTAAGCAAGTTACACAAGCTTGGCTGGAAACATAAGGTTGAGCTGGAGCAAGGGATTAAGCTTGCGTATGAGGATTTCCTGGATATCCGTATTTAGGGTATTCGCATCTATAAGCTTGACTGGTCATTTATGGTTGTTGGTATTGGATTTTAGGTTCATTCAGCTTTAATGATCTTCATATTTGGGGCATTGGCAACTATTGGTTCATTATTAATTGCCATTGTTGCACCTAAGATCGTTCCTTCATTCAGGTTAAATGATATCTATATTCAGGGCATTCTTATGTATTATTCATTACCCATTTACAATTGTTGCACCTTAGACCTTCCCTACATTCAGCTTAAATGATATCAATATCTAGGACATTTGCATCTATAGGTTCATTATCAATTGCCATTGTTGCATATTAGATCTTCCCTACATTCAGATTAATAATTAAAGTTTATATATTTACTCGTAGTATATAAACTTTGATTATATGACCTTAGTACAGCTTGAATATATTGTTGCTGTAGATACTTACAGGAGTTTTGTAGGTGCTGCAGAGAAGTGTTTCGTTACGCAACCTACATTAAGCATGCAGGTGCAGAAGCTGGAAGAAATGCTGAACGTCAAGATCTTTGACCGCAGCAAACAACCTGTGGTGCCGACGGAGATTGGCGCACAAGTCATTGCACAAGCCCGGATCATCCTGCAGGAAAGCCATAAGATTAAAGAGATCATCAACAGCCAGCAGCAGGACATCGTTGGTGAACTGCGGATTGGGATCATCCCTACGGTTGCCCCTTACCTGCTTCCGCAGGTGATCTCCACCATGATGGAGAAGTACCCCGACTTGAAACTGCTGATCTGGGAATATACGACAGAGGATATCATCCATCACCTGAAAACAGGTGTGCTGGACTGCGGCATCATGGCAACGCCCTTTGGGGATCCAGCGACAGAGGAGCTGCCACTATACTACGAATCGTTCGTAACGTACATCAGCAAAAACAGTAAACTTTTCAAGAAGAAGAACATCGATCCGGACGACCTGGAGGAGGAAAACATCTGGCTACTTAACGAGGGGCACTGCATGCGCTCGCAGGTGCTGAACATCTGCCGTACCACCAAAGACAATCGCCTGCAGGGACTGACCTACCACACCGGCAGTGTAGAAACGCTGATCCGCATGGTGGATAGGAACGACGGTGCCACCCTGGTGCCCGAACTCGCCCTTGCGGAACTCACGAACAAGCAGCTGGGCAAAGTGCGTACCTTCAAATCACCAGAACCCGTGCGGGAAATTAGCCTTGTTACGCATAAAAACTTCATCAAAAAACGCATGCTGAATGCCTTTAGGGAAGAAATACTAGCGGTTATCCCGAAGACCATGAAGCAGCGCAAAAAGAAAGATGTGATTGGGATTTAAAACAGTTGTGATTAGGAATTGAAAACAATCTGATTGGAACTTAAAAGTGTTGTGATTGAAATTGAAAAAGTATGTGATCTGGTTCTAACCTCTCACACGTTATAACGTTAAAGATTAAGCAGCAAAATGAAAGAGATTACCTGGTCTGAATTTGAGCAAGTTGAACTCCGTGCAGGCACCATTCTGGAGGTTTTTGACTTCCCAGAGGCACGCAAGCCTGCATTTAAAGTTAAGGTAGATTTCGGCCCTTATGGGGTGCGGATGAGTTCGGCACAAATCACCAAACATTACAGCAAGGAATCACTAGTTGGCAGACAGATCGTTGCCGTGACCAACTTTCCTAAAAAGCAGATCGGCAAGTTCATGTCGGAGTTTCTGGTCACCGGTTTCACCGATGAGCATGGCGATATTGTGCTCACCAGCCTCGAACGGCCGGTGCCCAATGGCAGTAAACTCATCTAAAGCCCTATCTTTGCGGCATGAGCTTTTACAACTTCGCTGAAGACAAAGATCCGAAGGCAGAAAACGAGTATTTCATGCGCCTGGCCATACAGGAGGCCGAAAAGGCCTTTGCAGCCGGAGAAATCCCTGTAGGTGCTGTGGTGGTTTGTCGCGGCAGGATTGTTGGCCGCGGCCACAACTTAACCGAGCAGCTCAATGACGTCACCGCACATGCGGAAATGCAGGCCTTTACCGCCGCTAGTGAGACCCTCGGGGGAAAATACCTTAAGGAATGTACGCTTTATGTGACCGTTGAACCCTGCGTGATGTGTGCAGGCGCAAGCTACTGGACGCAGATCGGCAAACTGGTCTATGGTGCACCCGAACCGAAAAGAGGCTTCAGCAGCAAATGCAGCAATATTCTACATCCAAAAACGGGATTGGAAAGCGGTGTGCTAGCCGAAGAATGCGGCGCGCTGATGCGTAAGTTCTTTGCTGCCAGACGCGATTAAACTACTTGACAATAGCCTGAACAAACTTGGCAGGTGAGTGTTATATTTGTATAGAATTTAAACCTTAAATCATAATAATATGGCTTTTGAACTACCTGCGTTACCATACGCAACTGACGCACTAGAACCGCATATCGATAAAATGACCATGGAAATCCACCATGACAAACATCATCAGGCATACGTTACCAACTTAAACAAAGCATTGGAAGGCAAACCAGAAGCTAACCAGAGCATTGAAGACTTAATGAAGAACGTAGACAAGTTCCCTGCTGCAGTGAGAAACAATGGTGGTGGTCACTACAACCATTCCCTTTTCTGGGAAGTTATCGGCCCAAACAAAGGTGGTGAGCCTAAAGGTGCTTTAGCAGATGCTATCAAAGCTGCTTTTGGATCATTTGCTGACTTCAAGACTAAATTTGCTGAAGCTGGTGCGACCCGCTTTGGTTCAGGATGGGCTTGGCTTATCGTTACTGCTGACAAGAAAGTTGCTGTTTGCTCTACACCAAACCAGGATAATCCTTTAATGAGCATCGCTGAAGTTAAAGGTACACCGATCTTAGGCATGGACGTTTGGGAACACGCTTACTACTTAAAATATCAAAACAGACGGCCGGATTATATCGCGGCTTTCTGGAATGTCGTAAACTGGGATGCTGTTGCTGAACGTTTCGAAAAAGCTTCTAAATAAGCGTATTTAAGCGCTTTATTGCTTCTAAACACCAATACCTGCTGCTGTGGTAGAAATATCATACAGAAAGGTATTGGTGTTTTTGCTTTTAGTAACTTTGCGCCATGGTTGAAGTAATACTGAAAAAAGGAAAAGAGAAAGCAGCTTTGCAAAGACATCCCTGGATATTTTCCGGCGCTTTGGACAAGGTAAAAGGTAGTCCTGCAAACGGCGAAGTTGTTCGCGTACTGGCTGCAGATAAGGAATTCCTGGCTTACGGTTACTTCAACGAGAAAAGTCGCGTGGCAGTACGTATGTTGGAATGGGATGAAGCAAAGACCATTGATCGCAGCTGGTACCAGCAGAAGATCCGCACAGCCATCGCTTCCAGGGCGCATGTGCTCCGCAATGGCGACACCAACACCTGCCGACTGGTATTCTCCGAAGCAGATTTCCTACCCGGCCTTATTGTAGATCGCTATGCGGACTTCCTTTCCCTTCAGATTCTTAGTGCGGGTATTGAAAGTGCAAAGGAGGACATCATCAGCATCCTGCGTGAAGAGCTGCAGCCTACAGGTATATTCGATAAGAGCGATGCCACTGCACGTGGCCATGAGGATTTAGAAGTTACAAATGGCCTGCTTTGGGGTGAAAATCCACCGGAGTTCCTGGAAGTGAAAGAGAATGGCATTATCTACCACATCAACATCGCCGGTGGGCAGAAATCGGGCTTCTACTGCGATCAACGGGATAACCGCCAGATCTTAGCGGCATATACTGCCGGAAAGACCGTCCTGGATTGCTTCTCCTATAGCGGTGGGTTTTCCTTGAACAGTTTCAAAGCGGGTGCTGCGCATGTGACGAGCGTGGACAGCTCCGCACTGGCCCTTGAGACCCTTCAGCAGAACATAGATTTAAACGGCTTCGACAAAGTGCACAGCACGGTAATTCAATCTGATGTGAACAAACAACTTCGTGCCTTCAAGGAAGAAGGAAAGAAGTTCGATGTCATTGTGCTGGATCCGCCGAAGTACGCGCCTTCGCGCTCTGCATTGGATCGCGCGGCACGCGCATACAAAGACCTGAACCGCCATGGAATGGGCTTGCTGGAAAGCGGTGGCCTGCTGGCGACATTCTCTTGCTCTGGCGCGGTTGACATTGAGACTTTCAAGCAGATTATTGCCTGGGCAGCACTGGATGCCGGTAAGGAGATTCAGATTGTAAAGCAGTTTAGCCAGCCAGAAGATCACCCGGTAAGGATTTCTTTTCCAGAGGGTGAATACTTGAAAGGCTTGCTTTTAAGAGTGCTTTAATCACATAGATATATTATGTAAAAAGCCTGAGCTGCTGTTTTAAGGACAGTTGCGCAGGCTTTTTTGTATAATGTGATTTTATGCTTGAAGTCAGTTTAATGTTGTTCTACTGGGCCTCCAAGTACATAATGTGCATTGAAGTTTTAAAAAGAAAGCTCACCTGCATATAACAACCTCAATAATCAACCAGGTTGTATTGTTAAGCTTCTTCCTTGAAATAAACCTTGTAGTAGTTCATGGATTTATCTTCATCAAAGCCTTTTTCTATGAGCTCTTTATCTCCGTGGATATAGATATGGAAGTTCCTGTCTAGCTTGATGATACTTTTAAATACCCTCGCCTGCTTTTTAACCGCGGCAGTATTGATGTCAAAGCTGTCTGGAATAGCGGTATCAAACTCCTCTTCGTAGCTCTTCTTGAAGTTTTTAAAGGATTCAATGCCATCTTCATTGGCGATAACCTCATTGGCGAACTCATCCAGATCAAAGCTTTCTTTCTCCTTGAAGTACTTCATGGATTTATTCAGCAGGTCAATCTTGTCTGCCTTGGTCATCTCAAATTCCTCGTCCAGCTTCTCGGTCACGAAGCTTTTGTACACCCCAAGCACGTTGTTTGTCTGATTGTAGTTGTCGTTCCGGACCTTCAGTTTGAGGAATTCATCCTTCCAGTAAACGGCTTCCGCACTGCGGTTCGTCTGGTCAATGACCGCTACTTTGAAGCCCTCTTCTTTGTCCGTATTGAAGATCAGGCAACCCTTGTCCAGCTTCGTGATGTTGATGGCGTCCTCTTCATAGCTCAGGTTAAAGCCATCCTGTTCCGGATAAACCTTCAGGTAAGTTTCCTTGGTTTCCGACTTGAAGATCCCGATGGCATCCAGCAGTTCACCTTCGATCTGTACGTTCTCAAAATAGGCTACATACAGCTCTCCAGACTTAATCTTCGGGTGCCCGGACACTTCATACAGGTATTTAGCGAGTTGCTGACTGTGCTCATGAAACTTGGACCCATCCTCAAAGATCGCTGCAGCAAAGTGATACACTTCATTAAGATTAAGGTCATCATTGGGGTGCGTGAAACGGTATATCTCATTCACCTTCTGGTAAGGACTTAAAAAGTACTGCAGCAGCAGGTTCTTCAGCAGGTTGTCCTGAATATGCAGGGATTGATCAGAAAGCACGTAGAATTCATCCTGGGATTTGTTTCCAATCCTATGGATAGCAAGTTCAGCCAAGAAGGCCTCGTAAAAAGAAATCATGTACAAAAGTACTAAACCTGATCTTCTTTCGGCGTATCTCTAAGTTCTACAGGTTTGCGTTCTTTACCACGCATCTTCAGGTTCAGCATTTCCACCAGGATAGAGAACGCCATAGCGAAGTAAATATAACCCTTTGGAATGTGCTGATCCAGTCCCTCTGCAAGCAGCGAAACGCCAATAAGCAGCAAGAAAGACAGTGCTAGCATCTTCACCGTAGGGTGGTTATTTACGAAGTTACTGATCGCATTTGCAGAGACCATCATGATCAGCACCGCAATAATTACCGCAGTAATCATAATCTCCACATGATCAGCCATACCTACTGCAGTGATCACCGAATCCAGTGAGAACACGATATCCAGCAATAAAATCTGTATCAATACCCCCGTGAAGGTATGCACCTTCGGATTGCCGGTATGATCTTCCTCCCCTTCCAACTTCAAGTGAATCTCGTGGGTACTCTTGTAAATCAGGAACAGTCCCCCGACAATCAGGATCAGATCTCTACCCGAGATGGCCAGTTTGCTCAACCATTCCTCGTTGTCTAGGCTAATCCATTCGCCGATGTTGAACAATGGCGAAGTCAGCGTCATCACCCAGCTTAGCGAAAGCAGCAACAACACCCTGGTAATCATCGCAAGACCCAGTCCCCATTGTCTGGCTTTCTTCTGCAGGTGCTGTGGCAGTTTTGAAGAAAGAATGGAGATAAAGATGATGTTATCGATACCGAGTACAATTTCGAGAAGGGTTAAGGTAATGAGCGAGATCCAGGCTTCCGGATTACTTAAGAGTTCCATAGTGATGCAGATATTTGGTGCTAAGATATGAAAAAAGCTTGCTGATCATTCAACAAGCTTCTTTACGCTAGTGTTTTATATATCTGTGAGTATATCTCCTCATGCTACCTGAACGTAACCTCACCATAGGAAGCATTCACACGTACCTGGCCGCTTCCGCCACCACCGATATTGCCGTTGTAGCGCTTTGTAAAGGAACCTTGATCCTCATCATCACCTTCCACCTTTGCAGATACCCCTTTACCAAAATTGAAGCCGCCGTAGCTGGTTTTCACATCCATCTTTCCCTTGTAGCTGTCGCTGAAGCCAACATCTACCCCTGCATACTGCGCGCTGATGGTCAGCACCTTCGAACTTTCGGCAACCTGAGCAATATTCAACTTATTGTATTGAACACTCAGTGCCGCATCGCCCAGCAGCCTGTCTATTCTAACATTCGCATATTGCGCACTGATGTTGATGTCCCTTGCCGATCCCAGCGTAATACCGCCGCCGTACTGTTGCTTCAGGTTCCCCTTATTCAGGTCCTGGATTGTCATTTTTCCATACTGCACATTCAGGTTATTGCTGCTGCTGCTTAGCTTTTGTGCGCTGAAGTTACCGTACTGCACCTTTGCATTTACCGCGCCGGCATAGTTGCCGATCTCCACGTTCCCATACTGTTGTGAAATGTTTAGATCATTGTTCCCGGGCACATACAGTGTGTAATTCACGCGCACCTCTCTGCGCCACTTCTTACCGTTTCTAGTGCCGTTACCCCAATTTCCATTCCGGTTCCCCGACATCTCCGTTCTGAAAGCAATCTGATCACCGGATTTATCTGCCAGTACCCGGGTACCATCAAGCAGTTTCTGCTGTTCATCCGCATTATTGCTGTAGGCACTGATGGTTACATCTGCTTTTACCTCCTTGCGGTCCCATATCTTGATTGTAATGGACCCATATTGATTGTTCATGCTGATTATATCTGAAGCAGCAGCAGGGAAAGTCTTGCTGAAGGTCTTCGTTAAACCCTCTTCAGACGAATCCCCCTCCGCATTCCAGCCAGCGTATTCCGGAACTTCCGGGATTTCAGGCGGTAAAGGCGCAGGCAACACGGAATTGCTAGAAGGCATAACCGGCAGCACAGGCTTTATTGGCGTTTGTGGTACTGCAGCACTTGCTGCTGCATATTGCGGTGCTAATAGAGCAGGCTGGGCGTTTACCGATGCACTTTGTGCGAAGGCCAGCGTTCCGATACCCATCAGACCCAGCGTTAATAGAATGTTTTTCATAGTTGACTATCTTTATTTACTTGTCTTACTTGATTGATGATCTGAAGTTGCTGCGATACAACTTGTAACTGAAGTTCCAGGTTCTTTTCCATTGCACGTATTACAAACTCCTGGTTCGGGCTTTTTACCAGATCCGTTTTGAGCAGGTCATAATCTGCCTGAATGCGCTCTAAGTCGGAGGCAAACTTCTGGTACAGCTCCGGATTCTCAGCCGCATATACCTCCAGGCTGTCGGCCTTCTGCGCAATCATACTACTGAACCGCACCTGCTTCTTGGCCTGGTGCGGATTCACCTGTGCCAGTGCGTTTCCGGGCTGTACTTTCTGGTTGTACATATACCCAATCCCCAAAACCACCAGCAGTGACGCTGCAATCCCGATCCACCACCAGCTTTTCGGCTGTCGCTGCGCCGCTTTGTTGAACTGCTGCTCCCCTTTATTTAAGTGACCCACTTTGTTCAACCGCTCCACTTCTTTCAACGGCACATCCGCTTCGTTCAACGTCCCATCTGCCTTAATCGATGCCTCCGCTGCACTATTCAAGCGCTGTTCCATCTTAGACCATAAATGATCCCCTGGAACTTCCGTGTCAAAAGCGGCCTTATTGCCCCTGATAAAATCCTCAATTTTTTTGCTCATCCTTTTCTCCTTTCTTTGCTAGTAAGCGATGTAATCTAAGTTTCGCCCGCATATACTGCGTACGGGACGTATTCTCTGAAATGTTCAGAATGTGCGCAATCTCTTCATGGTCATACCCTTCAAAAAGATACAGCGTGAGTACCAGCCGATAGCCATCTGGCAGCAGCGTGATCGCCTTTTTCACCAGATCTACCTGCAGTTGCAGCGATTCCTCATCTTCTTCCGGCGGCATCGCGATATCAAGTTCCTCAACAGGCACCAGATCCATCTTTCGTTTACGCAGACAAGTGATCGATTTATTAATAACGATCTGCTTCAGCCACAAGCCGAAAGTGGTTTCCGCGCGGAACTCCTTAACCCGCATGAAAGCATCCAGGAAAGATTCCTGCAACACATCCTCAGCCTCGCCATGATGATTCAGGATCCGGAACGAAACATTAAACATGGCTTTAGCGTACAATTTGTAAATCTCAAATTGTGCCTGCCGGCTGCCCTGCCTGCATTCATTGATCAATGAAACATGTTTATCTATGTATACCGCTTCCAAAATATTTGCTGGTTATCCTGTTTACTATTGCTGGCCCATCCCCCTCATCTCAATGCTATTCAAAAGACTACGGGTTTTTCATAATGTTGCACGCCAGCATAAATTATTTTAATATTTAAACAGCAGTGCTGAAAATTTCCTTCTCTAGTCTTCAAAGTTCCCTTCGCTACGGGCTAGAATTTCCCCTCCCTGCTCCTCAAAATTCCATTCTCCACCTCCTAAAAATTCTCTTCCCTGCTTCTCGAAACTCCCTTCCCCAACTCTTAAAATCCCTCTATCCTATTCCTTAAAATAGACTTTAACAGTGATATATGGCTCAAAATGAATATTTTTGCAGCTTAATACGATAAAAAATGCTAAGAACAACGACTTGCGGCGCACTGAACATCCAGAATATCGGAGAAAGTGTAACATTATGCGGATGGGTGCAAAAATCCAGAGATCTGGGCGGAATGACGTTTATTGACATTCGTGACCGCTACGGCATCACGCAGTTGGTCTTCAATATGGACGACAACACAACCTTATGCGAAACTGCACGTACACTTGGCCGTGAATTCGTTATTCAGGCGAGCGGAACGGTAGTTGAACGTTCAAATAAAAACCTTAAAATCCCTACGGGAGAGATCGAGATCAAAATCACTGCATTAGAGATTCTGAATGCCTCCAAGATTCCACCATTCTTAATCGATGATGAAACCGATGGCGGCGACGATCTAAGAATGAAATACCGCTACCTGGACCTTCGTAGAAATCCAGTGCGAAATAACATGGTGCTCCGTCACCGTATGGCGCAATCCGTAAGAAGATACCTGGACGCCTTAGACTTCATCGAAGTTGAAACACCCGTGCTTATCAAATCCACGCCAGAAGGTGCAAGAGATTTCGTGGTGCCAAGCCGCATGAATGCAGGCGAATTCTACGCCCTGCCACAGTCGCCACAAACCTTCAAGCAATTGCTCATGGTGTCTGGTTTCGACCGCTACTTCCAGATTGTGAAATGCTTCCGCGATGAAGATCTACGTGCCGACAGACAACCTGAATTCACGCAGATCGATTGTGAGATGTCATTCATCGAACAGGAAGATATCCTGAATACCTTCGAAGGCTTAATCCGCACGCTTTTCAAAGAAATTAAAGGCATTGACCTGCCGGAAGTTCCAAGAATGCAGTATGCTGATGCGATGCGCCTTTATGGTTCAGACAAACCAGATACGCGCTTCGAGATGCAGTTCGTAGAATTAAACGATCTGGTAAAAGGCCATAACTTCCCTGTTTTCGAACAGGCAGAGCTTGTTGTTGGTATTAACGCGAAAGGTGCCGCACATTACACCCGCAAGCAGCTGGACGAACTTACCGAGTTCATCAAACGCCCGCAAATCGGTGCAACAGGCTTAATCTACTACAGACATAACGAAGATGGTTCCATTAAATCATCGGTAGACAAGTTCTACAACGAAGTGGAGCTTCAAAAATGGGCTGCAGCATTCAACTCTGCGCCGGGCGATCTAATCCTGATCCTTGCCGGTGCTAAAGACAAAGTGCGCAAGCAACTGAATGAGCTAAGACTTGAAATGGGCACCAGATTGGGCTTACGTGATAAAAACACCTTCAGTGCCCTGTGGGTGCTGGATTTTCCACTTTTGGAGTGGGATGAAGAATCTGGTCGCTACCACGCGATGCACCACCCTTTCACCTCACCTAAACCAGAAGATATCGCATTATTAGATACCAACCCTGGCGATGTGCGTGCAAACGCATACGACATGGTGGTAAACGGTACCGAAATCGGTGGTGGTTCCATCCGTATCCACGACAGGACCTTACAGGCCCTGATGTTCAAACACCTTGGTTTCTCGAAAGAGGAAGCACAGAAACAGTTTGGATTCTTAATGGATGCCTTTGAATTCGGCGCACCGCCACATGGTGGTATTGCTTTCGGGTTCGACAGGTTATGTTCCATCTTCGCAGGACTGGATTCCATCCGCGACGTAATCGCCTTCCCGAAAAACAACTCCGGAAGAGATGTGATGATCGATAGCCCATCAACCATTGATGACAAACAACTTCAGGAATTAAGAATTAAAACAGACCTGAAGTAATCAAAATACACTACACAAAAAAAAGGAGCTTAAAGCTCCTTTTTTTATATCTAGAATGTTTCGCTATCGGGCGGTATCCCATAATCAATGTAGTTCACCTGGCGCTTCGCTGTAATCTTCTTTTTCGCACCTCCAAACCAGGATTTCACCGTGCTGAACATCCCCGTAAGGTGTTCTGCATCTAATGACTTCCCAACTTTACTGGTGGCAAGACCCACAAGCGTTTTCGTGATAAATCCAGAGCCTCTAAACAAGGTATTGTTCATGAGCACAGGAAGTAAAAACGACATCACTTTGCTGCTGATGTTCAGCTGGTCGTCAGCCTTAAGGAAGGTCGATGGCGTAAGGTACTTCTTCGACAAACTTTTAAAAGAATATTGTTTAACGTATACTTTTGCATCGGCCGTTAATCGCTCCTCCTGCATGGTATATTCAGCTTTAAGTCCGCTTATTGCTGCCTGAAGCTCTTCCGCGTTATTGATGTTATACTTTCTCTTCATCGTCCTTATCCGCTAATTTGGTGAAATATTTTTTTATGGCGATGTTGATGATCGCTGTTTCTACCTTTCCTTTAGCAAGCATTACAACTACTGCAATCAATACCAGAAGTAAAGTCACTATTCCAAATCCTGCTGCAAAACTTCCAATCAACTCCGATAGGAACAGCGCCAGGGTGATAATAGCAAAAAGAAAAGCCAGGATAAAGCAGATAATCATGAACGTGTTGGTGATGATATCTGCAACGAGCTTTGATGTTTTCTCTAATAGATAAAAACGGGTATACTCCACCCGGGTTTCCAGATAAACCTTCGCATCAGCGTAAAGTTCATCCAGGGTTTTTTCTTTATTTTCCTGCATCGTTGTAAAGTTAAAAGGTACTACGCTATATCTAATTCGTCGGCATATTCGTCATCATTGTTCGCTCTGCCTTTTACTTTGTCAACGACCTTATCTTTAAGTCCGCTCAGGTGGTCTAACTCTTCAGCTGCCTTCTCTTTGATGGTATCGCTAAGATCTTTAAACGACTGACCAAGGCGCTCACGTGTCTCAGAACCTGCTTCAGGCGCAAACAATAAACCTAATGCTGCACCAGCTGCCAAACCTGCTAAAAGCCCTATTAATACTTTTGAACTATCATTCATAACCGTAAATTTTAATTTATTTGTTTATCAAAGACTATAACTCCTGAGTTTCAGAAATTGTTTTAATTCTTTCCATTCTATCAGAAGCCAGTGCACTTGTTTCATATATCTTAACAACAAGTACAAAATAGGACAGCAACAAAGGCCCGAAGACCAGTCCTAAGATGCCGAAAAGCGGGATTCCGATCACCACACCGATCACGGTGATAATGGGGTGGATGTTTCCAACCCGCTTCGCAATCAGGAATCGGAGTACGTTATCAATGTTGATGATCACCAGAAAGCCGAAGATCAGCATGGCGTAGCCGCCAAATTCATTGCCATTGGCAATCTGCATAATCGCTGCAGGCACGAAGATGATTGGTGGGCCCAGTATGGGCACAAAGCAGATAAATGTCGTGATCACCCCCCAGAAGAAAGGATCACTAAAGCCCAGCACAAAAAAGGAAAGGCTAACCAGCGATCCCTGCACCAGACAGATCAGCCCCTGCCCCACCACGTTCGCAAATGTCGTGTTCTTCATCTCTTCCGCAAAGCGGAGGGCATTCTGCTCCCGGAACGGCGCATATTTCAGCATGGCCGCTTCAAAGCGCTCATGTTCAACCAACATAAAGTACAGCAGGAAATACATCAGCAGCAAGCCTAAAACGATGTTAAAGGCCCCGGATATCAGGGAAGGGAACAGTTCCGTAGCCCACGTCCCGGCCTTTCGCAAACTATCGGCAATGATGTGCTCCACATCGCCACCCACCGGAACGAGTTGCTTTATTTTAAAGAAAAGGTTTTTGTAGTATATCTGATCGCTTTGCAGCTCATGGATCTTTGTGATCACCATGTTGCTCAAGCCATAAAATGGCAGCACAATAAGCAAAATCGATGTGAAAAGCAGCAGCAGCGCGGCAAAGCGCTTATTTAAGTTATGGTCCTGAACCATGTACAGGTATACTGGCCGCAGAATGGTATACAGCACCAGCGTACCTAAAATAGAACTGAAAATACCAAGTAGCGAATATGCAATCAGTCCCCCCAGAGCGACAATAATGACAAGATTTATATTATTACGCTGTTTATAGGTAAAGAGGGACATACAGGTTTAGGTATCCAGATTGATGGCTTTCATTTTATTGTAAAGTGTTTTCCGATCGATGTTCAGAATTTTAGCTGCCTTCGTTTTGTTGAAGTTCACCTCCCGCAGTACATTTAAAATCGCTGCGTATTCTGCTTCAAATGCAGCATTCTTCAAATCCCTCGGCCGGTCGGTACGCTGAATGCTGGTCTCAATGATCGCACTCTTGGCGTAGGTTGAGATTTCCAGTGGCAAAGCCTTCAGCTGGATCTCAGATCCTTCAGAAAGGAGTGCTGCACGTCTGATGACGTTCTTCAGTTCCCTTACGTTACCAGGCCAGTTGTAGGTCAGAAAACACTCCTCAACTTCCGTTGAGAATGACTGAACATTTTTGTTCAGCTCTTTGTTTGCAAGCTGCAGAAAAGTATGTGCGAAAACAAGGATATCCTTGCCACGCTGACTTAAGGGCGGCAAGCTGATGGAAAACTCGTTGAAGCGATGATAAAGATCTTCCCTGAACTTGCCACGTTGAATGGCAACAGACAGGTTTTCATTCGTCGCCACAATAATGCGAACGTCCAGATCAATTTCCTTGGTGCTACCAATACGTTTAATCTTACGCTCCTGTACGGTACGCAACAGTGCCGCCTGGATATCATAAGATAAGTTACCCACCTCATCCAGGAACAGCGTTCCGCCATTCGCCATCTCAAAGTGTCCGATCTTAGTATAAAGTGCGCCGGTAAAGGAGCCTTTTTCATGACCGAAAAACTCGCTACCCGCAAGTTCCTTTGTCAAAGATCCACAGTCCATCGCAATGAAAGGCATATCTTTCCTCGGACTGTTCATGTGAATGGCTTTGGCAACAGATTCCTTACCTGTACCACTCTCACCGGTTAAAATAACGCTGTATGTTGTTGGAGCGACAAGCTCAATTTGTCTTAAAAGATCCTTAGAAGCCTGACTTTGACCTGCAATGAAGTTTGCATCCTGATTATAGGGCTGCTTGGCACCTTTCTGCGGTTCAACATTCTGACCGCTTGCCAATGCTGTTTGTGTTTCCAGCGCCTTATTGATGGTCGCCAGAATTTCATCCGGATAAAGGGGCTTGGTGATGTAATCAAAAGCGCCTAGTTTGATAAGCTCTACGGCGATTTTAACATCAGAATACCCGGTGATGATGATCACACAGGTTTGCGGATATTTAGCTTTGATTTTTATCAATAACTCACGGCCATCGGTATCGTCCAGCCTGTAATCACACAGGACCAGATCGTACTGTTTACTGGTAAGGTGCTCCATTGCTGATGCACCCGATGTAACCGCATCTACGAGAAAGCCATTTTTGGTTAAAAACTTCGATAGAAGTAAACCAATATTAACCTCGTCGTCAATAATCAAAATGTTTTTCATACGCAGGGATGAGCTCGCTAAATTCAGAAGTAAAGATAACGAAAAAAAATTACTGGGAAATTTTTTCTACACTTTCACGTAAAGTTTCGTGAAGATTTGTGTTAACTACCTGTGAAGCTTGGTTTACGTTTTTCCAGGAATGCAGAAACACCCTCTTTGAAGTCGGCCGTTCCGAAACAATCCGCAAAAGCTTTGATCTCAATGTCATAGCCATTGGTCGCTGCATCAACGGCAGCATTTGTAGCCGTAATTGCTGCTGCGATAGCCTGTGGTGCACGTTGTTTAATCTTGCTCAGCAAACCTTCTGCCGTGCCAATTAACTCCGAAGCGGGTACAACATAGTTAACCAAGCCTATTTTTTCCGCTTTTTCAGCGCTGATCATGTCTGCCGTAGCAATCATTTCAAAGGCCCGGCCTTTGCCTACCAGTTTGGTTAATCTTTGCGTCCCGCCGTAACCTGGAATCAGGCCCAGGGTAACTTCTGGTAAGCCCAGCTTGGCGTTTTCTGAAGCCACACGCAGGTGACAAGCCATGGCTAGTTCCAATCCACCCCCTAAAGCAAATCCATTGATCGCCGCCACAAAGGGTTTGCTGCTGCTTTCAATTGCATTAAATACGTTGTTCTGCCCATCTCTGGCCAGCTGCGCACCTTGTTCAATGTCAAAATCAGCAAACTCCGAAATGTCTGCACCAGCAACAAAAGCTTTTTCGCCAGCGCCAGTAAGCAGTACACCAAGCACCTCGCGGGTCTCATTGGCATACGTTACCACAGCTGCAAGCTCCTGCAAGGTCTGACGGTTCAATGCATTTAACTTCAACGGTCTGTTGATCGTTACATATAAGGTGTTATCCTTTAATTCTGTATGTAGATTCTGGTATTCCATTTTAAAAGTTTCGGTTTTCTGTAACCCAGTTTGTAATATACGTGGTAATGGCCTCCATGGTTGTCCCGGGTGCAAACAATTCACCCACACCGATGTCCTTCAGCTTCTGCATATCCCCTTCCGGGATAATGCCGCCACCAGTAACCAGTACATTTTCCAACCCTTTTTGTTTCATAATGTCCATAATTTTTGGAAAAACGGTCATGTGCGCACCGGAAAGTATGGAGATACCGATGGCATCCACGTCTTCCTGCAAAGCAGCGTTCACCACCATTTCAGGGGTTTGTCTTAGGCCCGTATAGATGACCTCCATCCCGGCATCCCGGAGTGAAGTCGCGATGACCTTAGCCCCACGATCATGGCCGTCCAAGCCCACTTTTGCCACCAAAACACGTATTGGCCTGTTCAATGTTTTGCTCATAAATAGTTAGAATAGCGGATGGTAAAAGTAAGTAAATTAGCGGTTTTATATTAACTTTGGAGAAAAATTAACAGTTTTTATGAGTGAGGAAAGATCATTGAATTTTATTGAGGAAATCATTGAAAACGATTTACAAAGCGGAAAATACGAGACCCTGATCACCCGTTTCCCGCCGGAACCAAACGGGTATTTACATATTGGCCACGCCAAAGCAATTTGCTTAAACTTCGGCCTAACCCAGAAATATGGCGGCTATACCAACCTTCGTTTTGACGACACCAATCCAGTAACTGAAAAAACCGAATACGTAGACAGCCAGCAAGCCGATATCCGCTGGTTAGGTTTTGAATGGAAAAATGAACTATATACTTCTGATTACTTCGAGCAGCTTTACAAATTTGCAGTACAGCTGATTGAAGCCGGCCTTGCTTATGTTGACCATAGCACTGCTGAAGAGATTGCACAAACCAAAGGTACACCAACAGAGCCCGGAACAGACAGCCAGTACCGCTCCAGATCTGTTGCGGAAAACCTTGATCTTTTCACCCGCATGCGCAATGGCGAGTTCCCGGACGGTGCCTGCACCTTACGTGCAAAAATCGACATGAGCAGCCCGAACATGCTGATGCGTGATCCAATCATCTATCGCATCAAACATGCGGAACACCACCGTACCGGCAATACCTGGTGCATCTACCCGATGTACGATTTTGCCCACGGACAAAGCGACAGCATCGAAAGCATCACACACTCTATATGTACACTGGAGTACGTTTCACACCGTGAGCTGTACGACTGGTTTATTGAAAAACTAAACATCTTCCCTTCGCATCAATACGAGTTTGCACGTTTAAACCTGACCTACACGGTGATGAGTAAGCGTAAATTACTGCAATTGGTTAATGAAGGTGTGGTTAGTGGATGGGATGATCCAAGGATGCCAACAATCAGCGGCTTACGCAGACGTGGTTACACGCCTGAAAGTATCCGCGAATTCTGCGAGCGTATCGGTATTGCCAAAAGAGAAAACCTGATCGAACTGAGCTTACTGGAGTTCTGCGTTAGGGAACACCTGAATAAAACCGCAAACCGCGTGATGGCTGTTCTGGATCCAATCAAAATGGTGATCACGAACTACCCTGAAGGACAATCTGAAGTGCTTATCGGTGAAAACAACCCGGAAGCGGAAGATAAAGGCGGTACCCGCGAAATCCCGTTCAGCAAAGAACTGTGGATCGAGCGCGAAGATTTTATGGAAGAGCCTGCTAAAAAGTGGTTCCGCCTGGCACCTGGTGCTATGGTGCGCCTGAAGTTTGCTTACATCGTGAAATGTGAAGACTTCGTAAAGGACGAAAACGGAAACGTTACGGAAATCCACTGCAGCTACATCCCGGAATCAAAAAGCGGCGAAGATACCAGCGGCATCAATGTTAAAGGGACCATTCACTGGGTTAGCGCAGCACATGCGAAAACAGCGGAAATCAGAATCTACGACCGCCTGTTCACCGTAGAGTCTCCGGACAGCGAAGAGGGCGACTTCAAAGATTACCTGAACCCGGACAGCATTAAGGTGATTAAAGAAGCATTTATCGAGCCTTACCTTGCTGATGCAAAGCAAGACGCCAGATATCAGTTTATCCGTAAAGGATACTACAGCCTGGACACCGACTCAACACCTGAAAAGCTTGTCTTTAATCAGACTGTAGGTTTGAAAGACGCCTGGGCTAAAGCGAAAAAATAAGGATACAAGCACTATCTTAAAATATATAAGAGGATGTCTCATCAATTGAGCATCCTCTTTTTTTATGCGCTATAATCGCGTATGCATAACCTGCGCCTAAGCAATGGATAGCTTCGGGTCAAACGCACACGAAACGCACACCAGGCGCACACGAGACGCACACAGCACCCACAAATGTGTGCGTTTGCTGTGCGTTTCATGTGCAACTCCTCTGGGCTTGATATAAATCCAGCGGGTGTTTATCCCGCCTGACAGCTTAGTTCATAAAAAAGCCCGTCTTCATGCAGGATGAGACGGGCAATATCTTTTTAGCCAAAGAGGCTTTAATAAGCAATTACATGTATTTCGGGTACAGGTTAAACAGCACTAAACGCACCGCAGGTGAAATCGCTTCGCCTTTTTCGGTCGGCAGGAAGTGCCTTTTAAAAGCAATTACGGCTGCACCAACATTGCTGGTATCATAACCGATGATCCTTAAAGCTAAGATGGGATCAAATGTTGGTGGCGGCATTTTCAGCACCTGATCATACCATAACCCGAAGCCGCGATCTGCAAGCACTTTCCATGGGAAGTTATTTGGATCAGGTTTGCGTTTTGGTGCAAGATCGGCATGGCCGATGAAATTTGCAGTCGGGATGTTGTACTTCTTTTTTAGCGTCGCCAGTAAGCCCAGCAGGCTGTTCAGCTGTGCTTCGGAATACGCTTCCGAACCATTGTTATCCAGCTCAATCCCGATGGAAGAAGAGTTTAAGTCTGTGTCATTCCCCCATTTACCCAAGCCAGCATGCTGCGAGCGCAGATAGTCGTTCACCATTTGAACCACTTTCCCATCGCGGCTCACCACATAATGCGCACTAACGCCTGTTTTTGCCAGCGTGAAGGTTTTGATGGTCTGGTCGAGCGACGTTTGTGCAGTGTGGTGAATCACCACAAAGTTTGGCTTCCGGATACCAAAGTTTACGGAGCCAATAAAAGATTGCACTTCTGGTTTCAGAGAATCTATAAATTGGCCCGGTGGCGGAAGCGCTTTAATGATGTTTGCAAAATTTTCTGCCTGTTGTTTATATATCTTATTCGTTGCGGCGTATTTATTGCTTGAACAAGCGGTAAATACGATTGGGATAAGCAGTAAGTAAAGTAATTTGTAGGGTTTATTCATATCAGCTTTCAAAAATGTGAAAGTAAGATTTATTAAGCAATGCAGCCAGCAGGAATGTTATTCTTTAGCAGCAGGCTAGTTATTCTTTATGGAAGCCTATAATTACTAATTTTGAACCCTCCAATACGTGAAAATTAGATTGAATGAAATTATTTAATAAAACAACATTATTCCTAACAGGATGTGCATTGGCGGCAGGCCTGCAAGCCTGTACCAACACGGCTAGCAATGAAGAAAAAAAGACAAATACCGTAGTGCTGCCAGACAGTTTGCAGGAATATGTTAACGCCAGAATAAAAACTTACGAATCGGTAAAGCTGACCACAAACCTGAATCAGCTGAGTACGGCCGAGCGTAAAATGCTGCCTTTACTGATCCAGGCCGCACAGATTATGGACGAGCTTTTCTGGCTTCAGGCTTACCCACAACAAGACAGCCTTTTAAATGCGGTAAAAGATGACCGCGCCAAAGAATACATCCGCATCAATTATGGTCCATGGGATAGGCTGAATAACAACAAACCTTTCATTGCCGGCATTGGTGCGAAACCTGCAGGCGCTTCTTTCTACCCGGCCGACATGACCAAGGAAGAGCTGGAGAAATCAGATCTTAAAGACAAGTACGGACAATACAGCGTGGTTCGCCGCGATTCTACCGGCAAACTGATGACGGTTCCTTATCATGAACTGTTCGCCACACAGCTACAACGTGCTTCCAGCCTGCTTAAACAGGCGGCGCTGATTGCGGAGGATGAAGGACTGAAAAATTACCTGAACCTTCGCGCAGATGCGTTGACCTCTGATAATTATACCGCCAGCGATTTAGCCTGGATGGACATGAAAAACAATGGGCTGGACATTATTATTGGTCCGATTGAAAACTACGAAGACAACATGTTCAATGCCCGTGCATCTTACGAGGCTTATGTGCTTGTAAAAGATAAGGCATGGAGCAAACGTCTGGAGAAATATGTAAGTCTGCTACCGGGCCTACAAAAGGGCTTACCCGTACCTGCAAAATACAAGCAAGAGAAACCAGGTGTAGACTCTGAACTGAATGCTTATGATGTGGTTTACTATGCGGGTGATTGTAACGCGGGATCGAAAACCATCGCGGTGAATCTGCCAAATGACCCAATCATCCAGCAGAAAAAAGGAACCAGAAGATCACAGTTGAAGAATGCCATGCAGGCGAAGTTTGATAAAATTCTGGTGCCGATTGCCAATGAGCTGATCGACAAAGAACAGCAACAATACATCAACTTCGACGCGTTTTTTGCGAATGTGATGTTCCATGAAGTCGCGCACGGACTTGGAATCAAGAAAACTGTGAACGGGAAAGGGCTTGTTAAAGATGCGTTAAAAGAGCAATTCTCCTGGTTGGAAGAAGGTAAGGCAGATGTTTTGGGCCTTTATATGGTGACCAACATGCTGAAAGCTGGCGAACTGCAGGGTGATATTAAAACCTACTACACCACGTATATGGCAGGTTTGCTTCGTTCTGTACGTTTCGGGGCTGCGAGTGCCCATGGACGTGCAAACATGCAGTGCTTTAACTATTTCAAGCAGCAGGGTGCTTTCCTAAGAGGCACAAATGGCACTTACAAGATCGATTACGCGAAGTTTGAGCAGGCCATGAATGGTTTGAGCAAGATGATACTAACCCTTCAGGGAGATGGTGATCATGCAGCAGTAGCCAAGGCACAGGCAGAAAACGCTGTGATCAGCAATGAATTGAAGCAGGATTTAGATAAATTGAATAACAAAGGTATCCCGGTTGATATTGTATTTCAACAAGGGGTAGACGTATTGGGTGGATTATAAGTACTTACTTATAATCTTCTCCAACTCTTCGATATCAAATGGTTTGGACAGGTAGTCATCAGCGCCTGCCTGTTCTGCCAAAGATTTTACATCATTATTTGCAGAAAAGTAGATTACAGGAATGTGCGACAGCTCCGCATGTGCTTTCAATTCTTTAGTGGCGTCTATGCCACCAACATCAGGCAACCAGTTGTCCATGAAAATGATGTCAGGCACATAAGAAGATACCTGTTCAATGATATTGTTTGAAGTAGACGATGTTTTGATCTCATAACCAGCGTCTTCAAGAATGATTGTACAAAGGTCTAGTATGTCAACATTATCGTCAAATACAAACACTTTTTTTGCCTTGCTCATGTAATTCAATTTAATCTAAGATAGCAAATTTATGAATTCTGCGGTATCTTCAATATTTAATGATGCGTCAATTACAACATTTTGTGCCGCTTGTGCGGGCATGTAGGGCACTTGCGCATCCGCAGGGTTCTGTATTAGTGCCCTTCCGCCGTAAGCTTTTACCGCTTTAAGTCCGTTTACCCCATCTGCATTTGAGCCCGAGAGCAACATGCAAACCAGCTTATCCTGGTAGATTTCCGCAGCGGTCTGGAAGGTCACATCTATGGAAGGCCGGGAATAATTGATCTTCTCGGAAGAGTCTAAGGAGAAGGTACGATCCTGCTCAATGAGGAGGTGATAATCTGAAGGCGCAACATAGATTGTACCGGCTAGAATATGCTCCTTCTCCTCTACTTCCTTAACATTCAGCGTGGTACGGCCTTTTAACAAATCCGGCAACAGGGAATCTGCGCCGTGTTTACGGTGAATGACAATGATGATTGGGAAAGACAGATCCGGCCTTAGATCCGGCAGCACTTTCAGCAGTACGTCCAGGCTCCCAGCGGAGCCACCGATAACCAAGGCTTCACACGTTTTCATCAATTCATTTTCCTCCAGATTTTATCCGATGGGAGCCTGCGGTAACGCTTGGACACCCCAGAGAACTCCATCGTTTCTTTACTGCCCAGCGCCAGGTAGCCCAGCTCTTCAAGGCTGTCATCAAAAAGACCGATAACTTTGTTCTGCAGGTCGCGGTCGAAATAGATGAGTACGTTCCGGCAGAGGATCAACTGAAACTCATTGAAAGAGCGGTCAGACACCAGATTGTGCGTAGAAAAGATGATTTTACTCCTCAGGTCGTCGTTAAACTTGGCCAGGGAGTACTTGGCGGTGTAATAACTTGAAAACTCTTTGCTGCCGCCGGATTGGATGTAGTTTTCGGAATATTGCTTCATCTGACTTAGCCCGAAAAAGCCTTGCGCAGCTTTCTCCAGCACAGCCGGGTTCAAGTCTGTGGCATACACGAGCGATTTCTGCAGGAGTCCGAGCTCTTGCAAAAGGATACACATGGAATAGGCTTCTTCGCCGGTGGAACAGCCTGCGATCCAGATGCGGATTAAAGGATAGGTGCCCAGTTTAGGCAATACCTCATTCCGCAGCGTTTTGAAGAAGGTCGGATCACGGAACATTTCTGTAACGTTGACGGTAATTTGCTCTACAAAGCGCTTGAAATAAAGCGGCTCATTGGCAATCTTGAACCTGAATTCCGCAAAGCTAAGGGCTTTATCGAGGCTGTAAAGGCGCTGTATGCGGCGCTTTAGCGAAGCTTTGGAATAGCCCGTAAAATCGTAGCCATACCGCTCCAGCAAATCCGCCAGCAATGCATCTATCTGCTCCTCTGTGATTACGGTAACCTCCAAATCAGATGTATTTAGTGATAATTTCAGTGAGTGTATCGACATTGATTGGCTTCGATACGTAGCCCATTGCGCCTGCTTCCAGGCATCGCTCGCGGTCGCCAAGCATGGCTTGTGCCGTTACGGCAATAACCGGTACGTCTTTAAGGTCATCATCTGCATGCATCTCTGCAATGGCCTGATAACCGTCCATACCGGGCATCATCATGTCCATCAACACGATGCCGATCTCTTTATCTTGTTTTAACAGGGCCAATGCGTCTTCTCCGCTGGTGCTGGAGATGCATCGGTACTTCCTTGCCTTCAGCACTGCTGAAAGGGCAAAGATGTTCCTGTTATCATCATCTACGATTAATATTTTATCCTTAGCCATATCAATAAGCCAAATTAAACTTTGTCATACAACCATACCCTTAACAGGGAGGTCAGTTGGTCTACATCTACGGGTTTCGAGATGTAATCTGAAGCACCTGCGGCAATACATTTTTCGCGGTCGCCCATCATTGCTTTGGCTGTAACAGCTAGAATTGGCAATTGTTTGTATGCTGGAATCTTGCGGATTTCCTTGGTTGTCTCATATCCATCCATCTCCGGCATCATCATATCCATCAAGACAATGTCCACCAACGGATTCTCTTTAAGCACCTGCAGGGCTTCTTTTCCGTCTGTCGCGGCAAGCACTTTCATCTTGTGCTGCTCCAATGCTTTGGTCAGGGAGAAGATGTTTCTTACATCATCGTCCGCAATCAGCACCGTTTTATCGTTTAGCACTTCGTACAGCCCTCCAAAACGTTCTGGCAGCTGTTTTCCTGGCTTTGTTGCGGCCGTCTGTTCTTCTACCAGGTGCAGGAATAAGCCTGCTTCATCCAGAATGCGCTGATAAGAATGCGCGGTTTTTACGACAATTGAGTCTGCATATTGTTTGATGCGCGCCTCCTCGCCTTTCGACAGGTTCTTGCCGGTGAAGATGATGATCGGCAGGTTCTCCAATCCCTTGGTTTTCTTGATGGTTTCCAGCGTTTCATAAGCATTGGTATCCGGAACGCCCATATCCAGGATCACACAATCTACCTCCTGCTTGCTCAGCGCGCCAATACTTTCATTCACGTTGTTGGCCACCTGCGTCTGAATGTTGTAATTGCTCAGGAAGTAGTTCAGTGCTTCGGCATGCTGACGGTTTTCTTCAACGATGAGCACTTTTTTAGGATGTCTGCTTAGCGCATGCTCTAGCTTCTGGAAGATCTGGCTCATGTGCTCTAGGGCTACCGGTTTATTGATGAAATCTATGGCCCCGCGGAGCAGACTTTCTTTCTTAACCTCCATGGACGACATGATGTGCACGGGAATTGGTCGTGTTGCCGGGTTGCTTTTCAGCTCTTCCATCACCTGCCAGCCGTCTTTAACCGGCAGCTGGATGTCCAATAGGATTGCCAGTGGTTTATAGTGGTTTGCCAGCTCTATGCCGACGTCGCCCCTTACGGCTACGACCCCTTTATAGTCGCGTTTACGCGTAAAGTTCAGCAGCGTTTTCGCGAAGTTAGTATCATCTTCAATGATCAGGATGACTTTATCACCCGGCTGAATGTGGTTCCGGTCGTCTTCTACGTCTTGTGGTATGTTGGTTACCGTGTAGCGCTCCGGAAGCTGCTCTTCCACCTTTTCCGGATATACCTGATGCACAACTACAGGCTCTGCAAAGCCGGTTTCCTCCGCCGCCGCAGCTCTGTTTATTGGTAAAGCAAGGGTAAACTCACTGCCGATATTTTCCTTGCTGGTCAGTTCAATTTCGCCGCCAAGCAACTTGGCCAGCTCGCGACTGATGGACAGTCCTAAGCCGGTACCGCCATATTTTCTGCGGGTAGAACCGTCCGCTTGTTGGAAAGCTTCGAAGATCAGGCTCTGCTTGTTTTCCGGAATACCGATACCGGTATCGGTTACTTTGAACAGGATCTTTTTACCGCTATCGTCTTTGGCGACGCTGAGTCTAACCTCCCCTACGGTGGTGAATTTGATGGCGTTCGACAGCAGGTTTTTGATCACCTGCTCCAGACGCATCTTGTCTGTATTAAGCGTTTTTACGTCTTCATCCACTTCTACGAGTAGCTGCAACTGTTTGTTTTTGGCTATTGGGTTGAAGAGCGAGCGCATGTCTGTGGCGACTTCCGCGATGTTCACGTCCGCAAACTCCAGCTTCATTTTACCGGCTTCAATCTTGGATAAATCCAGAATTTCGTCGATTAAGCCCAATAGGCCTTGTCCGGAGCTCTGAATAACTTCTGCATACTCGATGTATTCTTTGTCGAGGTCATTGTTTTCTGACATCAGCTTAGAAAGCAGGAGGATCGAGTTCAGCGGTGTACGCAGCTCATGCGACATATTCGCCAGGAATTCAGATTTGTACTTGGTACTCTGCTCCAGCTGTTCTGCTTTCTGCTGAATATCGCGGTTACGCTCCTGGATCATCTGGTTTTTCTCTTCCAGCAAACTGGTGCGTTCTTCAAGCTCCTGATTGCTTTGCAGCAATTCTTCCTGCTGCACGCGGAGTTCCTCTTCAGAGGTTTGAATTTTTTGTGACTGGGCCTCTAATTCAGCATTTAAACCTTCCAGTTCACTGTGTTGTGCTTGTAGCTCTTCGGTCTGTGCTTGTGTTTCTTCCAGGAACTCTTGCAGTTTCTTCCGGTTTTGCGCGACGTGTATGGCAATGCCGATGTTGTGTGCAACACTCTCCAGGAACTCCAGCTGTTGCGGGTTAAAGGCATTCAGCGAACCAAATTCCATCACCCCGATGACCGTTCTATCACGACGTACAGGTACCGCAACAACATTCCTTGGAACGGTACTGCCTGCACTAAAGCTGATGGTAAGATCACCTTGTGGGATATCCTGCAAGACCATCAGTTTCCTGGAATCTGCTGCCTGTCCGGCAAGTCCCTCCCCGATTTTTACGCGAGCTTTCGCATGTCCTTCGGCAAGCGCAAAGCTGCTCACCAGATGCAACTCCTTATGTTCTAGTAAATAGAAAGCAGCAACCTGACTGTCGATGTGTTCAACGATGTTCTCCAGGACGTCGCTGGTCAGCTGTTGGACGGTTTTCTCGCCCACCATCTTATCGTTCAGTTTAGCCACACCAGCTTGTTGCCACTCTTTGTTTTCAAGCAGGCTAAATGATTTTTTAAGCGAGGCAGCCATAGCGTTTAAGTGCCCGGTAAGGCTGCCCAAACCGTCGGTTTGCTGGTCATCCAGGCGGATGTCGTAATTACCGGAAGAAATCTGGCTGGCCAGGTCACGGATTACACTGATCCGATAGTCGATTTCGTCGTTTTTCTCCTGTAAGGCACGTTGCAGTTCCATCTTGGCGTAGAAATCCTTGTAGACTTTACGGTAGAAATAGATGGTAATGAAAATAGATATGATGGCTGCGATGATAATCAGGATGGGCGTGTAGCCAGCAAACTTGTTCAGTTCTGTTGTGCGGGCCTGCAGGATTTTAGCCTCTTCCGTCTGCATCATCTTGATAATGGCCCGGGCGTTATCCATTAGGTCTTTACCTTCAAGCAGCGCGCTTACGCTGATGTTGCCCCCTTTAGATCTTACCTCGATGAGCCGCATGATCATGTCCAGGCGGCGATCTACGATGCTATGCAGTTTCTCCAGGTTCTGCTGCTGAAAAGCATTGTCTTTGGTCTCCGCAGCAACTTCATTGATGAGGTCAAGGGCTTTCGCTTTAGCACCCACCGTAGGCTCCAGGAACACCTCCTCACCGGTTAACAGATAGCCCCGCTGACCGGTTTCTGCATCTTTAAGGTGTGAAATGATCTGGTTGGTCTTGTAGATCACATCATTACTATGCGCAACGAGCTCAGAACTCTCCACCAGATTGCGGATGCTGATGTAGGAAGCCAGGGATGTGATAAATAAGATTAATAGCGACAGACCTAAACCGACCTGTAGGTTGTTTTTCAATGTTTTCTGCATAGTAAACTTAAAATTAATCGATTTCCGGAGGAGATATCAAAGGTATTTCAAAGTAGAACTCAGCGCCTTCACCAAGGGTGCTTTGCACACCTACAGTACCGCCATGTCTTCTGATGATCTCTGCGGAGATATACAGGCCGATGCCCAATCCCTGAAAGTGCAGTGCGGTTTCTTCAACACGGTAGAACTTCTCAAACAGGCTTTTCTGCTGCTCGGGCGCAATGCCGATGCCGTAATCGCGCACACCAAGATAGATGCGTTCGTTTTCTTCGCGCACATTGATGACCACTTCGCTTGTACCCGGAGAGTACTTTATGGCATTGGTAAGGAAGTTGATGATCACCTGTTCAATGCGCATCTCGTCGCCGAAGATGCAGCTTTTTACCTGACCATTGATGACGATTTTGTAGTCTGGGAAGGAATGGGACATCACTTCAACCAGGTTTTTCAACAGATCACCGATATAGAAGTTTTGTTTATTGAACTTCAGCTTTCCGCTTTCAATCTTGGAAATGTCAAGCAGGTCGGCAATGAGGTTGTTTAGTTTTTCAAGCTGTGTTTGTGCTTTTAGGAGGTGTTTTTTTACCGTTTGCACATCACCTTTGTCGATGCTTCTTTCCAGCAGTTGCACATAACCTTTTACACTGGTAAGCGGTGTTTTGAGCTCGTGGCTGGCTATACTGATGAATTCATCTTTCTTGTACTCCGCCTGTTTCCGGAACTCTATCTCCTCAAGCAATGCCGTTTGAATCTCGATAAGCTTTCTGCTTTGTTCGTAAATGCGGTAGAAGGTTTTCACTTTTAGCAGCAATACACTCATATCCACCGGTTTGGTGATGTAATCCAAACCACCTGAAGAGTATCCTTTGGTAATAAATCTGGTTTCAGTATTCGCTGCAGAGAGGAAAATGATTGCGGTTTCTTTAGCCTTGCTATAGCCGGAGATGGCTTCTGCGACTTCAAAACCATCCATTCCGGGCATTTGAACGTCGAGGATGATTAGAACATATTCATTTCGGAGTACCTTTCGCAGGGCTTCTTCTCCTGAAGAGGCGGTATCAACTTCAAAGTCATGTTTTTCAAGAACTTTTTTTAAGGATATTAAGTTCTCTGGGGTGTCATCTACGATTAGAATCATTCTTTTATATTAAGCCTTAGCGGCGGCTGTATAATGTGTGGTTAAGTTATACAACTTTGTATATTATTGCGATAATGTTAAAGTAAAACTCACGATCTGTTATTTGAATGTTACAGGTCTGGTGAATTAAAGGTGTCGCTCTGGTTCATATCGCCTGTATCGAAACCTTTCTTGAACCAGGCCATGCGTTGTGCAGAAGTTCCGTGCGTAAAGGAGTCGGGTTTAACCTCTCCTTGTGCCTGTTTCTGCAGTTTATCATCACCAATGGCGTTGGCAGCATTCAACGCTTCTTCGATATCGCCCTCTTCGAGTTTAAACAGGTCTGGTCCAAGGTTCTTTGCGCCATTTGCCCATACGCCAGCGAAGAAGTCGGCCTGTAGCTCCAGCTTCACAGAAAGCTTGTTGTACTCCACTTCTGAAAGTTGTGACCGGTAGCGGTCCATTTTCTGTGAAATACCTAGTAAAGTTTGGATGTGGTGCCCAACTTCATGCGCAATGACATAAGCGTTGGCGAAGTCGCCGGAAGCACCGAAACGGTTGTTCAGCTCATTGTAAAAGCTAAGGTCTAGATACACATGGCGATCTGCAGGGCAGTAAAACGGTCCGACTGCGGAACTGGCGTTTCCGCAGCTTGTAGATACACCATTTTCAAATAAGGTAAGGACTGGTGGTTCATACTGGCGGCCCATCTCTTCGAATTTTGCCGCCCAAACCATCTCTGTAGAAGCAAGGACGTTAGATGCCCAACGTCCTGCAGCATCTTCCGGAACGCCCTTCTTGCCTTCTGTAGCGGCTTGGTTTCCGATTGGAAGCTGATTGACCAGTCCACTGAAGTCCTGACCGAATAACAATCCGAGTACAACAACTATGATACCGCCTATACCACCGATGGCAGCGCCACCGCCCATACCACGTCTGTCATCTACATTGCCACTTCCTTTACCAAACCATTGCATAGCTATATACTTAAATGAACGCCTCTAATGCTTGTTTTATTCTATTTTCAACTTCAGTTTTACCCAATAAAATGGCGATATCGAATACACCAGGGCCGAATTTACCGCCAACAAGCATCACACGGAAGGGCAGCATGAGTTCACCAGGTTTTAGTTGGTGTTCTGCAGCCAGTGCTTTAAACTGCGCTTCAAGTTCCACGGCATTACCGTCCATAGGAAGGGCCGCATAGGCTTCGAAAAAGGCGGTTTTCTGCGCATTCCACTTCGGCTTTACCGCTGCGACGTCATAATCCTTAGGAGAAACAAAGAAATAGGAACTTTGTGTGACAAAATCGGAGATTACATTACATCTGTCTTTAACGAGCTCAATGACAGTGCTTAAATTTTCATCATCCTGAACTTCCACCCCAGCAGTCGCTAAAGCTGCTTTTACTTCAGGTGCAAGCGCTGCAGCATCGGCTTGCTTGATCCACTCGTGGTTGTACCATTTCGCTTTCTCATAATCGAACTTAGCGCCCGCCTTAGAAATGCGATCCAGGGAGAACTTCTCGATCAGTTGCTCCATAGTAAAGATTTCCTGATCGGTACCGTCGTTCCAGCCCAGCATCGCAAGCAGGTTTATAAATGCTTCTGGCATGAAGCCCAACTCGCGGAAACCTTTGGTCAGGTCGCCGGTTTTGGGATCCGTCCAGTTCTGCGCATAAACGGGGAAGCCAAGCCTGTCGCCATCTCTTTTGCTCAGCTTGCCATTTCCATCTGGCTTAAGGATCAAAGGTAGGTGCACCCATTCCGGCATTTCATCTGCCCAGCCCAGGTATTTCCATAATAATATGTGTATCGGTGCTGAAGGCAACCACTCCTCACCCCTGAAAACATGGGATATTTCCATAGCGCGATCATCGGCCACAACGGCCAGGTGGTAGGTTGGCATACCATCTGCTTTTAGCAGTACCTTGTCATCTACAAGGTTTGTATCAAAACTTACATGCCCACGGATCTGGTCAAAGAAAGAAACAGTTTCATTCTCAGGGATCTTGATCCTTACCACATGTGGTGTATTTTCATCCAGCAGTTGCTGTACTTCTTCGGCTGTTAGCGTTAGTGAGTTGCGCATTTCCATGCGTGTGGTCTGGCCATAAAGGAAGTTCGGTGCAGCTTTACGCTTAACGTCCAGCTCTTCCGGGGTATCAAAAGCGTAGTATGCATGGCCGCTTAAAACCAGCTTTTCTGCGTATTGCCTGTAGCTCGCTTTACGCTCACTTTGGCGGTAAGGTGCGAAAGGCCCGCCCAGGGTCGGACTTTCATCGGGCTTCATGCCACACCATTCCAGGCAGGAGGCGATATATTCCTCGGCACCTGGCACAAAGCGTGTCTGATCCGTATCTTCAACCCTTAAAATGAAGGTTCCATTATTTTGTTTGGCAAACAAATAGTTAAACAGGGCGGTACGTACACCACCTAAATGAAGTCCTCCGGTCGGACTTGGAGCAAATCTTACTCTTACTTTCTTTTCCATAGTTGTGTTGCAAAGATATATAATTTGTAATTTGCCTTCCTACACTATGAATCCTTACGAAAAGAAACGCCGCTGGAAGATCTTTCTCCTTGTTTTTGCCATCGTTATTGGAACGGCATCTGTATTCTATTCCGACTTTTTCGTGAAGAAGATGGAGCGCGAAGAGAAAGTACAATTTGAACTCTGGGTTAAAGGAACGGAAAAGTCTTCTGAAATCTTCGATGATGTTCGCTACGCAGATGTGCTGAACATGATTAAAGAAAGCAGCAAGGTGCCCGTAATCCTGACAGACACCACCGGCACAAAGATCCAGGCGTATCTACGCTTAGACAGCACCAAGACCAACTACATCAACGCAGAATCTACCGCCACCTACGACCCCGCCTACTTTCAGCGTGAACTGAGGCGGATGAAAGAACAGCATACCCCCCTGCCAATTAACTACATGGGTGAAAAGATGCTGGTCTATTACAAGGACTCCTTTATTTTAACGCAGCTTCGTTACTTCCCGTACATACAGCTCGGGGTAATTGCATTGTTTCTGATTACTGCTTATGTGGCCTTCAGTGCGGCACGTAAGGCAGAGCAGGACCAGGTTTGGGTGGGTATGGCCAAAGAAACCGCGCACCAGCTGGGCACGCCGATCTCCTCCCTCATGGCATGGGTGGAGCTCATGAAATCGCGCTTTAATGCGGAGAACGATCCACTCATTGAAGAGATGGAAAACGACATCAAGCGACTGGAGGTTATTACCGACCGCTTTTCTAAGATTGGGTCCAAACCCATCCTGGAAGACCATGTAGTGCATGTGGTCATCAGCAACTTCGTCAACTACTTTAAACTTCGGACTTCAGATAAGATCACTTTTCAAATCATCGGCGACGATCAGGTGCGTGCATTGCTGAATGTACCGCTGTTCGACTGGGTGATTGAGAACCTGCTGAAAAATGCTGCAAACGCCATCAGCAATGAAGGGACCATTACGGTGAACATCATTGAGCACCTTGCAAAAGAAGAGGTCTTTATTGATGTAACCGATACCGGCAAGGGAATTCCACGTTCTAAGTTCGAGGCCGTATTCCAGCCTGGTTATACCACGCGCAAACGCGGATGGGGATTGGGATTATCGCTCACCAAACGTATTGTTCAGAACTACCACAGCGGACAAATCTTTGTTAAAGAGTCTGAACTCGGCAAAGGCACTACCTTCAGAATCGTATTAAAAAGCAGCATAACCTATGAACCGACCACAACCTAATGAGTATCCTGTCTGGGCAGAAACGTACATTAAACATGTAAATGAAGATGTTTTACAAGTGCTGGAAAGTCAGGCGCTCGAATTTGCCGATTTCATAAACAACCTTATCGAGATAGCAGATTACGCTTATGCACCAGGCAAATGGACCATTAAGCAACTGATCGGGCACATGATCGATACCGAGCGAATCCTGACCTATCGGGTAATCTGCTTCGCAAGAGGTGAAAAGACCCCCGTGCCGGGCTTTGAAGAAGATGATTATGTTGCAAACGCACATTTCAGCGACCGTAGTTTATTGAGCTTCTCCGAAGAGTTTTCTTTATTACGTCGGTCTAACATGTATCTTTTCAAATCCCTGCAGGAACATGAATTGAACATGATGGGCAATGCCTCCAACCGCGACATTACCGTCCGTGCGATGTTATTTGTGCTTGCGGGTCACGTTATTCACCATACCAATGTGATTAAAGAAAGGTACCTCGCCCGCCCTGAAGCTTAAAAGAACTGCTCGGGAAGGGCATTTCAGGGCAATATAGCTGGCCTATAGTGCCCCATTTGGTAAAAAGCACATATAAACCTTCAGTATTTTTTCATAAGGGTGTAACCTGTTAAAATTTCATGTGGTCTTAGTATACAGAACAGCTGTTAAGTTCATGTTTACTTTAACCTTTTAACACACAATATCATGGAAGAATTAATTCCAATCACAATGTTCCTTGGTGCTTTCGCAATGGTGTTTGGCATCAGATATCTATCTAATAAAGAGAAAATGGCCATGATCGAGCGTGGCATGGATCCAGGCATGAGCAAGAGTGTTGCCGCGCCGAAACCGTTCCTGAGCCTTAAATTCGGTTTACTGTTGGTCGGACTGGGTATCGGTCTAATTATCGCGCTGTTCGTCGCAAAGTTATACCAGCTCACAGAAGAAGAATCCGTTGCCGTTTACTTCGGCTTCCTGGGCATCTTCGGGGGAATTGGCCTGATCATCTCTTATGTAATAGAGAAGAACTGGATCGATAAACACCCGGAATAATCATCAAAACATCCGAAAAAACACGAGGATAGCCAAGGCTATCCTTTTTTTGGTTTTATATCCTGATCCGCAATGCGGATCAGGATATTTTATTTTACAGGATAGATGCGCGCCGCCCATCCGCCACCGGTAGACAGCTGTGCCTTGATCTTATCTCCTTTTTTCACCTTGATCTTTCTAACCTTATAATCCGTAGCTTCCCGGTCAGCATTAACGCCGTCCTGGAAGATTTCCGCTTCATAGTTTCCTGCAGGCAGGAACGACAGGTCTATGTCCAGGTCCCGCGCAGTCCAGTTGGTCATCGCACCTACATGCCAGATCTGGCCGCTCCTTCTGGCAAGTGCGACATATTCCGCCACCTCTCCGGTCAGCGCAACCGTTTCATCGAATACTGTAGGCACCTTGCTGATGAAGGTTGTGGTTTCCTGCTCTTTATAATATGCAGTAGGGTTATCTGCCAGCATCTGCAGCGGCGCTTCATAAATCACGTACATCGCGACCTGGTGTGCACGGGTACCCTGACTCATGGGGTTATCGTTTATCGCTCGGTAGTTCGCCTTTACAGCGTTTCGCATGGCACCAGGCGTATAATCTAAAGGACCTGCCAGCATTCGTACAAATGGAATGGTTACGTCATAACGTGGAACATCATTGGCATCTGCCCACTTGGAGTTTTCCAGTCCTTTAACACCTTCATAGTTGATGACGTTCGGGTAGGTACGCTGTAAGCCTTCCGGTTTAAACACCCCATGCAGGTCAATTAAAAGCTTATGTTTCGCACCTGCAGCAGCAATCTGATAAGTCGAGTTGGTCATCACCTGATCGTCACGGTCCAGGAAATCGATCTTGAAACCTTTAACGCCCATTTTCGCGTATTTCGCAAATGCAGCTTCCATGTCGGCATCTACAGCTCTCCAGGATGCCCAAAGGATCACACCGATGTTTTTAGATTTGGCATACTTCACAATCTCTTCCACCTCAATCTTCGGGTTGATTTGCTGTAAGTCTACCGAATTGCTCCAGCCTTCATCCATAATGATGTACTCCAGCTTGTTCGCAACCGCGAAATCAATGTAATACTTGTAGGTCTCTGTATTAATCCCTGCACGGAAATCTACATTGCTGACGTTCCAGTTGTTCCACCAGTCCCACGCCACTTTACCAGGCTTAATCCAGGAAATATCCTTGATGCGGTTTGGTGCCGCAAGCTTCTGTATCATGTCATTATTCAACAGCTCGGTATCCTGCTTACTAATAATCAGCCCCCTCCATGGGAAGGCAGTTGCGCCTTTAACCTTTGCAATGTAATTGGCTCTTTTCGTTACGAGCTGGTTCAACATGTTATGGCCACCAACCTTGTACGCTAAGGGATAGGCAGCAAAAGCACCCTTCAGCCCGTAAGCTACCGAACTTTTCAAGTACATCATACCCGGATAGTTTTCCAGGTGTGCCTCAATCAGCGCTGCTTTTACCCCGTTCTCCAGGTCCACCAGTAAAGGTGAAAATGCCAGGGAATCTTTCAGGAAACCTGAAATCAAATGTTCGTCATATAAGGCTTCAAAGGAACTGATAAATGAATCCCCAGGTGCACGTGGGTCGTTCACATAGGGCACAAAAGCTTTGTAATCTTTCTCAAAGTTGAAGTTTGCGTTTTCAGAAACAACCGTGAAGTCGTTCTTCTTCGTACTGAAAAAGCGGTAGGCCACCCCATCATTGTAGGCGCGGAAAATAACCCCATAATTGCCTTTTATGTTCAAGGTTAATTGTTGGTACTGGTCTTTCACCGACTTCTTTTTATAGAAGTGCGCGTCAAATTTCGTGTCCACATCGTCAATGCGACTGGATTGAATAACCATATTTTCACCAAAGGTTTGCTTTTCAGCAAGCTTCATGCTTGCCTCAGAAGGTGCGATGATGGTTTTACCATTCAAATGCACCTGCCACTGGAGCTTTTTACCAGCTTCTACCTGAATGGAAAGCTGCTGATCTGGCGATTTAATGGTGTAGGTTTTGGTCTGTTGCGCGTAAGTAGCGGTTGCTGTAAAAAGTAGCAGCATGATACCAGGCAACAACTTCAGTTTTGTAATCATAGTCATTCGGTGTAATCGTGGTTTATAAACCAAAATTAAGGGTACATGCCAGCGCATGCTAATGTTTTTTTATCCATTTAGCGACAAAGCCGGTTTTCGGCACCACAAAATATTCTTAAATTGCTGTAACCTCCATTCCAAAAGCGACGTCTCAGAGGTAATTATGCAGCAGCAGCTAAGCGATATCGAACTCATTACGGCCATACTGGAGGGCAACACTGCTGTTTATGCGGAGTTGGTGAAGCGTCACCAGCGTTACGTATTTACCTTAGCCATGCGTTATGCGAAGAACCGCGAAGATGCAGAGGAAATTGCGCAGGACACCTTCGTGAAAGCCTACCGTGCTTTGGGGACCTTCAAACAAAGCTCAAAGTTCAGCACCTGGTTATTCAGCATAACATATACCACGGCCATGACGTTCCTAAGGAAAAAGCGACTGCTTACCGATTCCATTAACGACGAAGAAAGTAGCATACAATTGGAGAATCACATCTCTGCTTACCAGGCCAACGGCCATGACCAACGCTCGGGTTATGTTTACCTGAACCAGGCCATTGATCAGCTGTTGCCAGATGATGCAGCGATCATCACCCTGTTTTACAAAGGCGAGCAAAGCCTGGAAGAAATCGGACAGGCACTGAAAATGGAGCCCAATACAATCAAAGTAAAGCTGCATCGAGCCAGAACCAGGCTCAAAGAAAAACTGCAGTTATTGTTAAAAGATGAAGTTAAAGAATTGTTATGAAAACGATAGATGAAGAAATTTGGGCCTACATTGACGGCAGTTGTAACGCCGCCGAAAGCCAGCGCATTGCAGAAAAAATCGCGACGGATGACAATTACGCGGTTGCCTATCAGGAGCTGAGCAAGCTTAACGACCTCATGGCCGCTGATGAACTGGAAGAACCTTCCATGTCTTTCAGCAGGAATGTCATGGATGCCGTTGCACTAGAAATTGCACCAAAAAAGCTTTCTACGAGGGTGAATAACAACATCATCTATGGCATTGCGGCTTTCTTTATCCTCAGCCTGGCGGCGATATTCATCTATGTCCTGGCAAACAGCACCTACCCTGCACAGTCGGCCTTCAAGCTGCCTGAGGCAAGCTTCAGCTTTAACATGAGCGAAATGCTCAGCCCTTTGTCTATGAAAATCTTCTTGATGGTAGACCTGGCCCTGGCACTCCTTTACATGGATCGCCTGCTCAGAAGAAAGCTGCATGCCAATAAAACCACCCTCAGCTAAAACGTAAATGCTGCTTCAATAGAAAAGCCGCTTAGTCTTCCAACTAAGCGGCCTTTCATTTTTGTTCTCCCATAAGGGAGATCAATATCTTATATACTATTGTACCTGGATTGGCAATGCTACGCTGGTCATGTCCCAGCCAATGTTCAATACAGCATCTTTTTCTGTGCCTGAAAATACCATCGCAAGGTTTTCAACCGGCTCCGTTAAAGCTTTTACCGGTACATCTACCCGGGCAACATCTTTCGTCTCGTCATACGCATAAGCACCCCATCTGTCAATATCCTTATTGATGATGATGGTCCATTTGTCTTTATTCGGGATGGCGAACAAGCTATAGCTACCTGCAGGAATGGTTTTACCACCAACTACAACAGGCTTGTAAAACTTAATTTCTGTGCTCTCATTTGCACCTAAACGGTAAACAGCACCAAACTTCTCTAAAGCACCGAAGACCTCACGGCCTTTTTTCGCAGGACGAGCATAGGTAACTTTAATTAAAGCTGCAGATTCTGCACCTTTTTTAGCCATCTGTGTAGCCCTTCCAGGGAAATATGCCAGGTCTACCGGACTTGGATCCAATCCCGGAAACTTCACTTCCTGTGCATTAACCGTAATTGCAAATAATGCAAGTACGACCATTAAACTTAATTTTTTCATCTGTTCAATATTTGGTTTGGTGATGAAGTTAGGTAAAATACTAGTAAGTACGGCCTTTAACGATCTTATTCAGGAATAACGCTGAAATGATCAAACCAACAATACCGCCTGCAATCGACGATAATACGCTACCTGTTACGGACGCTGCAATAAGGATTCCGGCAACGATCCCTAACACATAATATACCCAATCAAAACTCTGTGTGCTTTCTTCTGTATTCATATTCATAATTGCTAATGCTTCAAAGGTATCGAAATATTTTAAAAACCATTTAATTTCATTAACAAACTCCTGCCCTTTCTGTTTCCCCATAACAGGCATATAACCTAGCAATTAAGCATCCATCCTGCTCTGTCAGCACGCGGTAAACTGTAATCTTTTTTCCATTTATACTTTCAATCAATCAAACGATTGATTAGTTTTGCATCGCTATTCAAAAATGGAAAAGACAGACAAACGAACCAGCATCCTCAACGCCGCCGAAAAGCTTTTCGCTTCCCAAGGCTTTGAAGGAACCTCCACAAGGCAGATTGCCACGGAGGCCGGTGCCAACATGTCTATGATCAACTATTACTTCGGCTCCAAAGAAGGCGTATTCATGGAGATCATGTCCAACCGCATCAAGGGATTTAGTTTGGCACTGACCAGCATTGAGGCTGAAGACCTGAACCAGCTCGAAAAGCTGATGATGGTCATCGATCAGTACACCCGCAGAATTCTGGACAACATCGCCTTTCATAAAATGATGCACCGCGAATTGTCGCTCTCCCAACGTCCGGAGATGTACGACAAGCTTAAACAAGCCATGAGCGGTAATCTGATGATCATCGAGCGCATCATCAATGAAGGTATTGCGCAAGGCGAATTCAGGTCCGTGGATGTCAGAATGGTCATTGCCTCCATCATGGGCACCATCACCAATGTGGTCACCTCGCCATCAAAGATTACGGCGGGCTCCAAGCTCGACATCAAGATCCCTGCGGATCGTGAAATCTTAACGGAGCGCCTGATCACCCACCTTAAAGATTTAACAAAAACGTATTTAACACCCCAAAAATGATACAAAACACCTTTAAACTAAGCATAGTAGCTTTGCTGCTGCCGGGCATGCTCTATGCACAAGACGTCAGGAAGCTGAGTCTGCCAGAGGCCGTGCAACTCGGACTGGAGAACAGCAAGAACCTGAAGCTCTCGCAGAACAGAATCGACCGTGCGGTCGCGCAGCTGAAAATTGTGAAAGATGAAAAGCTCCCTTCAGCGAGTGCTTCCTTCGCTTACAATCATGCGGAAATAACAACCAGCACATTTGATTTTGGCGGTGCTGATCCGCTTAGCCTGCCGAAACGTTCAGATGCTTTCATCGGTACCGCAGCAGTAAAGGAAGTGGTTTACGGTGGTGGTAAATTCAAACTTGCAGAAGAATCTACCCGACTGCTAACGGAAGTGGCAAAACTGGACGCCGATAAAAGCGCCAAGGATGTCAGCTATGCAATCATCAATACCTACTACGCTTTACATAAAATCAGTCAGAGCCAGAAAGTAATTGCCCAGAACCTGGAAGCGATTGCGGGCCAGCTGAAACAAGCACAACGCTTCTTCGAGCAAGGTATCGTCACTAAAAACGACGTTTTGCGGTTCCAGTTGCAACAGGCCAATGTTACGCTCTCCCAAATGGAAGCAGAAAACAACCGCAAGGTCATCAACTATAACCTGGATATTCTGCTTGGCCTGCCGGAGCAGACAACCCTTGAAATCGCAAACCCGGATGAAACGCTGAATACCCCGCAAAACTTGAACAACTACCTGGAATTGGCTATGGCAAATCGCCAGGAACTGCGCTCATTAGATATCCAGAACCGCGTTGCAGCAAACAACATCAAGAACGTGAAAGCGAACCTGCTGCCAACGGTTGGTGTTGGTGCCAATCTGTATTACGTCAATCCAAGCGGCAAATTCATCCCACCCGCCAACCAATATATTGTACCGATGACTGTTGGCGCAAATGTGGCCTGGAACATCGGCGCGCTATGGAACAACAAAAACAAGGTAAGTGAAGCCAGAATTCAGCAGCAGGAAGTTACGCTTACGAAGGACCTGCAGGTAGATCAGGTGAAAACTGAAATCAACAAGAACTACCAGGATTATCAGCTGGCACTCGCCAGAATCAAGATCCTGGAAACATCTATTCAACAAGCTTCAGAAAACGACCGCTTGCTGGAATCTAAATACCGGAACAATGTCGCTTCCGCAATCGACCGTATCGATGCCGAAACCTTATTGTACCAAAGCAAGATCAACCTGGAAATCGCGAAAGCAGATGCAGGCCTTGCCTACTATACCCTACTAAACGCAACCGGAAAAATTTTTCAATAAATCATACAACCATTAACATGACAACCGAAGTAAAAAAGAAAAGCAAGATCGTACCAATCATATTAGGGGTATTGATCCTTATTGGCGCCATCTTCGGCGTTAAGGAATACTTATATTACAGTACCCACGTGGATACAGATGATGCACAAATTGATGGCGACATCAGTCCTGTGGTTACCCGCGTTGGTGGCTACGTTAACGACATCCTTTTCGAAGAAAATACACGCGTAACCGAAGGTCAGACCCTAGTTAGACTGGACGACCGCGACTATAAAGTGAAACTGGAACAGGCATTGGCTACCCAGAAAGGTGCATCTGCAGGTGTTGGCGTATCGCAGGCACAGATTGCCGCTTCATCTGCCAATACCAGCACGGCAAAAGCGAATATCACCGAAGCACGTGTACGTTTAAACCTGGCGCAAAAAGATTACGAACGCTATGCTAACCTGGTAAAAGACGGTTCAATCACCCAACAACAGTTTGATCAGGCAAAAGCGCAGAAAGAATCTGCAGAAGCAGCATTTCAGGCCGCGACCGACCAGTACAATGCTGTTGTTAAACAAGTGGGTACCACGCAATCGCAACTTGCAGTAAGCAGCTCCAGCGTAAATCAGCGCCAGGCAGATGTAGATTTTGCGAAGCTGCAGCTTTCTTATACAGAAATCAAAGCCCCTGCAACAGGTATCGTTTCCCGTAAAAACATTCAGAAAGGCCAACTGGTACAAGCCGGACAATCCCTATTCTCTATTGTAAATGAAGGCAGCATCTATGTAACTGCGAACTTCAAAGAAACCCAACTTGAAGACATCACACCTGGGTTGAAAGTAAGGGTAGAAGTTGATGCTTATCCAAATGAAGAGGTGATTGGCGAGGTCTATAACTTCTCTCCGATAACCGGGGCGAAAGGCTCCTTACTACCTCCGGACAATGCCACTGGTAACTTCGTAAAAGTTGTACAGCGTGTTCCGGTGAAGATCAAAATTACAAAAGCTTCTAAAGCCATCATGGACAAACTACGTCCCGGCATGAGTGTACAGGTTTCTGTTTCCATAAAAGATTAATATTATGGCCGAACAAGGTTTTAAAAAGTGGATTATTACGTTTACGGTGATCACCGCCTCCTTGCTGGAGCTGATTGATACCACCATCGTGAACGTCGCACTCCCACAAATACAGGGTAACCTGGGTGCCACGCTCGAAGACGTTGCCTGGCTCTCCACCGGTTATGCCGTCGCGAACGTCATCGTGCTGCCCATGTCGGGCTGGCTCGGCTCCCGCTTCGGACGAAAAAACTACTTTCTGTTTTCCATCGTACTTTTCACCATCGCCTCCTTCCTGTGCGGTAACGCAACCGGCCTGGACGAGCTCATCATTTTCCGAATCCTGCAGGGTATCGCAGGGGGTGGACTGATCTCCACAGCGCAGGCCATTCTGATCGAAACCTGGCCAAGGGAAGATATTGGTATTGCTACTGCCCTTTTCGGACTTGGTGCCGTTGTTGGCCCTACTGTAGGTCCAACCATCGGTGGATACATTCTGGACATCAGCTCCTGGCCCTGGATTTTCTACGTAAACATTCCCGTCGGAATCCTCGCCGCATACCTCACCTATACCTTCGTCCGAACGACGCCCAAAGATGGTAAAGGTATGCCGATCGATTGGTGGGGCATCATCTTACTTGCCGTTGCCGTGGGTAGCTTACAGACCGTACTTGAAAAAGGGGAAAGTGAAGACTGGTTTTCTGCAGGATACATCATTGTACTGAGTGTCATGTCGGTACTGGGTATCTTCCTGTTCATCTGGCGCGAAACCACCACAGACCACCCGATTGTGAACTTCAAGATCATGCGCCACCGGAGTTTCGCCGTGGGTATGTTCACCTCGTTCATCCTTGGATTTGGCTTGTACGGCTCCGTGTTCGTGTTCCCGATCTTCTGCCAGAACCTGCTCGGATTCTCCGCTCTACAAACCGGAGAGCTCCTGTTTCCAGGGGGACTGTGTACCATCGTTATGATGCCATTCATCGGGATCATGCTTAAAAAAGGGATTCCAGCGCAATTCATGGCGACTGTAGGGATGTTCTTATTCTACGTGTTTTGTATGATGCTGAGCAAGTCGACCCTGCAATCGGGAACCGGCGACTTCTTTTTACCGTTGGTGATCCGTGGTTTTGGTATGGCGCTATTGTTTGTACCACTTACCACGCTGGCCATTCAGGACCTAAAAGGACCGGAGATCGGTCAGGGTTCAGGCTTAAACAACATGATGCGCCAGCTTGGTGGTTCATTCGGTATTGCCGCACTGACCACGCTGATTCACGTACGTCAGGGTTACCACAGGACAAACCTGCTAACCAACGTAAATGAGTACAATCCTGCATTTACGGAGCGCTTTAATGGTTTTATCCAGAACTTCATGGGTAAAGGATATGGTTATATGGACTCGAAGATGCTTGCAACAAAAGCATTGGAGGGTACCATCATGAAGCAAACCTTACTGCTTACTTATAATGATGCCTATTGGGTTGCCGGCATGATCATGCTCTGCTCCATCCCACTACTGTATCTGCAGAAGTTCAAAAAGAATGTGGACATCCCGGTGGATGTACACTAACAACGTTAATGGTGTTAATAATAAAAAAGAGATGAGTTTAGCCTCATCTCTTTTTTTATTTCCGTTTATATATGCGGATCATCTTGATGTTTGAAGTGCTCAGCGAATCTCTGATGGTATTCACCAGCTGCAGAGAATCTTTTGGAACGCGTGCAAAAGCAGCGGCGTCACTCTCAAATATGCGGTTGTCTACCACAATCAGGTATTCTTCTTTCACCGCAGTGCTGATCAACTTTTGACGTGGCACGGTCACCATTTTCCGCTTCTCCCCTTTGGCTTCTATCCAGTCTTTTTTCACCGCGGGCCGTTGCTGCGCATGTAAATAACTCCCCAACATCGAAAAGAACACGAGCAGTACGATTTTTTTCATAATCAAATATCCATAAACTGCGGCACTGTTCAAATAGCAAAACATAGACAGCAGGATAAAAGATTATTCGCATACCAAGGCTGGGTTGGCGGGCCACAGGGAGCCAGCAAGGGGTTCACCAGGCCAGGGCCCTGTTAACCCCCTGTATGCCCCCTGTGGAGACCCTGTCGGGACCCTGTATGCTGCGCCTCTGTATACCGGTTTTTAATAGTTTGTTCAGCCTCTGTAAAGCAGCAAGGAAAAATTCCGGCACAAAAAAAAGCCGCTGAAATCAGCGGCCTTTTTTTCCCAAAAAATTAACAATTAACACAATAAATCTGATGGTCTTGCAGACATCAATTACTACTATTTGTTGTAAGATTTAATAACCTTGTGGTAGCAAGATATAAACTTTTAATATTTCTTCAAAATTTTTGTTTCCGCATTTTCGCGCTTTTTACCTTAAAATACCTAGCTTAAGGGCTCCTAATGACCTAAAACTATGACCTATAAACCAAAAATCAGTGGGCAAAAAGAAGCGATATTTTCCAATGATGTCGTGTCCAGATTTGAACTTTATAACAGCTTATTTCTCACGCTTCCCTTCTACAAAATCAAAGATACCGGAACGCTATTGCCGCTGTTTATCAAACATTGCGAGGACGGTGTGAAGCAACATCAAAACCCAACCGAGATTATCAATAGCTTTTTTGAAAAGTTCAGCAAACAGGAAGATGCAAATGAAGTAATTGACCTACTCTTCCGTTTTATCCAATACATCGAGCGCCAGGTGGTGCTTTTCGATGCTGTTGAAGATGCCTCTTTTAAAAAGCTGAATACGCCAGACGACCAGAGCTCGCTGCACTCCTATTTATCTAAGGGAATAGACAATAAGATCCTGCAAACCAAGGTAGAAGCGCTGATTGAAGAGTTTTCCCTACGACTGGTTTTAACGGCTCACCCTACACAATTTTATCCTGGCAGTGTATTGTCGATCATCACGGATCTGACCACCGCACTTAAGGTAAACGACATTTCCACGATCAATCAGCTTTTACAGCAACTCGGTAAAACACCTTTCTTTAATAAGAAATCGCCGAGCCCTGTTGATGAGGCATTAAGCCTGGCCTGGTTCCTGGAAAACGTCTTCTATTTCGCCGCAGCGAATATTCAGGCAGACATTGATGAAACCCTGGCGGAATTTAACATCCCTTCGAAGAAGGTCATTGAGCTTGGCTTCTGGCCGGGAGGCGACCGGGACGGGAACCCGAATGTGCATGCAGATTCGACCTTACAGGTATCGAAAATGCTCCGCCAGATTCTTTTCCGCTGTTACTACCGCGATTTCAGAAACTTAAAACGCCGCATTACCTTCCGCGGTGTGGAAGATACAATCGCTAAGATTCAGGACGTGCTTTATAAAAATGCTTTCGATACCAGCATTGAAGCCGAAAACATCAGTGAAGATTTAAAAGCGCAGCTGGAAGAGATCCGGAATACGCTGATCACCTCACATGACGGCCTGTTCGTTGACGTGGTGGATGATCTGATCCGTAAGGTTCACCTTTATGGTTGTCATTTTGCCTCTCTGGATATTCGTCAGGACAGTAGAATTCTGCGTAAAGCGCATGCTTATTGCATGGACCGCACAATAGAAGCAGATGCATTGACGGTAGATACACTTAGCACCATTGGTGAGATCAAGCAAATTCAGCAGAGTAACGGCGCGTTGGCCTGCCACCGTTTTATCATCAGTAATTGTCAGCGTGCAACAGATATCCTGCAGCTTACCGACCTGTTCCTGTTTAACGGCTGGACGGAAGAAGATCTGAGTATGGACTTCGTGCCGCTGTTTGAAACGGTGGACGACCTTGCGGTTGCTGGTGAGATCATGGAGACCTTATACACGCACCCTTTCTACAAAAGGCATCTGGAACGCCGCGGCAATAAGCAGGACATTATGCTGGGCTTTTCAGACAGCACCAAGGATGGTGGCTACCTGATGGCGAACTGGTCCATTTTCAATGCGAAAGTTGCACTAACAGAAGTATCCAACAAACACAACATACAGCTGGCCTTTTTCGACGGCCGGGGCGGCCCTCCAGCAAGAGGTGGTGGTAAAACACACCGTTTCTATGCTTCAATGGGTAAGGAGATCGCAAATAAGAATATACAACTGACCATTCAGGGGCAGACCATTAGCTCACAGTATGGTTCCATTCCAAGTGCGGAGTTCAACATTGAGCAACTGATCAATGCCGGCATTTCCGCGGGCATCCGGGAAAAGCACAACATCCTGCTGGATCCGCTACATAAAAATGTGCTGGATAACATGGCGAAAGACAGCTACGATGCCTACGTTTCGCTGCGTAAGGATCCCCTGTTTTTAAGCTATCTGGAGAAGTTTTCACCGCTAACCCTGCTCTCCAAGATCACGATCAGTTCACGTCCGGTAAAGCGTAATTCCGGTAAGAAGTTAGAACTTGAAGATTTACGTGCCATTAGTTTTGTAACCTCCTGGAGCCAGTTGAAGCAGAACATCCCGGGCTTTTATGGGATTGGTACGGCATTGAAGAATCAGGAAGAACAAGGCAATTGGGATAAGGTACACAAGACCTACCAGGAGTCTGGTTATTTCAAGACGATCATCGAAAACTGTATGATGTCCATGAGCAAAACCGACTTCTCGATTACCGCGCATTTTGCGGAGGACCCGGAGTTTGGCGGTTTCTGGAAGATGTTACATGCGGAATACGAGCTTTCTAAGGCGATGTTATTAAAACTCGCGGATCAGGAAGCGTTGATGGAGAATTATCCGGTAGAGAAGCGCTCTATCGCCGTAAGGGAGAAGATTGTACTGCCATTGGTACTCATTCAGCATTATGCAATGGCCATGCTACAGCAACAGCCTGATGAAGAAGCACAGCAATCTTACGAGAAGCTGGCCATACGAACCGTTTACGGTATTGTTAACGCCGGCAGGAATCTCGCCTAAGCGTTTCATTTTTGATATAAAAAATAAAAGCTGCCCTGGTGGGGGCAGCTTTTAGCATATAATCATTAACCATTTACATGGGGTAGTACAATTTAGTAGATCACTTTACCTGTTGCAGTGATGATTGAAGCGATACGTACCGCATCAAACACACGCTCTTCGGTTGATCCTAAAGCAAGGATGGATTTCTCATGTGCATTAACACACATTTCGCAACCATTTACTGCTGAAACCGCGATGCTCATCAATTCGAAGAACTCTTTTCCGGTAACCGGGCTGCTCATCAATTGCATGCGTACACGTGCGGGAATCTGGGTATATTTTTCTTTGCCGGTGAAGTGACGGAAACGGTAGAACACGTTGTTTAAAGCCAATAAAGACGCACAACCTGCTGCTTCTGCAATTTCTTCAGCAGTAGCACCTTTATCTGTAGCGTGTTTCTCCAGGAAGTTGATTAAAACGGCGTTGTTGTTGTTTACAGCGATGCTTAAAGCCACTAGCGCACATTCTTTCTCCGATAAATGAGAAGAGGTTAGCGTGCTGGTGAAGTTTAATTTAAGGTCACGTACATATCTGGAATTGCCTTTTTCAAGCAGGCTTAAACTTTCATTTCTATAGGTTGCATCCAAGCCAACGATGGCTAAAACTTCCTGAATAACTTCTGTATTTTCGCTCATGATATTTAAATAGTGGGGTATAAAAAATCCCTGCAAAATGCATTTACAGGGATAATATTGTTGTTGTGAAAATTAAACTACAAGAGTTTCCTGACCTTTTTCCCAGTTACAAGGACAAAGTTCGTCAGTTTGCAAAGCATCAAGTACTCTTAATACTTCTTTTACGTTACGGCCTACGCTTAAATCGTTAGCACTTACCCAACGGATGATACCTTGTGGGTCAATGATGAACGTTGCGCGGTAAGCAATACCTTCAACCGGCTCCAAAATATCTAAAGCTTGTGCTAAAGACTTAGAAGTATCAGCAAGCATTGGGAATTTTAAGCCACGAAGATCATCATGGTTGTTTCTCCATGCCAAGTGAACGTTTTCTGAGTCAGTTGAAGCACCGATTAATTTGGTATCACGGTCACGGAATTCGCTGTAGTTTGCGTTGAATTCTGCAATTTCAGTAGGACAAACAAAAGTAAAGTCTTTTGGCCACCAGAACATGCAAGTCCACTCGTTGTTATCATTGATGAAAGAATCTGAAGTAATGGTTTCGAATTCTTTACCTTTTTCTAGACTTACAACGGCAATTTTAGAGAAAGAAGGAAATTGTTCACCTAAGTTGATCATAATTATATTCGTTTTTTTATGCCGCAAAGGTAGGGCTCTGCGGCATCAATCACAATACAAAACGGGTTATTATACATCGTTATTCTCTATGGCTATATAGAGGATAACTATACATGTAATAAACTGAATTAGATGTTTCCTATGGTGTTTTCAAGGTTGTTTCAAACAGTTTGTAGATCCGCTTGTACTCATCGGTCCAGCTGCTTGGCGTGGTAAAACCATGATCCTCAACCGGGTATACAGCAAGTTCCCAGTTATTTTTTCCAAGTTCAATCAGCTTTTGCGACAGTCGTACGATGTCCTGAAAGTGCACATTTACATCTACCATACCGTGACACATCAGCAAATTGCCTTTTAATCCTTGTGCAAAGTTTATTGGTGAGCTGCGTTGGTAAGCAATTTCATCGTTAAAAGGCTCATTCAGGATGTTGGCGGTATAGCCCTGGTTATAATGCGCCCAGTCAGTCACGGATCTTAATCCAGCGCCGCTTTTAAATACATCAGGTTCATTGAAAAGCGCCATCAGGGTGATAAAGCCCCCGTAAGAACCACCATAGATGCCTACACGCTTTGGATCTACGCCATACTTGTCGACCAGCAGTTTTACGCCATCCACGTGGTCAGAAAGATCCTTTCCACCCATGTGCCTGTAAATTCCGGTACGGTGATTTCTGCCGTAACCCGCACTTCCGGTGTAATCAATATCGATTACCGTATAGCCATTGTCTGCAAGCAAGTTGTGGAACATGTACTCCCTTGAATACTGGCTCCACCAGTAGTGGACGTTTTGCAGGTAACCAGCGCCATGTACAAACACGACTGCGGGGTTGTTTTTACCGCCGTTCTTCGCCGGATAGATCCTGGCATACACATCATCACCATGGCGGTTTTTGTAAGCCACCACTTCCGGCTGGCGCCATGCGTAGGACTTAAATTCCGCGGATCTGGATTCGGTGATCTGCACCGCCTTTGCGCCTGGTTTATTTGGCTGCAGATAAAGCTCCCATGGTTTGTCCATATACGAGTAGTTGATGGCAATCCACTTCTCATCTGGCGACATGGTGATCTGGTTGCCACCTTTCATGCTGGTGATTTGGGTTGGTTTACCACCGGTTACCGGGATGCTGTAGAAGTGGGTGATGCCCGGATGGGCCATGTTTCCGCTGAAGTAGAAGGTCTTTTTGTCTTTAGACAAGTTCAGGCTTTGCACCTCCCATTTGCCGCTGGTCAGCTGTTTTTTCGTGCCTGCAGTCAGGTCGGCAACGTAAACGTGCGAGTAACCACTGGCTTCGCTTTGGAAATAGATCTTTTGAGGGTCGATAAAGCCCATGTTGGCGATGTAAGAGCTGATACCAGGACCGGCAATCCAGGCTTCATCACGCTGACGGTCCACAACACTGAAACGACCTGTACTGGCATCTAGCTTGAGGATCCAGAGATCTTTGTTGTCGAGCGCCTTTGCCGTTAGCACCGCTGCAGTTGCATCTGCATTCCAGATGACCGGTGTAAAGCGAACCTTGCGATCCTCGTTCTTTTTGCGACGTTCTTCCAGTTGCTTCGGATAGTCTTTTACATAATCTGGCAGGTCTTTGATGCCGGTCAGGTTGCTTACAGACACCCGGTACGCGGAGTCCCGCTGTTTATCGTAGATGTAGAACTCGTAAGATGCAGCTAGCTCCCCTACTTTGGTGCGTCCATTGATATCTTCCGTATAGCCAGATTTCGTGACAAAATTCGGGATGATGGTGTTGGTATTGCCTTTAGGCATGGTCACGAGCTGGTAGGTGACAAAGCGGCCTTCCGGGCTCAGTGACAGGCCATTGATGGACTTATTTTCCAGGTAAATTGGTTTTATGGTCTGTTTAGCTGCTGGCCGGCCGGGTCTTCTACCTGCCGATGCGGTATTCTCTTTCAGCACATCGAATAAACTTGTCTGCTGATTTTTCAGCCAGGTGTCTTGCGGAGACGGTGCTGCTTTGTTCGCTGCTGGCTTAGGGCCGGGCATAAAGTTGCTGAGCTGCGTAAGGCTCAGGGTATTTGGATCGAGCGTAAAGAAATTTCCACCTTTTATGAAATAGATCGCGCCGTTGATCAGAAAGCCTGGATTACTCTCGCGCTCAAGTGTATTCGTTAGGCGTGTTTTCTTCTTTGTCTTTGCATTGAGCAGATAAATGTCGCCTTCCTGCTCTGCAACACCTAAAGTTCCTTTTTGGTTAAAAGTAAATACCGGCCCAATGGATTTCTCTGTCGTAGAATCGGCGGAACGTTCCGGTTTGATCTTACCGACCTGTATGCGGAAAAGTTCTTCCTTGGCTTTTTGCTGCGGATTCCAGTCGAAATACAGGGATTTGCTATCATCTGCCCAACGGTAATTGCTGGGTGCAACGCCGATCCATTTCTGGTCGCGCATAATTTTCTCGACTGTCAGTGTGCTGGTTTGCTGTGCATGTACAGCGGCCGCAGTACACAGTAGCAAGGCGGTAAGAATTCTTTTCATGAAGGACTAAGGTTTAAAGCTGCTGCAAGATAAAAGAAAATGGTATAGCTGTTTAGCCACAATCTCTTTACGATACGGCAATCCAGCGTTTGTTTTATTAGATTTAGTTCAGAACCAATGTAAACTGTATCGCAGCGGTATCTGCTGGCCTTCCGCCAGGCGGAGATCCTGCATGCATATGAGTACGAGAAAAAGCCACATTTAAAATGTTGGCTCATGTCAAGGAAATTTATGGACGAGCAAAAACTAAGAAGTCAGGGCTGGTTTGGCCGCAAAGGCAAGGATGGATTTATTTACCGTGCCTGGATGAAAAAGCAGGGTATTCCGGCGCATGCCTTTGATGGCAGGCCCATCATCGGGATCTGCAATACCTGGTCGGAACTTACGCCATGTAATTCGCACTTCCGGGAGCTCGCAGAACACGTGAAACGCGGCGTTTATGAAGCTGGTGGCTACCCTGTGGAATTTCCGGTGCTTTCCTTAGGGGAAACGCTGATGAAGCCTACGGCGATGCTGTTCCGCAACCTGGCTTCGATGGATGTGGAGGAGGCCATCCGGGCCAATCCGCTGGACGGCGTTGTGCTGCTCTGCGGCTGCGATAAAACGACACCTTCGCTGGTGATGGGTGCCTGCAGCGTAGACCTGCCCACGATCGTTGTCTCCGGTGGGCCTATGCTTACGGGGCGGCACCGTGGGAAGCGCATCAGTACATCCGACATCTGGCGGTTTTCAGAAGCACAGCGTGCCGGGCACATGGACGATATGGAAATGACGCTTGCCGAAGCCGGTATGTGCCGCAGTGACGGACATTGTGCAGTAATGGGTACGGCCTCGACGATGGCCTGTATGGTCGAGGCGCTTGGCATCTCTTTGCCGGGCAATGCTGCGATTCCTGCACCCGATGCAGCCCGGAAAATCATTGCACAGCAGTCCGGATCGGAGATCGTCAAGATGGTTAAGGCGGATCGTAAGCTGTCGGACATCCTGACCCCTGCAGCATTCGAGAATGCGATTATGGTGAATGCAGCTATTGGTGGATCGACCAATTTCGTTATTCACCTGCTCGCCATTGCGGGCCGCATAGGTGTACCGCTGGCTTTAGAAGACCTCGATCGATTATCGGCGTCCATTCCTTTGATTGCCAACTTGCAACCCTCGGGGAGCTATTTCATGGAAGATTTATACTATGCTGGTGGTTTGCCGGCCATCATCAATAAGCTGTTGCCGCAGCTGCATAAGGAATGTATCGGTGCAAACGGGAGGACGGTTGCCGAGAATTTTGGCACGGCCGACTGCTACGATCCGGATATTATTACCAGCACAGATAAACCGTTCAGCACCATGTCAGGCGTGATTGTCCTTAAGGGCAACTTATGTGAGCAGGGTGCGGTGATTAAGCCATCAGCGGCATCCGCGCAGCTGATGAAACATACGGGGAAGGCGGTGGTGTTTGAAGATATTGAGGACTACAATGCGCGGATTGATGATCCGGCGCTGGAGGTAGACGAAACCAGCTTGCTGGTGCTAAAAAATGTTGGGCCGAAAGGATATCCCGGGATGCCGGAGGTGGGCAACATGGGACTGCCGGCTAAGCTCCTGGCGAAGGGCGTGACAGACATGATACGGATTTCTGATGGGCGCATGAGCGGAACCGGGTTCGGCACCGTGGTTTTGCATGTGGCACCAGAAGCGGCAGAAGGCGGTACGCTGGCGATTGTACGTAGTGGAGATGAAATTACGCTGGATGTAAGGGGCCGGTTGCTGCATTTGCATGTTTCTGATGAAGAGATTGCGGCACGTAAGAAAGCACTGCCTCCAGCGCAGCCAATCGCAGCAAGAGGTTACGTGCGATTGTACCAGTCGCACGTGCAAGGCGCGCATCTGGGTGCGGACCTGGACTTCCTTCGCGGGGGATCCGGCAGTGAAGTGACCAGGGATTCCCATTGACGGGTTTAATGAATTTTTGAGTAGCGCAGATGAATAAATAAGTATGATGAGGTTAGATGAAAAAGTAGCAATTGTAACGGGTGCAGGACAAGGGATAGGACTGGAAATTTGCAGGCAGCTTGTCGCTGCCGGAGCGAAGGTCATTTTGAATGATGCGGATGCGGCGCTTGCTTCTGCAGCCGCAGAAACCATTGCTGGCAATGGAGGCATTTGCCTGGCGGTGTCTGGTGATTCCAGCGACAGCAAGGTCATACAGGCCTTGGTAGATACTGCGGTGCAGGTGTATGGGCGACTGGATATCGCGATTGCAAATGCAGGCATAACACTCTTTGGCGATTTTTTCAGCTACAGCCCGGAAGCTTTTTCCCGGGTGATGGAGGTAAACCTGAGCGGCAGCTTCTTTCTTGCGCAGGCAGCAGCAAAGCAAATGGTTGCACAGGCAAGTGGCGGCAGGTTGCTGTTTATGTCGTCGGTTACGGGCCATCAGGCGCACAAGAACCTTGCTGCGTATGGCATGAGTAAAGCAGCGCTGGAGATGCTGGCGAGGAACCTGGTGATCGAACTTTCGCAGTATGGTATTACGGTGAACTGCATCGCCCCTGGCGCAACAGCGACAGAACGCACACTCTCTGACCCGGATTATGAGAAGATCTGGGCGGAGATTACCCCCATGGGTCGCGCAGCAACGGTGCAGGACATTGCCAATACGGCTTTATTCCTGGTATCCGATGAAGCATCGCAAATTACCGGGCAAACGATCCTGGTGGATGGCGGCTGGTCCGCAGTGAGTCCTAATCCGTACTAAATGCAGGATGCGTAATTGATGATGAAGGTCTTGTGGTGGCTTAATGCAGCAACCTCGGCAGGAATTCTGCCAGGTATTGGGAGATGATCGGCGTCAGCATTTGTTTGATGCCTAAATCTGGCAAGGTGGAGCGGGACCCATGTTGATCGCCGGGTACGTTTTCCGCAGTCGCAGAATTTTGGTTTGATGGGAAGGCCGCTGCTGTATTGCTTGCCTCCGTTGTATTGATGATTTTGGTCGAACTGGCAGAATCAATAAGCGCTTTTTCTACGCTGGAGACGTGCAAGTTAAGCCCAATGCCGATGAGCCCAATAAGGCACAGCATGCTTAATCCTTTTGCTATCTTCCGCGTTGTTGTCATTGTGATCAAAAATAATAAATTTCTTGAAACAAAAAGGATTTTTGTACATAAAGTACTATGATCGAAGCATTTCTATGCCTAAAGAAAAACCTTTACCTTAGCAATTACATATTTTTAAGAAATTAGCGCCATTCAGCGTCGAAGCTGCTGCTTCAAATACCCACAAATTGACCATGAAAAATCTTTTTCTACTATTTCTATTGTGCCTGAGTCTGGGCAGCTATGCCGCAAAGCCAAAACACCAGTATGTACGGATCAGCACCAGCAAAGGTGAATGCATCATTATGCTGTACAATCAGACGCCTTTACACCGCGACAACTTTCTGAAACTGGCCAAAGAGAAGTTCTACAATGGGACTTTGTTCCACCGGGTAATTCAGAATTTCATGATTCAAGGTGGTGATCCGGATTCCAGAGCGGCCGTAAGTGGTGCTGCGCTTGGTGAAGGAGATGTTGGTTATACCGTTCCTGCAGAATTCAGGGACAGCCTTTTTCATAAGAAAGGGGTGCTTGCTGCCGCGCGAGATAACAATCCAGAGAAGGCTTCAAGTGGTTGTCAGTTTTACATTGTGCAGGGTAAAACCTATACCGACGAGCAGCTGGATGCAATAGAGACCAAAAGGCTGCAATTTAAGCTCCCTGCGGCACACCGCGCAATCTACAAGACGCTTGGTGGCTCTCCACATCTGGACCGCAACTACACGGCTTTTGGTGAGGTGGTAAAAGGTTTGGAGCTGGTGGACAGCATTGCCGTTGTTAAGACGGACGAAAAAGACCGCCCGGTAGCAGATGTGAAAATGGAAGTCAGCATCCTGAAGCGCCGTCATGCGCGCAAGCTGGAGAAAGCGCTGAAAGCCACCGCTCCGATGCTGGTGAACAAAGATTATTAATGATAACGATTCCCAAGAAATGAAGATTATATCCTATAACGTGAACGGCATACGCTCGGCTTCCACCAAGAACTTCTTTGGCTGGTTGCAGGCGACGGATGCAGACATGGTTTGTTTGCAGGAGGTGAAAGCGATGCCCGAGCAGATCCCTGAAATTATTGCACTGATAGAACAGCTGGGTTACCACCACTACTGGTTCCCTGCAGAGAAGAAGGGTTATAGCGGCGTGGCGATTCTAACCCGCATTAAGCCATTGCATGTAGAGTATGGCTGTGGAGAGGAATGGATTGACCGTGAGGGGCGCATCCTAAGGGCTGATTTCGAGGATTTCTCCTTAATGAGCCTGTACATGCCTTCCGGTTCCAGCGGCGATGAGCGCCAGGTTAAGAAGTATGCGTTCATGAAGTTCTTTGATGGCTACATCGATGAACTTCGCCAGGCCTACCCGAACCTGATCATCTCTGGCGATTACAACATCTGCCATACACCGATCGACATTCACAACCCGAAGTCGAACGCGAACTCCTCCGGCTTTCTGCCGGAAGAACGGGAGTGGATGGATCTGTTTCTGAAAAGGGGCTTTATAGACACTTTCAGGCACTTTACCAAAGATCCCCATCATTATACCTGGTGGAGCTTCCGGGCGGGTTCCAGAGGCAAGAATTTAGGTTGGCGCATTGACTACCATCTTGCAACAGAACCGATGTTGCCACGCTTGAAGAAGGTGAGCATCTTGCCAGATGCGGTGCATTCCGACCACTGCCCGGTTCTGCTGGAATTAAACGTCTAAATCCCTTTTATGCTTCAGGCAGGCGGAAATCATAAAGCTTGCCTGGAGTTATACATAGATCTAGTTTGAGGTCATGTTCATTTACATCCTCGATGTTTTCTGAGACGTCGAATAAGGATAACCCCACTTTTAGCGTATCCATGCCCTGCAGGAAACGGTCGTAAAACCCTTTCCCATAACCTGCGCGATAGCCTCTGCTGTCGAAAGCAAGCAAGGGTAAGATCACCATATCAATATCCCCTTTGTGCTCCTCCCCTTGTTGTGGCTCGAGAATATTAAATGCATTTTTCTGAAGTTCTTTATGGTCGCCCAACACATGGTGCGTCATCAGGAAGGTACTGAAGTCTGACTTTGGTACGATGATTTTAATGTCGGGATGGTGTGCCCGCAGCCATTCTATCAGCAGAAAAGTGTCAGGTTCATTCTTTTCCTGAATGGGTAGGAAAATATGGAGCACCTTTACACCGTTGAAATTGAGCCTGGAAAATTGTGTAAGGAGTTGATTGGAAAGGGATTGAATGGCCTCCGCATCGAGCTGCGCCCTCAGCAGATTGGCTTGTTTCCGGAGTGCTGATTTTTTCATTTACAAACATATATAAAAAAAGATGGCTTCGGGAACCACTCCGAAGCCACAATCAACCTAAACCTAAAACTAAACTATGAAAAATCTTTATTTTACTCTTTCTATGTAATCCCCTGTACGTGTATCAACCTTCACTTTATCGCCCTGGTTGACAAACATTGGGACTTTAATTTCTACGCCTGTTTCAACGGTTGCATATTTCAATGCGTTTGTTGAAGTATCCCCTTTAACGGCGGGTTCCGTGTATGTGATCTCTAATTCAACATGAGCTGGTGTCTGTGCCATAATCGGCTCGTCACTCTCAAATGCGATAATCACATTCATGCCTTCTTTTAAGAACTTTACCGCATCTCCGAAAAGAATCTTTGGTATGTTAAACTGCTCAAAAGAACTGTTGTCCATGACAACCAAAAAGTCGCCATCTTCATATAAATATTGGTAGTCATTCGTTTCAACACGGCAAATGGTCACCTCTTCATCTGTACGAAATCTGTACTCAACCAGTTTTCCAGTTTTAACATTTCTCATTCTAGCCTGGTAAAAAGCTCTCAGGTTTCCTGGTGTGCGGTGAAGAAACTCTTCTACCTGTACTAACTCACCATTAAAACGAAGAATATTACCACTTTTTACTTCTGATGCTTTTGCCATTGTACTAAAAATCAACCTTATATAATCGACCCTATTTGGTGCCGCAAAGGTAAAGTTATATTACTTACAAAACAATAGTAAATATAAATATTTTAAATAACCAATATTTTCTCGCTTTTTCTCGAAAAACTATACACAAATATAAACTTGTTTACTTATAATCAGTTACTTCTAATAAATGATTACAAAACAAATATTCATTTTGTTGATTGGAGCAGACCAAAACGAGCCTGTCTTTTGAAAATTGCGCGATGAGTTCCTGGTACCAGGCGATGCCCTGAACGTCCAGGTTCGATGTAGGTTCATCGAGGCACAGCAGCGGGGTGTCTGAGCAGGTCGCCAGAATGAGCTTGGTGCGCTGTTTCATCCCGGAGGAGAAGTATTTTAGGGGCTTGTCCTGCGACTTCTTCAAGCCGAGCAGGTTTAGAATTTCCGATTTCTGAATGGCTGGATGAACCTTCTTGAATTTAAAATGGAAGTCGATGGTTTCCTGTAGGGTGAATTCCTCGATGAGATCAAGGTAAGGTGCTGCAAAGCTGAGGTGCTTGTAGACCTGATCTACGGGGATGTTGGTGCCGTCTGCAGCGGTATAGATGATTTCCCCTTCAGAGGGTGACAGGTTGCCTAAGAGCAGGCTTAAAAGGGTTGATTTTCCGGAACCATTAGGGCCGAGTACCGCATAACGGTTAGGCGCTTCAAACAGGTAGTTTACATGCCTGGAAATCCATTCCTGATTGAAGCGCCTTCCAGCGTCTTTTAGTTCGATCCGCATCTAACCTTTAGGGTTAATTTCCGGAGCCATAACCTTTCATCACGCCCCGGTTGGAGTTGCGGATGAAATCAACGATCTCGTCTCTGATTTCCGTCGGTTTAAATTCCGTTTCAATCATATCAAGCGCCTTGGTCACATTGTTATGCTTTACAAAGAGCATCCGGTAAATCTCCTGAATCTCCTGAATTTGTTCTGAAGAGAATCCCCTTCTACGTAGCCCTACGGAATTGATACCTGCATAGGAAAGTGGCTCACGCGCAGCTTTAACGTACGGTGGCACGTCCTTACGCACCAAGGAACCCCCGGTTACGAATGCATGTGATCCTACCTTTACGAACTGGTTTATGGCAACCAATCCTGCCAGCACCACATAATCGCCTATGGTGATGTGACCTGCAAGCGTCGTGCTGTTTGAAAAAATGCAATGATTACCAACCTGGCAATCATGTGCAATGTGCGAATATGCCTGTATCAGGCAGTTGCTGCCTACAACAGTCTTCCATTTATCCTTGGTTCCGCGGTTGATGGTCACACACTCCCTGATGGTCGTATTGTCACCAATTTCGGCGGTCGTCACCTCACCGGCGAACTTCAAATCCTGCGGAATACCAGAGATCACAGAGCCGGGGAAGATCCGGCAGTTTTTACCGATACGTGCACCATCCATGATGACCACATTTGAACCTATCCAGGTTCCTTCACCAATTTCTACGTCTTTGTGTATGACGGCAAAAGGTTCGACCACCACATTGTCGGCAATTTTTGCCTGCGGATGTATATATGCTAACGGTTGTATCATGATGTAGGCTGTGTTTCTTTTACTTTACTGATCTGTGCCATCATTTCTGCTTCTACCACAACCTTCTCTCCGACCATGCCCACGCCTTTCATTTGCGCAATTCCACGCCTGATTGGCTCCATCAGATCACATCTGAATACAATGGTATCGCCAGGGAGCACCTGTGCACGGAATCTAACGTTATCAATTTTCAGGAAGTAAGTCAGGTAGTTTCTTGGATCCGGCACTGTGCTCAGCACCAGGATGCCACCGGTTTGTGCCATTGCTTCAATCTGGATCACCCCAGGCATAACTGGCGCGCCAGGAAAATGCCCTTTGAAGAATTCTTCGTTCATGGTTACGTTTTTCACGCCAACCACGTGCGTTTTTGAAAGCTCAAGAATCTTGTCGATGAACAGGAACGGCTGTCTGTGTGGTAAAATGTCCATGATCTGAACCACGTCGTAAAGTGGTTTAGCACCTGGATCATAAGTATGCTGTACTTTTTTGTTTCTCTCTTTTTTGATGGCTGCTTTAATTTTCTTCGCAAAAGCCACGTTTGCAGCATGACCAGGTCTTGCCGCCATGATATGCCCTTTAAGGTGTACGCCAACAAGCGCAAGGTCACCAATCATGTCCAGCAATTTGTGTCTTGCAGGCTCATTCTGGTAACGCAGCTCCATATTGTTCAGGATTCCCTGTGGTGCAACCTTGATTTCATTACGGTTGAAAAGCTTAGCCAGGTGGTCAAGCTCTTCCGAGGTCACTTCTTTATCTACGATAACGATTGCGTTGTTAAGGTCTCCACCTTTAATCAGGTTGTTGTTCAACTGATATTCCAGTTCATGCAGGAAACAGAAGGTACGGCAGGAAGCGATATCTTTTTTAAACTCCGCAATGCTGGAAATGCCTGCGTGCTGGCTACCCAATACAGGCGAGTTATAATCGATCATACAAGTAAAACGGTAGTCATCCAAAGGCATGGCTACGATTTCAACTTTACGATCAGGTTCTGTATAAGTGATGTTGTGCGGGATCTGGAAGTACTCGCGGTCTTTTTCCTGAAGTACGGTTCCTACACTTTCAAGTGCTTCAACGAACTGAATTGCACTACCGTCCATAATCGGAACCTCAGGACCATCAACTTTCATTAAGATGTTGTCCAGGTCCATCCCCACCAAAGATGCCATTACATGCTCTACCGTGCTGATGCTTGCACCATTCTGCGTTAAAGTTGTACCACGTGCGGTGTCGGTCACGTAATCACAGTCTGCCTCAATAATTGGCTGTTCAGGCAAATCAACACGCTGGAATTTGAATCCATGATTGTCTGGTGCAGGACTAAAAGTTAAAGTCACATTGGCTCCGGTATGTAAACCCACCCCGGTTACGGAGATTTCGCTTTTAATGGTCTTTTGTTTTACGTTCATTATGAAGTCTGTGTAGTGTTACTTTGATCTAATAAAGCTGTTAGTTCGGCTATTTTAGCCTCTAATTTTGAGATGCGCTTTTCGACACTTGGTAATTGTTTAAATATCACAGAGGCCCTCATCCAGTCGCGCAAAGGCTGCGCCGGACTACCATGCCATTGTTTGTTTTCTTCTACGGTGTTGAAGTTAATGCCCGCCTGCGCACCGATCTGGGTTCCTTTTGCAAGGCTTAAGTGACCCGCGATGCCGACCTGTCCACCAATCACAGAATTTCCACCCAGCTTGGTACTGCCGGAAATACCGGACTGTGCAGCCACAACGGTATGTGCGCCCACGTCAACATTGTGTGCAATCTGAATCAGGTTGTCCAGCTTTACGCCTTTACGGATAAAGGTAGAACCCATCGTCGCACGGTCGATCGTGGTATTTGCGCCAATCTCCACATCATCTTCAATTACGACATTTCCGATCTGCGGGATTTTAGAATAGGTGCCATCAGGCTGTGGTGCGAAGCCGAATCCATCACTTCCAACAACGGTGTTGGAATGAATGGTTACCCGGTCGCCCACCTGTGAGCGGTTGTATATTTTTACGCCTGGCTGTATCTGCGTTTTCTCGCCAATAACGGCATCTGCACCGATAAATACTTGTGCGTAAATTTTGGTATCGTCGCCGATAACCACATTTTCTGAAATGTAAGAGAAAGCGCCGATGAATACATTTTTCCCCAGTTTGGCACTAGGATGCACAAAACTCGGCTGCTCAATGCCCGATTTATCATCAGGCAGGTTCAGCATCTCATTGTACTTCTCCAGAAGTATGGAAAAGGCACTATAAGGGTCGGAAACTTTAATTAAAGTTGATGCTATGGGTTGCGCAGGTGTAAAATCTGCACCAACGATGACGATTGATGCTTTAGAGCCGTACAGATAACTCTCATACTTTGGATTTGATAAAAAACACAGCGAACCGGCCTTACCATCCTCAATCTTTGAAAGTTCTCCTACCAGAACGTTTTCATCACCCTCTACGGTTCCATTTAAAAGTTCGCTTATCTGCCGGGCAGTAAATTGCATTTTACAAAGTTAGATGTTAAATTGATATGAACAAATTACCCCCTGTGGTATTTAATCGACGTTCATTGTGACTAAAGACGGAATAATCTGGTTATTTAAATGTTAAATTATGCTAAATGATCCTCGGATAGCACAAAATATGCTTCCTCACCGTTTTATCCAGTGATTCTAAGTTAGATAAATCCGATGCTTTTGCTATATCAATTATCGTACTGTTTTTCAGCAAGATGTTGATGTTTCCTGTTCCGGCATTGTATGCGCGGTTCATAATAACGGCAGTAAATACGAAATACGAACTCTCCGCTTTACTGATGTGGTAAACTGCAGCAGTTGTATCTTTTAGCATATTGATGCGTTCTGCATCGGGTGCATCATTGCTGATCTCTATCCGGTATAGGTTCCGCTCGGTAAGCATCCTGCACAGGGAGGAAAGAATCGGATCGGAATGGCTTGCCCAGACCTTAATGGACGTGAAGATATCCTGGTCATCCAATGCTGTAAATTGTGCCAGATGCATGGGATCCTGAAAGAAGGCTGCTTCAGACACTTCATTGGTCATAAAATGCTTTAAAGCCGGCGAAGCAAACAGGTCCATACCTTTTAGCGATAGTTCACGTGCACGCTCCAGGATTTTCACCAGCAGCTGTTCAGCAGCGATCACCGTTTTGTGCAGGTACACCTGCCAGTACATCAAACGTCTCGAGATAAGGAAGTTTTCAATGGAATAGATGCCTTTTTCTTCGATCACCAGCTCCCCATGATGCACATTGAACATCTTAATGATGCGGTCGAAGCTGATTACGCCTTCAGATACACCTGTGAAAAAGCTATCGCGATTCAGGTAATCCATCCGGTCCAGATCGAGCTGTCCGGAGATCAGCTGATGCAGGAACATCTTGTCGTAATTGCCGGTAAATATCTTGATGGCCAAAGTTAAGCGGCCGTTAAATTCATCATTCAGCCGCTGCATGATCAGCATGGAAATGTCTTCGTGTTTTATGCCATTTACCAGTGAATGTTCCAGCGCATGAGAGAATGGGCCATGCCCGATATCGTGCAGCAGGATGGCGATGGTTGCCGCTTCCTCCTCTTCCACGGTCACCTCATGCCCTTTATCACGCAGTACCTTGATCGCCAGGCTCATTAGATGCATCGCACCCAGCGCATGGTGAAAACGCGTGTGCAGCGCGCCGGGGTACACCAGGTGGGTCATGCCCAACTGCTTAATGTATCTCAGACGTTGAAAATAAGGGTGAGAAATTAAATCAAAGAGTAAGGCTGAAGGTATATTGATAAATCCGTAAACCGGATCATTTATGATTTTCTTCTTGTTCAATATGGGTCATATCGTTTATACGGTACAAAAATTGCTATTTTTATCCATAGTTTGGAAAGAGTAGGTTCTTTTTAGATATTAATTAGATAAATAATGCAGGAAACCAAGATTCTCTGGGCCGATGATGAGATTAACTTATTAAAACCACATATCTTACTGCTAAACGAAAAAGGTTATCATGTTACGACCTTCACCAACGGCAACGATGCCCTGGAAGCGTTTGGCAAAGAACATTTTGATCTGGTATTTCTCGACGAAAACATGCCTGGATTAAGCGGAATAGAAACCCTGTCCGCCATAAAGAATATAAAGAGTGATGTACCCGTTGTACTGATCACCAAGAGTGAAGAAGAAAACCTGATGGAAGATGCCATCGGATCTAAGATCGACGACTACCTGATCAAGCCTGTGAATCCAAAACAGGTGCTTTTAACCATAAAGAAGATTATTGATAACAAACGCCTGGTGAGTGAAAAGACTTCCATGGCCTATCAGCAGGATTTCAGACGCCTGGGCATGACGCTGAATGATAAACTGAGCTACGAAGAGTGGGTGGATGTTTATAAAAAGCTAGTGTTCTGGGAGCTGGAACTGGAAAAACTCGATGATCCGCAGATGCATGAGATTCTGACCATGCAGAAGTCGGAAGCCAACATGCAGTTCTCTAAATTTATCGAAGACAACTACCTGGGCTGGGTAAATGGCAAAGAAAAAGCGCCTTTACTGTCCAATGAACTGCTGAAGAAAAAGGTGTTCCCCCTGATCAATTCTACCACACCAGTGTTTTTCATTCTGATTGACAACCTGCGGTACGATCAATGGAAGATCATCAATCCTTTAATCACCGAATACTTCCGCATGGAAGAAGAAGATACCTATTCCAGTATTTTGCCAACGGCGACGCAGTACGCCAGAAATGCGATCTTCTCCGGCCTGATGCCTTTGGAAATGGAAAAACGTTTCCCTTCCATGTGGCAGAATGATGATGACGAAGGTGGTAAAAACATGTATGAAGCGGCCTTCCTGGAAGATCAGATCAAAAGGAGCCTGCGTAAAGATTGCAAGTTCAGCTATAACAAGATCCTGACCTACGATGATGGTAAGGCACTTACCGAGCAGGTTAATAATCTGATGCAGAACGAGTTCAACGCCATCGTATATAACTTCGTTGACATGTTATCGCATGCCCGTACGGATATGCAGATGATCCGTGAGCTCGCGAATGATGATGCAGCATATCGTTCCCTGACGATGTCCTGGTTCGAACACTCCCCGCTATTGGAGCTGCTGAAGAAGATTTCTCAGAAGCCTGTTAAGTTGGTCATCACAACCGACCATGGTACCATCCGCGTTAAACACCCAAGCAAGGTTATTGGTGATCGTAATACAAACACGAACCTGCGCTATAAGCAGGGCCGTAATTTGAATTACAATGCGAAAGAGGTTTTTCTGATTAAGAATCCGCATGAAGCACAACTGCCGAAGATCAACATCAGCTCCAATTACATTTTTGCAAAAGAAGATCGCTACTTCGTTTACCAGAACAATTACAACCAGTTTGTAAACTACTATAATGAGACCTTCCAACACGGTGGGATCTCTCTTGAAGAAATGGTTATTCCGGTAGCGACATACAGTTCAAGATAAATGGATATTGAAATAAATAGTCAGGAAGATCTTAAATCTGCCGCAGTTCAGCTGCTGGACTTTGCGGGTGATGAAAAGATCTTTCTGTTTGAAGGCGACATGGGTGCCGGCAAAACCACCTTTATCAAGGTGATCTGTGAAGCGCTTGGCGTATCGGACCTGGTTTCAAGCCCAACTTTCTCCATCGTAAATGAATACCTGGCTGGAACCGGTAAGATCTACCATTTCGATTTTTACAGGATCAAAAACATACAGGAGGCTTACGACATCGGCTATGAGGAATACTTCTATTCGGGTGATCTTTGTCTGGTAGAATGGCCGGAACGCATTGCCGCATTACTCCCGGAGCACCACCTGAAAGTGGATATCCAGGTGACCGGCCCGGAACAGCGGATGATCTCGCTATCAAGAATTTAACTTCTTATTGATTAACTTTACGATTCTAAGAACTTAACTACTCAAAATGGCTACTTGTTTAAGAGAAGAAATGGCCTCTATTGCCCAGCAAGGCTTAATACAGCCAAAGGAGACCATGTCAGAGATAAAGGAAAAAAGCAATAGTCTTTATATCGGCATTCCAAAGGAGATCTCTTTTCAGGAGAACCGCATTGCATTGACGCCGCTGTCTGTGGCCCTGCTGGTGAACCATGGCCATAAAGTCGTTATTGAAAGCGGTGCGGGCGACGGCGCTAATTTCTCCGATCACAATTACGCCGAACAGGGTGCCATCATCACCTTCAACAAAAAGGATGTTTTTGATTCCGATATTCTGGTAAAGATTGCGCCACCAACCTTCGAGGAAATTGCCATGATGCATAAAGGGCAGACGCTCCTTTCGGCCCTGCAGATGGGTACCATGAAGATTGAGTACTTGAAAGCACTTTTGGAGAAGAAGATCAACGCATTGAGCTTTGAGCACTTGCGCGATGAAGGAAACAGCCTCAGCGTGGTGCGCGCCATGAGTGAAATCGTGGGTGCCACTTCCATATTCATTGCCGCAGAGTACCTGAGTAACGTGACTGGTGGCAAGGGTTTGATGCTTGGCGGCTTCACCGGTGTACCCCCTACGGAGATCGTAATTCTCGGTGCCGGTACTGTTGGTGAATATGCCGCCAGAACGGCTTTGTCGCTTGGTGCGGAAGTCAAGGTGTTTGACAGTTCCATTTACCGGCTTCGCCGGTTACAGAATAACCTGCATGATCGTGTGTACACCTCCGTGATGCAGCCGATTGTGCTTAACAAGGCTATTACCACTTGCGACGTGGTTATCGGTGCCATCCGCGCCACCAACGGCCGCAGCCCCTGCATTGTCACCGAAGAAACGGTAAGTCGCATGAAGCCAAATTCCGTGGTCATTGATGTCAGCATTGATCAGGGCGGCTGCTTTGAAACCTCTGAAGTAACCAACCACAAGGATCCGGTGTTCCGCAAATATGATGTGATCCATTACTGCGTGCCCAATATCGCGTCCAGGGTACCACGAACCGCTTCTTATGCGCTGACCAACATCTTCACGCCAATCCTGGTGGATATCGGCGAAATGGGCGGCATGGTGAACCTGGCATGGAGCAAACCAGGCATCCGTCAGGCACTATACATATATCAGGGGCATCTGACCAACAAGGACCTTTCAAACAAATTCAATCTGCCATATAAAGACATTGAGCTACTGGTTGTATCCAATCGTTAATCGCTTATGAAGCACCTTTTGGCTCTTCTGCTGTTCTTCCAGTTTTCGGCGCTTTGTGCGCAGCAGAACCCTTATGGGCTGGCGATCATCAGCACTAAGCAGGAATACCTGAAATCAGTTGCTAAGGACCCGAACAAGGCTCTAGTGGACATCAAAAGGGCTGTTCCGGGTGTCATGCTGGATATTCGCTATGCGACCAAAAACAACTTCATGAAGCAGGTGATGTATCCCAGTGCCCGCGCCTTTGCAAGAAGGCCGGTGGTGGAACAGCTGAAGAAAATTCAGGCACAGTTGAAGAAGAAAGGTTATGGGCTGGTAATCTATGACGCTTATCGCCCCTACGCCATTACAGTGGCCTTTTACCAGAAAGCATCAGACAAGAACTTCGTTGCGCATCCTAAAAGTGGCTCCAGGCACAATCGCGGTTGTGCGGTCGACCTGTCGATCATTGACCTGAAAACCGGTAAAGCGGTGCGAATGCCAACCCCATACGACAGCTTCAGCGCTGCTGCCGCAGCGGATTACCAGGACCTAACTCCCGCCATTAAAAAGAACCGGGACTTCCTGATCAACGTGATGCAGCAGCATGGCTTCCGGGTGATGTACAACGAATGGTGGCACTACGACTTCAAAGACTGGGAAAAATACGAGCTGCTGGATATCCCCTTTCAGAAACTATAAATCATCCTGCATCAGCGTATTCCAGATCACATCATGGACCGCAGTAGCCTCCATTAGACTTCCTGAAGGCACCTGACCTGAAATAAGGACCGGGTAAAATGCTTCCGGGAAATTTATGCTACCATGCGAACCTTTGATCAGCGTGGCATCCAGAGGCACCACATCCATTACATACCTGAAACCTGCCTTTTTGCGCAGCAGCTTGTACGCCGCACGTCCTTTAGAGCGCATAAACATCTCTACAGGATCGTAACCCGGCTTCTTGTGGATGTCCACACACCGCGCATAGTCCGGCGCTAGAGCATCATCCAGCCAGAAATAATACGTGAACCAGCTATCCGGCTCGGCAATCAGCACCAGGTCTCCTGCCCTTTCGTGGTCAATACCCTGCAGCTTTTTACCGGCTTCATCCAGCACCTGCGCAACGCCTGGTAGGGATGCAAGGACGGCTTTTACCTGCTCCATAACGGCGGGATCGTTAAGGTAGATGTGTGCAAGCTGGTGGTCGGCCACCGCAAAAGCCTTTGATGCCCCTGCGTCCAGCAGCTCCAGTCCGCGTTCCACACGAATCTGTAAAAGCCCATGTTCACGCAGTACCCGGTTCAGGTGTACAGGACGCTGCACGGGCACAATGCCATATTCTGAAAGGATGATCACCTCCGCAGCTTTGCTTTCATAGTACGTTACGAGCTGCTTCAGCAGTGCATCCAGCTCCTGAAGGTCCTTGCCGATCTTATCGAAATCATGTCCAAACTTCTGGAGGCCATAATCCAGATGCGGCAGGTAAATCAGGGTTAAAGTAGGGTCGTATAAAGCATCAGTTTTCATGGAGGCCTCTGCTATCCATTTGCTGGATTTAATGTCGGCACCTGGCCCCCAATAGCGAAACAGCGGAAATTGCCCGAGCGATTCCTGCAGCACATCCCGAAGTTCCGCAGGTTTGCTGTAGCAATCGGGGATTTTACGGCCATCCGCAAGGTAATTCGGGCGCGGCGTAACCGCATAATCCGCATTGGAGTACATGTTGTACCACCAGAACATATTGGCACAGGTAAAATCAGGATTAATCGCCTTTGCCTTGTCCCAGATCTTCGGCTGCTGTACCAGGTGGTTGGATTGCTTCCAGAACTTCACTTCCGCATCTGTACGGTCATACCAGCCATTGCCGACAATGCCGTGCGCAGCAGGGGTCTGTCCCGTTAAGTAGGTCGACTGCACTGCTGTGGTTACCGCCGGCAACATGGGTTTGATGCGGCTTAACTGATGCTTTTCTATGTACTGCCGGATAAACGGCGTATGTATGCCGATGAGGTTGGACGATAAGCCAACGACATCTATAACGACTGTTTTCTTCATTTTATGGCATGCTTAATAACCCAGTCCATCTCCTTAATGATGGATTGGCCTATTGGAAGTTTTAAACCTTCGGGCAATACGGCCCAGGTATAGGTTTCTACTTCCAGGTGACTGGTAAAAGGGCGCTGTTGCTGAATGGCCAGCACCTCCAGAATATCGGCCTGCGTAGATTGGAGGTTTCCAATCTCATCTACCGAGATGGGCACATGAAAGTGTGCACGCCATTCTGTTGTTTCTTGCTCAGGGAATTTTGCTAGTGCCTCATCCAAGTCCGGATAACGTATCAATGAACCGGCAGTATTTTTTGCCACCACCTGATGGAGATAGGTCGGTTCATCAAAGGCTTTAAATTCTTCAAGCACCTGCGCCCTGGACTGATACTCTAGAAATTGTCCTTTTAATGCAGCGCTGATCTGGATCTTGCCAACCTTTAAACCTTTAGATTCCAGTACCCGCAGTACCGAGCCATGATCTTCATAGCCAACGGCGAAATGACAGACATCATAACATAAACACAGATGTTGTTTAATCAAGACCTCGGCTTCCGAAGCAGATATTTCAAACGCACTACTGATCACAGGAATCCCTAAGGGCAGCAAATGCTGTTCATACCAGCTGATGTATTCGGCACCAGATTCGATGAGCCCATCGGGTTCGGGCTCCAGGTCCAGGTGAATCTGCTTACCCGTTTTTAGGTATAGCGCGATGAGGGTCTTGAGCACCTCCAGCAGGTTTAAGGTTGCCGTATTCACGGCTGCTGCTTTAGCTTCCGCATCCCTGAACCAGTGCCTGTAGCTTAAGGGCGACGTAGAAATGCCGCCATCCTGTTCCGCAGGAAGCAGGTCTTCCAAAATGGAAATCAGCCTCAGGGTATATGCTTTCCGTTCCGGGGTTGTCCAGTCCGGACTGTGCACCGCTGCTTTCACCACCGTATCGTGGAAATCCCCGTAAGGGAAACCGTTCATCGTAAAAACATAAGCATCGGTGGCCGTTAGCCAATCCTTAAATTCCCTGCGGGTTGCTCCATCCTGAAGTGCTATACTGGCTGCATTAGATAAACGCAGGCCCAGGCCCATTGGGGCTTCGGGGGAAATGGCCGCTTTGATGCCTGGAAAGTGGGTCTTGAGCTGTTCAAAGTCTGTGCTCCAGTCCTTCCCCGCATGGATATTGGTACAATACGTTAAATGTCCTGAGCTCGTTTTCATAGCGGGAAGGTATTGGTATCAAACTGGCGCTTCTTAAACTGCAGGATGTATTGACTGGCTTGCAACAGTGTATGTGGGTCCATCTCATGTACCTCAAAGCCTTCACCAACATCGCGCAACAGCGTGATGCAGAGGTTGCCACCAAGATGCTCCCGAAACTCCTGCAAACCCTGCAGTATGGGTGCATTTAGGTCTGTAATCCGAATTAGAGGATTCGTGATGTCGAAGAATAAAGCCAGCAGGTTTAAGATCCTTTGTAGCTTCTCTTCGGATAATACCCCTGCATAAAGCGAATAGGTACTGTCGAGCGCCATCCCCATAGCCACAGCTTCACCATGGGTAATGCTGAAATTGCTGAGCTGTTCCAGCTTGTGTGCCGACCAATGCCCAAAGTCCAGCGGCCTTGAGGAGCCACGCTCAAATGGATCAAGGCTGGAGATGTGTTCCAGGTGGAGCCTGGCGCAGTGTTTTATCAGGTATTCCATGCTTTCCATGTCGCGGTTCAACAACTTGCTGGCATGCGCTTCAATCCAGGTGAAGAACGCCGGATCTTTGATTAAAGCAACCTTAATTGCTTCTGAGATACCCGACCGGAAATCACGGTTGTTTAGCGTCAGCAGAAATTGCTTGTCATTGAAAACTGCCACTGGCGGGGAAAAGCTGCCCAGAAAGTTCTTCTTCCCTTTGTAATTGACCCCGTTTTTAACCCCTACGCCCGAGTCGTTCTGAGCAAGCACGGTTGTTGGTATCCTTAGATGACGGATGCCCCGGTGTGCAATGGCTGCAGCGTAGCCAACAAGATCGAGCACCGCCCCACCACCAACAGCGGCAATATAGCTGTGCCGGTCGATCCCATGGACATCCACCGCTTCAATAATGCTTTCCAGCACGGCGGGGTTATTCTTTGCCGCCTCGCCCCCAGGTACGATCAGGATCTCGCTAACCAGCTCCACAGCCCGATGCACCTGAAAATAAGCCGTGATTGCCGTTTCCAATGCTGGATTTGCATCTACCAGGCCCGCATCCAGCACAAAAAGCACCTTCTTCTGTGCAGCTGATGACTCGCCATTGAAAAAATCGGCGAGCAGTAAGTTATCGGAATCAAAAAGGCCTTCTGTGAAGAAGATCTTGTAGTGGTAACGTATATTAAAAGATTGTTCTAAGTAGTCCATAAAAGCGTATAACTAGGTGACTGCAAAGGTTTTGCTTAGCCACAGGGAGAGCGGTAAGAGTAAAACAATAACAATTGCGACCTGCCAGATGCCGAAAGCACCCGCCCAGGAAGCATTAAGCAGGATAAGCGCGATAACGCCCGCTTTAACGGCTTTGCCAATGTTGTTTGCACTGGGTATCCGGAAGGCGGTGAGCAGCGGCCCAAAGATCATCAGCACAAAGGGGATGATGAAAAGCAGCGTAAGCCAGACGTTTTGCATATGTATGGAAACCCACAGGACGCTGGCCACCACTGTGGCATACAGTACCGCCGCAATGCGGAGCATCTTTTTATCGCCGCCGTGCACCTCACCCCTGCTGATGATGGTAATCGAGGCAATATAGATCAGAGGGATGAAGGCCAGATACCACCAGTGGGTAAGGGCCGGTGTAACAATGCTTAATCCCAGCAACAGGTTCAAGCCTCTGCAAAGCCCCATATTTAGCGGGCCCCAAATGGTATAATGTTTCGCCCAGCGGTTATAAGTCAGGCAGGCAAGCACAATGAGTACGGCGATCTGAAAAGAAAGCGGCTGAAAGCTGGCTGCTGCCCCAACACCAATGCTGAAAAACATAACGCCAAATGCCGTGGCTGCGCCAACGGAGATTAAGCCGCTGGGAATGGGCCGTTCAGGGCGCTCAATCGCATCAAGGCCGGCGTCAAAGACATCGTTGAAGATGATGCCACCCGCATAAAGTCCTATTGTAGAGATACAAAGCAGCAATACCGGATAGTAACTCCCGGCATCGCTAAAGTACCCTGAAATGGCAATACCCGCCAGCACATCCGCTACCGCAGTAACTACATTTGCCAGCCGCATTAAACGGAGAAACCCCAATACTGTGCTCATAAGCCTAAGCGATAATGATCGTACCCTTATCTATTCTGGGCTGCTGCCCACCTCTTAGTATCGAATTGCTTTCAAATTTCTGTGCCTGATCCACTTCGCGGATCTGGTCGAAATCCTTTTCATGGATCTGGCCACTTTGCCCGAATGCGGTGATGGCATTTCGGTAACAGACCAAATCAATTGCTTCCATCGAAATGCCGCGTTGCTTCATCAGGGCTGCCGATTTAGGTACGGCCAGTGGATCACTGATGCCCCAATCTGCTGCAGAATTGATCATGATGCGCTCCGGTCCATACTGCTTCAGGATTTCCACCATCCGTTCGTTGCCCATCTTGGTGAAGGGATAAATCGTGAATGCGGCCCAGAAGCCCCGGTCCAGCACTTCCTTCACTGTTTCTTCATTGTTGTGGTCTATGATGATCATTTCCGGCGAAAGGCCATGTTCAACCGCGATGTCCATGCTTTTGCTGGTGCCTTTCTTTTTATCCCGGTGCGGCGTATGCACCTGAACCGGGAGTCCTGCCGATTTTGCCAGTTCAAGCTGTAGCCTGTAGTATTTTTCTTCTGCGGCGGTCTGGTCGTCGAAGCCGATCTCACCAATGCCCACCACGCCTTCCTTGTACACAAATGCTGGCAGCAGTTCCATTACCTGCTCGGCCAAGGCTTCATTGTTAGCCTCACGCGAGTTTAAACCTATTGTGCAATAGTGCTTGATTCCAAACTGCGAAGAACGGAAGCGCTCCCAGCCAATCAGGCTGCTGTAATAATCGCGGAAGCTGTCCAGACCCGTTCTCGGTTGGCCCAGCCAGAAAGCGGGCTCTATCAGTGCCACCACCCCTGCATCAGCCATCGCCTGGTAGTCATCGGTGGTGCGCGAGGTCATGTGTACATGCGGGTCAAAGAACCGCATCCCCGCAATCGCACTCAGGTCAAGTGCACGGTGTGTTCTTGTACCCTGATTTCGTTCATTTAAATTATCGTTGCAACACATATCTATTCCAATTATTGTAGTTCCATTAACTTGTAGATTTCAGGATTTACGCTGCGTCCTGCCGCGGTTCGTTCCTGAACGTAATCTTCCAGCGCTGCTTTGAGTCTCGGGTTCATCCGCTGCTCCAGTCCGCGAATCCGGCGAACGTCTTTATCCGTGAAGAATGCCTTTAAGATCATCTGATTCCAGGCGGCTTCCTTAAGGTATACGGCCGGATAGTTATTGTTACACATGATGGCTTCCAGAACACTCCCGATATTGCTTCGGATCCCTTCTTCACAACGCGTAATCCACTGCTCCGGATAGGCGAGCAATTCCAGGGATTTATAAAGTGCCACCAGCTCATTTACCTCCGCCCCAACAAACAGCGGGTCTATGGTGGCTACATAGCTGATTTGATCACCATCGGGCACCTGCAGCAGCAGCCATACGCGGCTGAGCGTGTCTATCAACCATTCGCGCATGGCATTTACCGGCAGCTGCTTACCCCCTTGCGCAAGCTGCTGCGCAGCAAGTTCCGGATCAGCCTTAATTGCGAATCGCGGCACCTGCGCGAAAATCCGGTTGAGCTTTCCCGGCTTGGCGGTCGAACGCAGTGCAGCACCTTGTTCGCAAAGCCAGCCATACCCCTCCGGATGAAGCCTGGTCTCCAGAATATCCATGAATAAGCTGTCTATAGCTTCCATCGCATTGTTGTTTATCATGCTCCTTTAAATCGTAAAATAGTTTATTGCGAGTGCGGCACTGATGATCAGCAGTCCGAAAAATTCCCGCGCCTTTTCAATGTAGGGTTTCGTGGCCTGCATATTTTCCACCAGGCTCGGTCGCCCGTACACCTTTATCCAATCCCTTACACCGTCCTTACTAAAGAATAGCTGCACCGCATAGATCAGGTAAAAGGAAATGGCAGCAATATAGGCCCAAGGGTAATAATAGCCGCAAGCCGCGGCGCCACAAAGGCCCGCAGCAACCAGATAAATGGGTACCCAAAGCCATGAATCTCCATCATTAAGATTTACATAAGCAAAGCCAATGAAGGAGATACAGAAAATCATGTTCAATATCGTCAGCAACATATATCTGGCTTATTGCCTACAATTCCTTAATCTTTATGCTGCGGAAGGCCACATGGTTCCCATGGTCCTGCAGCAGGATATGTCCCTTTTCTGCCATACCGAAGTTCTTCCAATCCTTGTACTTACTGGCTTGTACCAACTGCTTGAATTCCTCGGAACCACGTGTATATTCCAGCACTTTAAAGCCATTTAACCAATGTTCCACGCGGTTGTCCGGGTAAACACGAATCAAACCCTGGTTCCATTCGCCAATCTTGTGCTGACCATTTGGGATCTTTTTACTGGTAATCAGGTCGTATAAGGATGCCAGCGTACGATTGCCATCACGGCCGAGTTTCGCATCCGGGTGGCGCGCATCATCCAGAATCTGGTACTCCAGTCCGATTGCCGACCCTTGTGTTTGCTCCGCAAGCGTCACGAAATACTTAACGCCGCTATTTGCACCCTCATCCAGCTTGAAGTCGAACTTCATTTCAAAAGCTTTGTACTGCTTTTCCGTGATGATGTCTCCCCCGTTGGTGGATTCCTGACCCTTTGCTTCCTGCACATGCAACTCTCCATTGGCGATGCTCCAGCCGCTTTCCGGGAACTTCGTCCTGGTTTTGGCACTCAGCCAGCCTTTTGTCGTCTCTCCATCCCACAGCATCGCAAAACCTTCCGCTTGTTCCTGTTTGGATAAGTCATTCGGCACCAGGTTCACCACATAGATGTCGTCCATTTTGCTTGGCTTCAGATTACTGGTCTGAATGCGAATGTTCCGCCAGCGGATCTGCATCCCTGGTTGCATGTCGCCGTATATGCCATGCACCTGCAGGGCAATAAAGCCAGACGGGGTCATGCTGTCCACCACGTTCGCCGTAGGCACCCCATTCACCCAGGTGCGGATGCTGTTCCCGATACACTCGATGCGGTACTTGTTCCAGGCATCTTTTCGGAAAGCCTTCTGCCCTTTGGGATTGATGTCCATTGGGTATAACCAACCTCGGCGCGCTTCGTCATAAATGCCGCCGCTCCATGCCCGCGCGGATGGATCAACCTCCACCTGATAGCCATGTACCCGGTTATTCTGGTAATCTGGTTTGCTTTCACTTCTAATCTGTATACCGGAGTTCATCTCATTGTTCACCAGCAGTTCAAGCTCCAGGATAAAATCGCCATACTGCTCCTTTGTCGCCAGAAAAGAATTCGGCTCCTTTGGAACGGTTGTGCCAATGATCTCGCCATTCTTCACCTCGTACTTCGCTTTCCCGTTGAGCTGCTCCCAACCGTCCAGATTCTTGCCGTTGAACAAGTTCTTCCAACCGCCGGATTGCTGCGGTTGTTGTGCGTTACACGTTCCAGCGTAGCAGAACACCGTCAGGATTATTAATTTGCTTAGGTTCATATCGTTCTTATTTGATTTTCATGTAATAGGTTGTTCTTGCATTATTTTGTAACCTTATGGCTCAGGAGCTCTTCAACGGTGAAAGCCTTATCTCTGCCTTTCAGCTGCTCCCTTACTGCAGCGACCTCCGGTTGTTTGACTTTATCTGCCTTATTCCGGCCGTAATCACGGATATAGCTTAGCAGTTGCGCAATATCTTCATCAGAAAACTCATTACTGCCTGCAATGCCCGGCATGTCGGCCATGATCTCTGGTTTCGTGTACAGGTGTTTATTCACTTCCACCGGACCGGTAAGGCCATAAAGCACGATGGCAATCAGGCGTTCCTTTTTGCCGGTCACCCATTCCGATTTGTTGAGCGGCGGTGCAAGCGATTTGATGCCATTCAGATCCGCACCATGGCAAGTCTGGCAATTCGTTCTGAATAATGCAGCGCCTCTTGGGTATTTACGCTCCGTTTCTTTCGGATCGTCGCTGTTCCTTGCATTGAATTTATTGGTCACAATGGTCTTAAGCTGTTTATTGATGACCAATGCAGTATCCGGAAACTGTCTTAAGACTTGCTTCTGGAATGCTTCCTCTTTACCCTCCAGGTTAGATATCACGGCATCCGCAACGAATTTTTCCGCCGCATAGCGCTTCAGTAGCTGGTTCTGCATTAAATCTGCAGCAGCAGGATCGAACTTGCGAATGGTGTTTGTGAGAAAGCCCAGGTAAGGTGCGGCAAGCTTATCCCCGAGCATTGCCGGGGCAGTCAGCACTTGCACATATCCCGCTGCGGTCGCCTTATTGATCACCGAAGGCAAAACACTTAAGGCCTGCATCCGCAATGGCCAATGTTGTGATTTCAGGAACTGGAGCACCTGTGGCGCTTCCAGCGCATGTAGTCCTTCCAGCGTCCAGAAGGCATGCATCCTTGCATTGATGTTGTTTGATTGCAGCGCTTTTATCAATGCCGGCACGACATCCTTGGATTTGCGGTCTACCAAAATCTGCTGGGCACGGTCCCGGATCCAGCCGTTACGATCCGCCAGCAGGCGAACCAGCACTTGTGGATCTTCCGGCATCTTCCTGAAATCAGGCTTTTTACCCTTGGGCACCACCTTATATATCCTGCCGCAAACCAACGGTAAAGTCAGGTTTCGCTTTTTAATTTCCTGCTTCAGATACGGTGTCAGATAGGTTTTATGCTGGATAATGCCTCGATACATATCCACAACATACAAGGCGCCATCTGGCCCGTCATGCAGGTTTACCGGCCGGAACCGTTCATCCACACTCGATATGAATTCCCGATCTTGATACGCCTGAACCCCGCTTGCGGCATAACCGCTGTCCAGCGTCATCACATTTCTTTTCACCAGATTGCCCGCAGGCTCCGCAACAAAAGAATTTAAACGATATGGCGCGGAGAAATAGCCACCACGATAGATTAGCGGAGCGCAGGCGGCGGTGAAATTCACCAGTCGCTGCGTCGTGTCCAACACCCCCGGCAGATACCCGCGGTTCACCCCTGGGGTTGCATGTGCCGGGTAAACCCGATTATCAGGCACAATACTCATGTTGTAGCCCGCAACTTCCCGCTGGTTTTTATTTGTCGCCCCTAAACCTGGCGTAAAGTAGTCGCCAATAACATTTGCAGAGTTATGGTTATAGTACAGGCGGCCATAGTTATCCTGGCTAATGCCCCATTGGCCTCTGAAATGCGTCTGTTCAATGATCCAGCGATCCCCGTCCTTTTTATAGCGCTTGGCAGATTTCGCGTTATATATCCAGTTGTCCATAGCGCGCAGCAAGCCATTTGGCTGATGCTCCACATTCCCCTCATCTGCATAAAGGCTATCCACCAGAACGCGCTTACCTGGTTTATCTTTCTTGATCTCGTAATACCATAAGTATGGCGGCTCACCCACCAGCAAGCCATCTTCAATCAGGCACAGTGCACGTGGCAAACGCAGGCTATCCAAAAAGACCTTCCGCGTATCCATCACCCCGTCATGATCTTCGTCTTCCAGGATAACCACTTTTCCACTGGGCTGATCTTCTCCGGTCCCCAGCGTATCGGGCATATAGCCGTTCATCTCCAATGCCCATATCCGGCTTTGATTATCGAAGGTCAGCGCCACGGGTGCGCTGATCAGCGGCTCAGAGGCTATAAGCTTTACTTCAAAGCCTTCTTCAACGGTCATATTATCGAGTGATGCTTCGGCAGAAAGTGGATCTGTTTTACACTGGCTACAGCAGATGCTGATCAGCACCAGGCTCAGGAATTGGAAGGTTCTTTTGAAGGTTAGGCCTTTGAACATTTTCAAAGAAAATGGATCAGACCGGTGCATACTGCTCATACAACTGATATTTGGTTTTGTGCCGGCTCTGCCGACAGCTCTAAATTAGGCACAAATAATAACGTCCTTTCTGCTTTAATGTAACTTTCCCGTTTTTAAAGGCATTTTTCCTGCAGCTTGCTGTTAAATTCCTAAGTTTATTATAGCTAACGCTTTTGATTTAAAGATAATTATTTCTAATTATGTAATTGCAATCGATTGCAGCATGCATGGTTGCACACCATACCAAATATAAGCTATGAACAAAAGTGTCATAAAGGTTGGCATCATCGGCGCTGGTTTTGCCGCCAGATTCCATGTCGACGCCCTGAAACGCGTTTTCAGTACCAGCATTGAAGTCATCGGTGCCTACGCCAGAAATTCGGATAAGCTGCTGCAGTTTACCGAACCGCGACAAATCCATGCTTTTCAGGATGTACATGCATTGATTGATGCCTGCGACGTGCTGCACGTTTGTACACCACCGGTCACCCACGAACCATTAGTGATAGCCATCTTACAAAAACATAAACATGCCATCGTCGAAAAGCCATTCACCGGCTACTTTGGTGATGGTGGCGCAGACTTCAATGGCGACACCTTTCCACGCCAGACTGGCTTGGAGCATACCCTTGAAAGCATCCGCCGCATGCTGGATGCGGAGCGATCAAGCCAGGGCCGCATCATGTACGCAGAAAACTGGGTGTACGCACCGGCCATTCAGAAAGCCCGCGAAACACTTGAAAAATCAGGCGGACAAATCCTTTGGATCCATGGCGAACAATCCCACTCAGGCTCTCATTCACTTGCTTATGGCGAATGGCGGTTATCCGGAGGCGGTTCTATGATTGGCAAAGGCAGTCACCCCACTGCCGCAGCGATCTACCTGAAACATGCGGAAGGCCGGAACCGTACAGGTCAGCCCATCCGCCCGAAATCCATCTCTGCACGTACCCATGCCATCACCCGCATGGACAATTACGACAACAAAGGTCATCTGCAAACGCATTACAAAGACATCGAAGATCTGGCCATGGTACACATCGTGTTTGAAGATGGTACGGTCGCCAATCTCTTTGCCAGTGAGCTCGTACTTGGCGGCGTCAAAAACCAGCTGGAGATCAATGCAAATAACCACCGCACAGTGTGTAACCTCGGGCCGAACAACGCCATGCAGGCCTATACCCCGGATGAAAAATACTTTAAAGACCTCTACGTGGTGGAAAAGACAGAGACCAAACAAGGCTGGTCCAGCATCTCCCCCGATGAGGGTTGGTTCAACGGCTACCAGCATGAGATGGATGCCTTTTACCGCAGCGTCGCCTTTGGCGAACCCATTGAAAGCAACAGCAGCCTCGCCGCAGATGTGATTGCAACCATATACGCCGGCTACGTGTCTGCAGAACAAAAAGGCACTGAAGTCGCCATTACAACGATTTAACCAATATAACCAAATATAAACCCGTTTCTAATTATGGAAAACGTAAAAAGAGGAAACTATCGCTGGATCGTCTGCGCCCTTTTATTTTTCGCGACAACAATCAATTACATCGACCGGCAGGTTATCGGGCTACTCAAACCCACCCTGGAGAAAGAGTTCCACTGGACAGAAGTAGACTATGGCTATATCGTGATGGTCTTTGCCATTATGTATGCTGTAGGTTACGTCATCTTCGGAACTTTCATCGACAAAGTTGGCTCAAAGATCGGCTACGGCATTTCTGTACTGGTCTGGAGTATTGCCGCGGTCATGCATGCCTTCGTGAAAAGCACGTTTGGATTTGGTGTTGTTCGTGGACTCCTGGGGCTTGCGGAATCCGGAAACTTCCCTGCAGGCATTAAAGCTGTTGCAGAGTGGTTTCCTGTGCGTGAAAGGGCACTTGCCACGGGTATTTTCAATTCCGGAACGAGTGTAGGTGCTGTGCTTGCCCCGGTAATTGTGCCCTGGATTCTGGGTCTATACGGCTGGCAGGAAGCATTCATCATTACGGGTTCCATTGGATTTATCTGGCTCATCTTCTGGTGGATCTTCTATGAAATTCCAACCAAACAGAAACGCCTGAAACAACCGGAGCTCGACTACATCAACAGCGATGAAGATCAGGGCGCGCCGGAAATCAAGATTAAAATTAAATGGGCGGACCTGCTGAAGTTAAGGCAAACCTGGGTGTACATCGTTGGGAAGGTGCTTACCGATCCGATCTGGTGGTTCTTCCTCTTCTGGCTACCTTCCTTCTTTGCGGACACTTTTGCGCTCGACCTTACCAAGCCAAGCTTTCAGCTGGCGGCAATTTACGGTGCAACTACCTTCGGCAGCATCGGCGGCGGCTTCCTTTCTTCGCACTTCATCAAGTCGGGCTGGCCGGTATTAAAAGCCAGAAAAACAACGCTGCTGATCGTGGCCATTCTGGTGATGCCGATCTTCTTCGTACAATATGCCTCAGACATCTGGAGTGTAGTTGCACTGGTAGCCCTGGCTACTGCGGCACACCAGGCTTGGAGCGCAAACATCTTCACGATCGTTTCAGACATGTTCCCGAAATCCGCAGTAAGCACCGTGGTGGGTATTGGTGGCATGTCGGGCTCCATTGCCTCCGCCCTGTTCCCATTATTTGTGGGTACCTTGTTGGCGTACTATAAAGATCTTGGAAACATTTCCGCAGGTTATCATATTCTGTTTATAATTAGTGGTTGTGCTTACATTCTGGCCTGGGGCGTTATCCAACTGCTAACGAGAAACATGAAACCCATTGAATCCATCATTGAAGAAGCAGTTTAATCAACTTTAACCGGCATTTTTGCCAAAGCAGCATAGGCTTATGGAATTCGGAACATTAAAAGATAAGGTCATCGTTGTTACCGGTGGAACCGGCGTCCTGGGCGCTTCCTTCGTAAACAGCATCAGCCGCATGGGCGGTAAAGTGGTTATCCTTGGTCGCAAAATAGAAGTGGCTCTGGAACGTGCAGCAGCGATAACAGCTGCGGGTGGTACCGCACTGGCCGTAATGGCCGATGTGATGGACCTCAGCAGTCTTGAAGCCGCTAAAGCGGAGATCATAAAGCATTACGGCCGCATCGACGGACTGGTAAATGCCGCAGGGGGTAATCTGCAGGGTGCGGTAATCGCGCCAGAGCAGGACATCTTCAGCCTGGACATGCCTGCCTTTAACCAGGTGCTCAGCCTTAACCTTCAGGGCACCATTCACGCCACACAGGTCTTCGGCCCCGAGATCGCAAAAGCTGGGCAGGGCAGCATTGTCAACATTTCCTCCATGACCGCACAGCGTGCCATTACCAAAGTAATGGGCTACAGCATTGCCAAAGCTGCAGTTGATGCTTACACCCGCTGGTTCGCCGTGGAGCTGGCCAACCGTTATGGCGATAAAATCCGCATGAATGCCATCGCCCCGGGCTTTTTCATTACCGAACAGAACCGTAGATTGCTGACCAATGAAGATGACTCCTTAACGGAACGGGGGAACCTGGTCATCAAACAAACCCCATTCAAGCGCTTCGGCGCTCCTGAAGAACTTGAAGGGGCACTAATCTGGTTGCTGAGTGATGAATCCAGATTCGTTACCGGTGCCATCCTGAATGTTGATGGTGGATTTGCCGTTTTTGGCGGCGTATAATTGAACATATGAACTTAGAACAAACATGGCGTTGGTACGGCCCAAATGATCCTGTACCACTTTCAACCATCCGCCAGGCTGGTGCCACTGGCGTGGTTACGGCCTTGCACCACATCCCAAATGGCGCCGTATGGCCCAAAGAAGAGATCCTGAAACGAAAGGCTGAAGTTGAACAAGCCGGACTGACCTGGTCTGTCGTGGAAAGCGTACCCGTTCATGAAGACATCAAAAAACGCTCTGGCAATTACCAACAGTACATCGAGCACTATAAAACCACCCTGCTCAACCTGGGTGCCTGCGGCATAGACATCGTCTGCTACAACTTTATGCCAGTGCTCGACTGGACCCGCACCAATCTGGATTATCAGATGCCAGATGGCTCCACCGCCTTACGCTTTGAAGCTTTTGCTTTCGCCGCTTTTGAACTGTACATCCTGAAAAGACCAGGCGCCGAAGCGGCATACCCCTCGGAAATACAACAAAAGGCACAGACATGGCTGGAACAGCAAAGCGAAGCAGATAAGTCGCAGCTGGTAAAAAACATCATCGCCGGTTTACCCGGCTCCGAAGAAGGGTATTCCCTCGAGCAATTCCTTGAAGTCCTGAAAAGCTACGAAAACATCACCCCGGAAGTCCTTCAAGCCAACCTGTTCCATTTTCTTGAACAGGTGATTCCTGCCGCAGAGCAGGCCAATGTGCTGATGTGTATCCATCCTGATGACCCACCCTATCCAATACTCGGACTACCACGGGTGGTTAGCACCGAAGCGGATATCCAGGCTATGTATGCCGCCGTACCTTCCATGCATAATGGGCTCACCTACTGCACCGGGTCCTTTGGCGTCCGCGCTGATAATGACCTGGCCGGTATGGTCGACCGCCTTGGCAACCGCATCCATTTCATTCACCTAAGGAGCACCAAACGTGATGCAGATGGCAACTTCCATGAAGCAGATCATCTGGATGGCGATGTAGACATGTATGCCGTGATGCAAGCGCTGATCCGGGAGCAACAAAGACGTTCAGCTGCCGGAAGGAAAGACCTTCGCATGCCCTTCAGGCCTGATCATGGACATAAGATGCTGGACGATCTGCATAAAAAAACAAACCCCGGCTATTCGGCTATCGGCCGCTTGCGCGGACTTGCAGAACTGCGTGGCCTGGAACTGGGCATCCGCAGAAGTATGGAAAACAAACCTGAACAATAAACCAAGCTAATACTGGTCATATGAAAGAATTTCTCGATGATAACTTCCTCCTGGAAAGCAAAACCGCAGAACGCTTATACCACGGCTATGCGAAAGACATGCCCATCATCGACTACCACAACCACCTGCCGCCTGATCAGATTGCAGCAGATCTGCAGTTCGAGAACATGTCGCAAATCTGGCTTGCCGGTGATCATTATAAATGGCGGGCCATGCGTGCAAATGGCGTCAATGAAGCTTACATCACCGGTGATAAACCCGATGCAGAGAAGTTCATGAAATGGGCGGAAACCGTTCCGTATACCATGCGCAACCCACTCTACCATTGGACGCACCTGGAACTGCAGCGCTACTTCGGCATCAAAGACCTGCTGTCGGCTAAAACCGCAACCCACATTTACGAGGAATGTAACGCGAAATTACAAAGTCCGGAATATAGTGTCCGTAACCTCCTGCGCCGCATGAAAGTGCAACAGGTCTGCACAACCGACGATCCGCTGGATGACCTGCACTTCCACCAGGAATTGCTTCATGACTTCGAAGTTGGTGTTGCACCTGCTTTCAGACCAGACAAAGCCATGAACCCGGAAGATCTGGAGGTGTTAAACCAGTATATCGACAAGCTGGAAGCGGTCTGCAACATGGAAGTAAGAGACTACGATGGCTACCTTAAGGCACTTAAGAGCCGCCACGACTATTTCGCAAGCAAAGGCTGTACGGTTTCAGATCATGGCCTGGAGCACATCTATGCGGAAGACTACGAAGAAGCAGAGATCAGACAGATCTTCAACAAGATCCGGGCGAAGCAAGTCATAGAACCGCTTGAAGCCTTGAAGTTCAGGTCCGCAATGCTTTATGAATTTGCCGTGTGGAACCATGAAAAAAGCTGGGTACAGCAATACCACCTTGGGGCATTGCGGAACAACAACAAACGCGCATTAAGTACGCTGGGGCCAGATACGGGCTGGGATTCGATTGGCGACTTCAGTCAGGCCAGAGCACTATCACGGTTCCTCGACAAACTGGATGCGGATAACCGCCTGACCAAAACCATCCTATACAACCTCAATCCCGCAGACAACGATATGATGGCTGCCATGATTGGCAATTTCAATGATGGCACGCAAGCGGGAAAGATCCAGTTTGGCTCCGCCTGGTGGTTTAACGACCAGAAGGAAGGCATGACCAGGCAGCTAAACACGCTGTCCAATATTGGCTTAATCAGCCGCATGGTGGGTATGCTCACCGACTCCCGCAGCTTCCTTTCTTTCCCGCGGCATGAATATTTCCGGCGAATTCTGTGCAACCTCTTCGCAGAAGATGTAGAGAAAGGCGAGCTGCCAAACGACATCGAGTGGATCGGCAAAATCATCCAGGACATCTGTTATTACAATGCGAAAAACTACTTTGACTTCGCCGCATTAAAGCAAACCAGCAAGCAAGATGAGTACAACAGATAACAACCAGTTTCAGCCGCAGGGTAAAGGCGTACTGACCTTTGGGGAGTTGCTGCTGCGGCTCTGCCCGGATGTCAATGGCGACTGGCTCAACAGCAATCAGATGCCAGTTTTTGTGGGTGGTGCGGAATTGAATGTGGCCACTGCGCTTGCGCTCTGGGGCATTCCCACAAGCTATATGACCGTTATCCCGGACAACATGCTTTCCAGACAACTGATGGGCTATATTGAAGCCAGAGGCATCAATACGTCTACCATTAAACTCCAGGGAAAACGCATGGGCATCTATTACCTCAATAGCGGTGAAGATGTAAAACATGCCGGCGTCATCTACGACCGCGCAAATTCAGCCTTTGCAGAACTACAACCTGCTGAAATCGACTGGGCAGCAGTATTCGAAGGCATCTCCTGGTTCCACTTCACCGCAATCTGTCCGGCACTGTCCGAAAACGTCGTGGCCGTTTGTGAAGCAGCCCTGAAATACGCTGCTGCGAAGGGTATTTTCATCTCCCTGGATTTAAACTACCGCGCGAAGCTTTGGCAATATGGTAAACAGCCCCTGGAGGTGATGCCTGCACTGGCGCAATACTGCGACCTGATCATGGGCAATGTATGGGCAGCAGAACTGATGCTTGGCACTACACTGGCGGCAAACTTGAAAGACCTTGATACGGAACAAGCCTACCTAAAACAAGCAGAAGACACTTCAAAAGAAATCCTGTCCAGGTTTCCAAAGTGTAAATCGGTTGCCAACACCTACCGCTTTGATTTCCAGGAAACCGGCATAAAATACTACAGCACCCTCTATACCGCATCCACATTCCACCATTCTGCCGTGTACACCACTGCGAACTATGTAGATAAGGTGGGCAGTGGCGACTGCTTTATGGCCGGATTGATCTACGGGCATTTTCAGGGACATGAGCCACAGGAAACACTGGACTTTGCCACGGCCGCTGCATTTAACAAACTCTTTATTGCGAGCGATGCCACCAGCAGCACTGCAGCAGAAATCTATGGAGCCATTAAGTAAATAACCGCCTATAAGGGATATCAGCGCAAAGCGCAGGTTATCCTGCCAAAAGGCTATTACGATGAAAAAATGAAAAAGACAAAGGAAGAAATACTCGCAACATTACTGAATCAAGGGCTTTTACCGCTCTTTTACCTGGATAGTGCCGCAGAAAGCGCTGAAATCTTAAAAGCATTGTACCGCGCAGGTGTAAAAGTATTCGAATATACAAACCGCGGCTCCGCAGCATTGGAGAACTTCAAACAGCTGGTTGCCCTAAAAAACGAAAGCATGCCTGATCTGCAGCTCGGCATTGGCACCATTAAAACGCCGCAGGAAGCCAAAGACTTCATCCAGGCCGGTGCAGATTTTCTCGTATCTCCGATCATCAATCCTGAAGTCGGACAGCTGGCAAACGAAGCCGGTTTGTTATGGATTCCGGGCTGCATGACACCCACCGAGATTGATCTGGCGCAAAAACATGGTGCCCTGCTGATCAAAATCTTCCCTGCAAATATCCTTGGGCCGGAGTACATTGCCTCCATTCGTGAGCTTTTCCCCGGCCAGCATTTTATCCCTACCGGAGGAGTTGATCTGAGCGCAGCGAACATCCGAGCCTGGTTTGCGGCCGGCGTCAGTGCCGTCGGCATGGGCAGTAAGCTCATCAGCAAAAAGATCATTCAGGAGAAGGCCTATACCGAATTGCAGCAGCACACAGAAACCGTGCTGCAGACGATCAAAGACAACCGTTAAGCCGCTTTAAAAATGCTCATGGATGTAGCCGACCACACGGGCCATTTCCTTGCGGACCTCCGCCGTTGGCAGCACATAATTATTGTTCATGAAGGAATAGAGCAGCACCTTGCCTTTCTTCGTCAGCACGTAACCGCTTTGATTGTGCACGCCCGACAGGGTGCCGGTCTTGCCATACACAAAAGGATTATCCGTCTTCGGATAAGCGTTTTTCAAAGTACCTGATTTTCCACCTGCCGGCAGCATATCAAAGAGCCGCTTCTGGTCATTCACGGTGCGATAAATAGAATCCAGTACAGCCACCATGGCCCTCGGACTAAACAGGTTTGCCCTGGAAAGCCCCGATCCATCTACCCAGGAAGCATTGCCCGGCAAATTCGCCAGGTATTTCTTGCGCACATGCGAAATGGCGGCTCCGCCATTCAGGTCCTGCCCAATGGCATTGGAATAAACCAACAACAGCTGCTCCGCAATGAAGTTATCACTCGGCAGCATCATCGCTTTCAGCACCGCATCTCTTTCCGTACTGAACAGCGTTTTTGCGTCTACCGGCATCTTCATCTTGACGATGCCCACCGGACGCTTTAGGGTATCTGTAAGGAGATTAATGGTCAACACCGTACTGGTCTTGTACGGCACATATTGCGTATAGTCCGCTGGAACGGGCATATCCGGATAGCGAAAAACATTCTGGTCGAACGCACGAACTACACGAAAGCTGGATTGTGCTGCGCTGGCGTCTTTGATCAGACAACTGTTCATCGATGCTGGCAAGACCTGCAGTTTCCCATTTTGGCTGCTTAATGCCAGCATGTTATCCTTGATCGGAAATTCACTGATCTCCGGCTGGTAGTAGTCGTTGAAATCATCCCATGACCAGCCATTCCCATAGAAATTACCGGTATAACGGCCAGGTGCGAAAAACAACTTCTTCCGGCTGGCTTTCAGAAAGTCTAAGGCACGGTTGCTGTTTAGCGCGTTCTCCAGAAAAGAAGGATCACCGGTACCCCAGAAGATCAGGGAATCTCCCCGTTCCACATACCGCAGCGCGGGAATGGAGTCGCCAAGCATCTTCAAGCCGGCATAAAAAGTAAACAGTTTCGTATTCGATGCCGGCACAAAGTAGCGATCGGCATCTTTTTCATAGATCATCTTCCTGGCCTCCAGGTCGTACAAAGCAAAACCTGTATGGTACTGGTTCGTGATTGCCGGCTGGTCAAATTGCCTGGCGACCTGCCTGGCCATCTTCTGGTTCATGGAGCAGGCACTGCACACGATGCTGGCCAGCAGGCCGATGATGATTTTTCTCATGTTGGTTTCCGGGGGATATGCCGGACAAGTTAATTAATTTTTCAGCACAAGGAAAAGCACCGCTGCGATCGCCGCGCCGATAATGGGTCCAACCACCGGAATCCAGGCGTAGCTCCAGTTGCCATCCCCTTTATTCGGAATGGGCAGCAGGCAATGCATGATCCTTGGTCCAAGATCACGTGCCGGGTTGATGGCATATCCTGTGGTCCCACCCAGTGAAAGCCCGATGCCCCACACCAGAAATGCGACCGGCAGTGCACCTAAGGAGCCCAGCCCAAACGGGGTCTTATCCTCTCCCATCTCCGGATTGGTGAAATAAAAGATCACGAAAATTAAAACGAAGGTACCTATGATCTCACCGATCAGGTTTGATGTGGTGTTCCGGATCGCCGGTGCCGTACAAAATACAGCCGCTTTACAGCCCTGATCAGGCGTTTCATTGAAGTGGTCCCTGTAAATCAGCCAGACCAGCAAAGCGCCCAGCATGGCCCCAATGAATTGGGCCAGGATGAACATGGGCGCACTTGCCCAGTCAAATTTCCCGGCAATGGCAAGGCCGATGGTCACCGCAGGATTCAGATGTGCCCCGCTATACGGTCCCGCAATCACAACCCCTGCAAATACGCCCAGCGCCCAGCCCGTGGTGATCACGATCCAGCCCCCATTCGCACCTTTAGTACCCGATAGTACCACATTGGCAACAACGCCATTTCCAAGAAGAATGACGAACATTGTCCCAATCAGCTCAGCAGTAAATTCATTCATAATTGATGTATAAAGAGGATTATTCGATTTCTGTCCAGATTTTTACCGCTTTTACGGCCTTGTTCCAATTCCTGATCATGTCGGGCATGGCTGCAGTTTCCTGCGGCTCAAAGCTGCGATCCATCTTCCACTGCTGCTGAATGTCGTCCAGATTCTCCCAATAACCAATCGCTAGTCCGGCCAGGTAAGCCGCACCAATTGCCGTCACTTCCGTCACCTGTGGCCGAACCACTCTGGCATTCAAAACATCGGCCTGGAACTGCATCAGCAAATCGTTGGCAGTTGCCCCACCATCTACACGAAGCTCCAGGATTTCTCTGCCTGCATCTGCTTCCATGGCCTTCAGCACTTCCATGGTTTGGTAGGCGATGCTTTCCAGTGCTGCACGCGCAATATGGGCGTTGTTTGCCCCTCTGGAAAGGCCGAAAATGGTACCCCTTGCATACTGGTTCCAGTGTGGTGCACCAAGGCCGGCAAATGCTGGCACGAGGTAAACACCGCCGTTATCCGGTACTTTCAGTGCCAGGGCCTCAATTTCTGCTGCAGAATTGATAATCTTCAGCTCATCACGCAGCCATTGTACCACGGCACCGGCGATGAAAATGCTGCCCTCCAGCGCATAATGCACCTGGTCTTTGATCTTCCAGGCCACCGTGGTGACTAAATTATTCTTGGATAGTATCGGCGTTTCCCCAATGTTCATCAGCATGAAACATCCCGTACCGTAGGTATTTTTAACCATCCCGGGTTGGGTGCACATCTGCCCAAAAAGTGCAGCCTGCTGATCACCTGCAATACCCGCAATTGGGATACGTGCGGCAAGTACAGTTCCTGACGTTTCCCCGTAAACTTCACTGCAGGATTTCACCTCCGGAAGCATCGCTGCGGGAACGTCAAATAAGTCCAGCAACTCCTGATCCCAGGTTAAGGTATGTATGTTAAAGAGCATCGTTCTGGATGCATTCGTTACATCGGTGACATGTACTTTCCGGTCCGTCATGTTCCAGATCAACCAGCTGTCTACCGTACCGAAAAGCAGTTTACCGGCATTTGCCAATTCCCTTGCACCCGCTACGTTATCCAGAATCCACTTAACTTTGGTCGCTGAAAAATAGGCATCCACGATCAAGCCCGTCTTCTCCTGAATCATTGTATCATGCCCCTGGGCCTTTAATGAACCGCAGTAATCAGCCGTTCTCCTGTCCTGCCATACGATCGCGTTGTACACCGGCTCCCCGGTTTCGCGATTCCAAACCACGGTGGTTTCCCGTTGATTGGTAATCCCAATTGCCGCAATTTGATCTGCGCGCAGGTTTGCATTCAGCACCGCCTCTGTCGCAACAGAGATTTGTGAAGACCAGATTTCTTTCGCATTATGTTCCACCCATCCGGATTGCGGATAGATCTGTCTGAATTCTCGTTGTGCCAGGGAGATGATGGCGCCCGTACGATCAAAAACAATCGCTCTTGAGCTCGTGGTGCCCTGGTCAAAGGCTAAAATATACTTCGTCATACAGCTTTATTTGGTTTAGCAGCATCCAATTCTCCTGAATATGAAATCGCTTACTCAAGTATATGAAATAAAATGAAATATGAAAAGAAACAAAAGGATAAACTATGGCCGCTGACCCGCCCTGTATTAAAGATTTTACAGCTGGAATCGAAAGGCTGCAAAACCTTCTACAAATAAAAATACTTTAAAATCAGAATTTCAATCTTAAATTGGCCAAAAATCGTTTCCATATGATCAATATCGCAGAAAGACATCAGTTTATTTTAAGCAAGATCCAAAAAGAAGGTCACCTGACCGTGCTGGATCTATGTAAGGAGTTGGATGTCTCTTCCGTGACCATTCGAAAGGATTTAAAACTGCTGGAAGAGAAAAACCTGCTTTTCCGTACCCATGGCGGTGCTACCTTAACAGACACCTACACCGTTGATCGGAACGTAAACGAAAAAGAAAAACTACAATCCGCAGAGAAGTCAAGGATTGGAGTCATGGCTGCGAAGCTGATCCAGCCGAATGATTCGATCATCATTGCTTCCGGTACCACAGTACTTGCGTTTTCAAAACATATCCAACCAGTCGAAACACTCACCGTGATCACTTCCGCCATCAATGTTGCGCAGGAACTCCTGCGTCATCCTGAAGTGGAAGTTTTGCTGTTGGGAGGCTTACTACGTAAGAGCTCTTCTTCCGTGATGGGGCCGTATGCAGAGCAGATCCTGGCCGACTTCTTCTGCAGTAAACTTTATCTGGGCGTAGATGGCATCGACCTGAACTTCGGCATTACAACAACCAACGTGATGGAAGCGCATCTGAACCGCCAGATGATTGCCGTATCGCACAAAATCATTGTGCTGGCCGATTCTACCAAGTTCGGTAAAAGGGGTTTTGGCCGTATCTGTGGCGTTGAAGATATTGATGAAATCATTACAGATAATGGTATCTCTCCGCATGTTAAACAGCAACTTGAAGCGATGAGCATCAAGGTAACCATCGTTTAATCAGCGCCCTATTTCAGGTATGGTCCGCTTTTTAGCTTGGCCTTAAAGATTTCGTATCCGGCTGCATTTGGATGCAAACCATCTTTCGTCAGTTCCGCACGTAAGCGATGCTCCGCATCCAGGAAGTCCGGGTATATGTCTATCACCGTCACCTGCTTCGAAGTAAGTTTGCGGATTTGGTCATTCACCCAAAGGATATGCTCATCCTTGTTGTAATGGTTCTTAAACTTGCCAAAGGAGCTGTTCACCGGCAGTAAAGTGTAGACATAAATCTTGGTGCGTTTCGAGCCTTTCTGAATCCGATCTACAATCTTCCTGATGTTTCCAATAACCAGGCTGTCGGGAATGTTCCTGGAGATATCGTTGATCCCAATAAGCAAAAAAACCTTGGCCGGTTTACCAGCAATCACTTCTTCCAACCGCTCCAGCACACCAAAGCTGATATCCCCTGAAATCCCTCTGTTCCTGGCCTGCGGCAGATCAAGCAGCTTGCTCCAATCGGTGCCCGCTGTAATGCTGTTGCCTAGAAATACAACGTCTTTTTTAGTATGCGGCGCAGCTTTGAATGCTTCCACCTGCGCCTTGTAGGTCTTCGGACGATAGGTACTGTCCCATTTAACTTCCTGTGCAATCGCACTGCTGCAAAACAGCACGGTAAAAAGTAAGATCCAGGTGTACTTCTTCATATTTAGGGTTATTTGAGGTCAGCTAAGTTCTGTTTTTCGCGGTTCCAGGATAATGCCGTAAAGAAAATAGAAAGCAGGCATGCGGCAATGATCATCTCAAATGCGCCATCCCAGCCCCATCTGTCGACAACAATACCAATAGCGATGTTTGCGAACAATGCACCACCCAGGTAGCCGAACAAGCCGGTTAAACCCGCAGCAGTTCCTGCAGCTTTCTTCGGCACCAAATCGAGCGCCTGCACACCGATGAGCATTACCGGACCGTAGATTAAAAATCCAATTGAAATTAAGGCCACATTGTCCACCCAGATGTTGCCTGGAGGGTTCTTCCAGTACACGAACACGGCGACCGTTACCAGCGCCATGTAAATTACCGTAGCCGGTGCTCTCCGGCCTTTAAAGACCTTATCACTGATCCAACCGCACAATAGCGTTCCCGGAATCCCGGCGTACTCATATAGGAAATACGACCAGCCAGATTCATTGATGCTAAAGCCTTTCGCTTCCTTCAGGAAGGTCGGCGACCAATCCAGAATCCCGTATCGCACCAGATAAACAAAGGCGTTTGCAAAGGCGATATACCACAACATCCTGTTGTTCAGCACGTAGGTATAGAAGATTTCCTTTGCGCTAAGCTCCTTTTCCTGTTCTTGAGAATAGTTCTTTGGATAATCATTTTTATAAGCCTCAATCGGCGGAAGTCCACAGGATTGTGGCGTATCACGCACAAGGATATAAGCGATCAACGCAAATACCAACGCAATCATGCCCGGAAAGTAAAACTTACTCTGCCAGTTTCCGAAAATTTCGATCGCCAGAATGGTCACCGGTCCAACCAGTCCGCCGCCAACATTATGCGCAACGTTCCAGATCGACATCATTGTTCCGCGTTCCCGTATCGAATACCAATGCACAACAACCCTTCCGCAGGGTGGCCAGCCCATCCCCTGAAACCAGCCATTCAAAAACAGCAGGATAAACATCACGGTGATGGACGAGGTCGCAAATGGAAATACACCCATGAAGATCATGGTAAAGGCCGACAGCACCAGGCCGACGGTCAGGAACTTACGCGCATCACTGCGGTCGGAAACGTTACCCATCAAAAATTTACTCAAGCCATAAGCAATAGAAACACCCGAAAGTGCAAAGCCAAGCTCTGTTTTGGAATAACCCTGTGCAATCAAATCGGGCATGCCCAATGAAAAATTCTTGCGCACCAGGTAGTACCCCGCATAGCCCAGGAAAATACCCAGAAATACTTTTAATCGCTGTGATTTGTATTCCGAATCAATCTTGTTGTCTGGTAATAGTGGTTTATGCGGAGCGGGCTTTAGTAAATCGAGCATTCTATTTTGTTTATGGTTTTTCTACAAGCATGTTCGGGTAGTCGGAAATAATGCCATCTACACCCAGGCTTTTCAGTTGTGCAATTTCTTCTCTTGTGTTCGGTGTCCATGGAATAACTTTCATGTTCCGCTCATGGCATTGTTTGACCAGCTCAGCGTCCACGAGTTTGTACGCAGGACTGTAAATGAAAGGGATATATCCCAACTTTTTGAGGTTATCCTCCAGGTTCCCTTTGTCCACCAGGTAGGAGGTCCGGATTTCCGGGTACTGCTTGTGGAGATACTGTATGGTTCTCACGTCAAAGGATTGAATCACCACATTGGGACTGATCTTCTTCGCGCGGATCACATCCATCAGCAATTTCACGAAGACTTCAGGTGCAGGGTTCAGCAGGTTGTCGCCATCCTTTCCCATCTTTGTTTCGATGTTGTAAAAGGGCTGCTTCATCCCTTTTTCTTTGGCGTATTGCTGTACCGAGTCGATCACTGCGGAAAGCAATGGTATTTGCGCTTTCACCTTCAGTTGCTCCGGGAATTTGCTGTAAAATTTGGAACCAACATCGTATTTGCGCAGTTCCTCATATGGCATTTTATAAAGGATCAACTGTTTGGATGCTTCTTTGGTGATTTCTTTGCCCTCCGGCGTTAAGGTAAATAAAGGATTCAGGTACTCGTCGTGAGACAACACCACCTGGTTATCACCGGTAATGTGTGTGTCCATTTCCAACGTCGTAACGCCTAGATCCATGGCCTTTTTCATGGCCATGATCGTGTTTTCCGGCATTAACCCGCGGCCACCGCGGTGTGCTTCGGTGCTGAAAGCTGGAAATGCAGCATCACCACCTGCGCCATTAGGCTTAATGCTTTTGCAGGCCCCTCCAAAAAGCAGCGCAAAGCCAATTATATAGTTCAAGCTTTTCATATCAGGCTTCAATTTCTTTGCTGAATTGTTCTCCAAAGCGGTCGGTCGCAACCACTTTAATTTGCTTTACATTCGCAGGGACACTGGCCACAAACAGGTGATCTGTTTTACGGGGTTCCGGGAAATGCCTGCCCGCAGGAAGTTCCGGCCCTTTATACAGCCTTGTCGCCAGCGGATCAAAACCCACCTGGTTCTCCATTACCCCCATACTCCGGCCATCGAGGAAGTACTCCACTTTCCACTGCGGATCCCAGTTGTAAACGTTACAAGTTAATGTTTTCTGACCATCTATATTGTCTATAAATGCGCTGAGCTGATTGGTACGATCCTCACCGGTAGATTTGTAATACCACTTCAGATTCGTCCCATCTACATCATACACGCCGTAGCCACGTGGCGTACCGTCCTCACATACCGGACCGGTCCACCAGGCACCACATACGGTACCATGGTTATGCTCATAGATGCCATTGCTGATCACGTTTTTGTTGTAATGGGTATGGCCAGACATGATGTGTACGTTGCTGTAACCTTCCAGCAAACGGTATAAGTCTTCTTTATTTTTAACGCCGCTATGTACCGGAATATGGAGGTTGATGATCAGCAATTGATCTTTCGCAACATGCTCCAGATCTTTTGCCAGCCAGGACAACTGCTCTTCCACCAAATAGCCGTCGTAGTCACGATCCGTACCCAGGTAGCGTACATTTTCTAAAACCACATAATGTGCCTTGCCGCGATTGAAAGAGTAATAGGTTGGTCCGTAAGTCTTTTTAAAGGTCACATCCGAAGTCTCATCCCCACCCATCCGGTAGTCCATATCGTGGTTCCCCAGTGCCTGGAAAAATGGAATACCCATTCTTGCGACGGCCTTATTGTAATCCTTGAAAAGCTTATGGTTATCCCAAACGATGTCACCAACACAGATCCCGTGTACCAATGCACCGCTGCCCATGGTTTTCACCAGCTGCTGTACGTCTGGCACGGAAGTATCCATCATCTGTTTTACATCATTGTTGTTCTTCACCTGCGGATCGGCCCAAACGATAAACTTGTGTTGCTCGTCGGACTGTGACAGCCGTTTCAGCTCAAAATCAAAGTTCTTGCCGGTACCCAACAATTGGTAATGCTTTGCTATCCCATCTTCATGCTGGAATGCATAACCAGCAGGGGTACTCACCCACACCGAACTTGCATTTGCATGCGGTTTAATGCTGTAATAACCGCGGCCGTTGGTGGTCACCACCGAATACCCGTCTGAAACCAGAACCCCGGCAATGCCATTTGCGCCATCTGTAATCCTGCCTTTTACTTTTTTTGCAGCACTAAAGAATGAAAACGATTGGCCGGGCAAACTGAAAACCAGTGCCCCGCCAATCAATGATAGTCTTTGTATAAATGACCTTCTGTTCATTTTACGATTAATTTGAGTAGATGGCGATGTCTTCAATCGACAACCTGCCGTTCAGGATGTTCGGCACACTCGTGGTACCTAAACCTAGTTTATTGATACGGAAACGTACATTACCTTTGATGTTCAGCAGGAAGGTCTCCTGTCTTGAACCACGGCTTTGACATTGGATGTCTGCACCTGCAGGAAGCCAGGTTAAACCACCATCTGTAGAGTACTCCAATCGGAATGTACTCACCGCGTCAGTGTAATAAGCGCCTGCCCATAATGTCACCTTGGATGCACCATTCGGCAGGTCAAAGTTCATCTGTAAGTAAGCCGATTCTGTAAGATTCTGCTGCATACGGATGCTCTGTAATCCTGGCTCATTGAAGCGGTCACGCGCCGCAGTATTACCAATGATGGATTGATATAATTTCCAGCTGCCGGTTTTCAGCATGATGCTGTTGTCAGGTACTGCAGGGGTATTCATGTTGTAAGAACCTTTTACCGTTGCATCTGGTGTTTCAAAGCTTTCCGGCCAGTTTGCATAAATCGGACCGCTGGCATTCTCCACGTCTGCCTCTGTACGCAAACGCACTTGTGGAATCGTTCCATAGTTACCCGCTTCATCGCCATACATCGGAATTACGGTATAGGTTGCACTCGCAGGCAGGCTATTCCCAGCGAAAGTTGCGGTAGCTGCAGTATGCAGGGCTACGGCACTACCGGAACCATCATCAAGCATCTTATTTCCAGCATAGGTCTCCCCTGGCTGCGGAACTGGCTTGGCATCTGCGGTAACTTTAAGCAAAGTATTCTCATACAGTTCAAAGTTGCCCAGCAATGCGCCCAATGCCACTGTTCTTGGCTTTAAAGCATTATCTGAACTCACCTTGGTAATGTCAGCCGTGGTAATGCCTTTCAGCTGTAAAGAACTGCCAACCTTCGCCAGCGTACTGCCATCGATGTTGATCACCAAAGAATCGCCGGGCGCATAATTACCCGCAGCATCCGGAAGCTCGATCAGCAAGCCTCTAACCTGTCCCCTGCTCGCATTCTGAATGATCAGTCCGCCTTTAGGGAAGTTGTTCCCGCTTAAATTGGAGATGACAATTCCACCGGTTTGTGTGGCGCCGCCAAGTTTCTCCGCGTTCAACTGTACATCACTGCCTTTGTAGGCATTTTTAACCACAAACAATGCGGCAAAGGAATTCAACTTGCCTTCTGCAGGTTTCTCGTCCTTCTTACAGGCGTTGAACAGCAGCGTACACAAAAGCAGCGCTGCCAGAAGTGAATATATTTTTTTCATGTTCTATCTTTTAAGGATTACTTATTCCACCAAACTTTTGTATTCAGATCATCGGTTCCGAAAGCAGCAACCGCAGCCGAGTAATTCGCAGAATTCAGCGACTGTACGTTTACCGGGTACCTTAAACGCGAAGGCATCTGTCCGCCGTTCTCCAGACCTGCCCCTTTAGGCAAGTTCGGGTGCCCTGTTCTTCTGTATTCAAACCATTGCTGAAAATCCGTAAAGAATAAAGTATAATACTTCTGGAGGTGGATCTTCTCCATCTTCAGATCATCACTCTCTTCCGGGTTCCATTTGATGAATTCATTCTGTAGCTGATCCTCAGGTGGCGTTACACCCCAGAAGGTAATTGCATTGACCACACCAGTTTCATAATACGTCTGCGCACTGCCGGCGATATAGCCTTTTACAGCTGCCTCTGCAAGCAGGAACTGCAGCTCCGGATAGTTCATGATGTTGCCCAATAGCGGCTCATTCATCAATGCATCCAGGTAAGTGGATCTTCTTTCCGGCACTTGTCCGCGCTGAAATCCACTCGGAATGCCAATGTACGTACCACCGTCAATGGTTGCCCAACGCGTTCTGCGCGGATCATTCCACTGGTTCAGGTTGTTCACGAAAAACTCGGTCAAACCGTTGCTTCCGCTGAAATCAAAAGGTCTTCCGCCATAAAAAGAGGAAGTGTAAGGCGGTGTCATCGTATACCGTACCACCGCAGATTCGGCATTGTTGCTGAAGATCGGGTAGTTTGCAGGATTGGTGTCCACGATTTCCTTAATCTTTGCAACAGCATTTGCCTCCGGGCGACCGGATGCGCGCATCAGCAAACGCAGGTACATGGAGTTACCGAACTTGCGCCAGTTCGTAATGGTGGTCGCCGATGTTGCGCCGGTTGTACGGCCATACAATGGATCATAGGCCAACTGTTCTGTGGTCATCACATTGCCGGTTGCCAGCAATGTATTTGCTTCCTCCAGTTTGCGGAACAGGTCTTTATAGATCTCTTCCTGACGATCGAATCTAGGCTGGTACACACCTTCGCGACCTTTGCTCGCATCGGTGTAAGGTACATCGCCATAGGTATCGGTAATCAGTGAGGATACATAAACGTCACAGATCAGGGCAATACCCATGAAGGTTGTGTTGTTCAATTCATTTGCACGGTTGTACATATCCTTGAAGTTCGTCAGCTGCAGGTACCAGTTGTTCCACATGTAGTCCGACTCCCCAGCACGGATCACGTAGCGGTGTACTTCATCACCATCAGACACCGCCACATGGTCCTGCATCAATTCATGTGTAAGTCGTAGTGCACGGTTGTTATTCCGGGTCACCACGTCCCACAACGAAGGGGTTAAGAGCGCCTCTGGCAATGCTGCCGCGCTTCTGTTTGGATCGGTATTAATCTCTTTAAAGTCCTTTTTACAGGAAGTATTTATAAGCATACCTGAAAGCATGATCAGGCAGAATGTTTTATATGTTTTTTTCATGATCTGAAAGGCTAAATGTTAAATACCAATGCTGATGTTCAGTCCGAAGGTGCGTGTAGACGGGAATTGTCCGGTCTCAAAACCTGCGGTAATCTCACCTGAGCCACCGATGGTACCAAATTCCGGATCAAATACTGGCCAGTCGGTAAACATGAACAGGTCACGTCCATAAACGCCGATGGTAGCACGTTGCAGGCCTAACTTCTCTACCAGTTTTGGTCGGAGGCTGTAATCAAATCTGGCCTCTCTGAACTTGATGAAATCCGTACTGAAAGTATTTGCTTCCACGTTATCACGCTGGAAGTGTGTTTTGTAGAACGTGGCCGTGCTTGCTGCAACAACCGTGTTCGGGCTAAATGAGCCGTCTGCATTCTGCACCACACCATTTCCGATGATGCCGTTATATCTACCCGGAACGGTTTTCTGAAGTTTACCTTCATCCGCCAATACCGAGTGCGTTAAGGAATATGCCCTTCCGCCAAACTGCGCATCAAAAAGCAGGTTCAGACTGAAACCTCTGTACGTGAAACCTGTACCAAAGCTGCCTTTATATCTTGCCGTAGAATTACCCAGGTACTTGCTGTTCTGATCCAGCACCGGATAACCATCACGGTAAACGATCTGCCCGTCAGGTGATCTCAGGTAGCCTAAGCCATAGATATCGCCCATAGAGCCTCCAACACGAGCCTCAATCGAACCCCTCGGACCGGTAGACATCACGATCGTACCCACGCTGTCGGCAAGTGCCACCACCTTGTTCTCGTTATAAGAGAAGGTACCGTATAGGTTCATGTTTAAACCATTCTTCGACTTCAATGGCGAACCATTTAGCTGAAGCTCGAGACCTTGGTTTTGCACCTCTCCAACATTCAGGATTACGGCATTGTAGCCGGAAGCACGGTCTATCGGAGAAGAGATGATCTGATCTCTGGTGTTGTTTTTATAGGCGGTAAAGTCGATCTCCAAACGGTTTTTAAAGAAACGGGTATCCAAACCAAGTTCGTAACTCGTTGTTGCAAGTGGGCGAAGTTCAGGATTGGCAATCACCGTTGGATTCACTAAACTTCCAGGGAACTGCGTTGAACCGTATGCATACGCGGTCTGGTAAGCTTTGGTCGAACCACTACCTGCACCTGCCAGGGAAGCACGGATCTTCATAAATGAAATCGCCTCCGGCATTTTGATCTTCTCAGACAATACCGCACTTAAACTTACCGAAGGGTAAAAGAAAGAAACGTTGTCTGTTGATGTTGGTGTTGCAAGCGTACTGGCCCAGTCATTACGCGCAGTTAAATCCATAAATAGGAAATTGTCGTAGCTGAAAGATCCCAGCGCATAGAAACTGTTTACGGCATACTGACTTCTGTTTGGTAAGGTAACCAGCATGTTTTTGCTGTTGGAGAAGTTGTAGATACCTGGATACAACAACTGCTCTGCACGGATCTCATCCAGCGTATACTTGTTGTTCATCTGGCTTCCTCCAGCGGTAAGGGAGTACTCGAACTTCGATCCGATCTTACTGTTGTAACGAAGTAAGAAGTCGCTGTTCACCTCCTGGTTGTACACGTTCTGCGTACGGTACATACCGGTTGCATACTTGTTTGTACTGAACGGACGCTGTTGCGAACGCGCATCGTACGACATATCCATAGAGGTCCGAACCATTAAACTCAGGTTCGGCAGGAAGTTATAGGTTGCCGTAACATTACCTACCACGTTGTGGCGGTTGGACTTGTTCAGCATTTCATTTGCAATCAGGTATGGGTTATCCAGCAAGCTACTGAACGGACGGTTTTGCAGGATGCCCTCCTGTCCTGGCGTCCAGTAATCTTTGAACCAGTCCATATTCATGTTCGGCGCTAAACCGCGGATGAAATACATGATGGTCTGGTTGTTATAACCTGTAGATGGCAGGTTATCGGAATACTTGTTGGTATAATTCACCTTACTGGTGATCTGTAGCTTGTCGGTAATCTTGTGACTGATCGACAAGGCGACTGTGTTCCTTGTATATCCTGTATTCGGGATGATCCACTTATTTTTAAGATTGGTGATGGACAAACGCGCGCTGGATTTTTCATTTGCACCTTCTAAAGCGACACTGTTGATGAAGTTAGTTCCAACCTGGAAGAAATCTTTGTGGTTGTTCTCATAACCTACCCAAGGCAAACGCTCGGCGCTGGTGGTTCTGGTCACCGGATCATACTGGAAGAACTTCTGTCCGTCGAACTTCGGTCCCCATGCAGAACTGGTGCTCCTTGTACTGGCACCATCTGCTGTTGCCAGGTAAGAATAATATAGATCCTGACCTACGTCACCCTGACCGTACTCGGTCTGGTAATCCGGCCAGCGTGAAATCGTTTCAATAGAAGTATTGGAGTTGAAGCTTACGCCGATTCCTTTCTGATTCTGGCGTCCGGATTTGGTGGTGATGATCACCGCACCATTTCCACCACGTGAACCATATAGCGCAGTTGCAGCCGGGCCCTTTAACACGGAAACACTCTCGATGTCATCCGGGTTGATGTCGGCAAGGCTGTTACCGAAATCTGCAGGCGATTCTGAAGATAAGTAGGCGCCAGAACCGGTACCGGTAGACCTTCCGCTACTTCCGCTGGTGATTACCCCATCAATAACGATCAGGGCTTCACTTTCTCCGGAAAGGGAGTTTTCACCACGCAGGATGATCTTGTTGGATCCTGCCGGACCGCCACCTGATTTCACCATATTCAAACCAGCCACTTTACCCGAAAGGGCGTTGGTCCAGTTGTTTGATATGGCATTGGTCACATCCTTATTGTCGAGGGTGGATACAGAATAACCCAAAGCCTTTTCCTCGCGTTTGATACCTAAGGCGGTTACCACCACCTCGTTCAGCTGGCTGGACGATTCCTTTAGGCTTACGCTTAATTTCGCCTGACTGGCATTCAGCGTTAATGTCGATGCGGTGTAGCCGATCATGCTGAAGCTGAGTACAGCACCTTTAGGCACCTTAATGTTAAAGGCACCGTCGCCATTGCTGGTACCATAAACCTTGCGCTGTGCGTCCATGATGGTCACGCCGGGCAGTGGCTGCCCAGTTGCGTCGTCAACTATGGTACCGCTCAGGGTAATGATGTCCTGGGTTTGCTGACGGTATTCCACTGCAGCAAGCGGGGCAGCAAAGGCCCCTTGTGGTACATGCGCAGCATACATAAACAAAGCAATGCCTGCCATATACCGCCCCGCGTTGTATCGTTGCGTAAATCTTTTCTTCATACTATCGGTATTATACTTGGTTTCGTTTTTTGTCGTGCCATTTCAACTCATTTCGTTTTAAGGCCACGAAGTTCATGTTTCCGGCAATGCCGTATGTTAAGGAATCATTAATTAAGCTTCCGTAACATAAGATTTACCTGCTTCCTTTGCTGGCCAAGACTGCAGCAGGTAGTCTCTGGTCATGGCCAGGAAGCTTTCTGTCTGCTGTTTAATCCATGCGGCATCCTTATTCAATTCTTCGGCGAGGATTGCGGCAACCATCGGCGCAAGTGCAGCAGCAGCGGCTGCATCCAGAAAAAGAATGCGTATTCTTCTCGCCAGCACATCCTCTACCGTACGGGCCATTTCATTGCGGATAACCCATAAAACTTCTGCTTTTGTATAAGGGTGTGCCGGATGAATCCTTTTACCCAGGTCTGGATTTTGCGCAATCAGCGCTTCAATGCCTGCTGCATCAGAACCATAAACCGCTAGTGGCGCACCTACCGGACCGTTATGATAACCATGGATTTTGGTGGTCCGCGTTACACATGCTGCTTGCTTCAGCTTACCCATGGCAATCGCTTTGTCAACCACATCCATCGCCATCTTGCGGTAGGTTGTCCATTTACCACCCGTGATGGTGATCAACTCCGACTTGCTGACAATTAGTTTATGACTTCTGGAAATTTCTTTCGTTTTGTTGGTGTCCTTACCTGGCGCAGCCAATGGGCGTAAGCCCGCAAAAGCAGAAAGCACGTCCGCCCGCGTTGGCGCTTTCGACAAATACTTTCCGGCAGTACTTAGAATAAATTCTATTTCTTCTTCCAGAGGACGGGGTTCTGAACTGTGCTCATTCAATGGTGTGTCTGTGGTACCAACAAGTACTTTCCCATGCCATGGCACGGCGAACAGGACACGTCCGTCAGAGGTTTTAGGGATCATCAGGGCACTATTTCCTTGTAAGAAAGACTGATCAAGGACCACGTGTGCACCCTGGCTTGGTCTTACCAGCGGATCCCCTTTGGGTACATCCATCTTCAAGATCTCATCTACAAAAACACCTGTGGCATTGATCACAACGGATGCCTGCAAGTCATAAACTTTACCGCTTTCGCGATCCTTGAAACGCAAGCCACTGATCTTATCACCCTGCTTTGTTAAACCCGTAACCTGAGCATAGTTCAGCAGGACGCCACCATGCTCGGCAGCGGTCTGGGCCAGGTTTATCGCCAGACGGGCATCATCAAACTGCCCGTCACTATAACTTACACCGCCAATAAGGCCCTTCGGATTCAGTCCAGGAATGGCTTTGATCACAGCATCTTTTTTCAGGAAAGTCGATTTTCTGAAATCATTCTTTCCGGCCAGCAGATCATAAAACGTCAGCCCAAGCAAATACATGTATTTGGTATTCCATGCATAACATGGAATGATGAACTCCTGATCATGCACCAGATGCGGCGCATTCTTCAACAATAAACTACGCTCATGCAGCGCCTCATACACCAGGGCAATGTCCCCCTGTGCGAGGTACCGAACCCCACCATGAACCAACTTGGTGCTGCGGCTGGAAGTGCCTTTCGCAAAGTCATCCTGCTCCAGCAGCAAGGTCTTGTAACCACGACTGGCAGCATCTACCGCCGTGCCCAGCCCTGTTGCACCACCACCGATGATAATGATGTCCCAAGTCTGCTGTTCTTCCAGTTTGTTTATTGCCGAATTCCGATCTAGTTTCATTTCGATTGCTTTAAACGAAGCTTCATTCACTTTCGTTTTTAGTGTTAAAACAAATGTAATGAAACAATAAATAATTCCAAGCGGAAACAAAAAAACTTTTAAGAAAGGTTTTTGTCCATACCTTCAGGCAGTTAAGGCAGCTTCACAGAAGGTCCAGCAGATAAGAAATCGAAAAAGAATTCGAGGGACACCAACTGAATTTGTTAAATTACTTAATGATCTTAGGGGTGTTTGCCATAATTCGAACCAGCCATCGGCTACTTGTCATATGGCTGCTGTTCATATTGCCGCCAGCGATTGCACAAGCGCAGCAATTCGCCTTTAAAGGGAAGAGAAAGCAGCAAACGATGAACTTTCAGCTGATCAAAAACCTGATTGTAATCCCGGTTTACATCAACGACAAGGGCCCGTACAACTTCATTCTGGATACCGGGGTATCGCCACTACTCATTACGGATCCAAGCATTCTGGATACGGTGGACAGAAGTCTCTGGCGCCCGATAAAGATCTCTGGCCTGGGTAAAGGTGAAGAGATTGAAGCTTTCTCCTCCAACACCATAGACGTGGATGTTGGCGCCTCCAGAATGGATAATGTGCCGGCCGCCATCCTGAAATCAGACATCTTCAACCTATCCAATTTTCTGGGCATCCATGTCCATGGCCTGATCGGCTATTACTTTATAAATAGCTTCAAGGTTTCCCTGAATTATCCAGCGCACAAGATGACGTTCTACCAGCATGAGGTGAAGAAAAAGATCAAGGGCTTTCCTGTACCCATGGAACTGATCCTGAACAAACCTTACCTGCAGCTCCCGGTCATGTCGCCCAACCTGGGGCTGTTTAATGCCAGACTCCTGATGGACAGCGGGGCAAGTTTTGCACTTTCACTGGAAGCTATTGAGCGATTGAAGTTCCCCCTACCCGACAGCAACATCACGGCGAATTTAGGTATGGGCATTAGTGGTTTAATCAGCGGCCACATCGGGCGCATCCATTCCCTCAGCATTGGTAAAATCACACTCAATGACGTGCTGACCAACTTTCCCGACTATGCGCATGGTGCAGCACGGGTGGCCATTACAGGTCGCAATGGTAGTATTGGCGCAGAGCTGATGCGCCGCTTTCACCTGACATTCGACTATCGAAACAGCGTCGTTTTCCTTAAACCCAATGGTTCATTACGCGCGCCATTCGACCACGACATGTCGGGCATGGAAATCTACATGATTGAAGGCCAACCGAACCGCTTTTTCATCGAGCGCATTGAACCGGGCTCCCCTGCCGAGAAAATCGGCATCTTGCCCGGGGCCGAACTGCTGGAGCTCAATTTCAAAGCTGCACACAGCCTGGATCTGCAAAGCATGGTGCAGCTGCTGAAAGCCGGAAACGGCAAAAATGTCCTCCTTAAAATCGCACAGGAGGAAGAAATAATCTATAAAGTCCTAACTTTAAAAAAAAGAATCTGAGGTCTGGCTTCCGGCAGGCATTAATTGTTCGTGTAATTCGTTTATAGAGGATGTTGAATTTTAAGAGGCTGATTTATTTTTTAGCTGTTGCACTGGTAATGGCTGGCTGTAATGCCGGACCGGAAAAAACCACAAAGAAAAATAAGAAGAAAAAAGAAGAGCTGAAAAGACTGGATTTTACGCCAATTGTCGGCATCAAGTACCACGAAGTCACCCGCCGCTTCAGCAATGGACTGTCGTTCTCCGACATCGGCTTTCAGCAGGAACCCAGCTGGATCATACAGTTCGCCTCCAATGATACCGTAAAAGCCTGGAGCCCGCAGAAGCAGATCATGCAATCCTTTTACTTCATGTACGATCATGGCGACGTGTACAACTTCGCCGGCGAATGGTTCCGCATCAAGGGTTTCAGCAAAGACAGCATACGCATGCAGCGCTTACACCTCACCAAGCAGGTGATCGCGAAAGACATCCGGTCGGATGTGTTCATGACCTACTATTCGGAAGATTACCTGAACAACGTGATCAAGAAAAAACCCGAGGAGCTTCGTAAGCCCACCGCTGCAGATACCGCGTTTATCAAAAAGCTTGTTGCCCGTGCTGACCGCAATCCTACAAATGCCGACAGTGCTTTTGCAGGCCGTATTCCGGTACAGTTTACGCCGAAAAGCAAGATCATCAGCGTAGAAAAACTGAGTACGGTAGACCGCTTGCTGGGTAGAACAGAGGCTTACGACTACCTTTTCCCGGAATATCGCATCAAGATCCAGAACGCTTACCAGGATTTCGGCTACTCCTTTTCTGCAGTGGTCGACCAGCATGGTAAAATCCACCTGAACAAGTTCCGCAACGACATGCCGGAGTACTATGAACAGCGGAAAAAGGTGCTCGAAGGGATCATTGATGTTTACCTGCAGAACCTGCTGCTCGTAAAACCAGGCACAACCCTAGGCATCCCGCATGCGTCGGAAATCACGCTGAATGTGAGTGGGAAAAAGTAGTTTCAAAGTCAAGTAATTTCTATATTCCCCAAAAAAACAAGCATTTACTTGTTTATAATAAATAATGACTACATTGCACACTTAATTTTTTAATACATAATACAATGCAAGAAGGAACAGTAAAATTTTTTAATGTTACAAAAGGATTCGGATTTATCATTCCTACAAACGGCGATAGCGAAATCTTTGTACACTCAACAGGCCTTATCGATGAAATCCGTGAAAACGACAAAGTAGAATACGATGTAGAAAGCGGCAAAAAAGGTTTGAACGCGATCAATGTTAAAGTAATCTAGATTTCATTAACCATATTCGTACGAGCTTCCCGGAACTTCCGGGGAGCTTTTTTTTTACCTTTGCATTTTCAATACAACATGAGCAAAGCTGCAATACACTTCTTTACCGAGGAGATCTCCTTCACACTGAAACAGAAGACCATCATCCGTAACTGGTTGCGGGATACCATCGAGGCTGAAGGCTACAAGCTGGAAGAACTTAACTTCATCTTTTGTTCTGACGAATATTTACTCGGTATAAACCAACAGTACCTGAATCATGACACTTATACTGACGTGATCACTTTCGATAACGCAGAGGTGCCGAAAACGATTGTGAGCGATATTTTTATCAGCATAGACAGGATCCGGGAAAATGCGGCAGCATACAAGCATGATTTTATGGATGAACTGTGCAGGGTTATGGTGCACGGCACGCTGCATTTGCTGGGCTACCCGGATAAGGGTAAGGTTGCAAAAAAGATCATGACTGAAAAGGAAGATTTTTACCTGGCGAAAAGGGTGCTCAAACCCGCGACGTCCAGCACTGCGGCGACCGCAAAGCTTTAAACTAGCGGAAAGTGACCTTAATGGCCACGAACACATCAGAAGTCTTGTGCAGGGGTAATTGCAGGTCCGTCTGGTTGCTGAAACGCAGGCCGCTGATGGACTTATCCCAGTTATACCGGACATAACTCAGGTCCACCCCTAATCCCCAGCGTTCGCTTACCTTAAAATCAGCGCCTACAAATGGATTAACATTCAATAGAAACCTGGAGCGGTGTGTATTTTTAATAACGCTGGCCAGTACTTCTTCCCCATCCCGGTATGCGTAGCTGTAGTACTTGCCGGCACTACGCAAGAATTGATAATTCAGGGCTGCACCAATTCTTAAAGTAACTTCTTCATCTAATGGCACGGTAAAAATCGGCTTCAGCTGGAAGGCATATGCGCTGTTGGTGATGCGCAGTTCGTCCAGGCCTTCATCCTGCTCATGCTCGTACAGCAGGTTTAATGAATTGCCCAGGTAGGCCTCCAGTCCCCCTTCTACGGTAAAGTACTTATTGACCTGTTTGCCATAGCCGAAGTCGAGCATTAAACCATTCTGATTCTCATAATCCAGCAGCTCCGATTCTTCCGTAAGCAGGTAGGTTGCAAGTTCCTCAACGGGCAATTTCAAAGAGAAATAAAAGTAATTTCTAGGCACAAACAACTTGCTTTGTGCTTCCTTTCGGCCGGATTTTTTGCCTTTATTTTGCTTTTCCGTCTGCATTGGATTGCTAAGTCCTACCGCTTTTCCCCCGGTCTGCCGCGTTCTATCGGTTTGGGCAACGGACAACAGCGGTAAGAACAGGAAGAACAGCAGAACACTAAAAACCTGAGCAAAGCTTAATGATTTACACAACGGCAAGGCATCCGGTATTTCGCTTTTTACAGCTGCTGATTTTCTGTTTACAAGGATGTTTTCGGTGTGGAGGGCGTCAATTCTCAAGGTGATTTATTTAAACGTGTTAAAGGTAAATATAGGAATATTCTTCTATGCGCTTGTAAGCACCTGCAGGTCGCTATTCACCTTAAACTTAGGGGAAAGATTGGTGCTTATAACAGGGTATAAACAGGGTTGAACCGGGGTTGAAGCGGCCATATGCCGGGTGGACCCCGTATAGACACCGTATATAGGCCCTATAGACCCCGGGTTGATGGCGAAGCTGGTACCTAACTGCTGCGCCATTGTAAGGTTGTTTTTCTCTTTATCATCGGCCAATAACAACGGTTAATTTAAGCGGTTATAGGATCAAAAATCATCATTTATTATTTGTAATATATTGTATAACAACCTCTTACAATTAAATTTATGAGTTTTGACTTTCTCGAGAACTGATCACATCGGCAGCCTGGTAAGACATGCCGTCAAAGGGCCGCTCATAAAATTACAATAGGGTTAAATGCCTGAAACTGAATGCAAAAATTTATTGCGTACTTTTGTAGTAATTTCGCATATAAACTTCGTTAAGAACACACATTGAGTACATTAATTGCAGCTGAAGGCCTTGGTCATGCTTACCATGATGAATGGCTATTTAAAAAACTAACTTTAGGAATTCAAACCGGGCAACGTGTTGCGCTGGTTGGAATAAACGGCGCAGGCAAAAGCACTTTGCTTAAATTGCTTGCTGAACGCTTCCTTCCTCTGGAAGGCAAGATCGTCAAGAATAAATCTGTCCGGATCGGATTTCTGGATCAGGAACCTACTTTCCCGGACGGCTATTCGATCAGTGATTTTATCTTTTCACTGGAGAACAAACAGCAGCAGCTGATCAAAGAATACGAAGAACTCATCGAACAGGAAAATCCAGATGAAGATCACCTGAACCGTTTGTATGGTGAGCTGAGCGAACACAATGCCTGGGAATATGAGCACGAGATTAAAACGATTTTGAGCAGAATGGGCATCACCCATTTACAGCAACAGATCTCTACCCTATCTGGTGGTCAGAAAAAACGTTTGGCACTAGCCAAGCTGTTGATTGAAGATCCGGATTTCTATATCCTGGATGAGCCAACCAACCACCTGGATATTGATACCATTGAGTGGCTGGAGAAACTGCTGACATCAGGCAATAAGACTTTACTGCTGGTTACACATGACAGGTATTTCCTGGATAACGTTTGTAATACCATCGTAGAGCTGGATAAAGGAAAAACATTTACCTATAACGGGAACTATGCTTATTTCTTAGAGAAGAAATCTGAACGTGAAGCTTCTGATGAGGCGACCTTCCAAAAGAACAAAAATCTACTGAAAAAGGAGCTGGAATGGATGCGTAGAATGCCGCAGGCACGTGGTACCAAATCGCAGGCCCGTATTGATGCATTTTATGATTTAGATAGCAGAACCAAACAGAACGCTGAAAACGGCAGCATAACCTTAAATGTGAAAATGGCCCGTCAGGGTAATAAGATTCTGGAGCTGGACCATATCGGTCAGAGTTTCGATGAGAAGAAAATCATCAATGATTTCTCTTATACGTTTAAGCGTGCAGATCGTATCGGTCTGGCCGGTAAAAACGGAACTGGTAAATCCACTTTGCTAAACATCATCACCGGATATCTGCAACCAGAAAAAGGTAATGTGAGCGTTGGTGAAACGACGGTATATGGCTACTACAAACAAGGTGGTTTAGCTTTCAATGAAAAGGAACGCGTAATCGATATCGTAAAATCTGACGCAGAATACATCAAGATGGCCGACGGCCAGACGATCTCTGCTTCTGCCCTGCTTACCCTATTTTTATTCCCGCCTAAAAAGCAACACGGCATGGTGGAGAAGCTTAGCGGTGGTGAGAAGAAGCGTTTGCACCTGATGAAAGTATTGATGCAAAATCCGAACTTCTTAATCCTGGATGAGCCTACGAACGATCTTGATATTGGTACGCTGAACGTACTGGAGGAATTCCTGGAGAACTTCCCCGGCGTATTGATCCTGGTATCCCACGATAGGTATTTGCTTGATAAAATGAGTGAGCAATTGTTCATCATGGAAGGCAATGGCGAGGTGAATATTTACAATGGTAACTACTCAGAATATCGTTTAAGCCTGGAGCAGCTGAAAGAAAACGCACAGAAGAAAGCGGTAACGGCTGCTGCTGCTACGGAAACAACGACAGCGAAAGATTCAACGAAAAAGCTTAGCTATAAAGAGCAGAAAGAACTTGAAGAATCTGAAGCGAACATAGCAACGCTGGAAGATAAAATTGTAAGTCTGACAAGCTCCCTATCCAACATCTATAGTGGCGACTATAAAGAAATCGAGCGTGTCTCCGGCGAAATCCAGAAGCTGAATAGACAGCTGGATCAGGTGATGGAACGCTGGTTAGAACTATCAGAAAAAAACAACTAAGGAATCATGAGTACTTCAGACTTTTTAGCCACAGCAGGTGTATCAATCTTATTGATTGCCTTCCTGCTGCAGATCCTGAAAGTGATCCGCGTAGAGAGCAATAGCTATAGCTTGATGAATCTGGTGGGTGCCGCGTTAGCCGGCGTTTCTGCCTGGATGATCAACTTTATGCCATTCGTGGTGCTGGAAAGTGTGTGGGTACTGGTGTCCCTGTTTAACCTCTTAAAGAATATAAAATCAAAATAATCCACGTGGAACAAGGGTCGAAAAGGCATGTACTTTCACCTAAGTTCCACGTGAAACATAACCCAAAAAACCATGTTTAAAACGTATGATGTCATCGTTGTAGGCGCTGGACACGCGGGCTGTGAGGCCGCGGCCGCCGCAGCAAATTTAGGTTCTTCAGTGCTCTTAATAACGATGAATATGGAGACCATTGCCCAGATGAGTTGTAATCCGGCGATGGGTGGCGTAGCAAAAGGACAGATTGTGCGGGAGATTGATGCCATGGGTGGATACTCTGGAATCATTGCCGATAAAACAACTTTGCAATTCAGAATGCTGAACCTTTCTAAAGGTCCTGCCATGTGGAGCCCACGTGCGCAGAACGACAGGAAGCGTTTCGCAGAAGAATGGCGACTAGCACTGGAGCGTACCCCAAATGTAGATTTCTGGCAGGATATGGTGAGCAGTTTAATCATCAAAGACAATGTTGTTTGTGGTGTTAAAACTTCCATCGGTGTAGAGATACATGGCAAGTCTGTCGTACTTACAAATGGTACCTTCCTGAATGGATTGATCCACATTGGCGAGAAGAAATTTGGTGGTGGCCGTACCGGGGAAAAATCTGCTACAGGCTTAACCGAACAACTTACTTCAATCGGTTTCGAAGCAGGCCGTATGAAGACCGGTACCCCGCCACGTGTGGATGGTCGGTCATTGAATTATTCCTTAATGGAAGAGCAATGGGGTGATGAAAATCCAGGCCGTTTCTCTTACACAAAAGTGGAGCGTTCGAAAGAACAACGCTGCTGCTGGATCACCTACACCAATTCGAAAGTACACGAAACCCTGAAGGAAGGTTTTGAGAAATCGCCGATGTTTACCGGCCGTATTAAAGGACTTGGGCCACGCTACTGCCCTTCTATTGAAGATAAGATCAATCGCTTCGCAGAACGTGACCGTCACCAGATTTTCGTAGAACCGGAAGGCTGGAATACCGTAGAGATCTACGTAAATGGATTCTCTACTTCTTTACCGGAAGACGTACAATACCGAGCGCTTACGCAAATCCCAGGATTCGAGAATGCCAAAATGTTCCGTCCGGGTTACGCCATTGAGTACGATTATTTCCCACCTACCCAACTGGATTTAACCTTAGAGACCAAGAAAATCAAGAATTTGTTCTTTGCAGGACAGATTAATGGAACAACAGGCTATGAAGAGGCTGCAAGTCAAGGCTTTATCGCTGGAATCAACGCGCATCAGAAGGTAAATGATCAACATGAGTTGATTATGAAGCGATCTGAGTCTTATATTGGGGTATTGATCGACGATCTGGTAACAAAAGGTACCGAAGAACCGTATCGTATGTTTACCTCGAGAGCAGAACACCGATTGTTATTAAGACAAGATAATGCGGACATCCGTCTCTCCCCTATTGGTCATGAACTTGGATTGATCAGTGATGAGCGTCTGGAAATCGTGAAGCAGAAAGTTGCGAACTCGGATGAGATTGTGGCGTTCAGTCGCAAGCAAGGCATTGAGATGTCGCAAGCCAATGATATGTTGCAGGAATTAGGCACCAGCCCGATCAGTCAGAATGTGAAATTGTTCAGCTTGCTGAGCCGTCCTCAAGTATCGATTGAAGACGTACGTAAGGTGAGTCCGGCATTGAACGAGCTGTTGAGCAAGTTCGATCAGGAGACGGTTGAGCAAGCGGAGATCAAGATTAAATACGACAGCTACTTTGAAAAGGAACAGGAGATTGTAGCCAAAATGCAGAAGATGGAAGACAAGGACATCAATCCAGACTTTGATTATGCGCAGCTGAATTCCTTATCTAAAGAGGCCAGAGAGAAATTATTGAAGATTAAACCAAGAACATTGGGTCAGGCATCCAGAATTTCGGGCGTTTCGCCTTCAGATATCTCTGTTTTGATGGTTCATATCAGCAGATAAAATACAATAGGTTGATTTTCAGTGGCTTATATCTAAAAATATAGTGTTTAAAAATCAACCTATTTAGATGCGATCTAAAGCATTTTTATAAATTTTTAAACAGATTACATTCCAGCAAGTAATAACGTCTTAAAAACGCTAAAAACAATGAAATTTAAAACCTGGCAGTTCCTCTTGATTTTCACCTATGGTTTTTACCAAATTTTCCTGGTTGGCGGCTGTGCGAGCCAGAAAACCATACAAGGCGGACCTCGCGACAGCATAGCACCTAAGATTTTGAAAATGGTGCCGGAGAATCTGACGACAAACTTTAATGCGAAGACGATCGTGATTCAGTTTGACGAGTACTTCAAACTGAACGACCAGTTTCGGGAGTTTAGCGTCTCCCCCGATATGGAACGCTTGCCGCAATTGAAAATTAAAAAGCGTGCATTGGAGATCAGCTTCCAGGATACTCTGGAAAAAAATACCACCTATACGCTGAACTTCGGGAAGTCTATTGCAGACATCAACGAAAGCAACGTGCTGAAAAATTTCACTTACGTCTTTGCGACGGGTCCAAAACTGGATTCTTTAACGATGAGTGGTCAGGTGATCGACGCACTAACCGGCGAGCCCCTACTCGATGCTTTGGCTTTCATCGTACCGATAGATCGAGATACGATCATTGGAAAAACAAAGCCATCGATCTATACCACTACGGATAGTTCCGGCCGTTTTCAGTTGAACAATCTTCGGGAGAACACTTATAAAGTATATGCATTAAAGGAAAAAACCAGCGATAAAGTTTATCAGCAGGTTTCTGATGAGATTGGTTTCTTGCCAGATTCTGTGGTTTTAACCGAGAATGTATCGGACCTTAAGATCAAAGTTTTTAAGGAAGAGCCACAGGAATTCCGGATGAATGACCGGCGGATTGCGGCGGATGGAACGATCCTGCTAACCTGGAATCAGAAGTTGCGACAGCCAAGTGTGGTCGTTACGGAACCCTCCAATCTGGATGCTGCAAAGTTATTTCAGTTCAGTAAAACGAACGACAGTGTACGTGTCTGGTTAAATGATCTGAGCTTTGACTCGACCAAAGTATCCATTATGGAAGCGGGTAAATTACTGCAAACCGTAAAACTTACACGCGGTAAAAAGGATACCTACACCCGGAATCTGATGCCGGCGGACAACCTGGAAGGCGGTCAGTTGAATCCAAATAATCGTATGCGCCTCACCTTCCCCAGCCCGGTGACTGGTATCGATCCGAGCAAAATAGAGCTGCTGGAAGATTCCGTAGCAGTGCGCGGATTTCAGCTGCAGAAGGACTCGGCGGACTTTCTGAGTTACTTTGTGGACTTCGATTGGGACCGTGGAACAGACTATCAGATGAAGTTTAGTCCAGGTGCTGTAACGGGCATGTTCAACGCCAAAAACAAGGAATTCACGAAGGTATTTACATTGGCCAGTGCAGATGATTATGGTAGTTTAAGCGTTACCGTGAAGTTACCGGAACAGCAAAAAAGCTATATTCTGCAGGTGACGAACGAGCGGAAGGAGACCATTTCAGAACACGTTATAAAAAGGGACACCACGCTAAACTTCAATAATTACCGTGCGGGTAAGTACTTTGTTCGCGTGGTGTACGATACGAATAACAATGGCCTCTGGGATACCGGAAGGGTAAGTCTGCAGCTGCTGCCAGAGCAGATTTACAATGAGCCGCAGGAGCTTTCTATACGCGCGGGATGGGACAGAAAGGCAACCATTCAGATCCCTAAACCCCCTTCTATTTAAACCAGTCTGCGTACATAATATAGTTATCAGGTAACTTATCCAATAAAGCCCGTTGCATTTCTGTAATGGGCTTTATCTTTTTAGCGGGCATTCCGGCATACAGGAAGCCACTTTCGCATACGGTATTCTCCAATACAACAGCACCCGCAGCAATGATGCAATAAGGCTCTACAACGGCATTATCCATCACAATTGCGCCCATACCCACCAGAATGTGATCCTGGAGCATACAGCCGTGTACAATGGCATTGTGCCCAATGGATACGCGATTGCCGATGGTGGTTGCCGCCTTTTGATAGGTGGCATGGATCACGGCGCCATCCTGAATGTTCGTATCGCTGCCGATGGTAATGGTATTTACATCTCCACGGATCACCGCGTTGAACCATACGGAACAGTTATCACCCATGGTTACATCACCGACAATGGTGGCATTCTGGGCGATGAAACAGTTGCTTCCCCACAGGGGATTTTTATCTTCTACACTTAATATTACTGGCATAAATCTCTTCTAAAATATGGTATCCTGAATGGTATCTGCATGCTCGGGATAGTCGGTCGTATAATGTAAACCGCGACTTTCTTTTCTCGCTTTTGCGGATTTTATAACCATGAATGCAACCTGAATAACGTTGCGTAATTCGCAAAGTTTAACGGAAACTTTGTTCGCTTTATAAAATTCTTCGGTCTCTTCATACAGCAAAAACAGCCGTCGCATGGCGCGGTCTAAACGGAAATCTGAACGTACAATTCCGACATAATCACTCATCAGTTTTTGCGTTTCGCGGAGGTTGTGGGTAACCAGAATATCTTCGTTTGACTGCGTAACACCTTCATCATTCCACTCCGGAATATTGTCCGGAATGACGATATTCTGGAACTTCTGAATGGCGTCGAGATAGATGCGATGGGCAAAAACCGGCGCCTCCAAAAGGCTGTTTGAAGCAAGGCGATTTGCGCCGTGCAGACCCGTTGAAGAGGTCTCTCCGCAGGCGTATAAATTATTGATCGACGAGCGTCCGTAAGCATCAACCTGGATGCCCCCACACATATAATGTGCAGCCGGTGTAACCGGGATATAGTCGCGCGTCATGTCAATTCCGATCGACAAACACTTCGCGTAGATGTTTGGGAAGTGTGCCAAAATGTCTTCTTTGCTCCGGTGTGTAATGTCCAGGTAGACGAACTCCTCACCTGATTTTTTCATCTCTGCGTCGATTGCACGAGCCACAATATCGCGGGAAGCGAGGGATCCACGGGGGTCATATTCGTGCATAAAGGCGACGCCATTCTTCCTGCGGAGCACGCCACCGAAGCCTCGAACGGCTTCCGAAATCAAAAAAGAAGGGTACTCTCCGGGATGGTAAAGGGCGGTTGGATGGAACTGGATGAACTCCATATTGCGCATTTTCCCTTTTGCGCGGTACACCATGGCCATGCCATCGCCTGTGGCAATGACCGGATTTGTTGTACTTGAATAAATATGGCCGGCACCACCGGACGCCATGACCGTAACACTTGCCAAGATCTTTTCCACATCGTTACGCTCTGTGTTAAAGGCATATACACCAAAACAGTTAATAACTTTTGTGCTCTTGTCCACAAATTCACCGAGGTGATGTTGGGTTATTAACTCTAAACAGAAGTAATGTGTTAATATTTCGATGTTGTTATTCTCATGAATTTGTTTTAAGAGGACACGTTCAATTTCGTAGCCGGTTACATCCTTATAATGTAGTACACGGTGTTCGGAATGGCCGCCCTCCTTCGCTAAATCATATAAACCATCATGATCACGGTCGAATTCGGTGCCATAGTCTATAATCTCCTGAATGCGCTGAGGGCCTTCAGACACAACGATTTCCACTATTTCCCGATCACACAGGCCATCGCCCGCTAAAAGTGTATCTGTAATGTGTTTTTCAAACGAATCGTCCTCATTTACAACCACTGCCACGCCTCCCTGGGCGTATTTGGTGTTGGATTCATCTTCATTTGATTTGGTAATGATCAGCACTTTTCCATGTTGGGCAGCTTTCAAAGCGAAGCTTAAACCCGCGATACCTGATCCGATGACTAAAAAATCTACTTTTCTCATTCTTTATGGCAATTCGGGCATATGTTAACAACGTTGATAACATTGTTAGTTATTTGTATATATAAAAAGAACAACTATTCTTGATTGTTTAAAGCTAAGGTAAAATGGCAATTTGACACAATTTTATAAAGTATTTATGCGCAACTTTGCCAAGGTTATTAACGTTTTTTTAACGTAGAAATAATACACATTCGAGTATTGATAAGTTTAGCAGGTGTTTTGTATAACACTATGAATCAGCCGGAAGATTTAGTAAAAACACGTTTAAATTGTTAATAACTTTGTAATAACTCAAATAATCGAAAGAATTTTACCAAGCTTATAAACATTACTAACACACTAATAAACAATAGAAACCTATTTATATTAAATAATTATAATTTATTGAACTGTTGAAAATGGATACCTTAGAGGAAATAAATATTAAAGGTTTTGCCGACGAAAAAATTGATCCGACGCTTGACTTGTTTGATGAAATAGAAAAACTGAAGAAGGCGAAGAATGCAATTATTCTGGCGCACTACTATCAGGAGCCGGATATCCAGGACATCGCGGATTACATTGGAGACAGTTTAGGTTTGTCTCAGGAGGCTGCCAAAACAGAAGCTGACATCATCGTTTTTGCAGGGGTACATTTCATGGCAGAGACTGCCAAAATCCTGTCACCAGGAAAGAAGGTTTTGTTGCCGGATGTGAAAGCAGGCTGTTCACTGGCCGACAGCTGTCCCCCGCATTTGTTTAAAAAGTTCAAGGAAAAGTATCCGGATCATGTGGTGATTACCTACGTGAATTGTACGGCTGAATTGAAGGCTTTGAGCGACATTGTTTGCACCTCTACCAACGCGGTTCAGATTGTAGAAAGTTTACCGAAAGATACGAAGATTATCTTCGGTCCGGATAAGAATCTTGGTGCCTGGGTGGCGAAGAAAACCGGACGTGATCTGGTGCTTTGGAATGGTGCCTGTATGGTGCATGAAATTTTTTCGAGAGAGAAAATTACCAAGCTTAAAGAACGTCATCCTGAAGCGAAATTTATTGCGCATCCGGAGTGCGAAGAAGCGGTGCTGCAGATGGCAGATTATATCGGATCGACCACCGGTTTATTGAAGTACGCAATCAACAGTGATGCGAAAGAATTTATCGTTGCAACGGAAAGCGGAATCATCCACCAGATGGAAAAAGCTTGTCCGGATAAGACGTTTATTCCCGCGCCGCCGAATAACAATTGTGCGTGCAATGATTGCCCGTATATGAAGCGCAATACCCTGGAGAAATTGTACCTGTGTTTGAAGAATGAAACACCGGAAGTAACCGTACCAATGGAAATAATTGTGGAGGCCCGCAAACCGATAGAAAGAATGCTGGAGATTTCTGCAAGCCTGGGTTTGTAGGCAGAAGAAATTGATTTAAGCGGTGTACCCGCATTTGTGGCCAGCAATAGGCTGGCCTGATAAAAGAAGAAAATTATGTTTGAAAATAAGGAACGTACAGATATTGCGCTTTTAGGAGAGTTTGGCTTGATCAAACACCTGACTGATAATTTTAAAATCCGTCATGAAAGCAGTACGAAAGGGATTGGTGACGATGCAGCGGTGCTGAATTTTGATGGTAAAGAGGTTTTAATTTCGACAGATCTGTTGCTGGAAGGCATACACTTTGATCTGGCTTATGTACCCCTGATGCATTTAGGCTATAAAGCTGTTCAGGTGAATCTGAGCGACATTTACGCCATGAATGGTATTGCGACGCAGATTACGGTTTCCATTGGCTTGTCGAGCAAGTTTCCGCTGGAAGCTGTGGAAGAAATTTACAAGGGTATTGAACTTGCCTGCAATAAATTCAATATTGACCTGGTTGGTGGGGATACATCGACGAGTAAACAGGGGCTGGTGATCAGTGTAACGAGCATCGGCTATGCCGATAAAAAGGACATTTGCTACCGTAATGGTGCTGGTGAAGGCGATTTAGTTTGTGTTTCCGGTGATTTAGGCGGTGCTTATGTGGGCCTGCAGATCCTGGAAAGAGAAAAACTGATTTTCCTGGAGAACCCGAACATTCAGCCGGATCTGGAAGGTAAAGATTACATCATTGAGCGTCAGCTTAAACCGGAAGGCAGAAGAGATATCGTCGATTTATTAGCGCAAATGGAGATTGTTCCGACGGCGATGATTGATGTTTCTGATGGTCTGGCTTCAGAGATCCTGCACATCTGTCAGCAATCGGAAAAAGGTGTGACGCTTTACGAAGAGAAGTTCCCGATTGACCCATTGACCTACGAAACGGCGCGTGAACTTGGACTCGATCCAACGGTGTGTGCGCTGAACGGCGGGGAAGATTATGAACTGCTTTTCACGATTAAGCAGTCGGATTACGCAAAGCTAAAACATGATGTAGACATCAGCGTGATTGGTCACATTACCGACAAAAACTCGGGTTGTAAGATGATTTCAAAATCTGATAATGTACATGAGCTGAAGGCCCAGGGCTGGAACGCTTTCAAGCTGTAATTTACAGGTATTTGCATAAAAAAAGCGCCTTGTTTGCTGCCGTTATGGGCTTTAAACAAGGCGCTTTTTCGTGTATTATAGTTTGCTTTATTGGAGCACGGCTTTATTCGTTGATCAGGCTCTGATCGAGGAACTTAACGTCAATCTGTTTATTGGTTTTAGCACCAAGACGCTTGATCTTTTCTGCGGTGGTGGTGAGGTTTCCGGCGCCATGGCTGAGTTTGTTTAATGCTTTATCGTAGCAGTCCTGGCTGTTCTTCAGATTTTTACCTAAACCTTCCATATCGTTTAAAAATCCAATGTACTTCTCGTACATACTGCCGCTGAGTCTGGCAATCTCTAGTACGTTGCGATTCTGCCGTTCCTGTTTCCAGATGCTGGCGATGGTGCGCAGCGTGGCCAGCAGCGTAGATGGGCTTACGATGACCACTTTCCGGTCCCAGGCAAAGTTGAATAATTCCGCGTCTTCCTGCACGGCAATGCCGAAAGAGGATTCTATGGGGATAAACAGCAGTACGAAGTCTGGCGAGTTGATCTGGTACAAGTTCTGGTAGTTCTTGCCGGAGAGATTCTGTATATGCCCTTTGATGGAAGCGACGTGCTGTTTGACAAACATTGCTCTTTCCTCTTCCGTCTCGGCAGAGAGCAAGCGCTCATAAGCGATAAGAGACACTTTAGAGTCGATTACAACGTGTTTTTCATCCGGGAGGTCGATAAGGACATCTGGTTGCAGTCTATTGCCTTCAGCGTGGTTTAATGAAGCCTGTACCCTGTACTCCCGGTCTTTTACCAATCCCGAGCGTTCCAGTACTTTCTCCAGGATGATCTCTCCCCAGTTGCCCTGCTTTTTGTTATCACCTTTCAGCGCTTTGGTCAGGTTGTTTGCGTCTTCCTGGATTTGCTTGCTTTGCAGCATCAGCTGGGAAATGACCCCTTTGAGCATGTTGCGCTCATCAGATTCGTCTTTATAGACCTTTTCCACCTGCTGTTCAAAGGCTTTGATGTTCTCCTTTAACGGGTTCAGGATCAGATCCAGGTTGATCCGGTTGCTTTCCGTGAATTTGGTGGTTTTCTCTTCGAGGATCTTGTTTGCCAGGTTTTCAAACTCAAGTTTAAACTTCTGCTGGAGGTTCTGGATGTATTGCTCCTGTTCCAGTTGGCGGCTGAGCTGTGATTTGAGCGCTTCTTCCGCCTTTATGGCTCGGGAACGCTCCATCATGAAACTTTCACGTAAATCGCGCAGTTCATCTTCGATCCGCAGCTTATCGGCATTATGCCGTTCCAGCGCTTTCTGATGTTCAAGTTCTTTAATTTCCAGGAGTGCGTTGTGTTGGTCGGTTGCCGGTCTTTTGAAGAAGATGAACATCAACACGCAGAGGAGGAGGAGCAGTGCTACAATCAGGTATTCCATTGCTAATATTTTTATGATTTGTTACTATATTTCATTTTAAATAACAAAGATATTAGTAAAATTAAGTATTCCTATAGGCAGGTTGCGGGTATGATCTTCTGCAGCTTATTTAAGATAATGTTGTTACAAGGTGCTTATAGCTGGGTTAAAGGATGGGCGCTTTGTCGCAAAAACTTATAGCTTCAATTCATAAAGTGCTTATTTTTTGATAATTATAAATTGAGGAACGCTTTTTGAGTTACGGGCCATGACTGATTACAATAGGCATGATTACCTACATCATATTCATAATACCTGTACTTATTACAAGCATGATTGTGCAATGGAGATTTAGAACTAAATTCTCCAGGTATTCGGAAATGCAGCTGAGTTCCGGTTTATCGGGGAAGGAAGTTGCGCAGAAAATGCTTTTAGATAATGGGATCTTCGATGTACAGGTGATGAGTACTGACGGACAGTTATCAGACTATTACAATCCCCAGAACCGCACGGTAAACCTGAGCACAGACGTGTATCACGGCCGTAGTGTTGCAGCCGCAGCGGTTGCCGCCCATGAGTGCGGGCACGCCATACAGGACAGTAAACGCTATAAATGGCTGTATTTACGGTCTGAAATGGTACCTGTGGTATCTTTAACCAGCAATCTTCTACAATGGATACTTATCCTCGGCATCATGCTGATTGGCTTTACGGGCAACCCGGTTGTTTTAAGCCTGGGTGTGTTTGGATTGGCAGTGGTCACGTTGTTCAGCTTAATTACCTTACCGGTAGAGTTTGACGCGAGCAGAAGGGCCCTGTTATGGATTAACAACAATCATTCGGTGAAATTCTCTGCATCAGAGAGTCAACAGGCCAAGGATGCGCTATGGTGGGCAGCAATGACCTATATCATAGCCGCGATTGGTGCATTGGGCAGCTTGTTCTATTACCTGGGCATGCTCTTCGGGAGAGGTGGCAGGTAATCGCTTAGTTTAAACGGAAAGGTGCAATAAGCGCAAATTCTGGGATATCTACAGTGAAGGGGCTACCTGTAGCCACTCGGATCATGGCGTAATTACCTTTCATGCTGCCTACATCTGTGGTGATCTGGCATCCGGATACGTAAGCATGTACCTGGCCGGGTTCCAGAACTGGCTGCACACCCACTACGCCGTCGCCTTCAACTTCCTTGATGGTACCGCAAGAGTCAAAGATGAACCATTGTCTGCGCAGCAGCTGGATGGTAAAATCAGAAAGATTTTCGATCTCAATACGGTAAGCAAACATGAATTGTTCATTTGCAGGATTGGAGTATTCGTCCTGATACATGGTTTCAACTGAAATTTTGATCCCCTGAGTTATTGCTGTTACCATATTGTGTGTGTGAACCGTGTTATTTTCAAAAATTAAGCCATTTCTACAATTGGCTCAATGTGCCTGAATTTGTCTGCCACTTCGTCTAAAATGCCGTGAATGGTCTGGATGTTTTCTTCTTTTACCAGTAGCATTCTGTAAGGTTTAAAGTCTGGTAAACCTTTGAAATAGTTTGCATAGTGGCGGCGCATTTCAAAGATACCAACACGGTCGCCTTTCCACTCGATAGATTTCTCAAAATGGGTTCTGCAGACGTTTACACGCTCTTCTACGGTCGGACCGGCAAGGTATTCACCGGTATTGAAGAAGTGCCTGATTTCACGGAAGATCCATGGGTAGCCGATTGCTGCACGGCCAATCATGATGCCGTCAACTTCGTATTCTAAACGCCAGTCTGCCGCTTTTCTCGGACTATCCACGTCACCGTTGCCGAAAATAGGGATCTTAATTCTTGGATTGCGCTTGATTTCACGGATCAGGGACCAGTCGGCCTGCCCTTTGTACAGCTGTGCACGTGTGCGGCCATGAATGGTCAGTGCCTGAATACCGATATCCTGCAGCCGTTCTGCCACCTCTTCCACGTTTTTGGTGTTGTCATCCCAGCCCAATCTGGTTTTAACGGTTACGGGTAGGTGTGTGGCTTTAACCACGGCCTCTGTCATTTTCACCATCTTGTCGATGTCCTGTAGCAGGCTGGCACCGGCACCTCTGCAGGCCACGTTTTTCACGGGGCAGCCATAGTTGATGTCCATCAAATCCGGGTTGGCCAGGGTGGCGATTTCCGTTGCTTCACGCATGTGGTCGATTTCACTACCGAAGATCTGGATGCCAATAGGCCGTTCGTACTCGAAAATATCCAGCTTCTGGCGACTCTTAGCCGCATCGCGGATCAGGCCTTCCGAAGAGATAAACTCGGTGTACATCATATCTACCCCACTTTGTTTACACACGTAACGGAATGGTGGATCGCTCACATCTTCCATTGGAGCAAGTAACAGTGGGAATTCTCCCAGATCAATATTTCCTATTTTTACGGACATTTTTCTATCTTCAACGCAAATTATAAGCACAAAGGTACAAAATCATATACACAATGGATTTCCTGGAGAGACACAGATCAGAAAGTAGTGCTTATATTCAGTTACTTATCCTCACGGGATATGCTTTGGCGGGTCTCATTGTAGGCTCCATTTTAAGTCTGATTGTTATTCTGGCAACGTCTGATCATCAAAGCATGATGGACCTGACGAATCTTTCCTTTGATGATCCAAATGCGCTGAATGCGCTTAAAACCCTGCAGATTATTACTTCTATTGGGCTTTTCATGCTGCCGCCGATCTTTCTTGCACTTACAGAGCGCCAGAAAATCAGCCAGTTTTACAACTGGAAGAAGCCAGTGCTGCCCATGCTTGGTATCATATTCCTGCTCATGCTGGTCTCTTTGCCTATTACGGAACTGTCAGGATTTATTAACCAGAAAATGACACTTCCGGACGCTTTAAAGCCCCTGGAAGCTTGGATGCGCGCCAAAGAAACGGAAGCTGAACAGATGACATTGAAGCTTTTGACGATGAACACCACCACGGATTTACTGGTGAACCTGTTCATGATTGCCGTACTACCCGGCATTGCGGAAGAACTGATGTTCCGAGGCGGGGTACAACGCTCGTTTTTGAAGATGTTTGGCAATCCGCATGTGGCCATCTGGATTACTGCAATCATCTTCAGTGCCATCCACGTGCAGTTCTTCGGATTTTTACCGCGACTTTTTCTGGGTGCTTTGTTCGGTTACATTTACCTGTGGACCAAAAGCTTGTGGTACCCCATGTTTGCGCATTTTCTAAACAACGGTTATGCGGTATGTATGGCCTTGTACTATCAAAAGCATAACCTACCTTTGGACAAAATTGAGGAAACGCCAGCATTTAACTGGATGGGCTATGTTTTAGGCCTTGGTTTGACGGCGTTTTTACTCCTTTACCTAAGAAAACAATACACCGAAAATGGAAAACAACTGGACCAAAGTGTACACCACGAGCAATCCGATTACAGCGGAAATCATTAAGCAGGCGCTCGTTGAGAACGACATTCCTGCAGTAGTCATGAACAAGCAGGACTCATCATACAAGGCTTTTGGGGTCATCAATATCCTGGTGCAGCCAGAAAACTTCGATCAGGCACTGGCTTACATCATAGAGAACAATTTGAATGAAGACTAGAGCCATAACCGCATTTTTCTTTGCTATTGTAATGCTTGGCTCCTTCTTTCTGGGTGCTGAAGTGTTTACCATATTTTACCTATCACTGAGCCTTGCAGGCTTATATGAATTCTATACGCTGGTGAATACCGCAGGCATACTGCCGCATAAAATCCTGGGCATTTTAACGGGATTTCTGATGTTTGGTGCCGTTGCTGCCTTTCCATTTTTCCCTTTTGACACCAAATACCTGTTACTGGGTATTCCAATTGCTGTCTCTGTGTTCCTTTTTGAGCTTTACAGGACCGCTAAGAACCCTTTCAGCAACATCGCCTATACTTTCCTTGGATTACTCTTCGTTGTGGCGCCATTCTGCTTCTTTTACGCACTTGGCTATGTTCGGGATGAAGCCTTTAACTTCCATCTGCCACTGGCTTTTATGCTCATGCTTTGGGCCAGTGATACCGGTGCTTATCTTTTTGGGCGTAAGCTGGGTAAGACCAAGTTATTTGAGCGCCATTCCCCTAAAAAGACCTGGGAGGGTTTTGCAGGGGGTATTCTGATGAGTTTAGTGGTTGCGGGGATTGTCTCGCTGTTCTTTACGGAAATATCCATCCTAATCTGGGCAGGGATGGCTGTGCTGATCGTCAGCTTTGGAACGCTGGGTGATCTGGTTGAATCCATGCTGAAACGCAGTCTGGACGTTAAGGACTCTGGTAACTTACTGCCTGGTCATGGGGGCTTGTTAGACCGCTTTGACGGGCTTTTGGTTGCTGCGCCGATCGTTTACGTGTACTTGTATTTGATCTTTCATTAAGAGCGATTCCCATATTGTGCTTTGATTGGCTGGAGCAGATATTCCAGGCCGTTCAGTTTGATTTCGTACAAGGTTGCGATCATTTCACCGAGTTTTCCTGGCGGGAAACCTTCGCTGTGGAACCAAACCAGGTAAGATTCTGGCAAATCGCACAGGACGCGACCTTTATACTTGCCGAAAGGCATTTTCATTGTAACCAGATCTTTTAATAATTCAGGGTTCATAGGTTTATGTGATGTTGTCGCAGCAGCTATGCTGTATGTTGTTTATGGTTGGGCATGATCAATACCGATGATTATAATCGTAAGATCAATGATCCTTTGATTGATAAGTTATAGACTGATAACTGTTTGATTCATCACCCCTTTATTAATGCGCCACAAGTTCCAGCATTTCTACCGCTTCATCTATCGTATTCAGGTTCTCAAAGGCAATCCGCAAGCTGTTTTTCACCTCTTTAAGATTGCATAACCGCGGATGTTGCTGTGCAAAGCCGATAATGCGTTCAAATACGCTGGAATCAAAGTAAGCAGATTGTTTATCCGCGATGAAATAACCCCTCAGGATCCCCTTCTTGAAACTCAACTTCTCAAAACCAAGCCTTTTACCCACCCATTGCAGTCGTAGCACCTTCATCATGGTGGTTACAGGCCTTGGAATAGGCCCAAAGCGGTCACGCAGGGAAGTTTCAAAAGCTTTCAGCTGTGCTTCATTCTCTATCTTGGACAACTCTGTGTAGAGGTTGTAGCGCTCGGTAATGTTGGTCACGTAGTCATCCGGGATGTACAGCTCCACATCAGTATCTACCTGTGTAAAGGTCACAAAGGGGCGACTCGGCTCGTCCTTGAACAGCTCCTTGAACTCATCACCTTTTAACTCCTGAATCGCTTCATCCAAGATTTTATGGTACATATCAAAGCCGATTTCAGCGATGAAACCACTTTGTTCTGCACCGAGCAGGTTACCCGAGCCACGGATATCTAAATCGCGCATGGCGATGTTAAAACCACTGCCCAGGTCCGAGAACTCTTCAATTGCGCTGAGGCGCTTGCGGGCTTCATTCGTCAGCGTCGATAGTGGCGGGCTCAGCAGGTAGCAGAAGGCCTTTTTGTTGGAGCGCCCTACCCTGCCCCGCATCTGGTGCAAATCGCTTAACCCGAACATGTGGGCGTGGTTGATGATGATCGTATTGGCATTTGGAATGTCAAGTCCGGCCTCAATGATGGTCGTGGCCACGAGCACGTCCTTCTCACCATTGATGAAATCGAGCATTACGTCCTCCAGTGCGTCACCATCCAGCTGTCCGTGGGCAATGCCGATGCGTGCTTTAGGTACCAGGGTTTGGATCAATCCACCCAGCTGGGTCAGGTCGTTCACGCGGTTATGGATGAAAAACACCTGTCCACCACGGTCCAGCTCAAATTGCACGGCTTCCTGGATCAGTTTATCATTGAAAACATGAAGCTCCGTGTTTACCGCCTGCCGGTTTGGCGGTGGCGTATTCATAATCGACAAATCCCTCGCGCCCATCAGCGAGAAGTGCAGCGTTCTTGGGATTGGTGTCGCGGTTAAAGTCAGCGTATCCACGTTTACACGCAGTGCACGCAGCTTTTCTTTTGAACTTACCCCGAATTTCTGCTCCTCATCAATGATCATGATGCCAAGATCTTTAAACTTCACATCCTTGCTCAAGAGGCGGTGCGTACCGATCACGATATCTACTTTCCCATCGGCCAAACGCGCCAGGGTGTCTTTAATTTGCTTATTTGTCTTGAAACGATTGATATAGTCTATCGTACAGGGAAACTCCTTTAAACGGCCTGCAAATGTCTTAAAATGCTGCAATGCGAGGATGGTTGTCGGTACGAGTATCGCTGCCTGTTTACCATTGGCCACTGCTTTAAATGCAGCACGTACGGCAATCTCCGTTTTTCCGAAGCCAACATCGCCGCAAACCAGACGATCCATAGGGTATGGTGCCTCCATATCCTTTTTCACGTCGTTGGTCGCTTTCTCCTGATCCGGGGTATCCTCGTAGATGAAAGAAGCCTCCAACTCGGTCTCCATGTAGCCATCAGGCGCCATTGCCGTACCCACCTGCGACTTCCGCATGGCGTAAAGTTTAATCAGGTCGCGGGCAATGTCTTTAACTTTTTTTTTTGTTGTTTTCTTAAGCTTGTCCCATGCCTCGGTACCCAGCTTATTCATTTTTGGTGGCGTACCATCCTTGCCGCTGTATTTCGCGATGCGGTTCAGCGAGTTGATGTTTACATACAGCAGGTCGTTGTCGGCATAAACCAGCCGGATCATCTCCTGCGTTTTCCCGTTGACTTCTACTTTCTCCAGTCCGGCGTATTTGCCGATACCATGGTCAATATGCGTCACGTAATCTCCTGGTTTAAGGTCGCGCAGTTCCTTTAACGTAATGGCCTGACTGCGCTGGTAGCCTCTTTTAAGCTTGTATTTGTAGAACCTGTCGAAGATCTGATGATCGGTGTAACAGGCGAATTTGCGTGCCGGATCGATAAAACCCTCCCGCAGGGAGATGTTTACCGGGGTGAACTTGGCGGTCTTATCAATGTCGTCGAGAATGGCATACAGCCTTTCTGTTTGTTTTGCGGAGGATGAAAATATGAAGTTAAAGATGCCTGCTTTCTCGTTCTCTTTGATGTTATGGATCAGCAGGTTGAAATCTTTATTGAAGGAAGGCTGCGGCTTGGTTTCAAACTGCAGCACGTGCTCCGTCTTGTAAAAGAACTGCTTTCCGAACTCCACCAAAGGGAATTCCTGGAGGATATCTGCAATCATTTTCTCATCAGAGAAGCTGTATTTAGGGTCTATCCAGTTCTGATTCTCCTGTTTCTCTTGCGCCGGCAAGGCTTTCCAAAGCTCCACCGCTTTTTTGTGGCCGCCCTTGATGATGTCCAGCGTAAATTCAACGTCTTTAATCCAGACCTGCGTATCTTTATCAATATAATCCAGCAGGTTGATGTTGCTCTCCGTGAGGTATTTAGACTGTACGTTGGGGATGATGGTCAGTGTTTTGACCGAATCAACGGAAAGCTGACTTTCAATCTCAAAAGTCCTTATGCTTTCCACCACATCACCAAAAAACTCAATGCGGTACGGTAAGTCATGGGAGAAAGAAAAGATATCTACGATACCCCCACGGATGGAAAACTGGCCGGGTTCATACACGAAATCAGTCCTGTCGAATTCATATTCAAACAGAAACTCGTTGATGAAATCGAGACTGAGCTTCGTATTTACGGTAATTTCAAGTGTGTTTTTCTCCAGTACGGAACGGTCTATAACCTTCTCGGAAAGCGCTTCCGGGTAGGTAACCACGATCTTTCCAAATTCAGAATCATGGTTCAGCTCGTTCAGTACCTCTGCCCTGCCCAGCACATTGGCCGTATCGATCTGCGTGAAATCAAAACCTTTGCGGTAAGAAGACGGAAAAAGCAGCACGGCTTTATCGAGAATGCTCTCCAGGTCGCCCAGGAAATAGGCGGCTTCTTCCCGGTCTGGCAGAATAAAAAGCTGAGGTTTGTGGAGTAGAAAGTAAGTGGCAACGGCGACCATAGCATCTGCAGAACCGACCAGTCCTTTGAGCTGGATCTTGCTGCCTTTACCCATATTCAGGGCTTTTGCCAATGCTACAATGCGCTCATCTGATTTATATTGATTGATAATTTCGCGAATGTTCACAGACAAATGTAAGATTTAAGATGAAGTAAAATGTAACATAAGAGGCATTTCTGGCTCTAAAAATAAAACGAAAATGAAAGCGCCGGCATACCTGTCCTTCGAACTGCTTTTCTGGTTAACTGCCCTGCTCCTGCTGGCAACGATCAGTCAGCCGCAAGAGGCAGGGCATCAGGAATTCAGCTTCTGCCCACTGGCAAACATGGGCATTACCTGGTGCCCGGGCTGCGGAATAGGCCGTTCTTTAAGCCACCTGCTGCATGGGCACGTTCGCGAAAGTTTAAGAATGCACTGGTTTGGCATACCAGCATTGTTAATCTTGCTCTACCGCATTTTCATATTGTTCAAACAGCTGTTCATCAAAAGAAGTTTAATAGGAAGGGAGAAATATTATGTTTAATTCAATTTTCATGTCCCTGCCGGGCATTACCCCGCAGGAGTTTTCATACCTGCAAACCGCAACCACAGGCTTTGATCAAAATCAGTTGCGCGGCTTCCTGATGATCTATGGCGGCAAACGACGGAACCCGGACGACATGCTGCTGTATTGCTTCTTGGGGTTCTTTGTGCCGGGATTGTCCAGGTTCCTCACCAATCAGATTGGCATGGGCATACTATATTTCTTTACTTTTGGTTTGTGTTTCATCGGAACCATCATAGATGCCATCAATTACAAAAGTCTTGCCTTTGAATACAATCAGCGCATGGTTTTTGAGAGCCTCCAGATGGTCCGCATGGGCAACCCATTTTAAGAATGAAGTTAAAAGAGATTATACAACACCTGGAAAGCATAGCACCACTGGCCTACCAGGAAGATTACGACAATTCAGGACTGCTTGTCGGCGCAGCATCAAAGGAAGTTACGTCTGCACTAGTAGCCTTGGATTGTACTGAAGCCATTGTGGATGAGGCAATTCTGCACAACTGCGACCTCATCATCACCCACCACCCCATCATTTTCAAGGGACTGAAGAAGCTTAACGGCAAGAATTACATCGAAAGGGTAATTCTAAAAGCGATCAAGCATGATATCGCACTGTATGCCATCCATACCAATCTGGACAGTGTACAGCAGGGCGTGAATAAAGTCATCTGCGATAAGCTGGGCATCCAGAATCCGGTTATTCTCAGTCCGAAAAAAGCACAGCTGAAGAAGCTGGTGACCTACTGCCCGATTGACGCCGCTGATAACCTTCGTGATGCTTTATTCGCCGCAGGCGCGGGAAACATCGGCAATTACAGCGAATGCAGCTTCAATGCGCGTGGTACAGGCACTTTCAAAGGCAATGAAGACACCGACCCTTATGTGGGTACACCCGGAATCAGGCACCAGGAACAGGAGATGCGCATCGAAACCATCTTCCGGGCGCAGGATGAACGTAAAGTGCTATTAGCCTTACTCGAAAGCCATCCTTACGAAGAGGTTGCGTACGATGTGTACACGCTCGATAACCAGAACCAGGAAGTTGGTGCGGGTATGGTCGGCTTTTTAGCAGAACCGCTCGAAGGCGAAGCCTTTCTGCAGCATGTAAAAACCCAGATGAAGGCCAGCGTAATCCGCCATACCGATCTGCTCGCAAAGCCAATTCGTAAAGTTGCCGTATGCGGCGGCTCCGGAAGTTTCCTGCTGAAGGATGCTTTAGCCGCTGGCGCTGACGCCTTTGTAACCGCTGATTTTAAATATCATGAGTTTTTTGACGCAGAGCAAAAACTGGTGATTGCGGATATTGGACACTTTGAAAGTGAACAGTTTACGTCAAATTTGTTGTTGAAAATTATTCGGGAAAAATTTCCTAACTTTGCGATCCGTTTAACGGCGCAAAATACAAACCCCATAAATTACTTCTTTTAATGGAACAAACTGTAGAGCAAAAGCTAAAAGCTTTATACGAATTACAAACCCTTCATACAAAAATCGATAAAATCCGTCAAATCCGTGGTGAGTTACCAATGGAAGTTGCTGATTTAGAAGATGAAGTTGCTGGTCTTGAAACCCGTATTCAAAAATTAAAAGGTGAACTGGATGATACTGAAGATTCCATCGTAAGCCGTAAAAATATGATCAAAGACGCTCAGAACCTGATCAAGAAATACGAGACCCAACTTAAAGAAGTTAAAAATAATCGTGAATATGATGCTTTAACCAAAGAAGTTGAGATCCAAAACCTTGAAATCCAGGTTTGTGAGAAGAAAATCAGAGAGTTTGGTTTTGACATCAATTCTAAAACGGAGATCTATGAGAAAGCACTAGCTGATCTGGAAACCAGAAAGAAAGATTTAGACATTAAAAAGGGTGAGTTGGAAACCATTACTGCAGAAACCGAAAAAGACGAGCAGACTTTAAACGTAAGAGCACAATCCGCTGAAACGTCTATTGAAGATCGTTTGCTTACCGCTTACAACCGTCTTAGAAACAATGCCAACAATGGCCTTGCAGTCGTAACCATCGACCGTGATTCATGCTCAGGCTGTTTTAACCAGATCCCTCCTCAAAGACAACTGGATATCCGTCAACGCAAAAAGATCATCGTTTGCGAGCACTGTGGAAGAATCCTGGTAGATGAGGCTTTAACCTTAGAACAAGAAGTTTCTTAATTCAGAAACCCAGTATACAGAAAAAGCGATTAGAACCTTCTAATCGCTTTTTTTATGTCTAATGGTATAAGTACACTACTCAAACCAAGATGTTGCTTTATAAGCCTTAAAATTGATAGACAAAGGCATTGATGTGCATGCCTGCACCAACGGATGCAAACACCGCATATTCACCCTTCTTCACGGCATAACCTTCCACTTTTCCTTTCTTAACCAGATCCAGTAACGTCGGTATCGTCGCTACAGAACTGTTGCCCAACCAGGAAATGGTCATCGGCACCAGCTTCTCCGGAATGCAATCCACGTCATACAGCTTAAACAAGCGCTTCATAATCGCGTGATCCATCTTGCCGTTCGCTTGATGAATAAACACGGTCTTTATGTCCGTAATGTCTAAGCCAGCTTTATCAATTGCTTTTTTAACTACCTGCGGCACGTTAATCACTGCGAACTCATACAGCTTTCTACCGTTCATTTTCAGGTAGGTATTCTCTGCATTATGCTCCGGATTGTTGCTCTTCCCCATCGTTAGCAAAGAAGCATGTTGGAGCGTGTAGGACTGCGTTTTATGTGCAATGATGCCTGTTGGTGTTTCAGAAGCAATGGCTTCCATAACCACCGCACCTGCACCGTCAGAAAAGATCATGCTGTCACGATCGTGCGGATCGATAACCCTCGACAAAGTCTCAGAGCCAATCACAAGCACCTTTTTAGCATCGCCGCTTTTGATCATGTAGTCTGCCTGAATACATCCCTGCACCCAGCCCGGACAACCAAAAATAACATCGTAAGCTACGCAATCCGGATTTGCAATCTCCAGGCGCTGCTTTACTTTAGCCGCCAACGATGGAATCATATCCATGCGGTTGGAGCCCAGCTTTACATCGCCGAAGTTATGGCAGAAAATAATGCAATCCAGTGTTTCCTGATCAATGCCGCTATCTGCGATGGCGTTCTGTGCGGCAACTGTCGCGATATCACTGCTCACCTGATCTGCATCCGCATAGCGACGCTCGGTGATCTCCGTGATTTCAGAAAACTTGCTGATGATTTCGTTGATGTCTTTATCGAGCTTTAAACCATTTTCATAGAATGCCGATTCCAGGAAAGAGTTTCCATGCACAATGTTGTTCGGAATATAACTTCCAGTACCTGTTATTGTTGAATACAAAGGGCTAATTTTGTCCATTTTGAACCGTATACTATTTTGGTATAAAGTATAAATCTAAGGTTAAAAATACAAAGTTACAAATACTAGGAAAAATCGTCCACAAGAAAAACGAACAGCTCTTTAGGCCCGTGGGCACCAAGAACTAAGGTCTTTTCAATGTCTGCCGTACGGCTGGGACCTGTAATGGTACTGATCAGCGACGGGATCTGCTGGCCATATTTGGACTTCAGCAACTGGAAACCGTCTTTCAGATCCATAACCAGCTGGCCTGTTCTGGCGATCACAATGTGATGATTTGGATAGATGCTCAACCGGCGCCCGGCAGCACCTTTATTGGAGACCAATACAGAACCGTTACGGGCAATTAAGGCTTCACAAAGCGTGATGCCTACCTCAGCCATTTCGAAGTCTTTGTCGGTCTCGTAGAAAGGAAATTCGTAGTGCTTAAGGAGTTCCTGGAGTTCAGGCTCCCAGCAGTAAATCTTACGCCATTTGAATCTGGCGGCAAGGTCAAGCATGTTCTCGATAAAATCGATTCCATTTTCGCAGAAAATGAAATTACCGCCAACAGCGGTAAGTTCTTCTGCAAATAAGATTTCGGGGATCTCCGCTGCTTTTTTGTAAAGCGGGGTATCCTCAAGATTAAGATAAGGATTGTCCCTCTTTTCCAAGAGGGCTTTCCTTATCTTCTTTAACATTAACTCTTTTGAAGAGATGCTTTCCTGCATATCAGAATAGTTATTCGATCAGCGTACCCTTAGGACTCTGATTTTGCAGGGTTAATAATAGCTGTAGGGTCAGTTGTTTCACCAACACCTTCGTGGATCAAGCCTTCAGCAGCCGGTGTCTGATCGCCTGTACCGTTTACGAACTCATCGTAAGTCGTACGGTTCTCGAAAGGACGTTTACCCAGGATTTCTTCAAGGTCAGTCTGGAACAAAATCTCCTTTTCAAGTAGCTTCTGCGCCAGTTTCTCTAAACCTTCACGCTTGTCGGTCAACAGTTTCTTTGTTGTTTCGTAAGCATTAGCGATGATTGAACGCACTTCATTGTCGATCATTTCGGCAGTTTTATCCGAATATGGCTTACTGAAGTTATATTCATTCTGCGGATCATGGAAGGAAACGTTACCAATATTGGTGTTCATACCATAGATCGTAACCATTGCGTAAGACAACTTTGTGATACGCTCTAAGTCGTTCTGTGCACCTGTAGAGATCTTACCGAAAACGATATCCTCTGCAACACGACCACCTAGGGTCATACACATACCATCCAGAAGCTGCTCAGTAGTGTACAGGAACTGCTCTTTAGGCAAGTACTGTGCGTAACCAAGCGCAGCAACACCACGCGGTACAATAGATACCTTAACCAATGGATCAGCATGTTCCAGGAACCAGCCCGCAATTGCGTGCCCCGCCTCATGGTAAGCAACTATTCTCTTCTCTTCCGGAGAGATGATCTTATTTTTCTTTTCTAAACCTCCAATCACACGGTCAATCGCATCCTGGAAGTCTTGCATGTCAACATTTTCTTTATTGCGTCTTGCTGCGATAAGTGCAGCCTCGTTACATACGTTCGCGATTTCAGCACCAGCAAAACCTGGCGTTTGTGCAGATAGCTTTTTAGCATCTACCACTTCAGCCGTTTTAATTGGCTTCAAGTGCACTTTAAAGATTTGTTCACGGCCAACCAAATCTGGCTTGTCGATAGAGATCTGCCTGTCAAAACGTCCGGGACGCAATAGCGCAGAGTCCAAAACGTCTGGTCTGTTCGTTGCAGCAAGAATGATAATACCGCTGTCGGTACCGAAACCATCCATCTCTACCAGTAGTTGGTTCAGGGTGTTTTCACGTTCGTCATTACCACCCATCATGCTGTTTTTACCACGTGCACGACCAATCGCATCCACCTCATCAATAAAGATGATACATGGCGCTTTATCTTTCGCTTGTTTAAACAAATCACGCACCCTTGATGCACCTACACCCACAAACATCTCCACGAAATCAGAACCTGATAAGGAGAAGAAAGGTACTTGTGCTTCACCAGCTACAGCCTTGGCCAATAAGGTTTTACCAGTACCTGGAGAACCTACTAAAAGTGCTCCTTTAGGGATTTTACCACCTAAATTGGTGTATTTCTTAGGGTTTTTCAGGAAGTCAACAATCTCCATAACCTCTTGCTTCGCCTCTTCAAGGCCGGCAACATCATTAAAGGTTACGTTAACCTGGCTTTCTTTGTCAAACAGCGTTGCTTTAGACTTTCCGATATTGAAAATCTGACCGCCGCCACCGCCTGCACCACCGCCCATACGACGCATGATGAAGATCCAGAAGCCTATGAAAAGCAATACCGGAACGATGATGGTAAAGAACCACGAGTTCAAGGTGCTTTGTCTGGTTTCTTTAACTGCAGCTACGCGTTGCTCTTCAGGAAGGTCTTTTTGCGACTCTTTAAGCTGCGTATCCAGGGCATCCATGGAGCCTGAATTGAAGTAAACCGTTGGGCCGTCAGCAGCACCAAAGTTGCTCTTATTCTTATATGGAGCGTATTTTGGGTCTTTTAGCCTGTCTTTTTTAATAAATACATCTGCACGCACGAGATCCTCATACTTGTAAGCAACGATTTTTTCAACGTCGCCTGGAAGTAGCATTTCGGTCTCAAAAGTACGGTAAGCTATGGGTTTGCTGGAATCGGTGCTGATCAGGAATTGAACCAGGATCAGTCCGATGATGATTGCCGCGTAAACCCAGAAGATATTAAATTTAGATCCCTTTTGTGGCTTCTTGGGTATATTCGGGATCCGCTTGATCAACTTAGGTTTGCTATTATTACTATCTTTTTCTTTCATTTTAATCTTTTGGCTTTAACAAATTAGGCGCTCTGATACGATGTGGTCTGCGCATCACCCCATAGGTCCTCTATTCCGTAGAAGTTGCGTTTTTCGGTTTTAAAAATGTGCACCACGATATCGAAGTAGTCCAGAATGATCCATTCTGCGGATTCCAGACCTTCTTTACGCCAGGGATGAGTTTGGGTACTTTTATAGATTTCTTCCTCTACGCTATCTGCAATGGCTTTAACCTGCGTTGCAGAATCTGCATTACACACAACAAAATAGTCTGAAACAGAGCTGTTTAAGTTTCTTAAGTCTAAACGAACAATATCATTTCCTTTTTTTTCCTGGATGCCATGCACGGCGATTTCAGAGAGATATGTAGAGAGATTTACGATTTTCTTTTTAATCATTAAATGTTTTATGTTTGATAAACAACAATATAGAATCAACCATTGCAAAATAACACTTTTTCGACATTATTTGTTGGTCAAAATCTTATCAAATTAACAACGGTCGACTCGACCAATAATTACTTTAAGTCTCTAATGTCAAAATCCGAGCCATTAGCCGAAGGGACTGTAATTATGGCAGATGACCAATTTGCCGGTCGCGGTCAACAGGAATCCACCTGGATTTCAGCGCCAGGCAAGAATTTAACCTTTAGCCTCCTACTTAAGCCAAGCTTCCTACCGATCACCCAGCAGTTTAAACTCAATATGGTGGTCTGTAATGCCTTACGCAATGCCATATCCAACTTCAGCCAGCGAAATATTGCTTTCAAATGGCCCAACGACCTTTACTACGATCATAAAAAGCTTGGTGGCATACTCATTGAAAATATGCTCGCCGGAAATACTTACAAAGCTTCCATTATTGGCATTGGTATTAACGTAAACCAGCTGGAATTCAGCGGACTGTTAGCCCACAAAGCAACCTCACTCGGCCAAATTTTACAGCGAGATGTTAATTTAATTCAGCTATTAGCCGAAATTTGCAGTCAGATTGAAAGTGGGTACCTCAGACTGAAGTCGGGCACCTATACTGATCTTGAGGAACAGTATTTGAAGGGGCTGTACAATTATGATGAAATTGCCTTTTACAAACAAGGTGATGACGTTTTTGAAGCCCGCATAACGGGGGTTACCGCCCAGGGCTTGTTGGTCATGGAGAAAGCTGGTAAGACCGTACAGTTCAACTTAAAAGAGATCGAATTTTTAACTAAAGAAAAATGAAAAAACTAACCTTAATGCTAAGCCTGTTGTTCTTTACCGCAATGGGTGCCTTTGCTCAGATTGAAGATCCGGTAACCTGGTCTTATGCCGCTAAAAAAGTAAGCGCTACAGAAGCAATTGTTTACCTTAAAGCCTCTATGGAAAAAGGCTGGCACATCTATTCGCAGAATGTTAAACCTGGTGGCCCAATTAAAACCAGCGTAAAATTTGAACCTTCTGCCGCTTATACCAAAGTGGGCAAAACCATCGAACCAAAGCCAATCACCAAATTCGAAGATGTATTCGGCATGGATGTAAGCTATTTTGAGAACGATGTCATCTTCCAGCAACGCGTGAAACTTGCAAAAGGATCAGCAGTTGTGAAAGGTACCGTGGAGTTCATGGTATGTAACGATCGGAAATGTCTTCCGCCAAATGAAGTCAGCTTTAGCGTTCAGGTAAAATAAAAGCCTTTACAGATAAAAAAAGAGCGCACGAGATTCGAAGCGCTCTTTTTTTATAGCCAATGAGGTCACAAGTTCCCCGACATAGCGCTTACATGGTGCTCGCGCCGGGGCCGGAATAAAAAATAATCAGTAATTTCACGCCCTTAAACAGCGCAAATGAGAAAATTTGTAATAATTCTTGGAATCATGCTCTCCTTTTTTGCCTTGCATGGTCAACCTAGCTTTGCAAGCAGCATGCTGCAAGATTCCACGGAATTAATTGATGATCTTCAGTTTACGGAAATCGGCTCCGCCGAAGACAGCATCGCAAATGCTGCCATTCAGGACTCGAGCCTGAAAGACTCTAGCTCTAAAACACCCGCACCTGCAGTGGCAGGTACAGGTAATGCTGCTGATCAGCTGCCGACCAGCGATTCCAGCAAAACGCTTTGGCAAACCTTCATCGAAGGTCTTGTTGGTGGATTCATTGCATTCTTAATGCCTTGTATCTTCCCTATGGTGCCACTAACGGTAAGTTATTTCACCAAACGCGCAGGCAGTCGCCAGCGTGGTATCTTCCAGGCCCTCATTTATGGTGCCTCCATCATCGTCATTTACGTCGCCTTCGGCCTGCTCATCACCCTGTTGTTTGGTTCTGCCAAACTGAATGAGCTCAGCAGCAGCGGCTGGTTCAATATTGCATTCTTCACCTTGCTGGTGGTCTTCGCGATCTCCTTCTTTGGTACTTTCGAAATAACCCTTCCAAGTTCCTTTGTCAATAAGATCGACGCGAAAGCGGATTCTGGCAAAGGTTTAGGCGGCATTTTCTTCATGGCGGCTTCTTTAGCGCTGGTTTCCTTCTCCTGTACAGGTCCAATCATTGGAACACTGCTCGTTCAGGCAAGCGCCAAAGGCGAAATCCTGGCGCCTGCTGTAGGCATGTCCGGCTTTGCACTTGCGCTGGCCTTACCATTCACCTTATCTGCAGTATTCCCGGGCTTCTTAAACAGCATGCCCAAATCCGGTGGCTGGTTAAACTCGGTAAAAGTATGTTTGGGCTTCCTGGAGCTGGCACTTGCTTTAAAGTTCTTATCTGCAGCCGATCTGGTATGGCACTGGGAATGGTTCGACAGAGAGATCTTCTTATCGCTCTGGATCGTCATCTTCGTGCTGATGGGTATATACCTTTTGGGTAAGCTGAAGTTCTCGCACGACAGTGATCTTCCTTATGTAAGTGTACCGAGGTTGTTTTTTGCCATAGGCTCACTATCCTTCGCCATGTACCTGGTACCTGGCTTATGGGGTGCACCAGTCAATATCTTAAGCGGAATTGCACCGCCAATGAACACGCAGGACTTTATTCTGGGTGGCACAACATCTTCGGCACCGGCCGGAGATAATGGTTTTCCCGCAACTGTAAAATACGATGACGTACTACATCCGCCACGTGGATTTAACGCCTTTTTCGATCTGGATGAAGGTATGGCCTACGCGAAATCCGTAGACAAGCCTGTGCTGATCGACTTTACCGGCCATGCCTGCGTAAACTGCCGCAAGATGGAAGATAAGGTATGGGTAGATCCGGAAGTGGGTCGCATCATTCGGGAGGAATATGTTCTCATACAATTATATGTAGATGAGCGCTCAGTAAAAATGGCCCCGGAAAAAGTACATTATTCGAAGTTATTGAGAAAAAATACAAAAGACCTCGGCAGCTGGAATGGTGATTTCCAGGCCACTAGATACGGGTCGAATTCACAACCATTCTACGTCCTTGCAGGACAAGATCTGGAGCCAATGGTAACCCCTCAGGGTGCTATTGATGACGCAAAAGCGTACGCCGCATTCCTGCAAGAAGGGGTTGATATCTATAAAGCACGCAAAAAGACAAATGAGTAAGATTAAAAAAATAGGTGTATTAACATCAGGTGGCGATGCCCCGGGCATGAACGCTGCCATCCGGGCGGTTGTTAGAGCCGGGAGCTACTATGATTTAGAGGTTACGGGTATTCTAAGAGGTTACGAAGGCTTAATTCATGGGGATTTTGTTCCAATGAATTATAAATCGGTCGGCAACATCATTCAACGCGGTGGAACAATTCTGAAAACCGCAAGAAGCAAGGAATTCCGGACCGTTGAAGGTCGTAAGAAAGCACATGAAAACCTGATTAAGAATGGTATTGATGCTTTAGTGGTAATTGGTGGCGACGGTACCTTTACTGGTGCAAACTTGTTCTCCTCGGAGTTCGATTTTCCGGTGATCGGTTTACCGGGTACCATCGACAATGACCTTGCCGGTACCGACTTTACCATCGGATATGATTCCGCTATTAATACCGTTGTGGATGCAGTAGATAAAATCAGAGATACTGCAGAATCTCACGACCGCCTTTTTATTGTTGAAGTTATGGGCCGCGACTCCGGACTGATCGCTTTGCGTAGCGGTATTGGGGTAGGTGCAGAGTCTATCCTGATTCCGGAAGCCAAGGTAGGGGTTGCAGGATTGGTTTCCAGACTTGAAAACGGACGTAAAGACAAAGCTTCCAAGATCATTATCGTTGCCGAAGGCGACGAGATAGGTGGTGCTTTTAACGTAGGTGAGGAGCTAAAAGAAAAGTTTCCGACTTACGACATCCGGGTTTCTGTGCTGGGCCATATTCAGCGTGGTGGCAAGCCGAGCTGTATGGATCGTGTACTGGCCAGCCGTCTTGGCGTTGCCGCAGTAGAAGGTCTAATAGGCGGTCGTACGCGGGTAATGGCAGGACAAGTGAACAGAGAGATCGTGTTTACGCCTTTTAGCCATGCCATTAAACACATTGATGCGGAAGAAATTACACCAACCTGGTTGAAACTGGTAGACATTTTATCCATGTAAACATCCAAGTCATTCCATATAAAAGCGCCTGTAACATTGAACATGTTGCAGGCGCTTTTTTTTGTGGTAACGAAGGCAAAATTTGCCGGAACAGTCAAGATTTTGCGGCCGACCAGGCATAGGGCAGTTGCGGGAAATTCAGGTATCTCGTCCGCGTTTTGTTCGCCTATTGTTCGCCTTTCGTTCGCCTATGCTTCGCCTCCAGCCGAAGGAAAGGCGAACAGGATGCGCAGCAAAGCCGATTAATACCTCAACCCATCTTTAAAAATCCCCGACGCCGATAGCACTTTACCGCTGCCAGGCACACGTTTCTGCTTCGTTCAGCAGCATGCGGAAACAAAAAACGCCTCAATGAGGCGCTGATGTTATAAGATGGCTTTTAAAACTTGTTCCCAGGTATCTACACGTTCATAGCCGGTAATCAGCATGTTGTGTGGGGAGCTAAAAAGCAAAGGCCGGCCTTTGAAATCCTTGAAGTTCTTGATGCGATCGTCGATCAGAATATCCGCTTCGATGATCTTATCTCCGCAGAACATGATGTTTTGCCAGGAGATGAAAGGGAAATGTTCCGCCAGCCAGTCGTACTTGTCCTCCAGAGAATTGCGGAACTCCATGGCGGCAGAGACGATGTACACGTCATGCTGTTCCTGCAGCTTCTGAATACCGGCTACAGCCCCTGGAATTACCGGCAGGTCTCTAAAAAAACCTTTCTCATTTATGTAGTCGAACCACTTCATGTTCACCGCTTCGGGCACATGGTGGTATATTTCATTTCCGGGATCCAGCACCAGGTCCAGGGGTACGCCGCAGTCGCGGTTATATAGTTTTATAAACTTGCTTAAGGGGTCTGCTATGACCTCATCCATATCTATTGCTATTCTCATGTTCAGGTTAAATGTGCCCCAATATGATCATTTCTATTAAAATATTAAAGATTACTCCAGATTGTCAGGCATAAAGCCTATTCTCCTTCTACCTGATTTCATCCGTTCTTTTTGTTCTAGAAGTTCATCTAAGTAGTTAAATACAACCGTTATATTTTTTCCCTGATTATCTAATTCAGATTTGATTTTTGCCAATTCTAAGCGAATCTCGGTGTTGTCACTCAGCATTAACCTTAGCCTTGTGAAAATACGGATTATTTGAATGTTTACCTGAATTGCCCTTTCTCCACTTAGCACACTTGAGAGCATTGCAACGCCTTGTTCCGTAAATACAAAAGGTGTGGAAGCCCCGTATTTAGCATTTGGAGCTAGGTTATCACAAATTGTGATAACCTCCCGCCATTCCAATTTAGTCAACTGAAACATAAAGTCTTTAGGGAACCGGGCATGTTTCGTTTTACGGCTTGTTTCAATGCTCTGGTTTCAACCTGGTATAATATTGCGAGATCGCTGTCAAGCATTACCTTTTGATTCCTGATATGGTATATTTTCTCCACCACCTGTTCATCAGGAACAAGAATGTTAGTTATTGTATCGCTCATGCTGTAAATTAAAAATGTTTAGCCTGGCCCAGCTTAGAAATTACTGCGATTTAGTAAAATGTTAATTCTCACGCCTTAAAGGAGGTGGATACAGTCTAAAAACGAAAATGCACAAGTCTTGATTGCCAGATTCTATACTTGACTAAGACATAGCAAGACAACGGACGCTGCTAAACAGAATACCTGAAATTGCATCTTGTTAATCATGAGTAATTTACTTACTTTTGCATCCCCGCAAGCATGTAGCTCCGGGAACTATGTTGAATACATAAACCAATAACGAAATGGCAACTAAAATCAGATTGCAAAGATTCGGTAAAAAAGGTAAGCCTTTTTTCCACGTGGTGGTAGCGGATTCTCGCGCACCAAGAGATGGTAAATTCATTGAGCGTTTAGGTTCTTACAACCCAAACACCAATCCTGCAACCATCGACATTGATTTCGAAAAAACTTTAGACTGGGTAAACAAAGGTGCTGAACCTACTGATACTTGTCGCGCTATTCTTTCTTACAAAGGTGTTTTATACAAAAAACACTTAGAAGGTGGTGTTAAAAAAGGTGCTTTAACTGCAGAACAAGCTGATGCTAAATTTACTGCATGGGTAGAAGCAAAAGGTGGTAAAATTGAAGGCAAAAAAGAAAGCCTTACTTCTTCGAAAGAAGAAGCAAGAAAACTTGCTTTAGCTGCTGAAACCAAGAAAAACCAAGACCGTGCTGCTGCTTTAGCAATTAAAAATGCACCAGTTGAAGAAGAAGTAGCTGAACCAGCTGCTGAAGAATCAACTGAAGCTGCTGCTGAAGGTACTTCAGAAGAAACAACGGAAAACAACGCTTAAGCTAGTTATCCTGAATAATAGCGAAGCTTCTGCATAAGAACGCTTCGCTATTTTCATTTACAGACATTATGAAATTAGAAGAAGCATTTTACATCGGGTATATCACCAAAACCAAAGGCCTCAAGGGCGAGGTGCAGGTATACTTTGAATACGACAGTCCGGAACTTTTGGATCTGGATGTGGTTTTTGCCGAAATCAGTGGCAAAATGGTTCCGTATTTCGTTTCCGTTTGCAAGCTTCAGAACAACCAGACCGCGAACATTTGTTTCGATGATATTGATCACATCGATAAGGCACAAGCTTTGGTGAAGAAGAAAATCTACCTGCCGCTTGATAAAATGCCGGATCGCTCGGACGATGACTTCCACTATAACGACCTGATTGGCTTTATGGTTACGGATGAGACATTGGGCGAGCTGGGGGAGATCCTGGACGTGAATGAATATCCGCAGCATTTCGTGGCAACCATGAACTACAAGGAGAAAGAAGTACTCTTTCCTTTGAATGAGGACATGATTCTGGAGATTGATCTGGATGAAGAAACCATATTGGTGGACTTGCCGGAAGGTTTACTGGATCTTTATTTAACCACCTAAGATGCGCTTCGATATTCTTACCGTACTTCCCGGCCTGCTTGAAAGTCCTTTTGCGCACTCCATTTTACAACGTGCACAGAAGAAAGGTATTGCTGAAATTGTGGTGCACAATCTTCGTGATTATGCCACCAATAAGCAGAAAAGTGTTGATGATTACCCTTACGGGGGTGGCAGTGGCATGGTGATGTCTATAGAGCCCTTTGCGAAATGCATCGAGGCGCTGCAGGCGGAGCGTAGCTACGATGAGATCATCTTCATGACACCAGACGGCCCTACGCTCAATCAGAGCATGGCTAATGAACTTTCTGGCCTGGGCAACGTGATGATCCTGTGTGGACATTACAAGGGCATAGATCAGCGGATACGCGACATCTATGTGACCCGGGAAATTTCGATTGGAGATTATGTATTGTCTGGAGGAGAACTACCAGCGGCGGTGCTTGTAGATAGCGTGGTGCGCTTGATTCCTGGCGTGCTGAACGACGAGACTTCTGCTTTATCGGATAGCTTTCAAGGCGAATTGCTGGACGCACCGGTGTACACCCGGCCGGCCGACTGGAACGGACACAAGGTGCCCGACATCCTGCTAAGTGGTCATGAAGCAAAGATCAACGAGTGGCGCCATGAGCAGGCATTATTGCGTACACAGCAGCGCAGACCCGATTTACTTGGCGATGATTAAAGGCCATATGCAGAGGGTTTTCCAACAGAAAATGGGCTTCAATAGCTTCAAATGTGGAATTATCAACTAATGTGGAAAAAAATAGAAATCGCTTTCATTAATTAAAAATTATTCTTAATATTGCAGTCCGATTTTAATACAACAAAAGATCGGCTTAATAGCTTAAAATCATGGATTTAGTAAAATTTGTTGAAGAGCAGGTAATCGCAAAAAATGAGTTTCCTGCATTCAAATCAGGAGATACAGTGAGTGTTCACTATAAAATTCGCGAAGGTAATAAAGAACGTGTTCAAATTTACCAAGGTGTTGTATTACAACGTAACAGCGTTGGTGCAAGCGAAACCTTTACTGTTCGTAAAATGTCTAACGGCGTTGGCGTGGAACGTATTTTCCCAATCAACTCCCCAAACATTGAAAAAGTAGAAGTTAATAGCTACGGTAAAGTTCGTAGATCTAAATTATTCTATCTACGTGCATTAACTGGTAAAGCAGCGCGTATTAAATCAAGAAGAGTTTAATTACACCCTTACAAGATATTTAAACCTTCCCGATCATCTCGGGAAGGTTTTTTTGTTTTCTATATTCGCCAAAGAACAAACACACACATGAAGGAGCTTTTAAAAATTTACGAAGAAAAACAGCCGGAGATCGTTTTCGAGTGGAAAGACAAGGAATCTGAAGCAGAAGGCTGGGTAGTAATCAATTCACTGCGTGGCGGTGCTGCAGGTGGGGGTACCCGCATGCGCAAAGGCCTGGATAAACGTGAGGTGGAGTCGCTGGCGAAAACGATGGAAGTGAAATTTACCGTTTCGGGTCCGCCAATAGGGGGTGCCAAATCGGGTATCAATTTCGATCCGGCAGATCCGCGCAAGAAAGAAGTGCTTCAGCGCTGGTATAAAGCCGTAATGCCTTTGTTGAAGAGCTATTATGGTACCGGTGGTGATTTAAATATTGATGAAATTCATGAGGTGATTCCAATCACGGAGAGTTATGGCTTATGGCACCCGCAGGAAGGTGTAATTAATGGCCACTACCGCGCTCGTGAGAATGAAAGAATCCACCAGATCGGCCAGTTGCGCTATGGCGTATCCAAAGTGCTGGAAGATCTGGAATATACACCGAACATCAGACGTAAATACGTGGTTGCAGACATGATCACCGGTTACGGGGTATCTGAGTCTATCCGTCATTACTACAACATCTGGGGTGGCGACTTGACCGAGAAACGTGCGGTTATTCAAGGCTGGGGCAATGTTGCTGCTGCTGCAGGTTATTACCTGGCGAAAAATGGCGTAAAGGTTATTGGTATCATCGACCGTGTAGGTGGCTTGATCAAACCTGAAGGTTTTGCACTGGAAGAGATCACAGATCTGTTTAACAATCGTGCAGGTAATACACTGGTTTCAGATCACCTGATTCCTTTTGAACTTGCCAGCGAACAGATCTGGATGTTAAATGCAGAGATCTTTGTGCCTGCTGCAGCCTCCAGGTTGGTTAAACAGGACGAAGTGGACCAACTTGTTGCCGGTGGCTTAGAAGTAATCGCCTGCGGCGCGAATGTGCCTTTTGCGGATAAGGAAATCTTCTTCGGTCCGATTATGGAACATGCCGATGCCAACGTATCCGTGATCCCTGATTTTATTGCCAACTGTGGTATGGCACGCGTTTTCGCCTACTTGATGGAGAAAAATGTGGAGATGAGTGATGAAGCCATCTTTACGGATGCTTCTGCAGTAATTGAGAAGGCGCTGAAAGCCGTTTATGTTGCATCTGATGCTCGTACAGGTATTTCGAAAACAGCGTTTGAGATCGCTTTAAAACAGCTTATATAAGGTCTTGCGGATTTAGGTCCGTCAGACTAGTAAAAAGAAAGCCTGCAAATCAATTTGCAGGCTTTCTTTTTATGTTTATCTCGTCTTTCGCTTAGCTTATGGAAGTTCGCCTAAAACGGTGATGCCACCACGTACAATCTGATTAAGCTCCAGATCAACCTTGGTGCCGATGGGCAGGAAAAGGTCTACACGGGAACCGAACTTTATGAAGCCAAATTCCTTGCTTTGTTCTACCACATCACCTTCTTTAACGTACCATACAATTCGTCTGGCTAAAGCACCTGCAATCTGACGGAACAAGACCGGCGTTCCGGACTCATGCTCCACCACAACGGTTGTTCTTTCGTTTTCTGTAGATGATTTAGGGTTCCATGCGGCAAGGTATTTACCGGGATGGTACTTGAAAAAGCGTACGACACCAGAGATCGGGTTCCGGTTGATGTGTACGTTTACGGGCGACATGAAGATGCTTACCTGAAGTCTTTTGTCTTTGAAATATTCTTCCTCTATGGTTTCTTCGATCACCACAACCTTGCCATCGGCAGGACAGATGATCATCTTATCATGCGAAACAAAGGCTCTGCGTGGGTTTCTGAAAAATTGTAGTACGGTAATGAATAATACCAGGGACACAATATAAATAAGCCAGCGCAACCAGGTGATGTCGGCATATCTGTAATCAATAAAAGCGTTTAACACGAATATAATAAGCAGTGTTAAAGCAATTGATGTGTAACCTTCCTTATGTATGGTCATAGAATCTTAAAAGTATTCTGCAAAAGTGAGAAAAATATTTAAGATTGAGGCAAGGTAACTGTATCTGTAGCGCGGTAAATGTCTTTTAGATTCCGCCCAAGGCCGTTGTAATCTAAGCCGAAGCCAACCACAAAGTCGTTGGGAATCTCGAAGCCTACATATTCCAGTTCTTTCACCGGCTCCAGCAGGGCTGATGGTTTAAACAGCAGGGAGCAGACCTTAATGGAGGATGGTTCTTGTTCGCGCAGTTTCTCGATGATGTGTTTAATGGTGCGGCCTGTGTCTACAATATCTTCAACGATGATCACATCGCGGTTGTGCAGGTTCTGTGGTAAGCCAAAGATTTCCTTTACGGTACCCGTGCTGGCTAACCCACCTTCATAGGAAGACATTTTAATGAATTCCACTTCACAGGAGATATCCAGCTCTTTCAGCAGGTCGCTGATGAACAGGATGCTCCCGTTTAATACGCCAATAAACACCGGGCAGCGGTCTTCGTAATCTACGTTGATCTGTATGCCCAGCAGCCTGGTGCGTTTGTTAATGTTTTCATGCTCCAGGAAGATTTCGAACTCCTTGTCTGCGATTTGTATGTTGTTCATTGCTATTGTCTCAGTCGTCTTCTCTTGCTTTTTCGAGCTCCTTTTCCAGTCGCCGCTGTGCGCGACGTTCTTCACGGAGCTGCTTCTTGGTCTTGGTGGTATCCCTTTGGGAGGATTTCACCGTGGTGGTGTCTTTTTTCCCGCGACCAAATAGCCGGTCGAACAGGTTTTTAGATTCATCCTGGGTATTGATTACCGGCAGGGCGTCATCATCTTCCCCAGGGAAATCTGTGGTATCAACCTCCGTGGTGTCTGGTGACAGGTACTGTCTTAAGCCTTCACGCAGGCGTACGTTGTAGAAGCCGTAGCTGCTGGTATCGGAAGGGGTGAGCCCTCTTCTGGCCATGATGTTACCGAGGAAGCGGAAATAACCCCTCAGGTAAGGTTTTAAGGTACCATCACCAAAGAACTTAAACATGGCGATCTTCGGTCTGGGCACGATGTTGGCCAGGAAGATGCCTTCTCCCACGCTCAAATCTGCAGGCGATTTGCCGAAATATTGTCTGGAAGCTTCTCCAATGCCGTAGATGTTCTGACCCATTTCAATGATGTTGAAATACACTTCAAGCATCCGGTTTTTGGACACGAGACGGTTATTTTCAATGAGCCATACAATCAGAATTTCTTCCACCTTACGTGCAAGGGTTTTCTGACGGCTCAGGAATACGTTTTTCACGAGTTGCATGGAAATGGTACTTCCGCCACGTACAAAGCGATTTTCTTTGAAGTTGACCACAATGGATTTGCGGATGGATTCTTCTACGAAGCCCTTATGCTTGAAAAAGGATGGATCTTCTGCTGTTAATACTGCATTTATGAAATTCTTAGAGATCTGGTTGAGCGGCGTAAAATTCGGGTTGGATGGGCCGATGGTAATGTCTCGCATGGGCTTGCCATACTCGTACGGGGTATAAACGAAAGGTTGATTGATCTTTTGAAGGTCTGTAGTGCCCCATTTTAAGATCTTCAGGTCCTTTGGTGTCAATGTGGAGCTGAACTTTACACTATCCGGCTGTTTGGTATCCAGGTAGAAGTTCATGTTATAGCTCACCTGTCCTGAGACTTGCAGGCCTTCCAGGGATTCGAATAGCCCTTGCGGGAAGGAAGTCAGAAAGGTTTGTGCATCCTGCTGGTCGGTGCGGACCTTCAGCTCATAAATTTTATGTGGCGATAAGGTGTACTTCAGGTAGGGGTGGATGGACGCTTTCTGCAGGAATATGGTGGACGTGCTGTCCAGTGCCACGTAGTTCTCGCCCACGAGCATATCTGCATCCAGGGAGGCATCAGGCACTACAATATCGTTGGATGCGATTGCAGGATGGTTTAACAGGAGATTTTTGATGGACCAGGATCCGGTGATCTTGTAGGCATCCCCTTTGTAGGAGGCATTTTTCAACTGCGTTCTTACCGTATCAAAACTCAGCTTTGCTTTCAGTTTATTGTTCAGGTAAGCGAGTTCCACCTTCTTGTTTTCTGCGAAAAAAGTAACGTCCATCTGCTTGTCGGAAGGCTCCAGCAGTCCGTTTAGGTGCCAAGTTGCTTCATTGCCGTTCACCAAGATGTTCGATTTTAAGGCGCCATCTACGATGGTGGCCTCCGTGGTGAGGAAGCTTAGTTTAGCCGTGTCGTTGTCATTTACCCGCAGCATGAGGTTCTTAATCTGCATGTCGTCAGGGATCTTGTACAGCATCTGGTTGAGCAGGTTGTGCGCCAGGTCCGCAAGGTTCATCTTGCCGGTGCTTACGGTATCTTTTTTCTTTCTCTTCAGGAAGAAGTCGAGGTTGGTGAGTGAGTCTTTAACGACGATGTTTATGGTTCCGGAATCAAGCCCCAGCTCTGCAAGTTTGACATTGCCGACCACCAAGGGCCAGAGCTTAACGCCTATGGTCATATCGGAAATGGTAGTGAGGGTATCGCGGTCCTGCGGTACGACAGAGATGTCGGTCATGTGCACGGTGCTCAGGCCGGTAAATCCGGCGCTGCCGATTTTCACTTCCAGGTTGTAATCTGTCTTGGCTTTAGTGATGGCTTTGGCAACCATTTTCTGGAGTAAGGCTTCACGTTTGCTGTAGGCTACTGCCCCTGTGACCATGCAGATTACCAGAAATATACCTAAAACCCAAGCGCCAATTTTGATGTATTTTTTGGGGATGTTTATTTTTGGAAATTGCATGTTTTTTCGTGGTGGTTATTGCTCAAACGCAAATTGCAAATGTTTATTTCGTGTTAAAATTACAGTTAATAAGGCTTATATCAATCTATTGTGTCCATGTTTTGTTAATTTTGGATAATGATAATCAGCAACGAACAAGTTTTAGCGGCCCTAAGAAATGTAGAAGATCCCGATCTTAAAAGAGATCTGGTGACCTTAAACATGATTAAGGATCTAAAGATCGAAGATAAAAACATCAGCTTTACCCTGGAGCTTACCACACCGGCCTGCCCGATGAAGGACATGCTTAAAAATGCTTGCACCAACGCGGTGAAACACTTTGTGGATGCGGAGGCAAACGTTTTGATAAACATCACGTCAAGGGTTACAAAGCCAGTCGACAGTTCGCAATTGGATAACATCAAAAATATCATTTTGGTTTCCTCGGGTAAAGGTGGGGTCGGTAAATCGACCGTGGCCAGCAATCTTGCGATTGCGCTTGCCGCTGATGGCGCCAAAGTCGGCCTGATTGATGCAGACATCTACGGTCCTTCTGTACCAACGATGTTCGGATTGATTGACGCTAAACCAAATGCCCGTGAAACGGCTGCGGGTAAAACTTTGATCCTACCGATTGAGAAGTACGGCATAAAGCTGCTTTCGCTGGGTTTCTTTGCTGATCCGAATCAGCCAGTGCCATGGCGCGGGCCGATGGCTTCAAATGCGATCAAACAGTTGTTTAATGATGCTGACTGGGGTGAATTAGACTACCTGATTGTGGATTTACCTCCGGGTACAGGCGACATTCACATCACCATTACGCAGAGCTTCCCGATTGCGGGTGCGGTGATTGTGACCACACCACAGCAGGTGGCGCTTGCAGATACGCGGAAAGGGTTACAGATGTTTCGTATGCCGGGCATCAACATCCCAATTCTTGGCGTTATCGAGAATATGGCTTATTTCACGCCTGCAGAGTTGCCTGATAACAGGTATTACATCTTCGGCAGAAATGGCGGTCGTGCATTGGCTTCTGGCTTTGAAGTGCCATTTTTGGGTGAGATTCCAATTGTACAGAGCATTACGGAGGCAGGGGATAAGGGTGCGCCAATAGCACTGAACCTGGAGAGTCCGCTTGCTGCTGTTTTCTCAGAAATAGCCGGCCGGGTTGCACAACAGGTGTCAATCAACAATGGCGTGACTGCAAATAGCTAAATAATTAGTAAATTTATTTTTTAATTCAAGTTAAAATGAATCTAACCGAACAAGTGGAGCAGGCATTAGATACCATTCGTCCTTATCTGATTGCAGATGGTGGCGATGTGGCAATTGAAGAGATTACGGCAGAGAATGTTGTTCGATTGAAATTGCTGGGTAACTGCGGCTCCTGTAAAATGAGCTTCATGACGATGAAAGCCGGCATTGAGCAGGCCATCATGAAAGCCGTACCGGAAATTACTGCGGTACAAGCCATTAACCTGGCAGAACCTGCCTAACGCTTTTAACATATTTTAACGATAGCTCATCGTTATTCGAAGTACTTTTGTGTATGAAGTATATATTATCCCTGTTCATTCTTGTTTTCTCCCTCCATGTTTCTGCACAGCAGCAAGCAGCGGAGAAAAGACTGATCCAATATTCCGGGATTATAACTGATGTAGACAGCAATAGTGTGGTGCCTTATGTGACCATCACGAACGTTTCGACCAAGCAAAGCTACGCTGCGAACTATAAAGGCTATTTCTCCTTCATTGCGCACCCGGGTGATGTGTTACAGTTTAGTGCTGTTGGATTTTCTAAGGTGGAGCTTACCATTCCGGAGGAGATTACCGATAATAAGTATACGCAGATGGTGAAGATGAAGGCGGAGATCATTTACCTGCGAACGGTACAGGTATCGCCCTGGGCTACAGTAGAAGAGTTTACGAAGGACTTCATGGCCATGAAAATTGCCGATGATGACTACGAGATTGCCCGTAAGAACCTTTCCGGGGAAAGTATAAATGGCATGATTCAGACGCTTTCAAGAGATGCGGGAGAGATTTCCGGCATCAATTGGCGTATGAATCATGACCGTGCGTTGAATAAGAATATGACGCAAACCAATCCGCTGCTGAACCCATTTGCATGGGGTAAACTGATGCAGATGATCACCAATGGTGATAAAAGCAGGTCAAATAATTAAATTCTTCTTGGAATAACTAGCGTCTTTTGCTTTGTTGTGGGAAGCGCATCTTGTAGTCTGTACGCACATTTCCTTTGGAGATGGCATCAAACTTAGACTTCAGCATACGCTTGCGTAGCAGACCTAGTGTATCGGTAAACAGCTTACCTTCGATGTGGTCGTACTCGTGTTGGATGACCCTTGCAGGCATGCCAGTCACTTCTTCTTCATGCTGTACCCAGTTTTCATCGAAATAGGTGATGCGGATGTTCGGCTTGCGGTAAACGTCTTCACGGATGTCCGGAATGCTTAAACAACCTTCGTTGAAAGCCCATGGCTCGCCGGTTTCTTCAACGATTTTCGCATTGATGAACACCTTCTTGTAACCTGGATTACCTTTTTCGTCTTCACCGGTGTCTACGATAAACAGGCGTATCGGCAGGTTTATCTGTGGTGCAGCAAGACCTACACCGCTTGCAGCATACATGGTGTCGAACATATTTGAGATTAGCTGCTGTAAGTCAGGATAGTTTTCGTCAATTTCTGTACAAACCTTACGTAAAACAGGATCGCCGTAAGCAACAATAGGTAATTTCATGGATGGTAATTTTTAGATGTTCGATTGCGCGTACAAAAGTACGAATATTAGGTTAAAGGATAAAAAGTAAGGCTGCTAAGATTATTTTCCGCCAACATTTCATCTGCGATTGCGGCCATGTCGTTGGTGCTAACCGCCTGAATTTTTGCGAATACCGTTTCCAGGCTGTCGATCTGATCGTAATCCATAAGGCTTTTGGCCATGGAGATGATCAGCCCGATCCGGTTTTCCTCACCAAGGGCGATTTGTCCGATGAACTTGTTCTTAGCGCGTTGCAGCTGGACTTCTGTCATCGGGTTTTCGCGGAATTTCTTAAATTCCTTGTTGATCAAAGTTCTTGCACGATCCAGTTTCTCTTTATCGGTACCGAAGTAGACGGTGAAAAGGCCCGTGTCGCTGAGTGGGCTGTAGCCGGTTTCAATGGTATAGGCAATGCCGTACTTTTCGCGGATCTGCAGGTTGAGGATCGAGCTCATGCCCGTACCGCCAATGATGTTGTTGAGCAGCAGTAAGCCCGTTTTATAGGGGTGGTGCAGGTCGTAAGCCTGACAGCCAAGCACGACGTGCGCCTGTGAGATCGGCTTTTCGGAGATTATGTCTACCGTTTTCGCCTTTTCTGGCGCATTCCGATTGGCTTTATATGGGTTTGAAGGGATGGCTTCGTAGTACTTCGAACCGGTTTTAATGACCTTGTTCAATGCGTAGTTCCCAAGCACTGCAATGACGATCTTGTCGGTGTGGTAGTTCTTTGCCATGAATGCTTTAATGTCTTCACGGGACAGCTTGGAAACAGATTCTGTGGTACCGAGGATGTTCCTGCCCAGGGAATGACCGGCAAATAGCAGGTCTTCGAAGTCGTCGTAAATCGCTTCTTCAGGTTGATCCAGGTAAGAGGCGATTTCATCCAGGATGACGCCTTTTTCCTTCTCCAGCTCTTCTTCAGGGAAGGTGGAATGGAACATGATATCATTGAATAGCTCCAGCGTACGATCCAGATAAGGGTTCAGGAAAGATGCATGGATGCAGGTATATTCTTTGGTGGTGTAGGCATTGAGGTCGGCACCTACGCTTTCCAGCCGGTTCAGGATCTGATTGGTGCTTCGCTTTTCCGTGCGTTTGAAAACCAGGTGCTCAATGAAGTGTGCAAGTCCGGATTCCGCTTCGCCTTCATCCCTTGATCCGCTGTTGATGAGTATACAAGCATGGGAAATCGGAGATGCGCTGGGTACATGGAGTAATCTGATGCCGTTTGGCAGGGTGTGTACGTTGTATTCCATTAAGGTTCAAAGATAAGTATAAAGCGGCTAAACTGGTTTTTGTTTCGCAATATGCCTGTCAAATTGACAATTTTTCAGATTGGAACAAGGCTTGATATGCTCCCGGTATTAAAACCATTAGTTTATTATGAGCATAGAAGAAAAAGGAAACATTTCCATACACACCGAAAACATTTTCCCGATCATTAAGAAGTTCCTGTATTCAGACAATGAGATCTTTTTGCGTGAGTTGGTTTCGAACGCGGTTGATGCGGTTCAGAAGATCAAAAGATTAGCAGCACTTGGCCAGTACAACGGCGAGCTTGGCAATCCCTTGGTTGAAGTTGCCGTAGACGAAGCGCAAAAAACCATCACGATCAGTGATAATGGTTTAGGTATGACTGCCGAGGAGATCAAAAAATACATCAACCAGGTGGCTTTTTCAGGTGCAAGTGAATTCGTGGAGAAGTTTAAGGATGCGAAAGATGCGAATGAAATCATTGGTAAATTCGGTCTGGGCTTCTATTCTGCGTTTATGGTTGCTGATCTTGTAGAGATTCAGACCTTGTCGTACCAGGATGGCGCGGAGCCTGCAAAATGGGTTTGCGATGGTAGCACAAGCTACGAGATTTCAGAAGGTAGCAGAACGACCCGCGGTACAGACATCATCCTGCACATTAATGCAGAATCAGAAGAGTTCTTAAGCAAGTTCAAGCTTGAAGAGATTCTGGATAAATATGGTAAATTCCTTCCTGTGCCAATTAAGTTCGGTACCACCACCGAGCAAGAACCTGATGGTGAAGATGAGGAAGGCAAGCCGAAAACTAAAGACGTTGAGGTTGATAAAATCATCAATACAACCAATCCGATCTGGACTAAAGCTCCTGCAGATTTGTCAGATCAGGATTACCTGGATTTCTACAAACAACTTTATCCTTTTGGTGAGGACCCATTATTCTGGATCCACCTGAATGTAGATTATCCTTTTAACCTTACCGGTGTATTGTATTTCCCTAAGGTTAAGAATGACTTTGATATGCAACGCAATAAAATCAAGTTGTTCTCCCGTCAGGTATTCATTACAGACGAGGTTAAAGATATTGTTCCTGAATTCCTGATGTTGTTACACGGTGTGATTGACTCACCGGATATTCCTTTGAACGTTTCAAGAAGCTTCCTGCAAGCGGATAGCAACGTGAAGAAAATCAATAGCTACATCACCAAGAAAGTAGCAGATAAACTGGCGGAGCTGTTCAATAAAGACCGTAAAGGTTTTGAAGAGAAATGGTCTGACATTGGTTTGTTCGTGAAATATGGTATGGTGAGCGAAGAGAAATTCTACGATAAAGCAAAGGATTTCGCGTTGTTGACCAACACCAAAAAAGAGCACTTTACCATTGAGGAATACAAAGAGAAAGTAAAAGACCTGCAGACCGACAAAAACGGTCAGGTGGTTCTAATCTATAGTAATGACCCTGCGAAGCAGGATAGCTTCATCCAATCGGCCAACAAGCAAGATTATGATGTGTTGGTTATGGATTCTCCGATTGACAATCACTTCATCAATTCATTGGAGCAGAAGCTGGAGAAAACTTCACTGAAACGTGTAGATTCTAGCGTAGCGAGCAAGTTGATTGAAAAAGATGAGAACTTAGAGTCTGTATTGAGCGAAGAGCAGTCGAAAACCGTTAAAGAAGTTTTCGAGAAAGCGATCAGCAAGCCAGGATATAACGTGGAGATCGTTGCCTTGAACCCTGAAGAGTTGCCAGTAACGGTGACGATGGACGAGTTCATGCGCAGAATGAAGGATATGGCTGCAATGGGCGGCGGTATGGGCTTCTACGGCAACATGCCCGACAGCTATAAAGTAGCGATTAACGGAAACCACAAGCTGGTTACCCGTATCCTGCAGACTGAAGATGCAGATGCACAAGCGAAGCTTGCTAAACAGGCTGTTGATTTGGCTTTATTGGCGCAAGGGATGTTAACTGGTGCGGATTTAACGGAGTTCGTTAGCAGAAGCGTTGAGTTGATTTAAGCGATATAAAACAACTTTAGATAGAAAGAACGGGTTTTTAGATCGTTGTTTCTATACTGAAGGTATTATAACAAAGGCCCCGAATTCCGGGGCCTTTTGTATTGAGGGTATGTTTATCATTTGAGGTGTTAGAGATTAGAATTTACGCTTTGCTTTCTTCACAATGCTAAAAGCCACAAGGGCGGATAACGCCACGACCGCAATCAAGAGCGTTTTACCCAATGGTGCAGGAGGTAAGTGCTGCACACCTTGTTTGTTGGTCTTTGCAGGCTCGTTCACGTAGCGTCCACTGCGTGGAATTGCAACTTCCTTGAAGTTGTTAGCCAGATTGTCAAGCCCGGCATTCAGTTCCTCACCGGACATCGGCATACCGTGACCCGTTGCAGCGATGTCAGGACGCAGGTCACGAAGCTTCTTCACGGAAAGCGCCGCAGCAAGCCAGTTCGGCGTAAAATACTTCGGCGGCCCACTCACTTCCTTGCGCTGCGAGATGATAGACATCACAGACTCCTGTTTGGTGGTCACGAAGGCATCACCCGCGATCAAGACCTTATCCCGTCCCCGGTACAAGGAAATGTGCCCTGGCGTATGTCCTGGCGTATGTATGTAGATCCAGTCTGGCATGTGTGGAATGGTGCCCTCTTTAGAAAGGGCGTGCACTCTGGAGCCAAGGTTGATTGGTTTTTTTGGATAAAGGAAAGCCATTGAACTCATCATACCACCGCCTACTGTAGCGTCTGGTGGTGGATAGGCGGAGTGCCCGGTTAGGTATGGCATTTCGTAGAAATGGCCGTAAACCTGTACATTCCAGGTAGATGTCAGGTCGTGTATAGCGCCCACATGGTCAAAATGCCCATGCGTTAGGATGATCGCTTTAGGGGGTACATGCTCCCCGAACAATGAAGCTGCCATGCGCTTGATGCGGCCACCGCTACCTTGTAAACCCGCATCGATAAGCACCCATTCTTTATCGCCTGTTTCGACCATGTAAATGTTCACAAACACGATGCGCATTCCCCAGATCCCCGGCGCGACCTGGAAGTATTCTTCCTCTTTCATAGACAGTTAATTAGTTAGATGGTTATTAAACAACAAAAGGCCATACTGGTTTTAATTTTACATTCCAATTGAGCAATAGCGGCTGTTTCCCCTGTAAAAACGATATTGAGCTTTCAATAATTGGTATATTTGAGGAAATTCCAGCTTATGGTTAACAAAGCATTTTTAAAGAAAAACTACCTGAACATCCTGATGATCTGCTTACTGCTGCTCATCGTGTTTGTGCCTTCTGCTAAAGCCTTTATGCTTCGCGGATTGATGGAGATCGGTCTGTTCAGGCCCGGAACAACGGCCGCAACATCGCCGGAAGCCATGCCACCCGCAGCAAACCTGAACGGTATTCTCTTCAAGGACATCAATGGGAACGTTGTTGACCTCGGCCGACTTAAAGGGAAAGTGGTGTTCCTGAACTTCTGGGCCACCTGGTGCCCGCCATGTCAGGCAGAAATGCCATCCATTCAAAAGCTATATACGCAGTTTAAAGACGATCCGGACTTTGTATTCCTCTTGGTAGATGCCGATAGTAAATTGCCAGAGGCGAACAAGTTCATGCAGAAAAAGAACTACAGCATGCCGGTTTACGAGCTTGCAAGTAACATTCCAGAACAGCTGTTTAAAGGAACTTTACCAACCACTATCGTATTGGATAAGAAAGGCCGCATCAGTTTCAACGAGGAAGGTGCCGCCAACTATGCCCACAAGAAATTCATTGCTTTCATGCAACAATTAAAGAACAATAAAGACTAGCACCATGCAACAACCATTTGACATCATCGTCGCAGATACACACTACGCCGTCTTCCCGGAGCCGGAGGAAACCTTCACCATCTATAAAGACGGAAAAGAATACCTTCAAATCCAGAAGGATGCCGAAAACCAATGGCTAAAGCTCGATGAGGAAACTGCACTGCCCTTATTTGAACCCAATGAAGAAGTAAACCAAATCGGTAAGGCCATTTCTGAGTATAAAGAAGAGGAAGAGGACGATGAGGACGAATTGTTCGACGAGGAAGAAGAAGATTATTAACCCGTCCAGCGTTCCCGGTCCAGGCTGCGGTAGTGAATGGCCTCTGCCAGGTGTTCCAGGCAGATCTTCTCACTGCCGGCAAGGTCTGCAATGGTCCTGGAAACCTTCAAGATGCGGTCGTAAGCCCTGGCCGAAAGCCCCAATTTCTCCATTGCCCGCTTAATCAAGCTTCTGCCCGCATCGTCGATGTCGCAAATATTACGCACCATGTTCGGGCTCATCTGCGCATTGTAGTGAATGCCTTGCTGCTGCTCAAACCTGCGGTCCTGAAAGGTTCTCGCATTCATCACCCGCGTTCTGATCACCGCACTTTTTTCTGCCGGCTGCATGGAAGCCAGTTCATTGAAGTTCACCGGCGTGACCTCCACATGCAGATCTATGCGGTCCAGCAGTGGACCTGAAATCTTACTCAGATACTTCTGTACAATCCCTGGCCCGCAGATGCATTCCTTCTCCGGGTGGTTATAAAAGCCGCAGGGACAAGGATTCATTGACGCAATAAGCATAAAACTAGCCGGGTAGGCCACACTCAAACGCGACCGCGAGATCGTCACCTGCCGATCTTCCAGCGGCTGCCGCATCACTTCCAGCACCGAACGTTTAAACTCCGGGAGCTCGTCCAGAAAAAGCACGCCATTATGTGCCAAAGAAATCTCCCCTGGCTGCGGATTAACCCCGCCACCAACCAGTGCCATATCCGAAATCGTGTGGTGCGGACTCCGGTACGGCCGCTCCGTCATCAAAGCATCCAGCGCATTTAGCTTACCCGCTACAGAGTGGATTTTAGTGGTTTCCAAAGCTTCCTGCAGGTTTAAAGGCGGTAAAATGGTTGGTAAGCGTTTGGCAAGCATGGTCTTCCCGGCACCAGGTGGCCCGATGAGGATCAGGTTGTGCCCACCAGCTGCCGCAATCTCCAGTGCCCGTTTGATGTTCTGCTGCCCCTTCACATCCGAAAAGTCCTGCTCGTAGCTGCTTACATTGTGGTAAAACTCATCTCTGGTATTTACAATCACCGGATCAAATTGCTGCTTGCCATTGAAGAAATCAATTACTTCAGCGAGCGTTTTCATGCCATATACATCCAGTTCAGACACGATCGCCGCTTCGCGGGAATTATCTTTGGGTAATATGAAGCCCTTAAAGCCAGAAGCACGAGCCTGTATGGAGATCGGTAAAGCGCCTTTTATCGGTTGTAAGCCGCCGTCTAAGCTCAATTCACCCATAATGAAGTAGTCTGAGAGCTTTAAATCTTCCAGTTGCCCTGAAGCGGCTAGAATGCCGATGGCAATGGGCAGGTCGTAAGCAGAACCTTCCTTGCGGATATCTGCCGGTGCAAGATTCACCACGATCTTCTGCCGTGGCATGCGCAGCCCCGTCGTCTGGATTGCACTTTCAATCCGCCGCAAACTCTCTTTAATGGCATTATCCGGCAGGCCCACAATGTGGTATTTATTGCCGCCGCCAATACTTACCTCGATGGTAATGGTGAGGGCATCTACACCAAAAACGGCGCTTCCGTAGGTCTTAACAAGCATATACTTTTCTTAGTATAGGCCAGTATAGTCCAACTGGAAGCGCCGTAGTAATTTTTTTGAAAATACTTAGAACTTGCCTTGAGGCATCTTCGGCATGCCGCGCATCATTTTAGCTGCTGCCGCAGGATTCGAAAACTGTTTCATCACCTTACGCATGTCTTCAAACTGCTTAATCAGCTTGGTAACCTCTTCAACCTTGTTTCCGGAACCTTTTGCAATACGTAAACGTCTGCTTTGCTGAATTGCATCAGGGTTTTCACGCTCGTATTTAGTCATGGATTGAATAATTGCCTCAATGTTCTTGAATGCATCATCTTCAATCTCAATGTTTTTCATCATCTTTCCAACGCCAGGGATCATACCCATAAGGTCCTTCATGTTACCCATTTTCTTGATCTGCTGAATCTGGTTGTAGAAGTCGTTGAAGTCGAACTTATTCTTACGGATTTTCTTCTGTAGTTCTGCGGCCTCTTTCTCGTCAAACTGCTGTTGCGCACGCTCAACAAGGGAAACCACGTCACCCATACCCAAAATCCTGGAAGCCATACGGTCTGGATAGAACACGTCAAGTGCTTCCATTTTTTCACCTGTACCGATGAACTTGATCGGCTTGTTTACCACCGATTTGATCGATAGCGCCGCACCACCGCGGGTATCACCATCAAGTTTGGTTAGTACCACACCTGTAAAATCCAGGCGATCGTTGAAGGCTTTAGCCGTGTTCACTGCATCCTGACCAGTCATTGCATCCACCACGAATAAGATCTCATGTGGTTGCGTCTGGGTTTTCACGGCAGCAATCTCGTTCATCATCTCCTCGTCAATGGCCAAACGACCGGCGGTATCAATGATGATGACGTTATTGTTGTTTCTTTTACCTTCTGCAATACCTTCCAGTGCAATGCCTACAGGATCTTTAGATGCGAGATTCGCAAAAACAGGCACCCCGATCTGCTCCCCTAAAATCTGAAGCTGATCAATCGCTGCAGGACGGTAAACGTCACCAGCAACCAATAGAGGCTTTTTACCCTTACTCTTCAGAAAGTTCGCAAGTTTACCCGAGAAGGTGGTTTTACCCGCACCGTTCAAGCCTGCAATTAATATAATGGTTGGATTGTTCTTAAGATCAATATCGGTAACCTCACCACCCATCAGGGCTGTAAGCTCATCGTTCATCACCTTGGTCAGCAACTGTCCCGGAGAAACTGCTGTAAGTACATTCAGACCAAGGGCCTTCTCTTTAACCTCGTCAGTAAAAGTCTTGGCTGTTTTGTAATTTACATCGGCATCCAACAAGGCTTTACGAATCTCCTTCATGGTCTCTGCCACGTTGATCTCCGAAATACTACCCTGCCCCTTTAGTACTTTAAATGCACGATCTAACTTATCCTGTAAATTCTCAAACATCTCTTTTAATGCTTATTGTTAATTTTTTTGTAGCCTCAAAGTTATTAATTTTTGCGCGTAAATGCTTTACACCCATTTATCTTTTATTGTAGCGGGCCCAGCCAGGGCTTAATCCGGGACTTTGACCTTCCTTATAGCAGGATAATAGTAGTTTAGGAAAGGCCCAAGCAAAACAAGTCCTAACCCTCGGCAACAGCATTAAAATAGCCCTGCCCACAATCGCATTTGTAATACAAGTTAAAATATTTATCCTGCATGGTGCAACATTTTGCATACCCCTGCAGTCCTATGGGAAATGCTGCTAATGAAATCGCTCCTTCCAGGCTTGTTCCTGCTGTTCTTTTCCCTCAACCTTGCTGCACAAACACCCGCTGCAGAACGCAAAATCAATGCAATGCGCACCAATACAAGTCCTAAGATAGATGGCCTGCTTGATGATGAGGTATGGAAAGACGCACCCATAGCCACTGGTTTTATAGAAAACAACCCCAATCCCGGACGTGTAGAATCCGCAGACCGCAGCACGGAAGTTAAGGTCTTATACGATGACAATGCCATCTACATTTCAGCACGCATGAAAGCCAAGCCCGACAGCATTGCCCATGAGCTTGTTTCCAGAGATCAGATCGGTAATGCCGATTTCTTTGGCGTTTTTCTGGATACCTACCTGGATCGCATAAATGGAAACGGCTTTATTGTCACCGCTGCAGGATCGCAATTTGATGCCAAATACTCACAGGTTGGTGGAGAGGATGAGAACTGGAACGCCGTCTGGGAAAGTGAAGTGAAACTCGACGATCAAGGCTGGACCGTAGAACTTAAAATCCCGTACTCGGCACTGCGTTTCTCCAGCAAAGACCTTCAGAACTGGGGCATCAACTTCATCCGCAAACGCGCGATGGAAAACTCCCAAACCTTCTGGAATCCGGTAGACCCTAAAGTCAACGGCTTACTCAATCAAAGTGGTACAATGGTCGGCCTGCAAAACATCAAAGCTCCGCTGCGATTGTCCTTTTCTCCTTATGTGTCCGCCCTCATCAACCACTATCCCAATAATGTTCCAGGGATAAAGAATACCACCACCTCTTTTAACGGCGGAATGGATGTGAAATATGGCATCAGCAACAGCTTCACGCTGGATATGACCCTTATTCCCGACTTCGGACAGGTACAATCTGATAACCGCATCCTCAACCTCACGCCCTTTGAAGTAAAGTTTAATGAGAACCGCTCTTTTTTCACCGAAGGGACAGAGCTGTTTAACAAAGGCGACCTGTTCTATAGTCGAAGGATCGGTGTTTCACCAACCTATTCTAAAGACCTCAGCGATCAAATACAGGAAGGTGAGACTGTAATCCGATCGCCACTAGAAAGCAAAGTCATTAATGCCACTAAAGTATCCGGCCGTACCGCCAAAGGTCTGGGCATCGGCATATTCAACGCCGTTACAAATTCCATGAATACCATCGTGGAAGACGCCCAGGGCAATCGTCGGGAGATAGAAAGTCAGCCGCTAACCAACTACAACGTATTCGTGCTGGATCAGAACCTGAAAAACAACAGCGCTGTCAGCCTGATCAATACCAATGTGCTTCGCCAAGGCAGTGCCTACGATGCCAACGTAACAGCGATGCTTTTCAATTTGAACGACAAGAAGAACGAGTATTACGTAAATGGTGCGGGTAAAATGAGTTACTTAACGGCAAACCCCGACAAAGATCAACGGACCGGCTATTACTACGAAGTTGAAACGGGTAAGCAAAGTGGAAACTTCACCTGGAGCTATCGCCAGCGCATGGCCGACCGCGTCTTTGATCCATCCGATATGGGCTTTTTCACCAACAACAACTTCCTGGATCAAAATGGAACCATCCATTACAACATTTACAAACCCGGTAAATGGTACTACAAAATCGCCACCTTCATGTCCCTGAATTATTCCAGGCGCTACAAGCCCGCAGCATACCAGAACCTAACCGTGGAAACAGGGCCTTATGTGCAGTTCAAAAATTTATGGTCGGCGGAGATCTACGCAAACTGGACTGCAAAAGGAAACGACTTTTATGAATCCAGAAATGGCGGCTTGTATAAAAGTCCGGGGGGTTTTACTATACAGACGTACCTGAATTCCAACCGTGCCAAAGCCTATAACGCGGGTGGATACCTTGGCTATTCCAACAGAACCATGTTCAACGGTAAGATGTACGATCTATATTTCTACCAGAATTTCAGACTTAGCGATCGCCTAAGTTTCGGAACAGACTTCAGCTATTCCCCAAGCTATGATTTTGTAAGCTGGGTGACTTTTAATGGTTCACAAAGTGTGTTTTCAAGGTACGACAGAAACACGATTGAAAATGCCGTAGATGCCAAATACAACTTCACAAACAAGATGGGCATCAATCTAAGGGCAAGGCATTACTGGTCCGACCGCAGGAATAGGGCGTTCTACAACTTACAGGCAAACGGCAGTTTAGCCGCCTATGAAGGTCCTGCGTTGCAGAATACAGACCGGAATTATAACGTCTTCAATATCGATCTAATCTACACCTGGCAGTTTGCGCCGGGCAGCGAGCTAAGTGTCACTTATAAAAACCTCTCAGAAACCAATGACAGCTATTTAACAAAGAGATACTTCAGAAACCTGGATTACATCCTCTCCGGACCGCAGAACAACAGCCTATCCATCAAAATGCTCTACTACATAGACTACCTTGATCTAAGAAAACACAAAAGGAAATAGCTTACCTCGGGAACATGAAGACCATGCCCAGCGCGAGTGTCTGACTTGCCTGAATCTTATCCGTGGTGTTCTTGTCGTATAGCCCCACACCAGTAACCGTCACGTTCATGAACTTGTTAACCTTCGCACGAAGCTCCACATCTAAACGGTGGTTGGTATAATCGAGCTGATCGTATGGAATAAACACCATGTAACGCGCTTTCAGGTTCAGATTTTTGGCAATCTCTTTATCGAAGTTAGATACCACCTGAAAAGCCAGTTCATTCTTGAAGGTTGCGCCAGCAGGCACACCGTAATTGTTAAAACTTGTATTCCCCGCAGCAGCATTCAATCGAACCAAACTCGTGTCGAGGACAAAGGTTTGCCTTGCCGTTCCCGTACCAATTCTGGTTGAAAAATATTTACTTGGTTTGTATTCAAAACCGATGGATTCTGTGAGATAACCTGGTGACATAAACCTCGAGAGCAGGTTTCTTAGTTCATTACCGTTCCCGTCATTGTAAAACCGGTAACCGTTGTCAAATTGCGATTCAAAACTCAGGGAACCGAAGAAATACCAGTTCTTGGATAGTTGAATGGCGGCTTTATTGTCCCAGAAAATACGGTCAACGGTTTTCTTTTCCGACTGGTTCTTGTTGCGAACCTTACCGTAGTTTAGAATGAGTTCAGAAATGTAGCTATAACCTTCACGGCTGTATTCTGCTCTGTGGTTTATTAATCCCGTCAAAGCAAGGGAGTTAACCCCACCACCAGTCCAGTTATTACTAAATGCGGCCTGGTTCAGGTTTATACCAACGGAGGTCCGGGTATTCCAGTAGTTCACTTTTGCGTCGATAACGACTGGCATAAGTTGGATGGGTTTGTACTCCAGATTCCCCATTCTGGAAGGCAGCGGACTGCGTTTCAGACGTAAGTTTAAATCATTGGTATTAATTGGAACGGTGTCGATTTCCTGAGCCTGAAGCCCCGTGACAAACGCAAAAACGAATATTAAACCAATATACAAGCCCTTCATTACTACAAAGAAAACCAAAAAAGTGGCTTTAAAAAAGTTTAGGGCTAAAATTTTAAAGGTTGTCTATCTTGATGTCGGGTAAAGGTTGGAGTCTTAATGCCTTCGGATTGCGCTTATAAGCAGTATAGCTATTCCGCAGGTAAACGATAAAGGCATAGTCTGAAGCACTCAGCACGAAAGTATAACTCGGGCGATATTGTTGCATGAAATCCGTGAGCTCAGGCTCAGAAATACCCAGAACCTGCTTCACAAATTCCGGTCTGAATTTAAAATCAATGATCTGCTCTTTGTAGTCGCGCTCCAGAATTTCCTGCAGGTGCCGCGCGTTTTTACCTTTCTTACTCAGCAGGTTGTAAATGGCGTCAATGCCAATACCCACGCCCCTTTGCCCAAGGTTCAGCAGATCCTTCGAACTGCCGCGGTCGGTTGCATACTTATATTCCTGCTGTGTCTTTTTATATTGCTCTTCGGGGCTGATGTTTTTGCTGCCCACAATGGTAACTTCCTTCAGACGGATGAAAAGTGGATGTAATTGAAAGAATACCGCATTTTGCCCTTTGTAAACAAGCGTATCCACAGCATAGCCCTGTAAAGCAGCAAACAGCGTGTCACCAATTGCCGCCTGGGTAGAGAATTCGCCTTTGGTATTGTTGTATAAACCCTGGTCCGTCCGAGAATTGTAGATGTAAACTTTTGCAAGCCGCTGCTTACTATCCTTGTCAATAACAAAGCCCTGTACAGCTTTCTTTTGAGCATATAAGCCGGAGCACAGAAACAGCAAGAGCAGGGAACCGTAAAACTTCATCTATACAAAAATACATGATCCGCTACATGCCTGCGGCAAATTAACATTATTTAACCACCTGCAGCTTTTGCCCGATTTTTATGCCCTCATCTAGCAGGGTATTCATCGATTGAAGCTCCTCCACGGTCAGGTTAAAACGTTTTGAAATGTTGTACAGCGTATCGCCTTTGGTTACAACATAATACTTCCCATCAACAACGGCCGTTGAGGTGTTTGTTGGCTGTGATGAAACCGCTGGAGTAACTTTCTCTACAACCTGCGCTTCGGTAATCACCTTTTGCGAAGGCGGTACACTCACAGGTGTAAACTTCTTCTTTTCCTGCGGGATGTTTGCGTTGATCTCTGTGAATACGCGATCCTCACGCCTTAACTTCTGCGCCTCCGTTTCGGGTTGATCATACGCATATAACTTGTATTTCTCAATCAGGTTGATCAGTAGCTCCGGGTATTTAGGATTGGTCGCATAACCAGCCTGTTTCAGGCCGTAAGCCCAATTTTTATAATCGTTCTTATCCAACTCGAATAAGGCGCTATAGCGCTTGCGCTTTAGAAACTCAGAATGGTCCTTGTACGACTCGCGTGCATCATTGTAAACCCTGAAGCAGTCGTTTCGTTTATCATCATCTTTGTAATAGCCTTTACCTTTCCAGTCGGACGTCACTTTAACCCCGAAGTGGTTGTTTGCGTATTTGGCAAGACTGCTGTTTCCATTTCCCGACTCCAGAATTCCCTGGGCCAGGGTGATGCTTGCAGGAATACCGTAGGCATTCATTTCTTCAATGGCTACACCTTTAAACTGCTCGATGTAAGACAAGGTAGTGTAGGAAGGGATTTCCCCTTTGCCTTTGGTTGCATTTTTTTCAATCTGACGATTGTTACGGCTGTATTGAGCGGTTTTACAAGCTGAAAGGAAGGCAACAGCCAGCAGTAGTAGTAAAATTCTATTTTTCATTGATCAGTTTCACTTTGCTTACCGGCGTGGGCTTAAGTTTTTTGGTTATTGGTGCTACGGGGCCCAACATGCGCATTGCTGCATTCGGGTCATTGTCATACTTAAAAAGTTCATACTTCTTGATCAATGCAATTACTTGCGAAGACCACAGTTTGCTATGTGCATAGCCACCGCGCTGTATGCCTTTGGCCCAGCTCGCATAATCACTGCCGCCGTATTTCGCGAACAAATTACTAAAAGTCGTGCGACTTTGCAGAAAATCTATGAAATGGTGGTAGGAATCTTCAACGCTGTTATAGCCTTTGTAGGAAGAGCGGATCTGTTTACTGTCGTTCTGACCTTTAACCCCGAAGTGGTTGTTCAGATACCGGGCGATTTTGCTGGTGCCAGCTGCAGATTCATGAATGGCAATGCCCAGGATAATACTGGCGGGAATATTGTTTTCGCGCATTAAACGCTGCGCAAGCGGAAGGTTTTCTTCAATGTAATTACGAGTCGTTTGAGCAGATGCTCCGAAGTGTAATAAGCCTACACTTAGCAAAACGAACAGGAACTTTTTAACCATAGTTATTTTTTTCTGATGACAAATAAACCGTCGCGCACAGGTAATATCAACTTTTCTACCTGTGGGTCTTTAGCAATCTTATCATTAAATGTAATAATATTTTTTGTATCCTTATCTTGTTGATTGCTAAGAACTTTGCCGCTCCATAACACATTGTCAACAATAATAAGTCCCCCTGGCCGCACCTTATCAATAACCAGGTCATAATAGCTGCCATTATTCTTTTTATCGGCATCAATAAACACCAGATCAAAAACTTCATCCAGCTGCGGAATGTTTTTCATTGCATCACCAAGCAGATACACAATCTGTTTTTCATACGCAGAATCTGCAAAATTTCTGCGCACCATGTCTTCCAATTCTACATTGATGTCGAGCGTAAATAGCTTGCCATCGGGCTGCAGACCTTCCGCCAGGCACAGTGTTGCATAACCGGTAAAGGTTCCAACTTCCAGAATGCGCTTCGGGTTAACCAGCTTGCTCAACATACTCAATACACGACCTTGGTAATGTCCAGATAACATCCGGGGCATCAGTACCTTCAGGTTCGTTTCGCGGTTTATCCGTTGCAGCAATTCGCTTTCCGGTTCGCAGTATTGTAAGAGTAAGTTTTGCAGTTCTTCAGTAATCATTTTTGTATTGGTATTGAAATTAACGACGGGTTTCCATGAAATATTGTAAGATCAAGGTCGCCGAGATGGTGTCAACCCTTTCTTTATTCTGGCGATCGCTCTTCTTCAGTCCACTTTGCAGAATGACCTGATGCGCCATTTTCGAGGTAAATCGCTCGTCTACCCAGAACTGTGGGATGTCCGGAAACTGCTTTTTCAGGCTACGTGAAAAGCCAACAACATGCTGCGCATTTTCCGAAGGCGTGTTGTCCATCTGCTTTGGATCGCCAAGCACAAAAGCCTCTACCTGCTCAGTTTGCAGATATTTGCTGATGAAAGCCATGATGTCTTTTGGATGAACCGTATCTAACCCGGTAGCAATGATCTGGAAAGGATCTGTAACGGCAATTCCAATACGTTTGGTGCCATAATCAAAAGCTAGTATTCTGGGCATAAATGATTTTTATAAGCGATAAGCAGCTGTATTTTAAAGTACAAAGGTATGGAAATTTAATTTAGGGGTATTTTGAGGGCATGAGCAGCCCTGAACCTCAGGTGATGTAACTATGCTTTTACAAATTGGGTGCAACATTAATTTATCTGACATCTTACTTGAAATTTCTAATTATTAGCCCAACTTTGCAGCAACACATGCATCATTTAAGAAACCAGTTTTCTGTTTTTATCACTTACCTGCTATTGTTTAGCTTCTCTATGATCCAGGTAACTGAAGTCGTCCACAATCATGTGGAGGATCAGCATGTGTCTTCAACTGAAGGCCTCGATAAGCCGGCTTCAGGAATAACCATTGCCGATGCGGTGCTCAAATGCAAGTTTTGTAAAGATCTTTCCAGTCAACAAATTGGCACGCAACCTTTGGAAATTGCGGTGTTTGACTTTGCAGTTCCCAGGATGGCCAAAACTGTCAGCACAATTTACACGCAAAAGCTGTTTGAGGTTGCTGTTCACACCTGGACCAACAAAGGTCCCCCTATTTCCTAGTTAAATACTTCTTTTCAAGTTTGTGTCCGGTTACCGTATGTAATCACCATGGACCATTTCAGCCTTTTTGCCTGTAGGTATCCCTACCTCAGGCTTATTCTTAATTTTTATTATGCAAATCATTTTAGAAGCCGAGGGCCTCTCCAAAACTTATGGAGAGAAAACCGCCCTTAATGCACTCCACCTTAAACTATCTAAAGGTGAAATCTTCAGCTTGCTCGGGCCAAACGGCGCCGGGAAGTCAACAACCATCAATCTCTTTCTGGGCTTTATTCAGCCTAGTGCCGGCGCAGCACGCATAAACGGCGTTGATGCTTCCAAAGATCCGGTCGGGGTTAAGCAACACCTGGCCTATATTCCGGAGCAGGTCATGTTGTACCAGAACCTCAGCGGTCGTGAAAACCTATCGCTGCTAAGTGCACTCGCGGGTTTCGAATACAGCCAATCGGCGCTTGATCAATTTTTGGTAGAGGCCGGATTACAGGCAGATGCCATCAATAAACGTGTGGGTAGCTACTCTAAAGGCATGCGGCAGAAAGTCGGAATTGCGGCTGCGGTCGCAAAGAATGCTAAAGTGCTGTTGCTGGATGAGCCTACCTCAGGACTGGATCCGAAAGCGAGTAATGAATTTTCAGAACTGCTGCTGCGCCTCAGTGCGGCTGGTACGACCATTTTCATGGCTACGCACGACATCTTTCGAGCACGTGAGGTGAGCCAGCGTATCGGCATCATGAAAGCCGGGTCTCTCATCGATGAAATTAATGCCGCCAAACTGAATGCAGGGGAGCTGGAACAATTGTACCTGGATTACATGAAAGGATAGCTATGATCAGAAACATCACTCAAAAGGAGCGCATCAGTGCCTTCAGAGATAAGCGGTTCATCATTCTGGGCAGCATAATCCTCGTTTTACTGCTTACGGCGGCAGCTACAGGAATTATCAATTACCGGGTTCTGGCTGCAGAGCGAAAGCTCGCCCAAAGTACTGCAACAGAAAACTTCAACAATCAACCCGACCGGCATCCACACCGTGTTGCCCACTACGGCTCCTATGCATTCCGGCCGAAATCGGTATTAAGCTTTCTGGACTTTGGCCTGGATTCTTACACCGGAACGATGGTTTACCTGGAAGCCCATCAGCAAAACAGTGCGAACTTCAGTCAGGTTCAGCAGTCTGGCGCCATGATCCGTTTTGGCGAAATGACCATTGCTTTCGTCATGCAATGGCTGATACCACTGCTGATCATCTTCCTGTGTTTTAACACCTTTACCCTCGAGCATGAGGAAGGCACACTTAAGGTGCTGCTCAGTCAGGGCGTAAGCCTGAAAGCCATTGCAAAAGCCAAACTGCTGGGCTATATCCAGGTGATCAGCATGATCGTCTTACCCGCGTTCTTTTTTGTTTTCCTGTTTGTGCTTAGCATAAACGACTTCATACTGGATAGCAGCTTGTTGTTGCGTACTGCTGTGTTCATGCTTACCTACCTGCTGTATTTTTTCATTTTCATTGCCGGCTCCATTCTGATCTCCGCATTGAACAAACATTCCAGAACGGCATTGGTCACCCTGCTGGGGATCTGGATCTTCAGCATTGTGCTCATGCCGAAAGCGCTGAGCAATCTGGGAAGCTCCCTACATGAAGAACCCTCGAAAGCAGCTATGGACGCCAGTGTACACGAGGAATCCAAGAATGGCATTGATGGGCATGATCCCATGGATAAGCGGCTGGAGCAATTTAAGCAGGGTTTATTGGAGAAGTATCAGGTCGATTCCCTGAGTCAGCTCCCGGTGAACGTAGACGGATTGATTATGGCGCTTGGTGAGGAAAGCAGCAGTAAAATTTACCAGGAACACTTTGATGAACTGGTCGCCATCTATGATGATCAGAATAGATTATCTATATGGGCGGGCTTTATCAACCCCTACCTGGCCATCCGAAACATCTCCATGTCTATGGCGGGAACAGATTTCTTTCATTATGTCGACTTCTTAAATGCTGCCGAAAAATATCGTTATGCATTAACCCAGCACCTCAATAACCTCCAGGCGACCAAAGTTGCACACAAAGACAAAACCTCCAGGCTCAAGGCCGACATCTATGCCAGCTATCCGCCTTTTTACTATGAAGGACCGGCTTTTACAAAAGCATTGGCAAACGTGTCGCTGTCCATTATTGCACTGGCTTTCTGGACTGCACTTGTGTACGGTTTAATCATCATTACCATGAATAAAAAGAAAAATCTAATATGAAGCAATTACGTATTCTACTTCATTTCGAATGGCTCAACTTCAAAACAGAAAAGAGCCTTGTTGCATTCTGCCTGCTGATGCTTCTTTCTGGCTTTTATGGAATCTTTTCCGGCCACTATGAGTTAAAAAAACAACGTAATAAGATCGCAGGGCTGGAACAGATCTACCAGGCCAACATCAGAGAGATGGGCGAAAAGTTTCCGGACAGTGCTGATGCTGGCGATATTGGCTACTATCATTCTGCTTTTGCGAAAAACCATCCGGATAACTGGGCGGCGCTCGCCATTGGACAACGTGATGTAAGTCCGGCATACCTTAAAATTCGTTTACTCGCCGTACAGAATCAGCTTTATAATTCAGAAAATACCAATCCGTTAAAGCTGGCTACGGGGAGTTTTGATTTGTCCTTCGTAATGGTGTTTCTCCTGCCGCTGTTTATCATTGCCATCAGCTTTAATTTGCTTTCTGCTGAAAAGGAGCAGGGAACACTCCGGCTGTTACTTGCACAGCCACTCAAGCTATCTACGCTGTTTTTAGCCAAGATTATATTCAGATTCCTGCTCATTGCAGCGATGGTAATCCTGCTGTCCATTACCGCTTTATTATGGACAGGCGCAGCACCAGATCTACGGGCACTGTACTGGCTGCTGGCCATATTACTATATGCCATTTTTTGGCTTGGCACCTCCTGTGCGATCGCAGCACTGCAACGTAGTTCAGCGTTCAACGCCATCAGCCTGCTGGGCGTATGGCTCATGCTTGCGGTTATTGCACCCGTACTCATCAATGCCGCTACAGACATCAGCAAGCCGGTTCAGGAAGGGCTGCAACTTACCATGGTACAACGTGAAGCTGTGCATGGTGGCTGGGACAAGCCCAAGGCGGAAACCATGGACCGCTTCTTTAAACATTACCCACAATACAGCAACACAGGTTCCGTAGAAGGTGCCTTTAAATGGAAGTGGTACTATGCTTTTCAGGAACTTGGCGACCGCTCCGTGGAGACGCTTTACAAGGCTTACCGGCAAAAGATGCTCGATCGACTTTCGTTGGCCTCCAATCTGAGCGTGGTTAGTCCCCCAGCCAAACTTCAGGAGGTCCTTAATGGGATCGCCGGAACGGAGCTGCAGCAGCACCTCGACTTTATAGCGGGTACAAAGGCCTACCATGATCGGCTTAAAGCCTTCTATTATCCATACCTATATCAGGATCGTGCATTTCAGCATGCAGACTTTGCCAAAGAGCCGCAGTATAGCTTTACTGCTGCTCCGGATTATACAAAATCGGCATCCGGAATATTAGTCCTACTTGCAGCCAATGTCCTCGTGAGCCTGCTCGCCATTTTCATGTTTAAAACAAATACCAAAGAGCTGAAGTAACATGCGTCATTCCTTCTTTTTTTCTTCTATAATACTCCTTACCGTTATGCTGGGTCAAAGCAGCTTAGCGCAGGTGAAGCCATTTTCCATTGCCGGACACTTGATTGGAGCCGGTAAGCAGCTGTCCTTTTCAATTACCGTTAGCAGTGATCAGGATAGCACCTTTATCCCAATCACGGTAAGTCACGGCGGCAAGCCTGGACCTGTTTTGTTAATCACCGCAGGTGTTCATGGTTATGAGTATCCTCCAATCCTTGCAGCGCAGCAATTTGCAAAACAGCTTAAGCCTGCAGAAATGAGCGGTACAATCATAATTGTACATCATGCAAATCTGCCATCTTTTCTCCGCCGAAGTATTGCCTACAATCCCCAGGATGGAAAGAACCTAAACCGTGTCTTCCCTGGTAGGGCAGACGGTACCATAACAGAACGACTGGCCTGGGTTCTTGGGTCGGAGCTTATTGCAAAATGCGACTATATGATAGATGTACATGCCGGTGATGCACAAAATGATTTAATGCCTTACGCTGGTTATTACAACTATTATGATAAACCTGAACTATCAGAGCAGGGTCGGAAACTCGCAGTTGCCCTTGGATTCGAAACCATCGTTCAGTTTGGAAACGAACAGTCATTGAAGGAGGCTTCCATGTACTGCTCGAGGGAAGCTATTACACGTGGCATTCCAGCCGTCGACATTGAATGTGGACGATACGGGATGGCAGAACCCCAGTTCGTAAATATGATCCTGAAGGCGCTTGACAATGTTTCTAAATCACTCCGGATTGTAAAAGGCGTAAGTCAACCTGCAATAAAGCATCGCTATATTGAAAATCGTACGAGCATTGATAGTAAGCACACTGGTTTCTTCAAAAGCGACAATAAGGCTGGACAGCAAGTTTTAAAAGGCAGTAAGATCGGGCAGATTACAGACCTGTTCGGTAATTACTTGGAAGATGTGATCTCACCTGTTGATGGCATCATCCTGTATATGAATGCAACGCCACCAATTTCAAAGGGAGAAAACCTGTTTAGCATCGGTCATCTATCAAACACATCATTATAGGCCTGGCATGATTTCCATAAACTACAGCGCTTTGCTCAAACGGCTTCTATTCATTGGAATATTGTTGTCCATTTTCATAATTACGGCCATTGCACAACCCAGGTCTGCGCAAATTCAGGGGCGTGTAACAGATTTACATGGCAAGGGTTTGCCAGACATAAACATTCGCTTGGAGGGTAGAAATGACCCTTTCAGCAGTAATGTTTCCGGACAGTTCAGGATTACGGACCTCAAGTCAGGTCGGTACATGATCTATTTTTCCGGTATTGGCTATAAGCGCCTGAAGCAAGTGCTGGATATTGAAGCTGGTAAGCAGCAGGAGTTGACTGTTGTACTGGCTGTCGAGGAACTTGGCCTCCAACAGGTTGAAATCCTGGGCCGCAAAGGCAATTCATATAAAAGTGACTATACGTTCGGAGCCACAAAAACCGCTACTTATTTGAAGGATGTTCCGCAAGCGGTGAGCATCGTAACCAAAGAGCTGATGGCTGACCGTCAGGTGACGAAGGCTTGGGAGGTCACCAAGATGATGAGTGGCGTGAACCGGTATTCAAATTACAATGATATTGTGATCCGTGGCTTCCGAAGTGGAGAAAATCAGCCACGCCTGATCAATGGACTGCGTGCGGCCTTCGGATACTTCGATCAGCCGGTTACCGCCAACCTCGAACGGGTGGAGGTTATTAAGGGGCCAGCTTCTGCGCTCTTCGGAAATGCGGTGCCAGGGGGTACGATAAACTTTGTGACCAAAAAGCCACTGGCTGAAAAGCGCTCCGGACTGACTTTTTCTGCAGGAAGCTTCAATAATCTTCGTGCTGCTGCAGATTTCACCGGACCGCTGGCAAAAGATAGTACCATACTCTTCCGCCTGAATGCGGCCTATGCTAACGCTGAAAGCTTCAGGGACCTTCAGTTTAGCGAAAACTTTATGCTTGCGCCATCCTTCAGCTTCATGCCTTCCCGGAAGACCTCCATCAACGTGGACCTGGTTTTTAGCCACAACAACAGCAGGATCGACCGTGGGCAACCTGTATTTGGAGCAACTGCCTCAAACGATATCTTTTCTACGCCGATCTCCCTGGCCATTGCTGCACCAAATGATTTCTACAAGGTGCGCAACTTGCAGTTGAATGCAGGGATGACCCACGAGTTTTCTGAGCAGCTATCTTTGAACGTTTCTTACATGAAGTTTGGCTGGGACGAGAAATTGCTGGAACACAGGACTTCAAACATCTTTGCCGTTGATGGACAGGGAAAGGAAATTCCGACTAAAGTTGCCATGCAGGTATTCGACAGAATACAACGCTTGTCTTCCGACAACATCAACGGCTTTTTCAGGCAGAAGCTTGAACATGGCATCTTCAAGCACACCATTTTGCTGGGCTATGATCATGTTCAGCAGGTTAGGCCACAAGGTAGCAGTCAGCATGTTGCACGAGGCTACCGCAATGCCAGCAATACGGCTGTGCTATCCAGTTTTGATCCGGCCAATCCTTCGGCTTACCTGCTTGATGAAGTTGGAAATCCGGTGCCGAACGTTGCGCATTTTGACTTGAATAACGTGCAATATCCAATACGAAACACGGATGGCTATCTATTTAGCCCCACCGTATTCGCCCCAAGCAAGTACATGATCAATGCGGTTTATTTGCAGGATCAGATTGTCATAAACAAGTGGCAGGTACTACTGGGCTTAAGACAGGAATTTTATACAGACTTCAGCAATTACAAATTGGAGGGGCAAACAAGCGTTACCCAGAAAGCATTGATTCCGAGGATCGGCATGATTTACAGTGTGTCACCAACAATAAATGTATACAGCACTTACACGGCCGGATATCAACCGCAAAGTCCTTCTACATTCACGAACCCAAACAATGGAGGCCCTTTTGATCCCTCTACCAGTAACATGATTGAAGCTGGTGCAAAAGGTAGTTTCTTTAGCGACCGGCTGGCAATGAATGTTTCCGTTTATCAAATCAAACAAAAAAATGTACTGGTTACCGCCAATGACCCTGTAAATCCAGACTTGCTGCGGCAACGCGGGGCAGAACAATCGAGCGGTTTCGAGCTTGAAGCTGTGGGTAACATCATGAGCAATCTTTCCATAAACGCGAACTATGCTTATAACGAAGCCATAATTACTCGAGGGCTGGCCACTGAAGTTGGCTTGCAAAAAGCAAATGCACCGAAACACCTGGCCAATCTCTGGATTAAATACAACTTCATTCAAGGTCAACTTTCCGGCCTGGGATTTGGAGCAGGTTTGAATCACAGCTCACGAAGGAACACTGAAGTCTTGCGCCTGCAGGTGCCATCTTACACCAGTTTCGATGCTGCGGCCTATTACACCCTGGATAAACTCCGGCTTGGTTTGAATTTTAATAATGTTTTCAATAAAAGGTACTGGATTGCAGGCTTTAACCACACCAGAATTTTTCCTGGCGAACCTAGAAATATGATGGTTAGCATTACAAAGCAGTTTTAGCCTGTAAGATATTTGATGAGCAAAGACTAGTTAAATACTTTTCCGCAGCTAATATTCTACCGTTCAAGGTTCGGAAAGATTTGCATGCCTATAGCTGCAGCAGCACGGTGTGCTATAGGTTTCGAAAATTTGACTATTTTGCAGAAAATGCAGTTCAAGGATATCATAGGTCAGCAGGCCATAAAAGAACATTTGATTCAAACCGTTAAGGAGAACCGGATCAGTCATGCGCAGCTTTTTCTAAGCTGTGATGGCAGTGGTGCTCTGGGACTGGCCATTGCTTATGCGCAGTACATCAACTGTTTAAATAAAACAGCAACAGACAGTTGCGGTACCTGCTCTTCCTGCCGGAAGTATGAACGTTACATCCACCCCGATCTGCATTTCTCGTATCCATTTTTTGCCTCCAAGGATGTGAAGGTTGCGGTAGATGTCCTGGAAGAATGGCGCAGTATGCTTCTTCAGAACACCTATGTGGATATGAACAGCTGGCGCGCCCGTTTAAATGCGGAAAACAAGCAGGCCAACATCAACATTGCGGAGTGTCACGACATCATCAAAAAGTTAAGCTATAAAGCCTTTGAAGGCGACACGAAGGTGCTGATCATGTGGCTGCCGGAGTATCTGGACCGTGGGGCTAATGCACTACTGAAGATTATTGAAGAACCACCTGCGCATACGCTGTTTATTCTGGTTGCGAATCATCAGGATCAGATCCTGTCTACGCTGCTCTCCAGAACGCAGATTACCAAAATTCCGAAGCTTTCCGATCAGGATATTCAGGCTTACCTGCAGGAAAGACATGCCTTAACGCCGGAACAGGCAGCGGAATACAGCTTTCTGGCAGATGGCAATCTTATCGAAGCCCGCTCGCTGGTGGAGCATGAGGCGAACAACAATGCGGAGCTTTTCGCCGAATGGCTGCGCATGGGCTTTAAAGGTGACGTGCTGGGCATGATGGGTTTTGTAGATAAGGCGGCGTCATGGGGGCGGGAAAATCAGAAAAACTTTCTACGGTATGGGATCAGTTTTCTAAGGGAATGCAGTCTGCTTTTAAGTGGTGCAGATGCACTAGTAAAACTGCCGCCACGTACCTTGGATACGGCCAGGAAGCTAAGTGCCAATGTACTGGATCTGCCCATGGCAGAGGCAATTATTTCAGAACTCGAGCTGGCGCACTACCACATCGAGCGGAATGCTAATCCTAAAATACTCTTTTTAGATGTATCTTTGCAGCTAATAAAAACAATAAGGTTTAAATCGTTCCCGAAAGGGACTCAACATATATACAATTAACTATGGGATGTGGAAGTTGTTCTACAGGTGGCGGTTGCGCCCCCTCGGGCTGCAAAAGTAATGGCTCTTGCCTTACTGGAGGCTGCCAGAAATTAGAAGTTTACGATTGGCTGTCCAACCTGGATATGCCCTCCAATTATATACCGTTTCAAGTAATAGAAGTTAAATTTAAAGGTGCAAGGAAGGAATTTTTCCTAAACAACGATAACATATATTTAGAAATTGGTGAGCTGGTGGCTGTTGAAGGCCCTACCGGCGGATATGATATTGGTCATGTTTCCCTAACCGGCGAGCTGGTTAGGATGCAGATGAAACGTCGCAAAACGTCGATGGACCAGGTAACACGCAAAGTGTACCGCAAAGCTACGGAAGCGGATGTAGAGAAGTGGAAGCTTGCAAAGGACCTGGAATGGGAAACCATGCACAAGGCCCGTACATTGGCGCTTGATCTGCGTTTATCGATGAAAATCAGTGACGTGGATTATCAGGGTGACAAAACCAAGGCGACTTTCTTCTATACTGCTGAAGGGCGTGTGGATTTTCGTGAGCTGATCAAGAAAATGGCGGAGACTTTTCGTATTCGCATTGAGATGCGCCAGATTGGTATGCGTCAGGAAGCGGGCCGTTTAGGTGGTATTGGATCATGTGGCCGTGAGCTTTGCTGCTCTACCTGGCTAACGAATTTTAAAACGGTATCTACTGCTGCGGCACGGTATCAGAATCTTTCCTTAAATACGCTGAAGTTAGCCGGACAGTGTGGTAAGCTGAAATGCTGCCTGAACTACGAGCTGGATACCTATCTGGATGCTTTGAAAGACATTCCGGATCGTATCGACAGCCTGCAAACTGAAGTTGGCGTTGCCCGTCATCAGAAAACGGATATCTTTAAGAAGATCATGTGGTTCAGTTATCCTAATGTGGAAGACTGGATTCCGTTGAAAGTGGACCGTGTGAAAGAGATCATGGCCATGAATAAGAAAGGCCTTAAACCGAATAACCTGAAAGAGGAAGCGTTTGAACTTGCAAGTTCAAAACCGGTAGAAAAGGTGTTAGATTACGAAAACGTTGTTGGACAGGATAGTCTTACCCGCCTGGATGACAGGTCTAGAAACAAGAATCAGCGTAACAACAATAAAAAACAGGAGCGTCCACCGCGTGCTGTTCAACAGCGCCATGTGAATGACGGCAAGAAAGCTGAAGGTGTTCGTCCGGAAGGACCAAGACCAGAGGTTAAACGCCGCGAAGGCCGGCCACAGGATGCGACTAAACGCCCTGAAGGTAAACGTCCTGAACAAAGACGTCCGGAGCCGAAAAAACCAGCTGTTGAAGGTCCTGTAGTAGAAGGTGGCTTAGCGGCTGCTCCGGCGACAGTAGACGGCCAACCTGTGGTTAAACCAGCTGGCAACAGAAACAACAGAAACCGGAACAACCGACGTAAAAAACCGGCGCAGGATAAGCCTAAAGATGAATAAGATTAAGTACTACTTCTTTTTAGCCATTATTTGTATCGCAACATTGGGTTGCGATACAAATAACCTGGCAGATCTGAACGTTTCCATGCCCAAACGTAACTGGAGTTATGTAAATAAGGTTAAAGCCAGCGTGGAAATTAAAGATCACAGCAAGCCGCATACGGTTTATTTTAAACTGCGTCATACCGCGGATTACCGTTATTCGAACATCTTTGTGCTCTTGCATGTAAAGGCACCCGGGCAGAAGAAAATAACCCGCAGGTTTGAATATAAGCTTGCCGAAAGCGATGGGCAGTGGTTGGGATCAGGTTCCGGAAATCTATTTACGTACAAGCTGAACATGCTGACCAATTACCGCTTCCCTGCTAATGGCGTTTATGAGTTCGAGATTGAACAGAATATGCGCGATAATCCGCTGAAGGAAGTTAGTGATGCAGGTATTACGGTTTCGTACTAAAAGTTAAATATTTTACTTAAAAGTGTTTTTTGTTGTTTAATACTTATCTTTAAGTATGAACAATAAATCTTTACCACCCGTCGGGAAGTACATTGATCCACTAGCTGATTTTGCTTTTAAGAAGATCTTTGGCACCGAGCCTAATAAAGACCTGTTGATAGCCTTTATTAACGCAGTATTCAGGGGTCGAAAGCAGATTGTTGATGTTGTTTTTAACAAGAATGAGCATCCTGGGGAGCTTCGTGAGAAGGTGGGGTAATCTTTGATTTGCTTTGTACCGGCAATGCAGGCGAGCAGATCTTGATAGAAGTGCAAAGATCCAAACAAGCCAATTTTAAAGAAAGAGCTTTATTTTACACCTCAAGGCTCATTAGCAACCAGGCGCCCAAGGGAAATCGTGCTGCATGGGGATATCAGATTTCGGAAATATACCTGATCGCCTTATTAGAGGATTTTACTTTGGAGGAATCTGATGCGCCGCAGTATTTGCATGATATTTGCCTGTGCAACAGGGACTCCGGTGCAGTATTTTACAATAACCTGGGCTATTACTTTATAGAATTGCGTAAATTCGATAAACAGCGGATTTGTTGGAGACGGAGATTGACAAATGGCTTTTCGTGCTCAAGAATATGAGTCTGCTGGATAAAGTACCCGTGTATCTGCGGAAGCCGATATTTGAAAAGCTATTCAGCATTGCTGAATATACAAATTTGACAAAGGAGGAAAGGACAATGTACGATGAGAGTTTAAAACGTAAATGGGATAACCACGCCGCAATGGAATATGCGGTAACTACTGCAGAAGAGCGTGGACTTGCAAAGGGCCTTGAAAAAGGTGAGCACAAGAAAGCTTTGGAAGTTGCTTCAGAGATGAAAAAGGAAGGTTTTTCCATTGATCAAATCGCAAAGCTCACCAAGCTATCCCCTGAAGAGATTGCCGCTCTCTAATCCTGCTATAACAAAGGTAAAAGCTGCTCCAGCGCCATACCTCTGGAGCCTTTGAGCAGAACCAGGCTGTTCCGTACCGGTGTGTTTTGCAGATATGATTCAGCATCCTTAGGTGACAGGAAGAAGTGGCCCTTATACTTTTCTTTATAAGCATAAAAGTCTTTACCGATAAAAATTACCTCAATATTGTCCATGCCTGTTGCAACTGCGGCAATGCGATCATGTTGTGCTAGGGATTCTTCACCCATTTCAAACATATCACCTATAATTGCGACCTTCTTATCCGCAGTTAGTGCCGCCAGGTTCTTTAACGCGGCTTCCATGCTGCTCGGATTTGCATTATAAAAGTCACAAATGACCTGATTATATGCCGTCTGGGTAAGTTGAGAACGGTTATTTTTCGGCTGGTAGGTCATCAAACCCTGGTTGATTTCAGTTGGCGATACGCCAAAGAAGTCCGCGATACTGATGGCGCCAAGGATATTCTCAAAGTTGTAGCTTCCGGTAAGATTTGTCTTTGTCTGATACTGTTTACCAGCTTTGCTCCAGGCGACCACCAGATAAGGATCGGATTTTTCCAGCGCACCGGAGATGGGGTTAGTAGGATCGGTACCATAGAAGATTACCTCGTGTAAGCCGGTATTTTGGATCAGCTCCATTAAGATGGTATTATCCTTATATATAAAGGTATAGCCGTTTGTTGTCGCAAGCCATTTGTACAATTCTGCTTTACCGATTTTCACGCCTTCAAAGCCGCCAAAACCTTCCAGGTGTGCATGACCAATGTTGGTGATTAAGCCGTGTGTTGGCTGGGCGATACTGCAGAGGAATTCAATTTCTTTTTTATGGTTTGCACCCATCTCAACAATGGCAATTTCGACATCCTTGCCAATAGCGAGTAAGGTAAGTGGAACACCGATATGGTTGTTCAAGTTCCCTTTGGTTGCATAAGTTTTGTATTTGGTTGACAGTACGGCATTGATCAGCTCTTTTGTGGTTGTCTTTCCATTACTGCCGGTCAGGCCGATTACCGGGATGTTCATCTGGCTACGATGGTGACGTGCAAGTGCTTGTAATGTGCTTAATACATCATCTACAAGGACGCAACGATCGTCGGTAGCGAAGGTTGCATCGTCAACAATCGCATAAGCTGCACCCGCTTCTAAAGCTCGAAGCGCAAACGTATTCGCATCAAACTTATCACCTTTTAGTGCAAAGAACAGGCAATCCTGCTGAATGGCCCTTGTATCCGTACAGATTGTTGGGTGATTTAAGTAGATGTCGTATAGCTTTTCGATATTTTCCATAGTACCGGTCCTGATTTTACCTGTAAAAGTACAGCATGAGCTCCAAAATCAGGAATTTATCCGGCTTTTTGGATTTAAATACCCAAAGTATGTAAATCACGAAAAAAATACAGAAAATTAGCTTTATGGAAGATTCTAAGTTTTTGATGGTTTCTTGAAATATTAATACGCAGAAAGCTGTTTAGCCAAATCAGATTTGGAATGACATTGCAATTACAAAATCCCCGCGCGTACTTACGAAAAGATTCTCAATCAAATGATTAGTTAATTGTTTGCTGAATGTTAAAATAGCTTGACATGGTTTTGAGCAGGGCTGGTGTTTAGGTAGCTTTGCAAATTATTCACATAAAGCTTTAACAAATTTCAAACATTACATGAAAAAATTATTACAAAGTTTGTTTTTGTTGATGTTTATTGCCATGTCGGCAATGGCGCAACAACGAACAGTTACTGGTACGGTGACCGGCAAAGACGATGGTCAGGCCATTCCCGGTGTCACCATCAGAATTCAAGGAACGAAAGGTGGTACCGTTACAGGTGCTACAGGTACTTTCTCTATAAGTGTTCCAGCTACGGCAACTGCATTAGAATTTTCCTATTTAGGTTATGTAACGCAGGTTGTTCCTATTTCCGGGAATTCGATGAATGTTTCGCTTGCTTCAGATTCAGAAACTCTTGCAGAGGTAAACATCGTAGGTGCTCTAGGTATCACACGGTCTGAGCGTTCCGTTGGTACTGCGCAGCAATCACTAAAGGGAGATCAATTAACACAAACCAAACAGGTGGATCTAAATACTGCTTTAGCAGGTAAAATCGCTGGTGTTCAGGTTTTAGGGGGTTCTGGTGCGCGCTTTGGTGCAGCTTCGGTTCGTATCCGTGGTATTAGTAGCATTGACGGCGGACGTGACCCTTTATATGTTGTAGACGGTGTTGTTGTTCCTGCTACCAGCGTTAACATGGATGATGTAGAAGACCTGACCGTATTAAAAGGTCCAGGTGCAACATCTCTATACGGTCAACGTGGTGATGCTGGTGTAGTTGTAATCAAAACTAAAAGAGCTGCAAACAAAGGTTTTGGTATAGAGTTAAACCACAGCACCACGTTAGAAAGGGTAGCTACACTACCGGACTACCAGAATGAATATGGTGGTGGTGCAACGCAGGATTGGAACACATTCGTGTATAATCCAGCAACAGATGACCCTGCATTGGCTAACATGAACGGTGCAAGGTATTATAACTATGGTGTTGATGAAAGTTGGGGCCCTAAATTTGACGGTCAACCGTATGCCCCTTGGTACGCGTGGAATAAGTTCGACCCAGAGTATGCGCAGTTGCAGCCTTATGTTGCACAACCAAACAACATCAGAGACTTCTATAATACTGGTGTACAGAATAACACCAACATTGCGATTTCACAATCATCTGAAAAGTTCAACGGAAGAGCTTCTTATACCAACATCAATCAAACGGGTATCTCTCCGAACACTAAAATGGATCAGAACAGGGTAAGTGTAAATACCACTTACAACCCAATCCCGAAATTGACGATTACTTCAAATGTAAATTTCAACGTAATTAACTATTTCAACCGTCCTGCCGAAGGTTATGGAGCACAAACATCAGGTTCCTTCAACCAATGGTTCCATAGGGACACAGAGATTGAAAAGTTGAAGAACTATAGAAATCCGGATGGAACTTTTACAACCTGGAATATTGTAGGTCCAAGAAATACGTCACCTCAATACTGGGATAACCCGTATGTTGAAGCGTACGAGAATATTGCGGTTAATAACAGCTCAAGAGTTTTCGGCTTAATGTCTGCCTCTTACAAAGTACTTCCTGAATTGACGTTGGATTTTACAGCTAAAGGAAACTATTCCTCTGGTGCATACAATTCACGCGTAGCTTCAGGTACATTAAACTTGGAAAGCTATACTGCAGGTCAGAGCCGCTCCAGAGAGAACAACTTTGTTTTCGATGCAATGTATAAAAAGCTATTTGGCGATGACTTCTCTTTGAATGCTGGTGCATTTGCAGAACTGCGCATCAATCATGATGAGCAAATGGAAACAGCAACAGCTGGTGGCTTTACTGTTCCAAACTTCTACAATGTATCTGCTTCTAAGGACAGACCTACTGCAACTAATGCCTCTTTCGACAAAAAAGTAAGAAGTTTCTATGGTTTTGGATCTTTGGGTTACAAAAACTTCTTGTTCCTGGATCTGAACATCCGTAACGATTGGTCGTCTTCATTGCCACGTAACAACAACTCTTATTTGTATGGTGGTGGATCGTTAGCATTTGTATTTACCGATTTAATCAAGAATAAAGACATCCTGTCTTTCGGTAAGGCAAACGTATCTTATGGTAGAACTGGTTCTGATATTGATCCATACAAGATTTATCAAACCTATACTTCTAACGGATTTTATGGCAACTTCCCTTCATTGAGTGTTCCAAACCAAATTCCAAATGAGAATCTTAAACCAGCCTTGTCAGACTCTTATGAGGCAGGCGTAGAGTTAAGATTTGTGAAAGATAGAATCAGGTTTAACTTTAACTACTATAATAGATCATCTAAAGATCAGATCATCTCACTAAGCTTACCATCTTCAACAGGATTCTCGTCAGCACTTGTTAATGCCGGAGAGATCAAAAGTCATGGTATCGAATTTAGTTTAGGTGGTACACCAATTAAAAGTAAAACTGTTACCTGGGATCTAAATGCAAACTTTGCACGTGGAAAAAGTAAGATCATTGAACTTTACCCAGGTCTAGATAACTTCCCATACGATTCTTTCGGTTATGTAGGAACACCATCGATCAATGTTGAAAGAAGAGTTGGTCAGGAGTGGGGTACTCTAGTAACAACGGGTATCAAACGTAATGAGCAAGGTCAGGCGATTATTGACGCAGACGGCTATCCATTACTTGAAGACGACCACAATTTAGGATCTTTTGTTCCTGATTTAACGGGTGGTTTAACAAGTACCGTGACTTATAAGTCCTTCATTTTTGGAGCTTCTCTAGACTTCCAGGTAGGTGGTAAATTATTCTCTGTAAGTAGAGGTAATACCTTTGGATCTGGACTTGCTTTAGAAACAGCTGGTTTGAATGATAAAGGAAATCCGAAGCGTGATGATCCTGCGAATGGCGGTGGTATTTTGATCCCTGGAGTTTATGAGTCAAACGGTCAGCCGAATACAACCTACATTGGAGCACAAGATTACTACGAAGGTTATATCCCGTATGCATGGGAAGAACAAACTTACAAAGCATCTTACGTTAAATTAAGAGAGCTATCACTAGGTTATAGCCTTCCTGCTTCATTCGCTTCTAAATTAAAAGCGCAGAGAGCCTCTGTATCTCTAGTTGCACGTAATCCATGGTTGATCTATACTGCAGTTCCGGGCATTGACCCATCAGAATCTGCAGGTAGCTGGATGGAAGGTGGTCAATTACCTGGAACAAGAACAATCGGCTTAAATCTTAAAGTAACATTCTAATACTACCATAATGAAAAAAAATATAGTTAATCTATTTATAATAGCCACTACAGTTACCATCTTGGGTAGCTGTAAAACAAGTGACTTTGGGGATTTAAATACGAGTCCAAATTCTCCAAGCCAGCCCGTGACTTCATTGCTTTTAACAAGTGCTGAGCGTTACATGGGCAGAACCACTGCGGTAACTTCTTCGACTACCGCTGCGGGTATTATCAATCAGGTAGCACCAAAGCTTTATACACAGCAGATCTCTGAAACCTTGTATACCTCGGAATCTCGTTATAATACTAAAATCTACAACTACACTGGTGTTTTTAACAGTCCACTTCAGGATCTTACAACCATCATTAAGTTAAATACAGACGCGGAAACTAAGTCGCTACCTAATGTAATTGCTAATGGTTCCAATGCGAATCAAATTGCTGTTGCAAGAATTCTTCGTGCATTCTATTTCCAGAACATGACGGATAGATGGGGAGATATTCCTTATTCAGAAGCATTGAAAGGCAATGAAATATTAACACCTAAGTTTGACAGACAGCAAGCTGTTTATGCAGACCTGTTTAAGGAGTTAAAAGAGGCTGGTGCACAGTTTGACGGTGGCGCACCAGTACAAGGCGACTTCCTATTCGACGGATCTGTAGACAAATGGAAGAAATTTGCAGCGACGATTCGCATGAACATGGCGCTTCGACTTTCTAAGGCAGATCCAGCTACTGGAAAGGCAGAATTTAACTTAGCCTTAGCAGACGGTGTCATCAATTCAAATGCAGACAACGTAGTTTACAGACACTTGGGTGAAGCGGCAAACGAGAACTTCATTTACTATAACTATGAAGTAAGTGGTCGTTATGACTATGCAATCAGCGACGTTATGGTAAATAAGCTAAATGCTTATAAAGATCCAAGGGTAGCTGTTTATGCTGACCCTACAGATAAGGGAACTTACGTTGGTATGCCTTATGGATTAACGCAGGCTTTGGCTGGGCAATATGTTAAAGGCAATGTTGACAAGCCAGGTCAGGTTTCTTTGATTGGTAAAGCATTCAGATCTCAGAATTCACCCGTTAAAGTTTTTACTTATGCGGAAGTTATGTTTACGAAAGCTGAAGCTTACAAGCTGGGCTGGATTACTGGAGCACCTGATGATGCACAGGCATCGGCCGCATATCGTGCAGGTATTGCTGCTTCTATGGCCGATAATGGTGTTTCTGTTCCAGAAAGCTACTATACGCAATCAGGCGTAGCATACAGTCCTGCAACCGCTATTGAGCAAATCATTACGCAGAAGTGGATCGCGAACTACATGGGTTATGGTTACGAAGCATGGTCAGACTGGAGAAGAACTGGATTCCCACGTTTAACACCATCTCCTTTCCCACAGAATATCGGTGGTCAAATCCCAGTTAGACAAGCCTACACGAATGACGAGCCTAGCCTAAACAAGGCGAATTATGATGCTGTAGTTGCTGCCCAAGGACCAGATGAGTTAAATACACCAATTTGGTTGTTCAAATAACATCATCAATTTAATAAAAAAAGGGTGCCCGACAGGCACCCTTTTTTTATGAACAAATTTTAGAAATGGACTTTTGTTATATCAGCTAACCTGCGGTAAAGTAGTTGAATAGTTAACCGTCGGATTGAATCAAGTCTATAATATTGGTTTTAGTGGGTGTAATTGGTCACAAAAAGAACTAATGTTGGCAAAAGGCCTGTGAAAAACTGAAATTCACGGGTCTTTTTTGTTAAATATTGAATTTTAACATTGATAATCACCTAAAATGTTATAACTTAAGGTAACCTAAACCAACCAACCCATAATTATGAAAAAACTACTACAGATGATCTCTGTTTTGGTGCTTTTGACCGTGCAGATCTATGCCCAAGACAGATCAGTTACTGGTACAGTTAAGTCTAAGACTGATGGCCAGCCAATACCCGGGGTAACCGTTCGGGTACCTGGAACACAACAAGGCACCGTAACCAACAACGAAGGACGCTTTACCATCAGCGTAGGCACTGCGGTCAAAACCCTTGAAGCCTCTTATGTCGGGTTTGTAACCCAACAAATTACCATCCCTGCTTCAAATCGTATCGATGTGGCGCTTGCCGAAGATTCACAGCAACTCGATCTTGTGGTGGTTACCGCGCTTGGTATCTCCAGAAAGAAAAACGAATTGCCATTTGCTGCGCAGGAGGTGAAAGCGGAAGAAATTACGATGACCAGGAACAACAACCTCGTGAATTCATTGGGTGGTAAAGTTGCTGGTCTGGACATCAAACGAAGCAATGCTATGGGCGGCTCCACGAACGTTGTGATTCGGGGTGCAAAATCCATCAGCGGAAACAACCAGGCACTATTTGTCGTGGATGGGGTTCCGGTGAGCAATGCCAGCGCGAACACCTTAAATCAACAAACAGGACGTGCAGGTTACGACTACGGTAATGCTGCTGCCGACATCAATCCCGATGATGTGGCATCCGTTACCGTTCTGAAGGGCGCTGCTGCGACAGCTTTGTACGGCTCCAGAGCGTCGAATGGTGTAATTATCATTACCACTAAAAAAGGTTCGAAAAACAGCACGAACGTGACCGTGAATAGCGGGGTTACATTTGGCTCCATTGATAAGTCGACCTTCATTGAATATCAGAAAGAATATGGCCAGGGTTACAATTCACCTGCAACGGATGGCCCAGGCAACGTTGTTCCAGCACCGGGCTTCTGGTATCGCGATGTATTTGGCACTGGAAGGGTAATGACCCCGCAATTTAGCTCCGATGCATCTTACGGTCCGAGATTCGACCCAAACCTATTGGTTTATCAATGGTCAGCTCTGGACCCATTCTCTCCAAACTACCAGAAAGCCACACCATGGGTTGCTGCGGCAAATGACCCATCTACGTTCTACAAGACCTCTGTAGCCTCTAACCAGAGCATTAGTATAGATGGTGGTGGCGATAAAGGGACCTACAAGATCGGGTACACCCGAAACGACGAAACTGGCGTTTTGCCGAACAGTAAAATCACTAAAAATCTGTTCAACTTTGGCGGTAGTTATGAAATCGTGAAAGATCTGACGGTGACTTCTTCTGTGAACTACTCTAAAATCGACGGATTGGGTCGTTTCGGGACTGGCTACAGCGGTTTGAACCCGAACCAGGGCTTTCGCCAATGGTGGAACGTTGGTGCCGATATAAAGGAGCTTAAAGAGGCTTATGAGCGAAACAATAAGAATGTGAGCTGGAACTGGTCAGATGCTACTGGTACTAAACCAATCTATGCAGACAATCCATACTTTAGCCGTTATCAGAATTTTGAGAACGATACGCGCGACCACTATTTCGGGAATACAAGTTTAAACTATAAGGTGAATGACTGGTTTGATGTCATTGGTCGTGTTTCCTATGATGGTACATTCGACTTGCAGGAAGAGCGGATAGCCGTTGGAAGTACAGGTGTTGCTTCTTACAGCAGGACCAACGGAACCTTTGCGGAGACCAACTTTGACCTGTTGTTGAATTTTAACAAGAACATTACTGAAGACTTCTCGTTCAAAGGTTTGCTGGGTGCGAACTTAAGAAGAAGTAAGTTGACTAACATCAATGCCCGCACCAACGGTGGGCTCGTTGTTCCCAACCTGTACTCTTTATCCAACTCGGTAAGTGCAATTGAAGCACCGGTAGAGCTGTATGAACGTCGTGCTGTGGATGGGTACTTTGCAAGCACGACCTTTGGATACAAAGATCTTGTGTTCCTGGATGCAACCATCAGAAGGGACCAGTCGACCACATTACCGACCAATAAAAACGTATTCTGGTACCCTTCCATTGCCGGTAGCTTTGCCTTTTCAAACTTGCTGAAAGATGTAAGCTGGTTATCGTACGGTAAATTGCGCGTAAACTATGCGGAAGTTGGTAGTGATGCACCACCATTAAGTGTATTCGATACTTATGCGAAGCCAACTGCTTTTGGTTCCATCCCGATGTTCTCTATGGCTGATGTAAAGAACAATGCGAACCTAAAACCTGAGCGGACAAAGAGTGTTGAGGCAGGTCTTGATGCTGCTTTCCTGGATAACCGTTTAGGCTTTGATGTTACCTTTTATAAAACCAATACCATTGATCAGATTACCCCGGTTCCGGTGACCACGGCTACAGGATCATTGCGCTTGTATGTAAATGCGGGTGAAGTGCAAAATAAAGGTGTGGAGGTTTCAGCCTTTGTTGTGCCGGTTAAAACATCAAACTTCTCCTGGACACTGAATTTAAACTGGTCACGCAACCAAAGCAAAGTACTCTCCTTATTTGAGAACGTATCAAACATAGAACTGAATGCTGCAAGTTTATCCGGTGGTGTAACGTATAATGCGGCAATCGGGCAGCCTTACGGTGTAATTCGTGGAACAAACTTCGTTTTTGTGAATGGCCAGAAAGTGGTTAACGCAGACGGGTACTATCAGGTTACGCCAAGGGCCGATGAGATCATCGGTGATCCGAATCCAGACTGGATGGGTGGCATCAGCAATACTTTCAAGTACAAACGTGTCGCATTGAACTTCCTGATCGATATTCGGAAGGGTGGTGACCTGTGGACATTAGACCAGTGGTATGGTTTAGGTACAGGTATGAGTCCCGAAACTGCTGGTCTGAATGATTTAGGCAACCCGCTACGGAATTCACTTGCTGATGGTGGTGGTGTGATTCTACCAGGGGTTCTGGCTGATGGTTCACCAAATACGAAAAGGATTGACGTTTCAAACTCCGGTACTGCCCCATGGGGTTATCCGAATAACCCGCCAAGAGCATCTGTGATTTATGATGCCGGGTATGTTAAACTGAGGGAACTGGCATTGACCTATTCCTTGCCTGAGAAATTAGTTGGAAAACTTCGCGCTTTTAAAGGCATTGACTTGTCTTTAATTGGACGTAACTTATGGATCATCCACAAGAATGTACCTTACGCGGATCCGGAAGATGGATTGGGATCGGGTAACGTTCAGGGTTATCAGTCGGGTGCTTACCCAACGGTAAGATCCATTGGGTTTAATGTTAAATTTAGATTATAGCAGCTATCATGAAAAAAATATATAGTTTTCTACTTGCGGTCGTTTTGTTAAGCTCCTGCGCGAAAGACCTCGAAGAATATAATGTGGACCAGAAGCGGGCCACAGCCGTACCAGCAGCGACCTTGTTTACGGCTGCACAGAAAAGCTTTGCAGATGTTATTACAAGTCCGAGTGTAAACACAAACGTTTTCCGTTTCTATGTTCAGTACTGGACCACTACAGAATACCTGGATGAACCAAGATATAACCTCACTTCCAGAACCCTGCCGCAGGCATTCTGGTCTGCCTTATATAAGGATGTATTAAGCGACCTGAAAGAAGCAAAGCGGATTCTGGCTGCTGATGAACTGCTGAATACCGACGTGAAAGCCAATCAGAATGCACAGATTGAGATTATGGAAGTGATGGCCTGGTCTACTTTAGTGAATACTTTCGGAAACGTTCCCTATTCGCAAGCCTTAGATATCACGGTTGTTCAACCCAAGTACGATGATGCACAAGAAATCTATAACGACTTGCTTGTGCGGTTAGATGCGGCCTTAGGACAACTTAAACCTACTGCTGCTGGCTTTGGTTCTGCGGATCTACTCTATGGAACGCGTGCAGGTGCCGTGCAGAATTGGGTGAAGTTTGGAAATTCACTAAAATTAAGACTGGGCTTAATCTTGGCTGATATAGATCCGGCAAAAGCAAAGGCTGCGGTAGAAGCTGCAGCACCGAATGTTTTTGCCAGTGCAGCGGATAATGCAAGATTTCCTTACCTGGCTACGCCACCGAACAACAATCCGATTGCGACAGCTGCAAACCCAGCTCTAACAAGCAGGACAGACTATATCGGGGCCAAGCCATTTATCGACAAACTGAATGCGCTGTCGGATCCGCGCAGACCTGGATTCTTCACAACAGTAGGTGGTGCTTTTGTTGGTGGCTATTATGGATTCTCCAACTCTTATGGCAACTACTCTACGATAACCCCAAAGATTGCTTCGCTAGACTTTGAGGCCTTGTTGATTGACTATCCAGAAACGGAGTTCGCATTAGCGGAAGCGAGTAGAAGAGGTTTCACCGTTCCCGGTACTGCCGAGTTACACTATAATAATGCAGTAACCGCATCCATTATCTATTGGGGTGGTACTGCAGAGCAGGCTGCAACGTACCTGGCGAGACCGGATGTTGCTTTAAATACCGCTTCTACAAACTACAAGGAAGCTATTGGTACACAAAAGTGGATAGCCTTATATAATAGAGGGTATGACAGTTGGGTTGAGTGGAGAAGATTAGACTTCCCGAGATTGGATCCACCTAGTGCGGCTACTGCACCTCCGGGGCAAACCACACCATCCGGCCTGGCGATTCCTTTAAGGGTGATCTACCCGATCAATGAGCAAACCTTGAATGGTGCAAGCAGATCTGAAGCCGCCTCGGCAATTGGCGGTGATGTAACAACGACCAAGCTTTTCTGGGATGTAAATTAATATCTTCGACAAAGGAACATCTTACTTTAATGTCATAAATCCTGGGGAGCACCCAGGATTTTTTTGTTTTATGTTCATGGGGTATTCTGATGCAATATTAGCTTTCGACAGCGATGTATTCAAAAGGCAAAAGACTAAGTTGGCGATATAATGTTTGGTGTGTGGTGTGCTTCCCTTATCTTCTTGATTATCAACCGTCCGTGCGCAAAATGTTCCTTTAAACGTTTTAAATCGCGTTTTACTTGTAAATGTTAAAAAAAGTTAAATTTCTTAGAATGAATTTGTTACCCATTCACTATCTTCAGAGAATATTAACTCATTATCTAACCTATTATTTATTATTTATGAAAAGACTTATACTAAGTTTGTTCGTCTTTTTGTGCGTTGCAGCATCTGCAATTGCTCAAAACCGAACAGTTACTGGTACTGTTACTGCAAGCGATGACAAGTCGCCGATACCAGGCGTAACAGTAAGGGTTCGGGGCGTTAATGCCGGGACCCTCACAGATGCAAACGGTAGATTTTCCGTTAGCATGCCGGCAAATGCCGCGACGCTAGATTTCTCTTATGTAGGCTATGTTACACAATCCAGATCCGTTCCAGCTTCTAACGTTGTGAATGTACAGTTGGTTGCTGATGCACAATCTTTGAATGAGGTTGTGGTAACTGCCCTTGGTGAGAAAAGAGAAAGCAGATCCTTAGGATATGCGGTAACGGAAGTTAAGGGTGAAAACCTGACCGTAGCCAAGAATACGGATATCAGTACTGCCCTTGCAGGTAAAGTTGCCGGTGTTCAGTTGAATGGTTCCCCAAGTTCATCTTTTGACAACGCTAGTATCATCGTTCGTGGTATCAATGGTTTCAGTATCGGCGATCCACTATTCATTGTTGATGGTACGCCGACAACACAGGAGAACGTGAACATGGACAACGTTGAAAGTGTATCTGTACTTAAAGGTGCTGCAGCATCTGCGTTATATGGCCAACGTGCATATAATGGTGTTGTAATCATTACCAGCAAGAAGGGTACAAGACAAGGCGGAACTACAGTTGAATTAAACTCTGGTTTTGCTTTAGAAAAAGTATCCATCCTTCCGGATTATCAAAATGAGTATGCAGGTGGTTATTCTGCAGAGTGGTTAACTTTTGAATATGACCCAGCAGTGCATCCAGCAGAGTATGCGGCATTCAATGGTCAGAAAATTCTGGACTATGCTGCGGATGCGAGTTTTGGTCCAAAGATCGATGGAAGCCTTTACCGCCCATATTATAGCTGGGCTCCTGGACCCGATTTTGGTAAATTAGTGCCTTTAACTGCTCAGCCAGACAACGTTAAGCAGTTCCTGCAAACTGGTGCAAGTTACAACAACACCTTAGCGGTAACTTCCGGTGGAGATACTTACAACTTCAGAATTGGTTATACCAACCAAAGCAGAACGTTAACACAACAAAATGCTAAAAGAAGCAACAACATTGTAAACTTCAATGGTGCGCTTGATATCAGCAAGAGATTAACAGTAACAACCGATTTCCAGTTTTCTAAAGAAGACCGTGTAGGTCAGCCTTATGAAACTTACAGAAATGATGGTTTGAACGTTGTTCAAGGTTTTAACCAATGGTTCCAACGCCAGCTGGACATGAAATACATGGAAGCCAATCAATATGATGCTAATGGAAATCCCACTTCATGGAATATTTTAGGTCCAAATGGTGCAACGCCTGATGATATTAATACACCTCAATATTGGGATAACCCTTATTGGTTGGTGAATAACAGTTTCAGAACCCAACGTAATAACAGGTTGGTTGGTAACGTAGGTGTTAAGTTTGACATTACAGATGACTTGTTTATTCAAGGTTCGGTACGTGGTGATTTAAACAACCAGATCAGCGATGAAAGAATGGCTACTGGTGGTTTGCAATTGGACTACTTCAAACAAAGACAGTTTACAAATAACGAGTTTAACTATGAGTTGAACCTGGTATATAATAAAACTATTGGAGACTTCTCTATTAACGCTTTAGGAGCTGCGAACTTGCGCCATGAAGTAAGAGAAAGCAACAGACTGGAAACGACAAATGGTTTAAGTTTTCCGAACTACTTTAACATCGCTGCTTCTTTAGGTCGTCCGATTACAGAGAACGGCTATTATAACAAAGAGGTAAGAAGTGTTTTTGCAAGAGCTTCATTCGGTTATAAGAACTACTTATACTTAGATGTAACCGGAAGAAATGACTGGTCATCAGTATTTGCACCGGATTTGAACTCATACTTCTACCCTTCAGCTTCCCTATCTTTCATCGCTTCACAATTCTTTCCACAGGGTTTGAAAGAGACTTTCTCTTACTTGAAGCTTCGTGCAGCATATGCAAGAGTTGGATCTGATGTTGACCCTTACCGTGTGAACTTGTTATATAATACAAGTGCAGCATACGGTTCAAATCCAGCTTTGGCAATCGGTAACGAATTTAGGAATGGAAGAATCCGTCCAGCACTAACCGGTTCATTGGAGATCGGTACAGAGATGCGTTTCTTACAGAACAGAATTGGGTTGGATTTCGCTTTCTACAAGAACAATAATAAAAATCAAATCTTATCTATTGCAACAAACGGTGCGACTGGATATACGAGCAATCTGATCAATGCTGGTGATTTGACCAACAAAGGATTTGAATTCAGTATCAACGGTTCACCTGTTCAATCTAAAAATGTAAGCTGGAACTTGACTTTCAACTTCAGTAAATCAAAGACCATCGTAAACAAAATTACGGATGAAGTAAGCAATACAATTTATGATACTTCAACATTCTTTGGTAATACATTAAACCTGAGAGAAGGTGAAGAGTGGGGTTACGTATTAGGTAGCAAATATCTAAGAGATGACGCAGGCAATGTGGTTATTTCTTCAGGTGGTGTTCCAGTATCAAATCCAAACCAATTTATTGGCTACTCTAGACCAGACTATACCGGTGGTGCATTCAGTTCATTAAGAGTGTTTGATTTTGATCTTGCATTCTCATTAGATTTCTCTAAAGGCGGTTTGTTCAATTCAACCACGCGTGCATTTAACCTTGGTAGTGGATTGTCTCAAGAATCTGTTGGTTTAAATGATAAAGGTATTGACTGGAGATTACCTGTTTCTGAAGGTGGTGGTTACAAATTTGTTGGTGTGCTTGCAAATGGTCAACCGAACGAACGTTATGTTGAAGCAAGTACTGCTTTTTATAACGGTTTCCAAAGAGGATCAGGAGAGGAATTCATGATTGATGCTTCTTACTTGAAACTAAGGGAGGTAAGATTGGGTTACAATGTTCCAAAACGTTTGCTTACCAACGGCTTAAAGTTTGTTAAATCTGCAAACTTAGGTGTTGTAGTGGGTAACGCATGGTTAATCTCTGCACCAGGTAAGAAATACGGTGTTGATCCATCAGAAATTGAAGGCTTCTGGGAAGAAGGCGGACAGTTACCATCATCTCGTACTTATGGTTTAAACTTGAGAGTTGGTTTTTAATCGAAAACATATGAAAAATTTAAGAAAATACGGCATATATATACTTACGGTCGCAGTACTATCTGTGGGTTGTAAGAAACTAGAAGATTTTGGGGATACAAACGTTGATCCAACTAAAGTAAGCGCAGCATCTACCAAGGCGTTGCTTACTTACTCCATGCAAAGAACACAGGAGTCGATCGGTGGTGGATTAGGCTTCACTGGCTTAGCCAATGGTGGTCCGGTATTCGCTCAATACTTGTCTGAAGGGCCATACCTGACCTATTCACCATTCAATGATGCAGCTGTTCTAAATCCGAGCTACTATACTGCGTACTCTGAAATCCTGAAGAATTTAAATCAGATTATAATCTTCAATAATGCTTCAGCGAAAGAAGCGGACCTAAATGGTTCTACGAACAATCAGATTGCTGTTGCAAGAATTATGAAAGCAATGGTGTTTTGGAAATTAACAGATCGTTGGGGTGACATTCCTTACTCGGAAGCATTGAACAGCGAGATCAATACCCCGAAGTTTGACAAACAGGAAGATATTTATAAGGATATCTTAAAGGAGCTTACTGAAGCGGCTGCCCAGATCGATGGTGGTGCACCTGTTGTTGGGGACATTATTTTAAATGGTGATATGGAAGGTTGGAAGCGATTTGCTGCGACACAACGTTTACTCATGGCTTTGAGAATGTCTAAAGTTTATCCAAATGCAGGCGGCTTTGCTGCAACGGAATTTAACGCAGCTTTAACTGCAGGACCGATTGCTGCTGGCCAGGATATTACGTATAAGTTCATTGCGGGAGATGCAAACAATCAAAATCCTTGGTTCCGTAACTACACCATTTCCTTAAGGAATGACTATGCAGTTAGTAAGACTCTTGTGGATTACATGACATATTCTGCTGCGAACAAAGATCCAAGACTACCAGTATATGCAGAGGTGTTGAGCAATGGTCAGGTTATCGGTTTGCCATTTGGTAACCAGGTGCAGACAAACATTCCAAATGCATATAGTCGTATTGGTACAAGGTATAGAGCAGAGAATGCACCTGCATATATATTTACTTATGCGCAGGTTGCATTTGCTAAAGCTGAAGCTGCAAAGATTGGCTGGATTCCAGGTGGTGATGCTGCTGCGAAGACAAACTATGATGCTGGTATTGATGCCTCTTTAGCGTTGGCAGGTGTTTCAAATCCTGGATTTAAGAATACCCCGGAAGTTGCGTACGCCCCTGCAAGAGGATTGCAACAAATTGGGTTACAAAGATGGATCGCATTGTATCTAAATGGATGGGAAGCGTGGAGTGAATGGAGAAGAACCGGTTACCCGGCACTTGCTCCCGGACCGAACAGTCAGAATGGAACAAACATTCCTAGACGTGTAGGGTATCCAACCGCTGATGCAAACACGAATTCTGAGAATTACAATGCAGCACTGCAGCAACAAGGTTGGGCAGACAACAGCATTAACAATAGAATGTGGTGGGATAAACAGTAATTTCTGCCATTATTAATAAGAAAAGGGGTTTCCAAGGAATTGGAAACCCCTTTCTGTTGTTGGTCCTTAGATGGTTAGAGATCCAGTAGTTCGGTGCGATTGTGTACGCCTAGTATAAAACTTGGTTTTAGTTCGATTAGGCAAAATAAACGCTCAAAATTCAAGCTTATGGCCTAAAATTTTAGAACTCCTTGCAAAACAGCGTTTAAGGAGGTTCTAACACTTGTGTTTATTAATTGTTTCAGAAATGTTAAAAAAAATGACATTAATTGTTTGGAATTGTTGGCCTTTTGGTATCTTCCGGAATTATTAACTCATTAACTAACCCAAATTTTATTAATTTATGAAAAAACTTATACTAAGTTTGTTCATCTTTTTGTGTGTTGCAGCCTCTGCAATTGCTCAAGAAAGAACAGTTACTGGTACAGTCTCATCAAGGGAGGATAACCTTCCTATCCCGGGCGTGTCAGTACGAGTAAAAGAGGTATCCGGAGTAGGTACCCAGACTTCAGCAGAAGGTAGGTTCTCTTTAAAAGTTCCTGCATCGGCAAAAACACTTGTATTTACCTATTTAGGTTTCTCAAATCAGGAAGTGCCAATTACCTCAGGTAATATGCGTGTTTCTCTAGATCCAGATGCAACTTCATTAACGGAGGTTGTAATTACAGCGGGTGGTCTTTCTACCACCAGAGCGCAACTTGGTACTGCAACCACAACTATTAAAGCGCAACAACTTACCCAGGCGAAACAAACTAACGTTGCTTCTGCATTAACAGGTAAAGTTGCAGGTTTGCAGTTGAACACAATTAGTAGTGGTGTTAACCCAAGCTACCGTTTGGTACTACGTGGTAACCGTTCCCTATTAGGTAACAACCAGGCTTTAGTTGTAGTAGATAACGTTATCGTTCCAAGCAGTATTTTAGGAAACTTAAACCCTGAAGATATCGAAGATCTACAAGTATTGAACGGTGGTGGTGCTGCTGCACTTTACGGTTCTGAGGCTTCTAACGGTGCGTTAATCATTACCACTAAAAAAGGTAAAAAAGGTGCTCCAGTGATTAGAGTTGGTCAGACTGTTAACGCAGAGCAAGTAAGTTACTACCCTAAATTACAAACAAGATTCGGTTCAGGAGCTGACAACGATGTTCAGATCTATACTGCGCACGAAAATCAACAGTACGGACCTGCATTTGATGGTTCAATGGTTGAAATTGGTGACGTTCTTGAAGACGGATCAATCCAGACTATTCCTTACAGCCCGAACAATTCAAGAAAAGAATTCTGGAACACTGGTCTTACCAGCCAAACAGACTTTACTTTATCTACTGCTGATGACATTAGCTCATACTATGTTTCTGCACAATACGTAGATACTAAAGGAACAACACCAAGTGATAAATACAACCGTTTCTCTCTTCGTTTAAACGGTACAAGAGCATTCACTAAAAAGTTTGATGCAAGTTACTCTGTGAACTATATCCAAAACAGATATGATATCACCACTGCAACTTCTTCAATGTATGACCAGATTCTGCAAACTGCTGCTCACATTCCATTGACAGCTTACCAGGATTGGGAGAATGATAAATTCGCGAATCCTAACGGTTACTACAATGCATACTATGCTAACCCTTACTTCACAATTGATAACAGCAGACAAAATACTAGAAATGATTATTTAACTGGTAACGTTGACTTCAAATTTAAAGCAACAGATTGGTTAAGCTTCTTGTATCGTGCAAACATCAATACTTCAAACTCTTCTAACAAAACCCGTGTAAACAAATTTGTACTTTCAGCTTATACAAAGAGCTTAGGTTTGTCATCTTTGAAAAACAACGATATCCCGGGTAGCGTTTCAGATGGTGAAGATTATGCAACACAATTATTCTCTGAGTTCCAGGCGAACATCAAAAAGGAGTTGGTTAAAGATGTAAGATTAGACCTTACTTTAGGAACAAGCTTAAGAAACAATACCGCAAAGAACGTAGGTGTTGCTGCTTCAGGCTTAACATTTGCAGGTTTATATAACGTTGCTCACCGTTTAGCGGCTAACGTAACGGGTTCTGAGAGCAACTCAACTGTTCGTCAGCAAGGTGTATACGGAGATTTAAGGTTAGGTTACAAAGATTATTTGTACTTACACGCTTCTGGTCGTAACGATTGGTTCTCTACGCTACCAATTGCAAGCAGATCAATTTTCTATCCATCAGTAGATGCTTCCTTCATCGTAACAAACGCGGTTGAAGCATTGAAAAACAACAATGTTTTAAATACCTTGAAATTACGTGCAGGTTATTCAACCGTAGGTAACGTAAACTTAGGTGCTTACTCTCTATTGACTACTTTCGGTCAATCAGGTGGTTACCCATACAACAACAACCCTGGTTATGCGATCAGCAGCACCATTTACAATCCAAACTTGAAACCAGAGAAAACCAACGGATTTGAAGGTGGTTTTGACGCAGAATTATGGAACAACCGTATTACTGCAAGTGTAACTTACTTTAACACCAGAACAGTTGATCAAATTGTTCCAGTTAACATTTCAGCTGCATCTGGCTTCTCAACTTACTACACCAATACAGGTGAAGTAACCAACGAAGGTTTAGAGAATACTTTAAACATTGTTGCTTTCAGAAACAGAAACTGGGAAATCAACGTAGGTGGTAACTATACTTTTAACACCAACAAAGTTGTTTCAATCAGTAATGACATTAGCCGTTTAGCTTTATCAAGTGGTGGTACTGCACAAACCTATGCGCAAGCGGGTATGCTTTATCCAGTATTGCTTGGTAGTGCTTTCCAAAGAGATCCAGAAGGACGTATTATTGTTGACGCACGTACAGGATATCCAAGTGCTACACAATCTATCCAATACTTAGGTAATACCAGCCCTAAACACATCTTAGGTTTGAATACCTCAGTTAACTTCAAAGGTCTTCGTTTAGCTGCAGTAGCAGAATACAGAGGTGGCTATGCAATCTTCAACTCTGGTGCTGAAGGATTCGAATTCTCTGGTTCTGGAGAAAGAACAGTAATGTACAACAGAGAGCGTTTTGTTGTGCCAAACTCTTCTTACTTAGATCCAGCTACAAACACTTACGTTGCGAACACAAACATTACCGTTAGAGATGGTGGTGCTGGTTTCTGGTCTCAATCTTCTCCAAACCGTGCAATTGCGGAAAACTATGTTACCAATGGTGCATACTGGAAGATCAGAGAGATTAGCTTATCTTACCAACTGCCTGCACGATTGTTAGGTGATCTTAAATATGTAAAAGGTGTTAACATTAGTGCGCAAGGCAGAAACTTGTTCCTATTCGTACCGAAAGAAAACTTATATACCGACCCTGACTATACATTAGGAAACAACGCGATCGGTATTAACACATTAAGCCAAACGCCTCCAACCCGTTTCTTCGGAGGTACAGTAACATTAACATTTTAATAACCTATAAAATGAGAAATATTTTAAAAGTAGCTGTTCTGGGCGCTTTAGTTATTGCAAGCTCGTCTTGTAAGAAGTACCTGGACGTTAACGAAAATCCAAATAACCCGACATCTTCTACACCAAATATTGTATTACCTCAAGCTATCCTATTAACTGCTAACTCTACAACCGCTTTTGATGATTTCGGTGGATGGGTTGCAGGTTACAAAGCGAATGCTGGTGGTTACGGTGGATTTGGTACAGAGTGGACTTACCAATACACTACTGCTAACTATACAGGCATGTGGTCTGGGGCATTCAACGCCATCAACCAAGCTAACTTTGTACTTAGCAATACATCTTCTGACGGTCCATTGAAGTATTACAATGCAATGGCTCGTATCATGAAGGACTACAACTATCAACGTTTGGTTGACCAATACGGAGATGTACCTTACAGTGATGCTGGTCAGGGTATTGCTAAACTAAGCCCTAAATACGATAAGTATGATGCGGTTTACAAAGCAGTATATGCAGATTTAGATTCTGCAATTGCAATCTTAAATTCACCAGCTGAAACCAACGTAACGGTTAACGTTACTGACGGTCAGGATCCACTTTACGGTGGTAGTACTGCTGCTGGTAAAACCAAATGGGTTCAATTGGCAAATACCATCAAATTAAAGATGTTGGTACGTGCTAGAAAAGCAACAGAATTAGCTTCTTGGGTAACTACAGCTAAAGCAACTTTGCCAACAACTTCAGCTGGATACCTTACAGATGATGCAATTGTAAACCCTGGTTTCAATGCGAATACAGCTTCTCAGTTCAATCCAAAATGGAGTACAAATGCCTGGGATGTGAACGGTACTGCTTCTGGTACTGGTTTATCAAGAATGCCAACACCTTGGATCTTATCTTTTTATAATGGTGTTAAACTTACCGACCTGGATAGAGGAAAAGCTTCTTACGCTAGTTTTGGCGCAAATGTGACGCAAACAATCGGTTTAACAACCATCACTTTTGTAGGTCCAGCAACAAACCAATTGGGTTATGATGTTGATCCGGTTAAAAGATCAGTAAGCGGTTCATACTGGTACAGCGGTCTGCAAATTCCAGCTGCAACCCGTGTAACTGGTACAAACGCGAACAAAAACCAAAACAACGTTGGTATCTTGAAAAGTGCTACAATGGGGCAGGTACTTATGTTAGCTGCTGAGTCATATCTGTTACAAGCAGAGGCTTCTATGCCATCTGTAAACCTCGTACCGGGTGCAACGAAGTCACTTTTCGAAAGCGGTATTACTGCTTCGATAACTTACTTGTACAAAAACTCTGCTAACAGTTACATCAATCCTACACCTGCGGCAACGTTAAAGGATACTTATGTAGCAGCGAATAATACCAATTATTTAGCGAACTTTGATCTGGCAACTACTGATGAGCAGAAGTTAGAAGCAATCATTACGCAAAAGTACATTGCAGTAAACTTTATCAACAGTGAGGAAGGTTACAATGAGTTCAGAAGAACAGGTTATCCTAGAATTGTTCAGGGTTCTACTGTAGCAACTGAAACTTTTGCATCGTTGAAAGCGCCAAATGATTTACCTGCACGTGTGCTTTATCCAGCAACAGAATTCCAGGTTAACGCGGAGAACGTTCCTACAGACGTTACAACAAAAACTAAATTGTTCTACGCTAAATAGGTAATAGAAAATGAAAAAAATGAAAAAAATCTCAAACATACTTCTGCTTGCGCTTGTCGCAACAGGTCTTTCATCTTGTTTGAAAGATAAATATAATGCCCTAGGCCCTGACAACAGTCCAAGTGTAGTTGAATTCAAAAACCCGGGTACCATATCATCTGTATCTCCAGCTGGCGCATTGTACTCTATGTATCCACAATCTTTCCCAGCTCAGGCTAGCGTTGATGCGACCTATACGGTTCAATTAACAGGCCCTAACCCTGCTGGTCAGGACATCACGGTTACCGTTGGTGTGGATACTGCTGCAGTACGTAAGTTCAATGCAGATCAGCGTATCAAGAACCCTACTTTCGTAGGTTACGATTTGCCAGATGCAAGTACTTACACATTTCCACAGACTTCATACGTGATTAAAGCGGGTCAGAGAAGTGTAGACATCGTTGTTTCTTACAAATCTGACAAGTTCGATTTTAAGAAAAAGTATGCGTTTCCTTTAGCAATCACTTCAACTAGCGCAGCTACTGTAAGTGGTAACTTTGGAACCATCCTGATCAACCTTAGTGCGAAAAATGCTTGGGACGGGGTTTATAACTACAAAACCAGTGCAACAACTGCATTAAGACCAAACTTGAACGAAACTGCAAGATTGGTTACCAGCGGTGCGAATACAGTAACTACACCATTGGTTAATTACTACACTGCGGCGGCGAATGAGTTGACTTACGAAATCGACCCAGCAACCAACAAAGTGAAAGTATTGAATGGCGGTATTGGTGATCCAGTTGTAGATCCTTCTAGTAACTGGGATCCAGTTAAGAAGATTCTCTATGTAAAATGGAGTGCTGGTTCACGTTCATTTGAAGAGACTTACACCTACACAGGTCCAAGATAATCTTCAGTAACTTTAATGAAAGAGCCACCCGATAAGGTGGCTCTTTTTATGTAATGAACAATTTTTGTTCAATCCTTTTTTTAAATTAGTGTTCTTAGCATGTAAACCACATCAACATGAAATATCTGTTTTTAACTCTTTCACTGTGTTTCAGCGTCGCAACGCAGGCCCAAAACATACGCGAACAAAGTGTAGACCTCAATGATGGCTCCAAGCTTACCTATCAAATTTTAAATGGTTCAAAAAATGGCTTGTTTTCCGTTAAGAACGACGGCGTGACGCTACTACGTGGGAACTATGTAAACGGTAAGCGCGTGGGTAACTGGTATTTCTTCAATCCAGATAACAGTTTGTATATGCGCTATAACTATGACCAGCGCAAGTTGCTGTTTGTGGATGATAAGGTGCTTACGGTAGCCAACATCCGTGTGCTTTCTGATGATGCAGAAGTAAAAAACAAAGCTTCTATTGCTTTGCCTATTGCTTCTTTATCCCAATATTATTCGATGGCTTTAGAAGCGGCGAAGAAAGCTATTCCAGAGGCGCTGCAAGTTCCAGGTAACCCAATTCAAGCCGTGCTTGTTGCGAGCGTTGATCCTACGGGAAATGCAACCTACTCTGTGAACTTCAGTTCTAAAGGTGCGTCAGAAAAAGTGGCGTTCTCCATTGACAATCCGGAGTTTCAGGTAGAATGGATCCCATCCATGCTCAATGGAAAAGGGTACCCTGCCGAGTTCTCCATCGAAACAACCCTGAGTTATGAAAAAAATCAGGATGAAGTGAAGCGTTTTTACTGGCATAAATAGTAAAAAGTGCTCCTGAAGAAAAGAATATTTTAAGTATAAGTTTATAAAAGCGGCACATTGCCGCTTTTTGTTTTTAAACGCCCCATTTGCTTCAATTTAGCTGTTTTGGGCTGTAAAAAAGTGTATATTGGACTATCTATCAATCAATTTACGTTATGAAAAAACTACTACTAAGCATGTTTCTGCTGCTGCTTACCAGCCTCTATGGTATGGCACAGACCAGAACAGTCACAGGAACAGTTACCGGCCAGGATGATGGGCAACCGTTGCCTGGGGTAAGTGTACGGGTGCGGGGTGCGAACCTTGGAACCCAAACCAACTCGGACGGCAAGTTCAGTATTGCCGTACCTTCCGCATCGAGTGTGCTCGATTTCTCTTACATCGGCTATGCCACAAAGAGTGTCCCAGCAACTTCTACCGTGATGAACATTGTCCTGTCCGGTGATGCACAAGCGCTGACAGAAGTTATCGTTACCGGTTACGGTACAACCACCCGGGCCAGACAAACAGGTTCTGTGGGTACGGTTGCTGCGAAAGACATTGAAGCCACGCCATTCACATCTGTAGATAAAGCGCTTCAAGGTCGTGTAACCGGACTTCAATCGACCGGCGCATCAGGCCAGCCAGGTGCGATGCAGCAGATCAGGATTCGTGGTCTGGGGTCAATTTCAGGTTCTTCTGAGCCATTATTCGTAATCGATGGTATTCCGGTTAACTCGGGCGACTTATCCCGTAATACAACCTCTGCAAACGCATTGGCAGGTATTAACCCGAATGACATTGAAAGCTTAACAGTACTAAAAGATGCTTCTTCAACCGCTATCTATGGTTCCAGGGGTTCAAACGGTGTAGTTTTAATTACCACCAAATCTGGTAAAGCCGGGAAAACGAAAGTTCGTGTTGATGCAGAATATGGTGTGGTTAAACCAGGTGTTTTCAACGACGCAACGCGCCCATTAACTACGGAAGAGAACATCCTGATTATCGGAGAATCGCTATTAAACAACCCTTCTTATGTAAGCCAGTATGGACTTACCGCAGCAAACATCAGAGAATTCGTTATCGGTGAAGATGGCTTCGGCATCAATCCTGATGTAAACACGAACTGGTATGATGAAGTGACCCGAACAGGTGCACAACAGCAGTACAACCTTTCCATCGACGGTGGTAATGAGAAAACGCAATTCCACATTGGTGGTGGTTACTTCACACAGGAAGCAACGGTGCCACGTTCTGCATTCAAGCGTTATTCAGGGAATCTGAACCTGAAGCACAGCTTAACAGACAAGCTTTCTATCGGAACCAACATCTTACTTTCCAGCACGAATACTAAAGGCTTAGCAAACGCTGGTGCATTCGCCAACCCAGTTTTGGGCTCCTTGTTCTTAATGCCAGATTTAGCAGCCCGCAATGCGGATGGTAGCTTAAACATGAGCGGAGCACTTGCGCCAGGCGCAGGCCTTTACAACCCACTGGCGATCCTGGAAATGGATAAGCAAAATAACAATACGCAGAAAGCGATCACTTCCGTGTTTGCTGAATACAAGTTATTGCCAAACCTGAAATTCTCTTCAAAGTACGGTATTGACTATAACAACCTTGAAGAGGATAGCTACAACAACCCTTCCTACGGTGACGGACGAAATGTTGGTGGTAGAACTTACCGCGATTACACCAGGTATTTCAACTGGGTATGGACAAACTTAGTTGACTACCGTTGGGATATCACTAAGGATGATAAGCTAGTTGCAAACATTAAAGCAGGTTACGAGGCACAACGTTCACAAAACTACAACTCTTCTGTTGCAGCGTACAATGTTCCTTTGAACACGAACTTTAATGTACCTAGTGTGGGTGCAACGCCAATTACTTCTGGTGGTAACCAGGATGGGTATAGCTTCGCATCGCTACTAGCTATCGGAGATATCTCTTACCAGAACAAATATGTGTTGTCTGGAAGTTTCCGTAGAGATGGTTCATCCCGTTTCGGATCTGAAAAACAATATGGTAATTTCTGGTCATTAGGTGGAAGCTGGAATGCTGACCGTGAGGAGTACATCAGCGACATCCAATGGATCAGCCAATTGAAAGTACGTGCTTCCTACGGTGTGAATGGTAACGCCAACATCGGTAACAATGCCTGGAGAAACCTTTATGGCTATACCAGAACCGGATATAACTTTGTGTACAATGGTGCAATTGGTAGCGGTCCGAGCCAGTATGGTGTGAATACCTTAACCTGGGAGAAGACAAACAGCTATGACATCGGTGTGGATTTCGGTTTATTCGATAACCGCTTAACATCTACCATCGAGTACTATCGCCGACAGTCTGACGATCTATTGTTGTCAGTGCCGGTATCTTATACCACAGGTTTCCCAAGTTATGTAAACAACTTCGGGGGAATGGAAAACAAAGGATGGGAGTTCTCATTAGCAGGAACACCGATTCGTACGGAAGATTTCCAGTGGACCTTAAACTTCAACATTTCGTTAAATAAAAACAAGATTACAAATCTTGTGATCGACAAATCAGTAGCAAACCCTTTCATCCGCCAGGTTGGTGAAAACTACCAGAGCTACTATCTACCGCAATATGCTGGTGTAAACACCGATACTGGTTTGCCACAGTGGTATAAGGATGCGAGCAGAACGGAAGTTGTAACCAGTTATAATCAGGCGCAACGTGTGTTGTTAGACAAAACTGCTGCACCTAAAGCGTTCGGTAGCTTCGGTACTACGTTGAACTACAAAGGCATTGGCTTAGACGCGATGTTCTACTATAACTTTGGTAACTACATCTATAATGGCTTCTACCAGTACCAAAACAGTGGTGGTGCTTATGTAGGCTCTTACAACCAGAGTGCGAACGAGTTAAACAGATGGCAGAATCCAGGAGATGTTACCGACGTACCTAAATTGGTATATGGTGGAACAAACTCTTTTGCAGCTTCAGACCGCTTGTTAAACAAGGGCGATTTTATCCGTCTTCGCGATGTGACTTTAAGCTACAGTTTACCAAAGACCATTTTAGACAGAGCAAAGGTTGGTAGCATCAGGGTTTATGCAAGAGGATCTAACATCTGGACATGGGTGAAGGATGACAAGTTAGCGTTTGACCCTGAAGCGGGTGGAACGAATGGAACGAACAACTTTGAGTTGTTTATCCCGAAAACAATAACTTTTGGAGTGAACGTAGGATTTTAATTTAAGCTAAAATGAAAAGAAATTTCAAATACATCATATATAGTGGATTGGTGTTTGGGACTTTGCTAAGCGCTTGTAGCAAGGACTTCCTGGACCAACCACCTTATACCTCTGTAGATGCGACAACAGCATTAGCCACAGACGCAGACATTCTGACTGCACTTAACGGTACTTATGCCGGCATGCGAAACACCAACCTATATGGCCGTTCATTGCCGCTGCTTGGCGATTTGCAGGCAGACAACGTGTTTATTTCAACCAGAAACTCTGGTCGTTTCACTGGACACAACCTGAACAACTTCGTCGTGAATAATGCGGATGTTCTGGGCATCTGGGAGAATGCTTACCGGGTAATTTTAAGGGCGAACAACATCATCAATGCAAAACCAACCATTACCAGTCAGGCAAACGTAAATCAGTATCAGGGTGAGGCCTATGCAATCCGTGCGCTCATGTACTTCGAGCTGGTGAAGACATTTTCAAGGCCATACACGGAGAATCCTGCCGGACTAGGTGTTCCACTGGTGCTCGACTTCAATATTGAAGGAAAACCAGCGAGAGCGACCGTAGAGGAAACCTACGCGCAGATCCTTGCTGATCTTGACAAGGCTTATGAGTTAATGACGCTAAAGCCTACAACAGCTAGATTAAACAAATATGCTGCGCGCGGCCTTGCCGCAAAGGTGAACTTGTTTAAAGGCACACCTGCCAGCAACCAGCTGGCTTATGACCAAGCAGTAGAGGTCATCACCAGTTCCAACACTTCATTGCTGACCAGAACCAACTACGCGACCTATTGGTCTTCAAGCATTGCGCAAACTGCTGCAGCAAGCAATGAAACCTTATTCGAAGTGGTATCTGACCAGATTGACAACGCCGGCTTTGATGAGCTTGCCTATTTCTACGGGCAGCAGGGTTATGGTGACGCGCTGGCAAATCCATTACTGTATGCTGCTTACGCAGACACGGATATCCGTAAGAGCCTGATTCAGGTTACAGCAAGAACCCGTGCAGAGAATCCTGCGTATGTGGTTCGTAAATACCCTGATCTTGTGAACTACGGCACTAAGAAGGTGCTTCGTTTATCAGATGTTTATCTGATCGCTGCGGAGGCCGCTTATAACCTGGGCCGTACCGCTGAAGCGACGACTTACCTGCAAACTTTGGTTGCGCAACGTGACCCAGCTGCAACGGTAAATGAAACTGGCCCTGCTTTATTCGAGCGGATCATAACGGAAAGAAGAAAAGAACTTGCCTTTGAGGGTGACCGTTTCCATACTTTAAACCGTTTGAAGCGTGACATCACCGATCGTGGTGGAAGTGTGAAAAACATACCTTATACCGATTTCCGCAGGGTTGCTCCAATCCCACTTTCTGAGTTAGACAGAAACCCAATCACCCAGAACCCAGGCTGGCAATAAGCTGGTTTAATTCTGCTCAATATTCACTTACAAGGACCAGGTTCATCGTTGAACTGGTCCTTGTTTCAATTTGCAATAATCATGAAAAGTTTAATTACCATCTTTTTCCTGTTGTTCATCAGTCAAGTTAGCAGGAGCCAAAACCAGACTTATCTCAAAGAAGCAAACGGTCGCCCAATATTAGGGAGTGTAAAATCTGACGTAATCGGTAGTCCATTGCTGTTTAAGCACTTTAAGGTAGGCGTTGTCCAGCTGAAGAATGGAAAAAGCATTAAGGACGTTCCCTTAAACTTTGATTTGATTTCCAACACACCTCTTTTTGGCAAGGCTGGTAGTCCACCATTGGCCTTTATAGATCCGGTTGCCGCCTTTTCAGTGCAGGATACATCAAGTAATGGTGTAACGACAGTTCAGTATATATTTCTGGATAATGACGTGACACCATCCTGTTATAAGGTGCTTTCTACCGGCAAACTTACGTTGATGAAGAAGTTATGGAAGATTGTGTGGGAGGATAAACCCTACAATTCCGCAACCATCACGAAGAATGTACTCGAGAAAGCCGCTTATTACCTGCAGGATCCAAGTTCTAAAAAGCTAACCCAATTGAAGCCCTCTAAAAAGAATGTACTTGCTGTGATGGCTGACAAATCCACGGAAGTTCAGCAATACTTAAAAAACAACAGCGTAAACTTTGATGAAGATCAGGATCTAATGGCATTGTTCACTTTCTACAATGGATTGTAAGTCGCCTGAGTGTTGCAGCAGGTTTAAACCTGCGTTAATACCACTTGATTTGTAGCAACATCTAATTTCACCTGTTTGCCAAGTGTCAGTGCTTTGTTGTCGTTTATGTGCCCTGTGGGGAAGTTAAAACATACCGGGTAATTATATTCCTTTACCAGATCATAGATGATCTCTTCCGGGCTTTGGCCGAATGGCACTGCTTCTTCCTCAATTTCGTTAAGTGCGCCTACGATCAAGCCCTTTAGTTTGGCAAGCTTTCCGCTGCGCTTCAGCATCCGCATCATGCGGTCTATGGAATATTCCTGCTCAGCTACATCTTCCAAAAACAGGATTTTATCTGTATAATCCATCTCCGAAACGGAGCCACTCAGCATGACAAGTATCATGAGGTTGCCTCCGATGAGCACGCCTTCCGCTTTGCCGGGTATGTTCGGCTGTGCGCTATTGTAGGTATAAGTTAAGGGTTCACCAAATAAGGACGTCCTTAGTGATTCGAGGGAATCGGGCGTAGCGTCAGGGAAGGTGTATGGCATCTGCGCGTGGATGCTCATGGTGTTTTCCGCCGCCAGCAGGTGCGATAGTAGTACGGTGATGTCACTGAAGCCCACAATCCACTTTGGGCTTGCAGAAAATGCGGTGAAATCCAACATATCTATGATCCGGATGGTCCCGTATCCACCCCGTGCAGCAATAATTGCTTTTATTTCCGGATCGTCGAGGTACTGCTGCAAATCAGCCGCGCGCAGCTCGTCATTGCCTGCAAACTGATGTGCCGTGGCATAGACCCCTTTTCCTGTTACGACTTCAAGTCCCCAGCTTTCTAGAATCTTTATGCCCTCATCGATCTTCCGGGGCAGGAATTTCGCTGGACTTACTATTGCAATCTTGTCACCTTTTTTTAAATATGGCGGCTGTTTAATCATTGGTAAAACACTTATCTTTGACAAATTAATAAAAATAGTTTTGGATAACAGTAAAATCAAGAGATATACAGTAACGGCTGCATTGCCATATACGAACGGTCCGGTGCACATTGGGCACCTTGCGGGTGTTTACCTGCCAGCAGATACTTATGTACGTTTCCTCCGCTCCAATAAGCGTGATGTAAAGTTTGTTTGCGGCTCGGATGAGAATGGTGTTCCCATTACTTTAAAAGCAAAAAAAGAAGGCATTACACCACAACAGGTGGTGGATAAATACCATAAAATCATCGGTGATTCTTTCCAGGAATTTGGCATCTCCTTCGATATCTATCACCGTACATCGTCGTTGACACACCATCAGACTGCTTCAGGCTTCTTTGAAAACCTGTACAACAAAGGGGTGTTTACGGAGGAAGTTACCGAGCAGTACTATGATGAAAAAGCACAGCAGTTCCTGGCCGATCGTTACATCACCGGTACTTGTCCGCGCTGCGGATTTGAGCATGCCTATGGCGACCAGTGCGAAAACTGCGGCAGTACTTTAAATGCGACTGATCTGATCAATCCAAAATCTACCTTATCTGGTGAGCCCCCTGTGCGCAAGGAAACCAAGAACTGGTTCCTGCCATTGGATAAATATGAAGATAAATTAAGAGCATACATCGAAAGCCATAAGGAGTGGAAGCCGAACGTGTACGGTCAGTGTCAAAGCTGGCTGAATGCTGGTTTGCAGCCACGTGCGATGACCAGGGATCTGGACTGGGGTGTTGAGGTGCCTTTGAAAGATGCTGCGGGAAAAGTGCTTTATGTGTGGTTTGATGCGCCTATCGGTTACATCTCCGCAACTAAAGAGTTTTTCAATTATGCAAAGCTTGACGTATGGAACCCGAAAGCGGAGAAATACTACATCAATCAGAACACTGTAGAGAAGGGCAACTGGGAGCAATACTGGAAGGACGACAGCACGAAGCTTGTTCATTTCATCGGAAAAGATAACATCGTCTTCCACTGCATCATTTTCCCTGCGATGCTGATGGCGCATGGCGACTATATTCTTGCGGACAATGTTCCTGCAAATGAGTTCCTGAACCTGGAAGGACAGAAAATCTCAACTTCTAAAAACTGGGCGGTATGGCTGAACGAGTACCTGCTGGAGTTCCCTGATAAACAGGATGTGCTTCGCTATGTGCTAACCGCGACTGCGCCGGAAACCAAAGACAACGACTTTACCTGGAAAGACTTCCAGGCTAGAAATAACAACGAACTGGTTGCGGTATTGGGCAACTTCATCAACCGCGTGGTGGTGCTTACCCACAAATACTTTGATGGTAAGGTGCCAATGATCATGGACATCAAGCCAGAGGATCAGGCCGTAATTGATGAACTGGCACAATACCCGGCGAAGATCAGTGCTTCCATTGAGAATTATCGCTTCAGAGAGGCTTTAATGGAGGTGATGAATGTTGCGCGATTGGGTAACAAGTACCTGGCGGATATGGAGCCATGGAAGGTGATTAAAACTGATGAGGATCGTGTAAGGACCATCCTGAACGTGAGTCTGCAAATCGTTGCCAGCCTGGAGATCCTGATCGAGCCTTTCCTGCCTTTTACTGCAGACAAGCTGATGAAGATGCTGAACTACGGTGGGCATCTATGGGCACATGCAGGGCAGATGAATTTACTGCCTAGGGGGCACCAGTTGAATCAGCCAGTGTTGTTGTTCGAAAAGATTGAAGATGAGCAGGTGCAGTTTCAAATTGATAAACTGACGAAGAGTAAAGACGAAAATACGCTTGCAAATGCTGTTGCGGCACCAGCGAAGGAGAACATCAACTTTGACGACTTCAGTGCGGTGGATATTCGCGTTGCAACGATCATCGCAGCAGAGAAGGTTGAAAAGACGAAGAAGCTGCTTAAGTTAACGTTAGATACTGGCCTTGATCAAAGGACTGTGGTATCGGGCATTGCGGAGCATTATAAACCAGAGGAAATCATTGGTCAGCAGGTGAGTTTACTTGTAAATCTTGCGCCAAGGGAGATCAAAGGGATATTATCACAAGGCATGATTTTAATGTCTGAAAATTCCGATGGAAAACTTACTTTTGTGGCGCCTGTTGATAAGCACAACAACGGCAGCGTTATCAAATAATATTGGTCCCGTAGTTCAACGGATAGAATAGAAGTTTCCTAAACTTTAGATATGAGTTCGATTCTCGTCGGGACCACCGATTTAGCCAGCAGTTATACCTAACTGCTGGCTTTTTTGCTACAAGGGGCTAGAAAAGGGGCGAACGATTTTGGAGAAATATGATTTGTGTTTGCTTTGACCTTTGGCTGTTTAGTAGCATTTGGGTAATTACGTAATCCATATTTTGACAAAGAATTTTTTACGCAAAGAAAATATTGACATTGTGGTTAAACTTGTTAATGTTGCATAACTTTACTTCTATATTCACAATTATAAACTTGTTAACGCTTTATGACCTTTGATGAAAATACCACTAAAATTATCCTTGCTGTTATAGGGGTAGTTGTCGTTGCTTTAGGTAGTTCCCTAATTACGATCAGAAAAATTCGAAAGCGGAATAACACTGTGCGCCAGGAAAATATAACGATTACTGGCACAGGGAAAATTGTTGGTGGAGATGACAAGTCAACGAATTAATGTTCGGCCCGACTCAGAGAGGCATTGAAATTGGGGGTGACAACAGTAAGGTAGTAGGGGGTGACGATCTTTCCTCTACTCAACATTACCACAACTATTCCAGGCCAACAAAGTTATCCAGTTTGTTTGAACGACTTAATCAGGAATACAATGCCGATAACAGAATTGATGACATAAATCATGACTTAAAACGATACATGTTGGAACGGGATGTAGTAGGCCTGGAACAAAAGCTTATTGATGGGAATATTGAGCATCTGTATGAAGATGCAATGTGGTTAAAGGAAGAATACTCGAAAAAGCTAACCAAATTTGTTTTCTTTGAGCCGGCTCAACAAATACATGCCTATCTTCTGGCGATAATAATCGAAAAGTTTCGAAATTTGATATACCCTCTTTTAAGAGAGGGGAAACTTGAATCTGAAATCATGAAGGTAGTATCAGAACATATAAATACTCCCCTGCTAAATATAATTCGTGAGGAAGGTTGCAATGATATCATGGGTTTGACTGCAACAGATGTCGATGGTATGGTCTTTTTTCTTACAGGCAGATGCCACATAAAATGGAATATATGATAGTATATCATCCTGCATTTGATTTATACCATTCTGTTTACCGGATGTTGCAAATATTAACCCATTTTAATAGAAACGATTATGTTGAGACGGAAAGGCTAAGAATATGGGATTTTTATTTGTTGTTTCCGGATAAGATTAGCACTATTAAATTAAAAAATAACGAAAAGGATATTAAAGAACTAATTAAAACATTCATTAAAAAAAGTGATAATCCGTATGAGCTTCTACTTGATAATAGAAAAGTTTTCGAAAGGATTAAACCGTATCAGTTAGGCGCGCTGAAATGTTTGGCATCCTATGGAATTATTGATAAGGATTACCTGAATACAAATAGAATTACGATCATTTCAAAAGAGATATTGTCAACCTATTCGTCAAAATTCGAAGCATTAAGTTCAAAGGAAAACAATGCAATAAGTTTATTGACATCCCATTTTTATTTGATGTCGTTATATGGTGAAGGCGGATTAAAAGATAGAACTCAATTACTAGAAAGCAAGTACGATGCACAATAATCTTTTCCTAAATAGGCTGCTTATCAATACAAATGACCATAAAGTTGCTTATGACGAAAAATTCATGCGTGGAATAAACATTATTAATGGCGATAATAGCAGCGGGAAATCAACGATTTCACATTTCATATTCTATGTTTTAGGGGGTTACTTCAATGATTGGGTGAAGGAGGCTAAAAGATGTCGAGAGGTCTTAGCTGAAGTTGAAATGAATCGTAATGTATTCACTCTGCGTAGAGGAATAAATATCAATGTAGAAACAGGGAAGGGTAATCCCACGGAGTCCATCTACATATATTGGGGGCCAATGGCTGAAGCGCTTCTTGTTCCTGCACACGACTGGCAAAAATTCAACTATAATACTACCGCTGAGAGAAAGAGCTTTTCAAATGTATTCTTGAAAAACTTGATCTGCCAATTGTAAAAGGTGACAGTAACATCACGTTTCACCAGATTTTAAGACTTTTATATGTTGATCAGGAGTCTCCGACAAGTTCTTTGTTTCTGTATGAGCAGTTTGATACCACCCTTACCCGAGAAACTGTTGCAGATTTACTTTTAGGTGTTTATAATCAAGACCTTTATGGTGCGAAGACGAGAAAGGTTGAAGCAGATAAAGAATATGACGATGTAAAAAGGGAGATAAAAGTCATAAGACAATTTATTCATAACGAACTTAATCTTTTTCCTGTCCACATACTCCAGCAAATAACAAGTAAAGAGGCAGAGATATTTAATATAGAAGAACAGCTCATTCTGCTACGGGAAAAGAACAAGTTGGTTAAATATACTGCAAATACGAGACTTGAATTTGAGCGTTTAACTCAGGAGTCGATTGTTCAAAGAAGCGTTGTTAGCGAACTGGATTCGAAAATTGCTTTTTTGAAATACGAAATCGACGATTCACGGTATTTCATCGACACTTTGGAAGCTAAAATAAAGGCTGTAAGAAATTCAATGTTGACAAGAGAGTTTTTGGGTGAATTTCCTTTGGATTATTGCCCCGAATGTTTGTCTGACCTAAAGAAACCAGAAGTGGAATCTGCCTGCAAGCTATGCAAACAACCCATAGACCAGAGTTTCGGCATTACCCAAGCAAGAAAAATTGAACAGGAACTAAGTTTTCAAATTAGAGAGTCTAAAGTTTTGATGGTTAAGCGTAATAGGGAATTAATTGAACTCACTTCTAGAATGGATTCAGAAAAAATTAAACTTAAACAAATCCAAACTAAAGTTAACGCATCTTTAAAGGACGTGAAGTCAATTAGAGATGAAAAAATTGACAAGTTATATGTAGATAAAGGCTTTGTTGAGGGTGAAATTTTACAACTCAGAACATTACTTGAAAATGCTGAGCTTTACCAAAAGTTAATAAAAAAGCGTGACGACCTTGATCAAGAGCTTAGCTACTTAAAGGCTGCCATTGATAAAATGCAGTCTGATCAAGAGAAGTTAAAGGCTTCTATAAATAAGGCCGTAGAAACCAAAGGATTATATTTGTTAAACAATGACTTAGAGAGGCAGGAAGATTTTAAAGCCGCTAAACAGTTTAATATTGATTATAGGAATAATATAGCATTCATTGCAGACAAGGATGCTAAATATTCAGCGAGTTCTAATTTTTATTTAAAGACAGCGGCGAGGTTTGCATTGTTTCTTGCTTCTCTTTCAATTGACAAAATGCGGTATCCTAGATTTATACTTTGCGATAACATGGAAGATAAAGGGATTGAGCCGTTGAGGGCACATAATTTTCAGAAAATAATTATTAGTGAAGCTTCTAAATCGGACAAGAATAGTTACCAATTAATATATACCACGTCTTTACTCCCTGCGGAACTGAAGGGTAGTGAATACATTGTTGGAGACTATTATACCAAGCAGAACCCGAGCTTAAAAAATGTCGGCTAAATGCTTATTGCCAATTTTGGTTTAAGTGTTCTTTTGTAGTGGATGACGATTCTAGTTTAGTGAGGGCACTTCTGGAAGGTCTGAGATCAGTTTGAATAAATAGGTTATTATAAATAATGATGGGTAGCAAATACAAAAAATGATATAATCAGTTGTATAGATAAGAATTAAACCTTAACTGTACGTGTTCCGAATATTTTAATTCTACTCACCGATCCCTCCATGGGATCTGTATTATCTATTTCGTCGAATGCGGAAGCGTTGATGCTCAGGGTTATATTAGGCATAATTTGTAAGCATCGAGCTTAATCTGATAAACTTTCACAACCCTTACCGACAGAATGCTTGGCGGCCTTTTACCCGAGAGCTAAAATGCGAGTACAGAAACGACTGCCAATGTCGAATTTACGTGAACGCTGTTATCTGTTTTTTACCACATCGAACATCTTCCAGCCAATTTGTTTCGGATCAGGATAGATAACATCCTCTGAGAGGGTAAGCTTTCCCTTAATATACGGGCCCAGGGATTTGCTGATCTCATAACTCTGAATGATGTTGCCCTTTAAGCGCTTGAGGTATTCTCTGTTCCTAGGAAGTGTTTCCTCAAAATATTCCCTATTAATTTCTTGTGATTCGGGAGTATCAAGGTCATCGTGGATGCTAGACTGAAATTTAGCCGCTCTTTCGAAGAAATTATGCAGGGCCTCTTCTAAGGGCTTCTCCTCATACCCATTGTAGATGAATAGGCCATTCTGCGCAATAATATTAAGACTACTTAACAAGTTGTACACAGACCTGTTTTTTTCATCGTTAGGAACAAGGAATACTTTTTCGGTGTGCATTTCGATCATACGATCCAGGTGCTGGCCAAAAAATGGATTATTTCCATCATCATCTTTATAATCAGCCCAGAAATCAACCATTTTTCCAACACTGCTGATTGCAGTATTGTCAGAAAGCAGTTCAAAATCGCTCTCTGTGATCTGGAAAATACTGAAATAGTCTTCAATACGATCAGATGGGCCAGTATCCGTGATACATTCAGTGGCGAAATATAGTGCTACATCGATGCTCGGAGTAAAATCAATAAGGGCTGATGGCGCGCCATAATGCTGCAAAAAGCTAAACAGTGACAGAAATGAAGGTGTAATATTCAATCCCCTGAAATAAGCAGGTAAAATTGTCGAGCTGTGTTCCGCCAAATAGGCTTTTACGAAGCTCTCGTATGCAAACTTGTTCCTCAAATCATCCTTAAACCAAAAACGCTGAAGGGAATTGAAAATCTTGTATTTGGCATTGCTAATGCCGCGTAATAGTGACGGTTCGCTAGTCACCTTCGCGTAGAATTCATCGAACTTTTTTTCGGTATTTATAATGTTTAATTGGAAAAATGCTCCTTTTTCCTTGAAGTTCTGGTATTCTGGTAGCTCCATGTCGTCAAAAAATTTTTGCAAAGATACGATGACGAAGCTTCCAAAAACAAAAAAAGGCTTTTTAGCGATGGGGTAACAGTCTAAAACGGGTGTTGAAAAGGGCTTTACCGGTCTGTAACATTGAATTCACTCACTCGGCTATTCAGATTAAATATTCTAAGCACCTAGACCAAATCCTGTATTCCTGACTGATTCCCCGGAGCGTACCGTTCTTGTAAAATTGTATCTGATCCATTTGGCAGCCGGCTGAAGGTCCCGCTGATAGCATCGATTTACATGCGTCTTCGGGCCTTTTTGCTACTCCCCACACTCCATCCTTTCGTTTGAGATCTATTTGGTAATTGCTTACGCCATTGAACCAATATAAATAGACAACCGCTGCTTTTGATAAAGCATGTAGCCAAGTGCTCTCATTATGACTAAAGAAAATTGAAAGTGAAACCAGGAGTGTACAAAACCAGGAGCACATATTACCCCTTGAACATAATACTACGCATATTCCGATAACAACTAATCCTGGTAAGTCCCTGAAGTTTTTGCTTGGCTAGGGGGTTTTTCTGGAAGGGTAATCAGGCACGCTGCTGTTTTGTGACCTTATTATAAATTGAAAACGGAGGACTGTTCCAGCCCGATTTTAAAACCGAACCAAATACAATCCCCACATTTCCCTGAGAGCAACGCACTCCAAACCATTCTAAACTCCCCAAAATGTCGTTCGACATCTTCTCCTTTAAGTTAGACTTCCATAATCCCCAGCTTCCCAGTAATCATTTCCGCCTGAATGCTATTTGATCTGCTTTGTGTCTGTCGCTTTTGGCCGGTACGGCCATTCCGCTTATTATATCTTTTAATTAGTGCCTGAATTTAATAGCAGCCTCATCAGCTGTTGAACAAATGTATAGCAATCCCCAGGCAGGTTTTTACGGGAAACCGTAGAGCGCCATAACATCTTTTCAGAAATGTAAAATTGACGGAAAATTGAACCACCAAATAGGGAGCAGGTAGGTAATCAACGCGGTGTCAATACGGCCTCCATGCGGGGTCTGTCCGGGGTCAATCCGGCCGTAGGCCGCTTGCACCCTAGTGCCAGGCCGGATTAATCCCGGGTTAACCTGCTAACAATGCCCACTTTTCCTTGCATTCGGGTGGATTTCTGCAGAAGCCCATAATCATAGAAATTAGACACATTGACCACCAGGAACTTTGAAATTTGAAACAAGCCTTGTATATCTTAAATTAGAACCAGCGATCTTCAAGGTAAAACAAGCGCAGAAATGAAAAGATTATTCAGGCAATTCCTCATTCTAAGCAGCATGATGCTAATGCTTAGCTGTTCAGAGAGGGTCTATAAAACAGATACTCCAGCTGTTGGCACGCTCAAAGTGATGTCCTATAACATTCACCATGCAAACCCGCCATCTGTGCCCGGGAAAATAGACCTGGATGCCATCGCCAAAACCATCGCGGATCAGAAACCAGATCTGGTGGCCCTCCAAGAAGTAGATGTAAACACCCAACGCTCCGGAAAGATCAACGAAGCCAGCATGCTGGCCATGAAACTAGGCATGAAAGGTTTGTTTTTCGCCAAAGCAATAGATCATGACGGTGGCGAATACGGCGTCGCTATACTCTCGAAATATCCGATCTCGGAACAGCAGATCCATAGACTGCCAACAAAAGAAGGCACAAAAGGAGAACCCAGGGTACTGGCGACCGTACAAGTCAATCTGCCCGGAGGTAAGAAAATCCGCTTCGCAAGCACGCACCTGGATGCACAGCAGAGCGATATGAACAGGCTTCTTCAAATCGCGGAGATCAATAAAATCGCACAGCAGGAGCAATTACCTTTAATCATTGCCGGTGACCTTAACGCCACGCCTGAAAGTGCCGTCATCAAACAGTTTGATGAACAGTTTACCCGAACCTGCCAGGATTGTGCGTTTACCATCCCGGTGATCAATCCAACCAAAACCATTGATTTCATCGCTTACCGCATAGGCAGCGCTTTTGAGGTTGTAAGTCACCAAATCATCCCGGAGCGCTATGCATCAGACCACCTGCCGATCGTATCCGTGTTTAAATTGAACTAGATTAGCGCTCAAAATCCGGCTAATGCTGGTCATGGCTACACACCCCAAACAAACCATCTCAAATAGCGTTTAACTATAAAACCAGATCACCATGAAACTGAAAATTGCACTCGCAGCATTAATGCTCACTACAGCCAATCTATATGCCCAGGACCAGCAACCAACGCTGCCAATCCCGGAACGTGTGAACGTTAAAGGCGGCGAGCTGACCATTCAGCCCATAACGCATGCGACCCTGGTCCTGAACTACCAAAACAAAAACATCTACGTGGACCCAACGGGCGGTGCTGAAGCCTTCACTGGACTTGGAACACCGCACGTAATCCTGGTTACAGATATCCATGGCGACCACTTCGACAAGAAAACCATTGCAGCAATTAATAAATCAGATGCCGTGCTTGTGGTGCCGCAAGCGGTAGCGGATTCCTTGCCTGCCACAATCAATAAGAAGAAACTTGTGGTGCTTAGCAATGGTGCAAAAACTACCCAAGCAGGCGTAACCATCCATGCCGTACCGATGTACAACATGCCCGATGCGGAAAACGCCAAGTTCCACCCGAAAGGCAGGGGTAACGGATACATCCTGGAAATTGGAGGCAAAAGGGTGTACATCTCCGGTGATACCGCCGATACCCCAGACATGCGCGCTATGAAGAACATCGACCTTGCTTTTGTATGCATGAACCTTCCATACACCATGGACGTAAATGGAGCGGCTTCAGGTGTGCTAGCTTTCAAACCTAAAGTTGTGTATCCATACCACTACCGCGGACAAGATGTAGAAGCCTTCAAAAAACTTGTAAACGACGGCGACAAAAGCATAGAAGTAAAACTTCTGCAGTGGTACCCTGGTAAGTAAACCTGCAATTAAGCCAGGCAAAAATCCTGCAAGAAATAACCTATTACTGCTCAACTTTAAAATCCGACAAGAAATCGAATAGGCTTACTTCTGCTGGAATTTGCAGCTTCTTCCTTAACCGGTACCTACTGATCTCTACGCCTCTTGGCGAGATCTTCATGAGCTCCGCAATTTCCTTGGTAGAAAGCCCCAGCTTGAGGTATGCCGCGAGTTTCATATCGTTCGAAGTAATGTTGCCGTAAACAGATTTAAGGTCTTCCAGGAAGTTCGCATGTACTTTATTGAAGTAAATAGAGAACTGTTCCCAACCTTCTCCGGATTTCTCCTCCGAGGAAAGCAGCCTGATGATCTTCCTCAGGTTGTAAAGGTTCTCATCTGAAGGAATATTCGTGTTCAGCTTGCTTAGATCGTGCTTAATCTTGGTCAGCAGTTCCTCCTTCTGCACCAGATGCATGGATGTAGATGCCAGCGCCGTATTCTTGATTTCAATCTCACTAATCAGTCTTTCGTTTTTAAGCTTGATGATCTCCTGTTCCGACTTATCGATTTCCAGCTGATGTAGATAGCGCATCCGTTCCTGTTCCTTTTCAAAAGCCTCGCGCTGCTTACGGAACTTGCGTTGCTGGCGCTTGTAGATCAAAAACAAGAGGCAAAGCACCAGCATCGAATAAGCCAGGTATGCAAATATGGTTTGATACCAGGGTGGAAGAATTACAAACTGGTAAACCGCTGCGGCAGATTCCTGTCCGAAGTTATTTTTCGCTTTAACGCGGAAAGTGTAACTGCCATGCGGCAGGTTCGTGTAATCCTTTTCCGTTTTCTTGCTGTAGGCCGACCATTGCGTGTCGAAGCCTTCAAGGAAATAGCTGTATTCAAGGTTCGCCTGGTTCTGTGGCAATACTGCAGTAAACTCGAAATGGAAGGAGTTCCAGTTGTAGCCGATGCTTGGTACCTGCTGCTGAATTTTAACATCATTCACCTCCGCATGATACCCTGCGAAGAGCAAACTATCCGACTTGCCGATCGCTTTTACCACATTGATCCGGATTTGCGGATCATTTAACCCCTGCAGGTACTTCTCATAATTGATGTGGTAAAAGCCCTTCTGCGCACCCACGATGATGTTGTTCTTATTGATGGGGTTGATGTGTTCAAACCCACTAACCAGCTTTCCATTCAATTCAGGGATGTAAATAAGCTTCATCTTCCCCCCGGAAAAATCACATACACCCAGATTCTTTTCCTGCACAAACCAAATGTTGCCTTCCTTATCTTCTTTCAGGTAGCGGATGTACAAGCCGTCGAACAACTTACCAAATAGCTTCGAAGCTTCAAACTTGTCGGTCCTAGCATTGTACTCGTAAACGCCACGTTCTGTTGTGATGACAATGCGACCTTTGATCTTGTAAACGTGGTTGTTGTACGTAGAAGGCAGGTTGTCTGCCTTTGTATAAAGCTTAATTTCCGGCGTCTCCGTATTGTTGAGCTTGATTTTGTAGACGCCCTGATAGGGATGGGAAGTCCAGATCACCTGGTCTTTGTCTACCGCCGTAAAGCGTGCCGATTCATCAAAGCCCTTGATCTTCCCAATGCGTGACAGACTTCCATCCTTGTAGCCAAGGATGTCAATACCCTCATAGTTTCCCGCTAAAACAACTGGCTCGTTTTTCAAAAGGTATGGTATAAAGTTCCAGTAGCCTTTACCCCCAAAGTGCTGCAGCGCGTCTCCGCCAGTCACGCTAAATGCGCCTTCATGTTTCCCGAGCAGCAGCTTGCCATTTACAATGTTCATCCCCCAGGCTTGCCCTTCACTATGATTTACAAAGGTCAGGCTGTTCTGAAGCAGGCTGAAATCCCCGGCAGCAGCAACGGGCATCCTGAATACGGCACCAGATAGTCCGAAATAAAGCGCTTGATCATATAGAACAGAGCTATGGCCCACACCCTCAGTGAAAATCTCCGGGTTTAAGTGCCGGATCGCATCGTTGTTGGCAATGAAGTCAATCCCATTGTTCAACCCCAGCCAGATGTTGTTGTGGTTGTCTTTAAACATGCTTAGGACCGCATTATTCTGGAGGCCCAGCTTTCTGGAGAAGTTGTAGACAATGGACCCCTGGCGATTAACGATGTAGCAGCCATTGATATTTGTGGCCACGACCAGCATATCTGCATTGAGCCTGAAAGCTTCAGAGATCTGATCGTTGCTGTATTGCTGGGTATTGTAGTCTTCCAGCTTGTCGATTTTGTTATTGATGATCGTGTACAAGCCATGCTGCCAGGTGGCGAGCAGCAAAGTATCGCCATTAAAGGCTGATAAGGAAGTAGCGACAGACGCATCAGGGATAGGTTGCTCTAGAAAGGGTTTCCAGCTGTTCTGCTCGTACTTCAGCAATCCACGTTTATCCTGGGCAATGATCTGGTTGTTTGCCATACCCATAAAGCGCCATCCGGAGTTGCTGTTGTAAACGGTGATCACGCCATCTTCCAACTTGAAAAGCTTCTTTTCCGCACGGAAAAACACCGCCTTATCATTAGCCACAATATTCCAGATGTCGGCAAAAAGCTTATCCTTTGCCGGAACTTTGTCGAGCAGGCTGTGGTACTGCAGCTTTCCATTAGCCGCGGGAGAGAAATAGCCGAAGTCACCCTGTGCGCCCACATAGATCTTATGATCCGGCGCAATAACAAGGGATCTTACAATGGTTTTATTCGCAATGGGGTAGGTTTTCCAGAAGGTGCCGTCGAACGTGAGCAGGCCTTCATTATTGGCGAAGTACAAAATGCCGTTGCGGTCCTGCTGGATGCCCCAGTTCTGCGTGCCTGCACCATAAGTAGTTTTCTCAAAGTTGATGATGTCCGGCAAACCGATCGGATTCTGTCCAAATGCAAGGTTGCAGATCAGGGTAAAAAGGATGGTGATCAGGAGAAGCGGTCCGCGCATAGCAATTTGGATAAAAGTAGCCAAAAACATCCAAGATTTCATGAATGTACATAAAACCGGCGTTTAAACATGTTTTTAGGCGGTATGATGTAGTATTGATGTACCCCTAAAAAGTGTCTTTCAGGAAGCTGTGAATACATTTGTAGCTGTTTAACCAAATGTAAACAAGTATGAATTTTCTAAAATCTTCGTACAGGCTCAAGAGTCTGTACCTGCCAGTTTTTCTGGCCTGCTTTTTAATTCTTGGCTGTAAGAAAAATGTCGCTGAACTCGGCCAGGCGGCAACAGCATCTTTTAAAGTTTCCCCGGTATCCGGAAAAGTCAACACCTTTTTACTAGAAAGCACCTCTGAAAATGCGTACCGCTATCAGTGGGATCTTGGCGATGGACAAGGCCTGCTTGCTGGCGATGCGCAGAAGGAAGCTTACTTCCTTAAAAAAGGTGAATACGACGTGAAACTCTATGCGCACGGCAATGGTGGCTACGACATCGCTACTCAGAAAGTTGTGGTGACTGAAGACGACCTTTCCCCAATCTTAAACAGCAAGGAATTCAAGCTTCTTACCGCACACGGCTGGAAGCTTGATCCAGCTTCTACAGCACCGATAATCGTTGGTACGGAGAACAATCCTGCAGAATACTTCGGCGGTGGTTCCCTTGCAGATTGCCAAATGGATGACGTTTACACCTTTGCTTTCGTGAACAACGATTTCAAGCTTACATACAACGCTAACGGATCAACCTTCAATGCAGGTAACGTGCAGCCGAACTATGCTTGTGGATCAGATCGCTCTTACAACAATGTTTCCTTTACCTACTCAACAGTAGTTTCTGGTGCAGGTATCGCAAGCATTACCCTTCCAGGTGCACCGCCCACGATGTTCATTGGCGTAACCGATGTAAGTTCAAATAACTACAGGATTATTTCCATCACAGACAAGGAAATGGTACTAAGAAGCGGTAAAGCAAATGAAACTGTACACCAGTTCCGGTTTATAGCCCAATAACATTCATAAGATTTAATTGATAACAACATGAGAAGAACTATACAAATAATTGTTTTCCTGATCACGTCCTGTTTCTTACAGCAGGCGGTTGCGCAGAACATCGCGGTAAATGGAAAAATCACAGACAAGACAGGTACTGCAATTGCGGGTGCATCTGTAGTGCTAAAAGGCACAACAACCGCTACATCATCTGATGCAGATGGTAATTACCGCATCAGCATTCCTGAAAAGGGCTCGGTGCTGGTATTCAGTTATGTGGGTACCAACAGACAGGAGATCGTTGTTGGAACGAACAGAACCATCAATGTAGTACTGGAAGACACGGAGAACGTGTTGAACGATGTTGTGGTTGTTGGTTATGGTACGCAGCGAAAAGCAAGCGTTACCGGATCAATCAGCACGATCAACAGTAAGGAAATGCTTCAAAGTCCGGTGGGTGATTTAAGTAACACCCTGGCAGGTCGTGTTGCCGGTGTGATAACCAAGCAACCTGCAGGTGAGCCCGGATCTGATGCCGCTCAAATTTACATCAGGGGTAATTCAACCTTCGGTAACTCCACCATGGAACCGCTGTTTGTAGTCGATGGTATTGTACGTGGTTTCCGCGATTTCTCGCAGATGGATCCGAATGAGATCGAATCTGTGAACATCCTGAAAGATGCCTCTTCTGCAGCAATTTTCGGGGTTAAAGGTGCGAATGGTGTTGTATTGGTCACCACCAAACGTGGTAAAGTTGGTAAACTGACCGCAAGTTATACTTTCAACTATGGATTATCACAGGTAACCAGATTGCCTAAGAACCTGGGTTCATATGAGTATGCGGTACTTTTTAATGAAGCAAAGTTGAATGACAACCCGAATGCAGCACCTGAATTCTCTCAGGAGCGCCTTGATGGTTTCAGAAGTGGTTCCGATCGCGAGCTTTATCCAAATACAGACTGGATGGACCTTGTGCTGGGTGGAACAGCACCAAGAATGCAACATAATGTTTCCCTGAGCGGTGGTTCAGAGAAAACCAAATACTTTACTTCATTAGGTTACCTGAATGAAGACGGACTATATAAGTCGCTAAACTATAAACGCTATAACGTACGTACCAACCTGGATGTACAGGTGACCAATACCACCCGTTTCTCGGTTGATTTATCCGGCAGGTTGGAGAACAAGACTGCTCCACCTTCAGGCGGCATATTCGAGCATACGCTACGTAATCCGCCGATCTTCCTTGGTCAATATGAAGATGGACGTTTGGCTAGTCCGGGTTCTTACCCGAATCCACTGGCACTGGTTAGCCCGGAGAGTGGTTACAACAGAACTTCCGGTAACTACATCTTAACCAACTTCCAATTGACGCAGGACATCCCTGGTGTAAAAGGCTTGTCTGTAAAAGGTGTAATGGCTTTCGATAGAAGTTTTACCTATAACAAGACCTGGAATACCTGGGTGCCACTTTATGTGAAAAACGCAGATGGCACTTATGCCACCACTGCACCATCTAAATCATCGCTATCCAAGAACTTCGGTGAAGCGCAGGGCTTAGAATTCCAGGGCCAGTTGAACTATGAGAACCGCTTTGGTAAACACGGTTTCTCTGCTTTAGCACTGATCCTGCAAAAGGAAAATCAGAACAGCGGCCTCTTTGGGTCGAGAAACTCTTATGAGAGTTCTGCATTGGAACTGATCAACTTCGGTCCTGCAGAAAACGAGGTGCTTTCGGATAATGAAGATAAGACAGGTTTAAGAAGTGCTGCGGTGCGACTTAACTATGATTTCGATAACAAGTATTTTGTTCAAGGTAGTTTAAGACGCGATGAGTCCGAAAACTTTGCCCCAAACAAGCGTACCGGCTATTTCCCTGCGGTATCTGCGGGTTGGTTGGTAACCGGTGAGGACTTCATGAAAAGCGTAAGTGCAGTAGATTACCTGAAGATCAAAGGATCTTACGGTAAACTGGGTAGCGACAGGATTCCAAGTCGCTTCGGATATTACAACAGGTATGACCTGGTACCGAACAACTATCCTTTTGGTGGCACCTTGTCTAACGGACTGGTTCCGGGCGCCATTGCAAATCCAAATGTGACCTGGGAGACTTCAACCAAGACCGATGTGGGCTTTGAAACCAGAATGTTTAAAAACCTGATTGGCGTAGATTTCACCTACTTTAAGGAAGATCGTAAAGACATTCTTGCAAACCGCAGCCTGTCTGTACCACTATCCTTTGGCGCAAACCTGCCAACAGAAAACATTGGCCGGGTAACCAATAAAGGTATTGAGGTGGTATTGAGCCACAACAACCGGATCTCTAACGACCTGTCTTATTATGTGAGTGGTAACTTCACCTATGCCAAAAACAAGATCCTTGAGGCGGCAGAAGCGATCAACGTACCTGCAGGCAAGCGAATTACCGGTCGTCCGAATGGTGGCTATTACGGTTACAAAGCAATTGGCATTTTCAAAGATGCGGCCGACTTCAATAATTCACCAAAAACAACAGCTTTCCTTGCGACCAGCGGACCAGGCGATATCAAATACGAAGATTTAAGTGGTCCGAACGGTACACCAGATGGTGTGATTGATGATTTCGATGTTACTTACCTTGGTGGTGGCGCCTTGCCAGAGATCATCTACGGTATCAGTGGTGGTATCAACTACAAAGGTTTCGAGGCGAGCTTCCTTTTCCAGGGCGCGACAAGATCACAGCAGTACCTTACACAAAATGCAGCATGGGCGTTCTACAACGGTGGCCGTGTAACCGAAGAATGGTTGGATCGCTGGACGCCGGACAATGCGGATGCATCCTTGCCAAGGTTATCACTAAACTCCAACGGAAACAACTATGCTACCAGTAGCTTCTGGCTTAAAGATGCAACGTATTTACGCCTTAAAAACGTAGAAGTTGCCTATACCTTCAAAACAGAGTTCCTGGCGAAACTGAAACTTACCGGCGTGCGCGTATATGCAAACGGTCAGAACCTGTTTACGCTAACCGACATCCTGAACGTTGACCCGGAGAATACAAGTGCTATTGGCTGGTACTACCCGCAGCAGAAAACCTTCAACTTCGGTCTTAGCGTTCAATTTTAAGCCCGTATAATCATTTACTCATCTAAAATCAGCATATCATGATTACCAAAAAAATAACATGGGTCTTAGGCATCGCTTTTCTTGCCTCAACAGCCTATTCCTGTAAAAAAGTACTAGACGTAAAGCCCACAAACTTTGTGTCTGATGAAGCCGTTTTCAAGGATATTACTTTAACCTCGCAGTTTGTAACCAATATCTACTCCAGCTTACTTAGCGGTTTCGACCGCAGAGATGCAGGCTTAGGGCAGGATTGGTCCGTTGGTTTCGGATTACTAGACATGGCCACCGACGACATTGAAGCACATGCTTCTTTGAATGTCAACCTGGTTCAGGCTGGTGACTTAAACCCAACCAACTTTAACTTCGGCATAGAGATGTGGCAGGCAAACTATGTGCTTATCCGGAAAGCAAATACATTGCTGGCCAGAATTGATGCGGTAGAAACAACCGATGCAGCGCTAAAAGCAAGGTTGAAAGCAGAAGCTCGCTTCCTACGTGCATTTGGTTATGCAGAACTTGTAAAGGCTTTCGGCGGTGTTCCTTTGATTACCACCGAGCAGATGGTGTCGGATGATTTGTCTGTACCAAGAAGCAGCTACGATGAATGTATGCAGTTCATTGTTTCGGAATGTGATGCAGCAGCAGCGGATTTGCCGTTGAGCTATTCGGACGCGGAACTTGGTCGCGCAACAAAGGGTGCAGCGATGAGCTTAAAAGCACGTATGTTGCTTTACTATGCCAGTCCGTTGAACAATACGGCGAACGACAGCAAACGTTGGGCAGATGCTGCCAGCGCTGCTAAAGCGGTGATGGACCTGGGTGTTTACGATACCCATCCAGATTATTACCGTTTGTTTATGGATAAAACCGGCAACAGAGAGGTGATCTTCGCGAAGAAATATGCAAGGCCAGGCAGAACCCATGAAACCGCATGGAAGCTGGCCATGAGCATTGAAGCGCCTTCCGTAATTGGCGGTGCATGGGGTGCTTTCCACGCAACACAGAACTTCGTGGATGCCTACGAAATGAAGGATGGTAAATCCATTACCGACCCATCCAGCAGCTATAATAAGAATAATCCTTATGTGAACCGCGACAGCCGTTTAGATAAGTCTGTACTTAGAAATGGCTCCAGCTGGAAAGGTGTGACCGTAGAGACTTTTGAAGGTGGTAATGCAAACAAGCCGACGAATGGTGACCGTACCAAAACTGGTTATGGCTTGAAGAAATTCATTGATGAGAAGTATATTTCTGCTGATGCTGTATATCAAGGTGGCGACAACGACTGGATTTACATGCGTTTTGCAGAGATTTTATTGATCTATGCGGAAGCACAGAACGAAGTAGCTGGTGCTGACGGCAGTGTACTTGCAGCAATCAACAGGGTGCGTGCAAGATCGGGTCAACCTGCTTTAACAGCAATGGGACAGAGTCAGATGCGTGAAAAGATCAGAAATGAGCGTCGCGTAGAGTTGGCATTTGAGGAGCACCGCTTCTTCGATGTACGCCGGTGGAAGTTGGGTTCAACCTATTTCAATCAGCCTGTAAAACGCGTTAAGATCTTGAAAAATGCAGATGGTAGCTTCACTTATACCGATGAGAACATTGAAAACAGAGGTTACAAAGAGCATTACAACTTGCTTCCTATTCCACAAATGGAGCTGGAAAGAAATAACAAATTGGTTCAGAACCCAGGATACTAACACGCGCTCGCGGGCGGCATTTGCTGCCCGCTTATCCCTATATTTAAGATATGATGTTTAGAAAAATATTGTTTGCGGCAGTTGCACTTTCAATGCCGATGGGCATGCAGGCTCAGCAAACGAAAACAAAGGCGGCGGTAAAGGTGGAAGTCCGCAGGAATGGCGATGCTTATCAGCTGCTGCGTGATGGAAAACCATACTTTGTTAAAGGTGGTGGCGGCACCGGTTACTTCAGCCGGCTTGCTGCTTATGGCGGTAATTCCATAAGAACCTGGGGCACGCAGAATGCGGCGCAGATCCTGGACTCGGCACAGAAGAACGGTTTAACCGTATTGATGGGCCTTGGTGTAACACCAGAAAGGCATGGCTTCAACTATGATGACCCGGCGGCCGTAAAAAAGCAGTTTGAGCGTATCAAAGCCGATGTGCTGAAGTTTAAAGATCATCCGGCATTGCTGGCCTGGGGTATCGGTAACGAGCTGAATTTATCCTATAAGAACCCCAAGGTATGGGATGCGGTAAATGATATCGCAACGATGATCCATAAGGAAGATCCGAACCATCCGGCGAGTACGGTACTGGCCGGTATCAACAAACGGGAAATTGACTACATCAAGACGAATACACCGGCAATAGATTTCCTCTCCATAAACACCTACAGTGGATTGGCGGTATTACCGGAGCAGGTGAAAGCCGCGGGATGGAATGGTGCCTACATGGTAACGGAATGGGGACCGACGGGTCACTGGGAAGGCCTTCAAACCTCCTGGAAAGCACCTATTGAGGAGACCAGCAGTGAAAAAGCTGCCGTTTACAAAAGCAGGTACACCTTTTCGGTAGAGCGGGACACGCAATATTGCCTGGGTTCATATGTGTTCCTTTGGGGGCAAAAGCAGGAAAGAACGCCAACCTGGTATGGCTTATTCACCGAAATTGGCGAGGAATCTGAAGTGATGGATGTGATGCAATACCTCTGGACGGGCAAATACCCGGACAATAAAGCGCCGCATATCTTTGCTTTTAGCCTTGATGGTAAAAAAGCACAAGCCAGCGTTCAACTGAAATCTGGCGCAAGCTACGAGGCCATTGTTGATGCCGCTGATTCGGATAACGACGCGCTAAGCTATCACTATGAATTACTTCCGGAAGCGACAAATGTAGGCGAAGGGGGAGATCATGAAGACAGGCCTGCTACCGTACCGTTAAAGCTTGAAAACGTAAAAAAGGTGCGCATTAAGGCACCTGTTCAAAAAGGCGCATACCGCTTGTTCGTGTATGTAAAAGACGGTAAAAACAACGTGGCAACCGCCAACATTCCATTTTACGTAAACTAAAAAGAAGTTCTACCTAAATCTAATCCTATGAAATCGATTATATCTGCTACCTCCAAACTCTTGTTGTTATGCCTGCTTAGCTTAACATTTTCATGCTCCAAGGCTGAAAATGCCCCGGCATCGCTTAATCTGCAACTTGCGGTAGAGGTGATCAACGACGGTTCAGGCACCGTGAAGGTGACGGCAACAGCAAACAATGCCGACCGGTATTACTTTACTTTCGGCCAAAGCAGCACTGAAGAAGGTGTTCGTTCTACGGATGGGAAAGCTTCTGTAACTTATGCCAGCAGCGGCAAATACACCATCAAGGTGACAGCGTATGGCCCTGACAACAGTTCCGCTGTTGCGACGAAAGACGTGGATGTTGTGGTTGCTACAAAAAACGATGGGTATGTTAGCGCAGAAAGCTATCCGGGAATGAAGCTGAGCTGGAAAGATGATTTTGCTGGTGATGCACTGAATACAGCCGACTGGACCTTTGAAATCGGGAACGGTGTTGATGGCTGGGGTAATGCAGAGTTACAGTACTACAAAAAAGAAAATACAATCGTTAAAGATGGCTTCTTAACCATCACCGCACAGAAAGAGGCGTTTGGTGGCTATCAATACACCTCTTCCAGAATTAAGACACAGTATAATAAATCCTTTAAGTACGGTAGGATCGACATCAGAGCGAAGCTACCAAAAGGTCAGGGGATCTGGCCTGCGTTGTGGATGCTGGGTACGAACATAGATGATGTTAAATGGCCTTACAGTGGTGAAATTGACATTATGGAACTTGTGGGCGGTGGTCCTGGTAAGGATAACACGGTTTATGGAACCATTCACTTTGATAATAATGGTTCTTACGCGAACATCAGCAAGGGATACACCCTGCCTAAGGGCGACTTTTCAGATAAGTTCCATGTCTTCTCCATACTTTGGGATGAAAGCAAGATCACCTGGTTTGTCGACGATGTTGAATTCCATTCCCAGGAGATCAGTTCGGCTGCAAGAAAAGAATTTCAGGAACCATTTTTCCTGTTGTTTAACGTTGCTGTTGGTGGCCGCTGGCCGGGCAGCCCCGATGCAGCAACCAGTTTTCCGCAAAAGATGGTGGTTGACTACGTGAGGGTGTTCCAAAAATAGTTGAATAGAACCGGCAGGCTTACCTGCCGGTTTTTTTATTCTTTTAGCGCCTTGTCTATTCTTGTATTCCAGGCCTCTTGTGCAAAGCGGTTGATGCCATGGTTCGTCTCATCGTCATAAGCTTTCTGCATCTTATTCATGTCCCGGTAAGAATCCAGGTATTGCATGTTCAATAAGGCTTCATAGTTATCTGGTGTCAGCTTTTTAGCAAGCATCTTATTTTTGAATTGCTCGGCAATGATTTTGGCAATGTCAAAGTGCCGCTGCTCATGATTCAGGTAATAGTCGTTGCGGTCTGTGGGATTTGCCCAGCAGGCACTCTTCGGCACAAAGGCTTTGACGGCGACCTGCACATCCAGCATGCCATCCTCCAAATTCGAATCCTGCGTATAGCCAATGCTCGGCATCACAGAGGCCTGATAGTTTCCGGAGATCCGGATCTTCGATTGGAAGTCTGCCCAGGTTAAAGGCCGTTTCGCATTGTAATAGATGGTGTCGCCTTCTTTTCGCGCTTTATAGTCGCTGAAGCTGATCTTAACCGACTTTGCAAGCCTGCGGTCCCATCCCAGGTTCTGGTCCATCCATTGGTCAAAATAGCTTAATCCGCTGTTCAGCAGTTGTCGCAGGTTCCTTTCTACAGAAGCAGTGCTGGCCAGTCCACGGCGGTAGCGCAAGTTTCCAGGATAGCTGATCAGGGGCTCTACACCATAATCTTTATCTAGTCCGAAGGATAACCTCAAACTGATGTGTCCATCTACACTGTTTGTGCCTACCGCGGTTTCGCTGATCTTGAGCTGTTCAATGCCTATGACAACTGCCTTGCCACTGGTTTGCTTAGGCAGGTTTTTGCCGAGGTATTGCTGAATGGCCAGGGCGGTGCCGCCCTGCAGGTTCATGGCATGGACTTCGGGTTTATTGGCTGCGTTTTTTATAATGATTTCTGCCGGCTTGCTTTTTTCAGCACGATTGTCTTTTACCGCTGCAATGTAAAAACCGGTGGGTTTCAGTTGAATGGCTTCATCCGTCAGAACAATCTGGCTGGAAGCATTGAAAGCGATAAGTAGAAGGCTGATTAAGATAAGGTGCAAGCGGCAAGCGAATGGTTTTTTGCTTGTCTCTCTCATACTCAGGTACCTATAACGTGTTGCAACAGCCCCTAGTATAAGGGCTAAAAAGAATTTCAGAAATTCATAATACTAAAAATGCCCGGCTTAAACACCGGGCATCATTAGAAGTAGTTCTAAAAGAAAGCTTTTTCCTATTTCGGCAGATCTACTGTATTGGCGTTTAAAGTTACCGCTGTTTGAGCAAGTAATCGCCCAGTAACATATGAACCTGTATTTAGAGAGATCAAGGTTTTACTTAAGATGCTTCCGCAAAGATGACTGTTGGTTCCGAGTACAGCCTGTCCGGCTACTACCCAGGTAATATTTTTGGCTTTTGCACCGCCGGTTAACTTAATCCTCGCGCGACTGCTTAAGGTTAGATCACCTGCGATTTGGAATACCCACTTGTCATCCGGGCCGCCTGCAAGTGTAACACCTGCCTCTGATACCAATAGACCTGTGGACCATTTGTAAATTCCAGGGGCTATGGTGCGGCCGCTGATGTTGCCATCATTTAATTCTACAGTTGGGGTCGGTATGGTTAAACCGTAAGCTGTGGTATAGGCAGCTTCCATATTGTCAATGGCTTTAGTCAACACCGCAGGTGTTGGTGTTGCATAGTCAGCTGCATAGATTTTTCCAGTAACAAAGGGGCTGGTAGAAAATTGATTGCTGGGATCAGTAGAAAGGGCGAATCCGGTGATAGCAGTTGCTGCGATTGGACTAACGCCAATATTTCCCTGTATTGCAGTCTTTCCAGTGTTGGTAATTCCGGATTTGGCAAGGATGGTAAAAGCTGCTGCATCGCCCAATTCCAATTGGATGGAGCCGGTAACCTGACCCTCGGTTGTTGGTTCGTTTGCTGAACCCCATGGGGTATTTTCAGTGTTGTCTTTCTTGCATCCTGATGTAATTGCAAGCAAAATTAGCAGCGAGCAAAAAGTTGTACGTACAGCGGTTTTGCTGCTTGCTGATATAAAATTATTCATATGTGTGTGTTCAATCCCAGGTTTAATAATCCCTAGGCCAGGTATTAAGCAATGTACCGGCCGAAAGTGGTTCTGAAATCAGAATGTCCCGAAGTTGTAAAGGAGCTATAGTGTCCTTTTTAGATAAAGTAGCTCTCCAGCCCGGAAAGGGTGTTTTCTGTTGGAGCTAAACCTTTGATTTGTGCTGGGTAACAATATGATGCGCAATGGTAAATTATCTTTGGCTTTTCCAATAGTCTTGACTCGTGCATTTTGGAATCTGGTGAAGATTCCTGTATTTTTAGCTCCGGAAATGGTGTCTTCCCGTTTTAAACCTTATTACTTTAAAGAACAACTTGCTTTAGTACCTCAGCTTCTGCGCCGTTGCGCACTGGTTGCCCCTGTCGCTATAGTGATAGGCAGCATGGTAGCGTTTTTTCTCTGGGCTTTGCAGCGCAGCATTCACTTTCGCTTTGAACATCCCTGGCTTTTGTTTTTACTTCCCCTGGCCGGGCTTGCGATATATTTTATTTATCAATGGATCGGCAAATCGGCTGAGAAAGGCAATAGTCTGATCCTGGAGCAAATTCAGGAGGATGGGGGTGTGGTTCCTGCACGCATGGCACCCCTGATTCTAATTACAACACTCATGACGCATGTGTTTGGAGGTTCGGCAGGTCGCGAGGGTACTGCAGTGCAAATGGGTGGCAGCATTGCCTCCATGTTCAACGGTCTGTTCAAGTTAAAAGCCGAGGACCGCAAGGTAATGCTCATCGCTGGCATAGCTGCGGGTTTCGGAGCCGTATTTGGAACGCCGCTTACCGGGGCAGTATTTGCATTGGAAGTGCTGACAAAAGGTAGAATCAGATACAATGCTTTCCTGCCCGGTCTCTTTGCGGCGCTACTTGCCGATGCTACTGTAGATGCCTGGACGGTTAGCCACCAGCATTACCGCATTGACGAACTTCCGCTTTATGCCGACGAGTTCAGCCGTATGTTACATTTTGATTTCCCATTGGCCTTGAAAGTTATGCTTGCCGCAGTGGCTTTCGGCCTGGCCAGCTATCTATTTACGCGTTTGATCAACGAGATTAAAGGGCTTTCCAACCGTGTATTTAAACATAAATGGATGATTCCCGTTGTTGGGGGACTTGTAATCATCGCGCTAACGCAATTTGTAGGAAAACCCGATTACCTGAGCCTGGGCGTGGATCCGGAATATCCTGGAGCAGTAACGTTACAGTCCGCTTTCCACTTGGGTGGGTCGGATAGCTGGAGCTGGCTCTGGAAAACCGTCTATACTGCGGTAACTGTCGGTACCGGCTTTAAAGGGGGGGAGGTTACCCCCTTGTTCTACATCGGGGCAACTTTGGGGAACACGCTATCGGGAATGATGAACGCTCCAGTAAGCCTTTTTGCGGCGCTTGGCTTCATTGCGGTATTTGCGGGTGCAACCAACACACCTTTGGCCTGTACCATCATGGGTGCGGAATTGTTTGGTGCAGAACACCTGGTTTTCTTTGCCCTGGCCTGTTTCATTGCCTACTTGTGCAGCGGCTATATTGGCATCTATGGGCCGCAGGCGAGTGCTAAAGGAAGCACCTACTTGCGTAGAAAGCTCTCTCGCTATTTTACCAGTCAGAATTAGCGGCTAAATTATTATCATTACAGTCAAAATACCTACCCGATGAATAAAACTATTGTGCTGTCTGCCATTGCTTTGCTGTGTTTTTTTGCTGCTTTCGCCCAAAATGGCGTAAGGGGTAATGGCCCCATTGATAAGAAGGCAACCGTCGAAACCAAAGCTTTATACAGCAATTTGAAAAAGCTTTCCAAAAAACATACGCTGTTTGGCCATCAGCATGCTACAGAATACGGGCATGGCTGGTTTGGCGGTGAGAATCGCTCTGATGTGAAATCGGTAACGGGCGCTCATCCGGCGGTAATCGGAGTTGATTTCTCCGGCTTGTCGGGTCTTCCACCAGCGGAGATCGAAAAGAATAAAGCGGCCCTTAAGAAAAACATTATTGATACGTATAACCGTGGCGGTGTAACCACTGTGGCCTGGCACTTCTCCAATCCTGTAGCCAAAGGGGGCTTTTACTGGGTGGATTCACTGTCGTTACCGGCGGTGAAGTACATCATTCCCGGTGGGAAGGCGCATGACCAGTACAAAGAGATTCTGGACAATGTGGCCAGTCTGCTGAAGGACCTGAAGGGTAATGATGGTAAGCTGGTGCCGGTTATTTTCCGCCCTTATCATGAGTTTGATGGCGAGTGGTTCTGGTGGGGCAAGCCGCATTGTACAACCGAAGAGTTTACGACACTTTGGCGTTTTACGGTGTCGTACCTAAGGGATTCATCGAACGTGCACAACGTCATCTATGCTTTTTCGCCGGATAACAAGTTCAATACCGAAGCCGAATTCCTGGAGCGCTATCCGGGAGACGAGTGGGTAGATATGGTAGGAATGGATAATTATGGCGACATGGGCCGGGATAACCGCTACAATCTGGAGGCTGCCACCCGGAAGCTAACCATCGTTTCAGACTACGCAAAGAAGACCGGAAAGCTTGCTGCTTTTACTGAAACTGGTCTGGAATCTATTCCCAACCCGAACTGGTGGACTGATGTACTACTGAAGGTTATGAAAAGCAATGAAATGGAGTTATCGTATGTCTTGGTTTGGCGGAATGACAGTAAAAGCCCTACGCACTATTACGCCCCTTACCCCGGACATTCAAGTGTCCCCAATTTCCTGAAGTTTTACCAGGATCCGTTCACGCTGTTCGAAAAAGACTTGAGCGGGATTTACAAGTAAACAGAAAAAGCTACACAACAAAGGAAAATCCCCTTTGTGTAGCTTTTTTAACGCCTGCTTTTAACTGCAAGGCTGTATTTGAAAGGCCTTTCGCCTAGTCGTTTTAAAAGTCAGAATAATCTGCAGGCACCAGAAACTTCGTGTCGTTTTTACTTACGTTATGCTGGTATTCCGGTAATTCCGATACGCGTTTCCACCTTGGGTCGTCGCTGAATTTCTTCCATTGTTCCGTGCGGGAAGCCATGTTGCGGTATGTGGTCAGGTAGATCAGGTTTGGCATACGGCTGCCAGCAATAACTTCCCCGTAGAACACTGGCTTACTTCCGATACGTTCAAAAATCTCTACTTCTTCTTTGTCGAACATGGCGACCTTGTTTCTGTAGAGCTTTTCTGTAGCGCTTTCATAGCTGCGCAGTTCATAGATACGCTCGCTTTTCGGGGTGTCGAAGCTTGGCTTCTTCATCAATGGCGCCTGACTGAAAGCTTCCATCAATATGGTCTCTATCCGGACGTAGGGTGCATCATTGTATGCAGCATTGAGGTAGTCGGCACCTTTAGTTCCAATTTCCTTATCTGTTTCCAGCAGCTTACTCATTTTAAGGAATTCTGCTAAGGACTTAAAGGGGATGAAGACGTAGACTTTTTTGTCGCTTGCGGTGTCGATGTTCAAAGTTTTAAATACACCAACATTTTTGATTCCGTTGCGGTGCAAGGCCGGTAGATAGGCGGTTGAGAGGAATTTATCCAGCCGGCTTTCCTGTGCTTTGTCTTTAATGTGGTACACGGAAAGTTTGTAGAACTCACGAGCGGGCGCTTTCTTAGGCGGCATTGCAGTAGCTGTAAGGGCGCTAAGCAGCAAAGTGATGCTGCATAGCAGCAGGTATTTACATTTCATATTTGGTTAATTGATTGTTTAATCAGCGGGCAATAAAAATAATACATTAACAACTATGGAGAATAATGATTTGTGTTTAAGTTTACCGGCAAACCAAATAGCCGAACGATGAAAAAGTTTGCAGTCCTTCTAACAATCGCAATAAGCACCCTGTTTTGTAAATCTATGAAAGCTCAGGAAAAACCACAGCTGGTGAGTGCCAGACTAAACCACATCGCCGTGTACGTCTCCAATCTTGAAAATAGCGAGCATTTCTACCATACCTTATTCAATCTGGTGAAGATTGAAGAGCCCTTTAAAGATGGAAAACATGTCTGGTTTACCTTGGGTCCTGCGGGCGCTTTACACTTGATTCAGGGGCCGAATGCGAAGGCCACACACGATAAGAACGAACACCTTTGTTTCAGCGTGCCCAACATTGACCAGTTCATTGCGGTGCTGAACAAGCAGAAAATTGAATACTCCAACTGGCCAGGTACAGAAAAGGCACCAACAGTAAGGGTAGACGGCGTGAAGCAGGTGTACTTTCAGGACCCTGATGGCCACTGGCTGGAGGTTAACGACGATAAAAGTAAATAACCAGCAGTATTGTCATATTTATTACAGATCAGGTGCGCTGTAAAACATTAGAATTTCCCGATTGTAGATAGATACTCAAGGGCATACAGCCCTATTGTTTATTAAATATCTTATGGGAAATAATATTGAAGGAAAAGTCGTGATCATCACTGGTGCAAGCAGTGGTATTGGCGAAGCAGTCGCAAAACACCTGACCTCACTAGGTGCGAAAGTGAGCCTTGGCGCTCGTCGTAAAGAGAAACTAGATCAAATTGTAAAGGACATTGAACAGGCAGGTGGTTCAGCGCGTGCATTCATTACCGACGTCACCAAAAAGGAAGACGTAGATGCGCTGGTTAAAAACACCATTGAGGCATTCGGAAAAGTGGATGTGCTCTTCAACAACGCTGGCCTGATGCCTTTGTCGCGTCTGGAGAACCTGCACTATGAAGAATGGGAACGAATGATCGACACCAACATCAAAGGTGTGCTTTATGGCGTTGGTGCGGTACTACCTGTCTTTAAGGAGCAGAAAAGCGGTCACGTCATCAATGTATCTTCAGTAGCCGGGCACCGTGTAGGTCCTGGTGCTGCGGTGTATTCAGCTACGAAATTTGCTGTTCGGGCCATCTCTGAAGGTTTAAGACAAGAAGTAAAGCCGTACAACATTCGCACAACGATCATCTCTCCAGGTGCCATTAAAACAGAGCTGCCTGATACGATTACAGATGATAAGATCAAAGAAGTTATGCAGCCTGTGCTGGACATTGCGATATCGCCGGATTCTATTGCTCGCGCTGTTGCTTATGTAATTGAGCAACCGGAAGAATTTGATGTAAACGAGATTATACTGCGCCCAACTGCGCAGGCAAGCTAATTTTGAGCAGCGGTGTCTGCGTTATGCTTTTCAGCATCCGACAGGTTAACACCGCAGTAAGCGCAGAACTTTGCTTCCGAATCTGATAGTGGTGCCCTGCATGCAGGGCACCTTCTTTTTGCGAGCTCTGATGCTTTAGCCATTTCTACAGAGACGATCCCCGTTGGAACCGCAATGATGCCGTAACCCATAATCATCAGGATGCTGGCAAAGAACTGCCCCAATGGGCTTTGCGGGGATACATCACCATAACCCACCGTTGTGATGGTTACAATTGCCCAGTAAATTGCCACGGGTATACTTTCAAAGCCGTTATCCGGCCCTTCAATCAGGTACATAATGGTCCCCATGATGGTCACCAGTGTAAGCACGGTCGCCAGAAACACCACAATCTTATGCATGGAGTTCTGCAGTGCCTGCTTAAGGATATTACCTTCGGAGAGGAAGCGACTGAGTTTAAGGATTCTGAAGACCCGGAGTAACCTGAAGGCACGCACAACCACCAGGAACTGGGTACCTGCCATAAGGAAGCTGAGGTAAGTTGGCAGGAAGGCGACCAAGTCTACAAGCCCATAAAAACTGAATATATACTGCTTAGGCCTGTGTATAACATATATTCTGAGCAGGTACTCTATTGTAAATAGTATGGTGCAGGTCCATTCTACAAAATGGATGTAACCAAGGTAGTTTTCCCGGAACTCCGATACGCTCTCCAGCGCTACAGAGAAGATGCTCAGCAGGATTAGAATAAGCAAAGCGATATCAAAGCCTCTTCCTGCAGGGGTATCAGATCTGAAAATTATAATGTAGATTTTCTTTCTCAGTAAATCATGTTTTCTTTCGGGTATGTTTTCCATTTTAAAGCAAGTTCTGGCAGCATTAAACGGCCCTGAGATTGGTATTTTCGCTTAATTTACTTATATTTAGAGAAAGTGAAAGCGGTATGTATCTATTTTCCTTCCGCCTAAGTAAAGATTCCTTTAAAACGTAATAAGGTAATTGTAATATGGAAAGTTTTCTAAATAACGCAGTAATATGGTTTGGCTTAGGCCTCGCCCTTTTTTTACTTGAATTTCTACTCCCAGGCTTCATCCTGTTCTTTTTTGGCGTAGGTGCCTGGGTTGTGGCCATTATGACTTTCTTCTTCGATGTTTCCATCAATACCCAGATCATCGTTTTTGTAGCGACATCTGTGTTCACCGTCCTGCTGTTCCGCAACTGGATCAAACGCCGGTTTGGCATGGGTCGTTCTTCCGCGCAGATCCTTCCGGACGAGTTCGTAGGGAAGGTCGCCGTTGCTGAAACCATGATCCTGCCTGGTAAGAAAGGGCGCGTGGAGTTCAGGGGCACAGAGTGGGACGCCTGTTCAGACGACACCATCTCCCCCGGCGAAAACGTCATCATCACCCGAATAGACAGTATTTTATTATATGTAAAACCAACAAGAACAATATGACATCATCCACCATCATTTTAATTTTCCTCACGCTCTTTGTACTGGTCGCTTTTCTGTCAACCTTTAAAGTTGTGCCGCAACGTTCCGTTTTTATTGTCGAACGACTTGGAAAGTACAGCCGCTCCCTTGAAGCCGGCTTCCACATCCTGATCCCTTTTATAGATAAGATCGCGTACAAGCAAAACCTGAAGGAACAGGCCATAGATGTGGCGCCGCAGATTTGTATTACCAAAGACAACATTGCCGTGGAAGTAGACGGCGTGCTTTATCTTCAGGTTGTAGATCCGCAGAAAGCTTCCTATGGTATCGACAATTACCGCTTCGCGGTGATCCAGATCTCGCAGACAACCATGAGAAGTGTGATCGGTAGAATGGAGCTCGACAAGACTTTTGAAGAACGTGAAACGGTGAACGGCGCTATTGTAAGCGCGGTAGACAAAGCCAGTGATCCATGGGGCATCAAAGTTTCCCGCTACGAAGTAAAAAACATCTCGCCACCGCAAAGTATCCGCGATGCGATGGAAAAACAGATGCGTGCAGAGCGTGAAAAACGCGCCCTGATTGCAGAGTCTGAAGGTGATAAACAAGCTAAGATTAATCGTGCAGAAGGTGACAAGCAGGAAATGATTGCACGTTCTGAAGGTGAAAAACAGCGTAAGATCAACGAAGCAAGTGGTCTTGCAGCAGAGATCGAGATGGTTGCTGTGGCAACAGCAATCGGGATTAAAGAAATTGCCCATGCCATTAACGAAGAGGGCGGTATGAACGCCGTAAACCTTCGAATTGCGGAACAATACTTAACCGAGTTCGGTAAGCTTGCAAAAACAAACAACACGATGATTGTACCGGCAGACCTTTCTGACATTGCAGGTGTGGTTTCCAGCGTAACATCCGTGCTTAACAAGACGGCAATGCCACCTGTTAACCCGCTTAAAATCTAAGGAGCGCGCTGCATTACAGCAGATTATAGGCATATAAAAAAAGGGAGATCACTTATCGTGAATCTCCCTTTTTTTATATCTAACGTTATGTTATTGTGCTACTTTGATTTCAACACGACGGTTTAAGGCTCTGCCTTCTTCGTTGGTGTTTGATGATACCGGTTGCGACTCTCCAAATCCTTTGATGCTAAAGTTATCTGCACTGAAGCCAGCATTTACCAGGTAAGACTTTACGGAGTTTGCTCTGTCAACAGATAGCGACATGTTATGCTCCGGAGAACCTTCAGCAGAAGAGTGGCCATTCAATACAAACTTCACAGATGGATCTTTCTTCATTTCTAACACAGCCTTGTCTAAGATCGAGAAAGAAGAAGTTTTCAGCACTGCAGAGTTAAACTCAAACAGGATGCTCTGGAAGTTATAATCCGGCGCAGCAACAGGCTCCTCTTTTTGCGGCTCGGGAGCTCTTTGTGGCTCAGGCTCAGTTTTGGTCACTTGCGTGTTTTCTTTTTTAACTACCGGTGCAGGTGTTTTTGCCACCATTTTCTTCGCTTTACACGAATACATCGTCAAGGTGAAGATGCCTAGTACAACAGGCAGAAAGTACATTCTTAATTTGTTCATAATGTTTTATTGGTTCTTTAGTGCTAACGCATCTTAGCGGTTATCATTTGCGGCTTAAAAGTAAAAGATTATAATAAATAACGCAATATTTCTTGTAAACGTGTATGTTAAACCCGAAACATCAACCACAGCAAGGCTGATTCCGCAAAAAGGTATCGACAGCTTGCATTTTTATTATCTTCAGCTTTTCAAATTATAGCTATGTCATCACACCATATCATCAGAGAGAAGCAGGAACCTGCTTTATATATCCACCAGTTGGGTGATTTTAATGAAGAATACCTCGGACAACTGCTCGAGTGGAGCCCGACACTGATCGTCAATTCTTCCGAATACGAGAAGGTTATCAGCCTGGGCCTGAAAGTCGATGTTGTTCTAAATCCCTCTACAAAACAAGACTATCAGGAAAATACCAGGCTTATCGAAAAGATGAAAGCAGATGTACTGGAGGTTTTGGAATTCCTGATTGAAGAAGGTTACCAGGCGGTTAATATCATTGACCAGGATGGGCAGTTGCCAGACCTCATCGACTACATTCCGCAGATCAACATCGTCATTTTTACAACCTATACTAAAAACTATGCGATTCAAACTGGGTTTAAAGTATGGAAGCCAAAGGGAACGGAGTTCCAGATTCCTTTAACAAACTACTTCGAGACATCCAACCTGCTTCCAAATCAGAAGGAGCGTTTCGAGGTAATTAACGATGGCTTCGTTGAATTTACATTTGCTGGTACTTATTTGTTTTTGAGGGAATACTATGATCCAACTTAAAAAAGCGACAGTGGCAGATCTGCCAACGATACAGAAGATTGCGAAAGTTACCTGGGGGCCAACCTACACCGACATCATCGGTGAGGAACAGGTCGAATACATGCTCGGTAAAATGTATAACATAGATGCGCTGCAAGCGCAAATAGCGCAGGGACACAAATTCCTGATTGCCGAACAAGGGACTAAAAAGGTTGGTTTTGCTTCCTATTCGAGAGATGAAGGGGATGCTTTTCACCTGCACAAGCTATATGTGCTGCCGGAGGTTCATGGCCAGGGTGTGGGTAAACTGCTGATGAATGAAGTTGTGAGCAAGGTGCGCGCGGAAGGCGGGAAATACCTCCGTTTGAATGTGAATCGTTACAACAAAGCCAAGGACTTTTACGAAAGCGCAGGCTTTAAAATCAAAGAATCCGTTGACAATGAGATTGGCAACGGATTCCTGATGAATGATTATATCATGGAAAAAACTATCGGGTAAGCTTAGGGATTCTGCTCGGTGTATCGGTACCTTTTACAATGGTGATTGCACTTTTTGCAATCGCCTTGATGGTCGACAGGATGTTATCAATGTCCATCGAGCTGTACTCATCTTTTACAGAGTGATACAACTTGTCAGTATCAATTTGGTCGGTACTGATTGTATGTGCAGGAACGCCCAGCGCGGCTAAAGTAGCATTATCACTGCGGTAGAATAGGTTCTGCTGTGGATATGGATCCGGGTGGAAGGTAAACTCCGTGCCGCTAAGGTTCTTCTGTAAGATCTTGCCGAAGTCTGATCTTTCATAACCAGTGATGAAAGCAGCATTCTTTCCGAATTTACTTTCCTTACCGATCATTTCAATGTTAAACATGGCCACAACTTCATCCGGGTTCAATTGCTCGGAGAAGTACTTGGCGCCAAAGCCGCCGATTTCTTCTGCTGTAAAGGCAACGAAGATCAGCGTACGCTCGTTGTTGTTCAGTTTCTTGTAGTATTTAGCCAAAGCGATCATCGCAGTGGTTCCTGAGGCGTCATCATCTGCGCCATTGGCGATGCTATCACCCTCAACAGCTTTAATGATACCCAGGTGGTCGTAGTGACCAGAGAATACCACGAGCTCTCTCGCTTTCGATTTGCCAGGGATCATACCGGCAACATTAAACAAAGGCAGTTTTGAAACTTCATTCTTAACTGTTGCTTTAAACTGCGATGCTGTGGTATCACTGCTTAGTACAAAAATCAGGGCAGTAGGATCAGCAGCTTTAAGATCTTTTTCATCCAGCATGGTGCCACGTTTGAAGGCATCTTTCACGCGGTTGAAGTCTTTTTGCATCTTCGGATCAACCAATATCAATTGCTGTTTTTTACTTCTTGAAAGTGCACGGAATTGCGAAATGAAGTCTTTTGAAGGATCAAGTCTCATCCAGCTTTGAGCTGCGGTATTGTCGAAGCTTAAGGTTTCAGCCGTGCTGCCTGCAACCATTATGTTTTCAGGGGCAACCGTTGTTCCGTTCAGATTTAAAGCTACGCTTGATGGTGTAACGCGGTATTTGAAGAAGCTTTGTCTGTAGCTGGTTCCGGCGGTCAGTGGCTTAAGCCCAATAGCTTTGAATTCTTTTTCAATAAAGCTGGCTGCTTTGTCTATGCCTGGCGTGAATGTCGCGCGACCTTCCATCTCGTCACTGCTAAGGGTTTTGATCAGACGGTCAACGTAATCTTTGGTGATGATCTTATTGATGTCCTGGGCATTCACCTGTCCGGCCAGAAGCAGGCATAGAAAGGCGTAAAAGAGTTTGTTCTTCATTATTTGATTTTTGCGTTAAATTAGTAATTATCTTCTTTAAGCCTTAATTTTTTCTGTTCAATGCTGGTTTGCACCCGTGTTTCATGCAGGCCATCCACCACTTCCACCTCGTAATCGCGGTCTTTTTCTGCCGTATACACCTCGGCGGTTTCGCGGTACTCGACAGATTTGTCATAAGGGCCGATGCTGCTCATCATTTTCACGAAAACAGGAAGGCATTCAAAGAAAATGAACAGCAAACCAATGAAGGTTACCGCCATGGCTGTGCTGTCGTCCTTTGTGCCGTTAGCGTTAAAGCTTAACTGCCCAAGGGCCCAGTTCCGGTCGGCAAAACCGGCGATGCTGGCAAGGCTGTCCAGCTGCTTACCCGTGTAGATGCGTTCGGCAAACATGCCATCAAATTCTTTCCGTTTGGACACAAAGTCCTCCTGCTGGCGGATGTTTGCATTCAGCGTATCCAGGTTCTGCTGCCGCTGCTGCAGCTCTGCTTCCTTCCGTTTGGCATAGGGCCCATAGCCCATTACCCCGGAGGTTTCCGTTGTCTTGTTTCCAAATATTTCGAAGTTCAGCTTTTGCCGGTCAGCCTTGATGGCACTGGCCAACGAGTCGCGCTCTGTACGTGTCGCGTTAAGTTTAGCCAGTTCTATCCCGTATTTGGTGTTGAAAGCCTGATTCAGCGTATCTATTCTTGCGCGCTGGTTATTCAGGTAACTTACCTTTAGCCGTTCACGAATTTCCTTGTCAAAGATTTTCAGCTCCAGCGGGCGCGAAATGACGATTCCAATCATCACGGCAAGCAGTATCCTGGGTGTGGCCTGCAGGATTTGCTTCCATGCGGAAGAATTCTTATTGATGCTGGCTACGATGTACCGGTCCATGTTGAAGATCGCCAGTCCCCAAATAATGCCGAACAGCATCGCGAAGATGATGGCAAAAGGATCGCCTTTAAACACGAAGTACATGGCATAACCGCCGGATAGTGCAGCAAACAGGCCGGTGAAAAAGATGGTGGCGCCAATGCCAACGTACTTATTTTGTTCAGTGGGATGTTTCTTCAGGGTATCCAGGTGCACACCCGAGCAAAACCAAAAAAATTGGTTAACGGCGTTCATAGTTCAGGGTATTAATGTAGTTAGCTATTAAACGCCTGGCGGGCAGGGTTGTTACAGCACAAGAGACGATTATTTTTACGGAACGCTGGTCTTTACGCACAAGGGCGTATTGGTTTAAATACTTATCTTTGAGAAAAATGCGTTAAGCACCATATAAATCTAAACAGATGAAAGAAGTTACCGTACAAGAGCTTAAACAGAAAATGGATAACAACGAAGATTTCCAGCTAATCGACGTTAGAGAAACTTTTGAATATGAAACATCCAATCTGAATGGGGAAAATATCCCTTTAGGCGGCATATTGATAGAAGCTGATAAAATTTCAACCGAGAAGCCAGTAATCATTCAATGCAGAAGTGGTAAAAGAAGTGCTGCTGCTGTAATGCAGTTGGAGCAACTGGGCTTTACCAACCTGTACAATCTTAAGGGTGGTATGCTGGCATGGCAGGAAGCGTTTGATCCAAATATGCCTGTTTACTAGTATGAAGAAGCAAATTGCCTATAATGTCTTTTTTTACCTGGGGATCTTCATTTCGATCATCGGGTTGAAATGGGCGTGGGAAATTCATAATATGCCTGCAGTGTGCCTGTTCGTGGCCTCAACGATCTTTTTTATCTATCTGAAGATAAAGCTGATCAGAGATCTGCGACAAACCATTAAGAATCGAACAAACCAGCGTTAACGCCTTCCAGGCCCAGTCCTGGCAGTGCATCCAGCTTATAGCGCCCTGCAATTAGTTGTGGGGCCTTAAAAGGATTGTTGCTCGTTAGCCAGGGACCATCCAGATCCGCCCAGTTGCATAATGGCGCCAGCGCAATGCCGGCCAGTGTAGCACATGATGTCTCACTCATACAGCCAATCAGCACCTTCATGTCCAGGCTTTTCGCCTTCATAATCATCTGATGTGCTTCATACATGCCACCACTCTTCATCAGTTTCACATTGATGCCGTGGTAAGCACCTTTAATCCTGTCGATATCTTCCAGACGCTGTACCGCTTCATCCGCCAGAATCGGAATCGGACTTCTTCCTGTAATCCAGGCGTTACCCTCCAGGTCGTTCTTGTCCATAGGCTGTTCAATCAGCACAGCACCCTGTTCATGTAGCCAGTAAATGGTGTCAATAGCAGCCTTGCGGTCTGTCCAACCCTGATTCGCATCTATATATAAAGGGAGGTCCGTTACACTACGGATGGTATTGATCAGCTCGCGATCGTTGTCGCGCCCAAGTTTGATCTTTAACACTTTGAAATCCTTCGCATCCGCTATCTTCTCGCGAAGAACCTCCGGTGTGTCTATCCCGATGGTGTAGGACGTCACCGGCATTTTAGCCGGATCTGCACCATAACGCACATAGCAGGGTTCATCCAGAAGTTTTCCCTGCAGGTCATTCAAGGCAATATCGATTGCCGCCTTTACCGCAGGATTGCCGCTTTCCAGGTGGTCCAGATAAGCAATGATGGCCGGGAAGTCGAAAGGTGCCTTAAACCTGCTCCAATCCACCTGCTGGAGAAAACGTGCGGCCGACTCGTAAGACTCACCCATGTAGGGCACCATTGATGCTTCACCATAGCCGGTATGGCCTTCGTAGTCGAGCTTTAACAGCAGTAGCGGCGTGCTGGTACGTGTAAACTTGGCAATGGCGAAGGGATGTTTAAGTTCGAGTTGGTAGGGAATATACGTTGCCTGCATGATGCTGAAGCGGATTGGTAATCGTAAAGTTAAAATATGAATGCGCCGGTGAATGTAAAAATAATATCCCTAATATTGCCTGTTCTATGAACAGCAGCATCTATCAGCCCTTCAAAAACTTCGATTTTAAGTACAAGAATTGTTTCCTCAGCGGCGATACGCTGAAGACACCCATCACGGAAATTAATGTGCTTCCAGACTGGCTGCTGGCGCTCGCAAATTTCACCGGACAGGAACAGATTAAACTGCTGGATGAAAGTGTGCGTTCATACAATACCCTCAAAGTGCCGGTAAATACGGAGCTGCTTACCCAATTCGTGGAGCCACTGGAAGAAAAGATTGCTAAAGCTTTCGAAGGTGGTTATGCTGAAGTATCAAAGCTAGACGAGCTGGATCTTTTCAAGTGGGTAGGCAAGTTCATGTACAGCTTGATTTACATTGAGATGAATGCTGCCATTAAGCTGCAGCAGTTAAGTTCTGATGGGGTGAATATGTCTCAGGGTTTGATGCACAAGTTCGGTAACCTGCACACCATGATTCAGAGCATTTACCTGAATGTGGATTTTGAAGATTTCGAACCTTGGTCTATCGTTGTGGTACCCCTTGCAGATCAGGACCATTATTTCAGCTTCCGCGATGAGATCAATACGATGACTTTCTCTTTGAAGCTTAAGGATTTTGGCATCATCGTGTGTTTACAGGACAATGGCACCAATAAGCGCTTCCATAAAGAGATTCTGGATCAGATTGCAGGCAAAGCTTTGCTGGAGCAGCAGTTTGAAGAGCTATGTGCGCGCTTTTTCTATTCTGCATACCTTTTTAATCGCCTGCCGGAATACACGATTCTACCTGTAGAAGGGACTATTTACATCTCTCCAATGCCACTGAAGGGCGCTTCAAGTAAGCCGCTTTTCGATAACTGGCAGCATAAAACCTATGCGCAGGTACTGGAGAATTTCTGGAAACCTTGGGGGCATACCTTATTCGAGATCATCAAAGATCCACTGGCACCGATCAGCTATTTCGATCCACCAGCGCTACCTCAGGCATACTAAACGCTTTATCTGAACAAAGTACTTAAGAAGTGTGGCACAATGCCCGGAATAATCAGGATCGTGATGATAATGCCGGTAAGTGCCCCAAAAAAGTGTGCATCATGATTGATGTTGTCTCTGGATTGCTTCGATGCATATACACAGTACAGCAGGTATAATCCGCCGAACAGTACTGCCGGAATTCCAATTGGAATAAAGAATATGTACAATGGCGTTAGTGGATAAAACAGGATAAAACTAAATAGCACCCCGCTGATTGCGCCAGAGGCGCCAAGACTGTTGTACCAGAAATCATCTTTGTGCCTGAAGATGGTTGGTATATCACTCAGGATTAAGCTTGCAAAATAGACTAAACCAAACTTGAAGGAGCCAATCTGTGCTTCCAGCGTGAACGCAAAAAAGAAGAACGTCATCATGTTGAAGATCAAGTGCATCCAGTCGGAGTGAATCATGCCACTTGTAATAAGCGTATACAGCTTATTCTTCCGGTACACACTATAAGGATGCAGCATAAACTTACCATACAGGGTAGGATCGTTAAAGGCGTAAATGCTGGTTACAACGGTAAAAAGTAGTATAAGACTTGCTACAGGGGTCTGATTTAAATATTCCATGCTTTAGTTGTTGCTTACCTTCAATGGCTCCAATAGTCGGCCTACCGGGTACCGAAGGTGTGTTTTCTCGTAATATGCAGAGTTCTTATACACAAACTGAAGTTGTGCAGCTGCGCTTTTTGCCAGGTCCGGATTTTTAGCTTTTTCCTGTTCCAGTAATTTTTTCAGCCCCGGATCATCTTTCAGCAGCTGTGCTGCGGTATCCTCGAATACGTAAGCTGAATAATGTTCTTTCTGTCCCAGTATAGAATCAAAGAAGTTCCAGTTGAAAAAAGAATCGGTACCCTGTGGCTCCAAAGTTTCGACAATATAACGGTTCTGTGGCTGATTTACGTATACCAGGTAATCGCCCTTGTAAAACTGCATGCTTTGCTTTACCGGAATTACCTGCACTGCCGAGTGGATGTAGTGCCCTTCGTAAGGCGCAGGAGCGGTTTTATAATCCTTGATGTAATACATCTCCAGATCGAGTTTCGAATCTGCCGAAAGCTGCTGTACTTTCACGCCGTTAAGCTTTAGCAGTTCAACCACGCGGCTCCAGGCCTTTGGTATCACATAAGCTACGGGCTTCTGTACACTTACGCTTGGTTCGAAGTTGTTCCATTGTTTAATGTATTTCTCATATGGCGCACTGCGATCATAATACAGCCGATCCTTTCCACTCACCGCACTTGCTTTCTGCTTCGCGGTATAACCCTTGAATTTAATGCTGTCATACACATCTTTCTTCAGTTTCCACTCCAGCGGAAATGTCGTTTGTGCAGCAACCTGCGCATCTGCTTTTTGCTTGTTCAATCCAATCTGCTTAGCATCTCTTGAAACCACTTCTATATAGGTTTGCAGGAGCTTATAAGTGGCGTCCACGCGTTTGTCAAATGCCTTTAGCATGTGTGTTTCCGGCATAAAGCCGATGGAATTATGCAGTGCCGCGTAGCCGGTGGAAAATCTCGCAGGTTCCAGAAAGCCCGTAATGCCTGCATCCGGTGTTTCTTCAACGCTGTTGATGTAAGGAATGAGCTCATAGCCTTTCGCAGCCATTTCCTTGTATAATGATGGCACCATCTGCCCGGTCAGGTAAGTGGACAACACCTGGTTTAGCTTGTCTTTCTGTGTTGGGATCAGGGTCATCGTATACTGGTAATCTGAGCCATTGCTGGTATGGGTATCTACAAAAACTTCCGGGCTCCAGGTATTGAAGATTTGCTGAAAGCTTGCGGAATTCTTAGAGTCTGTTTTAATGAAATCTCTGTTCAGATCCAGGTTACGGCTGTTGCCGCGAAAGCCGTAAGCAAGTGGCCCATTCTGGTTAGCCCTGGATGTGCTGGTTCTGTTGTGGCTTCCGTCGATATTATACAAAGGAATGATACAGATTACGGCGTTCGCAGGAAGCTTATTTCCTTTAAGCAGGTCCCGTGCGAGCATCATGCTGGCATCAATACCTTCTGGTTCCCCAGGGTGAATACCATTGTTGATCAACAGGACACGTTTATCCTGCTTGCGGATCAAGGCTGGATCAAAGGTTTTGTCTTTAGAAAGGACGAGTAAGTGTAGGGGTTCGCCGAAGTCGGTAAGCCCGTAAGTAATCAATTTGGCCTGAGGATGTGCTGCCGCCAATGCCTTGTAGTATGCAATAACTTCCGGGTAAGTGGCTGTTGCTTGTTTCTGACTTTTTTCAAAAGGTGTCTGCTGTCCGAAACTCTGCATGCTCAGGCATACCAGAAAGAATATATACAAAGGCTTCATAAAGATTTATCGTTTAAAATATCCAACAGGACCAAATTTATACTTTATACCGATAGAAGTGAAAGTATAAATGTCTCTGTGGGTATTCTTCACGAATAATGGATTCTGGTCGAAACCGTCCATGCCTTCACCGAAGGTTAAGTTGCCCTGGAAGTTTGCATTGATGACAAAGCGTTCGTATCCGTTCTTCTCACTGATGCCATAGTTGATGCCGGCATTTAGCGGGAGGAAAGCATCCCATGATGCCCGTTTGCCCTGGTCGATCTTTGGATTTCTATTTACTTCAGGATAACGCTCTGTGATGTTGTTGCGGAGTAATCCGATGCCTGTACCGACGTAAATGCCGCGCACCAGCTTTTTTAAAGTGGTGTGTCTGTAAGTGTGGTTCATGAATGCACCCGCAGATACCTTAGCCTGTAACATTCCCGCTTTATATTTATTGTTGAAATTCGCGTATGAGGAGGTGGTGTCGCCACCTTTAATGCGGCCGAGCTGGCCTTCTACGCCAAGGGAAACATATGGCGTAAAGTAGAAATCGCCAGAACCATATACTGCCGGTGAAAGCACCTGTTTCCGTAAATCACCGAAGCCAATGGTTGCACCAGCACCAGCACCGACAGACAATTTATAGAAGTTAGACTGGGCGCTTGCCTGCAATCCTGCCAGGGCACATAATAGCAAAATATATATTCTTTTCAAGAGATCTATTGTTAGTTTTGTTCGTAAAGGGCTTTAATCCTATACCCTCTATATAATTATGCCAAATTATCAAAATCAATCCGAATCCTTAGCAAATCGCTTCATTAAGTATGCACAGATTGATACACAGTCTGATCCACGCAGCACAACCAGCCCAAGTACAGCTAAGCAAAAGAACCTGGCCAAAGTACTCGTGGAAGAACTACAGGAAATGGGGATTCACGATGCAGAACTTGATGAATTTGGCTACGTTTATGCATGCATCCCGGCAACAACCAACAAGCAGGTGCCGGTGATTTGTTTCTGCTCACACATGGATACCTCGCCGGATTGTAGTGGCCTGGATGTGAAGCCAATTATCCATCGAAAGTACCAGGGACAGGACCTTGTGCTGCCTGATGATCCGACCGTCGTGCTTAAGATGATGGAACATCCGGACCTGAAGAACCAGATTGGCAACGACATCATTACTGCCAGTGGCACAACCTTGCTGGGTGCGGATAATAAAGCCGGTGTAGCAGAGATCATGGAGGCCGCGGCATTCCTGGTTGCGCATTCTGAAATTGAGCATGGCGAAATCAAGATCCTTTTTACCCCTGATGAGGAAATCGGCCGTGGTGTAGATAATGTAAATCTGGAGAAACTTGGGGCACAATATGCCTATACTGTCGACGGGGAGACCTGTGGCTCCATTGAAGATGAGACTTTTTCTGCAGATGGAGCAATGCTGACCATCTACGGCGTAAGTGCACACCCCGGCTTTGCGAAGGGCAAGATGCAGAGTGCAATGAAGATTGCCGCGGAAATCATCAGCGCTTTACCGAAAGATCAGCTTTCACCGGAGTCTACCGCGCATAAGGAAGGTTTTATTCACCCGGTGGATATTGCCGGCAACGTGGAAGAAACCATGGTGGAGTTTATTCTGCGCGATTTTGATGATGCTAAACTTGCCGAACATGGCGCAACACTGGAGTCTACAGTTAAAGCTGTGATGCGCAATTACCCTGAAGCATCTTATAAACTTTGCATTTCTGCGCAATACAGAAACATGAAGAAGGTGCTGGAGGCGCACCCGCAAGTCATGGAATATGGCATTCTGGCTATTGAACGTGCCGGTTTAACGCCGAAGCGCCAGAGCATTCGTGGTGGTACCGATGGTTCGAGGTTATCTCTTATGGGGCTGCCTTGTCCAAACATCTTCGCGGGGGAACATGCTTTTCATGGTAAGCAGGAATGGGTTTCTGTGCAGGATATGGAAAAGTCCGTTCAGACGATCATTAATATTGCAATGATCTGGGCAGAAAAAGCCTAGCCAGGTACTGATCATTTTCATCGACATACAAGATTTCACAGGTCCAGCCAGCCTGGTATGCCGTCGAAATCAGCGTCGCCTGATCGATGAACATCCAATTGAACCACTCGCCCTTTACGCCCTTGTACTCGTACTGGTAGGAGACCTCGCCAAAGTAATGCGTGGTGGGAAGCTCGGTATCATCGTACGCATAGGTAATGTCTGAAGAATCAAAAAGAAGCTGTCCACCTGGATTGATCAATCCCTTTGCACGTTCCAGAAATGCGGCAAAGCCATGAAGTTTCCCGAACACGCCGATGCCGTTCATGAGCAGGAGCAGGGTGTCGTATTTTTCCAGTTGTAAATCGCCGATGGCACCGCAAAGGATGTTCTTAACGCCACGTTCCCGCATGATTTCGCAGGCTGCAGGGGAGATGTCTAAAGCGGTTACGTCAAAGGATCTTTCCTGGAGTACCAGGGCATGGCTGCCAACGCCCGCGCCGATGTCCAGTACTTTGCCTTTACACAGCTCCAGTGCGTAGGTTTCCAGTTCTGGCATGTCCGCTTCTGAGCGGAAGAACAGGTCTAAAGGCATTTCTTCCAGGTCACCTAAAGAGGTGTAAAGATGCAGCGTGTCCGCTTTGCCATGTTTAAACTGATCGGTTAGCGCTTGTCCAAATACGTCCATGCTGCCAAAATTACGCTTTTACGGTGTGTTCTGAAACTCTACACGTGCCTTCGGCAGGCCTGAAGGGTAATTGTCACGCACAAAGGCGATCATGTTTTCACGGATGTAGCAGCGCAGATCGAATGCTTCTGAAGAATTCCTGGCGCTCATCAGGAAGCGCACTTCCACCACGGATGCTTTACTATCCGTTACCTGTACCACATTGACGCGTTTATCCCATAAAGGGTTTTCCTCCAGCAGGCGGGTAAATTCTTCACGCAGTGGTGGGATGGGGGTGCTGTAATCGAGGTTCAGGAAGACGGTTCCCAACAGATCCGAAGATACCCGCGTCCAGTTCTGAAAAGGTTTTTCAATGAAGTAGGTTATGGGTAAGATCAGCCTTCGCTGATCCCAAATGCTGACCACAACATAGGTCAGCGTAATTTCTTCTACCCGGCCCCATTCGCCTTCAACGATGAGTACATCGTCTATCCGGATGGGCTGGGTAAATGCAATCTGAAAACCGGCAAGCAGGCTGCCCAGGGATTTCTGCGCAGCAAAACCGATGATGATACCACCTACACCAACGCCAGTAAGCAGCCCTGCACCGATGCGGCGCATGCTTTCAAAACTCAGCAGGATAATGGCGACTGTAAAGAAAACAATGAGCGAAATTACAAACTTTCGGATGAACTGCAGCTGCGTCTTCAGCTTCCGTTCTTTGAGGTTGTTTTCTTTGCTTAGATCGAAGCGGTGGTAGAAATAATCCTCGAGTACCTTAATGATGTTGATCAGAATGAAGGCAAAAACCACTGCAATGCAGATGCCGATAATTCGCTTGAATTCAAACCTAACCGCCGGGTCCAGATTCATAAAGCCCGTGGCAATGTTCAGGATGAACAGTGGAAAGAAAAAGGTAAACGGCTTATTTAGCCTTTTTGTGATGGCTTTTACGACAAAGCTATCCCATATTTTAGTGCTTACATAAAAGACCTGCCATAAAATAACTTTTATAATATAGCCCGTCAATAATGCAAGCACTGCAATAATGAGGTTGTGTATAAACTCTGGAAATTGGTATGCTAAAGCTTCTTTTATTTCATCCATTCTGGTTATTCAAGTTCAAATTCCTGGTGGTATTCCGGAATTTCAACCGATGCAAAGCCTTTCTCCTGGATTCTCTTTGCAAAAGCCTGCTGTACTTCGTATTCGCCATGTACCAGGAACACCTTTTTTACCTGGGCCGGATCCTGACAACTTAGGAAGTGCAGTAAATCTTCATAATCGCCATGGGCGCTCATGGATTTCACTGCAAGTACTTCAGCAGCTACGGTAAACTCTTCACGGAAAATCTCCACCACAGGCTGACCAGCAATAAGTCGGCCGCCAAGTGATTTCGGTTCACAATAACCCACCATCAGGATGGTGTTCTTCTGATTGGTGATGATGTTTCTGATGTGGTGCCGAACCCTTCCGCTGTCGGCCATACCGGATGCGGAAATGATTACGCAGGGCCGAGGATCATCCACCAAAGCTCTGGATTCCTCCACGCTTTCAATAAACTTAAGTCCTTTGAAATGGAAAGGATCTTCATCAACCTTCATAACCTCTTTCACTCCATTGTTATAAACTTCAGGGTGGTTTTTGATTACGGTAGTGGCCTGAAGGGAGAGCGGACTATCTACGTAATAGGCGACGTCCGGCAGTTTATGCTTCAGTTCAAGGCTGTTTAAGGCGTATAAAAGTTCTTGTGTTCTACCCACGCTGAATGCAGGGATCACCACCTTGCCACCTCTGATGACGCAGGTATTGTTGATGATCTCCAAAAGGCGGTTCTCAACTGGTTCCAGGTCTTTATGCAGCGAATCGCCGTAAGTAGACTCCATAATGATGTAGTCGGCCTGGGGGAAAGTTTGCGGGCTTTTCAGTAGGAGGTCAGAATAGCGGCCCACATCACCGCTGAAGGTAATTTTGTATTCTTTACCATCGTCTATGATGGTCAGGTGTACTGCGGCACTACCGATTACGTGGCCTGCGTCGGTAAGCATGATCCGTATTCTCGGATCAATTTCCACCTCTTCATTGTAATCAACAACTTTGAACTGGCCAAGGGCTTTGATCACATCATCTTCATTGTAGAGCGCATCATCGCCGTCGTCACTTTTGCCCGAGGCGGAGAGGTATTCAGCATCCTGTGCCTGAATTTTGGAAGAATCCATCAAGAGGATTCTGGCCAGATCCATGGTGGCTGCGGTTGCATAGATATTGCCATCGAAGCCTTCCTTCGCCAGTCGTGGCAGTAATCCAACGTGATCAATGTGCGCGTGTGAGAGCACCATGTAGTCTATTTTTTCAGGGTTGAAGCCGAAGTAGCCGTTCAGTTTGTCCGTTACCTCGCCCATCCCCTGAAATAGTCCGCAGTCTAACAACACCTGTGTGCCATTAGTGAGCGTAATAAGGTGCTTGCTGCCGGTTACGGCGCGCGCAGCACCATGAAATGTGATCTTCATTCTATTCCTATCCCTTTACTTTAGAGATGGAATCTTTAACAGCATCCGTTGCGGATTCTTTTGCATGAGAAATGGAATCTTTTGCATGTGCTACTGTATCCTTTACAGAATCAGATACACTTGCAAACTTGTCTTTAGACGAATCCAGTAAGTCCGTTAACCAATCTGTTACGTCGTTTTTAAGATCGTCTGTTTTATCTGAAGATAAGATAAGTGCTATGGCGGCACCTAAGGCAGCTCCTGCCAGTACTCCCGCGATGATTTTCGTTTCTTTTGTCATAGTATAAGGGTTTTCAAAATTAACAACGTTGCTTTTAAATAGTTTCGATTTAAATCTGTTAGGCGGTTTAAGGATGCTTCTGTTAGGGTTTTTTGGGGTTTGTTAGGTCTGAACCTAAGCAAACCCTTATCAATTATTTAACTATTACTAATCAACATTATCGCAGGTTATAAAATATTAGAGTGAGAAAGATTCACAGTTAATTGTGTAGCCAAATTTGTATAATGTTGTTTTTTGAGTGTAACAATCTGTGCATCTTGCCCTATCATTCTACCCTATTTACCTATGGCTTCAGTAGCGCCAAAAAGCGTCTCAATTACATCACCGGCGTATGTTATTTAATTCAATACATTTTGTAATCTTCTTTGCAATCGTTACGCCTGCGTACTTTTTGCTGGCCGACAAACATCGTTGGAAGCTGCTCTTGCTGGCAAGCTGTTACTTCTACATGACCTTCGTTCCGGTATACCTGCTCATCCTGGGTTTTACCATTATTGTAGATTACTTTGCGGGGATCTTAATTGAGAATGCGAAGGGGAAAACCCGAAAGCTGTATCTCGTGCTCAGCCTCGTCGCAAACCTCGGTGTATTGGTGTTCTTCAAGTATTACAACTTTCTGAATGATAACCTCACTGCGCTGCTCGGGAGTTTCAATTACAGCAACCATATACCTTATTTAACGATTCTCCTGCCCATCGGTCTGTCCTTTCACACCTTTCAGGCCATGAGTTACACCATAGAAGTGTACCGTGGCAATCAGAAGCCGGAGCGTCATTTCGGGATCTATGCTTTATATGTGATGTTTTATCCGCAGCTGGTTGCAGGCCCCATTGAGCGGCCGCAGAACATCCTGCCGCAGTTTCACGAGAAGAAGTACTTCAGCTATGAAAACCTGCGGGCAGGTATGCACCTGATGCTGTGGGGCTTCTTTAAGAAGGTGGTGGTTGCGGATCGTTTGGCGACTTATGTGGATGCGGTCTATAACAACTCCGATAAACATAGTGCCGCTTCCTTATTGCTGGCTAGCTTTTTCTTCTCCATACAGATTTACTGTGATTTCTCGGGTTATACGGACATTGCCAGAGGTGCAGCGAAGATTATGGGCTACGATTTGATGATCAACTTCAGGCGCCCTTATTTTGCGAAGTCGATCAAAGAGTTCTGGCAGCGCTGGCACATCTCGCTCAGCACCTGGTTCAGAGACTACGTGTACAAGCCTATGGGTGGTAACCGCGTTTCACAGCTGCTGTTCTACAGGAACATTTTCGTGATTTTTGTGCTGAGTGGCTTATGGCATGGTGCAAGCTGGACCTTCATCCTTTGGGGTGTATTACACGGATCGTTCTATGTGGTGGGTATGATCATCGACAATTTCAAGAAGAAGGTGCCGATACTTAATGTAGATCTTGGATTTATTGGTAGTATCTACCACATCGGGATGACTTTCCTGTTGGTTTCCTTCGCGCGGATCTTCTTTCGCTCCACATCCATTGAGCAGGCGCTGAACATCTGCAGGGATGTGTTGACCTGGAAAGGTGGCGGATTGTTTATCGGTCCCAAATCCAATATGTACTATTCTATTATGGTGATCGCTATCCTGTTTATGGTCGAGATTTACCAGGAATACTACCCAGAAGGTAAGTTCTCCCTGTTTAACAATCCTTACAAGATTGTTAGACATGCAACCTATGTTGCCGTGGTGCTGATGATCTTCTTGTTCGGGGTACTTAATTATTCACAATTTATCTATTTCCAGTTTTAAGTTATGGCCACTAAAGCAGATTTAAAATCGGTTCTGTATAGCGGCATTATGCTGCTGGTGATGTTTGTGGCTGCTGATCAGGTGGCCGGGTATTTACTGGAGAAGCTGTTTTTGAAACAGAAGAAGGGTGAGTATCATGAGATCAGCTATGCATTAAAGCAGGTGGATGAAGACGTGCTGATCTTTGGAAGCTCAAGGGCGGTGCGCCATTACGATCCTGCGGTACTTGCAGACTCGCTGCAGATGTCTGCCTTCAATGTCGGCAAGCTTGGGAATACCTTGCTTTATTCCGACGCGGTTTTTGCCCAGGTGCTTACCTTCCATAAACCAAAGATGGTTATTCTGGATATCTCACCAGTGGAATTTGCGAAAACGGAGCGGGAACGTGGCCAGAAAAGTATGGTTAATGCATTGCTGAAGTTCGACCATCTGTCGGCTATTGAAGAACGGATTCAGGCGGTAAGTCCGAAGGAACTTATCATGTCCAAGCTGTTCAGGACCTATAAATTCAATTCCGCAGTATATACTTTGCTTACAAACGACAGCGGCAAGAGTGATTTGGATGCAGCTAAAGGTTTTCAGGCGAGAAAAGGTGTGAAGGTGACAGACCACATTGTAAATGAGCGCAACAGCAATTATGAGGAAGACCCCTTACTGGTGAAAACCTTCCACAACTTTCTGGAAAACGCGAAGAAAAACAACATTCAGGTACATGTTGTCATTTCCCCAACCACCCTGAAACAGACCAATACATCGGTAGAAAGGATCAAAGTCATCACCCAGGCGCATGGTTTCAACTTTATTGATGTAAGCTTCCGTCCGGAGTTCCGGAACGTGTCCTACTACTATGATCAGACGCATTTGAACGCCACAGGCGCGAAAATGTTCTCCGAAATGCTAGGTCGCCATCTTAATCTTGATCGTAAACTACTGGCAGGCAAGTCTTAAAAATACACGTTATGCGTAGCAATTTTACAGAAGCATACCGAAGGGTATAACTATTGCTAACGGTACGTACCAAGCATCTAACCTTAAGAAGAAACATGAAAAACACTTTTAACGCATCAAAACTTAGTTTTCTATTCCTGCTCCTTACACTTTTTGGTTGTAAGGAAACCTTGTTCGATAGCCCTGCACCGCAGGTTCCGAATACAGAAGTAGCATCACCGGCACCGGTAACCAGCACCAGTCCTGCTATACCATGGTGGGAAGATACTTCGGAAGTAGTCTTGCCAATCAGCGATAAAAAACCAATTGATCCTTCATACAGAAGAGGAAACGAAACACCTACCATCGTGATTTTAGGTTCTTCATCTGCGAAAGGTAAAGGTGCGAGCACCAGCAGTAAAGCCTGGGTAGAGCTGATGAAGAGTAAGCTTAAAAAGGATAATAAGATCGTAAGGGTGGTAAACCTGAGTGAAGGTGGATATACGACTTACCATATTATGCCTGACGGCAATAAAGTGGCGAACAGACCCGCGCCAGATAAGGCAAGGAACATCACGAAAGCCCTTTCATACAAACCCTTCCTGATCATCATCAATCTTCCGACGAATGATGTGGAGAAGAAATACACCGACAAGGAAATCTTAAACAACTACGCCAAGCTGCGTACGCTTGTGGTAAAGGAAAATGTGAACTACCTGGTGACCGGAACACAGCCCCGGAACTTTACCGAGAAGAGTCAGCGTACCAGATTGCTGGAATTGAATGAGCAGATGGTGTCATTAGACCCGGCGCATATTGTGGATGTGCTGAAGAAGCTAAGCATTCAGAGTTTCAAGATCAAAAAGACTTATGCATTTACAGATGGCATCCATCCAAATGATAAGGGCCACGCCGTAATTAACGGTTATGTTTTCAATGCGCCCTTATTTAAGCAGCTGATGGGTTACACCGCTGTGAATCCATAATCTGGCTAAGGAAAAAACGAAATTTAGATAAAGATCAGCATCCGGTAAGGGTGCTGATCTTTTATTTTTATCAAGTATTTGAGAATTAAACTATTTGGGCTATCTTTGCAGTCCCTAAAATACTGGGAATTACAAATTGTTTAACAAATTAAATACAAGCAAGTGAATACGTTAAGTTACAAAACTGTCTCTGCCAATGCAAAAACTGTTAACAAACAGTGGGTTGTTGTTGATGCACAAGGCGAGATTTTGGGGCGCTTGGCATCTAAGATCGCAATGATCATTAGAGGCAAAAACAAGCCTGAGTTCACCCCACACGTAGACTGCGGCGATAATGTAATCGTTATCAATGCAGACAAGGTTAAATTGACCGGAAACAAGTTCAGTGATAAGACTTACATCTCTTACACAGGCTATCCAGGTGGTCAACGTTTCATCTCTCCTAAAGAGTTAATGGCGAAACACCCTACACGTGTTATCGAGAAAGCCGTTCGTGGTATGTTACCTAAAACAAAACTTGGTGCTAAATTATACACCAACCTATTTGTTTACGCAGGCGCTGAGCATCCACATGCAGCACAATCACCAACAACCATTACACTTTAATTAAAGGAAGAAAGAAATGTCAGTTACAAACACTTCAGGAAGAAGAAAAACTGCTGTTGCACGTATCTATTTAAAAGAAGGCAACGGCACTATTACCGTAAATGGTAAAGATCACAAAGAATACTTTCCAACATTACCTTTACAATACATCGTTAACCAATCGTTCGAAGTTTCTGAACTAACTGGTCAATATGATGTTACTGTAAATGTAGCAGGTGGTGGTATTACAGGTCAGGCACAAGCTGTTCGTTTAGCTATTGCTAAAGCTATTGTTGAATTAGATGCTGAGAAAAAACCAGCATTACGCGCTAAAGGGTTAATGACCCGTGATATGCGTATGGTTGAACGTAAAAAACCAGGACGTAAGAAAGCTCGTAAAAAATTCCAATTCAGTAAACGTTAATCTTAAGGAGACAACACAATGGCAAGAACAACATATCAGGACTTATTGGATGCAGGTGTACACTTTGGTCACCTTACCCGTAAATGGAACCCAAAAATGGCGCCTTACATTTTCATGGAGCGCAATGGGATTCACATCATAGACTTAAACAAAACTTTAACTAAAACTGAAGAGGCTGCTGCAGCGATTAAACAAATCGTTAAATCTGGTCGTAAGATCTTATTTGTAGCTACGAAGAAACAAGCTAAAGAAATCGTTGCTGAACAAGCAAGAAAAGTAAACATGCCTTTCGTAACTGAGCGTTGGTTAGGTGGTATGTTAACCAACTTTGCTACCGTACGCAAGTCAATCAAGAAGATGTCTAACATCGACAAGATGACTAAAGATGGTACTTACACGATCCTTTCTAAGAAAGAGCGTTTAATGATTCAGCGTGAGCGTATTAAATTAGAAAGCCTTTTAGGTGGTATCGCGGATCTAAACCGTTTACCAGCTGCAATCTTTTTAATTGACGTTAAAAAAGAACACATTGCTGTTAGCGAGGCGTTGAAATTAAACATCCCTACTTTCGCAATGGTTGATACCAACTCTGATCCATCTAACATCGATTTCCCTATTCCAGCGAATGATGATGCGACTAAATCTATCTCTTTAATTACTGATGTTATCATCAAAGCAATTGAAGAAGGTTTAGACGAGCGTAAACGTGAGAAAGATGACGAAGCTGAAAAAGAAGCTGTAGCTGCTAAAGCTGCTGCTGATGCTCCGGAAGCTGCTGCACCAGGCGCTAGAAGACCTAAAAAAGTTAATGCTGATTCTGAAGAAGGTACCAGCGAAGCTTAAATAATTTAATTGGGTTGTATGTTGTGTTTTGCAGGCTTTGCCTTCAGCACGCAACGTACAACCCATATTTTTTTTGAAAACTTTAAAAAAGAAAAGAAAATGTCAGTACAAATTACTGCTGCAGATGTAAACAAATTACGCCAACAAACCGGTGCCGGTATGATGGATTGCAAAAAAGCATTAACAGAAGCTAACGGTGACTTCGAAGCCGCTGTAGATTACCTACGTAAAAAAGGTGCTAAAGTTGCAGCAAGCAGACAAGACCGTGATTCTAACGAAGGTGTTGTTATCGCTAAAGCAACTGCGGATGGCAAACGTGGTGTTGTTGTTGAATTGAACTGCGAAACTGATTTCGTGGCTAAAAACGCAGACTTCGTTGCGCTTGCAAATAAATTCACTGATTTAGCACTTGAAAACAACCCTGCATCTCTTGAAGCGCTTTTAGCTTTAGAAGTTGATGGCCAGAAAGTTTCTGACATCATCATCGAGAACACTGGTAAAATCGGTGAGAAAATCGGTATCTCTAAATACGAAACTGTAGTTGGTGAGAAAGTTGTTCCTTACATCCACGGTAACTACCGTTTAGGTGTATTGGTTTCTTTAAACCAGGATGTTGCTGGTGTTGAAGAGGCTGGTAAAGACGTTGCAATGCAAATTGCTGCAATGAACCCAGTTGCTTTAGATAAAGACGGTGTTGATTCAACAACGATCGAGCGCGAAACTGAAATTGCTAAAGAGCAAATCCGCGCTGAAGGCAAACCAGAAAACATGATCGAGAAAATTGCTGCTGGTAAATTGAACAAATTCTACAAAGACAGCACTTTATTAAATCAGGAATTCGTTAAAGATTCTTCTAAAGATGTTCGTAAATTCTTAAACGATACATCAAATGGATTAACTGTTACCGCATTCAAGCGTGTGCAGTTAGGATCTTAATTCTTATAAATTTTTAAAAAGTCCCTTGGTTCAAGGGACTTTTTTTATGACTTAAAATTACCCTTATGATCGCCATAACCAATTGTCGCTACCTGAAAGGCACTCATGTACAGCACAATCAGACCTTCCTGATTAAGGATGGCCATATTGAAGCCATTGGCGAAATGGACGTTCCGGAGGTTTACCAGCAGCTGGATGCCGAAGGCCAACTGATCACGCCAGGTTTTATGGAACTGCAAATCTACGGTTCCGGCGGTCAGCTGTTCTCTGCCTACCCCACAGTAGAGACGTTAAGGCAAATGGACCTGGATTTAATCCGTAAGGGTACAACAGCCTTCCTGGTTTGTCTGGCCACCAACAGCATTGATGTATTCTACAAAGCAATTGAAGCCGCGAAGGCTTACCGTGCAGAAGCAAAAGGCTTCATGGGTCTTCATTTGGAAGGACCCTATCTGAATCCAAAGCGCCTCGGCGCACATCCGGAAGCCTACGTAAAAAAGGCGACACTCGAAGAGGTGAAAGGCCTCATTGAAGCTGCAGACGGCGTGGTGAAGATGATGACGCTAGCTGCAGAACTGCAGGATCCAGAAGTCATAGATTACCTGCTTTCCAAAGGCGTGGTGCTATCCTTAGGCCACAGTGATGCAAGTTTTGAGCAGGCGACGGCGGCATACAACAACGGTTTTACAACCACAACGCACCTGTTTAATGCCATGCCGCCAATACACCACCGGGCACCCAATCTGCCGGTTGCTTTTTTTAGTCACCCGACAGCCCATGCCAGCATTATTGCCGATGGTGAACATGTGAACTTTGAAGTCGTAAAAATGGCATCAAGATTAGCAAATGACCGATTGTTCCTGATTACGGATGCGGTAACGGCATGTGACATCGGACCCTACAAGCATCGCCTGCAAGGCGATAAGTATGTGACAGAAGATGGCACGCTATCTGGTTCCAACATCACTTTACTCCAGGCGGTTCAGAATTGCGTGGAGCATTGTGACATCGAATTGCCGCTGGCACTAGCTATGGCCAGCACCATTCCTGCGCAGGTTATTGGGCGGCAGGACCTGACGGCACTCACCGTCGGCATGCCTGCAAATCTGTTGATTTTATCTGACGCGCTCGCGCTAAAACGGGTATTTGTAGCTGGAGTTGAATATTTGACCCCTTATAATTAAAACAATTAGTTATTTTTGAAGAAATGAAATATAAAAGGATCTTATTAAAGCTTAGCGGTGAATCGCTAATGGGCGACAAACAGTATGGCATTGACAACGAAGTTGTTAATCAGTATGCCAAAGAGATTAAAACCGTGCATGATAAAGGTCTGGAAATTGCGATTGTAATTGGTGGCGGAAATATTTTCAGAGGATTAAGTGCAGAAAAGTCTGGTATGGACCGTGCGCAGGCCGATTATATGGGCATGTTGGCAACGGTAATCAACAGTATGGCTTTACAGGATGCCCTTGAAAAAGTAGGCATCAAAACCCGTCTGTTAACCGCCATTAAGATGGAGCAGATCTGTGAGCCTTTCATCCGCCGTAGAGCCGTAAGACACCTTGAAAAAGGTCGTGTTGTGATCTTTGGTGCTGGTACTGGTAACCCTTATTTCACCACGGATTCTGCCGCTGCACTTCGTGCAATTGAGATTAAGGCAGACATTGTGCTTAAAGGCACCCGTGTTGACGGCATTTACACCGCAGATCCGGAGAAAGATGCCACTGCAACCCGATACAAAAATCTTTCTTTCAAAGAAGTGTATGCAAATAACCTAAACGTGATGGATATGACAGCTTTCACCCTGTGTGAAGAGAACGAGTTGCCAATCATCGTTTTTGATATGAATAAAACTGGTAACCTGATGAAAGTTACCGATGGTGAAGAAATTGGAACCCTGGTAGCAGGATAAAAATACATACTGAAAAAATAGTGTCATATGAATGAGCTGATAAAGAAACAATTACAGGATGCGCAGGCAACGATGGATAAAGCAGTTAACTTCTGCGAATCTGAGCTAACCAAAATCCGTGCTGGTAAAGCATCTGTAGGTATGCTTGATGGCATCATGGTCGATTATTATGGTACACCTACGCCACTGAGCCAGGTTTCCAGCATTACTACCCCGGATGCCCGTACATTGAACATCCAGCCTTGGGAGAAACAATTGCTTGTTCCGATTGAGCGTGCAATTATGGAGGCAAACATCGGCATCAATCCACAGAATGATGGTATTGTTATCCGCCTGATTGTACCACCACTAACGGAAGAACGCAGGAAAGACCTGGTTAAAAAGGTAAAAGAAGAAGCTGAAAGAGGCCGTATCGCCATTCGTAACATCCGTAAAGATGCGAACGAGAAAATCAAGAAGTTGAAAGCTGAAGCAGTATCTGACGACGATATCAAAGTAGGAGAAGGGGAAGTTCAGAAAATCACCGATGCTTACATCGTGAAAGTTGATAAACACGCAGAAGCAAAAGAGAAAGACATCATGACGATTTAAGGTCATTTTTTCTAATCTTATCCATTATAAAAAGGGAATATAGCAGGAGCTGTATTCCCTTTCTTTATTTTTGGTCTCTTATATTTCAGCTGAATGAAGTTATTAATCGACTATTTAAAGGCGTACAAATGGATCGTGGTCATGGCCCTTGTACTTGCTTCCTTGAACATTGGTTTCTCCCTGATTGATCCTTATATCACTGGTCTGATTGTAGACCGCTTTATTGAGCGTAAGGACGCCCTTAATCGTTCTGAATTTATATGGGGGGTACTCGGCTTGGTGGGCATGGGTGTTGCTGCTGCCATGGGTTCCAGAATCGCGAAGAACCTGCAGGATTACTTTACCAGCATCATCGTGCAGAAAGTCGGTGCACAGATGTACGCCGATGGGCTCAAGCACTCGCTCGAGCTGCCGTACCAGGTCTTTGAAGACCAGCGTAGCGGGGAAACCCTGGGTGTACTGCAGAAGGTTCGTCAGGACAGTGAAAAATTCATTACCTCTTTTATTTCTGTATTGTTCGTCAGCCTGATCGGGATGGTCTTCGTGATCGTGTATTCCGTAACGGTGAGTTATAAAGTAACGCTGATCTATTTTGCGGCGATTCCGATCATCAGTCTGGTGAGTTGGCTGCTGAGCAACAAGATCAAGGTAATACAGCGTAAGATCATCGCAGAGACCACGGCCTTGGCAGGCTCTACAACCGAGTCCTTGCGCAATATTGAGCTCGTTAAAAGTCTTGGATTGGCCAATCAGGAGATTGACCGTCTAAACAAGACCACTTACCAGATCCTGGGCCTGGAGCTGAAGAAGGTAAAGTATGTGCGGAGCATGAGCTTCCTGCAGGGCACGACGGTAAACTTCGTGCGAAGCTGTATGGTCGTGGTGCTGCTCATCCTGATCTTTGAAGACACCATTTCCGCAGGGCAGTACTTCTCCTTTCTATTTTATTCCTTTTTCCTGTTTGGACCGCTTCAGGAGCTCGGTAACGTGATCCTGTACTGGCGTGAAGCCGAGGTTTCCTTAGATAACTTCAAACGTATTCTAAGTATGCCGGTTGATAAAAAGCCAGCAAACCCCGTGAAACTGGAGCGGATTACGCGCCTGGCCTTTAAAGATGTAAGTTTTAAACACCTGACTGGTCAGCAGAATGCCCTAACGGATGTCTCTTTCAGCACCAACAACGGCGAAACCATTGCTTTTGTGGGGCCATCTGGTTCTGGTAAAACGACCCTGGTGAAGCTGCTGGTAGGTTTATACAATCCTGTTGAAGGCGAAATTCTATATAATGATACCGCGGCAGCGAAGATTGATCTGGATCAGCTTCGTGAAAAGATCGGCTTTGTAACGCAAGATACCCAGCTTTTTTCAGGTACCATCCGGGAAAACCTGCAGTTTGTACGTCCGGGTGCTACAGATGAAGAGTGTATGTTTGTGCTTCGTCAGGCGGCTTGTGAGAACTTGCTGGCCCGTGCCGACAAAGGCCTGGATAGCGTAATTGGCGAAGGCGGCGTAAAGGTTTCCGGTGGGGAGAAGCAGCGTTTATCCATTGCGCGTGCATTGCTTCGCAAGCCAGATATTCTGGTGTTTGATGAAGCCACCTCGGCTTTGGATTCCCTCACCGAAGAAGAAATCACGGCCACGATCCGGGATGTTTCGGAGCAGACCAGCCACATCACGATCCTGATTGCGCACAGGCTGTCGACCATCCGCCATGCGGATCGCATCTTCGTGCTGGAGCGCGGAAAGATCATCGAACAGGGGCGCCATGAAGACCTCTTGGACGAAAAAGGCCTGTACTATGCCATGTGGCGCCAGCAGGTTGGCGAACGTGTGCCGCAGATAAACAATGGCTAACTAAGTCGTATGCTCGTTGATCTCTTCCAGCGATAGCTTGGTCATGCGTTTTGTTTTCATGTAGGTGATGCCGGCCACGAGTATGGTCATGCTGCCACCGAAAACAACAGCAGGCACGGTTCGCATAAGCTTTGCCGTTAAACCCGATTCAAAGGCGCCAATCTCGTTAGATGAACCAATAAACATGCTGTTCACAGCAGAGACACGGCCGCGCATCTGATCCGGGGTAAGCAGTTGCATGATGGTGGAGCGGATGATCACACTGACGCTGTCAAAAGCACCTTCCATAAAGAGAAATACCAGCGTGAGGTAGAAGTTTTTAGATAATCCATAGCAGATGATGCTGGTACCGAAACCGGTAACAGCAATCAGCAGGTTGCGCCAGGGCTTGTTCATGGGCGAAAACCGCGTCATCAGGAACATGGTGATCACTGCACCGCTGGATGCTGCTGCACGCATGAAACCCAATCCCTCGGAGCCCACCTTCAGAATGTCGTTCGCAAATACCGGCAGCAAAGCGACCGCACCGCCAAAGAATACGGAGAAAAGATCCAGGCTCATCGCGCCAAGCATCATCTTGTTATTGAAAACAAACTTCACACCTTCGGTAAGGCTCTTCACGATGTTGTCTTTAGGGATATACGTTGGCGGATGTGGCTTGAGAAAGAAAATACAAACCAGCGCAACGCCGATGAAAAACAGGATTACGGAATAAGTTGCCGTGATGCCGAAGAAGCCATAGATCAGTCCGCCCATGGCCGGACCAATAATAGAAGCGGCCTGCCAGCTGGAGCTGTTCCAGGTGCTGGAGTTCGGATAGATCTCCTTGGGCACAATCTGCGCCATCAGGGAGAAGGTTGCCGGACTAAAGAACCCGCGGGCAATGCCAATTCCGAAAACCATCAGGTACATAATGGGTACAATGTATTCTACGGGCACATACGGGTGCATCTGACTGGAGGTTACGACCAGCATGACCAGTGAACAGATAAATACGCCGATAAACACCTTCAACAGCAATCCCCGCTTTTCCGACTTGTCGGCTACATAACCGCCATATAAAGCAATGCTGATGGCCGGGATGGCTTCGCAAAGGCCAACCAGTCCTAATGCCAGGGGATCTTTGGTCAGGTGGTAAATGTGAAAGCCGATGATCACGGCCTGCATCTGGTAAGCGAAGGTGAAGAAAAACCGCATGCCCAGGTAGGAGCGGAATTCTTTATACCGAAGGGCCGCATAGGGGTCCTTCTTGTCGATAATAGTCGGCTGTTGCAAAGGTCTAATTTTAAACAAAGGTAGTTTTTCGTTAGCAAAACTAATCACCTGTTTAACTAAAAAGCACCTGATTGTACAGTGACAATCAGGTGCTTCTCTATATGGTCTTTAGCCGTTTCTAGTTTTAATGCTGTTAATCTACTAGCGCAGCTTTTGATAGAAATCAAGGTATGCCGCTTCCACATCTTCTGCCCGATTTATCGCTGAAGACACGGCGACGCCGAAAATACCAGTCTGCATAAGCGCATCCACATCGTTGATGGTTACGCCACCTACCGCAAGTACTGGTAGTTCGACCTGCTGTGTCTTAAGCTGCACCATGGCCTGCTCATAGCCCTGAACCCCAAGGTGCGGATAGTTATTCGGTTTGGTATCAGTGTGCGCAAAGGGACCAAAGCCGGCATAATCAACACCTTCATGCGCCAGTCGAAGCAGTCCTTCCAGCGTGTTGGAAGATCCACCGATGGTGCATGCTTCGCCAACTTCCGCACGGATGCGCAGGAAATCTGCATTCATATCCTCAATGTGGAAGCCCTGAATATCGGCCTTGCCCTGCAGATGGATGTGATCGGTAACGATCAGCGTAGCGCCCCAGTCGTCGCAAATGCTTGCAATTTCATTTATATCTGCTAAAAGCGCATCATCATCCTTACTAAGGCAACGGTACTGAATCCACTTCCCGCCAGCTTCACACACAATCCTGGCTTGTTCTACGTGCGACAAACTTTCCAGATCATGGGTAATAAAATGCAGTTGCTCAATGTATTTTTTCATGGTTAGAACTTTAGGTTTAAAGAAAGCAGGAAGTTCGTGCCAGCCTGCGGGAAATAAAAGTTTTCCGTGGTTCTTACACCCTGGTAAAGGGAGCTGTACGTGTAACCATTGCTTTCATATTGTTTGTCAAAAATGTTGTTGGCCAGCAAACTTAAGTTTACTTTCTTAACCCCCCATGCAGAAAACGTATAACCTGCACGAATGTTACTCACGAAATAAGCATCCAGCTTACGGGTGTCATCCTGCGTGTTGTCCATAAACTGCTTGCTGACATACTTGTTTTGTAAGGCAACAGCGAATCCTTTTACCGGTGCATAGGCGAGTTCTGCGAAAGCAACGGCCGCAGGTGAAAAGGAGATATCCGTATTCCGGTAATTGGTCGTGATGATGTTGCTGATGTCGCCATTATCATCATATTCATACAGGTAATCGATGTAGTTCCTGATCTTGTTCTTGCTTAAAGCCGCATTGGCATTTAGCATAAACTTCGGACTGATCGTGTACGATGCGTCTACTTCAACCCCTAAGCGGTAACTATCGTCTACGTTCTGACGGATGGATTCGCCGACATCGTTGATCTTTCCGGTAAGCACCAGCTGATCTTTGTACTGCATGTGGTAGATGTTTATACCCGCCTGTAGCTGCTCGTTCTTAAAGCGGTAACCTGCTTCGGTATTGTAAAGGCGCTCCGATAGTGGGTAAAGGTTCGCGGTGGCATTCACATAATCATCGCGGTTAGGCTCCTTGTTAGCTACGCTGAAAGATGCATAGAAGTTGCTTTGCGCATTTAGAAAGTAGCTGGCACCAACTTTAGGGTTGAAGAAGTTCAGCTTATCGTTAATGTCAAGCACGTTGAGGTTCTTCTCCGTACCATTAACCTGGTAGTTCAGGTTGCGGTACTGCAGGTCCGCAAAGAGGCTCAGCTGCTCCGTAGCATTGAAGTTTGCCTTCGCAAAGATGTTAAAGTCCTGCTTTTTGCCGGTATTGTCGTAGTAATGGTCACCAAGTTGGCCGTTTGATGCAAACTGTGCCCAGGTGATCTCCCCGAAATGTTTACCATCATATTCGTTGTAAGCGCCACCTAATGTCAGGCTAAGCTTGCTGTTCGCCTGGTAGTTCAGGTTGTAAGTTAAACCGTAGAAGTTGTTGTCCAGCCATCTGCGTCGCACCAGGTTGGTACGTGTCGTGGTATCGCCACCAAGGATCACGTCAGCAAGGCCGTAGTTTTTAAACTTCTGGTCTGCTTTGTATTCTTCATAGTAGCCACGGCCGTCGGTATAATGCAGTGCCCCGTTGAAGGTCAGCTTGTCTGTAAGTTGACGGGCATAAAGGAGCTGGTAGTGGTTCTGCCAGTAGTTGTCGGTCTGGTCCTTATAGGTGAACGGGTTGTAAGTGCGGTTGCCCGAGTTCAGCAGGTTGGCAGCATCTGCTTCAGACAGGTAGTTCCTTGCGATATAGTCCTGCATGCCCTGTGCATCCCCTTTCAATCTAGATTCCGGGATGCCGTTCCAGGCCTGATAGGTTTGTTCGGAACCACCAAATACGTTGATACGGAGCAGGTCCTTTTCGCCCTGGTAGCCGCCCGACATGAAATATGATTTAAGGTCTGAAGCCGCACGGTCAATAAAGCCGTCAGATTTAATTCTGGATAAGCGCCCATCGAAGCTCCATTTGTTGTTGATTAAACCCGTACCCAGCTTCACGGTATTCTTCAGGGTATTGAAAGAGCCGTAAGTGTTATTTACCTCGGCATATGGGTCTATCGAAGTTCCGGCGGTCTGAATGTTCAGACTTCCGCCGAAAGCGCCCGCACCGTTGGTGGAAGTACCCACGCCCCGTTGAATCTGGATGTTGTCTACAGAAGAAGCGAAATCGGGCATGTTTACCCAGAAGGTGCCCTGACTTTCACTGTCGTTATAAGGAATGCCATTCAGCGTCACATTAACCCGGGTGGCATCACTTCCGCGGATGCGGATACCGGTATAACCAACACCACCGCCGGCATCTGAAGTTACAACCACACCAGGCGTGTTGTTGAGGATGAAAGGCAGATCCTGCCCGAAGTTGTTGGCTTCAATTTCCGCGCTGCTAATGTTCTTGAAAGTGGTGGCGGAACGCTCTGTAGCTCTGGTTGAGCGTACAATAACTTCATCTGCCAGGAATGCAGCGGCGGCAAGCTCAAAGCTCAGGCTTTCATCCGCATTAAGGGTGATGGTTTTCTGCATGGCGCTGAAACCCAGGTAGCTCACGGAAAGCGTGTAGTTCCCTGCGGGGAGGTTCCGGAACGCGTAACTACCGGAAGCGTCGGTCTGCGTGCTCTTGCCCTGATTTTGAATCCTGATGCTTGCACCTGGTAATGGTTTGTTCGTTCCCGACTGGGTTACGGTGCCTGTCAAACGGAATTGTGCCTGTACAAATAAAGGCAGCAGCATTACAGCAAAGGCTGTAAAAAGTAACTTTTTCAATCTTTAATGATTTTGGTAAAACCTGCTGTAAGTAGGGGTACTCACAGTATAGTTAAACTCCATAACTCCAATCCCTACGCCGGCATTATCCGGATCAGGTGCATATAGCAGCACATTGTGTTAGCCGCTATAATGGGTATGTTCTCAGCCTGTTTTTGTGTTTTTAAGCAAAACAAGGCACCCCTTTTTGATGTGGCAAAGGTATATAATATTTTAGGATATCTGCAATTGTGGCTTTCAGTTGTGTAGCTACTGCCCCAGAAACTGGTTCACTGCAGCAACAGCATTGTCAAACCGGTCTTCAATTCCACTGACCACAACATAGTTCGCATTTAATGCCTGAAGTTCCCGGTGCCAGACCGCCATAAAGTGCTCCCGCTGATCCGGGAAGTCGCGCAAAGGATCTTGCTGCCAGGGCAGATCAATGTCCATAAGCAGGTAGAAGTCGTAGGTCCTTGTCGGCAGTGCATCCAGCACGATCTGTGGGGTTTCGCCCAGCATGGCATCGCTCCAGATCTTCACCGTAACGAAGGTTGTGTCGCAGAAGATGAAGTCTTTCTCGGTCATAGCCAGCACAGATTCTTCAAGCGCGACCTGTCCGTGAAACATGTTGATTTCATCCTGCATGGTGCAGGGTTCCGTGAGTGCCGCGCAGTAATATCTGGCAAATTCCGCTACCCAGAGGGTGTCGTAATGCCTGGCAAGTTGCTGGGTAATGGTTGATTTGCCCGTGCTTTCCGGTCCTACGATCGCGATCTTTCTAGTCATGTTGTGTTCGGTAAATTTTCCGCCAGTCCCTGTACCCCATGGCGGCGATGTAAACGTATAGCGCATACATCAGGCCAGTTGCGTAAAGCTCCTTCGAGCAGTAAACACCCACATAGATGATGTCTACAAAAATCCAGATCAGCCAGTTCTCCATGACTTTCCTCGCCAGGAAAACCTGTGCCACCAGGCTGCATGCCGTACAGAAGCTATCGATAAAAGGGAAAGAGGCATCCGTATTCCTGTGCAGCAGCGTGCCCAGGATGTAGGTGAAGGCGATGACGGCCAGAATGGAAATTACGATTTCTTTTCTGGTGATGGATAACACCGGACTGCTCGCCTCGTCCTTATTTTTATTATTGCTCCAGAAATACCAGCCGTACACATTCATAACGAAGAAGTACACCTGCAGGCCCATATCTGCATATAGCTTGGCATTGTAGAAAATATTAATGTAGATGAGTACGCTGATGATGGCAATGGGCCAGCTCAGAATGTTGTTTTTTGCGGCAAGCCATACGCAGGCGATACCCGTGACCACGCCACACCACTCCAGCCAGCCGGTTTGTGTAAAGAATTGCAGGAAACTATTTTTCAGCGGCTCGGCAAATAACAACATTTCTGCGGTATGATTATATTGAAGTTCCTGTATGGGCCGCATCTAAATCATGTCACCAGCTGTTCACATGTTCAATGTACCCTCGGTCAAAAGTATAAATCCTAAACAGAAATGCAATAAAAAATCCGGCAGGGAAAGCTTTTCCTTGCCGGATAATAAACCAAACAAACTATTTATGAAGAATACCCTCAATGAAGAGGATTTTTTAAATCAGATTAAGGGCTGTAGAAGTCGTAAAAGGCTAAACCCGGTCATTTACACTGATATAGAACGGAAACAGCTGTCTATATCGTATTCGAATAATTATAAGCGCTATCTATAATGACGATAACAGTAGCTTTAACAGCCCATTGCGTCAAGCTGCAATGTTTACGAAGAAAACGGAATATTGTGCTTTCAAGTATGAAGAAAATCAGGATTTTTCAGGTAAGTATCCATGATGACGCCTGGATGACCGCCTGCACATTTCTCTATATGTTTTTGTTACACTAAGCTATGGCAATCAAGACCAAGATCAGCCCAGCTGTTCGCCCGTAAATACAGATCATTAAAATAATTAAAACAATTCCTGAAGCAGGTTGTCTATTTGTCGAAACTAAAAAACGATGCCATGACAAAGAGCTTCATAAAATATGCAGCGTGTATTGTGCCCCTTACCGCTGTATTTGCATTTACAAGTGTATTTGAAGGTGCAATTAAGGGTAAAGTTGTACCTGTAGAGGGTGCAAACATGGTGATGGCCATTTCTGGCAAAGATACCATCAGCTCACCAATTACAGACGGTACGTTCTTTCTGGCGAAGGTGAAACCGGGTACCTACTCGGTATGGTTTAAAGGCGTCGCACCCTTCAAAGATACCCCTGTTGAAGGCGTAGCCGTTGTTGAAGGGAGTACCACAGACATGGGCGAAATTAAGCTTCAACAATAAGCATTAGCAAGTAACCACCAGCATACATAAACAATCAACCTAAACCTAGGGGCCATTCTTGTAAAAGACTGGCCTTTTTTTGTTGGTATTGTTTTCAAAAAAACCTGCATGGTATCTCTTTAAACCGTATCTTTGCACCCCGACGGGATAGTCGGGATATTACTTCATTTCGCATAGAAACTGTCGCTTCATATTTAAACGCAATTATGCCTAGAGACACCTCCATACGCTCAGTATTAATTATCGGTTCAGGACCTATTGTTATTGGTCAGGCCTGTGAGTTTGATTATTCAGGATCACAAGCGGCCCTCTCCCTCAAGGAAGAAGGAATCTCCGTTTCTATCATCAACTCCAATCCGGCAACCATCATGACGGATGAAATCATCGCAGATCACATTTATTTAAGGCCTTTAACTGTAGATTCAATTGAACAGATTCTAATTGAACAGCAGATTGACGCGGTATTGCCAACCATGGGTGGACAAACTGCGCTAAACCTTTGTAAAGAGGCTGAAGAACGTGGTGTCTGGGAAAAGTATGGTGTTCGGGTAATTGGTGTCGATGTAGCGGCAATTGAGAAAACAGAAAACCGCGAAGCCTTCCGCCAACTGATGGTAGACATCGGTGTTGGCGTGGCAAATTCCCGTATCGCAAACTCTTTCCTTGAAGGTAAAGAAGCGGCACAGGAAATCGGCTATCCACTCGTAATCAGACCTTCATACACCTTAGGTGGATCCGGAGGCGGTTTCGTACACAAAAAAGAAGAATTCGATCACGCCCTTAAACGTGGTCTAGAAGCCTCTCCGACACACGAGGTACTGGTTGAACAAGCCGTACTGGGTTGGAAGGAATATGAGCTGGAGCTTTTGCGCGACAGCAACGACAACGTGATCATCATCTGTTCTATCGAGAACTTCGATCCAATGGGTATCCACACCGGAGATTCGATTACTGTTGCCCCTGCAATGACCCTTTCCGATCGCTGCTATCAGGATATGCGTAACCAAGCCATCAAGATGATGCGTGCCATCGGTACCTTCGCTGGTGGTTGTAACGTACAATTCTCCGTAAACCCTGCGAACGACGAGATTATTGCCATCGAGATCAATCCAAGGGTTTCCCGCTCATCTGCACTTGCAAGTAAAGCAACAGGTTACCCAATCGCTAAAATCGCTTCCAAGCTGGCCATCGGTTACAACCTGGACGAGATCGAAAATCAGATCACCAAAACAACATCCGCTTATTTCGAGCCAACTTTAGACTATGTAATTGTAAAGATCCCACGCTGGAACTTCGACAAGTTCAAAGGTGCGAACATGGAGCTTGGACTACAGATGAAGTCGGTAGGTGAGGTAATGGCCATTGGTCGTACTTTCATCGAAGCTTTACAGAAAGCTTGTCAGAGTTTAGAGATCAGCAGAGCTGGATTGGGTGCCGATGGTAAACACAACAGAAGCATCGAAGAGATCATGTACGGCCTGGAGCATGCCAGCTGGAACCGTTTGTTCCTGATCAAAGATGCGATGAGCATGGGCGTTCCATTGGAGTCCATCCGTAAAGTAACCAGAATCGATAAATGGTTCCTGTCTCAAATCCAGGAGCTTGTTCAACTGGAAACTGAATTAAAAAGATATTCGCTAAACAACATACCAAAAGATTTCTTCGTAACGCTTAAGCAAAAAGGCTTCTCTGATATTCAGATTGCATACCTGCTGGGTAATGTTACCGAAGACGAGGTGTACGATCGCAGACATGAGCTTGGCATCAAGCGCGTGTACAAAATGGTGGATACCTGCGCAGCAGAGTTCTCTGCTAAAACACCTTACTACTATTCAACCTTTGAGGAAGAAAACGAGTCACAACGTTCGGACAAGAAGAAGGTGATTGTACTTGGATCAGGACCAAACAGAATTGGTCAAGGTATCGAGTTCGATTACTCTTGTGTACACGGGATTCTTGCTGCGAAAGAAAGCGGTTATGAAGCCATCATGGTAAACTGTAACCCGGAAACGGTTTCTACCGATTTCAACATTGCAGATAAATTATACTTCGAACCCGTATTCTGGGAGCATGTTCGTGAGATTATCGAACTGGAAAACCCAGAAGGTGTTATCGTGCAATTGGGTGGTCAGACCGCTTTGAAAATGGCTGAAAAGCTACATGAGCATGGTATCAAGATCATCGGTACTTCTTACAATGACATGGACGTTGCGGAAGACCGCGGTCGTTTCTCTGATCTGTTAAAAGAACTTGAAATCCCTTATCCAAGATATGGCGTTGCTGAAAATGCAGAAGAGGCCATCGTTGTTGCCAATGAAGTAGGTTACCCGGTACTGGTACGTCCAAGTTACGTATTGGGTGGACAGGGTATGAGCATCGTGATCAACGATGAAGACCTGGAGAAAGCAGTTGTTAAATTGCTGGGCGACCTTCCTGGAAACCGTGTGCTCATTGACCACTTCCTGGATCGTGCAGAGGAAACCGAGTCTGATTCCATCTGCGACGGTGAAGATGTACATATCGTAGGGTTAATGGAGCACATTGAGCCTGCTGGTATTCACTCCGGAGATTCGAGTGCTGTATTGCCGCCATTCAGCCTTTCTGAGGCCGTTATTGCAAGCATGGAGGCTTACTCCAAGAAGATTGCACATGCGCTAAACGTAAGGGGATTATTGAATATCCAGTTTGCGGTTAAAGATGAAAAAGTATATGTGATTGAGGCAAACCCAAGAGCTTCCAGAACAGTGCCTTTCATTGCTAAAGCTTACCAGGTGCCTTACATCAACATCGCTACTAAAGTAATGCTGGGTGTAAACAAACTGAAAGACTTTACAATTGAGCGTAAGCTTGAAGGTTACGCGATCAAAGAACCAGTGTTCTCTTTCGATAAGTTCCCTGAAGTAACCAAAGAATTAGGCCCGGAGATGAAGTCGACAGGTGAAGCTATCCGTTTCATCAAAGACCTTGAAGATCCTTACTTCCGTAAGCTTGTAAAGGACAAATCGATGTACCTGAGCAAATAATTCCTTCTTAATCTAAATACAAGACCAGGCAAATGCCTGGTTTTTTTATGCCCAAAAATTCCAGAAATTCAGGCGCAAAAAAAAACCTGTTACCCTCCGGTAACAAGTTTTTTAATCATCCCTATAATTATGTTAAAACCCACCTCTGGATTAGAACAATTAGATATAGACAATTTGTGATCCAAGTTTAAATATCTTCAAAAAACCGCCTTAAAGGCACTATAAACAGCTTTAAGCATGTGCCACAACTTCTAGTGCCATTCCACATTGGGTATCAAATTCCCCAACATGTAGATAATAATTCAAGTTGCCTGCCCCTTTTATCCAAACAAAATGGATAATACATCTTCGATTTTGCTGATGCCAATCACCTCAATGCTGTATTTCTCCATCACCAGCCCTTTCAGGTTGAATTTGGAAACGAAGATCTTATCAAAGCCCAGTTTCTGTGCTTCCAGAATTCTTTGATCTATGCGGTTCACTGCGCGAATCTCGCCAGATAAACCCACCTCCGCCGCAAAGCAGTTCTTCGAGCTCACGGGAATATCTTCATGTGAAGAGATGATCGCCACAATGATGGCCAAATCAATGGCCGGATCTTCCACCTTAATACCACCCGCAATATTCAGGAACACATCGCGTGTGCTCAGCTTAAAGCCGCAACGCTTTTCCAGCACGGCAAGTAACATGTTCATGCGTCTGGTGTCGAAGCCCGTAGCAGAGCGCTGTGGCGTTCCGTAAGCTGCAATGCTCACCAATGCCTGCGTTTCGATTAACATCGGTCTTGCGCCCTCTAAAGTGGCTGAAATGGCAATGCCACTCAGCTCTTCATCACGTTGCGAAAGCAGGATCTCCGAAGGATTAGAAACCTCGCGCAAACCAGTGCTGTTCATGGCATAAATGCCCATCTCCGCTGCGGCACCGAACCTGTTCTTAATCGAACGCAAAATGCGGTAAACATGGTGCCGGTCGCCCTCAAACTGCAGTACAGTATCCACCATGTGCTCCAGGATTTTCGGCCCTGCAATCGCACCATCTTTCGTGATGTGCCCGATCAGAAACACTGGGGTATCCGTCTCTTTTGCAAAACGCAAAAGCTCCGCAGTACATTCCCGAACCTGCGACACGCTGCCCGGTGTAGAATCGATATGGGCGGAGTGCAAGGTTTGTATGGAGTCAACAATGATGATCTCTGGTTCCAGGATCTCAATCTGCTTAAATATGTTCTGTGTGGACGTTTCCGTCAGGATATAACAATCCGCCCGGGGCGTACTTGTAATTCGCTCCGCACGCATTTTAATCTGCTGCTCGCTTTCCTCGCCGGAAATATAGAGCACCTTCTTGTTCTCGATGTTCAGCGCAAGCTGTAACATCAGGGTCGATTTCCCGATGCCGGGTTCCCCGCCAATAAGCGTCACAGATCCTGTTACGAGTCCGCCGCCAAGTACGCGGTCTAGTTCCTGGTCGCTCGTACTCAAACGCTTCTCTGTAGAAGAGACGATGGTACTCACCTGACTTGGCACATTGCTGCGGTGCGTGGAGGAGCTGGTCTTCCAGGACGGAACCTTAGCGCTGCTCTTTTCAACGATCTCTTCAACGAAGGTGTTCCATTGACTGCATGAGGGGCATTTGCCGAGCCATTTTGCGGATTCATAACCGCAGCTCTGGCAGAAATAGGAGGATTTAGCTTTAGCCAATTGCTTAGTATTTAGTTGTTACGAATTTAGATTAATAACCGGAAAAGTACAGCAAGCAAAAAGGGTATCCTGATGAATACCCTTTTTGTTATTGTTTTAGAGTTTGATCTCTTCTTCCTTAGAAGAAAGAATGTGAAATTCGGTTAGGTTGTAAGCGGAAACTGCACGGATCTTTATTCGTTGACCGAATTTGAAGAACCATTTCCATTGCAGGGAATAAATCCCCTTTTTAATGTACGCTTCAATGTATGGGTGTACACACAAGGTAACGTTCTTTTCATTTTGCTCCCGCAAGATGTAGTTCAGGTTGTTTTCAATGTCATCCATCAGTACGATGCTGGCTTTGATCTCCCCTGTACCACCGCAAGTAGGGCATTTTTCGCTTGTCACGATGTTCATCTCAGGTCTTACCCGCTGGCGGGTAATCTGAACCAGTCCAAACTTACTTGGAGGCAGGATGGTGTGTTTGGCGCGGTCTAGCTGCATCAGCTCCCGTAAATCGTCAAACAGGATCTTCCTGTTCAGGGGTTTGTGCATATCGATGAAATCGATCACCACAATACCGCCCATATCTCTTAGTCTAAGTTGGCGGGCAATTTCTTTTGCAGCCTCTTTATTTACCTGTAGGGCATTCTCTTCCTGGTTTTCCTTACTTGCGGTTCTGTTACCGCTGTTCACGTCAATAACGTGCAACGCTTCGGTATGTTCTACCACGAGGTAGGCGCCACCAGGCAGGTTTACGGTTTTACCGAAGCCATTCTTGATTTGCTTTTCGATCCCGAAATGCTCAAAGATGGGCTCTTTGTGTCTGTAATGCTTTACAATTTTCTCCATTTCCGGAGAGATCTCATGCACGTACGACTTAATGTCTTCGTATAGGTTCTGATCGTTGACATATACGTTGGTGAAATCTGTACTTAGAATATCACGGATCAACGTTGATGTACGGTCCATTTCACCCCATACTCTTTTTGAGGGCTCTGCATCTGGCAACTTCTTCATGAAGTTTTCCCATTTGGCAACAGAGTCCATTAAATCTTTTTGTAGTTCAGCAACGCCTTTCCCTTCGGAAACAGTTCTGATGATCACACCAAAGTTTTTAGGTTTAATACTTTCAATAATCTTCTTAAGACGATTACGTTCGGTATTGCTCTTAACCTTTTTGGAGATGGAGATCACATTTGAAAAGGGTACCAATACAATGTACCGGCCTGCGATGGAAAGATCAGAACTCAGGCGGGGGCCCTTGGTTGAAATAGGTTCTTTAGCTATTTGAACCGGCACCACCATATTTTTGAAAACGACTTCTGATATTTTACCAGCCTTATTTATATCTGGTTCTAATTTGATATCATCGAGTAAATTTCCAGTAACTGATCCATTCCGCTTAATTTTTGTGAGCTTTATTAAAGACTGCACCTGAGGGCCTAGATCAAAATAATGCAGAAAAGCATCTTTTTCATAACCCACATCAACAAAGGCCGCGTTCAGGCCGGGCATAATCTTCTTTATGCGGCCCAAATAAATGTCGCCAACAGCATAATTATTGTTGATGTGTTCCTTATGAAGCTCTACAAGGTGTTTGTCTTCAATCAAAGCTATGGTTACTCCTGTTGGAGCTGAATCGATAATTAATTCCTTTACCAAAAGCTAGAGATTTCAAGGTATAAATACCTTATTAAACACATGGACTGAAAATAAAACACTATACGCAACAACATAGACCATGAATATGCTTGATCTATGTTGTTGCGTATAAAAGGAATAAGAAAATTATTTTTTCTTATGTCTGTTTTTTCTTAAACGTTTTTTGCGTTTGTGGGTGGCCATTTTATGTCTTTTTCTTTTTTTACCGCTTGGCATAATTTTTAAAGTTTAATATTTTGAAAATCTGTTGATTAAATTTTTTCTTGCAGCTCGGCAACTTTTCTGTCAATGAATTTCGACAGGGTAAGGTTACCAGCTAGCTTTTTACTTTGTAAATAAGCGTCTATAGCTTCTTTGTTTTTTCCTAAGCTCTCATAAGCCGTTGCCAGGTAGAAATAAGCATCTGGTGAGGCTTGGATGGCAATGATGTCATTAAACCTTGCAATTGCTTTATCAAACTGTCCCGACTTAATTGCAAAAATGCCTAAACTCATGTTTGCCTTAAGATTTTTCGGATCCTTCTTAACAACGTCCATCAGCATGGCGATACCTTGCATCGGCATACCCATACCATTTACGATTGTTATGCCCAGTCCTGTTTTAGCTTCCAGATTCGTAGAATCCAAAGCCACAGCTGCACTGTATGAGGCATTTGCTTTTTGCAACAGCGGCTGCAACAATGTGGTGTCTCTGCTGTTATCAAATGCTTTCATCAGCTTCTCGCCAGCGGCAAGCCAGCTGTCCAATGTTTTTTCCTGCTGTGCAACCATTTCCAGGTACAATGCACTTGGAACAGGTTGATCTACCGCATCCCACTTTTTAGCAAGTGATGCCGCAAGGCTGAACTTTTTATTGCCGTCTGCTGTCTTGAATTCGTTCTCTAATGTCGTAATATCCTTCGCAACCGCAGAGCCAACTAAATTCTTACCAACAGTTGAAACCTGATCGATGTTAATCTCAGCAGCTTCCGCCTGCATTGGTCCTGCAGCAGGTGCTGCGGTGGTCTCTTCCTTGGCTTTAACCAAACCTTTAATATCCCGGGTAAACAAAAAAGCAACCAGCAGAACCACTGCTGAAATAAGAATAATTTGTTTAGTCCGGATTGTTAACATAGTTGATTAAGCTTCTACAGCGGTGATTTTTTTAGAGTTGTTTTTTACCTTTTCCACGAACACTTTCGCCGGCTTAAAGCTTGGTACGAAATGCTCAGGGATAATGATCGCAGTATTTTTAGAAATATTTCTAGCGGTCTTTTGTGCACGTTTCTTTACAACAAAACTTCCAAAACCTCTGACGTATACATTCTCGCCACTGATCATGCTATTCTTGATTACCTTGAAAAAAGCCTCAACTGCTTCCTGCACATCTACTTTCTCAATTCCTGTCTTTGTTGATATTTCTGTAATAATATCTGCCTTAGTCATATTCGTTATTATTAATTTATTGTGTGTTATGTTTATCAGTGTTTTGGGGTTGCAAAAGTATTGCTTTTTAACGAGATAGGAAAATAAAAGATCATTTATTTGAAGTTTAAAGCATCACCCGAATGCAAGTTTTGTAAATAAGTATTAATAAGCATGTACTTTTGCAAGCATGAATTTTCAACCGGAAATAATTGCCTGGTATCTGAATAATAAACGTGAATTACCCTGGAGGAATACATCTGATGCCTACATTATTTGGCTCTCCGAAATAATCCTGCAGCAAACCCGCGTAGAACAGGGTTTACCCTACTTCAACCGCTTTCTTGCAGCCTTCCCAACGGTGCAGGATTTCGCGGCAGCTACTGAAAGTGAGGTGCTTAAACTCTGGGAAGGCCTTGGCTATTACTCCCGTGGTCGCAACATGCTACATACCGCCAGGGCTGTAATGGAGCTGCATGGTGGCATTTTCCCCACCGCGTACGATACCTTGATCCAACTTAAAGGAATAGGTGATTACACGGCAGCTGCAATCAGTTCCTTCGCGGCCAACGAATCCCGTGCCGTGCTCGATGGTAATGTGTTCCGCGTACTTGCCCGATATTACGGCATGGATACCCCCATAAACAGCCCGGCAGGTAAAAAGGTCTTTTCAGCACTTGCTGATGAGCTCGTTCAGGGCCAGGATGCTTCGATTTACAATCAGGCCATCATGGAGTTTGGCGCCCTGCAATGCAAGCCGAAATCGCCGCTTTGCGAAAGCTGTCCGCTTCGGCCGGATTGCTTTGCCTACAATCACCAGCAGGTGCATTTGCTGCCGATGAAACTGAAGCCTGGCGCGAAGCGCGTGCGCCATTTCAACTACTTCGTAGCAGAGCATAACGGACAGGTGCTGATGAAGCAAAGAGCTGCCGGCGACATCTGGCAGCAGCTTTACGATTTCCCATTGGTGGAGACCTCCGCCGAGCACTATGCCGTGCCGGAAGAATTTGCGCAGAAGACCGCTGAACTGTTTGGCTTTAGCCCGCTTTTGCGTCCTATGATAAACAAGAAACATGTACTTACGCACCAAATAATATATGTACAGTTCTTTGCTTTAGACAATAATATCCCTAACTTTAATAGTACGGCAAGTTTTAAATGGCTCAGTAGGGCGGCCGCAATGGAGGTGCCCAAGCCAAATGTCATCAACGACTTTGTTAAATTTTATCTAACCAAATTATAAGTCCATGTCAGGTATCAATAAGGTAATTTTAGTGGGACATTTAGGCAAAGATCCTGAAGTCCGGCATTTAGATGGCGGCGTTACTGTTGCAAGTTTTCCCCTGGCCACCTCTGAAAGTTATAACAAAGACGGAAAACGCGTAGAACAAACTGAATGGCATAACATCGTGCTTTGGCGGGGCTTAGCTGAAGTCGCTTCGAAGTATTTAACCAAAGGGAAGCTGGTGTACATAGAGGGGAAACTACGAACGCGCACCTTTGAAGACCGTGAAAAAGTAAAGAAATATGTGACTGAAGTGGTGGCGGAGAACTTTACCCTGCTTGGTCGTAAAAGTGACTTCGAAAGCCCGGCACCTGCCGCTGCTGCACCGAAAGCGGAACATGATTTTTCAGGTACGAACGACATCAACGGAGATATACCATTTTAAATCCTAACGGATCTGCATGATCCATAAGCGAGTTTGCGCCGCTTTACATGAAAAATGTAAAGCGGCTTTTTTGTGTCCGGAGCAGTTTGCAGTTTAACCCGGGGTCATTACGCCCTCCATGCGGCATTGATGCGGCCATCACCGCCTGCGCCCGTATAGACCCCGTGTAGAGGCCGCATCGACCCCGGGTTGATCCCGAAGCTGGTACCTAATTGGTCCCTGGCAGGCCCGGGCATGACTGCGCACAAAAAAACCGCTCCAGGTTACTGAAGCGGTTTGCAATATGTCTGTAAATGTCTACTTAATCTTGGTGTAGTAGATGTTTAGCTTTACTTTATTTGTCGTGTTGCCAAAAGAACTGATAACAGATCTGCTGGAAGATGTAGGCAATCCAAACAGGTCGTAATCTACCGTTGGCGCCAAGAAGGTACCATAATCAACAGTTTTGCCATCTAGCAATTCCTGCATGTAACGGGTAACAATGAACGTGTAGTTCTTGTTGGTTGAATTGTAACGTCCAATATAACTTGGTACCACGCGGGAATCATCCCTTAGCAGGAACTCCACATCTGGGATGTGTACGCGTTGTCCACCGATATCGTAGCGGTATAAAGCCATACGGCTTGCCGGATCAAAAGGCGAAACATCACTGCCGGCCTCAATTGGCACAACCAGTTCTGCTTTATTGATGATCACTTTACCACCTAAGCTTTGCACAAGGTTTGCCAAATGCGGGAAAGATATTTTGTTTCTCAAGCCTGAGGTACCTTGCAAGTAAGTGGTTTGATATTGTACCGTTGGATTAGACAGTTGTGTTTCCACAGGTGTGCCGGTATAGTTGTGCTTAATGGTCGCAGCAACAGGGTTCTTTGTTGGTGTGATCGGGAAGCCGTCCGCTACGGTATCAATCTTACCTGCTGTGGTTGCATTGGCCTGTTTAAAATACACTTCAAGCATTGCACCTGCAGTGCCGGCCATGTTGAAATGTGCGATAGCGCCTCTGCCAGTGACTCTGGCCTTGTTTACACTGACGTGCAAGCCTTTGAATCGTGCATTGAAAAAGGCATCGTTGGTAAGTGCATTCACAGGGATCTTTAAGATCTGTGCGGTGATGAACTGCTTATCCAGCGGAATACGAAGTGCTTTAACGGCTACTACCGAATCTGGTTTCCCACCAATGACCTTTGTGTACTTAACTGGGGTATTTGGTTTAATGCGGCCGGTAAAGTTACCTATAACGCCATTTGGAACAAGTTCCGAGCTGGTGTTGAATGCCCAGTCCTTATTGCTCATGAAAGCGGTCTGGGTGGAAAGGTCGTCTCTAAGCTGATGCACATCTACGCTGTATATAGCGGTGGAGTCGCCATAGAATTCTGAAGCATAAGGCAGTACCAATACCGCGGAGTCAAGTGCAGCATCCAGTTGGATTTTGTAAGCTGCGCTTGGCAGGTTTACGCTCATGGCGAGGCTAGCTTCAGTCGTACCCAACACAGGATCGTTTAACAGTCCTAGTGGGTAGCGGCTGATGCCGTTGGTGTTTGTCGGGTCCTCGCGTAAGGTTTCCGTGCGAATGGTTACCGAGTCGATCAGTTCACCTGAAACCGCAGTTTCGGGATCTACATCAAGACCTATGGTGTTTGAAGATTTGCAGGACGCAAAAAGAAAAAGACCTATCAACAGGGTTAATAAGTCTATTTTGTAAAATCTCATAATAAATTAATAATGCTTTTAAGCTATTGACTGTAATTCTTCAGTTGAGATCTCTTCGTATAGATTGTAGAAGTTCTCAAAATTTTCTGTTAAATTATAAGCTAAAGTTGGCTTGTTGGAATCTTTAACAAATTTTAACACATCGTCTTCAAGCTTTTCGTCGGCTAACACTACTGCATCTGAGTAGGTTATGGCGCCAATATGCATGGTGCTGCAATCTGCTTTTTCAAATACTTTAGTATCCGCTTCAGTCATGTTGTTCATCACTGCTTTGGTACATAGGTTAGCATTTAAATTTTCAGTGAAGCAGTTTTCATAAACGGAGTAAACAACTTTTGAATTCTTGAATGTTGGATCATTCTTGTAGCTGGTTTTGATGTAAACTGGTACAAGTGCGGTCATCCAGCCATGGCAGTGCACGATATCTGGTGCCCAACCTAACTTTTTCACCGTCTCTAATGCGCCTTTACAGAAGAAAATCGCTCTTTCGTCGTTGTCTTCATAAAATTTGCTTTCTTTGTCCCTGAAAACATACTTGCGGTGGAAGTAGTCTTCGTTATCCAGGAAGTAAACCTGCATACGAGCTGCAGGAATAGAGGCAACTTTAATAATTAAAGGATTATCATTATCATCGATAACGATATTCATGCCTGATAAGCGAATCACTTCGTGTAATCTATTCCTTCTTTCATTAATGTTTCCGAATTTTGGCATAAGAATCCGGATTTCGAATCCTTTGTCTTGCATTGCCTGAGGCAATTGGCGGGTAATTTCTGAAATTTTGGTCAGTTCGAGGAAAGGCGACATCTCGTGTGTAACAATCAGTAGCTTCGTTTTTGCCATCTCCATATTCGTAGATAAATTATGTTAAAGAAAAGATAATCAAGGCGCAAAGATAGCAAAATTATACCATTTATCAACTTCTTGGGCAAGATGTTTTGTTGGGAAAATATAATTAACCAACTTAGCCGCCTAAATTTCGAGAAGCTGTTTTGAAAGTAATTCATACGATAGCTGCATTGCAAATGCAGCTCGAGCCGGTAAACGCGGCAAACCAGAAAATTGCACTTGTACCGACCATGGGTGCACTTCATCCAGGACATGTTTCGCTCATAAAAGCCGCCCAGCAAATCGCCGATTTCGTGGTATGCAGCGTGTTTGTCAACCCCACACAATTTACAGATCCTAAAGATCTTGAAAAATACCCCCGCCCGGTAGAACACGACATCAGGATGCTTGAAGAAGCAGGCTGTGACCTGGTGTTTATGCCTTCGGTAACGGAGATGTATCCGCAACAGGAACAATGGCACATCGACCTCGGTTCTGCAGAGTTTCTACTTGAAGGTGCTTACCGCAAAGGGCACTACCAAGGCGTAACACAGATTGTTAAAAAGCTGTTCGATGCCGTACAACCACATAAAGCATTATTTGGCCAGAAAGATTACCAGCAGGTACTCATGATCCAGAACATGGTGCAGTACTTTAACCTACCGATCGAGATCGTTACTTGTCCGATTATACGGGAGCAGGATGGCCTGGCCATGAGTTCCAGAAACATCCACCTTAGTGCTGCCGACCGCGAACATGCGCTGGTGCTTAGCAAGGCACTGGATTTTGTGAAGACGAACTTTGAGCAGCAAAGCGTGCAGGCGCTGGAAGCACAGGCCAGTGCGATGATTCGTGAGACGCCGGGTGTGGAGCTCGACTACTTCACTATTGTAGACGGCACGACGCTGGAACCACAGGAGGATAAGCAGGCTAAAAATCTGGTGGCACTTGTGGCGGCCAAGGTTGGTCATACCAGGCTCATAGATAATATGCTGTTGAGCTAATACTATTATTTCCCATTGAAAAATACCTAACTTTGTGGTATGATCATTCAAATTTTAAAGTCGAAGATCCACCGTGTAAAGGTGACCCAGGCTGAATTGAACTATGTTGGAAGCATCACCATCGATGAAGATCTGATGGATGCTGCTCAGATTATCGCAAATGAAAAGGTGCAGATTGTGAATAACAACAACGGTGAGCGCTTTGAAACTTACGTGATTAAAGGCGAGCGCGGTACCGGTATGGTTTGCTTAAACGGTGCCACTGCGAGGAAAGTTCAGGTGGGTGATATCCTGATTATCATGTCTTACGGATCGCTTCCGATTGAAGAGGCAAAGAAATACCATCCTATTCTTGTTTTCCCTGACGACAACAACCATTTATTGAAATAAGCTGCTGAAAACTATTGTATTAAAATTGCTATGCTGCCATAATATTTAGTTCTTAAATACTAAATTTGGCCAGACCATATCTCATAAATACAATATTATGCAATTTCAATTAAGTGAAGAACAATTAATGATCCAGCAAGCTGCGCGTGATTTCGCACAGCATGAATTGAAGCCTGGCGTTATTGAGCGGGACGAGCATCAGAAATTTCCGGCTGAACAGGTGAAAAAACTGGGTGAGCTTGGCTTTCTGGGCATGATGGTAGATGAAAAATACCATGGTAGTGGCCTGGATGCTTTGTCGTACGTTCTGGTAATGGAAGAGCTTTCCAAGATAGATGCCTCCGCCTCCGTTGTCGTTTCTGTAAATAACTCACTCGTGTGTTACGGCCTTGAAGCTTACGGCACAGAAGCACAAAAAGAAAAATATTTAAAGCCCCTTGCTTCTGGTGAGCAGATCGGCGCATTTTGCCTTTCAGAGCCTGAAGCAGGTTCGGATGCCACGTCGCAGCAAACTACTGCAGAAGATAAAGGCGACTACTACCTGTTAAATGGTACCAAAAATTGGATTACAAATGGTAGCACTGCTTCCGTTTATCTGGTTATCGCACAAACCGACAGATCTCTTAAACATCGCGGTATCAATGCCTTCATCGTAGAGAAAGGTATGGAAGGCTTTACCGTAGGGCCTAAAGAAAACAAACTGGGCATTAGAGGAAGTGATACAAACTCTTTGATGTTTAATGATGTGAAGGTGCCTAAGGAAAACCGCATTGGTGAGGATGGCTTCGGATTTAAGTTTGCCATGAAAACCCTTGAAGGTGGCCGCATCGGTATCGCTGCGCAAGCTTTAGGTATCGCAACTGGTGCATACGAGATTGCACTGGAATATGCTAAACAAAGAAAATCTTTCGGTAAGCCTATTGCAGATCATCAGGCAATTGCCTTTAAACTGGCAGACATGGCAACGCAGATTGAAGCAGCAAGAATGCTGGTTTATAAAGCGGCATGGTTAAAAGATCAGGGGCAACCTTACACCCTTGCAGGTTCAATGGCTAAGCTTTATGCATCTAAAGTTGCCATGGATGTAACCGTTGAAGCGGTACAGATCCATGGCGGGTATGGTTTTGTGAAAGAATACCATGTGGAGCGTATGATGCGTGATGCTAAAATCACTCAGATCTATGAAGGCACCTCTGAAATCCAGAAAATGGTCATCTCCAGAGAAGTTCTAAAATAACGTTAGTCGTTTTTAATTAGTGATCCGAAGATCGCTTTCATGATTGCAATAACAATGGCGAGTAATGCAGCTGACCAGAAGCCGGCCGTATGAAAGCCATCCATAATGGAATCGACAAGCAGGATCATCAGTACGGTGATCACGAAAGAGAACAATCCGAGTGTAAGCACGGTGATTGGGAAGGTGAGTACACGCAGGAAGAAGCCGATGGTTGCATTTGTAAGTGCGATCAGGATTGCGGCAATGATGGCGGTACCAAACCCGTCAACCTGTACCCCTGGTACGAGGTAAGCAGCGATAAGCATGATGATGCCCATCAGCAGGATGTCTAAGATAATTTTCATTTTGTTTATATTCGTCAGATGATGAAGTTTAAAGGCTATGCTGGTTTGTGTTTGTTGTTGTGCAGCCTTTATGCCTGCAATTCTACAAAAAGCAGGCCGCTTGAGATCGATTTTTCTAAGGATAGTTTAGCTATTGAAATCCGGAACATTGATCCGGTGGGCATGGCAAAGATCCGGAATGGTGAACTTACTGATTCCCTGCTGCAGGAACTGGTGACGGTATTGCAATCGCCCCAGGCGGGTGACAGTGCCGGCGTGGAGCTGGAGGTGCCAGGTGAAATATTGCCTGCTGCCGATGGGTTGATCTTTAAGCCGGAGGCGGGTTTTGAAAAAGGACGGAAGTATATGGTGCTCACCTATGTGAACTCCAGATTTGCAGATTTTCAATCCATAATCAAGAGCCAGACGAAGTTTAATATGGCACCAAATCAAAAGGTGCTTTTGCGTTAAATAATAATTTTCCGCTACATATGCATTGAAAATCTTGTAACCACTTGATTTTTAAATTAAAAAAAATATATTACCTTTGTGCTCTAATAGAGGATAGGAGGGGACAAAGGTCCCCTCTTTTCTTTTGTTAATATTTTGATATGCAAGTAGAAAACAGAGTAAAACAGTTAATTGAAGAAAAGATTTCGGATAGACCGGAACTCTTCTTGGTGGAAATTAGAATGCTTCCGAACAATAAGCTAATTATTCACGTTGATGGTGATGAGGGCATAAGCATCCAGGATTGCGCTGCGATAAGCAGACATGTTGGATTTCATTTAGAGGAGGAGAACGTTATTGAACAGGCATATAACCTGGAAGTATCTTCCCCTGGTGTTGGAGAGCCTTTGAAGTTAAAGCGTCAATACTATAAGAATGTTGGCCGGAATTTAAGTGTTAAATTATCGGATGGCACGCTAAAAGAAGGTAAATTGTTGTCGTTAACAGATGATGCAATTACCATCGAAGAACAGGTAAAAGAAAAAGGTAAAAAGGCGAGATTAGAGGAAACTGTAATTGGCTTTGATCAAATAGTAGAAACAAAGGTTTTAATTTCATTTAAATAAAAATGAGCAATATTAATTTAATCGATTCATTTCAGGAGTTTAAGGACTTCAAGAATATCGACCGTCCGACGGTAATCAGTGTGCTGGAAGAGGTTTTTCGTAGTATGTTACGGAAGAAGTATGGCACGGATGAGAACTGTGACGTGATCGTGAACCCTGACAATGGAGATTTAGAGATCTGGCGCACCAGGAAAGTGATGGAAGATGGATTTTCTGAGGATGATGACCTTGAAATAGAATTGTCTGAAGTAAAACAATTGGATGCGGATATGGAAGTTGGTGACGACTACATTGAGCAGATCACACTGGAGAGTTTTGGTAGAAGAGCTATTCTTGCTGCCCGTCAGACTTTGGTATCCAAAGTATTGGAGCTGGAGAAAGATGAGATCTTCAAGAAATATAAAGACCGTGTTGGTGAAATTGTAACTGGTGAAGTTTACCAGGTATGGAAGAAAGAAACGCTGATTCTGGATGATGAAGGTAATGAGTTGATCATGCCGAAGACAGAGCAGATTCCGGCCGACTACTTTAAAAAGGGTGATACCGTACGTGCGGTAATCTCTAAAGTGGATATGGTTAATGCAACGCCGAAGATCATCATCTCGAGGATTGCACCAGAGTTCTTACAGAGATTATTTGAGATTGAGGTTCCGGAGATTTTTGATGGTTTAATTACCATTAAGAAGATTGTTCGCGAACCAGGAGAGCGTGCTAAAGTAGCCGTTGAATCTTACGACGACCGTATTGACCCGGTGGGTGCATGCGTTGGTATGAAAGGTTCCCGTATCCACGGAATTGTACGTGAATTGAAAAATGAGAACATTGATGTAATCAATTTTACGAATAATGTGTCTTTATATATACAACGTGCTTTAAGTCCGGCTAAAATCACTTCGATTAAGCTAGATGACGAGACTAAACATGCTTCGGTATACCTGAAGCCTGATCAGGTTTCCCTGGCTATTGGTAGAGGCGGACATAACATTAAGCTTGCTGGTAAGTTAACCGGTTTTGAGATTGATGTTTACCGTGAAGCTGGTGAAGAGGATGAGGATGTGGATATTGAAGAATTCTCAGATGAAATTGACAGCTGGATCATCGATGAGCTAAAAGCTATTGGATGTGACACTGCGAAGAGTGTTTTAACACTTTCAGTTGACGAACTGGTTAAACGTACCGACCTTGAAGAAGAAACGATCAAAGAAGTGATCAGCATTTTAAGGTCAGAGTTTGAATAGGCGTTTGTTAATTATAGAACCTGTATTAAATACTCTTAACAGATTAAAAAATAAGGTTATATGTGCTTCCAAAATTTAAAAACTAATTGTGAGGACATGAAATAAACAAGAATAAACGTTACTTTTGTATAAGAATTAAGAAAAAATAGGATATCAATGTCAGACGACAAACCAATAATTTTATTTAAAGCAGTTAAGGAACTTAACGTCGGAATCGCTACGGCTGTAGAGTTTCTGGAAAAGAAAGGCTTCTCTGTGGAAAATAAACCCACTACTAAGCTCTCCCGTGAGATGTATGACTCTTTGTTGAAGGAGTTTCAGGGAGACAAAATTGTAAAAGAAGAAGCTAATCAAATTGTTATAGGTAAAATTCGTCGTGATGAGCCTGAAGTAACTGAGAAAGTTGCGGAGGCACCTAGAAAAAATGTAGAGTTTGAAAATGAGGGTATATTAGTTAAGAACCTTAACGTACATACACCACATACAGAAAAACCTAAGGACGAGGCGGCGGTTGCTCCTAAAGCAAAAGAAGAACCGGCAGCGGCAGCACCTGCTCCTGCGGAGGAAAAGCAAGAAGAAGGCACTTTGCCTGGCGTTAAGATTGTCGGTAAGATTGATCTGAACAACCTGAATGCGAAAACCCGACCTGCTAAGAAAGATGAGCCTGCAGCGGCACCGGTAGCGGAAACGCCTGCAGTGGCTGAAGCACCGAAAGTGGTTACACCGGAGCCTGCGAAAGTAGAAGCGGTTGTACCTCCGGTAGCGGAAAAAGCACCTGAAGCACCGAAAGAAGTTGTAGCGGAAGCACCAGCACCGGTTGAGAAACCTGTTGAAGCGCCGAAAGAAGTTGCAGCAGAAGCACCAGCGCCGGTTGAGAAACCTGTTGAAGCACCGAAGCCTGTAGCTGAAGCGCCGAAGGCAGACAAGCCAGAAGAGGTTGAGGTGATTAAAGCACGTTCTGTAAAGCTATCTGGTCCGAACATTATTGGTAAAATTGTTTTACCAACCACTCCAGAAAGAAAGTCTTCTCCTGTTGCTTCATCTAATGAAAGTGCAGAAGCGAAGCGTAAAAGGAAACGTAAGAAAACACCGGGTGTTAATCCGGTTCAAGGACAAGGCACTGCAACTGGTACAAACCAGGGCACAGCTGCGGGTACGCCAGCAAGACCTGCAGGTGCACCAACCTTTACGAACAGACCTGATTTCAGGAACAACACTAACAATACTGCCAACAGGCCAAACTTTAGAAACGCCAGACCTGGTGCGCCAGGCTCAGGAGGTCCTAAGGAAGAACCTACGGAGAAAGAAATACAAGATCAGATTAAAGCTACACTTGCTCGTTTGAGCGGTGCTGGTAAATCTGGAAAGTTTGCACAACGTGCCAAACTTCGTCGCCAGAAACGTGACGATGTTGCCATGACTGCTGAAGAGGCAGCAATGGAGCAGGAGCTGCAATCTAAAGTACTAAGGGTAACGGAATTTGTTACGGCGAATGAGCTGGCAACTATGATGGACGTACAGGTTACGAAGATCATTGGTACCTGTATGAGTTTGGGTATGTTCGTTTCCATCAACCAACGTTTGGATGCAGAAACACTGACGATCGTAGCGGACGAATTTGGATACGAAATCCAGTTTGTGAAGCCTGATGACGAAAGTGATTCGATTATCGAGCAGGAAGATGAACCGGAAGATTTGATTCCAAGAGCACCGGTTGTGACCATTATGGGTCACGTCGATCACGGTAAGACCTCATTGCTGGATTATATCCGTAAAGCAAACGTTGTTGCCGGTGAGGCGGGTGGTATTACCCAGCACATTGGTGCCTACATGGTAACTACACCAACTGGTAAACAGGTAACCTTCCTGGATACACCGGGTCACGAGGCCTTTACGGCGATGCGTGCACGTGGTGCGAAGGTAGCGGATATTGCCATTATCGTTGTTGCAGCGGATGATGCGGTGATGCCACAGACTAAAGAGGCCATCAACCACGCACAGGCTGCAGGTGTACCATTGGTATTTGCATTTACTAAAATTGATAAGCCGGGTGCGAACTCTGAAAGAATCAGAGAGCAGCTTTCGCAGATGAATATCCTGGTAGAGGATTGGGGTGGTAAATTCCAGTCGCAGGAGATTTCTGGTAAGAGTGGATTGAACGTAGATCTATTACTTGAAAAAGTATTACTTGAAGCGGAATTACTTGAACTGAAAGCAAATCCTAATAAACGCGCTACAGGTAGCGTAATTGAAGCAACCCTGGATAAAGGCCGTGGTATTGTAACAACGGTACTTGTACAGGCTGGTACTTTGAAAATTGGTGATCCAATTCTTGCAGGTAGCTACAGTGGACGTGTTAAAGCGTTATTCAATGAGCGTGGACAAAAGGTAAACGAGGCTGGTCCTTCTGTACCGGTTCAGGTATTGGGTATGCAGGGTGCGCCAACTGCGGGTGACAGGTTCAACGCATTGGAAACGGAACATGAAGCACGTGATATTGCAAACAAGCGTCTGCAGTTGATGCGTGAGCAAGGTTTACGTACCCAGAAACACATTACCCTTGATGAGATCGGAAGACGACTTGCAATTGGTAACTTTAAGGAGCTGAACCTGATTGTTAAAGGTGACGTGGATGGATCTATCGAGGCACTATCTGACTCGCTATTGAAACTGTCTACACAGGAAATCCAGATCAATATCATTGGTAAAGCGGTTGGTCAGATTTCAGAATCTGATGTACTTCTGGCTTCTGCTTCAGATGCGATCATCATCGGTTTCCAGGTACGTCCTTCGCCGGGGGCCAGAAAACTTGCGGAAGCGGAGCAAATCGACATCCGTCTTTACTCCATCATCTACGATGCGATCAACGAGATCAAAGCGGCAATGGAGGGTATGTTGGCACCGGAATTCGAAGAGAAAATCACGGCTAACGTTGAGATCAGAGATGTGTTCAAGATCACGAAAGTGGGTACCATCGCAGGATGTATGGTTCTTGATGGTAAGATCACAAGAAACAGCAAGATCCGGATTGTACGTGACGGTGTAGTTGTTTACACAGGTGAACTGGCTTCATTGAAACGTTATAAAGATGATGTGAAAGAGGTTAATGCGGGTTACGAATGCGGATTGAATATCCATAACTTCAATAACATTGAGGTTGGTGATATCGTTGAAGCATACGAACAAGTAGAAGTTAAGCGTAAGCTGTAATCTTTAAGTTCAAATATATTTAATCCCTGCCTGTTCATTCGGGCAGGGATTTTTTTTTTTTGGGCGTCGCGTTTTGGCATGATGTTGCGTTATCTGGGTATGATTTCGATCGTGATATCTTCTTCTAATCCAGGGTATTTAACTGCCGTTAAAGAGAATATTAGGGAGACTATAGGTGTTCCATATGAAGTTATTGCTGTACCTAATGGCGATGGCAAGCGGGGGATATGCGAGGTTTATAATGCTGCAGCTTCGCAGGCGAAGTATGACCTACTCTGCTTTATGCACGAAGATATTCAGTTTCACACGCAAAACTGGGGGCATAATGTGGTGGAAGTCCTCAGTAACCCTGAAATCGGGTTACTCGGCGTTGCAGGGTCAAAGTATAAATGTTTGATGCCCGGGGGATGGTCATGCCCGGGAATCAGCATCCCCTGGCATAAAGCCAATTTCATTCAACGCTTTAAGTTTGAGGACCTAAAAACACAGCATTTCGTGTACAACACGAGTGATGAGGAGGTATCCGAAGTGGCTACCCTTGATGGCGTGTGGCTGTGTACCCGAAAGTCGGTCTTTAAGACCATCAAATTCGACGAACAGCTGCTTCGCGGTTTTCATGGCTACGATCTCGATTATTCACTGCAGGTGGCGCGGCAATATAAGGTCTGCGTTACTTTCGGGGTGTTAATTGAGCATTTCTCAGAAGGCAATTACTCGGCCGATTGGTTAGACGCCATGTTGAAACTCCACAACAAACACAAAGATGCCCTACCAAGGATTGTTGGTGATATCCCCGCCAGGGAGGTCAGGTATGCGGAGAAATCTGCGGGTAAGGCCCTGTTCAAAAAGATGGCCGTGATGGGTTATGGCTTAAGCGATCGTATTGCAATCCTTTGGAAGTACGATGCCCGTCGGGCGCTTGGCTTAAAACAATTTCTATTGTTCAATCTGAAGCTGCTGGTGCGACGGTATTAGTTGGCAAGTGTTATCCCTCAGTCAGTTGGCTCGAATATTGTAAAGCACAGGCAGATTGCCTGGAGGTTCCTTTAGGCGCTTTATGGTCGAACATAGGCTGCTTTTAGAATTTGCTACAACAAAATTACATAGCTTTGTATAGGCCTGATATCCTTTAAGTGGATAAAAGTATTTCTCCGTAAACGCGCGTACTTGCGTGTAGCGTTTTAAATGATCAGTTCGTTTAAGCAGTATGCTAAGAAAATTTTGAACTGATGCTCAATAAGGCCTAAGCCCAATAAAACCTGGATAGATGAAAAAAAGCGTTTCGGTAGTTCTGCCCAATTACAATGGAAGAAAGTTGATGGAGATGTATTTACCCTCCGTGATGACTGCATTGCAGAATGCTGAGACCCGCTATGAAGTTATTATCATAGATGATTGCTCCAAAGATGATAGTGTGGCGTTTATTCGCGAGCATTATCCGGAGGTCCGGTTGCTGGTGAACAGTAAGAACCTTGGCTTCGCCGGCACTTGTAACCGGGGTATTGAAGCGGCAACGATGGAACTCAGCTTTATCCTGAACTCAGATGTCCAACTTACCCCTGATTACTTTAAGGAGCAGTGGAAGTACTTTGAGCAGGAGGATACCTTTGGTGTGATGGGCCGGATTATGAGTAAGGATGGCGATCGCATTGAGGATGCAGCAAGGATTCTTTTTTACCAGGGCTGCAGGATTAAAGCCAACCGCTTTTATTACAATGAACACGCGCATGAATGGGCGTACACGGCATATCTTTCTGGTGCAAATGCACTGGTGGATACGGCAAAGCTGAAAGAGCTGAATGGTTTCGATGAGATCTATTCTCCTTTTAGCTCTGAAGATTCAGACCTCAGCACCCGTGCCTGGCTGCTTGGATGGAAGTGTTATTACGAACATGCTTCGGTGTGTTTCCATCAGGTGAGTGGCAGTATAAAAAGCAACGTTCGCGCCCGGCTGTTAAGCACGGTTTACTACCGGAACAGGTTCATATTCCAGCAGATTCACTTGTCGGGTTTTCGTGCCTTCATCCTTCCAGTTCATATACTGGTGGTTGAAGTCCTTGCGAAAGCACTGATTGGGAAGTTCTGGATCTGGAATGCCTACCGCGAGTACCTGGGCATGGCTGAGCAGATCCGGGCATCCAAGCAAAAGCTGAACAGCCTAAAGGATAAACATGCTTCATCATTGAATATCGATGATATCATGGAGCTCATTAGAAATTCGATTAGTAGTCGTGATGTAGTAAGGTTATAAGATCTCCCGATGATGAAAGATGTGCTAGTTTCAATTGCAGTATGCACCTACAACGGTGAACAGTATTTAAGGCCCCAATTAGATAGCCTGGTGTTGCAGCATTACGATAATCTGGAGATTATTGTAGCGGATGACTGCTCTAGTGATGGCACGGTTGCGATCCTTGAAGAATACCAGGCGGCATATCCATTCTTCAGCTATTACCAGAATAGTACTAATCTGGGGTACAAGAAAAACTTCGAAGGTGTGATTTCAAAATGCAAGGGCGAGTTTATTGCACTTTCCGATCAGGATGACATTTGGGAGCTGGATAAGATTCGTACGCAGGTTGACCGGATTGGCGATGCGGCACTGATTTACCACGATTCTGCGTTTATTGATGCACAGGGTGCGGATATGCACCGGAACCTAGGCGATATCCTTACGTTATACCAGGGAAAATCACCTTTTCCATTCCTGTTGTTCAATTGCGTCTCGGGGCATTCGATCTTATTTAGGAGGTCTTTGCTGCCGGAGATCATGCCTTTTGACAATAACATTTACCACGACCGTTGGATAGCGTTTGTTGCTTCTTTAAATGGCGGCATAAAGCTGATCCCTAAAGCACTGGTGAAGTATCGGCAGCATGAGCATTCGGAAACGGATATACTTCGGCTGAAAGCCGCTAAAAAGTCGAAAGGACAGGGGATGTACATCGCGCCCAGCACGATTGCTTTGATCCGGAACTACAGTCGCAAGAATTCCGTTTACACCGACTTCTTCTCGTGTTTTGCAGATTGCTTCAGTTCGGATTACCGCCTTGTTAAACGGCAGAAGTTGTTTAATGTACTGGTGGGTAAAATTGACGAGATCTTTTTCTCGAGTCATAAATCCTACATCAGCAAGCTAAACCTGACCCGTAAGATCTGTTTCAGGAAGAATTACCAGCCTTAAGCTTTTTTACTACTCATCGAAGGTTTGCATGTTGATGAGGCGCTTGTATAGGCCGTTCCTGCTCATCAGATCCAGGTGATTACCCTGTTCGATAATCTCTCCTCTTTCAATAACCACGATGGTGTCTGCGTGTTGAATGGTACTTAGACGGTGCGCAATAACGATTGATGTTCTGTTTTTCATTAGGTTGTTCAGCGCTTCCTGTACCAGTTTTTCAGATTCGGTATCCAGCGCTGATGTAGCTTCGTCCAGCAGCATTATTGGTGGGTTTGCAAGTACAGCCCTTGCGATACAAATCCTTTGGCGTTGCCCGCCGGAAAGCCTGTTTCCACGATCACCTACGAAGGTCTGATAGCCGCTTTCTGTATTCAGGATAAATTCATGTGCATTGGCAATCCGGGCTGCATTTTCCACTTCTTCAACACTAGCATCCGGTTTACCGAAAGCGATGTTGTTAAAGATGGAATCATTAAATAGGAAAGAATCCTGGTTCACGGTACCCATCTGACGTCTCAGGGTTTCTACTTTGCCATCACGCAGGTCAACACCATCCAGCTTGATGCTGCCATTTGTCGGATCGATAAAGCGCGGGATCAGGTCCATAAGCGTGCTTTTACCACCACCTGAGGGGCCTACCAGCGCGAGTGTCTTTCCTTTTTCGATAGAGAGGTTGATGTTTTTCAACACCTGCTTTTCGCCGTAAAAGAAGTTTACATCCTGAAAGCGCAGTGCATTGGTAAAGGTCGGAAAGTCCACTGCATCTGGTTTATCTTCCAGAGCAGGTTTGGTATCGATCAGATCAAGCACGCGCTCACCTGCAGCGATACCGGTGTGAATGGCGCTGAAGGAATCACTTAGTGCTTTGATCGGCTGCATCACCTGAGAGAAGATGGCGATGTATAAGATGAATTCTGAAGGTGAAAACTCGTTGCTGCCGCTGATGACCAAGTTACCACCGTACAGCACGATGATTACCACGATGAGAATACCGAGAGACTGCGAAACGGGTGATGCAAGTTGCTGACGCCTTACCATCTTCCGGTTAATGTTGGAATAGTGCTCGTTTTCTGCCTGGAACTTCTGCTTGGTGCGTTCTGTGGCGTTGAAGGCCTTGACGATCTTTATGCCGCTTAGCGACTCGTCCAGAAAGCTGATCATTTTTGCGAAGGACTCATGTGCTGCTGTTGCCTGCTGCTTCAATCGCTTCACAATCTTGCTGATGATAAAACCAGAAATTGGGATGACCAATAAAGCGAACAGGGTAAGTTTTACGGAGATGCTCAGTAGTACACCGACATAGAATATAAGTTGCAATGGCTCTTTGAAAACCACCTGAAGCGTATTGGTTACGGTAAACTGCACCACCTGAACGTCTGATGCCACCTTAGAAATGATATCGCCTTTGCGCTCGTTGTTGAAATAGCCGATATGCAGGTCCATCACGTTGTTGTAAACGGTTTTCCGCAGGTTTAAAAGCGTGTGCACCCTTAGGTCTTCCATGAAGCGTTGCGAAAGGTACCGGAACAGGTTAGACAGGAGTACGGAGCCAAGAATGACGATACAAACGATGGTTAAGGTTTCTGACTTCCCGTTTGCACGGATGGAGTAGTCGATATAATCGTTGAAGCGGCCCAGGAAGTCGAAGCTTGAAGCAGCTTTATCAACCATGCCGGACTTTTGTTCGATCTGGTCGGTTTGCGTGAAGAGGGTGTCAAGCAGGGGAACTAGCAGCGTGAAGTTGAACGTGTTAAACAACACGGACAATAGCGTAGCTATGATATATGGTATTGCAAATTTCTCAATTGGCTTTGCAAAGGAAAGTAAGCGAAAATAAACCTTCATTAAGTATGATAATTTACAAATGTACGTGTTTTTTATTTTGACGATGTGTTTATTGCGCGTTACTGCCTGCTTACATCCTGAATATTACATTAGCGGTCTACGATGACATAGTTGCGGTATTCGCCAATTCTCCAGCCAGTTAGATCTTCTATTTTCTGCAGAAGCTTGCGCCGGAAGTTCATCTTCTGCGGCTGCGCCTTGCTGATGTCTATGTTCCATCCGGTCAGGTCCACCCTTTTTTGCATTACGCTGGGATGCGTGCCTGTAAACTTCACCAGACGATCTGCATTGCTGTAGTCGAATTCAAAGGTTTCGGGCATGTGTTTGTCCATCCAGTCTTCATCGTGGTAATACTTGTTGAAGTTGCGCACCTTGTTGCTGAGGCCTGAAGGTGGTTGTGCCCAGCCGTAGTGATATATATAGGCGTCGATCAGTTTTACCTTAATCTTTCTGCCATTTAGTCTGAAGCCCTGTGCATCCCGGTAGGATTGTATGCCTTTGATGTTTTTAACGAGGCGGATTTCCCTGCGGTACCAGCGACGTGAGCTGCCGCAGTAGTCATACGAACCATAAAAGTGGAGGTATTTAAACAGCAGGCCTTCAATTTTGGGCTGCTGCAGTGCCTGTTCCATTTCTGCTTTTATCAGGGCGTGGTACTTTTCATGTACCACTTCATCGCCTTGAATGTAGAATGCCCAGTCTGAATCCGGATCAATTGCCTTGAAGGCTTTGTCGGTTTCTGCCGCAAATACTTTTCCGCCTGCTTTCAGGGAATCGTCCCAGATGGAGTCTATGATTTTGATTTTGGGCGAATTGATATCCTCAATCAGCTTCCGGGTGTCGTCATTGGAATTCCCGACAACCACAATGAACTCATCGCACAGATCTAAGATGGAGGTAATGGCCTGAACAATGGGGTAATCGTTCTGGACAGCATTTCTGATAAAGGTAAATCCTGAAACTTTCATAAACGCAATTGGGTGGCAAGGTACAAATTATGGCTGTTTCTACTGTTCTTTGAGTACTGACGTGGTTAGTTGTTTGGTTTTCCAGTGTTCTGAACGGTTGGCATAGATGAGTTTGCCAAGCATGTATTTGAACTTCAGGTGGCCGTTATAGTCGTAACCGAGCACGCGGTGCGGGATGTCGGGGTTTTCCTGCAGACAAGCATTGATGGCATTGCTGTACACCTGGGGGCCGGTCATTTGATGTACATCGTGCGGGTAACGGTTGTTTCTGATGTTGTCTAACACCATCTCCATGCAGCGCTGCAGGAACGGATGATTGGCTTCGAACACCAGCGCCCACTGTACATACAGTCCTGGATTGCGTTCTTTGGAAATGATGGCCACATCTTCAGGCTTGATGAAATTCGCAAGGCGGCCATTGATGGAGCTATCGAGGTCTATATAAACCCCACCTTTTTTAAGCAGCACCGCATAACGGAAAAAATCTGCCTTGGCAGCCCCGATGTTTAAACGCAGGTATTGTGTCAGCACGTCTTCTTCAAAGTTCGCTTTTAGAAAGCTAATTATGCTTTCATCATCATAAAACGCATAGATGTAATCCGGATTGCGTTTCCGGAATCTGGAAATGTGCCAGCGGGTGATTAAAGGTAGTTTGGCTGTTTTGAAGGTTTGATGAATGATCTTCGGTATGGACATGTGCCTGCTGCGGTTAAAAACGCAAAGTTATCATCTAAACGATGGTTTTGTTTGCCTGTGCATGAATATGGGGATATTTATATTTCTTTGTAAACAAAGCTGAACGGATGGACAAAATAGAAACACTTCTTCAAGGCATAAAGCAGGGCGATTTCATCAGCATTGCGCGGGCATTAACGATCGTGGAGAACAGTCTGGCAGATTCAGAGGCCTTGCTGCGCGCGGTGGAAGTGCAGCGGAACACACCCATCATCGGGATAACCGGTCCTCCGGGTGCCGGGAAGAGTACGCTGGTCAATGCGATAACCGCGAATTACGCGGATGCCGGAAAGCGGGTGGCCATACTGGCTGTGGATCCGACTTCGCCGTTTAACTTCGGTTCCCTGCTTGGCGACCGCATCCGGATGGCGCAGCAGTTCAATAAACCCAATGTATATATACGTTCTGTTGCAACAAGGGGCGCATTGGGCGGTATTTCCACAAAAACAATGGAGATGGTTGACGTATTGTCAGCCTCCAACTTCGATATCATCATCATAGAAACCGTGGGCGTGGGCCAGTCGGAGCTGGAAATTGCCGGTCTGGCTGAACGGACAGTGGTTGTGCTGGTTCCGGAATCTGGTGATGAAATCCAGAACATCAAATCGGGACTGATGGAAATTGCGCAGGCTTTTGTCGTGAATAAATCCGACCGTGAGGGTGCAGATCTTTTTGCGAACAACCTGAAGAAAATGCTCCGGCATTCGGAACCTGAAGTTCCGGTGTTCAGGACTGTTGCAGATAAGAATGAAGGCATTGAGCCCCTATGTGCATGGTTATCAGCGGCGCTACAGCAAGACAATTTCCGAAAACCCTACCTCCTGGCTGAGAAAGCATTCAAGTTACTACAGTTCTACCGAACGCAGGATGTTGACAAACAGCGTTTGCTGGCCGATATAAAGGTGGCATTGGAAGAAAAGAATTTCAATATATACAGGTTTATTGATGCATGGAGATAATGTTAGTAACTCTGTCTTAAATAATGGACTTACTGTATAATACCGTGAACCAGTTTTCCCATTGGGCTAAAATCACGCGCTGGCGTGTCAAAAACAAGCATTTTTCATGACAGTAATTCGGCAATAAGGCTGTTCTTTATCCACATAGGCCATAGAATGACATGTAGGTGTCGTTAATAATGCGGTATGGCCAACTTTGGAACAGAGTTTGTATAATGCTTTGAGAAATTAAATATTTGTTTAGTTTTGCCGTACTAAAAAGAATTACTATTTAAATTTGTTAACCTTAAAAAAAGAAAATTATGAATTATTCTACTTTAAAAAAGGGTCTTGCATTATCCTTTGCAGCCTTAGTAGGAGCAACGTCTCTTGCTAGTGCTCAGGATTCTACAATGACTTCGTCTTCAGCCAAGGTATTTGGCGGAAGAGGCCAGTACAGAACTTGGTCATTCGGTGTTAATGCAGGTGTATTATCTCCATTTGTAGTTATCGGTGGATCAAACGATTTCACTAACCAAGATCTTAACTTAGGTTATGGTATCTCGTTGAAGAAACAACTAGGTCATGCTTTCGCATTACAAGGTAACATCTTCCGTGGAAAAATCTCTGGAACGAACAAAGATGCGGTTAACGGATCTCAATTCGGTCTTAGATCTTTCGAAACTGAAGTTGGTTATGCTGCTGACTTAAGCGGTGTTGTTAACGTTGCAACTGTAGACTTTTTACGTCGTGAAAACGCTGTTAACTTCTACGTATCTGCAGGTTACGGTTTAATCGCTTATGCGCCTAAAACAGTTTCAACTAGCGGTGCTGAATTTGATTGGAAAGACAGAGCTGGTGATGACAGAGACAAAAAATATGTAAAAGAAGCTTATATCCCAGTTGGTGCTGGTGTTAAGTTTAAAGTATCTGACCGTGTTGCCTTCAACTTAGGTTACACCATGTCATTCGTTGACGCAGATAACTTAGACGGAATCTACGCTAAAGCAACTACTAAAGATAAATTCTCTTACGGATATGCTGGTCTTGAGTTCTCATTAGGTTCTAAATCTAAACCAGATCTTCAGTGGGTTAATCCTTTAGCTTTAATGTATGATGAATTGAAAGATCCATCTTTACGTCAAGAAGTTGAAGCACTTAAAAACCGTGTATCTAACGTAGAGCGTTCTATCGAAGACTTGAAAAAAGATACTGATGGTGACGGTGTAGCTGATCAATTCGACAAATGCCCAGGAACTCCTGCAGGTACCGCTGTTGACGGATCAGGTTGTCCACTACCTAAAATGCAAGCTGACAGCGTAGCTGGAACTGCAACTGGTTACGAGCCAATCCAATTCGAATTTAACTCTTCAGTTTTAAAAACTGAATCTTACCCTATCTTAGATGCATTATCTTCTAGAGTACGTGAAAACAACGGTAAAATAACCCTTAAAGGTTATGCTTCAAGCGAAGGTACCGCTGCATATAACATGAAGTTATCTAAGGACCGTGCTAACTCAGTAAAAACTTACTTAGTTAACTCTGGTGTTAACGCTAGCCAAGTTACAGCTAGAGGTTATGGTGAAGCTAACCCAATTGCTTCAAACGATACTGAAGAAGGTCGTATCCAAAACCGTCGTGTTGAATCATCTTCTAACTAGTTAGAAAACAACATACAGAAAACGGGGTTCCAAATTGGAGCCCCGTTTTTTTATGCGCTATTTTTGCCAAATGCCCTTTATGGCTTCTCTGGTTTATTTTATACATTTGTTTTATGTACTTCTTCAGAAAGAAAGATCCAAACAGACCTGAGAATACCAACCTCAAAATCATGCATTTCATAAATGCACTGGCCATCATTGTCTTTCTGGCAGGCGTAATCTGGAAACTTATTGACCTAATCATATTAAAATAATGAAGAAAATCATTACCACAGACCAGGCCCCTGCGCCCATCGGACCATACAGCCAGGCGGTAGCAGTAAACGGTTTTTTATTTCTATCCGGACAAGTACCCATCAACCCGACCACTGGCGAACTGGAGCAAAGTTCTATTAAAGAAGAAACCCGCCAGGTGATGCGTAATATCAATGCGGTACTATTAGAAGCGGGTTACGACTTCTCCCATATTGTGAAGATCACCATCTTTTTAACCGACATGAGCCTGTTTGATGAGGTGAACGAAGTGTACGGGTCATTCTTTAAAAACAACTTCCCTGCAAGGGAAACTGTAGCGGTAAAAGGCCTTCCAAAAGGGGTTAACGTAGAAATCTCTGCAACTGCATATAAAGCATAATCTAATATATTGTATACTGCTACCATAGATGCCCCAATAGAATACCTTAAAGGTGTTGGGCCCATGCGTGCAGATTTACTGAAAAAAGAGCTGGGCATATACACGTATGCCCAGCTTTTGCATTATTACCCCTTCCGGTACATCGATCGCACCCGGTTCTACAAAATAGCAGAGCTGCAACCTGAGCTGCCACTCGTGCAGATCGTAGGGCGGATTACCGGGAAGGAGCTAATCGGCGAGAAGCACAAGAAGCGCATTGTAGCCAAATTTACAGACGACAGTGGCACCATCGAACTGGTGTGGTTTCAAAGTCTGAAGTGGGTGGATGAACATGTGGAACGTGGTAAAGTGTACATCGCCTTTGGCAAGCCGAATGTCTTCAACGGACAGTTCAGCATATCCCATCCGGAGCTGGAAACCTATCCGAGGCCGCAAACGCTGGCTGGCAACCTTACCCTTCAGCCGATTTACAATTCTACGGAGAAGCTCAAGAAGCGCTTCCTGGATAGTAAGGGCATTCAGCAGTTACAACGGATCGTCCTGGAGCAGCATCTGCGGGAGATCCCGGAGAATATGCCTGCCTATATCCTGGAGAAGTACCGCCTGATGAGCAAGCGCGATGCAATGCTGAACATCCACTTCCCCGGATCTGCCAGTGCGCTGCAGCTCGCGCAGCGGCGCCTGAAGTTTGAAGAACTGTTCTTCCTGCAACTCCAGTTGCTCAACAGCAAAAAACTGCGTAGCCTGAAATTCAAAGGCGCGCTATTCAACACCGTAGGACACAATGTCAATACCTTCTACAAGGAAATCCTGCCCTTCGAACTCACCAACGCGCAGAAGCGCGTCATCAAGGAAGTGCGTCTGGACACCCAGCGTGGTGTACAGATGAACCGCCTTGTGCAGGGTGATGTTGGTAGCGGCAAGACCGTCGTTGCGTTAATGAGCATGCTGCTTGCTAACGATAACGGCTACCAGGCATGCATGATGGCACCGACGGAAATCCTCGCCAGGCAGCACTACGAGTCCCTCACGGGTCTGCTTGGCGACAAGCTCGTGAAAGTCGCCATCCTCACCGGCAGCACGCCCAAGAAGCAGCGCAGCAAGCTCCACGAAGCACTGGAAAGTGGTGAAATTCAAATCCTGGTCGGCACCCATGCCCTAATCGAAGACAAAGTGCAATTTCAGAACCTGGGACTTGTGGTTATCGACGAGCAGCACCGCTTCGGGGTGGAGCAGCGCGCCAAGTTATGGCGCAAAAACCAGATCCCCCCGCACATCCTCGTCATGACTGCCACGCCCATCCCCAGAACCCTCGCCATGACGCTCTACGGCGACCTCGACGTGTCCGTGATAGACGAACTCCCGAAAGGCCGTAAACCCATCGTCACGCGGCACCTGTACGAAGGACAGCGCTTGCGCATGTTCGGCTTCATGCGGGAAGAAATCCAGAAAGGACGGCAGGTATATGTCGTTTATCCCTTGATCAAGGAAAGTGAGAAGTTAGATCTGCTGCACCTGGAAGCCGGTATAGAGCAGCTGCGGTATCAGTTCCCACTGCCCAATTACCAGATCAGCATTGTGCATGGCCAGATGAAAAACGCAGACAAGAACTTTGAAATGCAGAAGTTCGTGGAAGGTAAGAGTCAGATTATGGTAGCCACAACCGTAATCGAAGTTGGTGTAAACGTACCAAATGCCTCCATCATGATCATCGAAAATGCAGAGCGCTTCGGACTGTCGCAGCTCCACCAGTTAAGAGGGCGGGTAGGCCGCGGTGCGGAACAATCCTTCTGCATCCTGATGTCGGGCAATAAGCTTAGCAAAGAAGGTAAAGTGCGGTTAGAAACGATGGTGAAGACCAACAACGGCTTCGAGATCTCAGAAATTGACCTGCAGCTACGCGGGCCTGGCGATATCCAGGGTACCCAACAAAGCGGGGTGCTAGACCTAAAACTTGCCGATCTTGCCCAGGATCAGGTCATCCTGGCAGAAGCCAGAAGCACCATCATCGAGCTGTTCGATGAAGATCCAATGCTCGACCATCCAAAAAACAGCCTGCTGAAATCATACCTTAACAAAAAGAATCAGGGAATAACCTTCGATAAAATCTCTTAAGGGCAAAGATTAATCTGCCAAATCATATATCAACGAAAAAACCAAGGGATAACCTTCGATAAAATCTCTTAAAGCAAAAGATTAATCTGCTCAAATCATACCTCAACAAAAAGAATCAAGGAATAACCTTCGATAAAATCTCTTAATCTTCATCGCTGCCCGGCAGAGAACCGTTGCCCGCATAAGCACCCTTACGGATAATCGGCATCTTAAGGTACTTGTATAAATCATCAAGCTGCAGCAAACTACCATTGGTCAGGTTACCCAAAAACACAACCACAATCTTCTTGTCCAGATCACGTACATAAATGTGTCTGAAACCATGCCACCAACCCGTGTGGTAAACCACTCTGCGGTTCCTATCGCCTTCAAATACCCGCCAGCCGTAGCCGTAGTTAAAGTGCCCGTTCACCGGTTTACTGCGACCTTTATAGGCAGAATCCAGGCTTTCCTTTTTCAATAGCCTGCCATTACGTAGCGCATTGTCATATAAAACCAGATCATGTATCGTGCTATAGATCCCCTTATCGCCCACAGGACCGTCAAGGAAGTTCTGCACCACAGAATACCGCCAGGTGCGGTCGTGCCCAACAACATCAACCGGTGGCTTTTTGTAAACCGTCGTCGAGTACACATGCGTGTTCTTCATGCCCGCAGGCTTGAAAACGTTGGTCATCATATAATCTGCATAGGGCTTGCCGGTCACCTTCTCAATGATCGAAGCCAGCACCATGTAATTGGAGTTATTGTAGTGAAAACGCGTGTCCGGCGCGGCATATCTGGCAGGCTTATGCTCCGCAATCAGTCGCATGACATCCATATTGCTCATCGGTTTCATCTTTTCCTTCCAGATGTTATCCGTGAAATACACATAGTTCATCATCCCGCTGCGGTGCGTCAGAAGCAGACGTACGGTAACCCCTTCATAAGGAAACTCCGGGAAGAACTTCTTTACGTTATCCTCCAGGGTCAGCTTACCGTTCTCTATCAACTGCATGATCGCCACACCGGTGAAGGTTTTCGTAACGGATGCAAGCTCAAATTCCGAGTTGATGTTTAAGCTGTCGCGATGCAGGTAGTCTGCCCAGCCGATTGCTTTCTGAAAGATAATTTTCCCTTCTTTCGCAACCAGCACATTCCCGTTAAAGCCTGCCCTTTTATGCAGTCGCTGTACAAAATCCGCAATAAACTTGTCTTCTTTGGCAGGATTGTACACCAACAGCAGACTATCTTTCTTTTCGTCACTTAGTGTACGAACTTTTGGATCCTTATCAGCACTATTGGTATTGGAGCAGGCAGCAAACATCAGGGTAATCATGGAGATTACCACTAGGGAATAACGATAGATCATGGATAGGTAGAACTCGGTTTATAAAAAGTCGGAAATTTAGAAATTTATATGGTTCTAAACGCAAAAGAGTTTTAAACATTATCAGATACTTTACAATCTTCTTAAAGAGATAAAGACTATTTTTGTTGAAAATTGAAAATTATATGAATTTTAGAACAGAACACGATACCATGGGTGAAGTGCAGGTACCTGCAGATAAGTACTGGGGTGCACAAACTGAACGTTCAAGAAATAATTTTAAAATAGGTCCGGAGGCTTCCATGCCGAAGGAAATCATCCATGCATTTGGATATTTAAAGAAAGCCGCAGCACTAGCAAACGCAGAACTTGGTGTACTTGCGCAGGAAAAAGCAGACATGATCGCACAGGTGTGTGATGAAGTTGTTGCCGGACAATTAGATGATCAGTTTCCATTGGTAATCTGGCAAACCGGATCGGGCACGCAGAGCAATATGAATGCTAACGAAGTGATCGCTTACCGCGCACACGTCATCAACGGCGGTTCATTGGAAGATGCACAGAAAGTGTTGCACCCGAACGATGATGTAAACAAATCACAATCATCAAACGATACCTATCCAACTGCAATGCACATTGCAGCTTTCAAACAAGCACACGCAATTACCATCCCTGGCATCACCCTTTTGAGAGATGCACTCGCTCAAAAAGCGCAGGAGTTTAATGAAATTGTAAAAACAGGCCGTACACACTTCATGGATGCTACTCCGCTGACCTTAGGTCAGGAGTTCTCCGGCTATGTACAGCAGCTTAATAACGGCTTAAGAGCCATCAACAATGCGCTGGAAATGCTTGCTGAACTCGCATTAGGCGGAACAGCAGTAGGTACAGGCTTAAACACGCCAAAAGGTTACGACGTGCTGGTAGCACAGAAAATCGCGGAGCTTACCGGATTACCATTCGTTACGGCACCAAACAAATTTGAAGCTTTGGCAGCACACGATGCAATGGTTGAACTTTCAGGCGCTTACCGTCGTGTAGCGGTTTCCCTGATGAAAATCGCGAACGACATCAGAATGCTAAGCTCAGGCCCGCGCTCTGGTATCGGCGAAATCATCATCCCGGACAACGAGCCAGGCTCGTCAATCATGCCAGGAAAAGTAAATCCTACCCAACCAGAAGCCTTAACTATGGTTTGTGCGCAAGTAATGGGTAATGATGTAACAGTAGGCATCGGCGGTAGCAACGGTCACTTTGAGCTAAACGTGTTCAAGCCGGTCATCGCAGCCAACGTATTACAATCGGGTAGATTATTGGGCGATGCCTGCGTTTCTTTCACCGAGAAATGTGCAGTGGGTATCCTTCCGAACCTGCCTGAGATCAAGAAACACCTTGAAAATTCTCTAATGCTTGTAACGGCATTGAACCCGCATATCGGCTATGAAAATGCAGCGAAGATCGCGAAGAAAGCACACAAGGAAAACAAAACCTTAAGGGGCGCAGCCGTAGAACTTGATTTGCTAACCAGTGAACAGTTCGACGAGTGGGTAAAACCTGAAGACATGGTTGGAAGCCTTAAATAATAAAATAGAACAATTGAAAAGATTAAATCAGCTCTGCTTCCCGGTACTCCTGTTGGCACTCCTGGCATCCGCATGCCAGCGCCTGCCTGATGTGCAGGGCAGAGGAGAAGTCTTTATGCAAGGTGTCTGGACACAGGATAGCATTCCTTACGCCAGCACCTTGTTAAACTACACCGAGCACAAGTTCAGGTTCACCTGCGATTCTTTCTATGTAGACCTCACCACACATTCTAAAGTCAACTACTACGAAGATTCCTGCTACAATAATGGGGTCTGGAAAGAGTACGCCAAAGGAATTTATGCGGTTAGAAATGACAGCTTGTTCCTGCAGGGTACCTATACCAAATCAAATTACAAGCAGAAGGTTTCCGGCTGCTACCAGACAGGACAATACCTGAAATCGTTCACCATTACGTCTGCAAAGCCGGATCAACTGATTATCCAAAGTGTAAACGACCAGCGTGAAGCGGTGCTGTCTTTAAAAGAAAAGATCGTTTGCGATCCAAAACCCTTATAACTTCTCAACCGATCGGAAGCTGAGCATTGCGAAAGCACCTAAGCGCCTCCCGATCGGTTTTTTTATTAAACGCCAACACAAATGAAATTTAGCAAATCTTTAAAAGTAGGCTTGATCATGGCCATCTGCGCCTATATCCCTGTAAATGCTTCTGCATGGGGCATGTTAGGCCACCGCATCGTGGGTCAGGTTGCAGAAACCTACCTGAATTCAAAGTCGCGTAAAGCGGTGAAAAACATCCTCGGAGATGAAACCCTTGCCATGACTGCCAACTGGCCAGACTTCATCAAGTCTGACACGAGTTACAACTACCTGAGTTCATGGCACTATGTAAATCTGCCGGCAAATCTGGATAGACAGGGTGTGGTGGATTTCCTAAACCGGGAGAAAACACCAAATGTGTACAACAAAATCCAGGAGATGATCAGCATCCTGAAAAATAAACAAAGCAATGCGGACCAGAAGAAACTAGCCCTGCGCTTATTGGTACACATGGTGGGCGATTTACATCAGCCGATGCATACCGCAAGAAAAGAAGATCTTGGCGGTAATAAGGTTTATGTAACCTGGTTCGGCCAGAAGTCTAACCTGCACAGCGTATGGGACAGCGGCCTGGTAGATTATCAGCAGTTAAGCTATACGGAATATGCAACTGTGATCAATCACCCAACCAAAGCGCAGCTTAAATCCTGGAGAGCGACTTCCCTTGCAGATAACGTATTTGAATCTTACCAACTGGTTGATAAAATCTACGCAAAGACCCGTGCGGAAGATAAATTAAGCTACCGTTATAACTTTGATTTCGTAGATCACTTGAATGAGCAACTGTTAAAAGGTGGTGTGCGTCTTGCAAACATCCTTAACGAAATCTACGGCTAATGGAAGCGGCTTTCAACAACCCAACTTTATTCATGATCATGCTCGGCTGTAAGCCGAAAGGTCGCCACACGGAGCAGCACGACATCTTCTTCACCATTGCCGATGCCATTGAACAGACGAAACCAGCAGTGCTGAACTTCTGGCCAGAGGCTGAGGGGTACGTGCACATGGATGTCTGGAGAAAAGTTACTGCGGTAGATGATTTCCAAATTCGGGTGCTGCCGAAAGATAGTCCGGTGCAATCGGATGGTTGGAAGCTGTTCTTCGTCAATCTTGGCGGCTACCGTGAAGGGGAGTTTGATGAGCCGCATTATAAGTTGCTGATTGTTGCGAAAGATAAAGCGATAGCCTTTAAACAGGCCAAACAAACCGCTTTTTACAAGCACACCGGCTTTGCTGGCGCACCTTCACACATCGATGATAAATATGGTGTAGACGTTGATGATGCTTTCGAGATTCACGATGTTTTGTCTGAACAGTTGAAAGCACAATATCAGCTGGAGATCATACCTGCAGCCAACCTGGAAGCGGATAAATTTACACTCGGTTACATGCCTTTGTATAAGGCGTAAAAACTTTTGTGGGCAATTGCTGTTGTTTTAGTACATCAAAAAAATCTACTACTATGAGCAATCAAACAGCAAACTACGAAACTTTAAACGACTTAGTTGAAATCAATAATGACCGTATCGTCGGTTATGAAAAAGCAATCGAAGAATTGCATCCAGAGGATAGTGATCTGAAATCCCTTTTCGCACAAATGATCGTGGAAAGCCAGAAACTGAAAATGGAATTGGCGACTGAAGTGCAACGTTATGGTTCAGACATCGAAACTGGAACAACCAACTCAGGTAAAATCTACCGTGTATGGATGGATGTTAAAGCAATCTTTACTGGACACGACCGTAAAACCGTATTGAACAACTGCGAGTTCGGTGAAGATGCCGCACAAAAAGCATATAAAATGGCTTTAGACGAGGACAACTTATCTGAAGATGTCAGAGCGTTAATCACCAAGCAAAAAGCTCAGCTAAGAGTTTCACATGATGAAATCAAAGCATTGAGAGATTCTGTAGCATAAGGTTGCAAGAAATCATAAAACAAGAAAAGCCCGGAACTGATGTTTCGGACTTTTTTTATTAAAGCGTTTTATTATACGCCAGATTCTTTGTCGCGGTACTCGGCAACTTTTACAATCGCATTGTCAATAGTATTGCTTAAAATGGTTATGAACGCACCGGATTGTGCCGTAGAAACCAGGTATTTCAAGCAGTCATCACCATTGTTATTGATGATTACTTTCATGTCTGGTTTAACCTCGCGAATACCTTGTAGCAGCAAGTCAATTAGTTCTTGCTGGGTGCGGCCGCGCAAGTATTTCTCCTGACAAATGATGATCCGGTCAAACATTTGGGCAGATATCCTTGCTGTTTCTAAAATATCCTCATCACGCCTGTCGCCAGTACCCGAAATCACACCAATATGCTCTGTTGCATCAATGGTGCTCAGATAGCCTTTGATACCATTAAAGCCATCCGGATTGTGCGCAAAATCCACAAGTACCTTAAATTCCTTGAAATTAAAGATGTTCATCCGGCCAGGTGTCTGTGCCGCAGAAGGGATAAAGGTTTCTAATGAAACCCGGATATCCTCAATCTTGTAGCCGTAAAGGAAAGTCGCCAGCGTTGCTGCAAGCACGTTCTCCACCATAAACTCTAGACTGCCGTTAAACGTCAATGGTACATGGGTCACCTTGGTTACCCGAATCTTCCAATCTCCTTTTTTGATGGTGATGTAGCCATTCTCATAGATCGCTGCCGTACCACCTTTCTTGCAATGCTCCTTAATTACAGGACTATCTTCGTGCATAGAGAAGTAGGCAACTTTACAATCTGCCTTGCTGCCAATCCTTCTGCAGTATTTATTGTCTGCATTAAGTACCGCCCAGCCACTTCTTTTCACCGCGCCAATCACAACCGCTTTCACGCGGGTAAGGTCGTCCAGGTTATGGATGTCCGACATACCCAGGTGATCTTCCTGAATGTTCGTTACGATACCAATGTCGCAGGTGTTAAAACCTAGCCCAGAACGCAATATCCCGCCTCTTGCGGTCTCCAGTACAGCGAATGCTACCGTCGGGTCGCGCAGAATAAACTCCGCACTGATCGGTCCGGTGGTATCGCCTTCCATCAGTAAGCTATTTTGTACGTAAACGCCGTCGGAAGTCGTAAACCCAACACGTGTTCCGTTGCTTTTTACAATATGTGCCACAAGGCGGGTGGTGGTTGTTTTACCATTTGTGCCGGTAACGGCGATGATGGGAATGCGCGCAGATTTCCCTGGTGGGTACAGCATGTCAATCACCGGCGCAGCCACATTGCGTGGCAAACCTTCGCTTGGTGCAAGGTGCATCCGGAAACCCGGTGCCGCATTTACCTCCAGTACCACACCGCCATTTTCAGAAAAAGGATGGGTAAGGTTCGGCGCCATGATGTCGATTCCGCAAATGTCCAGTCCAATAACCCTGGAAATGCGTTCACTCGTAAACACGTTCTCGGGGTGTACCAGATCGGTCACATCTATAGAAGTACCACCGGTACTCAGATTGGCGGTAGATTTCAAATAAACGATCTCCCCATTTGGAATCACCGAGTCCAGCGTGTAGTTGTTTTTAGCCAATAGATCTAAGGTATCACGGTCCACCGTAATTTCGGTAAGCACGTTCTCATGACCGTATCCCCTTCGTGGGTCCTGGTTTTCAATATCAATTAGCTCCTGAACGGTCTGTTGCCCGTTTCCGGTAACATGTGCAGGGACGCGTAAGGCCGCTGCGACCATCTTATGATCAATCACCAGGATACGGAAATCATATCCGGTAATGAAGCGTTCGATAATTACGCGGCGGGAGTACTTCTGAGCGTATTCGAAAGCCGCTTCCGCTTCTTCCATGGTCAGCACATTGATCGTTGCACCTTTACCATGGTTTCCGTCTAGTGGCTTAAATACCAGCGGAAAACCTACATGGCGAACAGCATCCCTTACGCCAGCCGGATCGGAGATCGTTACCCCCTTTGCCACCGGAATGGCCGCATCCTGCAACAATCTTTTGGTTTCTTCCTTATTGCAGGCAATGTCTACCGCGATGCTGTTGGTTCTTTCGGTCATGGTGGCACGGAAGCGTACCTGGTTTTTGCCGTATCCCAGCTGCACCAGGGAGCTCTTGTTGAGCCTGATCCATGGAATGCGTCGGGAAATCGCCTCATCCACAATGGAGCCTGTGCTTGGGCCCAGTCTTTCCTGTTCACGCAACTCGCGCAAGCGGTGAATGTCTGCCTCCAGATCGTAGTCTGTACCACTGATCAGCGCCTCAGCAATGCGTACAGCCGCTTCCGCTGCGTACACACCTGCCTTTTCTTCCAGGTAGCTGAAAACTACATTGTAGATGCCGTCTGTTTTGGTCTGCCGCGTTCTGCCGAAACCTGTGTCCATACCGGCCAGGGTTTGTATCTCCAGGGCAATGTGTTCAATCACATGCCCCATCCAGGTGCCTTCTTCAATGCGGACGAACAAGCCGCCAGGCTCACCAATGGAACAGCGATGGCTGAACAGGGATGGGAGTAGTGCCTGGATTCTTTCTGAAAAGCCGGGAATAAGGTTAGTCGGTTGTTGTTCCAGTTCTTCCAGATCCAGACGCATCTGAATAAGCTTTTTACGGGTAATGGACCATATGTTTGGTCCGCGCAGCACTTGAATGCCTAATATCTTCATTTGTTTAGTGTTTCGTTGTTGATGGAATGCTCAGACCGGCAATCTCCGTTGATGGAGGATTCAGATCGTGATGGCGTATTACTGGGTTGATTCGGTAAGTCGGGATGCAGGTCGTAAAAATAACATAATAAGGTAAATGTTCGGCTAAATATAAACTATATAGATGCTGCTTTAGTTTTCGTGCAGCACCTTAATTATCCTTATCTATTCGCTAAAATAATTATCGTTAGGTAGTGTAGATTTAGGTTTTTACCTGAAAACTTTCGGTAAAAACCTGATTTTTAGCCATAATGGCCATATATTTGAACTTTGTTCTAGTAAAAAGTATCTAAATGGCTCCAAAAGGCAAATTAATAATAATTGGCGGCGCAATAAATACAGGAAGTTTCACAGAATCTACCTTCGGCTTGGCAGATAACATGAACTTCTTCGAGCGGGGCATCTTAAAACGTATAACTACCGAATCTATTAAAGATAATCTTTCCAGATTTGAGATCATAACCACAGCTTCTTTAATTCCGGATCGCGTTGGTGAAGAGTACGTTAAAGCTTTTGCACACCTGGACGTACTCAATGTTGGCGTACTAAACATCTCCAGTCGTGAGCAGGCAAATGATGTGGAGTTTGTCGATCGACTTCGCGCTGCTGAAGTGATCATCTTCACGGGTGGTGATCAGCTGCGCTTATCCTCCATCTTCGGGGGAACGATGTTCCATGATGTGTTGTTAGAAAAATACCAGCAGGAGCAGGTGGTCATTGCCGGTACATCAGCCGGTGCTGCTGCAAGTTCCAAAAATATGATATACCAGGGCAGCAGTAAAGACGCGCTGCTGAAGGGTGAAGTAAAAATTACCGGCGGACTGGGTTTTATCGATGGCGTCATCGTAGATACCCATTTCGTACAACGTGGCCGCATCGGCCGCTTACTATATGCTGCGGCAAGTAACCCCGGTATTCTCGGTATCGGACTGGGGGAAGATACTGGATTATTCATTAGTAAGGGTACCCGCATGGAAGCGATCGGATCTGGCATGGTAATTCTGGTGGATGGCCGGAAGATGTCGGACACCAATTTAACGGATGTGCAGATGGGGCAACCGGTTTCCATCAACAACATGATCGTGCATGTGATGTGCGACGGTGATGTGTATGATTTGAAATCACACCAGCTTAAAATCCATCACCTTAAATCCATTCCGGAATCCGGATTTTAAGGCATTATTGGTTAACAGCCAGGTCGAAAAGCGTCAGGGTGCTTCGTATCCTCTTCCTTTAACATAAAACATCTTTCCAGCGCATGAAACTGATTATACATGGCGGCTTCTTTAGTGAGTCGAGTTCAAGTGAAGAAACCAAAAAAGCCAAACAACAGGCTTTATCAGACATTGTAACCGCGGGTTATGACTACCTGAAAACCCATACGGCGCTACAAACCGCAAGCTACGTCGTTAGCTTGCTTGAAGACAATACCCTTTTTAATGCAGGCACAGGCGGTCAGATCCAGAGCGATGGCAAGCTGCGTATGAGCGCATCCCTGATGGATGGCAAATCGCTTAAGTTCAGTGGGGTCATCAACATCGAGGATGTCCGCAACCCGATCATGGTTGCCGTAAAACTGCTGGAAGAAGAGGACAGGGTATTAAGCGGACCAGGTGCATTGGGTTATGCGCGTAAACATGGCTTTGAGGCTTATAACCCCATCACGACCGAACGGCAGCAGGAGTTTGAAGAAAAACGCAACCAGCAAAACAATAAAGGTACCGTCGGCTGCGTGGCCATGGATGCCGATGGTAACATCGCCGCCGCTACATCAACTGGTGGTAAAGGCTTCGAGATACCCTGCCGCGTCAGCGATTCTGCAACCGTTGCGGGCAACTATGCCAATGCGGATGCAGGCGTATCCTGTACCGGCGTAGGTGAAGATATCGTGAATGTTGGCCTCGCCCTGAAGATCGTAACCCGCGTAACAGATGGCATGACACTGCAGCAGGCAACAGACAAGTCCTTTCAGGAGCTGAAGCAATTTGATGGTTTTGCCGGCGTAATCGCCATCAGCAGCACCGGTGAAATGTACCACACCGATTCTCATCCTTATATGGTATGGGCGTCATTTGATGGTCGTTTACAGGTGTTTAACTAAATTGTTGCTATCTTTGTACCATGCAAAAACTCTCCCTGGTTATTTTGCTGTTCCTTGCTGTTAATGTAAAGGCACAGATACCTGATATCACCATGTCCCGCCCGGTACCTGGTGGCCCCATTACCATTACCTATTACAATCCTTTGGCGCTGAATGCGGACGATTACTTCTACGAAGCCGATCAGAATGAACGCAAAGGCGATCTTAAAGTCGCCCTGGCTTTGTACGACAAAGCCGCTAATGGCTTTAACCTTTCCCGCAGAAACGCACAATACAGCGCCGCCTTGCTTCGCTTAAGTAACGTGCACATGCTGATGAATAACTTCTCTGTAGCCGAAAAGCTCGTGCTGCAGGGTGCACTGATGAACTATTCCAAAGCGGGAAACATCACCGGAGAGATGAACGCCTACCAGCAGCTGGCCAAGATCTATCTTGCAGCAGATAAGCTTACAGAAGCGCTTTGGTTTTCTACACAGCAGGGGATTCTTGCACAACGTCTCAGCAATCAGAACGCATACATCTCCTCACTGCTTGGCGTAGCCAGGGTGAAGATTAAAAAGCAGGAATTCAACCTCGCGAACTATGACCTTAACCGTGCAGAAACACTGGCGAGGTCCAACAACTACACCGACTTTTCTACCCAGATCAGCGACGCCAGAAAAGCCATTGCTGACGGGCAGAACCTCAAAAAATAAGCTTCCATTTACTTAAACAATCTTTACAGAAAAGAGACGTATTATTACTGTCTCTTTTTTGTTTATTAAATAAATTGGTATCATATTGGATACCTGTAAACACAAATGGAATTTAAATTATTTAAACAGATGCTTAGAAGAATATTACTGGTCACTTTTACCGCTGCAGTGCTGGCCTGTAGTGCCGCCCCCAAGCCGCAACAGCTGGTAGATGGGATTGCCAATATAAAGCCTGATGAGCAGCAGAGCCTGGTTGCCAAAGAGGTTGTTACGCTCATCGAAAATTACAACTATAAGAAAATCCAACTTAACGATTCCATTTCTTCCGTGATCCTGGATCGCTACATCAAAGCGTTGGATCCTTCTAAGTACTACTTCCTGGCATCGGATATCAAGGAATTTGAGCAGTTCAGAAACAGCCTGGATGACGATTTAAGAAACGGTGACCTGAGTGCGCCTTTCTACATCTTTAATGTTTATTTGAAAAGATACAATGAGTGGATCGCATTTTCACTTCAGAATGTAAAGACCAAATTCGATTTAAATACCAACGACAAATATGTGTATGACCGCGAAAAGCTACCTTGGGCGGCTTCCCGTACGTCATTGAACGAGATTTGGCAGAAGCGTCTGAAATATGAGATGATCAACCTGCAGATCGCAGGTACTTCAGAAGCCAAGAACATTGAAACACTTACCAAAAGGTACCAGAGCCAGAAGTCGCAAGTTGCCAAGGTAAACAACCAGGATGTGTTCCAAACGCTAATGGACGCCTTTACCGAAAGCATCGACCCACATACCAACTACTTCAACCCAACCAATGCTACAGCCTTCAATGAAGACATGGCGAGATCTTTCGACGGGATCGGTGCAAGACTGATGGTCGAAAATGAAGTGGTTAAGATTTCAGAAGTTATCCCCGGCGGTCCGGCTTTCAAAAGCAAACAGCTGAATGCAGGCGACCGTATCGTAGCTGTTGCACAAGGCAACAAGGAGTTTGAAGACATTATCGGCTGGAGAATAGACAACTCTGTTTCTAAGATCAAAGGCCCGAGAGGTACAACAGTAAGGCTGAAAGTTATCCCTGCAGGTCAGGACCTTTCTTCTAAACCGGTTATCATTGCCCTTGTAAGGGAGAAGATCGTGATGGAAGAACAGTCGGCTAAAAAGTCCGTTAAGACCATACAGTCGAATGGAAAAGCATACAAAATCGGGATCATCACCGTTCCTGCTTTCTATGCGGATTTTAAAGCGGCAAGTGCTGGTGACAAGAACTACAAAAGCACCACCCGTGATGTACGCTTGCTAATCGACAGTCTGAAAAGCAGAGATAAAGTAGATGCCATCATGATGGACCTGCGTTCAAATGGCGGTGGTTCATTGGTAGAAGCGATTGACCTTACTGGTCTCTTCATTGACCGTGGCCCAGTGGTGCAGGTTAAAGATATGAGAGGCCGTATAGACGTTTCACAGGATACCAATCCAGGTGTTTCATGGGATGGACCATTCGCAGTAATGGTAGATCGTTTAAGTGCTTCTGCATCGGAGATCTTTGCAGGTGCCATTCAAGACTACGGCCGCGGTATCATCTTAGGCACCCAGACTTATGGTAAGGGTACGGTACAATCATCCATAGACCTGAACAAGCTGTTAAATCCTTCTATGCTGCAACGTTTGGCCAGCCTGATCAACAAGACGGCAGTGGTTAAAGGTGAGACAGCGCCGGAAGCGCCACAACTTGGTCAGATTAACCTGACCATGGCGAAGTTCTACCGGGTGAATGGTAGCAGTACACAGCACAAAGGTGTAATGCCGGATATCGTTTTCCCATCCATCTATCCACTGGATAAGATTGGTGAGGACACCGAAAAATCTGCATTGCCATGGGATGTTATTCCACGTTCTAACTTCAACCCTGTTGCGGACCTATCGCCATTGAAAACGGAGCTGGTTAACCGTCACAAAGCACGCATGGAGAAATCAACGGATTACAAGCTTCTTGTACAGGATATCGAAGACATGCAGAAACGTGATAAGGAAACTTCCATTATCCTGAATCAGGCGAAGCTTAAAGCAGAAAGAGACAGCCTGGAGGCGAAGTCGCTGGAGCGTACCAACCTGATCAGAACTTCAAGAGGCTTAGCGCCGCTTAAAAAAGGCGAGAAGGTGAAGAAAGAAGAGACCTACGATTTCATTGAAGACGAGAGCCTGAAGGTGATTGTAGATATGATTGAAATGAAGAAAGCTTAGGCAAGTACATAAAACTTTAAAACGACGGCTTTACCTGAACAGGTAAAGCCGTTTTTTTGTGCCCGGCATGCGTTCGGGTCAAGCGCACAGCACACGCACAGCAAACGCACACCACACGCACACAAGACCCACGAAAACGTGGGTTTGCTGTGCGTTTGATCTGGCCTTTGTATGGGTTTGTCCCTAAAGCTTAAGTATGTAAACCGTTAACGGATGTAAGCGCGGTATACACTGCGGTAAACCTTGAAGCTATGTAACAAGTCTGGGATATATACGGCATAGATATTGCATATTACTGTAAAATATATGTTATGAACGTAAAACGCACTTTTGGAACTGTCCTCACTATCCTTGGTATTATTGGTTTAATCTATGCGGGTTATGGCTATACCCAGAAAGATCCGGCGACACGCCAGTTGATCGTTTATGGTATCATTGGTATCATTTTCTTCTTCTCGGGTATTGGCCTGGTAAAGAACACGAAGGACGAGGCATAAGGACATAAAAAAAGCCGATTGTGTAAACAATCGGCTTTAAAATGCTTTTGAGGTTCTTATTCTTCGATCAGCTCATCTTTAACAGAGTCCAGTATCCGGCCGCCTTTATAGAAGTAGCGGGAATAATAAGGTTCGTTCAGGTTACTGATTACAACACCTCTGGATGATGAAGCATGTGCGAAGCGGTTATCGCCAAGATAGATCCCGATGTGGGTAATGCTTCTGCTTTTGATTTTGAAGAATACCAGGTCTCCTTCTTTAAGTTCGTCTTTAGGCAAAGGATTAACCATGCTGAAGATGTCTCTTGAATTGCGGAGGATGGTGGTATTGAATACTTTATCATATATGGCTTTGGTGAAAGCGGAGCAGTCTATACCTTTTTGTGTGTTACCACCAAAACGGTAAGGTGTTCCAATCCATTCATATATAAATTTGTATAGTTTTAAGTTCGAAGTTGCATCAACGGCAACGCCCATAACCTGCGAAAAGTACTGTGAAGCAAGGTTGTCCGGGTCTTCTAATTTGTTGGTTTCTTTTACTTTAGATTGGGCATTTACGGCGGAGATGCTGCACAGCGCAATCAGCGTAGAAAACAAAAACTTTTTAATCATGTTATACTATAAGTTTGGGTAAAAGGTACTTACACTTAAACGTACACCAGTTATATGGCTTATTGTTCGACATCCAAAACTAGGGATTAAACTTAGTTAATCCAAATGTCATTAAATAAAACTCCATTTAAGGGCCTTCGTCTTGTAACCTTACTGTGTAATTTACATCAATTCTTTCGATATATTACAATAAAAAAGTAGATTTGCTCTCGTAAAAAACAATCAAGACCCCAAAAATGAGTGCAGTAGAAATTAATAAAGATACCTATCTGAAGTGGTTTGAGTCGATGTTGCTGATGCGCAAATTCGAAGAAAAAACAGGGCAACTTTACGGACAACAAAAAATCCGTGGATTCTGCCACCTATATATTGGACAGGAAGCCGTTGTTGCGGGTGCTATTTCTGCCTTACAACCTGAAGATTCTATGATTACTGCTTACCGCGACCACGCACATGCGTTGGCCAAAGGTGTAAGTGCAAGAAGTATCATGGCTGAAATGTATGGTAAAGCTACTGGTTGCTCTAAAGGAAAAGGTGGTTCCATGCACATGTTCAGTAAAGAACATAACTTTTATGGCGGACACGGTATCGTTGGTGGTCAGATTCCACTAGGTGCCGGTATTGCGTTTGCAGAAAAATATAAAGGAACTAAAAATGTTAATGTTTGCTACATGGGTGACGGCGCGGTTCGTCAGGGTGCTTTAAACGAAGCATTTAACATGGCCATGTTGTGGAAATTACCTGTAATCTTCGTTTGCGAAAACAATGGTTACGCCATGGGTACTTCCGTACAACGGACCACAAACATGACAGATATCTATAAAATCGGTTTAGGATTTGACATGCCATGTGCACCCGTAGATGGTATGGATCCTGTTGCGGTTCACAATGCAATGGATGAAGCTGCGCAACGTGCACGTAACGGTGAAGGTCCGACTTTCCTTGAAATGCGTACTTACCGCTACCGTGGTCACTCGATGTCCGACCCGGCTAAATACCGTACTAAAGAGGAATTAGAAGATTACAAAGCTAAAGATCCAATTGAGATCGTACGTGAGGTGATCCTGAAAGAGAAATATGCTGATCAGGCTTGGATTGAAAGCATTGAAGAGAAAGTGAAAGAGATTGTTGATGATTCAGTAAAATTCGCTGAAGAGTCGCCATGGCCTGAAGCTTCTGAGCTATTCACTGACGTTTATGTTCAGACCGACTATCCTTACGTAGTAGATTAAGTTAAACAGTTTTCAATTTATAATATAGAATGGCTGAAGTAGTTAAAATGCCCAAAATGAGCGATACCATGACCGAAGGGGTGATGGCGAAGTGGCATGTAAAAGTTGGCGATAAAATTAAAAGCGGCGATGTTATGGCCGAAGTGGAAACCGATAAGGCGACCATGGATCTTGAATCATATTGGGACGGAACTGTTTTATATATTGGTGTTGAAGAAGGTAAAGCTGTTCCTGTTGATGCGGTAATCGCAGTAGTAGGAAAAGAAGGTGAAGACTACAAAGCTTTGCTAGAAGCTGACGCTGCACCTGCATCGGCACCTGCTGCTCCGGCTGCGGAAAGTAAATCTGATGCTGCGCCTGCAGCGGCTTCGGCACCTGCAGTTACAGATGCTGACCTGGAGAAAATGGGCGTAACGGTGGTAAGAATGCCATTGTTAAGCGATACCATGACTGAAGGCGTTATCGCTGAATGGCATAAAAAAGTTGGTGATAAAGTAAAAGATGATGATATCCTTGCTGATGTTGAAACCGATAAGGCAACAATGGAAGTTATGGGTTATGCATCTGGTACCTTACTGCACATCGGTGTAGAAAAAGGCGCAGCTGCAAAGGTAAACGGCATCATCGCGATTGTTGGTCCTGAAGGTACCGACATCAGTGGCATCCTTAATCAGGGTGACGCACCTGCTGCTCCGGCGCAGGAAGCTGCTGCACCAGCTGAATCAAAAGCAGAAGAGACTCCTGCTGCGGCAAGTACCGAAAGTGCTTCCTCAGAAGGTGGCCGCGTGAAAGCTTCACCACTGGCAAAACGCATTGCTAAAGAAAAAGGCATTGACCTTTCACAAGTTGCAGGTTCTGCAGACGGTGGAAGGATCATTAAAAAAGATATCGAGAACTTTAAACCAGCTGCCGCTGCATCTACAGATGCGTCTGCACCGGCTAAAGAGACCGAAAAAGCTGCTGCTCCACTTCCTCAGTACACTGGCGAAGAGAAATTCACGGAGAAACCAGTTACACAGATGCGTAAGGTTATTGCCAAACGTCTTTCTGAAAGCTTGTTCACCGCACCGCATTTCTACTTAACCATGTCTATCGATATGGACAGTGCAATTGCTGCGCGTACGAAAATCAATGAGTTTGCTGCTGCGAAAGTATCTTTCAATGACCTGGTATTAAAAGCAGTTGCAGTTGCTTTAAAACAACACCCTGCAGTTAACTCTTCATGGTTAGGTGATAAGATCCGTTACAATGAGCATGTAAATATTGGTGTTGCTGTGGCTGTTGAAGATGGGTTACTGGTACCAGTAGTTCGTTTTGCTGATGGTAAATCTCTATCCCGCATCTCTGCAGAGGTTAAAGATTTCGCACAACGTGCAAAAGCGAAGAAACTACAGCCATCGGATTGGGAAGGCTCTACATTTACCATTTCTAACTTAGGTATGTTTGGTATTGATGAGTTTACTGCAATCATCAACCCACCTGATGCATGTATCCTTGCAATTGGTGGTATCTCTCAGGTGCCTGTTGTTAAAAACGGTGCAGTTGTTCCAGGAAACGTGATGAAAGTAACGTTAAGCTGTGACCACCGCGTTGTGGATGGCGCTACAGGTGCTGCATTCCTTCAAACAGTTAAAGCTTTATTGGAAGAACCAGTTCGTTTATTGGTTTAACCAGCATACTAAATACTTAAAAGCTGCTTCGGCAGCTTTTTTTATGCCTTTTAGTTTTTGTACTTTTGCGGCTATGTCAAACATCAAGCCCTCTTTAGCTAAAGGTACCCGCGACTTCTCTCCGATTGAAATGGTGAAGCGTAATTATATCTATGACACGATTAAAAAGGTGTTCAGGAAGTATGGTTACGCAGAAATCCAGACACCATCAATGGAGAACCTGAGCACGCTGACCGGCAAGTACGGCGATGAGGGCGACAAGCTGATCTTTAAAATCCTGAACAGCGGGGATTACCTGTCGAAGGTTAACCCAGAACTTCTGGAAAGCAGGAACTCCAATGGCATGATCGCGTCGATTAGTGAGAAGGCCCTGCGTTATGATCTTACCGTGCCCTTCGCACGTTACGTGGTGATGCACCAGAATGAGATTACACTGCCATTTAAGCGTTTTCAGGTGCAGCCGGTATGGCGCGCAGACCGGCCGCAGAAAGGTCGCTATCGCGAGTTTTACCAGTGTGATGTGGATGTGGTTGGGTCAGAAAGCCTGCTGAATGAAGCGGAGTTTGTATTGATCTATCAGGAGGCGCTGAGCAATCTCGGACTTAGCGATTTCAGCATTAAGATCAACAACCGTAAAATCCTGACCGGTATTGCGGAGATCATCGGCAAGCCGGAGTTGATCATTGATATGACCGTTGCCATTGATAAGCTGGACAAGATCGGCTTTGAGGGGGTGACCAAAGAACTACTTTCAAAAGGATTTACCGACGCGGACATTGAGGTGCTTAAACCGGTAATCTTATTGGAAGGCAGCAATGAAGAAAAGCTTGCACAGCTGAAGCAGGTGCTGGCGAGTTCTGAAGCTGGCTTGAAAGGGATCTCAGAGATTGAAACCGTGTTTAACTATGTTGCTTCGTTAGCAGGTTCAGAGCTTCGTGCTGCAATGCAACTGGAGCTTGATATTACTTTGGCCAGAGGCTTAAATTATTATACCGGCTGTATCTTCGAGGTGAAGACCAATGAGGTTGCCATGGGCAGCATTGGCGGCGGTGGCCGTTACGACGACCTGACTGGCATGTTCGGCCTGAAGGGGCTGACTGGTGTTGGTGTTTCTTTCGGTGCGGACCGCATCTATGATGTTTTATTGGAGCTTGACTTATTCCCGGAATCTGCATCTGCAGGCACTAAGGTGTTGATCAGCAATTTTGATGCTACGGCTGAAGCTTATGCCTTGCCTTTGCTGCAGGCTTTGCGCCAGGCAGAGATTTCTGCAGAGCTGTACCCGGCTTCGGCAAAGCTGAAGAAACAGATGTCCTATGCGGATGATAAGCACATCCCTTATGTAATTCTGATCGGTAGTGACGAAATGGAAAGCGGACTGCTGACCCTGAAGGATATGAAGAGCGGGGTGCAGGAGAAGCTTGGCATTGATGCCATCATCGACATGCTTACCGAAAGCGCATTGTAGGTAGTATCTGGCTTTAAGCCTGCTGTACACTTGCAAGCTGGGCGCGCCATAAACAATTTCTTTGCCCGCATTGTTATCATGCTACAAAAAGCAGGAAGCAATGAGATCAATATGGAAAGGTTCGATTGGGTTTGGATTGGTAAACATACCGATCAAGCTTTACTCTGCCGTGCAAAACAGCGGTCTTGATCTGGATATGCTTGATGCCAAGGATCAATCACACATCAAGTTTCAGCGGATTAATGAGAACACGCAGAAGGTGGTGGAGTTCGATAAGATCGTGAAGGGGTACAAGCTGGATGATAAGTACATCATACTGGATAAGCACGACTTTGAAGAGGCCAGTCCGGAGAAGACCAAGATGATCGAGCTGGAGAACTTCGTCGGCATTGAAGAGATTAATCCCATCTATTACGAAACTTCCTATTTTGCAGAGCCTGAAACCCAGGGTAAAAAGGCTTATGCGCTGCTGCTGAAAGCACTTCAGAAATCGGGGAAAGCAGGCGTTGCACGCTTTGTACTCCGCAATACGGAGAACCTGTGTGTGATCCATCCGTTGAACAATGTACTTACCGTAACCAAGATTCGTTTTGCAGAGGAAATCCGCTCTTCTGAGGAGATTAAAGTGCCTGCGCTTGATACGATCAATAAAAAGGAATTGGACGTCGGCCTGGCGCTTATAAAGCAGTACACCTCTCCGTTTAACATTGAAGCGTTTAAAGATGAGTACACGCAGGAATTGCTGCGCATCATTAAAGCGAAAGCAAAGGGGAAACGTGCGACGGTGAAAAAGCTGAAGCCAAGGGAGGAGTCTGGTTCAGACCTGTACAGCCAGCTGATGCAGAGTTTGTCTAAGAAGGCTTAGCTGTTTTTAAGGCTTACATGTAGTTTTTCCCTGCGAGCAGGCCTTCGATGCGGTCTAGTAAGTCGTCGATATCAAAAGGTTTCGCTACAAAAGCATCTGGTTTAAATTCTACGTTCTGCAGGTTTTCCTTGGTGTAGCGCGCAGAGATCATCAGTACCGGGATGTGCCTGGTTTTTTCATTCAATCGCAATTCCTGTAAAAGCACCCTACCATCTGCATCCGGGAGCATGATGTCCAGGATCATCAGATCTGGGTTGAACGCATCGATATGTTCCATGAAATTTGCACTCTTACTGAGGCCATTTACCTTGTATGCCTCACTTTGCAGAATCAGCGTAATCACGTCCAGGATGGCATGATTATCTTCAATAACTAATATGTTCTTGTACTTTGTATCGGTTTTCTTCAAGGCAGCGTAGATGTTTATTGCAAATATATATCAAGGTAAAGCTAAGTAGGTTACAAAAAAAATACCTGAAATTAATATTTCAGGTAAAATGAAACCTTTTCTGCTGAATCCTGTCTTAATAATAGTTTTTAGGTTTAATAAAAGGTACAATTGTGGCGATTGTACCTTTTATTTTACATGCGGTTTGTATGTGCCAGTATTCACTACGGCCTTCAGTTCTTGTAGTATGGTGTACAGTCCGAAGTTGGTGCGGTTCACATAGATGAAGTGTTTCACTCCACGTGGCTGCTTAAACTCGGGCATCTTCGCGATTTTCTCTCCATAAGCATACAGCTGATCAAAGAACTCCGGCTGACTGAAGTCAAAGACATCGTCCAGGTATGGGCGTGCAAATAAACTGATCATTTCCCGGTAAGCTTTATAATAAAACTCGACTTGTGCAGGTGTATCTGTTTTGAAGATCATGTCCAGCTTACGGAACGCATCTATAGTTTTTTGTTTATCATCGAGTATCCCGGCGGAAACCAGTGAGAAGAAAGGTTCATAGAAATCATCCGGCAGTTCTTTGATGCAGCCAAAGTCGATGACGCCGAGCTTTTCATCTTCGGTGATCAGGAAGTTTCCTGGATGGGGGTCTGCATGTACTGCACGAAGTTCGTGCTGCTGGAAGTTATAGAAGTCCCACAGGGCTTGCCCGATTTTGTTTTTAAGCTCCTGGGAGGGGTTAGTTCTAAGGAATTCTTTCAGGTGTTTACCCTCGATCCAGTCCATCGTGATGATCCTTTTTCCAGAATATTCCGGGTAATAGGTTGGGAAAACGATGTTGTCGAGGTTCTTACAGGCTTCGGAAAACTGTATGGACCTGCGGACTTCGAGTTCGTAGTCTGTTTCTTCGAGCAGTCGCTCTTCAACTTCTGCAACATAGATGTTCAGCTCCTTTTCGCTCATGCCCAGCAGGCGGAAGGCAAATGGCTTTACCAGCTTGAGGTCTGAAGAGATGCTGTCGGCCACGCCTGGGTATTGGATTTTTATGGCCAGCTTTTTACCGTTGAGCATGGCTTCGTGGACCTGTCCAATGGATGCGGCATGCGTAGAGCTGGTGTTGAACTTGTCGAAGATCTTTTCCGGTGCTTTACCAAGCTGTTTGGTGAAGGTACGTACAATCAGCGGTCCGGATAGCGGTGGCGCATTGTACTGCGACTGTGTGAATTTATCCACGTAGGAGCGTGGCAGCACGTTTTTGTCCATGCTGAGCATTTGTGCAATTTTTAAGGCACTGCCTTTAAGCTCACTTAGAGATTTGTATATATCGGTAGCGTTGTCCTCGTTCAGTTCCTCACGGTCCAGATCGGGGTTAAACAGCTTTTTAGAGTAGTGTTTGATGTAGTTGCCGCCAATCTGGAAGCCTGTTTTAACGAATTTAGCAGAACGTTGTGTTTTGGTGGTTGGAATACTATCTTGTTCTCTCATCAGGTTTTTTAGAATCTCATTTTTTCTTTGAAGGCGCCATTGCGGGAAAGGAACTTTCCGTATTCGAACAGGTTGTCGATTGGCGAGCGCTGGAACAGGTCGAACGTCACATTTACGCCTTTCTCAATGGCTTCATCGGTCTTTTCAAAGCCGGTGCTGTCGTCATTGATCCAGAACTTGGTGATGAAGACGAACTGCGCCCATAGCGCATCTTTGTAGCGCTTGGTGAAGAACTTCCGCTCGGCAAGCTCGCCGGTTTCCAGCCCTTCGCTTAGCACGGTTTCTGCAAACTGCTCGAACAGCTCCCTTGCTGCAGAAAGTGGGGCAGGGGTGTAGTGCTTTGTGCCGTTGTCTTTCAGGCTGTACACAATGAAGCTGCGTTGACCTTTCAGCAATTCGGTAAAGCTGTAGAAAAAGGAGAGGATCTTATCCCTGGAGGAATATTCCACCCAAACGGCCTGCTGCTGCACGGCATCGATGGTCTCTGCCACAAGCTCCGCCCAGGTATTTTTCTCTATACTTTCAAATGAAGCATAGTGGTCGTAAAATTCAGACTCCTGGATGTCGAGGCTTTTAACAAAACTGTATATGGACTTCGGCTTTTCACCATGTGTAAGTACATAGTCGATATAAGCCTTTCTGATTTGCTCCGCTGTAACCATAGGGATTTTATTTTTATAAACGTAAAATTAGGCATCTTGGTTTATCAAGTTGGGTTTAATTCCCTGTGCTTCATCATACTGGCGTAATAATGTGGCAGCTTTGTTTAAGATATATGGTGTGGGTGTCTAACTTATCGTGAATGTTACGTTATCAGGACGTCTTAAAAGGTAAATTGTTTAATTTTGCATGTAGGTGAACCAGAAAGGCATACATATCGAGAGAATGTTGGCTACAGCAATGCTGTGGGTGTTTTTTCTTGCGCTTACGCCATGGTCGTCTTTTCACCACCACCAGCAGATTACTTACACCTGCGATAATGAAGCTGTTGATAATCATAAAGTCCACATCAGTTCGCATGCGGAGCAATGTCTGGTTTGTTCTGCGCATTTCGAAAAGACCTACACCCTTTCACATCACTTCTTCAGCTTTCACGAAAGCCCGGTGTTGTACCTAAAGAATCAACCTGTTGAATCCACGCTATATGCGGAATTAATCCGTACCTCCCTAAGAGGTCCGCCTGCTGCTTAATACCTCCATTTAAGTTTCAGGGCCATGCTGGCCATTAATTCAATTCAAAAAACATGATTAAGCGTATACAACTTTATATTGTTGTGCTCTTGCTATCCTTGAGCGCGACTACCCTTTTTGCAGCAGAAACCATCAACTTTACCGGTAGAGTTCTTGATGCCCATAGCCAGACTGGCTTGCCCGGGGCGAGCATTTCCATTCCGGATCTCCGGGTGTCGGTGATTACGGATGCCAATGGGGAATTCAACATCAGCTCCGCACCATCAAGGGGCAGCTTCCTGATCCAGGTGCGGTACATTGGATACAAGACTTTAACCAGGACCGTTGACTTTAGTAAATCAGCGACACTGGTCTTTGAGCTGGAAGAAAGTGTGATTGAGGGTAAGGAGATCGTGATTACGGGCTCTGCCTTCAGCTCCGACAATCGCCAGAACAGTACTTCCATCGCCACTGTGACGAAAGAAGACCTGCTATATAACCCATCAACCAATATTATTGACGCCTTGTCTAAGGTGCCTGGGGTTTCACAGATTACTACTGGTCCGGCTATTTCCAAGCCTGTGATTCGTGGTTTAAGTGCAAACCGGGTAGTGACCTTGAGTAACGGCGTGAAGCAGCAGGGCCAGCAGTGGGGCGATGAGCATGGGATTGAAATTGACCAGTACAGCGCAGAGCGGATCGAGATCCTCCGTGGACCGGCGAGTTTGATGTATGGCTCGGATGCACTTGGAGGGGTAATCAATATTCTGGATGCTTTACCTGCACCAGATGGCACCATCAGAGGGGAGTTTTTGAGTAACTATGCGACCAATAATGGTCTTAGTGGTACTTCCCTGATGCTTCAAGGGAACAACAAGGGGCTGGTTTACCGTGCCAGAGGCTCTTACCGTAATGCTTATTCTTATAAAACGGCGACGGAGTATGTACCGAACTCCGGGTTTAACGAAACCAGCTTTGAGGGGCAGATTGGCCTGAATAAGAACTGGGGTTATGCGCATTTGGATGCCTCCAGCTTCAGAAACAACATCGGCTTCTATGAGCCTGGGCGTAACGATGCCGGGCTGCTCGTGAATGAAAATGGCCTGGTGCCGACAGACGCGCAGAACCGTGACCGCACCATCGCTTTCCCTAAGCAGGACGTTAGGCACTACAAGCTTGCTTTAAATAGTAACATATTGTTCAACAGCGGGAGCCTGCGCTCCACCATAGGCTACCAGCAGAACCAGCGTCGGGAGTTGGAAAGCGCTGGGGAAGGTGCCGCGCTGTACCTGAACAACTACGCATACAGCTATGATTTTAAATACACGTTGAAAGAGACCAATGGCTGGGCTTCCGTATTCGGGATTTCCGGTGAATTTATCCATAGCTTGAATACCAGTGCAGAAGAACAGTTGATACCGGACTTCGACAGTCAGGCTTACGGCGGCTTTGCCTTTTTGAAAAAAACCTGGGAGAAGAATACGTTTAACATTGGCGCCCGTCTGGATTACAGGAAGCTGAACTCTTACGCGTTTGAGGGTGAAGAAGTATCTTTTGCGCGCATTAATAACGAATTTACCAATCTGAGTGCGGCATTGGGTTATACGCATGAATTCAATGAGGCTTTGAGTTTAAAAGCCAATGCGGGAACCGCTTTCCGCGGCCCGAACATCGCGGAGCTGTCATCCAATGGGGTGCATGAAGGTGCATTCCGGTTTGAGGTCGGTAATCCGAACCTTAAGCAGGAGCGTAGCAACCAGTTTGACGCTTCTTTTGAGTATGGTGATGAATACTTTAGTGCAAGTGTAGGTGGCTTCCTGAATTCCATTAACAACTACATCTACTACAATTCGAATGGCGAGTTCATAGATGTGGACGGCACAGCTTATCCGGTGTTCAACTTTGTGCAGAATGACGCGCTTTTGAGAGGTATTGAGGCCTCCCTGACCTTACACCCGGTAAGCTTCATCCATTTTGAAAATGCCTTTGCCTTTACGCGGGCAACAAATCGCAGCACGAAGCAGTCGCTGCCTTTTATTCCTGCAGCAACTTTGCGTAATGAATTCCGGTATGAGCCAAAGGTTCCTGGCACGTCACATTCGTACATTTCCATAGGTTTGGATAACTTCTTTAAGCAGTCTAAAGTGGATGCTTTTGAAACGACAACCTCGGGGTATACTTTGTTGAATGCCGCTGTGGGCACCACGCTCAGAATTGGCAAAAAGCAAGATCTGACGATCTATGTTGCCGGAAGAAACCTGTTGAATAAAGCTTATTATGATCATTTGAGCCGCTTTAAACCAGGGCGGTTAAGCGAGGAAGATCCCACTTTCGGGATTTATAATGCGGGTAGAAACATCACTTTTGGTTTCAGACTTCCATTTAACGTGACCACAGGGAAGTAGGGAAACCACTAGGAAGCAGGTACTTGATCAGGAACATTCATATAATTTATAAGCCCTTTCGGTATAAACCGGAGGGGCTTTCTGTTGCAGGTACAGATTTTGTAGCGATATATTAAATAGTACTTGCCCCAAACTGCAACCCGTATGTACAAAAAACTGCTAACCCTTTCTTTGCTGACTTTAGCCTACATCAATACGTTTGCGCAGCAAACCTTCAACACTTCTGCTACAAAAACGGATTCCATATCCATTAACCTTGACAACGTAAACTATGCCTATCTGGTGAAGTTCTTTCCAATTTCAGCCGAAGGGCAGCAATTGAAGATGGCTTATATGGATGTGCAGCCTGCGAGGAAGGCAAACGGCAGAACGGTAGTGTTGTTTCACGGGAAGAACTTTGCTGGGTATTACTGGACCAACGTCATCAAGACGCTTACGGAGGCTGGCTTTCGCGTTGTGGTGCCCGACCAGATTGGCTTCGGAAAGTCTTCTAAAGCATACATTCACTACAGCTTCCATCAGTTGGCCAGCTGGAACAGGGACCTCTTGGAAAGCCTGAACATCTCAAAGGCTGTGATGCTTGGACATTCCATGGGCGGGATGCTGGCCACCCGCTATGCATTGATGTTTCCGGAACGTACCGAGAAGCTACTGCTGGAAGATCCGATCGGATTAGAAGATTACCGCACGTTTATCCCCTACAGCAATACGGAAAAGCAGTATCAGACAGAGTTAAAGGCTACGCCTGAAAGTGTACGCAAGTACTACGAAGGTTCTTATTTCACCAAATGGAAGCCGGAGTATGATGAGCTCGTACGGATCGCTGGTGGGGTGAGTTACAGCAAGGAGTTCCCACGGTATGCGAAAGTCGCTGCCATGACCTATACAATGATTATTGAACAGCCAGTGGTTTACGAGTTTAGGAACCTCAAAGTGCCAACCGTACTCTTTATTGGCCTTGAAGATAAGACGATTGTAGGTAAGGCAAGTCTGACGCCGGAACAGCAGGCGCTACATGGACAGTATAAGCTGTTGGGTAAGCTTACCGCCAATCAGATCCCTGGCGCAAAGCTGGTAGAATTCGAGAACTGCGGGCACATCCCGCATATGGAGATCCCTAAGGTATTTGCAGCTGCGCTGCTTGGCAACCTTGAGGCTTCTAACAACTGAAACTTGTAGAAACGTACAGTGGTGCTCAATGGCCCAATAGTTAGATCTTATAGATAGACGCAGGGGATATCAAGAGCCGCAGTTAGAACTTGTGAAAACCCACAGGTGCCTCTAAAATCTGCAGCTGCGTAAGCACCTGCTCCTCCGTCACGGCGTAAGGCACGTTGTTCACAATCCCCTGGTACACCCCGTCAAACAGCGGCATGTAGCTGCCGGTCTCCGAAACCAGCTGTTCCTGCCTTTTACTGCCGTCTGGGTTCATGCGCGTCAAAGTTGCGGCGAGCTCCACAGGCTCTACGCCGTAGCCCTCGCTGCCTGGACGAATGTTCTTCAGCAGCTGCGCCTCCTGGATATCCGCACGGTATTTCACCAGGCTTCCCTGCTCTCCGTGCACCACAAAGGCCGCCTGCGGATCCGGAACCAGCATGCTTGAGCATACAAACACCTGCAGACTATCCGGGTACTCCAGGTGAAAATGGAAGTAATCATCTACTTTGGTACTCTGGCGGTTCAGGCCAAGAATTTTATAGAAATTAAGAGGTTTTCCGAAGAGGTTTATGGCCTGATCCAGCAGGTGGGCGCCAAGATCGTACTGCAGGCCAGTAGCCGGCACTAGCTCCTCCTTGAAGGTCTTTGGCCCGATGGTATTGCGGTAGCGGTCGAACCGGATATGCACTTCCGCCAGTTTACCCAGCACCCCGCTGTCTATCACCTGCTTCACGGCGAGGTAATCGCTGTCCCAACGTCTGTTCTGGTACACGAACACCTGTTTCCCCACTTCACGTGCGAGGTCAAAGAGCGCCTGTGCTTCTTCAGCAGTTGCGGCAAAAGGCTTTTCCACAAGCACGTGTTTGCCTTTCAGCAGTGCCTGCCGGGTGTAATCGTAATGGCTGTAATTGGGGGTATTCACCACGACCAGGTCAATCGCAGGGTCGTCCATCAGTTCATCAATGCTGTTGTAGCTGGTAATGCCAGGGTAATCCTTGGGTGCTTTCTGCTCATTGCGTTCGGTAACTGCACTTAGGTTAAAGCCCGGATGTACGGACAGGAAAGGTGCGTGAAACAGCTTTCCGGACATTCCATAAGCCAGCAGGCCAGTGTTGATGATCTTCTCCATAGTTTAAAAGTAAGCATATAAGCGTATCTTTGTGGCATGAAACCTTCAGAAATTCATGCAAAATGGAAGATTTTGCAGCAAAAGATCGCTACTGAATTCGATAATGATCAGCCGGATTTGAAGGTAATCCTGTTTCTGATTGGTGTTCAGGAGCTTGGTAAAGGCCCCGGAAAATATAGCAAGCGACAAAAAGAGGAGCTGATGCACATCGCTACTTGCAGGCTGTTGAGCGAGATGGGCTTTTACGAGCTTGAAGGACTAGATCAGGATGGTTGGCCACACTGGAAGCTCATCAAACCCGTGCCGGCATTCGCCATGATGGAACAGGAGTTACTCCTGAAATCACTGGCCGTAGCCTACTTCGAAGATATATACGGCGAAGAATTCAACGCATAGAAAAAGCCCCGGAACAATCGTCCCGGGGCCTTTCATATTTTAGATCTCTATATGGAACAAACACGTTCCTTAAAGACCAAGCAGGCTTAATAATAAACCCTATTCACAAATTAGCTTTGTGCTTTAGCTTCTTTCTTCAAGTCGTCATTTGCAACAATAACAATCTCAACCCTACGGTTGGTTGCTCTTCCTGCTTCCGTAGCGTTATCTCCGATAGGCTCAGAAAAACCTTTACCTACAGTTGATAACCTTGCAGAAGGTACACCCTGAGACACTGCATAAGCTTTTACAGCTGCTGCTCTTCGCTCAGATAAGCTCATGTTGTAAGTTTCCGCACCACGGCTGTCCGTATGACCAATTACTTTAATGTCTGTACCTGGATATTGATTTAAGGAAGCTGCAAGCTTCTTGATGTTATCTTTAGAAGCTTCTTTCAGGTTGCTGCTATCAAAGTCGAACAAAATACCGCTGTCGAATTTCACGATGATACCTTCACCTTCACGAATAACCTCTGCATTTGGTAGTGTCTGCTCAATCTCTGCAGCCTGTTTATCCATTCTTTTACCAATGAAACCACCAGCAGTACCACCAATAGCACCACCTAATACAGCACCAACAGCGGTATTACCTGCTTTTTTACCAATAATGGCTCCAATTACACCACCTGTAGCTGCACCAATACCTGCACCTTTTTGAGTTTTAGTTAAACTGTCGCATGCTTGGAATGACATTGCACCAATAGCCAGTGCTATACTTAATGTTGCTGTTTTAAATTTTGAGATAATCATAATGTATGTTTTGACATGGGCTAAATCAAACCTAATGCCAAGATATGCTTATTAGTTTTTATTGTTAACTAACAAGAATATTGCAGTATTGAGAATTAATGTGAGAAAACCTGTGTAGAAGAACTGTGCAAGTTGCCCTAATTTCTGAACACTTTATGCTGAAAAGTAAGCTTCAAGCTCCGTCAGCGTGTTTTCTGTGGTTTGAATATCCTTAATCACCTGTCCTTTTTCCAGCAGGATGATCCTGCCGCAAACGTCTGTGACGTGGTTCAGGTCGTGGCTGGAGATGATCGTGGTTACCTGATGCGTTGTCCTTAAGCTTCTTACCAGCGACTTCAGTCTGATCTGCGTTGTCGGGTCGAGGTTGGCGAAGGGTTCATCCAGGATCAGCAGTTCTGGGTTCTGCATCAGCGCTGCGGCAATACCCACCTTGTTCTGATTTCCCTTAGAGAAGTCACGAATGTACTTCCCGCTGTTCAGAATTTCACCATTAAAGAACTCCAGATAGCGCTGTAAATATTGTTCTACGTCCGTTCTTGTCATGTTGTGCAGACTGCCAATGAAGATGAAATACTCTTCCGGTGTCAGATAATCGATCAGGAAGTTCTCATCAAGGAAGGATGCCGTGTAGTTCTTCCATTCGTCTGTGCTGGCCACATTCTCATTTTTAGAAAATATACCACCCGCATCCGGCCGGATCAGGTCGAGCAGCATACGGAACAGCGTGGTCTTACCTGCGCCATTGTTGCCCACCAAACCGATGGTTTCCCCTTCATTAATCTGCAGTTCAGGAATGTTTACCACGGTACGTCCGGCGTAAACCTTCTTTAAGTCTTTAATTTCTACAATCATTATTTTTCTCTGAAGCCTTCGGCGATTTTATATTTCCTTTTATTAAATGCTTTAACCAGCACCTCTACCCAGAAACTTTGAGTCAGGAAGCCGATTAAGCCCACAATGCCCAATGCTGCCAATCCCCAGAACGGTCCGCCAATCATCTTGAAAGGTACATAGAACAGGTAAGGCAGTAAAAATATCGGTAAACTCATCAGCATGGAGGTGGCACCTACACCCTGCCAGTTGAAACTGGACCCGCTCGTCATGTCGATGGCCTTGTAGTTGAAGGTCGCCATGTACATCACCAGAATTGGCGCAATACCAAGGCTGAAGAAATAAGCGGCAAACTGCACCGCCAGAATCTTCCAGCTGATCAAACCATAAAGGCTCACCACCAGCGTCAACACCGTAGAAGCAATGTTAAACAGGAGCAGCTTCGCTTTAATGAAGTTCCGCACACTCACCTTATTGCTGAGCAGCCCATCGAATTCCGAGCTTTGCCACCCGAACATAAACTGCCCATACAGTAGCACCATATTGCCCGTCATGAATACCGCAGCAAAAAGCATCATGCCGAAGCTGTTCTCATCAAGCTCTTTCTGCTTGTAAAACAGCAATCCGTAGAAGATAAAGATCAATCCTTTAGAGACGGTCGACTTGCTTCGCTTGTTCCGAAGAATAAGCTTGATTTCCAATGCTGCAAGCTGCCCCGCAGCGCCAAAGCGATCCAGAAAGGGGTAGTCGGTGCTTGTTTTCCGCGCTTCACCAGCATGCAATTCTTCCATGTACAGGTTTTTGCGCAGGTAACTCGCATTCAAAACGAATACAGCAACTGCCGCCACGGTAAACACCAGTGAAATTAACGGCTGCTGCGCTATTGCAGAAAATACCTGGTTAGACACTGCCGCAATGGAGAAAACCTTGAAGTACTCCAGCAAGCCAAGTCCAATAAGCACCAGGAAGCCGGCAATGACAAACCGCGTATTCGATATGGAAAGTCGCTTTACATAAAGCGCCAGGTAGTTATTGAAAACAGAAAGTGAAACCACCGCAAGCAGATACATCCACCCGGCAAAACTGCCGTAAGTTTCCATTACATTCATAAAGATGAACGGAAAAAACAGGACCAGCGGAAAGATGTTAAAAGCCGAAAACAGCGCACGGATATTCAGAAAGTTTACTAGCTTACGCTTTGGAATCCGCAGGTGCAGGTAGGGTACAATGGCCAGCGTAGGTAACTCCTGGATCTGCATTCTGGAAAGAAACTCCAGTGCGAAATAGTACAGGATCAAGCCATTAAAAACTTCCATCACCGGGCGGCCTGGCATGAAATGCTGGATCAGATTGTCCATGAAAATGCCAAAGAAAAGCGCACAACCCAGAAGGTAGACGATAAGCAAACCCATAATGATCTGCACGGCTATGCTTGTACCTTTACCCCGGGCTCTGAAGAAGCCTTTCCACTGGTGACCTAAGAATGTGTTCAGCATATTTAGTAGTTATATTTTTTCTTCCAATTCTGTCGTAGTTTCTCGCGCAGCTTTTCCTCCGCCGGATTTTTACCAGGGTCATACAGCTTGGTGCCGCTGATCTGCTCGGGCAGATACTCCTGCTCAGAGAAGTTGCCTTCATAGCCATGTGAATACTGGTAATCCTTGCCATAGCCGATGTTCTTCATCAGCTTGGTGGGTGCGTTACGGATATGCAGCGGTACCGGTAAATCACCGGTTTCCCGCACCAGCTGCTGTGCTTTGTTGATCGCCTCATAGGCCGCATTGCTTTTCGCAGATGAAGCCATGTAGGTCACCGCTTGCGACAGGATGATCCTGGATTCCGGGAACCCAATCACATTCACCGCCTGAAAGCAGTTGTTCGCCAGCAGCAGTGCATTCGGATTGGCATTGCCGATATCTTCAGCAGCCAGAATAACCAGTCTCCGGGCAATAAAAAGTGGATCTTCACCACCTTCAATCATCCGGGCAAGCCAGTAAACGGCCGCATTCGGATCCGAGCCCCTGATGGATTTGATGAAAGCAGAAATGATGTCGTAGTGCTGCTCACCAGCCTTGTCGTACATGGCCAGGTTCTGCTGAGCATGTGCCAGCACGCTTTCATTCGTCAGCGCGATCGTGTCGCCACCAATCCCATTAATCGCGATCTCCAGCACGTTCAGCAGCTTCCTCGCATCCCCACCAGAAAGCCTGATTAAGGCTTCATGCTCCTTCAAGGTAATGTTCTTTTGCTTAAGCACCACATCCTCGCGGATAGCCGTTTCCAGTAATCCTTTCAGTTCCGCTTCATCAAGCGACTTCAGAATATACACCTGACTTCGTGAAAGCAATGCGGAGATGACTTCAAAGGAGGGGTTCTCCGTTGTGGCGCCAATCAGCGTCACCAATCCACGCTCAACAGCGCCAAGCAGGCTATCCTGCTGCGACTTGCTGAAGCGGTGAATCTCGTCAATAAATAAGATGGGTAAACCCAGCATACTGCCTTTCAGCGCTGTGGCTTTATCGATGACCTCCCGGATGTCTTTTACACCTGAGTTAATGGCACTCAGGTTAAAAAAAGGGCGGTCTAAAGTTTGCGAAATGATATATGCCAGGGTCGTTTTACCAACCCCTGGCGGGCCCCAAAAGATCATGGAGGGCAGTTGTCCGCTTTGGATTGCTTTTCTCAGCACCGCATCGGGGCCCACCAGGTGTTGCTGACCTACATATTCGTCCAGGTTCTGGGGGCGCATGCGCTCTGCTAAAGGAGCTAGGTTCGGCATAGTTTATTTCGCTTGCGGTTTCTTCTTAAAGAATTTACGCCTTGGCTTGTTGTTCGCTGGTTTCTCGGGCGTATCGCTTGCCGTTACCGGACCAAAATGCTCGGGCACCGGAATGCGGTTAATGGCTTTGTCAATCAGCTTCTCAATGTTCGCAAACTTGCGTTTGTCCTTCTCATTAACCAGCGTGATTGCTGTTCCGGTTGTTGCTGCACGGGCCGTACGACCAATCCTGTGGACATAATCTTCCGGATCATGCGGTACGTCGAAGTTAATCACCAGTGAAATACCTTCCACATCAATGCCCCTCGACAGCACGTCGGTTCCGATCAGTACCGGCACACGTTTGTTCTTAAACTCAGATAATATGGCTTCACGTTCCTTCTGATCCAGATCAGAATGGAAAGCTTCCGCTTTAAACTTCAATCCACGTAGTACCTTACCCAGGTTCTTCACCTTCTCCTTCGTCGAAGCGAAAATGAGCACACTCGGGTAAACTTCCGGGTTCATGATCTCTGTCAAAAGTTTTACCTTCTGGCTGTCATGAATGAAGTAAGCCTGTTGATTGATACCCGCTGCGGGCTGAGAGATTGCAATGCTGATCTGTTCCGGGTTCTGCAGTAGTTTCGCTGCCAGGGTCCTGATCTTTGGCGGCATGGTGGCCGAGAAAAGCACGGTTTGTCGTTTCTCAGGCAGGAAGCTGATGATCTTCATGATGTCATCATAAAAACCCATATCCAGCATCCGGTCAGCTTCATCCAGAATCAGGTGTTGCAACTGGTCCAGCTTCAGTAAACCTGAAGACAGGTGCGAGATCAGGCGGCCGGGTGTTGCAATGATAATGTCTACACCTTCACGCATCGAGCGCTTTTGTTGCTCGTAGGCAATGCCATCACCACCACCATAAACGGTCAGCGAGCTGATGTTCGTGAAGTAGGATAGCGCCTCCACCTGAAGGTCTATCTGCTGGGCGAGCTCCCTTGTAGGCGCCAGAATCAAGGTGTTGTTATGACGGTTTTCCTGAAGACTGATCTTGTTCATTACCGGCAGTAAATAGGCGCCGGTTTTACCTGTACCCGTTTGCGCGCAGGCAATCAGGTCTTTGTCTGCCAGAATTAAAGGAATGGCTTGTTCCTGTATAGGCGTGGCATTACGGAAGCCCATCGCCAATAAACCCTCTAATAGATCCGGGTTAAAATTAAAATCTTTAAAATCCAATATACTTATTTGTTATTACTCCTATAAAAGTAACCTTTATTAATTTAAAATCCAGATGTATCTTAAACTAGTTACCCAGTAGCAATAGCCTATTTTGATGCCTGATCAATCAATGCCTGAATCTTATTCCAGTCGTACATATGAAAGGTCATGCCGTTGCTCATGGCCACAAACATGCCGTTTGGAAACTGCGGACCCAGGTTCACATTGGTGACATCAGCACCATCACACTCTATTGTAGAAACTGGTATTTCTGCAAGCAGCGTATGCTTATTCGCTTCTGAAGCGCTGCCTTCACGGGCATAGACCATAAATGTGTTTTTCTGTTGATTGGAGATCAGCAGGTAGCCTGTAGTTGCAGTTTTCTTATAGATGGCGATACCTTCATGATCGGCTTTAAAGTCATTCTGTCCAAAGAAAGCCAGTTCTGTATTGTCATTCCGCTGCGGATCAGCGTAATACTTCCGGATGCCCGACTGTTCATCGGCATAGTAGATAAAGCCAAGTTCATTATCTACCGCAATGGCTTCAATCTCTTTTTTACCACTAAAGGTTCCAAACTTCCTAACGACCTTAGCTGTAATTGCCCCATTGGCGGCCTCCAGTTTATACTGCCAAAGGTAGCTGCCCGTAGGACCCGTTTTCCGGCCTACGACAACGAACATTTCCCGATCTGAAGGCCTGGTGTAAATGGATACCCCCATTGGATCACGTTCGGTTTCACCATCAAAAACAGTAATACCGCCATTGTCTATTGGTTTCAAATCCGGAAGTGAGAAGATCCGGATCTTATTTGTTTCTCTCTCTGTCGTGATCGCAAGGTCTACCAGACGGTCGCCGACTTTAAACTGGTAGGCGATATCAACATTATTTGGTCGCTTCAACGATTCAGATTTCCGGATGATCTCGCCCTTAAGGTTATACAGGTAGAGCCCTCCATCACTGTCTTTGTCTGTGCCTACAACCAAACTCTGTGTGGCATCCTCTGGGTTAATCCAGATCGCAGGATCGTCCGTATCATGTGGTGTAGGCTGTGTCACCACATTGGGCTTTAAAGCGCCTGGTTGAAGTTTAGCCAGTTTGCTCGTGCTGCAGGCACTTAGTGCCGCGGCTAAAGTCAGAAGAAGTATTCTCTTTTGCATATTTTGTGCTTTATAGCGCATGTACATCCAACGCGTGCATTGAATGGTTAATCAGGTTATCTTAGAAATCAAACTTTAGTCCCAGGTTATACCTTGCTTGGTAGTATTCCAGTTGCTTGGTTAACGCGGAAGTACCTTGATAGTAACGTAAAGGCTGGTTGGTTACATTGTTAGCCTCAGCAAAAATGCGGATGTGTTTCTGTATTTTGTATGAAGCATTTAGATCAAGGAAAAATTGCTTGTCATAATAGCTGTCATTGAATTCAGATGCGCCGAGTTCATCCAGATAGCTGGACGTGAAATTCGCGGATACCCTGGCAGAGAACTTCTTGTTTTCCCAGAACAGAGAGCCGTTAAGCATGTGCGGTGCCGTACCTGGCAAAACAACGTTCAACCGTTCTGTCCCTTCTTCATCAGCAATGCCTTTAGCTTTTGATTTGGTATAAGTATAGTTGGCATAGATGCCGAAGCCTTTTAAGAACTTGCCTGGAAGAAAATCCAATTGCCTTTGAAAGGCAAATTCAAACCCATAAACAGCTACATTGTCGCCATTTCTCGACTGGATAAAGGTCCATGTTTCATCTGCAGGAATTGGGTTGGCTTGTTCCGGGAAGTCTCCGCTAAAATTGGCCGAATTGTATTGGTTATTGCTGTAGGTGTAAATGAAATTGTTCAGGTTTTTATAAAACACACCTGCCGATACTAAACCTACCGATTTAAAGTAGTTCTCGGCCATAAGGTCAAAGTTGTACGCATAGGTGGCTTTAAGTGCGGGGTTACCGGCTGAGATTTCCGCATCTGCGGCATTGTTGTTCACAAATGGCGCAAGTGCATAATAGTCCGGGCGGGCCAGCGCAGTTGTAAATGCAGCCCTTAAGACCATATCGGTAGTGGCATCGTACTTAAAGGAAATGCTGGGCATTACGTTCGTATAGCTGTTCCTGGTGTTTATCTCACCTTCCAGTTCTGCTTCATCCAATACGCGGTTACCGGTATAGTCGATGTGGGTGTTCTCAAGCCTTGCACCAACAATCATAGACAGCTTATTGCTGAAATCCTGATCCCAGCGCAGGTAACCAGCATAGATTTGCTCCTTAGCGCGGTAGTTTGCAGAGAGAAACTCACTTGGATCCAACTCCGCAGTGTACTGTGCAGCGTTGTTCAGGTTGAGGTTGCCAAGGTAGTCTGCCGAAGCAAAAGCACCCGGTACAAACTGGTTTCCTGGATTAAAGCCATTGCCGCCATAGAAGCTTCCAGGTACTTCAGCAAGGTTCATACCCTCTGCTGCATCATAGGAATAGAAGATGTTGTTCCTGGATTTATCTTTAATACGGCTGCGCAAACCCGTTCTTAGGCGCCCTTTCTGACCATTAACGACTGAAAATGGAATCCTGATGTTCAGCCTTGCACCAAACTCGCTTTCTTCTGTATTGTCTCTATTTTCTGTAAGTTCAGAAAGTTCAAACTGGTTTAAGGAAGTAGGCGTACTTGAAATCAAAGGTTTCCGCATGTTCGTTAAATCTTCGGATAATGCGACGCCTTCCTGTTGAAATTCAATATAGCGTTCATTCGGCCGGAATTCTCTGGCCGTGGCGTAGTTAAACGACCAGTCCAGATCAAGCTTGGCATTCAGAAGGTGCTCACCACGCAAAGCATAGTTCTGTACACGCTGGTCTTCAAGCCTGCGACTTTTATTACGGTTGTTCGCAATACCACCTTTTGTCTCCCTTTTTATATCTCCGGTAAAGCCAGTAATGGTTTCTCCACTATAGGTCGGTTCAAGGTTGTCGTAAGTCGTTCTGAACCTATTCTCGCGGTCATCACGCCAGTTGTACATGGCATTAGCAAAAATGGAGTTGTTGTTGTCAAATTTATAGTCGAATGCCAGAGCGGCACTTCTGCGAATTCGTTGTACGTCATACTTCCGGATGTCCGATTCCTGAACGTAGGTGTTGTTAAATTCATCTTTCGCCCAAACGGCCTCAATGTTGTCAGAACCGAAGTCATTGTTGTTGTAAGAACCACTGGCCACTACACCAAGGCGGCTGTTCAGAAAACGATTTCCATAAACCAGACCTGCAGTGCTGTTTCCGCTCTTGCGTATCGGGCCATAGCCGCCGGCAAGTGTTGCAGAAATTCTTTCACCGTTAGGTGTGGCACGGGTAATCAGGTTTACAGAACCTCCAATAGCATCTGCATCCATGTCTGGTGTTAAGGTTTTATTCACCTCTATGGTAGCAATCATGTCAGATGGAATAAGGTCCATCTGTACGTTCCTGTTGTCGCCTTCGGCGGATGGTATACGGTCACCGTTCAAGGTTACGGAGTTTAATGCTGGTGCCAGTCCACGGATGATGATGTTACGTGCTTCGCCCTGGTCGTTCTGCATGGTGATGCCGGGAACACGTTTCAATGCGTCGCCAATGTTGGCGTCGGGGAAACGTCCAACCTGATCTGAAGAAATGACGTTGGAGATGTTGCGATTGGTCTTCTGCTGGTTCAGCGCTCTTGCCTGACCAAGGGCACGATCACCACGGATCACGACATTCTGCAGGTTTTCAGCACTACTACCCAAGGTAAGGTTTACGATGGTATTCTTGCCGGCTTCAACGGTTACAAGCTTTTGCTGAGCCGTATAGCCAATATACATTACTTCTATCTGGTAGCTCCCCGCCGGTACATTAAGAAACTCAAAATCGCCGATCTGGTCGGAAACGGTGTACCGGTTACCGGCATTTAGCAGCCTGATGGATGCGCCAGGCATTGAAATATTGCCTTCAGCGCTGGTCACCTTACCGGAGATTACACCGGTTTTTTGCGCCAGCGCATGAAGTCCGAGGCTTGAAAGTAGAATCAGCAAGAGTAGCTTTCTCATCATAGATTGTTGTTTGATGAGGCAAAACTATCAACAACCTATTATGTGGGTGTTAAGACAATATTATGAATTTACACAGAAGTAACCTGCAATTTACTTCATGGGTATTCTCCTTAATTATTTGCTCTTTATACGATTAGAAATACCCACAACCTCCTGCCTTACTACCTGTTGTTAATGTTTTGGAAACCAAGATTCTAAGTCGCTTGTTGAATTTTCCGTCAACCTATTTATAAACAAACAACCAAAAAATTAACTATGTTCTATCATGACAACAAGCTACAGTACAAGGTACGCGTAGAAAAACCGAATCCCGCATTTGCTAAACTCCTGCAACAGGCCATTGGCGGTATTGAGGGAGAGATCAGAGTATGTTTACAGTATCTTTTCCAGGCATGGGGAAACCGTGGTCCAAGTAAATACCGTGATATGTTGCTTGACACCGGGACGGAGGAGATGGCGCATATTGAGATGTTATGTACTGCGGTTGCGCTAAACCTTGAAGGTGCAACACATGAACTAAAAGATAAAATAGCAGGGGAGAACCCGATTGTGAGCAACATACTCGGTGGTATGGATCCCCGACATGTGATCTCATCCGGCCTGTCTGCAATGGCTGTTGATGCGAACGGTGTTCCATTTAACGGATCATGGGTTGTGGGTAGCGGCAACATCGCTGCGGATATGTACGCGAACGTTATGGCCGAATCTACGGGTCGTGTACTTGCCACCCGTTTGTACGGTTTAACAGATGATCCAGGGATGAAAGACATGCTTTCCTTCCTGATCACCCGGGATGCGATGCACCAGAACCAGTGGCTCGCCGTGCTGGAAGATTTGGGTGGTGTAAGTGCCAACCTGCCGATTCCAAATACCTTCCCAATGGCAGATCATGTAGAAGCGTTTGACTATGCTTTCGTATCAACCAATATTGAGAAACCAACGGTTGCACCTGATGCACGCTGGGCAAGCGGACCATCAATCGATGGAAAAGGCCAGTTCAGATATGTGCCTGCAGAACCGTTTGGTGATGAACCAAAACTAGGCCCGCCAGATGTGAAAGGCTTTGCCCAGGAGCAGCAGATGACTGGTATGGACAAAGGTATTATTGATAATATTAAAGACACATTACTGCCTTAAGCAAAATTGATTGCGTGTTAAGCCGTCCAGGGAAATCCTTGGCGGCTTTTTTGTTATTGAAATATTTTTTTACTTTGACACCCTAACTTCAGTACCAAATCATTGAGCAATATCAATCAAAGTGAGTTTACGTCTACTCACCAACACTCGAACAAGGAATTTGAACTCCTCTCCAAAGCGTTAGATGCCTCAATTTCCGGGGTTATCCTGACAGACAACCTTCAGCCCGACAATCCAATTGTCTATTGTAATGCCGCATTTGAAAGAATGACCGGCTATAGTCGTCCTGAAATTATAGGTCACAACTGCAGATTTCTGCAACGTGATGATCGCAACCAGGAGATGCGTTTTATATTAAAGGAAGCAATTCGCAATGGACAGGATTGCTGCGTGGAGATCCGAAACTACCGTAAGAATGGGGAGCTTTTCTGGAACGAACTGTATATGTCGGCCATTAAAGATGAAAATGGTGTCATCACCCATTTTGTTGGTGTGCAGAACGATGTTACGCGACGTAAAAAGGCTGAGCAGGAGCTCAAAATGCAGCAGGACGTTATGGAGAAGCGTATTGAAGAGCGTACGCAAATCTTAAAGGATAGCGAAGACTATCTCTCCAGCATCATCCAGACTGTGCGTGAAAGCTTAATCGTGCTCGATCCAAAATTCAACGTTTTAAGTACCAACGACCATTTCTTAAGAACATTCAAGGTAAATATGGAGGACACTGTCGGAAAACACCTCTATGAACTTGGTAATGGACAGTGGAACATTCCAAAGTTGAAAGAGCTGCTGGTAAGTATCCTTCCAACAAACAATCCCGTGGAGAACTTTGAAGTGGAACATGACTTTCCTTATATCGGCCGTAAATTGATGCTGCTCAATGCACATCGAATAGAGCTGCAGGGGCATTATAAGGACCGCATATTGCTGGCGATTGAAGACATCACCGACCGCAGGGAAATAGAAAGAAGAAAAGATGATTTTCTTTCCATTGCCAGTCACGAGCTAAAAACACCATTGACAACCATCAAAGGCTATGTACAGGTATTAGAACGCCTGGTGCCCGAAAATGCGAGCGATAAATACAAGTCTGTAATGACGAAAACGGCCAATCACATTGATCGCTTAAATAACTTAATCGCAGAATTGCTTGATGTTTCCAAGATCCAAACCGGTAATATTGAGGTACATAAATCAAACTTCAACTTTGACAAGATGGTTGCCGAGACGGTAGAAGCTATGGAGCTGGCGTCAGTAGGTCCGAAAATTGTTATCCGGGGCTCGATTGGCATGGACTATTATGGGGACGAATCGCACATTGTGCAGGTGGTTACCAATTTGCTCTCCAACGCTATTAAATACGCACCTGATTCCAGAGAAATTGTGATCCATTTATCATTGGTAAGTGATTACATCAAAGTGTCTGTTATGGATGCGGGCATGGGGATCAGCTATGAGGATCAGAAACGCATTTTTGAACGCTTCTTCCGCGTGGGTGAGATTCAGCAGCGCTACCCCGGCATGGGTATCGGATTATACTTATGTGACCAGATTGTTAAAAACCATGGAGGGACATTATGGGTAGACAGCGAAAAAGGAAAGGGTTCAACGTTTAGCTTTACGTTGCCATTAAACAAAGAGGGAAATGACGAATAAAACAATATTAGTGTGCGATGATAATGAAGGTATCCTGGACATGCTTGGTTTGATACTGGAAGATGCCGGATTTGATGTCATTCCTGAACAGAATAGCCTCAACATCTACAACCTGATCGAGAAGAAACAACCCGATCTGGTGCTGCTGGACCTTTGGATGCCGGTACTTTCAGGTGATCAGGTGTTGAAAGTGCTAAGGCAGAACACCAGGACCAAAGGCTTACCCGTAATTGTGATTTCTGCAAGCACTGACGGCAGTAAAATAGCACAGGATGCCGGTGCCACGGCTTTTATCGCAAAACCATTTGACGTAGATGATCTGGTTTCCAAGATCCAGACGCACTTAAGCTAAGCTAATTTTCTTTGGTCGAATACGTAGGTCTTAACCAGATACAGGATGGCCACTACTGGTGGAAACATGAAGATTGTGGCAATCCATAAGATTTGGGTGAAGCCTTGTTCCGCTTTAAGGGCTTTATAGCCGGCAAAAACAACGGTAGAGAATATTAGAAAAAACACTATACCGACTTCAGTTCCGGTGAGATTAATAAACGTTAACAGCATAACAGCGGTAATTTTCTTTTAAATATAGAAGAAAATACACAAACAAAGAAGGCCAGGTAAGACATACCTGGCCTTCTTTGTTTGCAGGACAGCTTGTGCAGTGGTTCTGCTCTAGTACGGGTATTGTTCGCCTTTCGTTCGGCTGGAACCGAAGCATAGGCGAAGGAAAGGCGAACGAAAGGCGAACAAGAGGCGGCTAATATGCGAAATTGCTGCTTGTCGGATCCGTCGATATTGTATGGTTGGGTTGAAACTACTTCTTGTTTTTATCGGCATAGCCGAACACCTTTTTCAGCAGGGTGGTTGACCTTGCATTGATGTTTTCGCGGATCTGTAGTTCTTCCTGTGCAACTTGTTTGAACATGCCGTCAATTGCCTTTTGGGTCACATAGGCATTAAGATCAGCAGTTACCGGTTTTACCAGAGGGATTTTATTGTAGCTATTGGCGGCTTCTGTCCAGTATTTCGTTGCGCCAACTTTATTCAGGCTGTTGCCAATGATTGGGCTGAACTTGCTCATCAGCTGCGCTGTGGTTACTCTTTTGAAGTATTCCGTAGCGGCATCCTGCTTACCCATCAGGATGTTTGTGGCATCCGTAATGGTCATTTGTCTAACCGCAGCAATAAAGATTGGCTTTGCTTCCTGCGCAGCATCTTCTGCAGCCCGGTTTAAGCTGGTGATTACGTTATCAGCAACGCTGCCCAGTCCTATGCCACGCAATGCATTTTCCACCTTTTGTGCCTCTGGTGGGAAAAGAATCTTCACGGCCATATTGCCCAGGAAGCCATCCTTCGCCGATAGCTTATCTGCACCATTAGACGTGCCGATTTCAAGTGCTTGCTTTATGCCTGAAGCAATTTCAAGCGTTGTAGGTGTACCAGTAGCACCCGCTTGTTTCAGAATATTGCCAAGCTGCGCCTGGGATTGTACATCGCAGCTGCTGATGAATAGAAAGCATGATGCAATGGTCAGCATCACTACATTTCTTAAAGATGATTTTGTCATGTGTGCAAAATTGCAAAATTCCAGCCAGTAATTTTTTGCGCTTCTTTATCGGTGATTCTCGTAAAAGGATTAGAAAATTATATCTATACTTGATATTTTAGAGATAACGCCTTGAAGTTTATAAAAGACAACACCAGATTAAAGCAGCTTGAAGATGCGGAGCTGATTGCCAGATACCAGCAAACGGGTAATCTGGAGCTTCTGGGTGTGCTTTATAATCGGTATATGCACCTGGTGTTTGGGGTTTGCCTGAACTACTTCAAGGATGAAGAGCAGAGTAAGGATGCAGTGATGCAGATTTTTGAAGAACTGGTGGTAAAAGTAAAGGTGCACCAGATTCAGAATTTCAAAAGCTGGCTGCATGTGCTTACCCGCAACCACTGTTTAATGGCACTGCGAAAGGCATCCAGGAATAATGTTGTTTCTTTAGAGGAAGGACTTGTGGAAAACAGTGATTTTGTGCATCTTGATATGGACAATGCTAAGGAAACGCAGCTAAGTACCATGGAAAAGTGCATGGAAAGCCTTCCCGAAGAGCAGCGGATCAGCGTAGACCTGTTTTACCTGCAAGAGAAGAACTACAAGGAAGTGGCTGCAATTACCGGATATGATTTGCTGAAGGTTAAGAGCTATATCCAGAATGGGAAGCGAAATTTAAAGATTTGTATTGAAAGAAATAGTGGAGGATAACAACTGGTTAGATATTGATGTGCTTGAAGATTACCTGGACGGTAAGCTCGACGATAAGATGATGTACCGGGTGGAACGTGAAGCCCTGGAAGATCCTTTTGTTGCGCAAGCGCTGGCCGGTTTGAGCGAGTCGCCAAGACGTTCCCGACAATCCTTATCGCTGCTGCAAAAGCAGCTGGAAACCCGTGTTGCCGGTCTGGAAGACGATAAAAAGAAATCCGTGATTACCGGGCAGCGCCTGAGTATTGCCGCTACGGCAGCGCTGATTTTCATTTTGGGTGGGATTATCTTTTGGATGAAGTATAACAATAGTCAGCAGGCCAAAGCGCCGGCCGTTGTAGAAGTGAATTTAGACCTGGCACATGTGCTTGATCGCATGAAGCCTCAGGTTGGCTGGCCCGCATATTTCACTTACCTGAAGGAAAATAATCAGCTCACGAAGAAGGAGCAATTGGGTAAAACGGTGGGCGTGTCATTCACGATCGGCAAAGATGGTTTGCCAGCGAATATAATGATAGATAAGAGCCTGGGCGGTGCTTACGATGCGGAAGCCCTAAGACTAATAAAAGCCGGACCAGCTTGGGAGGTCCCTACTGATCCGGCTCATAAGATAAAGTTGAGTATCGATTTTTAAACCTGCATAAGCAGGTTTTTTCATTATAAGATTACGTAGTGTACGAAGGCGTAAGTTAGACCTGCAAGGGTAGCCGATACTGGGATGGTTAATACCCATGCCCATAAAAGACTTACCGTTACACCCCAGCGAACAGCAGACACCCTTTTCAGGAGACCTACACCGACAATTGAACCTGTGATGGTGTGGGTGGTAGAAACTGGGATACCGAAGTGTTCTGTGATACCCAGGGTTACTGCACCTGCAGATTCAGCAGCAACACCTTCAAAGGCATTCACTTTGGTGATTTTAGAACCCATTGTTTTAACGATTTTCCAGCCACCGCTCATGGTACCTAGGCCGATTGCGGCGTAGCAACTGATTGGAATCCATTCCGGCATTACATCACCAGGGCTCAGCACTTTTGCAGAGATCATGGCTACATAAATGATACCCATAACTTTCTGTGCATCGTTACCGCCATGTGTAAAGCTTAATGCTGCAGAGGAGATCAGCTGAAGGCGTTTAAACCATTTTTCTGCGGTAGAAGGTCTGGCATTTTTGGAGATGTGCATGATGATGATGGAGATCAACACGGAGATGATCATACCGATTACCGGAGCAAGCACGATAAAGGCAACAACTTTTAAGATTGGTGCAAAGTTAACTGCTGCGAAGGCACTGGTGCCCATGGTTAAGGCTTTGGCCATACCGGCACCGGCAAAACCGCCAATCAGGGTATGTGATGAACTTGAAGGCACACCAAACCACCAGGTGAAAAGGTTCCATGCAATTGCAGCAAGGAGGCCGGATAATATCACCTCAAGGGTAATGAACTCTTCAAATACGGTTTTAGCAATGGTGTTGGCAACTTTGTGATCTGTAAATACAAAGTAGGCAGCCATGTTGAAGGCGGCAGCCCACAATACGGCCTGAAAAGGGGAGAGTACCTTGGTAGATACAATGGTTGCGATCGAGTTTGCTGCATCGTGAAATCCGTTGATATAGTCAAACGCAATTGCAAGTACAATTACTACAACCAATAAGGTAGTTATCATTTTACTTTGTTTTAAGCGTTTTTAACCAAAATGGATTCCAGCACATTCGCTGCATCCTCACATTTATCTGTGGCCATTTCCAGGGTCTGTAGCACTTCTTTTTGCTTGATCAGTTCGATGGCGTTGGTTTCAAATTCAAATAAACGTGCAATGGCAAGGTTACATACATAATCTGCTTGGTTTTCGCCGCTGTTGATCCTTACACAGGCATCAGCGATAACCCTGATGTTTTTAAAGCTTCTCAATTCTTTGATTGCTTTTTCAAGGTCGGTACACATTTCTACCAGCAGTTCCGCAAGTTTGATCATCGCATCGCCGATGTTGGTGATGGCATATAACTCAATGTTGCTTGCAGAAGCATGGATATAATCTGCGATATCATCTACTGCGCTCGCCAGTGCGTGAATATCTTCACGGTCAAATGGCGTGATGAAGTTTTTACTCAGCTCAAGAAATATGGAGTGTGTAATGTCGTCGCCAACATGTTCCAGGCGCTCAATTTCTTTGATGTGTTCTTTTCTTTTTTCCAGGTCTGTGGTGCTTAGTGCAAGTAGTAAAGCTTCAGAGATCCTTAGGATGTTACTTCCTGCCTGCTCGAATAGTGGCTGGAATTTTTTGTCTTTTGGAGTAAAGAACTTAAAAAGGTTGTTCATTGTATGTGTTTTTAAAAACTTAAAATACAATGCAAAAGTAGGCGCTCAATGTTAAGTTAATGTTAACACTACACAATAATGTAATTTGAGTAGGAGAATACTGGAGTGAAAATGGCAAGATGACGCTGGTTGTACAATAGGGGTGGGTTATTAGTTCATGTCATCAGTCGCAGCTAAGAAGTGTAGAAATAACGATTAAAAGGGCTAGGCATGCTCGATTCATATTTTAAATGTTCTTTCCACTATGATGCAATTGCGGGTCAATTCCATAAAAAAAGCATATCAGTAGCATTGCAGCTTACAAGTATTAGCATGGCTGCCGGGGTGTAAATAAGCAATGTAGGAGAAATTGCTAGCTCTTTTTTTCTAAGGTAAAGGCAAAGGTTGTCCCGATTTGCAAAGTGCTTCTAACGGAAATGATTTGCTGATGGGCTTCCAGGATATGTTTTACGATGGCAAGGCCCAGACCGGTGCCGCCAACTTCCCGGGCACGGTGCGAGTCTACCCGGTAAAAGCGTTCAAACAGGCGGGGCAGGTGTTTTTCATCAATCCCAATGCCATCGTCGGTAACTTCAATTAGATATTGATCGTGTAGTTCGAAAATCTTTATGGCGGTTGAGCCATGTTCTTTTCCATACTTCAGGGAATTCTGAATCAGGTTGATCATGACCTGACGGATTTTTTCCCGATCTGCCCATACCATTGCAGGTGTGGTGTATTTTTCTTTGAAGGATAGGACAATTCCTTTCGCTTTTGCCTTATCTTCCATGCCATCCATGATTTCCCTTGCAAGGTGTACAAAGTCAAACTTCTCATAGTTGATTGGAATTTCTCCGCTTTCCAGCTTAGAGATGGAATCTAGATCGTTGATCAGGTAACTCAGGCGTTCTACGTTCTTGCCGGCTTTCGTAAGAAAGTTCTTCGCCGTTTCCGGATCATCGTGCAGGCAGTCACATGCGGTTTCTACATAGCCCTGAATGGCAAATAATGGTGTTTTAAACTCATGAGATACGTTAGATAGGAACTCCCGTCTAAATTGCTCCTGCTTTTTCAGTAAGTCGATCTCTTTCTTTTTCTCCCTTGCCCATTCTTTTACTTCGTATTCCACATCATTGATGGGGTCGCCACTTACGTATTCTCCAAGCGCATCTTTAAGGTCCTTACCCAGCTTCAAGTTGTGGATAAGCTTATAGATGAGCTTAATTTTAGAATAAATGTACTTCTCCAGTAAGTAATAGAAAACGACAAAGCTGGTGATGAAAGATATGCCAAAGGAGACAAGCATATAATAAAGACTGCCCTGAAAGTGGAAATTCACAAGGGCGATAGAGATGGCTACTACAGTGGCCGTAATTAATACGAGGACGCTCAACTTCATGCCTGAAAGCTACGAGTATTATTTAGATTTCAGATGAAGTGCAAATGATGTTTACATCAAATTTCTACCTGTTTTTCAGTGAGGTATTTCCAGTATCGTTTGGGTACATGCTGCACGTGAAGCTTGGTGTTTTTGCGTGCCGGAATGTTGGTGCTTTTAAAGTAATCTTTCCAAAGCAGCGCATACAGGTTTTCCTTCTCCGAAAGCACGTCGGGTTTGCTGTTCATCAAATTGCTTTCTTCTTCTCTTTGCATGGTGATCTCTTCCAGCGTATTCAAATCGAAGAACAAGCCATAGTGACGCTTTAAATCGTAAATGATCCATTGCTGATCCTGGTACCGGTTGCGGAAGTGCTTTCCAAGGAGGGGTAGTACATTGAAATCGGGATCAATGCCACAGTAGAAGATGCCATCAGCTGCATGTTGGAAGCGGATAAAGGCTTCCATACGGTGCTTCTCACGCTCTACTTTACGGGCTGTTTGTGCCACCTCCAGCACGTGTTCATTGCCATAGTTCATTTCTGCGCCCGGTGGATTTTGGAACAGGTAGCAGATCAGTTGAAAAAGGTGTTCATGTACTTCCGGCTTTTCGGACAGGTATGCGCAGGTGAGGCGCCGGATCCAGCCTTTCTCCAGTCTTTGCTGAAGCCCCTTCCAAACTCTTGCGGCTTGCTGCTCGCTGGAAATGATGGCCCTGCATTGCTCAAATGCATCTGGCTGATGTAAGGCTTGGTTCCGTAATACGACTGCACCCGGTTTGCGTTCGAACCACTCGAATACGGCCGTAAGCAGGCCTTCCATACTGCCATCAAAAAGGTAGGTCTGCATTAGAAAAGGATCAGCTGGTTGGTGTCGTGCTTCAGGTATTTGCTTTGGCTCTCTGCAAGGATGAAAGACTTGATTTGCGTACTCTGATAATCCTTCAGCTGGTAAGGGCTGTCCGCACATTTGATGAAGTGCCGAGCGCGATTATAAGCTACACCGATCTTTTTAAGCTGGTCGATCCTTAACTTCCCGAACTTCCGTGCTTGTACAATTTTCTTGGCGGAGTTGACGCCAATGCCTGGCACCCGCAGGATCATCTTATAATTGGCAACATTGATGTCAATGGGAAAGTAATGCATGTTGCGTAGTGCCCAGCTTAGCTTGGGGTCTATATCGATGTCCAGGTGGGGATTAGCATCGTTAAGCAGTTCATTGACGTTGAAGCCGTAGAAGCGCATAAGCCAGTCGGTCTGATATAGTCTGTTTTCCCGGATGAGTGGCGGCTGACTGCCTAACATGGGCAGCCGGTTATCATTGCTGATGGGGATGTAGCCGGAATAGTAAACGCGCTTCAGGGAAAAGTTCTTGTAAAAGGTATCCGCCGTTTGCATGATGTCCTTGTCGGTCTCTGGTGTCGCACCGATGACCATCTGCGTGCTTTGCCCTGCAGGTACGAACTTGGGAACACTCTTGATCAGCTTCTTTTCTTCTTTGAACTGCACGATCTGCCTTTGCACCATTCCCAACGGATCAATAACCTCCTGGTGTGACTTATCGGGGGCAAGGAGTTTCAAGCCACTTTCAGTTGGCATTTCCAGATTGATACTCATACGATCGGCATACATGCCCGCTTCGCGGATTAAGTCTTCACTTGCGCCAGGAATGGTTTTCAGGTGTATGTAGCCGTTAAACCGCTCCTCCAGCCGCAGTTTCTTCACGACGCGTAGTAGCCGTTCCATGGTAAAGTCTGCATTCTTAAAGATGCCGGAGCTTAGAAACAAACCCTCAATGAAGTTCCTGCGATAGAAGTTCATGGTCAGTTCTACCACCTCTTCAACGGTGAAAGCGGCACGCTGAATGTCGTTGCTTTTACGTGAAACGCAGTATGCGCAATCGAAAATACAGTGATTGGTAAGTAGAATCTTCAGGAGGGATACACAGCGGCCATCTTCTGTGTAGGTGTGGCAGATGCCGGAAGCATGGCTGTTGCCAAGGCCTTTGTTGTCATTCTTACGGGTTCCGCCACTGGAGGAACAGGAAACATCATACTTTGCTGCATCAGCAAGAATATTCAGCTTTTCTCTTATACGTTCAGACATAGCTTAACTATTTGCTAACAAAGATAGCAATAAAAGCTAAGAATATTAGTGTGTTATGATTTTCCGTCCCACTCTTTGTAGAATTGGTCCAGATAGTTAAGCATGAAATCGTGTCTTTGTTGTGCCATTGCCTTACCTGCTGCGGTCTTCATCAGGTCTTTTAATAGCAGCAGTTTCTCGTAGAAGTGGTTTATGGTAGGCGCCGTGGTGTTTTTGTAAGCTTCCTTGCTCATGTTTTCCACGAATGGGATGGCTGGATCATAGAGCACCCGGTTTTTGAATCCACCGTAGGTGAAAGCACGGGCAATGCCTATGGCGCCAATGGCATCCAGGCGGTCGGCATCCTGCACCACCTCCAGCTCGTGGGAGTGGAAGGTCACCGTACCTAAACTGGCCTTGTAGCTCATGTTCAGGATGATTTGCTGTACATGTTCAATGATCTCGGGCGCAAGGTTCAGGCTTTGCATGAATTCGCCTGCAATGCGCGGCCCGATGGTTTCGTCGCCATTGTTGAACTTGCTGTCGGCAATGTCGTGCAACAAGGCCGCAAGCGATACAATCAGGTTGTCGGCCTTTTCAGATGCATTTATGGTTAAAGCAGTTTTATAGACGCGCTCGATATGAAACCAGTCGTGCCCGGCTTCTGCGCCTGCTAAAGTCTGTTTTACAAAAGCGATGGTCTGCTGAATGATTTCTTGTTCTTGCATGCGATTGGCTTCGGTTTAAAGATCCTTTACCGGACGTTCGCCTTCTGGTCTGCGGCTACCGCTGTACAATTCATACTCCAGCATGCGGCAATCTAGCTTTCCATTATAGAATTCAAGTTTGCGAGCCGCCTTTAGGCCGATCTTTTTGGCTAAGTCAGGGTTTCCAGTAAAGATGTAACCGGTATAACCTTTACATTCTTTCTTCATGAAATCACCAATACGTTTGTAGGTGAGCTCCAGTTGCGAATGCACGCCCAATCGCTCGCCATATTCCGGGTTGAATACCACAACGCCATTTTCTTCCTGCGGAACAGGCGTATCTGCGAAATCGCAAACTTCAAAAGTGATCAGGGTATCTACACCAGCGGTCTTCGCATTTCTGCGTGTAACTTCCACGGCATCTTCAGAGATATCGGAAGCGACAATCTTCAGGTCCAGGTTTTTGATGACCTGATCTTTAAGAATCCGGCGTTCCGCGAAAAATTCCTGTTCGTCGTAACCCATGATGTGCATGAAACCGTAGTTCATGCGGTACAAGCCCGGGCGACGGTTGGTTGCAAGTAATGCAGCTTCGATGGCTAAGGTTCCGGAACCACACATCGGATTGATGAAGGGCGATTTCTGGTCCCATTTGGTGCTCATGACTACACCGGCAGCAAGCGCTTCCAGCATTGGCGCTTTTCCAGGGATTTTACGGTAGCCGTGTTTAGCTAGCGTTTCTCCGGAAGTGTCGATGAAGATGTCTGCATTTTCATCTTTCCAGTAAAGGTGTATGACGGTCTTATTGGCGTCGGCACCGGAATTCGGGCGAATACCCTTTTTCTCCTTGATGCGATCGACAATAGCGTCTTTAACTTTCAGGTTGGTAAACAGTGGGGTGGTGATGGTTTCGTTATCCACATTTGAAGTAACCGAGAAATAGCCGGAGAAATCGATAAGCTCTTCCCATGGCATATCCACCACTTCACGATAAAGTTCTTCCGGGCTGTTGATCTTGAAACTTCTCAGGTGATACAGGATCTGACTGGCGCAGCGAAGGTTTAAATTGAGCTTTATACACTCGGTGAGGGTGATGTTGAGCTCTACGCCTGTTGGGAAAGACCGGATAATGGTGAAACCCAATGCGGAAACCTCATCGGCAAGGTAGCTCGAAAGCCGCTTGTTACAGGTTATGATAACCTTACTTTTGGTGTGGAAAACTTGCATAATTATTGCGCGAAGTTATCAATAAAATTATAGACATTTGAACTTGCAAGAAGAATAAAAGCGTATTTGTTATGGAAATTAAAGGAAGAGTGCACGAGATCGGAGCGGTACAGCAAATCAGTGAAACGTTTAAAAAACGTGACCTGATTGTAGAGTATGCAGAAAATCCGACCTATCCGGAATATTTAAGATTTGAAGCCATGCAGGATAAAACCTCTTTGTTTGACGGCTTAAAAGTTGGAGATGAAGTTGAAGTATCTTTCAACCTGCGCGGACGTGCCTGGACAGATAAGACAGGAAAGACATCTTACTTTAACAGTATGATCGTTTGGAGAATCAATACAATTAGCAATAATGCAGGCGCAGGTGCTACACCTGACTATGCACCGCCGATTGACCTGAGCAGCAAGCCAGGCGACGACGATGATTTGCCTTTCTAAGACCTTTTTAAGGAAACAATTTTAGTGCGAAAGCCGGGCGGGTCCCGGCTTTTTTTATGCGTTAAAAAATGTTAAATTAAATGCATTCCGTTGTGGCTTCCTTAATTTTACCTGAGCATAATGAAGAAAAGGAATTTTTGGTTTATCACCGGACTGATGACAGTAGCCTTGCTGGGGGTTGTTGTAATGCAATTGTATTACATCAAGCAGGCGTATAGTCTCAATTCTCAACTGTTTGAGCAGAATGTAAACCAGGCCCTTAGTCAGGTGGTGAGCAAAGTGCAACGCCGTTATGCTTACAAGCACTACAACAAGAAAGATGTAGAATGGCGCAGCAAACGCCGCACGGACCGCGCCAACCAGATTAAAGCCATTGCTGAACTTAAAGAACAGCAGCTGAAAGACGAGCGCGAGCGCCGGTTCAATCAGCAGAAGCGGGTACTTGCCGACCTGAACTTTCAGGATAGTGTGATCCGTGCAGAATTCCTTTATCCGACCATCGTCTCTGAAGCTGAATTCGTCGCCCTCGGCGATCAGGAGAAAACACCGCTGAACTTCGACGTCAGTATTGGTCTGGATGAGAACTTCAACATGATTAACGGTAAAATGCGGAACACCTTTAAACAGGAGACGGCAAAAACCTTTACCATGGGGCTGAGTAAGTTGCCAGATAGTATCCGCTACCTTGCATACAGTAAAGTGGATGGGCGACCATACAAGATCTCCCTGCCAAGTGTTGACGCAGGCCTAGCAGCAAAGTTCAGAAGTGAGGAAGCGATAGCGGAAAGACGTTATCAGGAAAGTTTAAAGCAATTAGAATCTGACACCTCCTGGCTCTACAATACGGATGATGTAGATGTGGTGGAAGAGGCGGCCAAGGAAATGCACAATGTGAACGAACCGCTGACACAGCGGATCTCCAAGGATGTGCTGGATACCTTAATCCTTAAGGAACTGCTCAACAAAAACATTACGCTGGATTATGATTTTTGGGTAAAGCTGGCGAAGCGTGACTCTGTGCTTTATAGTAAAGCCTCCAACCCAATTGATGAGGTGGTGCCGGCGAATACATTTAAGACAACTTTATTCAACGACATCATCCGCGACCCGGGCATGTTATACCTCAGCTTCCCGGATAAGAATGTCGCCATATTTAATACCATGCGCGTGACGATGGCCTCTTCAGGCATCCTGCTGCTGGTACTGTTGTTTATTTTCTCCTACACCTTATATACCATACTGCGGCAAAAGAAGGTCTCTGAAATGAAGAACGATTTCATTAACAACATGACGCACGAGTTTAAAACGCCGGTAGCGACCATCATGATTGCCAGTGAGGCCTTGAAAGATCCGGAAGTGGTGGAAGATACGAATCGCATTAACAGACTTGCCGGCATCATCTACGATGAAAACGTTCGCCTGGGCAATCATATTGAACGGGTGCTAAGCATCGCCAGGCTGGAGAAAAACGAGCTGCAGCTGCAAAGAGATGCAGTAGACATGAACGAACTCATTGTAGCGGTTACCGAAAGTATGCACCTGCAACTTCAGAAACATGGCGCAACCTTAACGCTGAACCTGGATGCAGCGCAATCGACCATCATTGGCGATGAACTGCATTTGTCGAACGTGCTGTACAACCTGATCGACAATGCGATTAAGTACAGCGCCGATGCGCCACAGATTACCTGTAGCACACGCAATACGGAAAGGAACCTGATTATAGAGGTGGCTGACCAGGGCATCGGGATTACGAAAGAACATTCCAAGCGGATCTTCGATCAGTTTTACCGCGTGCCGACAGGGAATTTGCATGATGTAAAAGGCTTTGGTCTTGGCCTGAACTACGTTCAAGATATTGTGAAACAACTGAGTGGTACAATTAAAGTACAGAGCGAGAAAGACAAGGGCACGGTGTTTATCATTACTTTGCCGCTGATCAAATAACGGAAAACCAGCACAAGCTTGCGTATTTGTTAATTTAGCAGATCGCTTTGAGCGATATCACTCCAATATAAACTGTCCGATGAAAAAAATCTTATTAGTAGAAGACGATCCGAACCTTGGTATTTTACTGCAGGAATACCTGCAGCTGAAGGGTAAATTTGATGTGGTACTGACCACGGATGGTGATGAAGGACTTAGGGCGTTTAACAAACATAAGTTCGACCTGTGCATCCTGGATGTGATGATGCCTAAAAAGGATGGTTTTACATTGGGCAAGGAGATTCGGGCGATAGATGAGCATGTGCCGATCATTTTTGCCACTGCAAAGGCCATGATGGAGGATAAAGCATCGGCCTACAACCTGGGCGGCGATGATTACATTACCAAACCTTTCCGGATTGAAGAGTTGTTGCTGCGGATAAATGCATTGCTGAAAAGGGTTGCTGCAAAAGAGCCGGAACAGCGCGGCCCATTGCAGACCCAGTTTGAAATTGGTAAGTACACCTTCGACTTTACCACACAAATGATTTATTTCAACGGTCAGCAGCAGAAACTGTCGACCAAGGAAGCGGCATTGTTGCAGTTGCTGTGTTTGAATAAGAACTCGGTATTGACCCGCGAAGAAGCGCTTTTAAGCATCTGGCATGATGACAATTACTTCAACGGTCGGAGTATGGACGTGTTTTTAAGTAAACTACGTAAGTATTTGAAGGAAGATCCGAATGTAGAAATATTGAATGTTCACGGTAAGGGTTATAAATTATTGGTTAATTAACAGGCGAAGAAGTACATTTATTGCAAATCTTTAGCATGAAATTACCTTCGCTGCTTTCCCTCTGGGCAGAAACGATGGCGGTATTCCGCCGCTTTCCATTACAGGTTCTGGTTACGTTGATTGCGGTAGCGGTCTGTATTCTGAAGATTGAAAACCCCTCGCTGACTTACCTCGATAAACTCCTGGCATGTTGCAACTTCTCGTTGACGCTGTTGCTTACTGCGGATCTTTTTGCGGAAACCCATTTATGGTCCGAGGCAAAGAAATGGGGACTGCGGATCATAGTCTTGGTTTTTTGCGGATTGTTGTATGCGGTGCTAGATCCTAATCTGTATGAAGCCGACCTGTTTCGGATTCTCCTGCTGGGATTTGCTTTCCATTTACTGGTGTCCTTCGCCCCATTCATCGGACGGGGAACCGTAACCGGCTTTTGGGTTTATAATGAGCGTTTGTTCCTGCAGATTGTCACTGCCGGCATTTTTTCTTTCGTGCTGACGATTGGATTATATATCGCTTTTGCATCTACAGACGCCCTGTTTGATTTAAAATCATCCGGCCATGTTTATGGTTACATTGTTTCCGTAACGATGGTTGGGTTCATGACCATTTTCTTTTTATCCGGAATACCGAAAGACTTCAAGGAACTTGATGAAGTGCCTCAGGAATATCCTAAATGGCTGAAAATCTTCACACAGTATGTGCTGATACCTTTGCTAAGTGTTTATCTGCTTATTCTGCTGGTTTATGAGGCAAAGATTCTCATTGCCTGGCAGCTGCCGAAAGGCTATGTCTCGATGCTGATTCTGGGTTATGCCGTGGCCGGGATATTGTCGCTGCTGCTCGTCTATCCAATCCGGAACCGTGAAGGGAATGGCTGGATGAGCATCTTCTCGCGCTTTTTTTATGTGATGATGGTGCCATTGGTGGCTTTGCTGTTGCTGGCCGTTTGGAGGCGTGTTTCAATTTACGGTATCACGGAAGCCAGGTATGTCCTGATCTTACTTGCACTATGGCTAACGATAATCACGGTATATAGCCTTTTTAGTAAAAAGCAGAACATCCGGTTGATACCGATAAGCTTGTGTATCCTGGCGCTGCTCGCAGTCTATGGGCCCCAAAGCGCCTTTTCAGTATCAAAATACTCCCAAACAAAGCGACTAGAGCGAATGATGAAGCAGCAAACTGACTTTGCAAAAAAGGAGAAAGCAGAGATCATTAAGTATCTGGTTACGTATCATGGGATTTTGGCCTTGCAGGATTTTACAGAGCGGGACCTTAAGCCCTTGCAGGAGCGGTATGAGCAGCGTATTGGTAAGGTTGAAAATGAATATGCTGTGCGCTTACAGCAGGTAGATACTGCGATGGTTATATTGAATGTGCCTAAGTACGTTGATAAAAAAGCCCTGGATCGGGACGTTGCAGTCTCAGCCGGAGAGACGATTAATGTTAAGGGCTTCGAATACTATCGGCCATTGCCTGATTATACGGGTGAGGAGCAGTTTGAAGTGGCTGGCCACCAGATCAAGATTGTTCGTGTTGGCGATACGAAAGTTAAGATCAGCATTGATGATGAGGTTAAGCTTATTGATGTTGCTTCAAGCCTTAGTACGGTGACAGCGGACTTTAAAGCAGGTAAGTTAAAATTGCTTGAGGATAGTGAAGTAGTCTATAAACTGCCAGGAAATGTTAAGGATATTGCTTTGGAAACCAGTAAGGTGGCCGGTGTGTTCCGCTTGACTTATGTTTTTGTAAATGATGGTAATGAGCCTTCTACCAGGCGCTTTGATGGTTGCTTTTTGCTGCGTTCGAAAACCACTAAATAATTCAGAAGTAAGGCTGCTGTAAAGGTTAATATTGATTTACGTTTTCTTAATTCCGGCAGGTTGACGATTTAGTTTTGTAAATTTGTGCATGACTGATTCGAATCCTGCTGAACTGGCTGCCAAATTTATCAACTACACCTCAAGGCATATTTTTCTAACAGGAAAGGCGGGAACGGGTAAGACTACTTTCCTCCGGAACTTAATTCAGGTAACGCATAAAAAAGCGGTTATTGTGGCGCCTACGGGTATTGCGGCCATTAATGCTGCGGGGGTAACGATTCACTCGCTATTCCAACTGCCCTTCGGGACTTACCTGCCTAAACAACCCGCTACGGGGGACAGTCACTATAATCAACAATACAACACCCCTAAAACCATCACGCGGCACCTGCAGATGAATGCCACCAAGCGGAAGATCTTTCTTGATCTGGAGCTTTTGATCATTGATGAGGTGAGTATGCTGCGGGCAGACTTGCTGGATGCCATTGAGATGGTGCTCCGCTATGTGCGGAAAAGCAATGAGAGTTTTGGTGGGGTACAAGTGCTTTTTATTGGCGACCTGCACCAGCTTCCACCCGTGGTGAAATCTACGGAATGGAACCTGCTGGGAGAGTTTTATAAGAGCGCTTTTTTCTTTGATGCGCTGGCGCTGCAGCAAAATCCGCCGGTTTACATTGAGCTGGAGAAGATCTACCGCCAGGCAGATGAAGTGTTCATCAGCTTGTTGAATAACCTGCGGAATAATGCAGTCACTGAAAAGGATATGGCACTGTTGAAGTCCTATTACCGGGAGAACTTTGTGCCTGATCTAAATGATAAATACATCACGCTGACCACCCACAATCAGAAGGCAGACCTGATGAACAGGAGCAGCCTGGAAGCTTTAAAGGCCCAAAGCTGGTTTTACCGGTCGGAAGTGGAAGATGAATTTACCGAATCTTCTTACCCGGCAGAACATGTACTGGAGCTTAAAGTCGGTGCCCAGGTGATGTTCATTAAAAATGATCCAACCCCTGAAAAGCGGTATTTCAATGGTAAAATTGCCACGGTTACGGCCTTGCAGAAAGACTCCATTACGGTGCAAACGGAAGGCGTAAATGAAACGATCGTGCTGGAGAAGTATACCTGGAAGAACATCCGGTACACTACAGACAAAGTGACTAACGAAATCAAGGAAGAGGTTATCGGAAAGTTTACCCAGTACCCGATTAAGTTAGCCTGGGCGATTACGATACATAAGAGTCAGGGTTTAACCTTTGATAAGGCGATTATTGATATCGGTGGGGCTTTCGCGCCAGGCCAGATCTATGTGGCGCTGTCCAGGTTACGATCGCTTGATGGTTTGATTTTGACTTCCCTGCTTGCGGGTTCGGGTATCCGTCAGGACCCTAATGTTGACTTGTTTTCACGCAGGAAACAACAGGTAGAGGCTTTGGGCGAGCAGGTGAAGGCGGAAAGCGAACATTTCCTGCGGAATTACCTGCTGAAGTGTTTTGATCTTTCGCCGCTGGACAACTATGTGTATGAGCACGTGCATTCGTACACGAAGGACATGAGTAAATCCGCCAAGCAGAAGCATCATAAATGGGCACAGGCGCTGTTGAAAGAGCTTACCGCCCTGAAGCAGCATGCCAGCAAGTTTATGTCGCAGATTCTGCGTTTGTATCAGGACCGTACGGATGACGGGATGGCGTTGCTGCTGGAACGTGCGATTGCCGCAGAAAACTACTTCAACCCTCAGCTGCAGCAAATGTCGAAGAACATCTTTGACCGCATGGAACTGGTGAAGCAGGATAAACAGGTGGTTGCGTTTTTGACGGAACTGCTCGAAATGGAAGCTTTGTTTTATGAAAAGTTTAAGTCCATCCGCAAGGCTACGGCTTTACTAAAAGCTACCATGCAGCAGCAGGAGTTTACCAAAGATGATGTGAGCAAGCTTTTGAATGAGGCGGACCGTGCTTTTCAGCTGCAGAAGGTGTTTAACATGCCGAACAATACGCTCGACTTCAACGAGGTTAAAGCGAAGCCCAAAAGCAAGTCTACCAGGAAAAAGGCGGAGCCAAAAGATAAAGCACCAAAGGTGGATACGAAGGATCTTACCTTGCAGCTGCATAAGCAGGGCCTGTCGGTTGCCGAGATTGCAAAGGAACGAAAGCTTGTTGCGAGCACGGTTGAAGCGCATTTGGCACATTTTGTAGCGACCCAGGAGATTCCGGCCACTGGGCTAATGGACAAGCGGAAGCTGCGTAAAATCATCAATGCCATCCGCGAGTTGAAGACCATGCAGCTTAATCCAATAAGGGAGCATTTGGGCCGGGATTACAGCTTTGGTGAGATTAAGATCGGCTTAGCCGCGCATTTGGCGGAGTCTGAGTAGGCGTTGTGTATAGTGCTTACACCCAAACATTGGTGCTGCTAAAACTAAATCTCAATTGATCCCGAGAACACGAGCTCGGCTGGCCCACAAAGAAAAATTTCTGTAAAAGTCTGTCCGTCGTAGTTGTACTCCACCCGCATATCGCCCCCTAACACCTTTATGGCTTTAGAAAAGTGCCCCGTTGTCTTAGCCTGCTTCGCTTTGGCAAGTGCTACAGCTGTTACCCCGGTACCACAAGCATAAGTTTCATCCTCCACGCCCCGCTCGAAGGTGCGGATGAAAAAATGATCGCCCTTATCTTCTATAAAATTCACATTAATCCCTTTTTCTTTATAGGTATTGTTGTTGCGGATTCGTTTTCCTTCTGCGAAAACATCAAGCGCTTCCAGGTTGCTTACTTCCAGCACATAATGTGGGGAGCCTGTATTCAGCACAAATGCTTCTTCATCTTGCTGGATATCCTGAACATCAATCATTTGAAGGTCTACCCAATTGCCAGCTTCTGAAATTTTGGCATAATGTGCGCCGTCAACTGCCAGAAAGTTCGTCTCCCTGTTGATGATGCCAATCGCCTTTGCGAATGCAACAATGCAGCGACCACCATTTCCGCACATGCTGCCAAGGCGTCCATCGGCATTATAATAGTGCATCTCAAAATCATAAGCGGTGTGGTTCTGGAGTAGCATCAAACCATCGGCGCCGACGCCAAAGCGCCTGTTACACAGAAAGTTTACCTGTTTCTCTGTTAGATTTGAATATTCCAGACCTCTGTTGTCGATCAAAATGAAGTCGTTACCAGCGCCCTGGTATTTAAAAAAGGGTATATTGCTCATAGGGATATTTTCCTTTAACATTTTTTAACATAACGAAACAGGTTATGATGCCACAAATATCGTTTATATGGTATTAAATTTGAACTGTCAGGTTAGATAATAAAAATTAACTAAAACACATATATGAAAAAAATAGGATTAATACTGATCGCTGCGCTTGTTGGTGGTGCTTCAGCAATTGGCGCCTATAAACTTTTAGAGCGCAATTCGGAGGGAATGACGTTGGCTGAAAGGCAAAAAGTGCTGTTTGCGAACAACCCATTGAAAATATCATCAGCAGGTTCTGTAGATTTTATACAAGCGGCTTCAGCGGTTTCTCCGGCTGTAGTCCATATCCGGACCACCTTCACCAGTTCTGGTCGAAGAGCAGAGTCGCCATTTGATATGATGGAGGAGTTTTTCGGTGGCGGCGGTGGCATGCGTAGTGCACCTCGTGCGGCATCTGGTTCTGGGGTAATCCTTACACCAGACGGTTATATTGTAACCAACAACCACGTGGTTGAAAATTCATCTAAGATCGAGGTGATCCTTTCCGACAGAAGAAAGGTTGAAGCTACTGTTGTTGGGCGTGACCCGAATACTGACCTTGCTCTAATTAAAGTGGACGGTTCGAATTTACCTGTGGTTAAAATGGGTAACTCCGATGATGTGCAGGTAGGTGAGTGGGTGTTGGCCGTGGGTTTCCCATTGGATCTTCAAACAACCGTGACCGCAGGTATTGTTAGTGCGAAAGCCCGAAAAATTGGTATTCTGGACCAGGCACAACAGCCAACCCGTGAAGAATATGAAGAGTACAGAAGGACAGGAAAGCTGCCTGAACGTGCCGGAAGCAGAAGCATTGAATCTTACATTCAAACGGATGCTGCCATCAACCCTGGAAACAGCGGTGGTGCTTTGGTAAACGCAAGTGGTGAGCTGATTGGTATCAACGCTGCGATTGCATCGCAATCCGGCCGAAATGAAGGTTATGGTTTTGCGATTCCAATTAACCTTGCTAAGAAAATCTTAGAAGACTTTAAGAAATACGGTAAAGTGAAACGCGGCTATATTGGGGTTTCCTTCCGAGAACTTGATGCAGATTATGCAAAAGAACTTGGTGTAAAAGACATCAGCGGACTTTATGTGAGTGACGTTGTTGCCAATGGTGGTGGTGCCGCTGCTGGAATTAAAGCAGGTGATATCATCAAAAAGGTACAAGGTATTGAGATTTTCGATTCACCGGATCTACAAGAAAGAATCGGACGTATGAGTCCTGGCGATAAAGTGGAACTGACTATTTTGAGAGATGGTAAGACCAGAGATGTAACCGTAACCCTGAAGGGTGATGAAAGCCTGGAACAGCCGAAAACAGCTGCTGCTGGTAAAGCAACTGGAACTTCTATTGAGCAACTGGGTGCTTCATTTGCACCAGCATCAACTGCACTGAAAGCTAAATATGGCGTGAAGAGTGGTGTGGTTGTAAGCTCTGTGGCACCAGGTAAACTGTTTGATTCATTGGATCTGCCAGAAGGCATCATCATCACAACGGTAAATGGCAGACCGGTTAACAGCAGTGCTGATGTGAAAGCGGCATTGCCTACATCGAAAACCGGAATGACAACCGTGACAGCAGTAGGACCAAATGGAAACTACACTTTCAAATTTTAACAGGTTTTTTTAATTCGATGATGGGAGGCAGTGAAAACTGTCTCCCATTTTTTTTTGCTAAACTTAGAACGTTTCTAAATTAAGGTTTAAGCGGAGTTTTATAAGGCCTGCTACCGAATTAATTCTTTTATTAAATACTTTTGCCTAACAAAAAACAAAAACAATATCAAATGGCTAGTTTCGGAAACGCTTTTTCCTCTTCTATTGGAAAAAAACTAATAATGGGTATTACCGGCCTGTTTCTAATCTTATTTTTAATTGTGCATGTGTTCATAAATTCATTGATCTTTTTCAATGATGGTGGACAGACATTTAACCAGGGTGCGGAGTTTATGGCACACAACTGGATTATCAGAGCAGGTGAGATCGTTTTATTTGTTGGTTTACTGGCACATATTTACCAGGGATTAAGGTTAGTGTTTGAAAACAGGGCTGCCCGTCCGGTAAAATACGCTGCTTACAACGGATCAGCAAACAGTAAATGGTATTCTCGTTCAATGGGACTATTGGGAACTTTACTCCTGATCTTCCTGATCGTGCACTTGTCTGATTTCTGGGTTGTATCTCGTTTTACCGGTATCCCTACGGAGGATGCTCTAGGTAAAGAAGACCTTTTTGCTGTAATGGTTGACAAATTCCAAAACCTTGGAATCGTGATCCTTTATGTACTTGCAATGGTTTCACTTGCATATCACTTGCTGCACGGATTTGCATCTGCATTTCAAACCTTAGGCTGGAATCACAAGAAGTATTCGCCTATCATTAGAGCATTTGGATTTTGGTATTCCATCATCATCTCTGTGCTTTTCGCATTAATGCCTGTGGCAATCTATACAGGTATAATTAAATAATTTTAGAACGTTTAAGCTTAACAAAATGGCAGAATTGAATGCTAATATACCAGAGGGTGATTTAACAGAGAAGTGGACGAAACTTCGTTCCTCTATGCCTTTGGTAAATCCGTCAAATAAAAGAAGCATCGAGATCATCGTTGTGGGTTCTGGATTGGCTGGAGCGTCGGCTGCGGCTACGCTCGCTGAAATGGGTTATAAAGTTAAATGCTTTTGTTTCCAGGATTCGCCTCGCCGCGCGCACTCTATCGCCGCACAAGGGGGAATTAATGCTGCAAAAAACTACCAGAATGATGGTGACAGTACTTACCGTTTATTCTATGATACGATAAAAGGCGGTGACTACCGCGCTCGTGAGGCTAACGTTCACCGTTTAGCTGAAGTGAGTTCAAATATTATTGACCAGTGTGTTGCACAGGGTGTGCCTTTGGCAAGAGAATATGGCGGTCTTCTAGACAACCGTTCTTTTGGTGGTACCCAGGTTCAGCGTACATTCTATGCTGCCGGACAAACCGGTCAGCAGTTGCTATTAGGTGCATACAGCTCCCTTGAGCGTCAGATTGGAATGGGTAAGGTTGAAATGTATACCCGCCATGAAATGCTTGATGTGGTAATCATTGATGGAAAGGCTCGTGGTATCATCGCCCGTAACCTGATCACCGGTGAGCTGGAAAGACACTTCGGCCATGCCGTATTGATTGCTAGTGGTGGTTACGGAAACGTATTCTACCTTTCTACAAACGCAATGGGTAGTAACGTTACTGCAGCCTGGAAAGCACACAAGAAAGGTGCATTCTTCGGTAACCCTTGCTATACCCAAATTCACCCAACCTGTATCCCGGTTTCAGGTGAGCACCAATCTAAATTAACCCTGATGTCTGAGTCATTACGTAATGATGGACGTATCTGGGTGCCTAAGAAAAAAGACGATACCCGTAAGCCTAGTGAGATCCCTGAAGATGAAAGAGATTATTACTTAGAGCGCCGTTACCCTGCTTTCGGTAACCTTGTACCACGTGACGTGGCTTCAAGAGCTGCTAAAGAACGTTGTGATGCGGGTTATGGTGTAGGTAAATCGAAACTAGCGGTATATTTAGACTTCACCGCCAACACTGAACGTTACGGTCGTATCGAGGCAAACAAGCACAACATACACAATCCTGATAAAGCAACCTGCATGCGCTTAGGCCGTGAGGTTATCAAGGAAAAATATGGTAACCTGTTCGATATGTACAAGCAAATCACCGGAGAAGATCCATATGAATTGCCAATGCGTATATATCCTGCAGTGCACTACACCATGGGTGGTCTGTGGGTTGACTACAACCTGATGACCACAGTACCTGGTTTATATGCATTGGGAGAGGCTAACTTCTCTGATCACGGTGCAAACCGCCTTGGTGCTTCTGCCTTAATGCAGGGTCTTGCAGATGGTTACTTTGTAATTCCTTACACCATCGGTTCTTACCTTTCAAAAGAACTAGCGACTAAGCCGATTTCTACAGATCACCCGGCTTTCGTTGAAGCAGAGAATGCTGCCAAAGCAACGATCGACAAGTTCTTATCGATCAACGGTACGAAATCTGTGGATTACTTCCATAAGAAATTAGGCAAGATCATGTGGGAGAAATGTGGTATGGCTAGAAATGCACAAGGCCTTACAGACGCGATCGAAGAGATTCGTACACTGCGTAAGGAGTTCTGGAGCGACGTACGCGTTCCTGGTACAACCGGATCATTTAACCCGGAACTGGAGAAAGCTGGTCGTGTTGCCGACTTCATCGAGCTTGGTGAATTGATGTGTATTGATGCATTGAACCGTAATGAGTCTTGCGGTGGTCACTTCAGAGAAGAGTACCAGACGCCAGAGGGTGAAGCTTTGAGAGACGACGAGAATTTTTCATATGTAGCAGCATGGGAGTATTTCGGAGATACCCAGTTCAAGCTACATAAGGAAGAACTGAAGTTTGAGAACATTAAAGTTGCTCAAAGAAGTTATAAATAACTGCTAAGTACAAAATCTCGATATCATGAGTACAGAAAATATGAATTTAACGCTGAAAGTATGGCGTCAAACAGATAATAAAGCCCAAGGTAACTTGGTAGACTACAAAGTGTCGGATGTATCACCAGACATGTCTTTCCTGGAGATGTTCGATGTATTGAATGAAGATTTAATTACCAAAGGTGATGACCCGATTGTATTTGATCATGACTGCCGTGAGGGTATTTGCGGTGCTTGTTCCATGTACATCAATGGCCGTCCGCACGGACCAAAAGAGCTTGTAACAACCTGCCAGTTGCACATGCGTTCTTTCAAAGATGGTGATACCATCGTTGTAGAGCCATGGAGAGCAAAAGCTTTCCCGGTAATCAAAGATTTAGCGGTAGACCGTACTGCTTTCGACAGAATCATTGCAGCAGGTGGTTTCATCTCTGTAAACACTGGAAATGCACAGGATGCGAATGCGATTCCTATTCCAAAATCTCAATCTGATGCTGCTTTCGAAGCTGCTGCTTGTATCGCCTGTGGCGCTTGCGTAGCAACTTGTAAGAACGCATCTGCGATGTTGTTCACCTCAGCGAAGATCTCTCAGCTTGCCTTGTTACCTCAAGGTCAGCCAGAGCGCTACAGAAGAGCACAGAGCATGGTTGCACAGATGGATGCTGAAGGTTTCGGTAACTGTACCAATACAGGTGCATGTGAGGCGGAATGCCCGAAAGGAATCTCTCTGGAAAACATCGCTAGAATGAACAGAGACTTTTACCATGCTAAATTTGTTTCTGAAGAGGAAGTTTAGTAAATTTAGTCATCGAGACAAGGTTAACATAAAAAACCCCGACCAGTATTCTGGCCGGGGTTTTCTTTTGTCTTGTACTTATCTGGTGATCAGATACATCACCCGGATACATTAATTATTTCGTGGGTTTCTTCATGGTAATGCTTATCGTGCCGCCCGATTCACTGTTAGCGTCTTTAGCTTTTTCCACGTGAACGCTTTCAATGTCATTAGAATTGATTTTTTCAAGGTCCTGCTTGGTTGCCGGTACACCATCAATAATGTATTTAGGCTCTTTGCCGTTGGTTGTAGTTGCCGTTTTGAACTCCCCATTCATCTGCTTTCCATTAACGGTCACGACCACATTGCTTACCTTGCCTTTAGTTTCTGGTAAACTGGCATCCTTAGCAGCGGTACCCGGCTCATCTTTTTTTGATAATGAGAAATCAATTGGAATATGGTATTTAACAGCCACGGGCTTGCCATCAACTAGTCCTGGATTCCACTTTGGTGAAGACTTTAGCACCCGCATAGCTTCCTCGTCGGTGCCGGAACCCAGCATTCTGCCGGCAAGTTGTATGTCGGAAAGGGTACCATCTTTTTCTACAACAAACGAGAGGAATACCTTGCCTTGTACCTTATTTTTAACTGCCTCTTCGGGATATTTGATCGATTCCCCAATGAAACTGTAAAACTTATTTAATCCACCTGGAAAGCTTGGTGGGGTATCAACTGAAACGAAGTCCATCACACCCGATTTAGTAGTTGCTAACGCATTCGGATGCGCAAATCCAACAATGTTCACCTCCTGCAGGTTTGTAAAGCCCTCCACCTGTTTAAGGCCTTCATTCTTGATGGGTGTATTTGCACCTTCTAACCGGAAAGCAACCGCCAACACGTAATTGCCATCAGTTACATCCTTGAAGCCGTTGTAACCCAAAATCGCCTTCATGACTTCTGTATCTAAGCCTGCCCCAAGTTTGGTTAGTGCATCTAACCCTTTCACATCACCACCTTCAATCGTGAATTTGAGCTGCGTATTGCCCTGTAGCTGCGCTTTCCGTGCAACATCCGGATATTTGATGTTCCTCGCCAGGAACTTGTAGAAGGGTGCCCAGTCCTGCGCAAGCAAGGTTGCAGCTTCATTTCCTACGATCGGCGTGGTCGGTTCATTTGCAGCAACCGAGCTTGGTAGCGTACTTTGTACCACCGCTATAGGGTTGCTGAAGGGGATGCTTTCCACCGCTTCATTAACCGCCTGATTCTCGCGCAAGCTCGCAGAGGAGAGTAGTAACATGCCCGAAAACAGCGGCAGGTACAGCCCGTACTTCAGTACAGCTGTCTTTCTTGATTTTTCCTTGTGTAGCATATAGATCCTTTTTTTAATTAATGATTGTTTACTGAAGAAGCTGTTTGCAAGTAGCTGAGGACTCACTTTGAAGGCTGCACTAAGCAGCAGCATGGAGTATTTCTCCTTGTCGCCCTGATAGTTTGCAGCGGCTTCATCCGCGAGAAACTCGTGATTGTCTTTCAGCGCCTTCTTATAGAGGTACACCACCGGGTTGAACCAGTTCACAATGGCCACCAGCTCCATCAGCAGCACATCCAGGCTATGGAATTGCTTTAAATGGATGTCCTCATGGTGATTGATCACCTCGTGCCCCTCCAGGCTTACATCAACAGCTTTACGGGTTAAAAACGAGTATGCTGCACCATGCTGCACGGCACTATTTGCGCCTCCGTACAACCTGCTTGTCAGCCGCCAGAGCAGCATGCAGAAGCGGAGGAAGAACAGTAGGAGTCCTGCGGTATATAGCAGGGCCACCACGTCACCGATCGCCATCATGCCTGCATCTGCACTGCGTTCCGGCAGCACCATCATGTCAAGCTGGCCAACGGTTACAGACAACTGCTGACTAACCGGTTGCTGCGTAAGCCAATCGAGCCGTATAAACGGGATGCCTAAAGCCAACAGCCCTGATCCGAGGAGGTAAATGCGGTTCCATTGGAAGTAAGTTTCCTTTTCCAGAAGGAGCTTGTAGAAGCCGTAAAATACCACCAGGTAGATGTTGGCTTGCAGAAGGTAATATGCCCAGGTCATTTTGCTTTGTTTTTAAGTTTTTGAATCATTTTAAGGATTTCATCAACATCACTCAGATCCACTTTTTCCTCTTTTACGAAGAAGGAGAACATGCTTTCCACAGAGTTCTCGAAATAGTTGCCCAAGAGTTTTTCTGTCGCATGGCGCTTGTAGTCTTCCTTGCTGATCAGCGGGTGGTACTGGTGTGCTTTGCCGAAGGCCTCATGGCCGATAAAACCCTTGGTTTCTAGAATCCTGATGATCGTTGAAACCGTGTTATATGCTGGCTTCGGTTCAGGAATGTGGTCCATCACATCTTTCACAAACCCTTTTTCTATCTGCCATAGAATCTGCATGATCTGCTCTTCCGCTTTTGTTAAATCTTTAATTTCCATTATATAGCTTATTTGTATGTGTCCGGTGAACCGCCTGAGCTGGGTGTTTGTAAACCAAATTAAGGCATCTGATTTACTGTATAACTAAATTCTTAGTACAATATATAACTAACAACTTAGTTAAGCAAATAAAGTTTAAAATATTTTAGTAAATAATCATCCCCATAACCCAATTACATAAAAAAGGTACTGTTTTAAATTCCAAACATTTAAGACAAAAAAGTATTTTTGTATTTCAAAGAAG
>NZ_BMIL01000001.1 GCF_014642175.1 Pedobacter quisquiliarum | reverse complement strand
CTAAATTCGAGCGAGTATTACACAACTGATTCAAAACTTTTGTCCAACTAATAAGGGGTCGGTGCAATCTTAACACCAGACTTGTCTCAGAAAAGGAAGCTTAGTTGCTCTCCTACTAGAGTTGAGCCGCATGATATCGATACCATTATAGCATACCGACCTAAATTGAGTAAACTTTCTTTTAGGTGTAGTTCACTCAGCTAATTCTAAAGACAACAAAAGAACGGCCTATTGCCCGGCCACCATCGGGAAGTCATCCGGAGTATAAAGTGAAGAGGTGCATATGATGATCTTCATTTGTAAAGAAGAAACGAGATATATGTCGGTCAGTTGAATACCAAGTATCAGATTTTCTAAAGTCTTAGAAATATATTAGGATTCAGATTCGAATTTTACTAAAATTGCGTATTAACATTCTCAATAATGGCCAAGGTTACAGAAACCAGACTTACAATAGCAGCGTTCATTTATGCAATTGAAATTGATCTTAAGATCCTATTAAATCAATACTTAATACCTAACTTTCAAGATCTAAGCTTTTTACGGGAACCTGATGTGATCGAGAAGATCAAACGAAGATTCAAAGGAGATAATCCAGGGCTTGTACCAGAAGAAAATCTGCAGGAGGTAATTGAATTCCTAGATTTTCAAGAAACGTATACGACACTAATTAAAAATAAAGCATTTTTTCCCGAAACTGTATATTTAGAAGTAAAAAGTCTGGTGGCTTCGCTGGATAACTTGGTTCCAATCAGAAATAGAGTAATGCATACAAGGCCATTACTTTCAGACGATTTCTCTAATACATGGATATTCATCAGCACTCTTGTTGAATCCAAAAATCTCTCTTGGAGTACTCTTAAAGATACCAAGTCAAAAATAGAGACTGATCCATCCTATGTTCTCACGCTTAGCATTCCATCATACGGAGAAAAAACTGATGAAGCTTACCATAATCTACCCGCTCCGGATTTTGACGAAACTGGATTTATAGGCAGAAAAAGGGATATATCTGATGTTTCTAAACTTATCTTAGGTAACAACCGGGTTGTAAGTATCATAGGTGAAGGAGGCGTTGGAAAATCCGCACTTGCTCTGAAGATTGCTTATGATATTTTGGATCTTAAAGAGCAAAATCCTTTCGATCTAATAATCTGGATAACTGCAAAATCCACAATGTTGACTGCAAATGGTATTTTAGAGATCAAAAATGCATTGAAAGATTATGCAGGAGTAATCGAAGGAATTGGAGATATTATAGGAGCTTCTAAAAATAGCCTTGATGATATTCTTGAATACATGGATGTGTTCAAAGTTTTATTAATTATAGATAATCTAGAAACCATTCTCGATGAGTCTATTAGAGAATTCATCCGTGAGGCTCAGATGAAGTGTAAAATCCTAATTACGTCAAGAATTGGCTTAGGCGAACTTGAATTCCGGCGGCCCATCTTCGGTCTCACAGAATCAGAATCAATATTGTTAATTAGACAATTTGCGTCTATTAAACAAAGTGACATCTTAAATAGATTACCTTCAAAACAACTTATATCAATTGCTGAGAAGCTACATTATAATCCTTTAGCTCTTAAATGGTTTGTTAGTTCTGTAGAATTAGGTACTGACCCAAATGTAGTAGTAAGTGATCTAGAGCAGGTTTTATCGTTCTGCCTAAGCAATGTATATGAACAGCTATCTGGAGAAGGTCGGCAGGTTATAGATACTATTTTGGCAGCAAGGAAGAATTTGAACGATGCACAGTTGATCTATTTAACTGGCTTGCCATCTATTGTGCTTAGAAGAACCATTAATGAACTATTCGCAACAACAATGGTTACGAGAGAAATTATTCATAACGCTGACGGCAATGAGGTTATGTATCAGATATCTGATTTTGCTAAAGACTACATTTTACTAAAGCATCCTGTGGAGGTCAGCTTTGTAAAGAATATAATAAGCAAGATAAACTCTTTGTCGAAAACAACCTCCAGCATTAACCAAGCTACTCAAGCCAATGAATTTGCTCTAAATGCAATTACCATAAGAAACGTAAACGAAAAAGTAACTGCTCGGCTAATTTCCGAGGCATTAAAATTTTCAAAAAGTGGAAGTAATCTTGAGAATAGTGGTGACACCGTAGAATCAAAAAAATCTTATTTATTAGCCTTAGAGAGGATTAACGAGGCAAAGTCAATCCTTCCAAATTATTTTGAAATTTATAGAGTAAGTGCATTCATCAAGGCTACCTCTGGAGATATTCTAGGCGCAGAGCAAGATTATCTCACCGGCTTTGAAATGGAACCAGACAATCCTAGATTACTATATTTCTACGCGGGATTTTTGCTATATAGCTTTGATGACGTAGAAAACGCCACAATTGCAGCTGAAAAACTTTACCGATTAAAACCAGACTCAAAATATCCAGCCTTGTTGCTCTCACGATGTTATTCAACTGCCTTTAAGCATAGGGAAGCAATTGAACTTGTTGAGAAAGTAATTGAACAAGGTTCATTAAACAAATCAGAACTAAGAATTGCAAATACTGATTTGATTAATATGTATGGATATTGGGGGAATGAAATTGTACAAAACGAAGGCGATTACCAAAAAGCAATCAAAACCTTTATCAAGGGCCTTTCTATATTTGAATATTGTGTAAATGAAAGAAATTTCGATGGCAGAATGATTAAAAAGTTTTGTTCGACTTTGAAGACATTTATAAAAGCCATACCTAAGATCCATAATGAAGACAACCTTGAGTACATTAAAGAACTCTTTATCAAGTATGATGATCAATTAGCACTTAATCAAAGTAAAACCTACTTATCTAACATGGTAGGGGAAGCTTACGGTATAGAATTTATATCTAAAGTCAATGGTTTACAAGGTTTTATAAATAGAATAAATCCAACGATGCATTTAGCTTTCATTACAATAAGCGACGGAACAGATTTGTATGTGAATGCGAATTCATTTAGATATCGAACAGATTTTGAAAACTTGAAAGAAGGTGATCGAGTTAGCTATCAGTTAGGGCAAAATAAGCTAGGTAAATGTGCAATCAATGTTATTGTCGAATAAAAGACTATTAGGCTGTGCCTGGGACTTTTATTTCTAGTATTAGATTTAACAATAAACTAGTAGTCGTCTAAGTAATTCGTCTCAGAAAAGGAAGGTTATAATGATTCAAATTACACTCACTTGATGATCCATCTAGAACACTTGTTTTCACGCGACTATCAAAAGAACTGAACTACCCTTAATCTTTGTCTCTAAAATACAAACCACGCAAAAAAAAAGCAGCCCATCTGGACTGCTTTCAAAAACTGGGGTGGAATATGGGGCTCGAACCCACGACCCTCGGTACCACAAACCGATGCTCTAACCAACTGAGCTAAAACCACCATGTTTTACGATGACAAAAGTACGATTAATAATATTCCAAGCAAATTTATTTAAACTTTCTCCCACCACTTTCTGATAACCCTATCAACATCAAAGGATTAAAATTCATTACAAGAGCGGAACAAGCAGCTAAAAACAAGAACTTAAAGAATGTAAACCCCCATTAATCCACACCAACCTCCATTTTCAAACCAGAAAGCCTACCTTTGCCCCTTCTATGATCGAAATCTTCACAGACGGCGCAGCAAGTGGAAACCCCGGCCCAGGTGGCTACGGTGTTATCCTGCGCTCCGGAAAGCACTACAAGGAACTTAGCGGCGGCTTCCGCATGACCACCAACAACCGTATGGAACTACTCGCCGTGATTGAAGGCTTAAAAGCCATCAAAACACCAGGCGCCCAGGTGATGGTTACCTCCGATTCCAAGTACGTCATCGATTCCATAGAAAAGAAATGGGTATTCGGCTGGGCCAAAACCGGTTTCAAAGGCAAAAAGAATAAAGACCTTTGGTTGCAGTTCCTCCAGATCTACAAGCTTCACCAGGTGGCCTTCACCTGGATCAAAGGGCACAACCTGCACACCGAAAATGAACGCTGCGACCAACTAGCAGTCGCAGCATCAAAAAATCGTGCAGCCTGGCAGATCGACTATGAATTCGAAGCAGAAAAGAACAAGTCTACGCTACTCTAGCCTGCTGCTCCGCCAATAAACTTTCAACCATCTCCACCATCTTCCTCGAACCGATGTACACCGCTGTCCGTTGGTGCAGTGCTGTAGGTTCAATCTCCATGATCCTCCTGAAACCATCAGAAGCCACGCCCCCAGCCTGCTCGATGATGAATGCCATCGGATTACATTCGTACATTAATCGAAGCTTACCATTCGGTGAACCAGCAGTGGTCGGATACATATAGATCCCGCCCTTAATCAGGTTCCGATGGATATCTGCCACCATAGAACCGATATACCTCGAAGTATATGGACGGTTGCTGGCCTTATCCTCTACCTGCGCATATTTCAGGTACTTCTTTACCCCATCCGGGAAATGCACATAGTTCCCCTCATTAATGGAATAGATCTTTCCATCTTCCGGAACCTTCATGTCCGGGTGAGAAAGACAAAATTCGCCGATCGACGGATCCAGCGTAAAGCCGTTCACCCCCTTGCCGGTCGTGTACACGAGCATGGTCGACGAGCCATAGATCACATAACCCGCAGCGACCTGCTCCGTGCCTTTCTGCAGCACGTCTTCAAGCGTCGCCTTACCTTCTGTAGATTTCCTCCTGAAAATGGAAAAGATTGTGCCCACGGCCACGTTACAGTCAATGTTTGAAGAGCCATCCAGCGGATCTATACAGACAATATACTTCGCGTTCTTCGAGACCGGCGAATCAATCGCCACAAACTCATCCTCTTCCTCCGACGCCACAATGCAGCACTCCCCGCCACTCGTCAGCGCCGCAATGAACTGCGTGTTTGCAAATACGTCAAGCTTCTTCTGGTCTTCCCCCTGCACATTCGTACTGCCGAAATCCCCCAGAATATCGACCAGTCCGGCTTTATTCACCTCCCGGTTTACGATCTTCGATGCAATGCCAATGTCGCGCAGCAACCTGGATAATTCGCCCTTAGCATAAGGGAAGTCGGCCTGTTTCTCAATGATGAACTGACCCAATGTTTTAATGCCTGCCATATTTTACTTAGTGTATAATTTACGTTATCTTTTACCTAACTCAATTACCTCTAAGTTATCAATTTTGTCTCCAGAAACACTAAAACGGATCAATGTTCTTACTTTATGCCACCCGGATTTTCCTGCTGCACCGGGATTTATGTGCAGACAGCTTATTTTAGGATCAAACATCACCTTTAAAATATGCGAGTGCCCTGTTATAAACAGCTTCGGCGGCTTAGTGTATATTTCTGACCTCACTTGTGCGGAATATCTGCCCGGATAACCGCCAATATGCGTCATCCAGACATCCACATCCTCACACATGAAACGGTTGTGCTCCGGGAATTCCTGCCGGATGCCCTTGTCATCAATATTCCCCCATACGCCCCGCAATGGCTTAAAAGCCGCTAAAGGTTCCGCAACCCCCGCTCCAAAGTCGCCCGCATGCCATACCTCATCGCAGGCCTCAAAATGTTTATATACTGCTTCATCCAGATACCCGTGGGTATCCGATATCAATCCGATTCGCTTCAAAATATCAGGTTTAAAATGCCAGGAAAAAGTCCTTCAGCAAACGTGTGTATGCCTCGGTGTACAGCCCCTGTGCGGCGTAAATATAAAAATCTTCATGCACCACCGCTGTATTGGCAAAGCTGAAACAAATCACCTGCCGGATCTCGGGTTTGCTTTCATCGGAATGCACATGAATGATCCGGCGCGGAAACAACTTATACAGCACGGCTTGTACCACCAGCGCCTCCGCTTGTTTCACCGGTAAGATCAGCCAGCATTCGCCACCAGGGTTCAGCAGCCCGGCAACCTTCCGCAGCAGTCCGATAAAGAAATCCGCATCGGCATGCCTCGCCAGTCGCTTCGCAGCCTCCGGATTTTTAAGATCGTTTACAAAAAATGGTGGATTGGAGATAATCAGGTCGTACCCAAATGTACTTTCAAAGTTCAGAATGTCTCCGGTATGTACTGCCAGACGCGCGGCAAAGGGCGAAGCAGCAAAGTTCTTAGCCGCCGTCGACGCTGCTGATGCATCAATTTCCACCGCCTCTACCTGTGCTGCAGGAAAACGCTGTGCCAGCATCATCGCAATCACGCCGGTGCCGGTACCCACATCCAGGATCCGCGAAGGGGCATCCGCCGTAACGATGCCGCCAATCAGCACACCGTCTGTATTGATCTTCATCGCACAGCCGGACTGGTCCACCGAAAATTGCTTGAAACGGAATAGACTCCCCATTGCTAACGCGCGTAGATCTCCAGCGGCAGCTTGTCCGGGTCGGTAAAGAAAGTAAACCGCTTGCCGGTGTATTCGTCTACACGGATGGGCTCCGTCAGCACGCCGCGAGCATTTAAGGTCGCAACCGCAGCATCCAGATCATCCACCTCAAAGCACAGGTGCCTTAGCCCAACGGCCTCCGGACCGGAAGCCCGTAATGGTGGGTTTTCAAATGAAAAAAGCTCAATCTGGTAGTGACCATTCACTGCCAGATCAAGCTTGTAAGATTTCCTGGCTTCGCGGTATACTTCCTGTATAACCGTTAACCCCAGGGTATTCACGTAGAAATCTTTGCTCCGCGCATAGTCGGCACAAATGATTGCTACGTGATGTATTTTATTGAACATGGCTTATGCGCCTAAGATGTTGTGCAATACGTTTAAGTGTACTTGTTTCGCTTCCAACACGCTGCCGAAGCTTTCTTCGTCAACGATCAACGCACCGTCAGTCACCGTACCCAATAAGCTGAACTCGGTCTCCGAAGCGGCAAGCATCTCTACAAACGCTTCCTGCTCATCAGAAGTCAAGGTCACGATTACACGTCCTTGTGCTTCTCCAAACAAGAAAGCATCTTTACGGATCGTTTCATCTGAGGTGATGTTGAAACCTAAGTTGTTCGGCATCGCAGATTCCAGTAAAGCAATGTATAAACCGCCATCTGCCACATCATGCGCAGATTTGATCATCTTCTGGATGATCAGCTGTTTAACCACCTGCTGCATGGCATACTCTTCTTCAAGATCGAAATATGGTGCCGGAGATGCTTTTACTTTTACGTACGAAGCCAGGTATTGCGAGGAAGCAATATCGTTCTTAGATGCACCAATCAGGTAAATCAAATCACCTGGCTGCTTGAAATCTAAAGTGGTTAATGTGTCTTTGTTATCCAGAATACCCAGCATACCGATGGTTGGTGTCGGGAATACCGGTCCGTCGTCGGTCGACTGGTTATAGAAAGATACGTTACCACCAGTAATCGGGGTTTCGAATTTTGTTGCTGCAGTGCTCATACCTTTAATGGCTGAAGCAAACTGCCAGAATACTTCCGGCACATAAGGATTACCAAAGTTCAGACAGTTGGTGATCGCCACTGGCTCTCCACCTGCACAGGTAATGTTTCTTGCTGCTTCCGCTACCGCGATGGCACAACCCGTTTCCGGATCTGCGTTCACGTAACGCGAGTTACAGTCTACCGTTAAAGCAATCGCCTTGTCGGTGCCTTTAACAGAAACGATCGCCGCGTCACTCGGACGGTTTGTGGTCATCGTCGCCGTACCCACCATAGAATCATACTGATCCGTTACCCATCTTTTCGAAGCGATGTTCGGATGTGAAACCAGGTGATCTGCAATGGCTTTAAGGTTCTGTGGAACAGCAACAGAATCAATGTTGAATTTCTTGTACTCTTGGAAATAAGCTGGTTCTGTGTATTCACGGTCATATACCGGTGCACCACCACCCAATACCAGGTCGTCTGCAGGTACGTCCGCAACCAGTTCGCCATTCATGTAATACTCCAGGCGCTGTGTGTCGGTTACTTCACCGATCTGCACCGCATGAAGATCCCATTTATCAAATACCGCTTCTACTTCCGCTTCACGGCCTTTTTCTACCACGATCAGCATACGCTCCTGAGATTCTGATAACAGGATCTCGAAAGGCTGCATGTTTTCCTGACGCGTAGGTACTTTATCTAAGTCGATGCGCATACCATGCTCACCCTTCGCACTCATCTCTGAGTTGGAACAGATGATACCCGCCGCACCCATATCCTGCATACCAATTACGGCACCAGTTTTAATTACTTCTAAGGTTGCTTCCAATAACAGTTTCTCCTGGAACGGGTCTCCTACCTGAACTGCAGGAAGGTCATTCACTGAATCTTCTGTAATGTTTTTTGATGCAAATGCTGCACCGTGGATCCCGTCTTTACCAGTCGCCGAACCTACAATATATACTGGGTTACCAACGCCGTATGAAGTCGCCGAAACGGTTTCTCCAACTTTAACGATACCCGCAGACATGGCGTTAACCAATGGGTTCACGTGGAAAGATTCATCAAAGAACAACTCACCACCTACGGTTGGGATACCGAAAGCATTACCATAATCACCAATACCTTTTACCACACCTTTCATCAGCCATTGTGTTTTCGGGTGATTAGGATCACCGAAACGCAAGGAGTTCAGCTGGGCGATTGGTCTTGCACCCATGGTGAAAATATCGCGGTTGATACCGCCTACTCCTGTCGCTGCACCTTGGTAAGGCTCTAATGCAGATGGGTGGTTATGGGATTCAATTTTAAATACACAGGCAATACCGTCGCCAAGATCAACCATACCGGCATTCTCCTCACCTGCTTTGGCCAGCATACGCGGACCGTCTTTAGGAAGTTTCTTTAACCAGTTGATGGAGTTTTTGTAAGAGCAGTGCTCGCTCCACATTACAGAAAAGATACTTAGTTCTGTAAAATTAGGCGTACGACCCAGGATCGCAATAATTCTATCATACTCTTCTGGTAAAAGACCGAGGTCCTTGGCGGTTTCTAATGTTGTCAGCTGTGTATTTTCCACTATAATGTATGTTTAAGGATTATGGCAAAGGTAAAAAAATCCTGTACTATTCTGCAAGCTTGTACCATAAACCGGCAAGCACCGGAAAAGCAAAGCGCCGAATACCGCTGAGCTGAAGAACAGCTGAAACACAGCAAACGCACAGTTTACGTGGGTGTGGTGTGGGCGAGGTGTGGTCCAGGTGTGGAGTAGCTGTGCTTAATTTCCCTTGACAATGGCGCTTGGTGTGCATTTTGCCGGTACGCAGACATGCCCGCTTTTGGTAACAGATAAATTAGATTTACGCTATAAAAACCGCTCATTTAGGCAAAAACGCCAAAAACAGTGTCCAGTTTTCAGGTATTTTCAAAAATTCAGGAGATTTTTGATCGAAATTCACAGAAATAAAATATAATTCTGCTATTTTTGGACAAATTCTAAAAACCAAATGAAAAGTTTAAGAACATTTGCATTAAACGAAGCACAATTCCGAGTATCTCCTGAGGTTAAAGCGCCTGCATCAAAGATTTCTGACTTTTTTGGATCAAACGTTTTTGATCAGAAAAAAATGAAAGCTTACTTGTCCAAAGAAGTTTACGGCAAGTTGGTTTCTGCGATCGATCAAGGTACCCTGATCAGCCAGGAGGACGCAAACCACATTGCAACAGCAATGAAAACATGGGCAATGTCTAAAGGTGTAACCCATTACACCCACTGGTTCCAGCCCCTAACAGGTACAACCGCTGAAAAACATGACTCTTTCTTTGAGCCAAGCAGCGAAGGTCCGGTTGAAAATTTTGCAGGTAGCGCCCTGGTTCAGCAGGAGCCTGATGCTTCCAGCTTCCCGAACGGTGGTATCCGTAATACTTTTGAAGCTCGTGGTTATACCGCATGGGATCCTTCTTCCCCAGCCTTCATCATGGAAAACCCTTCCGGAAAAACACTTTGTATCCCGACCGTTTTCGTTTCTTATACTGGTGAAGCTTTGGATTTTAAAGCACCTTTATTAAAAGCGGTAAACGCCATTGATAAAGCTGCAGTTGATGTTTGTCAGTATTTCGACAAAGGCATCACCAAAGTAAATGCTTCTTTAGGTATCGAACAGGAGTATTTCCTGGTAGATTTAGCCTTATATAATGCAAGACCAGATCTTGTAATGACAGGCAGAGCGCTTTTCGGCCACATGTCTGCAAAAGGTCAGCAGCTGGAAGATCACTATTTCGGTTCTATCCCGGAGCGTGTTCAGGCTTTCATGGTGGATTTTGAGAATGAATCTTTGAAATTGGGTATTCCTTTGAAAACCCGTCACAATGAGGTTGCACCAATGCAGTTCGAGTGTGCACCGATTTATGAAGAAATTAACCTGGCGATCGACCACAACCAATTGTTGATGGACGTGATGGAGAAAGTTGCTTTGAGACATAAATTCAAAGTGCTTTTACATGAGAAGCCTTATGCGGGCATCAACGGTTCCGGTAAACACAACAACTGGTCGCTGATTACCGATACTGGTAAAAACTTACTGGCACCAGGTAAAACGCCTAAAAACAACCTGATGTTCCTTGCTTTCTTCGTAAACACGATTAAAGCGGTTCACGAACATGCAGATCTTTTAAGAGCAAGTATCGCTTCGGTAAGCAACGATCACCGTTTGGGTGCAAACGAAGCGCCACCGGCAATTATATCCATTTTCCTTGGTCAGCAGTTGAACGAAGTGCTTGACGAAATTGAGCACAGCCGCATCAGCAAAAAGATCAAAGAAGACAATGCACTGTGGTTGGGTATTCCAAAGATTCCACAGATCCTGTTAGACAATACCGACCGTAACCGTACCTCCCCTTTTGCCTTTACCGGTAACAAGTTTGAGTTGCGTGCAGTAGGTTCTTCAGCGAACTCTTCAGCACCTATGACTGTCCTAAATGCAATTGTTGCAGATCAGTTGGTGAAATTCAAAGGAGAGGTTGACCGCCTGATCAAAAAAGGTGAGAAAAAAGACATCGCTTTATTAACGATTATCAAACGTTACATCAAGGAGTCTAAGGACATCCGTTTTGAAGGTAATGGCTACGGTAAAGAGTGGGAAGAAGAAGCAGAACGTCGTGGTTTAGCAAACATCAAAACCACACCTAAAGCACTTGATGCTTATGTAAGCGAAAAAAGCATTGAGCTATTCACCAAAACCAACATTTTCAGCAAAAGAGAGCTTGATGCCCGTCATGAGATCCTTTTGGAAAGCTATTACAAAAAGCTTCAGATCGAAGCAAGGGTTTATGGTGAGGTTGCAAACAGCATGATCATCCCGGCTTGTATCGCTTACCAGAACATCTTGATCGACAATGCTAAAGGTTTGAAAGAACTTGGCCTGGATAAAGAGGCTTTATCTACACCAGTTGAAATCATAAACAAGTTATCACAGCACCTTAGAATTGTGAAAAACAACGTGGATGCAATGCTGGAAGAACGTAAAGTAACCAACAACATCGAAGATACCCGCGAGAAAGCGATTGCTTACGATGAAAAAGTGAAGTCTTACTTCTTCAACATCCGTTACCATTCAGATAAATTGGAGCAGATTGTTGACGATAGCGTATGGCCTTTGCCGAAACTTAGAGAGCTACTTTTCTCAAAATAAAATTTCCTTCTTTTACGAACCCTTCAGCCTTGCTGAGGGGTTTTTTATTTCTAAAACACCCTACTTTAAGCGCTTTCTATATCTTTGCAACAACATGAGTGATAACAGGTATAACCAACGTGGCGTTTCTGCCTCAAAAGAAGATGTGCACAATGCCATCAAAAATATTGACAAAGGAATTTTCCCTCAGGCCTTCTGTAAGATCATCCCGGATATTCTGGGAAATGATGAAGACTACTGCAACATTATGCATGCCGATGGTGCGGGTACAAAATCTGCCCTGGCCTATGTGTATTGGAAAGAAACCGGCGACCTTTCGGTTTGGAAAGGAATCGCACAGGATGCCATCATCATGAACCTGGACGACCTGATCTGCGTTGGTGCAACAGAAAACATCCTGTTATCCTCAACCATTGGTCGTAACAAGAACCTGATCCCGGGTGAGGTCATTGCGACACTCATCAATGGCACAGAAGAAATTCTTGCAGAACTGCGTGAACAAGGCATCTCCATCTATTCTACCGGTGGAGAAACCGCTGATGTTGGTGATCTGGTACGTACGATCATCGTGGATTCTACCGTGACCTGCAGAATGAAACGTGCGGAAGTGATCAGCAACCACAACATCCAGGCAGGTGACGTGATTGTCGGCTTAGCTTCGAGCGGGCAGGCAAGTTATGAAAGCGAGTACAACGGCGGTATGGGTTCCAACGGATTAACTTCCGCCAGACATGATGTTTTCAACAAGACCATTGCAAATACTTATCCGGAGAGCTTCGACCCTGCAGTACCGTCCGCTCTGGTATTCTCTGGAGGCAAATCGTTGACAGACGAGATTACTGTAGCCGAAAACACAACTGTTACTGCTGGAAAGCTGGTCCTTTCGCCTACACGTAGTTATGCCCCCGTAATTAAGAAAGTGCTGGAAAGCTATAGAAGTCAGATTCATGGTCTGGTACACTGCAGTGGCGGTGCGCAAACCAAAGTGCTGCATTTCATCAATGATGATGTCCATGTGATTAAAGACAACCTGTTCCCGGTTCCGCCTTTGTTCCAGTTGATTCAGGAGCAGTCCGGCACCAGCTGGGAAGAGATGTACAAAGTATTTAACATGGGACACCGTATGGAGCTTTATGTGCCTGAGACCATTGCCGCAGACATCATAGCGATATCCAAAAGCTTCAACATCGACGCACAGATCGTTGGTCGCGTGGAAGCTGGAGATCAAAAACAGGTAACCATTCAAAGTGATAAAGGTACTTTTCAGTACTTCTAGCTTCAGAGAAACATAGAATAACAAGCTATTTATTGCAAAGCCCCGCTTATTGTGGGGCTTTTTTTATGCGTAAGGTTAATCGTTTGATTGAAACGACAACATGATATGCCTTTTCTGCTAAACATCGGCTAAAATATTATTGATTTATTAACTAGAAATTATTAAAAGATATTTGGAATATGTATTCTATATTCCTAATATTGATTAACGCTTATATCTGTTTGGCTAAACATCAGCATAGATAGATACAGGGAATACGTACCGCTCGAAAAAGAAGAACCACAATTCGAATTACATAAACAGATTTTAATACAGGCATATAATTAACCAATATAGCGCTCTAGTCTCACAGTAAAACGGTTTAGTATTTACCCCTAAAAAAACAGCTTTAAAATCCACGTCGGGAAGCAACAAACCTAAGCTCCTTCCCGTATCCCAGCGAACAGGTGCATCCAGCACCAATCTCAATTCTAACCAAAATAAACTTTATGAAAATCAAACATTTACTCTGTACAGGTATCCCCGTGCTCATGTTTATGGGTAACCAGGCATTTGCAAACGGGACTTCAGCTTACAGTGCAAGTCTGAAAGCAGCAAGTATCACCTTTTCCAAAAGTAATGCCCAGCAGATCCGTGTAAGCGGTACCGTGCTCGATGAGACCGGTAAGCCACTTCCAGGTGTGGGCATCAAAACCGCTTCCGGCAAAACAGCCGTAACAGACAATGCCGGAAAGTTCAGCATTGAAGCGGTCAATGCTTCTGAAATCATTACCTTCTCTTACATTGGCTACAACAATCAAACGCGTGCCGCAGGTAACGGCGGTTCCGCAATTACCATCCGCATGGCCCCTGCTGCAGGTGAAAACCTCGACGACGTTGTGGTTGTGGGTTACGGTACCCGCCGTAAATCTGACGTGACGGGTGCTGTTGGTTCCGTACGTCAGGAACAACTCGAAGAGCGCCCTGCAGCATCCCTTAATCAGGCACTAGCAGGACGGATCGCTGGTGTACAGGTGAACACCAACTCAGGTCGCCCAGGAGGTCAAACCAACGTTCGTGTTCGTGGTTTCAGTTCCATCAACAGCTCCAACAACCCGCTATATGTAATCGACGGCGTAATCCTGCCGGTTGGATCACAGACACAAAACAGTAATGCGATCGATTTCCTGAACCCGGGCGATATTGCATCTGTCGAAGTGCTTAAAGATGCATCATCCATTGCAATATATGGTGCCCGTGGTGCAAATGGCGTAATTTTGATTACCACCAAAAAGGGTAGCTCTGCAGGCAGTCGCATCAGCTATGATGCTGAATTTAGTGTGCCGACAATCGGTCCAAATCGCGTGGAGATGCTTAATGCACAAGAATATATCGCAACTGAAAATTTAGCATATGAGAATGCGAGAACTTACGACCCTGAAGGCTGGGCAAGGGGTAACTACGTAGATCCTAGAATTAAAAGACTTACGTTACCTAACTTATTTGATGCCCAAGGTAATCCGCTATATGATACCGACTGGTTCAAGGAAGCTACACAAAATAAATTATCATTTAATCACCAACTTGGTTTTACGGGCGGAAACCAGGAAACCACCTATGGTATTTTCCTCAATGTACGTGAAGACAATGGTTTATTAAAAAATTCCTATCTCAAAAGATATTCTGGCAGATTCAATGTGGAGAGTCAGATGAAATCCTGGTTGAAAGTTGGTGGTAGCTTGAACTACACAAATCAAGATGAGAATTTGGTTGACATTGGTACAGGTGGCTTGAACTCCGTGAGGATGATTACAGAAAGTTTTCCTTTCTTGCCAGTAAAATATCCAGATGGAACATGGGCAGACAACCAGAACTATCCCGGGGCTGAAGGTGGTTCTAACCCTGTACATATCTTAACGGATAGAAAATATATGTTGCAGACGCAGACTGCGCTCGGTAACGTATTTGCAAACATTAATCTTGCTGAAGGTTTAGAATTTAGAAGTATTTTAGGTGCAAATGTTGTCACTCGAGGCAGAAATGAATACAACGGTCGGACACTTTATGGCATCTCGTTTGATCAACGCGGCACAGCATTTTTAGATAACAACAGAGAAAGCTACTGGTCTCTTGAAAACTATTTCACATACAACAAGAAGCTCGGAACGGATCACGTGATCAATGCCACCCTTGGTACATCATGGTATCAGACTAACATCTTTGGTTTCAGCGCAAGTGGTGAAAACTTTTCCACAGACTTCTACGGCCCAAACAATCTGGTTGCGGCTGGCAAACCAAACCCTGGAGGCTCGAGACGGTCTGATTTCGCTTTTAACTCCTATTTTGGTCGTGTAAACTATACCTTGAAAGACAAGTATTTGTTCACCGCCACTGCCCGTACTGATGGATCTTCAAAATTTGGCCCTAAAACTAAGTATGCAGTATTTCCATCCGGAGCTGTTGCATGGAGAGTGTCTGAAGAAGATTTTCTTAAAGGAAGCAAAACTATTTCAAACTTAAAACTTCGTGCCAGTTATGGTGTAACTGGTAACTCTGAAATTCCAGCTTATTCATCTAAAAGCCTTTTAGGAAACTACGCCGCAATTTTCAACAACACCAGATTTGCAGGTGTTGGTACAAACCGCTTAGGAAATGATGCCTTAGCTTGGGAATCTACTGCTCAGTCGGATATTGGTGTGGAACTTGGCCTATTTCAAAACCGCATAAACATAGAAGCGGATGTTTATTACAGGAAGACAACGGACATGCTTTTGGATGCACCTGTTCCGAGGACCAGTGGACACGGTTTTGTCTTCAGAAACGTTGGAAAGATGGAAAATAAAGGTTTGGAATTAGGTATCAGCACTGTAAACTTCAGCACCGAGGACTTTACTTGGAATACGACTTTCAATATTTCTCTCAACAGGAACAAGGTACTGGAACTTGCTACGCCGGCAGACATCTTCGGTGTAGGCAACCCTGGCTTTACAAATGAAACCGGTATCATCCGTGTGGGAGAACCTGTAGGCTCTTTCTGGGGACTAACCCGTCTGGGTACCTGGAGTGAAGCGGAACGTGCAGAAGCAGCAAAATATACCTACCGTGGCGGTAAACCTTTACTGCCTGGAGACGTGAAATATTTGGATCGTAACGGTGACTTTGCGATAAATGATGCTGACCGCGGCATTATTGGAAATGGTAGTCCTAAAGGCTGGGGTGCGTTCATCAACAACTTCCGCTACAAAAACTGGGAGCTCTTAGTTGACTTACAGTATTCTTACGGTAATGACGTGATGGACATGAGTACACACTCTGCGGAAGATCGAGTTGGTATCGCGAACAGCTACAAGAGTGTGCTTGGTGCATGGACGCCACAGAATCAAAATAGCGAGATTGCTGCAATCCGTGATACTCGTGCTGGATACGTGACCAATGTTGACACAAGATGGATCCAAGATGGCTCATTCATCCGCGGCAGAAATGCGCTGATCGGCTATACATTCCCCAGCGCAGTTACGCAGAAGTTAAAGCTTAGCCGCCTGAGAATTTATGGAAGTGCACAAAACTTCTTCCTGATTACGAAATACAGAGGTAACGACCCAGAGGTGACTACTTATGGAAACGTGTTCTCACAAGGACAGACTTTCTTTGATTATCCAAAGCCAACAACTTTTCTCATCGGTTTAAACGTTGGCCTGTAGTACTATTTATCATTCAACACGTATAATCATGAATTACAAATTTAAACATATATCGACGCTTGTTCTAGCTACCATGATGGTATTTGGCACGGGCTGTAAGAAGTTTCTGGAAGAAACAGATCCTTCAAACTTAACACCAGATACTTACTATACTATCCCTGAACATGCAGAAGCTGCACTTGCAGCTGGATACGCACAAACGAGGTTTATTGGTGGTGGGGCTGGTATCTTCGTTGCTAACTTCTCTATGCTAGAGGTTGTGACCGGGACAGCGCGAACAGAGACCGGACAGAACTCCGACTTGAACAACCTTGTGGGTCTACAATACAACGGAGATAACCTACTCGTACGGAACTGGTGGAACGGTTTATATAGTGTGATCGCTCAAACAAATCTTGTCCTTGATCGTGTTCCCGCAATTACGCCAATGGATGAAACCCGCAAAGCACAGATTCTTGGTGAAGCTCGATTTTTAAGGGCATGGGCATATTTTTATTTGGTACGTCTTTATGGTGATGTACCTTTAATAACCAAACCGCAAACCACGGAGTCAGAGGACTTCTTGCCACAAAGAAAATCTCTTGAGGAGGGCTATGCGCTAATTGTAGACGACCTATCGCAGGCTGAAGCAGCCGGTTTACCCTGGATGGATGCCAGTGGGCGAGCTAGTAGAGCAGCTGTAAAGTCTCTGCTTGCCAAGGTATACCTGACCATGGCAGGACAGCCACTAAATAAAGGGGCAGAATACTATCGTCTCGCTGCAGATAAAGCAAAAGATGTAATTGATAATTCCGGCGCTACTCTGTTTGCAACATATGCTGACCTACACAGCCTCGCGCAAGAGAACAAGGGAGAACACATCTTCCAAATTCAGTATCTTGCCAGTGTTGCAGGAAATCCAATGCAGCAGTTGCTATTGCCTAACTTCAAAAACGTTTCTGCGTATAGTGATGAGGTGGGTTCTACTGTACCAACCACACAATTCTACAATTCCTATGAGCCGAATGATCTACGTGCACGTGACCGTCAGGGTTTCTTCTACACCTCTTACTACGATGGTGGTGATGGGGCCTTAAAGCCGCTGAATGCACCGTACATATTCAAACATTTTGATGTTGTTGCGAATGGCACCGCTGGCACCAAGGGCACTGCACAGGCAGACTTGAACTGGCCGCTGATCCGCTACGCAGATGTGCTGCTGATCTATGCAGAAGCGCAGAACCGTGCGGATGGTTCGCCAAATGCACAGGCTTATGAAGCACTGAATTCCATCAGACGCCGTGCGCAAATTCCTGTACTTGCCGGATTGTCGCAGACGACGTTTGAGGAAGCGGTTTGGAGAGAGCGCTGGCATGAGCTGTGCTATGAGGGCCAAACCTGGTTCGACATGGTACGTTTGCGTAAAGTTTACAACGAAGCAACCAATGGCTTCGATGCATTTGTTGGACACAAGTTCCCGGACAACCCGACCATTGTGCTTGCAGAAAAACATTATTTGTTCCCACTGCCTACAGCAGAGATGCGTAACAACCCGAACTTAACGCCACAGAATCCTGGATACTAATCCATCCGGATAATGTTCCAGAAGAGTTAAACTCGTTAATTATTAATGCTCAATTTAAAATACCTGGATCGTAACTGATCCGGGTATTTTTTTTTGGAACAAGCGTTAGGCGGTATGTCGAATGTAGTTCTTAGTCGTGCATTGAAAGTCGTGCTTTCGGTTTATGCAGGAGCTAGTGCGCTGGCGTAGGTGGTATTCTGGGAAGGGTACTAAACAGAGAAGGCCGGTCAAATTGACCGGCCTTCTCTTGTATTAAGCATTCGTGTTTAGCTTATAACTAGTTAAAGTTATAACGTACGCCGAATTGCATGTAGTAAGTAGAAGAGATACTTTGAGTAGTACCGTATGTAGATCTAACCACATCACCACCAGAAGTATTCAATCTGAATGTAGGTGCAGTTGTTGCGTTAATCGCAGATACGTTGGTTGGCACCAAAATACTTGCCTGGTTTACGAAGTTGTAAGTACCCCAGTTGCGGTTTAACAAGTTACCAAAGTTGAAGATATCAGCAGTAAACTGGAACGAGTTTTTAGTTCCACCTACGTTTTTGAAAACCTCTTGTACCAATCTGAAATCGAATTGGTTTCTCCATGGAGATGTTGCACCGTTACGTTCTGCATATTGACCTCTGCGTTTTGACAAATAATCATCCTGATCGATATAAGCCTGGAAGATTGCGTTTTGTTCTTCCGGCGAATAAACCTTAGCTGGTGTGTTACCAGATGCAGGGATCGTCAACTGTACGAAGTTAATCTCTGATGCATTTTGAGGAACATAGATCAAGTCGTTGTTCTGACCGTCACGGTTGAAGTCCGTTGAGTAAACATAAGAGAATCTGCCTTGTTGAGAACCTTGGTAGAATAAAGAAAATGAAGTTGCAAGGTTACCTAACCACTCTTTGCGGTAAGAAACGTTTGCAATTACACGATCAGGTGTTAAGTTACTTGAATAGCTTAAAGTCGGAATGTTTGAGTTTCCAGCAGTTTGCGGAATACCCCAAAGGTTTAACAATTGGTCACCACTCTGATCACCGAAGTTACGTTGGTCAGATTTCGTGTAAGCAACCATTAATCCAAGACCGTTACCAAAGTTTTTGGTTAACTGTGCAGTTGCCATCCAGTTGTAACCACCTTTAGCGTTGGTCATCTCGATAACGTTGTTGGTTGAAGTACCAGCTGCAAGGATCTCACCTCTTGAATTCGTGTTTACATATTGTCTTGAATTCGCATTAGGACCGAAGAAAGGTCTGTTGTCTGCTAAAGCTGGGTTGTTGTACTGAATAGGATCTTTTAAGTTCACATTTTTCGCAACCGCAACGTTTAGGTCTTTACCATAGATACCTTCAACAGTTGCAATAACGCCTAGTGGTAATCTGAAGTCTACTGCTAAACTTGATTTCCAGGTTTGCGGGAATTTAAGATCTGAAGAAAGCGCACTGATGGTACCTGGCATAGTTAAACCAGCCTGTGCTTTTGGTCCGGTTAAGTTTGGAGCAGGGCTCGGGCTGAAGTTTGGAACATCGTTACCAGTGTAGCTTTGGGTATATTGTAATAAACCAGCATCACCTGATTGTGAAACGATCCATACGAAAGGAATACGACCAGTGAAGATACCAGTACCACCACGTAGTTGTAATGAACGATCGCCATTAACATCCCAGTTAAAACCGAAACGTGGAGAGTAGGTCATTCTGGATTCAGGTAGCGCACCAGTATTGATGGTTTTACCACCTGCGAAGCTTTGTTGAGCTACTAATGGGTGTGTTCTAACTTCAGATACATCTGGATAAGTCGCTTGTTCGAATCTGATACCACCTGTTAATTTCAAACGGTCAGACACGTTGAACTCATCTTGTAAGTATGCAGAGTATTGTGCAAACTTAAAGCTTGGGAAAGCTTGAGAACCGTCAGCAGTTAATGGGTAAGTGATTGAATATTGTAATGCTTTGTCGCCTCTGGTGAATGCATCCCATGATCCGAAAGTATAGAAACCAGTTCCGAAACGTTGGAAACCATTTTTAGTGGTCGAGAATTCTGCCTGCAAACCAACAGTAACGTTGTGTTTACCTAAAGCAATGTTTAGATCATCACTATAAGTGTAAGTTTCAACATCTCTTAAGTTACCATAAGTAAATGGCTCATAACCGAAGGTTGTTAACACGTTACCAGCGCTAGAAGCAGTTTGTGATCCGTCAAGGATATCTACTAATGGGAATAAAGCACTTTCAGAATTTCTTGGGTCATTCTGGTGCGAGTAAGTTGCACGTGCGATGTTTGTGAATCTGCTACCGAAAGTAGAGTTTAACTCAGCAACTGCAGAATATAAGTTAGCAGCAGTGAAGTAGTTTGAGTTAGAGAATGGTAAACCAGCATTCTGGTTGTTTCCAGATCTGTTGTTACCATAGCTTAAGTTACCTGTTACCCCTGATCCAGAAACTGAAGTACTTGCAGAACTTGGCGTTTGACTTTCAACCTGGTTGTAACGTACGCTGAAGCGGTGGTTATTGCTGATGTTCCAGTCTAATCTTGCGAATAGCTTCTCGTTATCGCTGATGTTGCTGTAACCTTGGTAAATACCCGGGTCATATCCGTAGTTACTTAAAAGGTATGATTTAACATCATTCATGAAAGATGCAGGTGTTCTGGTAACCGTAGAGATTGAACCATAAGGAAGTGCATCTGTTGCCGCGATTCTTGAAGTACCTGGCTGTATTGTTTTTTGTTTTTCAGCGTTCACAAAAAAGAACAACTTGTCTTTAATGATCGGACCACCTAAACTGAAACCATAGTTCTTCTCATCGAAGCTTTGGATTTGTGCATCAGGAAGTCTGAAATCTTTGATACGTTTTCCTTGTTGCTCTTCGCCACGCATGGTGAAGAAAGCGTTTCCAAAGAATTTGTTTGTACCTGAACGGGTTACCGCGTTAACCGAACCACCGGTAAATCCAGATTGACGAACGTCATAAGGCGTTACGTTAACAGAGATTTGCTCTAGCGCGTCGATTGAAATTGGAGAACCGTTCGCCGGAACGTTCTGTCCGATACCGAATTGGTTGTTAAAGTTCGCACCATCCACGCTGAAGTTGTTTGAGCGGTAGTTACCACCACCAATTCCATTGTTACCACCTGCTTGAGGCGTTAAACGGGTTAAGTCGTTAACACTTCTGGAAATGGTTGGAAGGTTTTGAATCTGCGCTCTGGTTACTACGGTAGAAGAACCGCTTTTGTTAGAGTTCATGATGGCATTTGGCTGATTTCCAACTACTCTTACTTCATTAAGTTGAGCAGCATCATCGGTTACGACAACATTCAGTACGAAAGGCTCACCTAGTTTAAGGTAAATATTATCATACTTCTTTGGGCTATACCCTACGTAGCTTACCTCAATGGTGTAAGGTCCGCCTACACGGGCATTCGCAATGGAAAAACGTCCGTCATTGTTTGTGGTTAGACCATAAACAGTTCCGGTTGGCACGTGAATTGCCTTAACACTCGCCCCTGGTAGGGCCTGTGTAGCATCTTTCACTGTACCTGTAATCGAAGAAGTGGTTACCTGTGCCTGTGTAGCAGTACAGAAACTCACAAAAACGAGTACGATTACTACAATCCGAGATAGTAAAGATTTCATCATACTTTTTTTTAAAATAAGTGTGTGTTTTTTTGTTAATTGTGATAAAACGCCGCAAAGGTAATTATTTATTTATCACACCTTTAGTTTCTAATGTTAATTTTATATTAACTAATCGGTTTTTTTCAACAGAAACCTAACTTATTCACATTTTTCCTCAAAAACATCGAATTTTTCTATTGTTTTCAGCAGCGAACTCAGAATCATATCGCTGAAGATCTGCCTGGCAGCTTGTCTCCTGAAGGTGATTAAAGCGCCTGCCAGCTGCCCGTATGACAAGCTTTTAAACGGCAGATGTTCAGAAAACTGGTCAGCGTTTTTTGTAACATCTGTATTCAAAATCACAATTCATTGCATTACCAGGTGCCCCTCACCTATTCCTAAAGTATTTTTTCTAATTTTGCGAGGTACTAAGTATTATTCCTTTATTTTAAAATATGAACTACGATGTGATTATAATAGGCAGCGGTCCGGGTGGATATGTTGCTGCGATCAGAGCTTCTCAATTAGGTTTAAAGACCGCCATTGTAGAGCGTGAGTCTTTAGGTGGGATTTGCCTGAACTGGGGTTGTATTCCAACCAAAGCCCTTTTAAAAAGTGCACAGGTTTTTGAATACATCAATCATGCTGCAGACTACGGCATCAAAACCGCTCCTGCAGAAGCCGACTTCGGTGCTGTTATCAAACGTAGCCGCGGTGTTGCAGAAGGCATGAGCAAGGGTGTTCAGTTCCTGATGAAGAAAAATAAAATTGAAGTGATTATGGGTACCGCTAAGGTAAAGCCGAACAACAAAGTTGAAGTTCGTGCTGCTGATGGTTCCCAGAAAGAAATCACTGCTCCACATATCATTGTTGCAACCGGAAGCAGATCCAGAGAATTGCCTAACCTTAAACAAGACGGCAAAAAGATCATTGGCTACAGACAAGCGATGAACTTGCCACAGCAACCAAAATCTATGGTCGTTGTTGGATCTGGCGCCATCGGCGTGGAGTTCGCTTACTTCTATGCAACCATGGGTACTCAGGTAACCATCGTTGAGTTCCTCGATAACATCGTTCCTGTGGAAGATGAGGATGTGTCAAAACAATTGCTGCGTAACTTCAAGAAAGCAGGCATTAACGTGATGACCTCTTCTACCGTAGAATCTGTTGATACTTCTGGCGCAGGCTGCAAGGTACAGGTTAAAACGGCTACAGGTACGCAAGTGCTTGAAGCGGATATCGTACTATCTGCAGTAGGTATCATTGCTAACCTGGAGAACATCGGCCTTGAAGAAACTGGTATCAAAACGGACAAAGGCAAGATCGTTGTTGACGAGTTCTACCGCACTGGTGTGAAAGGTTACTATGCCATTGGTGATGTGGTAACCGGTCAGGCATTGGCGCACGTTGCTTCTGCTGAAGGTATCATCTGTGTAGAGAAAATTGCTGGTCACCATCCAGAGCCTTTAGACTACAACAACATTCCGGGTTGTACTTACTGTACGCCAGAGATTGCTTCTGTAGGTTACACCGAGAAAGCGGCTAAAGCTGCCGGTTATGAGCTAAAGATTGGTAAGTTCCCATTCTCTGCATCTGGTAAAGCAAGTGCTGCTGGCGCGAAAGATGGTTTTGTTAAAATGATCTACGATGCTAAATATGGTGAGTTATTGGGTGCACACCTAATCGGTGCAAACGTGACAGAAATGATCGCCGAGATTGTCGTTGCCAGAAAACTGGAAACCACTGGTCATGAGATCCTGAAAGCCGTTCACCCACACCCAACCATGAGTGAAGCGATTATGGAAGCTACTGCTGATGCTTACGGTGAAGTGATTCACTTGTAAAAATAAGATTTGAATGAATGATAAAGCAGGGCTTTGTCCGTAATAGGCTTAGCTGTCTTTAAATTCTTTTGGACATAATAATTCGTAAAACCCCCGGCCAAATACCGGGGGTTTTCTATTTTTACGAGAAATCAAGACCAAATATGAAGTTACATACTATTGAAACCGGATTTTTCAAGCTCGACGGCGGCGCCATGTTTGGGGTTGTACCGAAGTCTATCTGGCAGCGGACCAATACGGCAGATGAAAATAACCTTTGCACCTGGGCCATGCGCTGCATGCTTATTGAAGATGGCGATCGGCTGACCCTGGTGGATACGGGAATTGGCGACAAGCAGGACAGTAAGTTTTTAAGTCACTACTACCTTCATGGAGATGATTCCATGGATAAGTCGCTCGCTGCGCTTGGCTTCCAGCGTTCTGATATCACGGATGTATTTCTTACGCACTTACACTTCGACCACTGCGGTGGTGCCATTGTGCGGGATGGCGACAAGCTTAAGCCTGCCTTTGAAAACGCGACGTACTGGAGCAATGAGCAGCACTGGGACTGGGCTGTGAACCCGAACGACCGGGAGAAAGCGTCATTTCTGAAAGAGAACATTCTGCCGATCCAGGAGAGCGGGCAGCTGCAGTTTGTTTCTGATGTAAGCGGGCAAGCGTTTCAGGACAACGTTACGGTACGTTATGCATATGGGCATACCGATGCGATGATGCTACCGCAGATCAGCTATCAAGACCGGACAATCGTATATATGGCCGACCTGCTCCCATCGGTTGGGCACCTGCCCATCCCGTATGTGATGGCTTATGACATGTTTCCGTTAAAAACCCTTGAAGAAAAGAAAGCTTTTTTGGAAGAAGCCGTGCAAAATGATTACGTTCTTTTTTTAGAACACGACAATGTAAATGAATGCTGTACTTTACAGCAGACGGAAAAGGGCGTTCGTGTGAAAGACACTTTCAAACTTTCTGATCTTTAGACGTTAGTGTATTTACGAGCGAATTAAAGCACATCTGGAATCCCCTGTACAGCTAGATTCGAGCCGCGCGGGGGATTGTTCCATGCGGTATTGCAAACAATCTTGGAATAATTTTTGTTGTTAAAAGCAGACACATAAATCAGGTGCAAAGTGTAACGTTTACAGGAATTTAAGTTTTAAAATGCCCGGAATTTTCATACTTTTGCACGTTCAAACTACATAATACGCAGTACGCACATAAATGAGACAACTCAAGATAACGCAATCCATAACCAACCGTGAAAGTCAATCCCTTGACAAATACCTTCACGAAATTGGTAAAGTAGATTTAATCACGGCAGAAGAAGAGGTAATATTAGCTAGAAAAATTCGCGAAGGTGACCAGGCGGCTTTAGAAAGACTAACTAAAACCAACTTACGTTTCGTGGTATCCGTGGCTAAGCAATATCAGAATCAGGGTTTGACTTTGGGTGACTTGATCAATGAAGGTAACCTGGGTTTGATTAAAGCGGCAAAACGTTTTGATGAGACTAAAGGATTTAAATTCATTTCCTATGCGGTTTGGTGGATCCGCCAATCTATTCTGCAGGCGATTGCGGAGCAGAGCCGTATTGTACGTTTACCTTTGAACCAGGTTGGTTCACTAAGCAAGATCAGTAAAGCTTTCTCTAAACTGGAGCAGGAATATGAACGTGAGCCTTCACCAGAAGAGCTTGCAGATATTCTAGAAACCACTGTTGAGAAAATTTCAGATACTTTAAGTAACTCCGGCCGTCACGTATCTATGGATGCGCCCTTTGTACAGGGAGAAGAAAATACGCTTCTTGATGTATTGGAGAACCATGAGCCAAATACAGACAGCAGTCTGATTAACGAATCACTTTCTGAAGAGATCAAGCGGTCTTTATCTACCCTTACGGAACGTGAGCGTGAGATTATCGTATTGTTCTTCGGTTTAAGTACCAATCACCCACTTTCTCTTGAAGAGATTGGTGAGAAGTTTAACTTAACCCGTGAACGTGTACGTCAAATCAAGGACAAAGCACTTCAGCGCCTGCGCCACACCTCAAGAAGTAAAATCCTGAAGTCATACTTAGGATAATTCTAGCCGATACCGGATCAGCGTCATGCTGATCTTTTTTTATATAAGATCCTTTTCTAACCAGAAAACGTTACCAGACATTTACCTATAACAAGGGCGCTATTTCTAGCGCCCTTTTCTGTTTGGCAGCATTTTGTTTTTCTATTGGATGCCACGTGGCTCACCTTTCAGGTTTACAGGACTTTTAAAAGGCCTGTTAAAAGCGTATCTTTTGGTGTTTAGCTAGACATATTACATAAAGAAAGGGCCAATTGCGAGCCCATCCTTTATGTAAATCAAACGCTATTCTGCCGGCCGGCTTTTAATCTTAGGGCATGCACGAATAGCTGCAAAGATCTTAGCGTTGCTGGTCAGCGCAAATTAATACATTAAAATTGTGGCAATACTGGCTTGGTCTGCATGATGTCTTCGATCTTGGTTAACACCTCTGGCGTCAGCATCGGTACGACTTCAATAGCTGTCAGATTTTCTTTCAGCTGTTCCGTTTTAGAAGCGCCTAAAATTACGGTGCTAACATTCGGGTTGGTCAGGCACCAGGCCAGGGATAATTTCGCCAGTGGCACACCGAGTTCATCAGCGAGCCCCTGCAGTTGCTGTGCTTTTTTCAGGTTCTCTTCTGCAAGTACAGATTCCTTTAACCATTCCATACCTTTTAGATCCAAACGCGTATCCTTTACCGCTCCGGCAGTGTATTTACCCGAAAGTAATCCGGATGCGAGTGGCGACCAGATCGTGGTGCCCAGTCCATGCTCCTTGAAAAGCAATTGGTAGTCTTTCTCGAGCTTGGTACGCTCCAGCAGGTTGTATTGCGGCTGCTCCATCGTTGGTCCGATTAGATGGTACTGTTTAGCAATGCTGATGGCTTCCATGATTTCTGTCGCGCTCCATTCAGACGTACCCCAGTAAAGAATTTTACCTTGCTGCAATAGCGTGTTCATCGCAAAGACGGTTTCTTCAATTGGCGTGTTCTTGTCCGGGCGGTGGCAGAAATACAGATCCAGATAATCTACCTGCAAACGCTTTAAGGCAGCGTTGCATGCTTCAATGACATGCTTGCGGGAAAGGCCCACCCTATTCGGTCCTTTGTTTTCTGTTCCGAAAAACACCTTACTGGAAACTACGTACGATTCCCGTTCCCATCCATGGCTTTTAAGAATCCTGCCCATCACCTCTTCCGACTTGCCTTCTGCATAGCCTTCCGCGTTGTCGAAGAAGTTTACACCTGCATCATAAGCAACACCCATAAGTTCATCAGCCACCTGATCTGAGATCTGATTTCCAAAGGTTAGCCAGCTACCCAGCGATAATGCACTAAGCTGTAAACCCGATTTTCCTAATCTTCTATATTCCATTTTGAGAAATTTAATTTTGTGATTTGTTATTGCAAGAGAACATACCCCAGTGCTTTAAGTTTTTGTTGAGGTAAAGCTGTATATCATAAAAATGTAATATATTAGAACAAAAGCTTTGTTGGAAACCTTATTTTCCAGTTAACAACATCAACACATAAATGAAATTTAGATTATTTATACCACTTGCATTACTAATGAGTTGCCAGACGGTGAAGAAGGCAGAAGAGGTTCAGGGCGCAAATAGCTTGCTTGAAGATGTTAAAACGCTTTCTTCTGATGCATACCAGGGCAGAAAGACGGGTACAGATGGCGCAGCACTGGCGCGAACCTTCCTGAAGAAGAGGTTATCAGAACTGGGCCTGAGCAACTATGGTGGCTTGCAGCACTTCGAGCAGCCTTTTAAAGCGAAAGACCGGACCGGTAAGATGGTGGATGCGAAAAACCTCATCGCCTACATACCCGGGAAATCTCCCGAGATCATCGTGATCTCCGGGCATTATGACCACCTGGGCGTGATTAACGAGGAGATTTATAATGGCGCGGACGACAATGCATCTGGCGTTGCGGCAATGTTAAATATTGCGGCACACTATAAAAAGTCGAAGCCCGACCACACGCTTGTGTTTGCATTCTTTGATGCGGGAGAGCTCGACTGGCAGGGCTCTGGCTACTTTGTGGATCATGCGCCGTTCGACTTGAAGAAAGTCTTGCTGAACGTTAACCTGGATATGATCAGCCATAATGAGAAGAACGAGCTTTATGCGGCGGGCACATTCACGAATCCGCAGCTGAAGAAATATCTGACCCATACACAGCCTAATGTGAAGATCATGCTTGGGCATGACAATCCGGAGTTCAACGTGGATGACTGGACTAATCAGAGTGATCAGGGTGCTTTTAATGCCAAGGGCATTCCATTTCTATATTTTGGCGTGGAGGACCATAAAGATTACCATAAGGCCAGCGACAAGTTTGAGAATATTCAACCAGCTTTTTTTATAGATGCTGCTGAGGCTATACTTGAAATTGTGGATAACGTAGATAAAGACCGGGACATCCAGTCCATGTACAAACAGAAGTTACAGATGAAAAAGCAGTAAGCTTTGCTGTATTGCTACTGTTTAATTGCGACTTGTTGATTGGATGTTTCTTTAGTTGTATCTATTGATGTATTCATATCCTTGTGCTAATATCCAGCAATTGGCTTATACGAGAAAAGCCCGGCATTGCCGGGCTTTTCTTGTTATGTAGTTGACCTTATCTGGTCTTGTGTCTGGTTTCGATCATACCCACAAATTCGCCGGGGTTTTTCATGCTTTCTGTCATTGATGGAGAGAAGTTCAGCGTTACGCCGCTTCTGCCCTTCACACTCATGCTTGCTTTGGCATTGGCGTTGGTTGTTGCACTTGGTGCAAGTAGGTTCAGTGCTTTAGCAATGTAGTTTTCACTCGCATCATCAAAGTCACGCTTCGCATCATCCGTAGCATCATTGATGTCCGCTTTCATACCAGCATAATACTTGCCTTCATCTTTCGAGTTCAAGGTTTCAAACATAGAGAAGTAAACATCGTATCTGTTTTCAATGGTTACCGGGAAGAATCCGACAGGTTTACCGTAAGTGGTTGTGCCTACCAATTTCACGTTAACAAAGGGCTTAAGGGCGTTAATGGTCAACTCACTTGCAGAAGCGGTATTTCCGCTTACAATGAATACGATGTTCTTAACACCAGTTAACCCGCCTACTTTCTTAAAGTTCGCCGTATTGCCGCTTACGGAATAATCTACATTCGCATAGGTTAAGATTTTGCCATTGGTATCATATCTCACGTTTCCGCTTGCATCGGTTAGTGGCTGGTTTTTAAGTATGCTCTTGTTTCGATCAATATTCTGCAGCGTCTTGTTGTAGACCTCTTTGTACATCACCCCTGTTGCCGTAGATGGCGCGATGAGGTTGATCAAATGTTCTGCAGTGCTTACGTAACCTCCACCATTATAACGAAGATCAACAATCAGATCCGTTAAACCTTCTGAAGCAAACTTCGCAAACACAGGATCCAGGTTTGTATCGCTTGGGGTAGAACCTTCCGGGCTGGTTAATCTGGAGAAACGGCCGAGGTGGACGTAACCGACTTTTTTGCCGTTTACATCGAACACTTTGCTTTTATATACCGGACTACTGCTGTAAGATGTCCTGGTTAAGGTGACTTCAAAAGGGGTACCATCGACTTTTAAACCTTTCAGGTTTGCAGATGGAATACTGTTGTCGAGTAAGTCATTGATCAGATTCTTTTCCGACTGGAAGTTCGTACCAATACGTTTCCCGTCTATGGTGGTCACTTCAGTTCCTCTGGTCAGGCCCTTCTCAGCAGCTGATGATCCAGGGTATACGGCCTTGATGTAAAGTCGGTAGTTGTTGTCTGTACCAAAAGCGGAGAAAGAATAGATACCCAGGTCGTAGCCATCGCCATCGGTATTCACCGAACCTTTAGGCGCAATACCAGCTGTCGGGTTCTTGTCATTCAGATCAGAGATGTAGGAATATTTAGGGAATTCAGGTGCACCTCTGTTGTATTCGTAAGGCTGACTGGTCTCCGGGTTCGTGCCGTAACGGGAGATCTTAAACAACTCGGATTCGTAGCTCAGAATATCGGTAGCGGCATTGAAGGACCGTGGTTTAAATTGCTCGTAGCTTGGCAAGGACTCATTCCAGAGGTAAACCTCTTTAGCATAATAGAAAATGGAATCTTTAGTCAGATCAGCTCTGTCGCTGGAAGTCGGCTCTTCGGTCGTCGGCTCCGTAGGGTCGACGTCAGAATCCGACTTCTTACATGCCGACAGGCCTGTAAAGATGATAAGTGCAGCTGTAACGGCGCTGCGTATCCAGGTGGATTTTATATTCATTTCAAAGAAATAGCTTGTGTATGGTTGTATTAACGTAGTTAAGATAATAAAAGTTTATTAACCGTTAAAAATTTAATTCCCTGTTCAGCAGCCATATGCTGATCAGATTCTGCCTTTCCCACCACCAAAATAGCAGCTGGGGAAAGCTTGTGGGCCGTGATGAACCTGGCTAAACTGTCGTGGTCCGGATTGCGCGTAATCTCCTCCTTGAAGAAGACCCGAATGTACTGTTCCAGGCCATTCCATTCGATTTGTCTGATCTTATTGAGCTGTTGCTCAGGGTCTCCGCCTACCAGCAGATAGATGGTTTTGCGCTCCACCACCAGATCTTGCATGAACTTCAGGACAGGTTCGAACATCAGGAGCTTCAAGGGCAGCTTCGCGGTTTTGTTCAGCAGTGCGAAGTTCTCCCGGTATTTATCGGCAATGCCGAATGCGGCAAAGGTTTTATCCAGCACTGCTCGCTCGCCATCCTGCTCGTAGGTTTCTTTCATGAACAAGACGATGGCGCTTGCGTCGAGCTGCTCCGTGTATTCCAGAAAAGAAGCAAAGAGGTAATAAACCTGCAGGTGAAAGTCTTTAACGGGATACAACACATCATCGAGCTCGAAAACGAACGCCTCATGTTCCTCCATGTATTTCGCTGCACCCATCACTTAATGGTAAAAAGGATGGCTGTGGGTTGTTCCAACTGTTCAGGGATGTAAAACACGCCATTGAGCTCGTGTTCTTTTCCTAAGGCGTGCAGGGCCGCTGTGGCTTCTACGGGGAACTTAAGTTCACCTTTCACGAATATTGCCCAAGGGCTTTTCGGGTCCACATCCTGAAGCGGGTAAAAGAATTTCGGAAGGTCAATGAGTGATGGTAGCAAAACGGTGATGTTAAATTCCTCGAACAACACTGCAGATTTTGAAACCTGAGAGACCTCAAACTCATGAAGCGGCAACAGGCACTCTACGCCATGGTCGAGGCAGGTGTTAAGCAGATTGTGTGCGATGGCGTCGTTTTCTTCGCCAAGGGATAGGAATGTATATGCGGCCGAGCCAAAGGATGGGGTTTCGCCGTAATCGGCAAGGATTATTTCGTGTCCTTCAAAGGCTTTAAGCAACTTAAGTGTTCCGGCAGATTTGCCGCCAGTGATTAATATTTTCAAAGTATAATAGCTATATAATTAAACCATCTTTCATGGTTACAACGCGGTCACTGATTTTAGCGAGACCTTCGTTGTGGGTGACGATAATAAATGTCTGGTTGAAGTTTTCCCGCAGGGTGATGAAAAACTGATGCAGTGCATCGGCATTGGTAGAATCGAGGTTACCCGATGGCTCATCGGCTAGGACCACCGTTGGGCGGTTGATCAGTGCACGTGCAACGGCAATGCGTTGTTGCTCTCCCCCGGACAATTCATTTGGTTTATGCTGTGCCCGGGCTTTAAGGCCCAACATATCCAGCAGCTCCATGGCTTTGCGTTCCGCTTCTTTCTTTGGCACCTTGGCGATAAATGCAGGAATGCAGATGTTCTCCAGTGCGGTAAATTCCGGCAGCAGGTGGTGGAACTGAAATACAAAACCAATGTTCTTGTTGCGGAATATGGATACCAGCTCACCGCTGAGGCCGCTGATCTTTGTGCCATTGAGCTCTACTGTTCCTGAATCCGGTTTGTCAAGCGTACCCAGGATGTGCAGCAGTGTGCTTTTTCCGGCACCAGAAGCGCCGATGATGCTTACGATTTCTCCCTTTTCAACTTCAAAGTCTACACCTTTTAATATGGGCAGACTTCCATAAGATTTTTTAACTGCTGTGGCTCTAAGCATATATATGCAAACTTACAAAATGCGAGACATTAATAAGGTTGAATAGCCCATTTAAACGTCAAAAAAATCCCAGAAACGTGATTATATGTTTTTATAACCGAACTAGAATTGTAGATTTGACACAAAATAATTCAGCAAATGAACATCCACGAATATCAAGGTAAAGAAATACTAAAGAGTTTTGGTGTTGCCGTTCAAGAAGGCATCGTTGCCGATACAGTTGATCAAGCTGTTGAAGCGGCTAAAAAAATGAAATCTGATTACAACTCTGACTGGGTTGTGATTAAAGCACAGATCCACGCTGGTGGTCGTGGTAAAGGTGGCGGTGTAAAGCTTGCTAAAAACCTGGATGAGGTTAAAGAAAGAGCATCTGCAATCCTTGGAATGCAGTTGGTAACCCCTCAAACTGGTCCTGAAGGTAAAAAAGTGAACAAGGTTCTTGTTGCACAGGATGTTTACTATCCAGGTGCTTCTGAAACCAAGGAATTCTATATGAGTGTTCTTTTAAACAGAACAAACGGTACCAACATCATCATGTACTCTACTGAAGGTGGTATGGATATCGAAGAGGTTGCAGAAAAAACACCTCACTTGATTTTCAAAGAAGATATTGACCCTAAAGTTGGTTTGCAAGGATTCCAGGCGCGTAAAATCGCTTTCAACCTTGGCTTAACTGGTGCAGCACATAAAGAGATGGTAAAATTTGTTACCGCACTTTATAAAGCTTATGATGCTACGGACTCTGCAATGTTCGAGATCAACCCGGTATTAAAAACCTCTGACGATAAAATTATTGCTGTTGATGCGAAAGTAAACCTTGATGAGAACGCTTTGTTCCGTCATAAAGACTACGCAGCAATGCGCGATACTGCAGAAGAAGATCCAACAGAAGTTGAAGCAAGTGCTTCTAACCTGAACTATGTAAAACTTGACGGTAACGTTGGTTGTATGGTGAATGGTGCTGGTCTTGCGATGGCGACAATGGACATCATTAAAATTGCTGGTGGTGAGCCTGCTAACTTCCTTGATGTGGGTGGAACTGCAAATGCTGAAACCGTTAAAGCTGGTTTTAACATCATCCTTAAAGACCCTAACGTTAAAGCGATCCTGATCAATATCTTTGGTGGTATCGTTCGTTGCGACCGTGTTGCTCAAGGTGTGATTGATGCTTACCAGGAAATTGGAAACGTTCCTGTTCCAATTATCTGCCGTCTTCAAGGTACAAATGCTGAAGAAGCTAAAAAACTAATTGATGAATCTGGTCTACAGGTTTATTCAGCTATTGCACTACAAGATGCCGCTAACCTGGTAACTAAAGTATTAGCATAGTATTCTAATTTAAATCATAGGAAGCCGGCCAGCATTAATTTGCTGGCCGGCTTTTTTTGTATTCATTATACCTGGCTTCTTCTACCTGCGGGTTACCCATGCTCATTTCGCATTTAGCAGCAAATAAGACGGTGTATTTGATGGAATTGCTTATTTTTGACAGGCTCCATAAAAAGACATGATTCTAAAGACATGATTAAAAGAGAAAAAATAAAAGATTTACTAGAAACGACCGAGTTTGACAGAGAAGTAACCGTAATGGGTTGGGTTCGTACCTTCCGCAATAACCAGTTTATTGCGCTAAATGACGGCTCTTGCATGGGTACCATTCAAATCGTAGTTGATTTCAATAATACGCCGGAGCAGCTACTAAAAAGAATTACAACCGGGGCTGCAGTTGCGGTAACGGGTACTATCGTAGAATCTATCGGTAAAGGTCAGCGCGTTGATGTTAAAGCAACAACAATCGAGATCTTAGGTGATAGTGATCCTGAAAAATTTCCTTTGCAGCCTAAAAAGCACAGCCTGGAATTCCTAAGGGAGATTGCACACCTGCGTTTCCGCACCAATACCTTCAATGCAGTGTTCAAAGTAAGACACGCACTTGCTTTCGCGATTCACAAGTTCTACAACGAGCGTGGCTTTGTCTACATGCATACGCCGGTAATTACAGCTTCTGACGCTGAAGGTGCTGGTGAGATGTTTAAAGTGACCACCCTTGACTTTGATAATACACCAAGGACGGAAGACGGAAAGGTTAACTATGCGGAAGACTTCTTCGGCAGAGCAACGAACCTAACGGTATCCGGACAGCTTGAAGGGGAGCTTGCAGCAATGGCTTTCGGCCAGATCTATACCTTCGGACCGACCTTCCGTGCGGAAAACTCCAATACCACCCGTCACCTTGCCGAGTTCTGGATGATTGAACCGGAAGTGGCGTTTGCTGATTTAGAGGACAACATGCAGCTTGCAGAAGATATGATGAAGTATGTCATCAGCTATGCGCTGGAAAACTGCAAGGAAGAAATTGAGTTCCTGAACAACCGCCTGCAAGAGGAAGAGAAATCAAAACCACAAGCAGAGCGCAGTGCCATGTCACTGGTGGAAAAACTGAACTTCTGCCTGGAAAATGAATTCGAGCGACTGACCTACACTGAAGCAATCAGAATCCTTAAATCTTCCAAGCCGAACCAGAAGAAGCAATTCAAATACCTGATTGATGAGTGGGGCGCAGATCTGCAGTCTGAACACGAGCGTTACCTGGTGGAGAAACACTTCAAAAAACCAGTAATACTTACAGACTACCCTGCTGATATTAAGTCGTTCTACATGCGTCAGAATGAGCCAGATGAGCAAGGCAGACAAACCGTCGCTGCGATGGATATCCTATTCCCGGGAATTGGTGAAATGATTGGTGGTTCTCAGCGTGAAGAGCGTCTGGAAAGATTGATGCAACGCATGGAACAGATGAACATTCCCCAAGATGAAATGTGGTGGTATTTAGATACCCGTCGTTTTGGTTCTGCACCGCATGCAGGTTTTGGTCTTGGCTTCGAACGCCTGGTCCTATTTGTAACCGGTATGACCAACATTAGAGATGTAATAGCGTTCCCGAGATTCCCCAAGAACGCTGAATTTTAATAATAAGCCGATTGGCTCATGCAAATTACCCGTTCAGGGAATTTGCATGAGCATAATCAATCTGTGATACTTTGTAGTCTGTCGGCGCAAAGCTCTTCGAAGTACTTAAAGCCATACCCAGTTCATATTTTGTAGGATACGGTGTTTTCAATAAACTACCTTCAGGAATGTATGGGAAAGTCTCAATATAAGACTGCATCACATTCGGACTAATCCTTCTGTTGATGTATGCCCGTGTTAACTGATACGGATGTCTCAATCCAGCTGCACCCAGCAACTCAATTGCACTTGCCACCGTTAAACGGTGATAGTTAAACACCCGGGTTTTCTTGTCTTCAACTACCAAACCTTTCATTAAACTTGGATCCTGTGTAGCGACACCTGTTGGGCAGGTATTGGTATTACATTCCAAAGCCTGAATACAACCCAGGGCGAACATCATACCCCTTGCAGAGTTACAAAGGTCTGCACCGAGTGCAATATTCTTGATCAGGTCAAATCCGGAAACAACTTTACCTGAAGCAATGATCTTGATGTGTTTCTTTAAGCCAAAGCCTGTAAGTACATCATATACAAAGGCAACGCCTTCACGAAGTGGCATACCTACCGCGTTGGAGAACTCCTGCGGTGAAGCACCTGTTCCACCCTCACCACCATCAACGGTAATAAAATCAACGTAGATACCCGTCTTCACCATTGCTTTACAAATGGCGAAGAACTCGCTCTTACGGCCGATACACAACTTAATACCGACAGGTTTACCACCAGAAAGTGTTCTCAGCTTTTTCACGAAATCCATCAACTCCAAAGGTGTGGAGAATGCAGCGTGCGAAGGTGGAGATAGTACGTCGAAACCTTCCTTCACCAGACGGATCCTGGCAATCTCAGGCGTTACTTTCTGTGCTGGTAAAATACCACCGTGTCCAGGCTTTGCGCCCTGGGATAGTTTGATGTCAATCATCTTCACCTGTTCCATCTTGGAACGCTCCGCAAAGGCCTCATCATTGAAGGTTCCATCGTGGTGCCTGCAACCGAAGTACCCGGTCCCGATTTGCCAGATAAGGTCGCCCTTCTCTGCCAGGTGGTAATCACTAATTCCACCCTCACCGGTATTGTGGGCGAAATTACCCATAAAAGCACCGCCATTAAGTGCACGGATAGCGTTCTCGCTTAGCGAGCCAAAGCTCATAGCAGAGATATTAAAAATACTGGCAGCGTATGGCTGCTTACAGTCCGGTCCACCGATCATTACGCGGGGATTTGGCTCCAGCTCATGGTGACTGATCGCAGCAATACTATGGCTTAACCATTCGTATCCGTTCTCATAAACATCGAGCTGTGTACCAAAAGGGATTGTGTCCGTTTCTTTTTTTGCGCGCTGGTAGATCAGCGAGCGGCTCAAGCGGCTGAAAGGCTTACCATTGGTATCACTTTCAACGAAATACTGGTATACTTTGGGCCGTAAATCTTCCGCGAAATAGCGTAAACGGCCAAAGACAGGATAGTTTCTTACGATGCTATGTTTGGGCTGATATAAGTCGTAAATACCCAGTAAAACAAACGGGCCAACAAAGATAAAAGCCCAGAAAAATGGTGGCCATGCCAGGCTAATCATTACCGTGGCAGTAACCAAAAATGCTGCGAGAGCGATAAATGCTTTCCTCATATTCTAAATTCTAAAAACAGATTCCTACAATAGTACATTATATATCAATATGCACACCAAACAAATTCGTAAATTGACCCTATGCTTATCAAGATCTATCCAGAAAACCCAAATCCGAAGTTCATTGAACAGGCGGTAGAGGTACTCAGAAACGGCGGTATCATCATTTATCCAACAGACACCATCTACGGTCTGGGCTGCGACATTACCAATCATAAAGCGATTGAACGCATCTGCAGATTGAGAGGCATTAAGCCCGATAAAGCGAATTTCTCGTTCATCTGTTCTGACCTGAGTCATATATCAGACTACATTAAGCCCATAGACACCAATGTCTTTCGTGTATTGAAGAAAGCATTGCCAGGACCTTACACCTTCATTCTCAACGCGAACAACAATGTACCTAAACTTCTGAGTTCCAAGAAGAAAACGGTGGGTATCCGTGTTCCGGACAACAACATCGCCAGGGAAATTGTACGACTGCTAGGCAACCCAATCCTTTCTACTTCTATCCGCGATGACGACGATGTACTAGAATACTCGACAGACCCGGAATTGATACAAGAGAAATACCACGATACGGTAGATCTGGTTATTGATGGTGGTTACGGCGGCAACATCGCCTCTACCGTAATCGATTGTACATCGGGCGAGTTCGAAGTAATAAGGGAAGGTAAGGGAAGTCTTGAAGATGTACTATAACTTAAAACTTCCTACGGTACGGTTTTAAAGGCAAAGCTTGTAATGGCTTTGCCTTTTTTAATGACTTCAGATCATCCGCTTTACCAATCACGCCCAAGACTTTCACTACTCGAGTAACTGATAAGTAGTTTCACCGCTTCAAGCTATGCCTGAGGATCCGCTATTTCGTATAACTCCCAGGTCTTGCGCTACTTCGAGAAGCCTATCATGAAACCTTGTATGCTTTCTTCAAGCTTGTCACTTTGCAGTGCTTTCACGAAAGCAGTACCGATTATGGCTCCACTAGCATACTGGCAGGCTTTTTCAAAGCTAGGCTGATCGCTGATACCGAAACCGATCATCGTTGGATTCTTAAGCTCCAAAGCAGCTACCCTGGAGAAGTAATCCTCGGTAACCTGCGACAATGACAGGTTCTTGCCCGTGGTTGCAGACGAAGAAACCATATAGATAAAGCCATTAGTCAGCTCAACAATCTTGTGGATACGTTCTACTGCGGTTTGTGGGGTAATTAAAAAGACATTACTAATGCCGTACTGTTGAAAGGTATCCTTGTAAAATTCCTCGTACTCGACCATTGGCAAATCTGGAACAATGAGCCCATCAACACCCACCTCAGCGCATGCCTTGCAGAAGTTCTCCACACCATATTGCAGCAGTGGATTTACATAACCCATCAAGAGGACAGGTATGTTCACGTACTTACGTAAGTCTTTAAGTTGTTCAAATAACAACTTCAGATCCATGCCGTTATCCAATGCTTGCTTACTACTTGCCTGGATTACCGGACCGTCTGCAACGGGATCAGAATATGGAAAGCCGATCTCTAACATGTCCGCACCTGCCTCTTCAAGTGCACGTGCGATAGTCAGCGTATCGTCCAAATTCGGATACCCGGCGGTATAGTATATTGAAAGTATATTCTTGTTCTTATTCTGGAATAATTGATTGATTCTATTCATTGTCTGCGCTTATAACCCAAAGTATTTCATGTAAGTTTCCATGTCTTTGTCGCCCCTACCGGATAGACAAACGACGACATTTTCACCAGCTTTAAACTCCATTTTCTCCAGCTGCGCGATGGCATGCGCGCTTTCAATTGCTGGAATAATGCCCTCCAGTTGCGTACACAACAAGCCCGCATTCAGCGCCTCTTCATCAGTGATGGAAACGTATTGGGCGCGGGTAGTTTTGAAAAGGTGTGCATGTTGGGGACCAATGCCCGGATAATCCAGTCCTGCGGAAACCGAGAATGGCTCCACCACCTGTCCATCTTCGGTTTGCATCAGGATGCTCCTGCTGCCATGCAGTACCCCTTCTTTCCCTAGCGCAGTCGTTGCAGCAGTATAGCCACTGGAAACCCCCTTGCCTGCAGCTTCTACCGCGATGAGCTTTACCGCTGCATCATTGATGAAATGGTAAAACATCCCCATGGCATTGCTGCCTCCGCCCACACAGGCGAGTACATAGTCAGGTTGGTCACGCCCAGTCTGTTCGATCAGTTGCTTCTTAGTCTCCTCAGAGATGATGGACTGAAACAGCGCCACCATATCGGGATATGGATGTGGCCCCACAACGGAGCCAATGATATAGTGCGTATCTACTGGATTGTTCACCCAGTCGCGCATGGCTTCATTCGTGGCATCCTTCAAAGTTTTGGATCCTGATGTCGCAGGCACGACCGTCGCGCCCAGCATCTTCATGCGGGCAACATTCGGCGCCTGACGCTCGATGTCAATCTCTCCCATGTAGATCACACATTCCAAACCACGCAGTGCGCATACTGTTGCAGTCGCTACCCCATGTTGTCCGGCACCGGTTTCGGCGATGATCCGCTTTTTTCCCAGACGCTCGGCAAGTAAGATCTGCCCAATCGTGTTGTTGATCTTGTGTGCACCGGTATGGTTCAAATCTTCCCGCTTCAAGAAGATGTTCGCATGGTATTTAGACGATAAGCGTTTCGCCAGGTATAAAGGCGAAGGACGACCTACATAGTCCTTTAAAAGTTTCTTAAATTCCTCCTGGAAGCCCTCATCATTGATGATGGACATGTAGTTCTGGCGCAGCTCCTCTACATTTGGATAAAGCATCTCCGGAATGTACGCGCCACCGAAGTCGCCGTAATATCCTTTTTCATTTACAAAATATTCCATAGCCTATGTTTATAGCTGATTTTTAAATGTCGTTAATAGTTCAATATTCTTCATGGCAGGTGCGCTCTCAAAGCGACTGTTTACATCTACCGCATGCAATCTTGGGTCCGAAATTGCTTTAATCATCGGCAATTCCTCCGTTCCTATGCCTCCACTCAGAAAATAGGGTAACTGAAGTTGATAGTTTTGCAGCAGGGTCCAGTCGAATGTTTTTCCAGATCCCCCATGACCAGCTGTCTGTGTATCAAAAAGAAAATAATCAACAACGGCCTGATAAGGCTCAAGCACATCAAACGTAAATTGATCATTTATACCGAAAGCTTTAATTACCTCAATGTCAGAAAGCTGTTGTTTAAGAAGCATACAGTATTCTGGTGATTCCTTACCATGCAACTGAAGGGCTTTCAGGTCATAGCGCTGCGCTAAACGTACAACTTCCTCCAGGCTTTCATCTACGAATACACCTGTCGCCTTGATACCTGCCGGAATCTGCTTCGTTAGCTCAGGATCAAGATTTCCCACGAAACGTTTGGAGGGTCCGTAGAAAATAAATCCTATGTAATCCGGCCCCAAGCTTACAAGCTGCTCCAGGTTTTCAGGGTCGCGCATGCCACACACTTTCAGTTTGAGGCTCATACTAAGCGGATAGCAACGTTTTAAAACTTCTCAATGCCTGTTTATTCATCAAAGCAGCTTCCGCCTCATAGAAGCAGTCTCCGAATGATTTCTGCTGGTCAATGGTCTGGATTGCGATTGCCGCGTTACAAAGTACCACGTTGCGCTGTGCGTCGGTACCTTCGCCATTCAGGATGGACATGAAGATCTTCGCTGATGATTCCACCGTGTCGCCCCCCTTAATGTCAGCTTCACTCAGCTGCTCAAATCCCAAATCTGCTGTGCTATGCAAAGCCTCCCCCTTACCGGTGAACGTCTTGAAGTCGGAGGTAAGTGAAACTTCATCGAAGCCACCTAACGCATGTAAGATGGTGTAGTTTTTATCAGTCTCTTGATACAAATAAGCATATAACCGCGCCAGTTCCAGACTATAAACCCCAACCAATTGATTCTTTGGTTGTGCTGGATTACACATTGGTCCAAGCATATTAAAGAAGGTTTTCACGCCAAGTTCCTTGCGAATTGGTGCTACGATCTTCATGGCAGGATTGAATAGCGGTGCGTGGATGAAACATATACCCGCCTCATCAAGCGATCGCTTCAGTGACTCCTCGTTATTGGTAAACGTGTAGCCCAGGTATTCCATCACGTTCGAAGATCCGCAGCCCGAAGACACGCCATAGTTACCGTGCTTCGCAACATGATAACCTGCTCCGGCCAGTACAAACGATGCCAGGGTAGAGATGTTGAAGGTATCCTTACCATCTCCGCCGGTTCCACAGAGGTCGATAAGTTCATAATCTGAAAGGTTCACTTTCACACATAGGTCGAGCATCGCATCGCGGAAACCTTGCAGCTCCTGTACAGTTATGCTGCGCATCCCATAGGCCGTGATGAACGCCGCAATCTGCGCCGGCTGATATTCACCCCTTGCAATGGCAATCAGAATTTTTTGTGCTTCAGCTCTACTGAAGATCTTGTTTTCAAAAAGGTGAGCGAGTATTTTCTTCATGGGTATAAACAAAAAAAGGTTGCTTGATAAAGCAACCCACGTAATTTCTTATAGTAAATAAACGAACGACAGGGGTTACACTACGCTTTTGCGTTGTGCCACCACCAAATATTTAATCCGTTTGTTTGTATCATCTGCCAGCAAATATGGAATTGTTTTTATTTAATTCCAACTAAAAACTTAAAATACGATCTTCTTTGATAAAAATGGGACAAAACAAACCCCTGTTACTTAATCAAAGCATGCTTCTCTTTCGTGAAATGCTTGAATACGAGGTTATCAGCCAAACCAGGTAGCAGCTTGTTCAGCCAAACCGTAAGCTTACCCTGCCCGGTCATCACCAGCGTCCTTTTACGACTTGCAATCCCATCAACAATAATCTTTGCCACTGTCTCCGGAAGCATCATCTTGCCCTCTTCCATACTCGTCTCACCGTGGGCCTCCCCGTTTTCAGCCAATGCCGCAACGCGGATATTAGAAGCGGTAAAGCCCGGACATGCAACCAGCACATTTACCCCGGTTTTCAACAACTCCGTGCGCAGCGCTTCCATAAAGCCATTCATCGCAAACTTCGAAGCGGAATAACCGGTCCGGCCTGGCAAGCCTCTATAACCTGCAATCGACGAAACACCCACAATGGTCCCTTTAGTCTTCAGGATTTCCGGCAGCGCAAACTTGCTGCAGTAAACGGTTCCCCAGAAATTCACATCCATAAGATTTTTAAGCACACTTAGATCGAGATCATTGAACAGTGCACGCATGGAAAGTCCTGCATTGTTAATCAGCACATCAATCCTCGAGAATGTCATGATCGCTTGCTTGATCAGGAATTCGCAATCTGCCTCCTTACTCACATCGGCCTGCACCGCTACTGCCTTGATCTGGTACTGCTTTTCCAGTTCAGCGGTCAATTCGCACAACGTTACATATTGCCTTGCTGCAAGTACAAGATTAGCCCCACGGCTAGCCAATTCAATCGCACAAGCCTTGCCTATCCCCGATGAAGCACCAGTAATGATGACAACTTTGTTTTTAAAATCCATGAATGTTTATTTGAGTATTGAATTTTCGTAAGGAACACGGGTGACAATAGATCTACCCAAGGTGATTTCATCCGCATATTCCAGTTCGCCTCCAAAGGCGATGCCCCTGGCGATGGTGGTGATTGGAATCTGAAAGGCTTTGAGCCGTTTGTATAGGTAAAAAATGGTTGTATCCCCTTCCATCGTTGGGCTAATGGCGAGGATCACTTCTTTGACTGGTGTTGTAGACACCCTTTGTACCAGCGTGTCTATAAACAGATCGGAAGGACCAATGCCGTCCATCGGTGAAATCAATCCCCCAAGCACATGATAAACGCCGAAATACTGGGATGTATTTTCAACCGCCATCACATCACGTGTATCCTCAACGACACAGATGATTTCCTTTTCTCTTTTAGCCGAACTGCAGATCTCACATATCTCATTATCAGATATGTTATGACATATTGTGCAATGCTTAATTTCCTGTCTTAATTTGATGATGGCATTTCCAAAGCGCTCTACTTCCTCCGGCTCACGGTTCAGGAGATGGAGCACCAATCGCAGCGCCGTTTTCTGTCCAATGCCCGGTAATTGTGAGAATTCATTAACGGCATCTTCAAGTAATTTAGAAGAAAAGTTCATGTCGCAAATTTATATTTATCTGTCGTAAAACGCTTTTTAAAAGATGTTTTATTACATTTAGCAGCTAAAAACATACGATGAGTCCAGCAATACTTCTTTCTTTTCTACTTGGTTATTTTGTTATACTGATCATAATTGCCTTCGCAACTTCCAAAGAATCATCTGATAACTCTACTTTTTTTATCGCCAACCGAAACTCTAAATGGTACCTCGTTGCCTTCGGAATGATCGGAACGGCGCTCTCCGGCGTAACCTTCATATCTGTTCCGGGCGAAGTTGGTGCACCTTCGGGGAACCAGTTTCAATACTTCCAGTTCGTTCTGGGCAATGCGGTCGGTTTTCTCATCATTGCCACCTTGCTGCTTCCGCTTTATTACCGCATGAAGCTTACCTCTATCTACAGCTACATCGAGCAGCGGCTTGGCTTCTACAGTTACAAAACCGCCGCTTCCATATTCCTAATCAGCCGCACCATCGGCTCAGCATTTAGATTATACCTGGTGGTTATCGTTTTACAACGCTTCATCTTCGATAGCTATGGTGTTCCTTTCTGGGCAACGGTGCTTATCTCCCTGGCGCTTATCTGGTCATATACCTTTAAAGGAGGACTAAAAACCATCATCATCACCGACACGCTGCAAACGTTCTTCCTCGTGCTTTCTGTGTTCCTGACGCTATACTTTATCTGCGACAGTCTTAATCTGGACATTCCGGCGGCATTTGAAACAGTCAAAAACAGTGGCTACGCTAAGGTTTTCTTCTATGAAAACTTTCTTGGTAACGGGTTCCACTTCAGCAAGCAGTTCATCGGTGGGGTGTTCGTCACCATTGCCATGACCGGTCTGGATCAGGATCTGATGCAAAAAAACCTGAGTATGGGCACCATTAAAGAGGCCCAGAAGAACATGTTTACTTTTACCGGGATCTTTGTCGTACTAAACATCTTCTTCCTTAGTGTAGGTGCCCTGCTGTATGTATATGCAGCCAAAAACGGCATCGCAATTCCATTAGATCACGCTACAGGATCACCTAGGACAGACTTCCTGTTCCCGGAGATCGCATTGAACCATCTCGCGGTTATTCCGGCAATCGTGTTTATGCTTGGACTTACGGCAGCTACATTTGCAACCACAGACTCTGCATTAACTGCTTTAACCACCTCTTTCTGTGTGGATTTTCTTAACCTGGACAAAGGAGATCAGACGAATTCTAAGAAATCTGTAAACAAAAGGCACCTGGTTCACGTTTGTTTCTCTTTGTTGATGTTTCTGGTGATCCTGATCTTTAACGCCTTCAATGATGAATCCGTGGTAAAAGGTATATTCAAAGTAGCTTCTTATACCTACGGACCGCTTTTGGGTTTATACAGCTTTGGCTTATTTGTTAGAAACCGCGGACTTCATGATAAACTAGTACCTTTTATTTGTATCCTTTCCCCGGCATTATGTTATCTGCTAAACCTATACTCGTCGGAGTTGCTTGGCGGTTATACCTTCAGCGTGGAACTGATCCTGGTTAATGGGTTCATAACGTTTGTCGGACTACTACTGATCAGCAAGAAGACAGATCAACAAACAAGATTTTAATTTAAAATATTATAGAATGAATAGTGAAGAGAAAATAAGAAGTGCTTTTGAAAATAAAAACTGGCAGGAAATCAAGGTAACAGACTCCTGGCAAATTTTCAAAATCATGGCCGAGTTTGTAGATGGTTTTGAGAAACTTGCCAAAATTGGTCCCTGTGTATCCATCTTTGGTTCTGCGAGAACCGCCGAGACAAACCCCTACTATCAAATTGCGGTAGACTGTGGTCGCTTGCTTACCGAGCGCGGATATGGTGTAATCACCGGTGGAGGTCCAGGTATTATGGAAGCTGGTAATAAAGGTGCACACATGAACGGTGGTAAATCGGTAGGTTTAAACATTGAACTTCCATTTGAGCAGTTCCATAACAAATACATCGATCACAACAAATTGCTGGAGTTCGACTATTTCTTCATCCGTAAGGTGATGTTCATGAAATACTCACAGGGCTTCATCGTACTGCCTGGTGGAATGGGAACCATGGATGAGCTTTTTGAGGCCATCACACTGATTCAAACTGGTAAAGTGGCACGTTTCCCAATCGTATTGGTTGGTAAAGATTACTGGAGTGGCTTGGTAGATTGGATCACCAATACCATGCTTAAGAAAGAACATAACATCCACGCAGAAGATCTAAACCTCTTCCGCCTGGTAGATACAGCAGAAGAAGCTGCAGAACACATCTTCAGGTTCTACGATAAGTATGTCCTGAAGCCAAACTTCTAGTCGTTCCCTGGCACATTTGCCAGAAACCGTTATTAGATTTAAACATAAAAGCCCTGCACAAACAAACCGTTGTGCAGGGCTTTTCCATTATAAAACTTCGTTAATCTAAGTGACTCACCCCACCAGACACCACCAGCTTCATGGCTTCTGCTGCGCTGATGTTAAGTGGCATAATGTTTTCGTTCTTCACAATGTATACCTGCCCGGCAAAAGAGTAAGAGAAAGGGAAATAGACGATTGCCTCCCCTGGCAGTCCGATTGATGATAAATCGTTCTGTGTTAAGAAACCGATACGCTTTAAACCGCCTTCAACATGCACCAATACCGGATGGTTGAATTTTTTTTCGTCTCCAACAAAGGCTTCTGTAAGGTCCTTTATGGATGAATATATAAACTTTAGAATTGGCAACTTGTCCAGCATCTTGCTAAACCAGTTGTACATGGGTTCCGTAACGAGGTTCGTCACGAAAATACCGGCGGCAAGGATAATGGTGATCACCATACCCAAACCAAGCCCTGGAATATTCCGGTTTTCACCTGTTCTGGGGTCTACGCCCAGTATGTTATTTAGGTTCAGCCAGCTATCAACAGTCGTTACCGCCCAAATCACAATAAACACGCTCAGTGCGATTGGCAACACGACCAATAAGCCTTTGATAAAATAATTGATTAAGGCCCTGCCTACTTTGTTCATGCCGCAAAACTACTCATAAAAATACACTCGCTTTACTCTTTGAGAAATATTTGTCAGGATCTCATACGGGATCGTTTGGATTTGTTCAGCCAGCATTTCTATGGTAAGCACATCATCGAAAACAACCACCTCATCACCTGTTTTTACATCCAATCCCGTAACATCCAGCATGCACATATCCATGCAAATTGAACCAATGGTCGGTACAGCCGTTCCATTTACCAACATCCGGCCTACGCCATTGCCGAACATGCGGCTATAACCGTCCGCATACCCGATCTTCACGGTCGCAATACTGCCATCCTGCGGCATCACACCCCTGCGACTATAGCCAACTGATTCATTTGCTTTAACCTGTCTAACCTGCGTCACTGTGGTCTTCAATCTGGCTACCGTCTGCAAGCCCCTGTTGTTCTTCAACGCTGCATCAAAGCCATATAATCCGATGCCAACCCGTACCATATCCAACTGTGCGTCGGGCACACGCGTAATCCCTGCTGTATTCGCGATGTGTTTTAAAGGTTCATAGCCCACAGCCGCTGAGATCCTTCCAGCAATCTCATTAAAGACTTCAAGCTGTTGTCTGGTAAAAGCATCATGCACTGCGTCATCACTAGCCACGAGGTGCGAGAAGATGCTTCTCACTTTGATCCGCTTAGTACGCTGGAGTGCGTTAAGCAAAGTTTCAATATCACCTTCCTCGAAACCTAATCGGTGCATCCCGGTATCTATTTTTAAGTGTACCGGAAAGGTGCCCGCATTATTTTCCATAAAAGCATTGAACTGTTCAAGAATTTCAAGGCTGTAGATCTCGGGTTCAAGTTGGTAGCATACAATGGCATCAAATGCTGCAGGTTCAGGACTCATCACCATGATGGGCAGCTTAATGCCTGCACGACGAAGCGCTATGCCCTCATCTGTATAGGCAACGGCGAGGTAATCTACTTTATGGTACTGCAACACATTTGCAATCTCGAAACTCCCACTGCCGTAAGAAAATGCCTTAACCATCGCCATAACTTTCACGCCGGGCTTCAGCTTAGCACGATAAAACTGCAGGTTGTTAGCGAGTGCGCTTAAGTCAATCTCCAATACCGTGTCATGGACTTTTTGTGTCAGCCGCTTACTGATGCGCTCAAATTCAAAAACCCTTGCACCTTTCACCAGTATACTCTCATTCTGAAAATGAAGATTTGGTAAATCTTCCAGGAAGGCAACTGTGTTGGGGTAAAACTTACTGTCTCCGGGCAGAAGATGTTTATGGGCGGAAAGATCCGGACCAATACCTATTAAATGTTTAATCTGCTTCTGGGCGAGCAAGTCGGCAATTTCTGCATATAGCGCAGCCTTGCTCCTGCCGGTTTCAAAAAGATCAGAAAGAATGACGGTCTTACGTTCATGCTGATTTTGCAGGTTTAGAAAATCCAGCGCGATCGCCAGAGAGGAAATGTCCGCGCTATAAGAATCATCAATAATGGAACACTGATTGATCCCATTCTTCAACTCCAGACGCATGCCCACCATCATCAAGCCATTTAACCTTGATGCGGCAACAGCAACATCGTAGCCCATTGCAATTAGTGTTGCCCAGCAGATCACCGCATTTTCCAGAGATGCTTTATCACTAAATGGCAGCATGCAGCTAACCTTCTTTCCTTTAACAATTGCTGTAAGTAGTGTACGGTGATCCTTTGTTTCACAGGAAATTACCTGTAGGTCCGCCTTACTATTAAAGCTCCAGCTAAATTTCCTTTTCCCGGGTAATTGCGCTTCCGGGATGCCAGTTGTGTAAGCTGGACTATAAACAAAGACGACTACATCCTTGAATAATTTCAGCTTCTCTAAAAGCTTTTCTTCCATTGTGAAAAAACCTTCCGCATGTGCTTCACCGATATTGGTCAGCACCCCGATGCCTGGACGAATCATCGCTTCCAGCACGGCCATTTCTCCCGGTCGGGAAATCCCAGCTTCGATGATGCCGAGGTCATGCGCCTGATCGATTTCCCAAAGCGACAGTGCCACGCCAATCTGCGAGTTAAAACTCTTCGGACTCTTCACCACATTGAAGTCGTTAGCCAATAACTGGTAAAGCCATTCCTTCACAATTGTCTTACCGTTGCTCCCGGTGATGCCGATAACCTTTAAGTCATAAAGACTCCGGTTGTGTGCAGACAGCTGCTGCAGCGCCCGCAGCACATCAGCTACAAGGAGATAATTCGCATCCACATACCGGGTTGTGTAAGCGCGATCACTAACTACAAAACTCCGCACCCCATTATTGTAGGCATCGGAAATAAATTGGTGACCATCCCTGTGACCTTGCAGGGCGAAAAAGAGTGAGGCATCCGGATTGATCAGCCGCCGGCTATCAATAACGAGATGTTCAACTTCTAAATCTTCAACAATCGTGCTTTCCAATGCAGGTAGTAGTGCTGCAATTTTCTGGATGGTATAATGTTGTCTGTTCAATGTGGTTACCTTGAATGAAAATACGCTGCTAAGGTAGGAAACAGTTTGGCACGACTTTATTGCATTTCAAATTTTGAAACTAAATCAACGATATGACCGCTAAGCATCAATGGAAGTTACTTGCATTTGGATTATTCATGGCATTTGGAAGATATCCGATCTCCTGGTTGCTCTCGTCAAACCGGAAAGTTAAAAAACCCGGGATCCTGCCATCAAGAAGCCGTGGCTATCTAACCTGTAGTAGTGGCAACATTTACTACGTTGAACTGGATGGTCCACAGGACGCTGAGGCAATCGTGTACCTGCATGGATTAAATGCAAGTGGCTTACAATGGTACTACCAGCGTGCCTACTTTCGCAAAAAATATAAATTGCTGTTTATTGATGCCCCTGGTCATGGAAGATCTCCCGCCCCGGTTAATGCGGACACAGATGTGCTTGCCCAGGACCTGGCAGAAGTACTGGAGATGCTTAGCATCAAAAACCCAGTTGTACACGGGCACAGTATGGGTGGCATGGTCACCATGAAGTATGCAGCCGGGCCAGGCAAGCAAAATGTGAAAGGCATCATTGTACAACATTCGGGCTATTCGCATCCTTTTAAAACCACCATATTCCCGAAAACGCTTCTGGCACTTGAATTACCGGTGATTAGGCCTTACCTGGCCTTTGCGAAGCGACATCCATTGTTCTTCCGGATCATCAGCATGGTGAATTACCTGAATGGCCTAAGCCTGTTTTCTTACAGGTACCTGCTTTTTTCCGGTGAGCAAACGGCCTCGCAGTTACGCTTTATGACAAGAATTGCGGCCTTCAATCCACCAGAAGGCATTGCCGATGCATTCCTTGGCATTCTCGATTATGATGCGACCACAGCACTTCCGCAGATACAGGTGCCGGCCTTGATTCTGACAGCTGCACAAGACCCGATATTAATTCAGGAGGCAGGCGTTTATTTGGAAACACAAATACCGAACGCTAAACACCTTCAGGTAGATAGTGGTCACCTTAGCCTTATGGAACATGCCGTTGAGCTCAATGTAATGATCAACGACTTTCTGGAAGCCCCCGAACTAATGGATCATCGCGAGGACCAGCTTATGTAAGTGTGCTTTCGATCTTTCTTTAAGCAGCGCGACAAATTTCTTCTCAGGCATTTTCTTCAAATCATTCACATCACGGTAGTAGGCCTGATTAAAGACAATGTGGTTGATCGATCCCGTTAACGTACTGGTTACCAGGGAGACGTCAATGTCGGGATCAAACTCCCCTGCAGCTGCACCAGCTTCAAAGATCGATTTTAACAGATAGTGATTCCGATGCCGCATTGTATTGAAATGTTCCATCAACGAAGCCTGCGAATCGCTCGCCTGCAGCTGGTACAAAAGCTTATAAAAGTGCTTTTGTTCAAAAACCTTATCTATATAAAAGTTGATGATTGCCATAATGTGTTCCAGGTTACTGGAGCTTTGAAGATGAAGTGTTGGCAGTAGTTTATCTAAGTCCGTGGTCCGATAATCTAGGATCGCTTTAACAAGTTTCTCTTTAGACCCAAAGTAGTAAGAGATCATGGCAGAGTTTACCGAAGCGTGCTTCGCTATATCTCTGATAGAAGTTTCCGCATAACCGTTCTCTGAAAATAGCCTTTCGGCACATTCCATCAAATGAATTTTTTTGGTATTTAGCTCCATATGTTAAACCGCTTTTTGTTCACCTAACTGAGCCAAAATATAAATTATATTTCTAAATGTCACCCAGTCTACATAAACCTGTTGTTACAATAGGGTCTGTTAGTAAAAAGCACGGCTACTTAGATCCTGATGGATACCATGGATAACCTATATGTTTGCCCGCGCAGGGCAGGTTAATCGACCACGACGAACCGACTAAAACAAAATGATGCTGATTTTGTAATTAGCTTTAAACATTAGGATATGAAAACAGCGATCATCATTGGAGCAACCGGACTTGTAGGTAATCAACTCCTCCACCTTTTACTTCATGATGATCGCTTTTCAAAACTGCTCGTATTTGTCCGCCGGTCTACCGGTATACAACATGAAAAGATTGAGGAGCACATCATTAACTTTGATCGACCTGCTGAATGGATGCATCTGGTAAAAGGTGACGTCCTTTTCTCCGCACTCGGCACAACTTTAAAACAGGCCGGGAGCAAAGACAAACAATATACCATTGACTATACCTATCAGTACCAGTTTGCACAGGCAGCGGCCCAAAATCAGGTGCCAACCTATGTGTTGATCTCTGCAGCCTCTTCAAGTCCGGATTCCAAAATTTTCTACTCGCGCATGAAAGGCGAACTGGAACGTGATGTCAAGGCTCTGCCTTTTAAACACATCACCATCATTCAGCCAGGACTGCTACATGGCGATCGGCAGGAAGAGCGGTTCGGTGAACAGCTTGCATACAAGGTCTTAAATGTTGTGAATGCTATAGGCTTGTTCAAACAGTATAGACCAATATCAGGAAAAACAGTAGCGATGGCCATGCACAATGCCGCACTTCAATCCAAGCCAGGTGTACATACGCATACCCTGGCACAGGTATTTGACCTTGCAAAATAGTCTTCCTAATGTTTTACTTGATAACGCTTACCGGTTGCTTAAACTCATCTATCGCAACAAAGGTAAAGTTACCTTGTATGGCAAGTTCACGACCCTCAGCGTACATCTGTTCGATGTAGATCTCTACTGCAACTTTAAGACTTGTATTTCCAATGTGTACAACCCTGCCGATTAACTCTACAATGGTACCCGCCGGTATTGGTCTTTTGAAATCTATTTTGTCGCTGCTTACCGTTACCATGATTTGTCTGCTGAACCTGGTCGCGGTGATGAAAGCGACTTCATCCATCATGTGCATGGCTGTTCCGCCAAACAGCGTATCATAATGGTTTGTCGTATTTGGGAATACAGCTTTGAATATTCTGGTTTCTGATCCGTTGATCCGTTCTTCTATCGTCATGTCGCGTGTTGTTTTGCCTGGCATTAGCTGGTTTTTTCTGCAAAAGTAACATTTATGCTGATTTACCAGCCAGATGCCATAGCCATGGCGGTTTTGCCTCCCCTTTCTGGTGAATGATCTCCTGCTGAATCACATTAATAAGCAATTGATGACCACATACTGGACACTCCAGTACATATGCATTGAACCTGAACTTCAAACGCCTTAGTTGGGCAGGTCCGGGAACATCAATCAGCCCCTCATGTTTGCGACAAATTATTTTCATATTCAAAATTACATGAAGCAAATGTCGGAGGTATTAACAGGATGTTAAGCTAAGTGCGCAGAAACTAAATAGACACGGAATTTGCGAGCTGACGTGCATTGATCTTTGATCGTAGTTTCCAGATTGGATTGGCTGCAACGCTAAGGATTTTACCATTATATCGAACGCCACCATTAAGGAGCTTCGCAAACAAAGCCAACCAAGTACAGATGCCTCTTTCCAGTATCCAGCAAGGTGCATAGAATGATGCTGTCAAAGGAAAATGTTTTGCGCCACCATGTCGTCTTCGCCCTACCTCCGCAATCCCAATGGATGAACCAAGCAGCAGCAAAGGCAGCAAAGCAGAAACAAATCCTGCTGCAATCAGCGCAGGCATCAGCAAAAAGAAGATTACAAGTTTAGTGGGCTGCGCATAGTCGTCATAAGCCTGCCGAACGCGTTGAGACCAGAAGTGTTTCGCCGTTGGCGGCAGTCGCTCCACAAACATATCCGGTTTGTATAGTACTTTACCCCCACCTGCCTGAATGGTTCGCATGAGTTCCAGATTTTCGAACAGCACATCTCCATCATAACCGCCCAAGGCATTAATAAAATCACGTTGCAGGGCAAGTGTTCCTGGGTAATCGTGGTGCAAAGCTCGGTTTAGCAGCGTTCGGGCAGTGTCCCACTGTGCGTGCCATGGATTAGGTGCGAAATAGTTTTGAGGTACAATCAAATGCGCTTCATCAAGAAGTTGCGTCATGTGTTCCAGCTGCGCCACGGTATACCTGATGTCGTCATCAGCAATCACCACCTTATCATGCTGCGCAGTTCGAAAACCAGTCATCACGCCATTTACCTTACCGTTGATAAAGGTAAAGGACGCAGCTGGCGGGATATGCTTTCCAAAGTGAGCCCAGGCTTCATGGTGCCGCTTGAAGTTAGCAGCAGCAGAGCCGTCTATAATAAGCAGCTCTACATGGGCGGAAATGGATTCCAGATAACCGGTAAGCTCGTCTATGTCTTGCCCGGCATCCCACTTGATGGGTAACACATAACTCAGGCGCATCTTATGATCTCGTATTGTATGGGTTTAAATGCCCAGTTGTTTGATTGTTCTGCTGAACAAGCGGTAAGTCCAACCACCAAATCCATCTTTGCTTCAAACAACATGTAATCTCCAGCTTTACTTTGTGGCGGATCAACAGAAAGCGTTCCGTCCGGACTAAATTGAACATTCATAAATATGTTGAATGCCGTAGGGATATCATCTGGTTCAATGCCAAAAGAAGCCAGATTTGTATAAAGGTTCTCAAAGCAGCTTGGATGGTATTCTGGATTTTCATACAGAATCTGGAAAGTCTCCGGGCTGCATGGCGCAAGCAGGAAGTCGTTTCTGCCATTTGTATCCTCCAGTATTTCCATCATCTTGTGACTACGGTTACTCCAGAGGTGATGACCTTTAGTAATCAATATGGTGTTTTCAAAGTCAAGGGTTTTCCCGGAGGAGATCTTTTCACGCTTGTCTGAAGCATTAAATAAGACCATGTCGCTCACCTGTTCCCCTTGCGGATCAATAACTTTCAGTCGGTCTCCAGCTTTTAATTCGAATGCAGCGCCGGTTTGTTTTTGTATGGTTTCTATCATAGATTAAATAAGGTGTTTAGATATGTGGATTGGCAAGAGCAGCAAGCTCCGACATACTCCTATTTTTGCTTAGAAATGGACACTTCCAACTTTCATCAACCTCACGCCCACTATACTGTGGTGCTTCCAAACCCTGCCCATGATCCTTAAGCATTGGATTAATCCCACCGTCGTAATTGTTTTCTCTGGTTCTAATGGTCTGCTTCATTTTCTCATATACCCCAGAATCGCGAAGTACTTCAAACTGCTTATGGAGGTTAAACGCCATGGCTGTAAAGCCAAACCGGCGTGCGCGTCTGCTCGCTTGGGGATGAAGCCCCACCACGAAAAATGCGTAACCGTTGAAGCTGAAGCTAAAGTTCGGATCTGAAGGGTCACTGGACACCGAAGGATCCCATTCCGCATCCACGTCAGCATCATGTAACTGCTGCAACTGTTCCCACAGCTTCTTCTCAAAGTCGATCTCTGAGTCAACCTTATCTTCAAACACCGCAATCATAGACATGTAGTTGCAGTCCGTCCCAAGGGAATCCTCAATATATAACTTTAAATCACGTGCAAGCGCAGCCGTGCTTTCTTCAACTCCCATGCGATCGTACACGCCAAGTCTGTATTGCTTTGTGTTAAATGCAGCCTTCGCACCTACACAGGGATATTCCGTAGTATCTACCTTTCTGATAAACTCTTGGTTGATCTGCCATGCCCTAAGGTTGTTTTCCGCTGTAATCTGCTCTGGCAGGAAGTAGGTGTCACTATGTTTAACTTTAATTTCCATATTATTCCTAATATTTGACAGCTTAATACTGAGGTTAAGAACAAGAAGAACAGCTTTAATTTTGGTTTTGTTTGAAGTTATATACTAGACCTGCACCGTACTTCCCCTGCAACTTCACGCATCGGCATACACGCTTTGTTCCTGTGCATAACACGCTTTGTAGCTGGTGAAGTACCCAAATTGCCGAAACCTCAAACCTAGCAGCCGCCCAGTTGTAGTTATGGCAATCACCTATTGAAAACTTAAATTTTAACATTATGAAAAGAGTAATTTTTTCGACAGCAATAATTGCACTGGCTATGAACTATGCAGTTGCACAAACGGGAACAACAGGAACAGGTACGGGAACTAGCGGGAGTGGTACTACTGGGACCGGAACTATTGGAACCGGAACAGGTACTACCGGGACAGGTACTGGAACAATCGGAACTGGTACAACAGGAACCGGCACCATTGGTACTGGAACAACTGGAACTGGAACAATAGGTACTGGTACTACAGGAACTGGTACAATTGGCACCGGAACAATCGGTACGGGCACTGGTACAACTGGAACTGGCACAATTGGTACCGGAACTACTGGAACAGGAACTACTGGAACAGGAACTGGTACGATTGGAACTGGAACAATTGGTACAGGCACCACCGGAACTGGAACTATTGGCACTGGAACCGGCACTACAGGTACTGGAACAATGGGTACTGGTAAAGCAGGAACCGGAACTACAGTTAATGAAAGAAAAGGAAAAGTTAAACCGGGTAAAACCACTGGTACAACTGGAACTGGCACTATGGGCACCACTGGAACTGGTACCACTGGTACAACAGGTTCAGGTACAACCGGCACCACTGGATCGGGTTCAACAACTGGAACTACAGGAACAGGAACGATTCCTCCGATGTAATTCCAAAAAAGAAAATGATAATAAAGGGTGTGACGTTGTCACACCCTTTTTTTGCTTAAAGCATTAACTATATACAAATAATCAACTGCTTTACTGGGTCAAACGCGTGGTTTAAAGGCCCATCCCCGGCACCGGTAAGCACATCCTTGCCGGCTTCCAATGCGGCATTCACGTAGTCTTTTGCCCGTTTAATCGCTTCAACAATCGGTAGACCCAAGGCAAGGTTAGCTGCGATTGCCGCTGAGAGGGTACATCCTGTGCCATGTGTGTTTGTCGTTTGAACTGCCTTAGCTGAAAAAACCTGGTGTGCACCACTGACGTCCATATAAACATCATTCATCACGGGCCCTGCCAGATGACCACCTTTAAGTAAAACACCGCGACAGCCCATGTCCAGCATCGACGCTGCAGCCGTAAACATATCTGCCAAGCTTTCTATTTTTCGTCCACAAAGTAATGATGCTTCATCAATGTTGGGTGTGAGCAGGTTTGCGGACTTCAGCAAACCACACTTTATGGCCGCAACCGTATCATCCTCTATTAGTCTATGCCCGCTGGTTGAGATCATTACCGGATCAAACACTACGGGAACGTTGGGATAGTCCATCAATGTACTTGAAATTACCGCTGCCAGGGCAGCGGTATGCACCATTCCAATCTTTATCGCTGAGGGGCGGATGTCATCGAGCACAGCCCGGATCTGCGCTGCCACAATCGAAGGTGGGATGCTATGTATTCCCCTCACACCAAGTGTGTTCTGAACAGTTACCGCCGTGATCGCAGATGTGCCATAGCATCCAAGCGCTGCAAAAGTTTTCAGGTCCGCCTGAATCCCCGCACCACCCCCACTATCCGAGCCGGCAATTGTTAATACCCGAACATACTGGTTTTGCAAACACGAACTCATGACATCAAACAATTATCCCAGTCCTTCCAAACGGCCTCATACCCTTGTGCAGCAATCATCGCTGCGATCTCTTTCGGGGAGCGTTCATCGGAGATTTCGAACTGTTCCAGTGATTGCGGGTCCACAGCATAGCCGCCCGGATTGGTTTTGGAGCCAGCACTGATGGAAGTAATACCAAGTTTCACAATGTTATTCCGGAAAGACTCCGATTCCCTCGTGGATATGGATAGCTCCAGTTCCTTATTGAATATTCTGTATGCGCAGATTAACTGAACCAGTTCTGCATCACTCATCTCAACCTTGGGTGCTAATCCGCCGCTGAAGGGCCTTAATCTCGGAAAGGAGATGCTGTACTTACTTTTCCAGTATTTACGCTCCAAAAAAGAGAGATGCAATGCAGTGAAAAAGACATCCGTGCGCCAATCCTCCAGTCCAATCAGAACACCCAAGCCCATCTTGTGTATGCCGGCAGCGCCGATGCGCTCAGGTGTTTCCAGCCGGTATTTGAAGTTCGACTTTTTACCTTTAGGATGATGCTTTTTATAATCTTCCTTATGGTAAGTCTCCTGGTACACCAATACGGTGCTGAGTCCGTATGGTTTTAAGACTTCATAATCTTCCACTTCCAGCGGCTGCACCTCCATAGCAATACTTGCAAAATGTGGTTTTATCAATTGCAGCACGCTTTTGAAATATGCCACATCTACGTGCAGGTTGTGCTCACCTGTAACCAGCAACACATGATCGTAGCCCATTTCCTTGATCCTGGCAACTTCCTGCATGATCTCTATTGGATTTAGCGTCTTACGTTTCACCTTATTGTCTAAGCTAAATCCACAGTAGGTGCAAATGTTGTTGCATTCATTTGAAAGGTACAGTGGTACATACATCTGGATAACCTTACCAAAGCGTTTCAACGTTGCCGCACGACTTAACTGGGCCATTTCCTCCAGAAAGGGGGCTGCTGCCGGAGAGATCAAGGCTTTAAAATCCTCCAGGGTTGGCTTTTCTGTGGACAATGCCCTTCTGACATCTGCAGCAGTTTTACGGTATATACTTGCTTTTACAACATCCCAGTCGTATTGCTCAAAAATATCAATGAAATTATTCATCCAGGAAAGAAGTTAATGGGCTGCTGGCAACAGCGTGTGAGAAAGTTGGTGCAAGTTTCGCTTCGAAAGCCATTCTTCCGGCTTCTACCGCCAATTTAAAAGCATGTGCCATGTTCACCGGATCTGCGGACACCGCTATTGCAGTATTCACAAGTACAGCATCCGCACCAAGTTCCATCGCCCAGGCCGCATGAGACGGTGAGCCAATGCCTGCATCAACGATAACCGGTACATTACTTTGATCAATAATGATCTCCAGGAAATCTAAGGTACGTAAACCCTTGTTGCTGCCAATGGGAGCACCCAGCGGCATCACCGCAGCAGTGCCCACATCCTCCAGCCGCTTACACAGTACGGGATCTGCATGAATGTATGGCAATACGATAAACCCGAGTTTTGCGAGTTCTTCAGTGGCCTTCAACGTTTCTATCGGGTCCGGCAACAAATACTTCGGATCGGGATGTATTTCAAGCTTGATCCAGTTTGTTTCCAGGGCTTCCCGGGCAAGTTGCGCCGCGAAGACTGCTTCCTTCGCCGTACGAACACCGGAGGTGTTTGGCAGTAGGTTTAGATGCGAAGCACCCAGGTGTCGCATCAAATCATCTGAGCCGGTGTGATCAAGACTAACGCGTTTAAGCGCCACGGTAACAAGTTCTGTTTCGGAGGCAAGTAGCGCCGCTTCCATGATGCTGGAGTCACTAAATTTCCCAGTGCCGGTAAAGAGGCGCGACGTAAAGCTGCGATCTGCAATTTTTAACATGATGCTGGTTTTAAGTGGTTGGTTCTGGAATTTAATTCGATATTCAATGTCTGGACGACTTCCTGAGCATCAGCAGCATGGGTGATCAGACCGGATACGGCGACGCCATATATACCAAGGCGCATGAGCCTCCTTACATCCGCAAGGGCTATCCCACCGATCGCCACAACCGGAATATCTATGCCCTGCCCCGAAAGCTGATTCAGGATTGACTGGTAGCCTTCAAATCCAAGTAGCGGACTCAAGTTTTTCTTCGTGCTGGTAAACCTCAGGGGTCCAAGTCCGATATAATCAGCACCTTCATTTACCCTTTGTATAACATGCTCATGCGTGTTTGCCGTACCGCCAATGATCATGTCCGGGCCAACGATCTTTCTTGCCTCAGGAATGGCCATATCAAGCAGCCCAAGATGTACACCCTGAGCACCAACCGCGACGGCAATCTCGGGATCATCGTTAATAATCAATTTTGCACCGAAGGTGTCACTTAGCGCTTTAGCCTGTAAGGCTTGCTCGTGGGTGTATGCGCTAGACTGATCCTTTATCCGGAGCTGTATCCAACGGCAACCTGCACCTAACGCCTGTTCAATGGCTGGGATATGACTGCCAGACGGATCTGCCTGAGAAATGTACTGAAGTTTGTTTATCATGGTTTTAGGTTAATTTGTTTCGCTGTTCTTGATTAAGAGGCACGCATGATCCAGGGCTAGAAAGTTTTCCACCGGAGATTGCCCAATGTTCCAGATGGCACCCAGCACGGCCAGTCCATCGAAATTCATCGCGCTGACCTGCTCAACATGGCGCACTTCAATGCCACCCAATGCGATCACGGCCGGCCAGCCTGATTTCGTATCAAGGCGAAAATTCGTTGGCAATTTTGAGCGGTACCCTGCTTTGGAAATACTGTCGAACACGGGACTGAAGAACACGTATTCAAATGCGCTACACGACGCAATTGAATCCAGGTCGTGAATGGACGTACTCAGTTTTATACCAGGTTGTTGTTGATCTGCAAAGCCTGAAGCCGCATGGTGTTGCCGCAGCTGCTCCGGATAGTGCCTGCGGGGCAATTGAAATTCATCACAAAGCGCGTGATGTTGATGCAAGACCAGCATGTGTCGGTAAGCCGGATCGATCTGTTCAATCAGAATTCTCAATGCCGGGATGCTCGCCTCGGGCTTGCGGAGATGAAAAATATTCATGCCTGCATCAAACAAGGCATTGATGACGTCGCCCTCTTCCTTGAAAAGATGCGGCGTAGACATCACGATAAGCTTCATGTTAACCGCCCTGTGTTGCCTTAATGACCATGACCTCATCACCTGCCTGCAGCAGATGTGTTGGCCATGTAGGCCTGGCAATGATATTCTTGTTCAAAGCAATGGCAACTCCTTTTTCGGGTATCTGCGGCAAAAGCTGGAACAATTCAGTGATACTGCACCGATCTGGAATTTCGAAGGTTTTTTGATTTACGGTAACTTCCATCATGTATACGATTTTATACTTTAGGAATGGTCCCGCAGGAGGAAAGAAAGGCAACACGTGATGTGTTCCCGTCACTTTTCCCTTCGGCAGTACGAACTGCATCAGGTTCAAAGGGTATTATCTCAGTCCATTCGGACACCCCTAAAGTATTGTAAATGTATGCAAAATATTTTCACACCAAAGAATTAGCTTTGTCTTACAACCAAATAGCTCAACTATGCCCTTATATACCCGCAGCTTTGCAGTGTTTTTACTGCTTTACCTTTCACTTACCGCATTAAACCTAAAACTTCAGGCGCAAACAACACTATTGGCCGAGAAACATGCTTTGCAACTGTGGGATACGAAGCCTGCAAAGGACTGGATGACTCAAGCTTATCCGATTGGAAATGGAAGAATCGGCGGGATGATCTTTGGCGGTATTGAAACGGAACACATACAGTTCAATGAAAACACCTTGTGGACGGGTGATGAGTCCGATCGCGGAATGTATCAGGCATTCGGAAATATTTTCATAGACTTCATCAATCAAGAAAAGCATGCTGGTGTCAGCGCCTACACCCGTACGTTATCTCTGGCGCAGGCCTTACATCAGGTGCAATACACACAAGACAACATCATCTACAACAGAGCTTACTTTGCCAGCTTTCCGGATAAGGTGATGGTATTTAAGTTTTCGGCAAGCAAAAAAGGTGCATACTCCGCCACGGTCAGACTCAAGGATGAACATGGCAGCACCGCAACGATCTCAGGCCAGACCATAAGCTTCTCAGGAAGCCTCAACAATGGCATGAAGTACCAGGCTTCTGCCTTGGTGCAGCTGGAAGGTGGAACGGGCAGCGTTGTTACAGACGCAAATGGAGGTTCCGCTTTCAAAATCAGCAATGCAGATGGTTTTACCTTAATATTCACCGCATCAACAGATTTCAGCAATAAACGGGAGCTGAACTGGAAAGGCGAAAGTCCCCAGGAAAAAAACCAGAAAGTGCTTACTTCAGCAGCAAAGAAAAGCTATAAATCACTACTGGACGCACACTTAAAGGACCATCAGAATCTTTTTGGCCGCATGTCAATCAACCTTGGCAGCAATCCGGAAGCAAGTAAGCTACCCACAGCAGAGCGGGTTTTGCGCTTCAACAAAACAACAGATCCCGAACTTGAAACTTTGTTATTCCAGTATGGCAGGTATTTGCTGATCGCTTCTTCCCGAGCCGGTGGGCTGCCAGCCAATCTGCAAGGCTTATGGAACAACAGCAATACGCCGCCTTGGGGAAGCGACTACCATTCTAACATCAACATTCAGATGAACTATTGGTTGGCAGAGCCGACCAATCTGGCCGAATGCCACATCCCCTACCTGGATTACATCAACAGCATCCGGGAAGTTAAAAAGATGCATACGCAAAAGCAGTACCCTGGTGTTCGGGGCTGGACCGTCCGCACCGAAGGTAATCCCTTCGGCGGCGAAAGTTTTCTGTGGAATACCCCCGGGAGTGCATGGTTTGCCCAGGCCCTCTGGGAACATTATGCTTTTAATAAGGATGAAAAGTACCTGCGGGAATTCGCCTACCCGATCATGAAAGAGGTTGTAAACTTCTGGGACGATCATTTGAAGCGTCGCGATGATGGAAGCCTGGTCGCGCCAATGGGCTGGTCGCCAGAACATGGCCCAACCGAAGATGGCATATCACATGATCAGCAAATCATCTGGGATTTATTCACGAACTTCCTGGAAGCCGCAACGGTGTTGAAAATTGATCAGGATTATGCCAAACATGTAAGTGAATTGAAGGACCGTTTACTTCCACCAAAGATTGGAAAGTGGGGCCAGTTGCAGGAATGGGAAACAGACCGTGATGATCCCAAGGATCAGCATCGCCATGTGTCACATCTTTTCGCCTTGCATCCAGGCAGACAAATCAACAAAACAGAAACCCCTGCCCTGGCGGATGCGGCAAAAGTGAGCTTACTAGCACGTGGTGACGCGTCCACAGGCTGGTCAATGGCATGGAAGATGAACTTCTGGGCAAGGCTACATGATGGTGATCATGCCCATAAAATCATGCAGAACTTTATCACCCCTGCCGGCGTAGCTGGTCTTAACTATAATGATGGTGGCGGTATTTACAGCAACCTGCTTTGTGCGCACCCACCCTTTCAGATTGATGGTAACCTTGGCTATACGGCCGGCATTGCCGAAATGCTGGTGCAAAGTCAGACCGGCGCAATCGAAATACTGCCCGCCCTGCCTTCCAGATGGCGCAACGGATCGGTCAAAGGCATCCGTGCAAGGGGCAATTTTGAAATCAGTGACCTGAGCTGGGAAAATGGCGCCATCACGGCCTTAAGCATAAAGTCACTTTCTGGGGGCAGCTGCATCTTAAACACCCAAACATCGTTAAAGGGGAAGTTTGACAACCTAAAGGCACGCCGTGTAGGTGAACATATCGAATATCGTTTCGAAACAAAACTAGATAAAACCTATCACTTCGTTGCCCAGTAAGAAAACAACGCATTATTAGCGTCGATCTTTGATGGCTTTGAAAAAGGCTTCTTTAAATGACTCGCCGATTGGTATGAGCTGCCCATTTACAAACAAACTATTGCCATCAACCGTACTGATCTTCCCAAATGGAACGATGTAGGATTTATGGACCCGGATGAATTCTTGTGCGGGTAGTTGCGTTTCAAACTCGCGCAGGCTTTGATACGTAATCAGCCGCTGCGAGCTGGTGTATACAGATATGTAGTTTTTCAGCCCTTCGATATAAAGAATATCCTTTAAATCTACTTTAATGAACTTGTTTTTACTGTCTCCCTTGATGAAGAGGTAATCTGAAACAGCAGGTTGTACCGGGGTAACGGTGGGCTCCTGAGGCTGAACCATGGGTTGAACCTGAAATAGCGGCATCGCTTTCATGATGCTTCGGTAAAACCGCTCATACGGGATTGGCTTAAGTAAGTAGTCCACCACATCATGTTCAAAGCCGTCCAGCGCATACTGCTCGTAAGCGGTGGTTAAAATCACCTTACAGTTCCGACCACAAATTTTCAGAAACTGGATCCCACTTAACTCCGGCATTTGGATGTCAAGGAAAACCAGATCCACCTTGCCCGACTGTACCAGCTGAATGGCTTCAAAAGGGTCTGTAGTGGTACCTGCAAGTTCAAGGGAAGGCGTTTTGTTTATGTAACCCGCAATGATTTCTGTCGCGTAAGCTTCATCATCAACGGCAAGGCATCGTATCATATGCTGTTCTATATTAACTTAGTTCAATGATTAATCTGGTTGCATAATGATACGCATTATGCTCAACATCCAATTCATGCTGTTCCGGATAAATCAGATCCAGGCGGCGCTGAATGTTGACCAGACCAATGCCGCTGGAGTGATCTTTATGCCCAGGATTGATCATGTTTTCAACACTAAATTCCAGATGCCGGCCAATAACCTTAATGCTGATTTTCACGGGATGTTCCGGGTCATTCACAACACCATGCTTAAAAGCATTTTCGACAAAAGGGATCAACAGCAAAGCGGCAATCTTCTGTGCATTTACACTCTGCTTATCCAGCTCGACATAGAATGCAGGTTCAAACCGCATACGGAACAATGCAATGTAACTCTCCAGGTATTCTATTTCCCGACTTAATAAGACCTGCCCGTCGGGACTGTCCTGCAGCGTATAGCGCATTAGGTCTGATAACTTCAAAACCGCGTCTGCCAGCTTTTCAGAAATGGGAATGGCAAGTGCATACATATAGTTGAGCGTATTATAGAGGAAATGTGGATTAATCTGCGACTTCAAAAAAGCGAGTTCCGCTTTTTTTGCCTCTTCCTGCAGCAAACGGTTGTTCTGTTCCGTTCTAAAAGCGTTAACCACTCCCCAGGCTGCACCTGCAACAACAATGTAGGATGTGCCGTAATAGACATTATCCAGAATGTAGTGCTGCATCGTCGTATCATCGGAGTAATTATGGATACCAAAGAATGTGCGGTAAAGCACCTCTTCTATGAGGTAGCGACAGGCTACAAATACAAAGAAGGCAACCAGAATGCCGCCGATAAGTTGCGGCACTTTGCCCCGCTTTAAAAACCTTGGATAAACCCACAAGTAGCACACGTAGAATTCAATGATGTGAACCAAAGACATGGACATGCCAAAGGAAACATCATAAAAGGTGAAATTGTCTTTAAGCAAGTAACTACCGTAACCATAAAGCAGTAAAACTGTCCAGCAGACGATGTGAATGGTTACAATGCTTACTTTTTTCATGTACTAAAACTATTAAAAGATCAGAAATATTCCACCTTTCTTATCCCAAAGGGTCATAAAACGATATCAAACCCCTAGATGGAACCCGGAAGCCGTTTCTGGGAATAAAGCGGTGTTGGGATAATCTTCCGGGCGGTAGGGATTATAAACTTCAAACCTGCATGGGTCGACTCCATATTTGAGGAACAATAAAACAGATATGGAAAAGAATATGAAAATCTTACTAATGCTGCTCAGCCTGCTGCTGGGTAAAGGCGCTTTCGCGCAAACGATCGAAATTTTGGTTTTAGGTTCGGATCACGAGAACAAACCCGGCGCGGAGGACTACGCCATGGTTACCCAGAAGTTGGCGCAATTTAAACCCGATATGGTGTTGGGCGAATACCTCTCGCCTGCCGACTATGAAGCGCTGGAGCCTGGAACCTGGGCTTATCAAGGCATGAAAAAGTCGAAAGATTATGTTGCCAGAACCTACAAGACGATCCCAAAGAACCTGGACAAGAAAATAAAAGATGCAGAACGTGCCCTGAACAAATCTCCCTACGACCATAAACGGAGAATCGATCTCGCAGCCTGGTACGTGATGCAAAGTGATCGTGCAAACGCAGATTATCAGATCTACCTAATCGAACATGAGATGAAAAAACATTTCAAGGCTGCTGAAATGACCTATTATACGGAGCGATTCGGTACGTCGGATAGCCTGAAGAAAGTACGACTTTACCGGCCGCTTAGTGAGTACACGAACATCTACTTTCCGTTGCTGGCAACGTTGAAGCGTCCGAAAATCTATCCCATGGATTGCCAGAAGTACGATCGGCCATGGTCTGTAGCCTGGGCCAAAACAGACTCAGCATACAAGGAACTAACCCGAAAAGCAAAGGCAGACAGCAATTCTGCAGAAGCAAAAACCTATCGGGCGATTATCACCGCTTCAAACTTTACCGCAGATGATAAAAAGCGCATGACAAAATCTCCATACTACAATATGGCGCATCCGCGGTATGCTGAACTAATTGATGTGTGGAACTTCTATGGAGGCAGCGCCTTCTACGGCTGGGCTGGTTTTCCAGATCAGCATGTAAAGGATATGTATAAACAATGGACGCTCCGGAATGAAGGCATGTGCGAAAATGTACGCAGACAGGCTAAAGCAATTGGTGCCAGACGAGTTGTGGTAGCTGTTGGTGCAGGACACAGGGGAATCATGGAAAAAATACTGGCCAGAGACCCCAATGTAAAGATTGTGAGTTATATGGATTTGAAGTAATTTGCAGATTACGTAAATTCGGCAATGTGGATGTGAAGAAGTTTAATTCCCGGAAAAGCTTCATGGTGCCTATTCTTATTAGCTTCATGATCATCCTTGCAGTAATAGGTTCAGGGGATCAATTTTACATCGGTCTCCTTATACCTTTTCCAATCATGCTTTACCTGGTCTGGATGTGGTTCGACACGTACTATGTTATTGTTGGCGATAAATTAACCTACAAGTCAGCCTTGTTCAAAGGTACAATTGATATCAATACAATCAGGGAGATCAACACCGGAAAAACATTATACGCGGGGCTAAAACCTTCGCTCGCCGGTAATGGTCTTGTTATCAAGTACAACAAATGGGACGACATCTACCTTTCACCTACGGATTCAAAACAGTTTGTAGAAGTACTCAAAAGCATCAATCCGCAAATCAAAGTTCAGCAATAAGTAATCTCTATCGAGATCACTTATTGAGTTCCTGAAAGAATGCTTTGACGCCTATAATAAAGAAATACAAGAATAAGATTATTGCTAAGTAGATACCTAAAATAATAATCTCACTACCGCCAGGAGAAAAATAAACGTAAGTGGACATTGCGCGTTAATTTAGTACTACAATATACAAAATACCACAACATAAAACAATGGTGGTGAATACTATAGGCTTGCTTCTTTCGCAGAAGACTGTTTCAGATATCTTGCAAGGATAAACATCAGCACACATGAACTCGAAACCAGTACAAGATACCCGTAACTCAGGTTCTGCTGATCTTTCGCAGGGAAAATATCTATGATTTTATAGCTCAGAAAGGAAACAAGGATGTACACGATACCGCCGGTTAAACCACCTGAAATGCCTGCATTCTTCGGAAATCTGGTTAAGCAATACGCAAAGTAGTTGTTATACGTGTAGCCTGCACCGACATGGATCAGGAATGCAAAAAACAACAAAGTATAGAGATTTACCAGGTATCCAAGACTTACAATCATCAGTATCGTAAAGGTGAGTTGCAATGCAATATTCACGATCATCTTTTTAAGCAAAGGACCTTTGATGGTGGCTTTACCAATGAAACCACCAACCATCCAGGCAAAGCCAAGTATTAGCGAACAATAACCAGTAACAATCGGGCTCATCTCAAATTCATGTTCAATTATGAATGGTCCCGACATGTTGTAGACCATAACCATCGAATATGCAAGGCCCAGCATCACAATACCCAGCGTGAAGCTTGGCGTGCGAATCATCTCTCCATAAATCTTAACAATCTGCCTGATCCGAAATTCCGTCGGGTGATGAATAGTTTCGCCGCTGAACAGCAGCTCCAGTATGAAAATGACGATCGCAAATCCAGCCAGGAAGTAGAAGTTAGACTCCCAGCCGAAAAGGTCTTGAAGGTAGCCACCAAGAAAAGGTGCGATGATGGGACCAGCAGACCACACGATGGTAAATATGCTGAGGTAGCTCTTTAGCTTGTCGCCCGAATACACGTCCACAAAATACGCCCGTTTCGCAACGACAACGCTTGCGACCGTAATCCCTTGTACCACACGCATAAGGTAGATGAGGTAAATGTTACCTGTAGAAGCGATGATAAAGCATGAAGCAATGAATAAAATCATTGCGCCAAGGCTGATGTTATATCGGCCGAAGCTGTCTACAATGCTGCCAATGAACAACTGCCCCACACCGTAGCTGATCAGGAAGAAGCTAAGTGTAAGCTGAACCTGCAAACTGCTGATGTTTAAAGCGGCGCCCATAGATGGCATGGACGGGATGTATATATCCGTGGCAAAGCCTGAAAGTGGTAACAGGGCGAAGGCAAGAATGGTTGAGATGCCTTGGTGACATTTTGCAAGGCGCTTGTTCGAAAGTATATTCATGCTGTTAACGAAAAAAGCCTTCCGGATAGGAAGGCTTTTTGAGCGAAAGACGAGATTCGAACTCGCGACCCCGACCTTGGCAAGGTCGTGCTCTACCAACTGAGCTACTTTCGCATGATGTTGAACATCTCCGATGTTCCGGTCTTAAAGTGACCATAAAAAAAGCCGTCAATTCTAACAGCTTTTTTGTACTCAGAGCGGGAATCGAACCCGCACGACTTTTAAGGTCACAGGATTTTAAGTCCTGCGTGTCTACCAGTTCCACCATCTGAGCAGGCTATTAACCTTCTAAATAAATGCCTCCTGGTAGGAAGACATTTAGAGCGAAAGACGAGATTCGAACTCGCGACCCCGACCTTGGCAAGGTCGTGCTCTACCAACTGAGCTACTTTCGCATTATTTAAAACATCTCCGATGTTTTTCCAATTCAGGCGCCGCAACTTGTTGTGCTTCGTTCCGTTTGGGATTGCAAATATAGTGACAAAACCTTTGCTGACAAGTTTTTTCTAAAATAAATTGGAAGTTTATTGTAAGTTATTGTCTTTCAGGACAGATAAAATCACATCACTTTCAAAGCCCTTCCCCATCAGGTAAGTCACAAGCTTATGCTTCCTTTTATAGGGTTCCTTTTCGGTGATTGTTCTTAATTTTTTCTCCGCAGCATCCTGTATCACCTTTAGATAATCGTCGTAATCAATGCTGTTCAGCGCTTTGGCAATCATCCGATCTGGAACCTTCCGCAGCTTCAGGCCCTGCTTGATCTTAATCTTACCCCACTTTTTGATGTTGAACTTGCCAGACACATAGGCCATCGCAAAGCGCTCTTCATTCAGGAAGTTGGTTGTGATGAGCTCAGAAATGATATTTTCGACATCTGCCGAGTGTAAACCCCATTCATAAAGTTTATTTCGGATTTCCTGTTGCGCACGCTCCTGATAGGCACAATAGTGTTCTGCCTTCATCAGCGCCGCTTTCTTGTCCAGTATGATGGGTTTCTTTGCTTCCAATTTGCTGATAATAAAAAAGCCATTAAATCTTCATTCAATGGCTTTCAGTTCATTTTATCCGATAAGATTATCTTGATCTTCTTGCTTTTGTTCCTGCAAACTCAATTGTGGTAGCAAAAAGAATAAGGCCAATACCAAAAACGATAAAGCCTCCATAAACTAAGCCAGCGGCTGCATTCAGGCTACTTGCCGAATCAAATATGCTGCGGTGATTTGAAGCCGTGAAAATAAATCCACCTGCGATTATCAATAATCCTAAGACTGTAATGCCTAATCCTAATGTTTTTTTCATCTATTTAAAATTTTCTCTGGTTGATGAAGCGATCTCTACTTGGTGCTACAAAGGGCAAATATATAAATTTTCGTCGGCCATGAAAACCATTGTTCCTTATAAATTACATAAACAATTGCCATTCCATTTTAGCGATCCTCACGCCTGCATTGATGCTTCAGCTGCGGGCTGCCGAGGTATCAAACGCACAGCAAACCCAGACCAAACCCAGACCAAGCGCACACGAAACGCACAATTTGAGTGTGCTACCTGTGTGTTTGGTCTGCGCTAAAACTATCCTTGACCAACCCCTGCTATATGGTAGCAGTTAATTTTTCTCACGTAAGCTGAAATAATGTGAAAGTTTTGTATTTTAAAGGAAAATTAATGCTCCAAATGGCAAGATATAAAGATGGCGTAACCGGTGCCTTCTCCGGTAAGATAGGTCCAGTAGTAGGTTCAAGCTGGAACGGTGTCCCTTATATGAAGAGTAAGGGAAATGCACGTACAAGCGTGGCTGGCGGTGCTGAACTCGCCAATCAGGAAAAGTTTTCGGCTGCGCACGCCTGGCTTAAACCACTCCTTCCGCTACTCCGTATTGGCTTCCACGGCTATTCGAAAACTGCATATGGCTTCAATGCCGCTAAATCTTATACGCTTAAGCACGCTATGGAACAGGGACAAGTCCGTCCAGAACTGGTAAAGATCAGTGCCGGTGACCTGATTTCTGCGCCTGACTTAACGGTCAGCACCACGGCCGGCCTGGGGCTTCGTTTTAACTGGTCATCGGTTTATCTTGCCGGTACGGACGGGAAAGATCAGCTCATGGCGCTAGCCTACCATCCAGAAGATGCAACGGCAGTATATGTGTTGCATGGCGCCTTTAGAGACACTGGGGAACAACTACTTAGCCTACCGCCCGAACTTACTCGCAAAACAATCCACATTTACGCAGCATTTGTTGCTGCCGACCGTAGTCGCCAATCGGAAAGTACCTATTTTGGTCCGATAACTGTAGGCTAAAACCTTGTATGCTATCGAAGGAACATCAGACCCTACTCCAGGCCGCTCCCCAGCCCCAAATTGTTGTGGACACTGATGCGCCAAATTTTTCAGTAACATGGCTAAACCCTGCGGCGCTGCTTCTTGCCAATTTAGCTTCAGACCAACTGCTGGAAAGGTCCGTCTTTGACCTTTTTTGCAGCATCACTGGCTCTGCGCATTGCCTGGACAATAGCGAAATTCGGTTGGCATTTCAACATTCACTGGATCATAAGCGTGCCCAGCAAATCGATGTTCATCGTTACACCAAATCAGATCCGGAAGCTGGAAGATTGCAAAGTTCAGTTTGGCACGTTATCATTTATCCGGTTTGTGATGCACAGGGGGATATCATGTTTTTGGTGGTCAATTTACAGCCTGATGCAAGTCAACACGTGGCATCCAGAATTCTGGAAAGTATCACCGATGGCTTTTACGCTGTTGACCGGGACTGGACCGTCACTTACTGGAACAAAGGGGCTGAACGGATTTTGCAGCGTTCCCGTGAATCCATCATCGGGGTGAATTTGTGGAAAGCATATCCAATTGGGGAACATGAAGCGCTTTATACCGTTTACCAGAAAGTCTTAAAAGAAAAAGTCTCCACACATATAGAACTATTTTATACGCCCTTGGACAAGTGGATGGAGATTTCCATTTTCCCTTCAGAACGTGGACTTTCCGTCTACTTCAAAGACGTTAATGACCGAAAAATTTCTGATGAAAAGCTTATGGAGGCCAAAAAGCAGTATGAGGATCTTTTTGATTTAAGTCCATTACCGCAATGGGTGTATGACCTCAAAACCTTCATTATTATAGATATCAATCGAGCGGCAATACAACATTATGGGTACAGCAAAGAAGAGTTCTTAAGCATGAGCATCAGAGATCTTAAGCCTCCTGAGGAAGTACCGATTCTGGAAGAGGTGGTAAAGATTGCGGTAAGCAGTGGCTCCTTTCCAAAGACGGCTGGCAGGCACATCACAAAATCCGGTGCCCTGATCAATGTGCAGGTAGAGGGCAATTCTATCATGTTTGAAGGTCGGCCTTGTATGCTGGTCCTTGCTGTTGATGTAACAGAGACGACAAAAGCACGACAGGATTTACAAGCCAGTGAAAAGAAGTTCAGAGCTCTGGTTCAGGATGGTTCCGACTTGCAAACCATCCTGACGCCCGAAGGTTATTTCATTTATGTCAATCTGACGACAACAAGAATTCTAGAAATGCCTGAAGATAGAATTGTCGGCAAGTTTGGGTTCGACTTTGTTCATGAAGAAGACCGTGCGCGGGTTATGAACGACTTCTTCACTTTGGATGTGAAGAGAACACAGGACATTGCACCTTACCGGTTTATTAACGGACATGGCACATATGTATGGCTCGAAACCATAATTACGAATAGAACAGATGATCCAGCGGTGCAAGGCATCGTTGCAAATTCGAGAGATGTAACCAGTCGCATGGCGATTGCGCAGCAGATGGAGAAAAACATTGATCGATTTAACATTGTCTCACAAGCGACCAGCGATGCCATTTGGGACCTAGACGTTTCCACAGGTATCGTGATTTGGAATGATGTCGCGAAGACCGTTTTCGGTTTTACAGTAACCACCCATGATACCGAATGGTGGGGAAATCACGTTCATCCTGATGATTTATCCTGGGTTACGGCGGCGGAAGATCAGGTGGTGAATAATAAAGGGAGGCGTCTGGTACTTGAATATCGATTCAGATGTGAAGACGGTCGATACAAGCATATTCTGGATCGATCATTCATGTTGTATGATGCACAAGGGCAGCTTAAACGCGTGATTGGCTCGATGCAGGATATGACGGACCGGGTTAAATATCTTCAGCATGTTGAAGCACAGAACGAACATCTAAAAAATATTGCCTGGACACAGTCACACGTTGTCAGGGCGCCCTTATCCAGAATTATGGGCATCGCAGATCTGTTGCAATACTCGCTTAGTCCAGATGACCCGAATGCAGAACTTATCCAACACCTCTCCAGCTCCGCTACGGAGCTTGATGACGTCATCCGGGATCTGGTGAAGAAAACTGAAGACATTTACAAGCAGAAAGACAATTCTTAGTGTCCGCCTTATCCCCCAGGCCATTCAAACATGACCAAGTTATTTCTTGTGCATGTTAAACGCAAATTGGAGCTTGAAGCAGTAGATCAGCATTAATTGTGGTGTGACAAAACAATCTTGATCTGAAAACGGTATCTTTAAGAAGAAACGCTCTCAAAACAATTAACGCTCACATGAAATTAAAGAAACGACTGGTTAAGTTTTCCAGGAGGCTTACGCAACCTTTGAAATACTATCGTCATACACAAAGAAATCCCAGGCAGCATGCGGATCATGCAGTGGCCGAAGTTAATCTAGGCTGGTTCTTACTTGACAAAGACTGGGGCCGCTACTCCTTCATCATCTGCCAGATTCTAAAATTTAGTGGTTTCAAAGTAGTAGTTAAACTGGATTATCAGTATTTCTATTCGTTGATGCCCTATAAGCGAATGCTTTTAGCGCAAGATTATAGGATGGTGAGAAACAGCACTGCAAAACCCGGATCTATTGAATTATATGGGACGGGAAAAAAGAAGAAAACCATCAAACTGCTTTATGGTTACTCCCTTTTCACTAAGAAAATAGATGCCTACTATCTACCATACACCCTCCATCCGAGATTTTACCAGAACATCGATGATAACACTAATTTCAAGGCATTTAGGGAAGCGGACCGCACCGTTCGCATAATTTTTGCTGGAAATTTTGAACGTTCAGCCTATTCAAGACCAATCTTGAAGGAAGATTTCAAAGGTACAATCACACGTGTTGAAGTATTAGACCACATTAGAAATAACCATTCAAGAGATACCCGCATTCTATATTCTCCCACAAAAGAACACCTTTACAATCTTTTGGAAACCAAATCTACCGCTAATAATTTTCTGGTCATAGAAGTCAAAACTCCAGAAAAAGACTGGTTGCGTATATTAAGCAGCGGAGACTTCTATCTTTGTCTACCGGGCGGTGCCATGCCACTCTCGCATAATGCTTTTGAGGCTATGGCAGTAGGTACAATCCCAATCCTTCAATATAACCACCTGTTTTATCCAGCGCTGAAACACCTCGAAAATTGCATTGCGTACAGCAGCTATGACACCCTTGACCAGGCAATTGAATTGGCCTTAAACATGAAGGAGGAGACACTTCAGTTGATGAAACAAGCGGTGCTTAGCTATTACGACGAGTATCTAGCGACCGAACAAACCATCAGAAGGATACAAGACTTTGCGCATTCGGAAAAAGAAACAATGACAATTGCGCTCCCCTTCTTAAATGAAAGGTTATAGGGGTGGCACAAGGCGTTCGGCTAAACTTCTTTTAAAACCAGCTTAGAATCCAGGCACTTAGTTCAATCAAGCCATAAATAAGCAGTCCCAGGATGAGCACGAGTATGATCAGTGCAATGATAATCGTGTTTTTCCCGCTACCCTGATGTTTTCCCTGTACGAAGTACTCCTGCATCAGCTTCAGATTGCGCGTGTTGGATTTAAAATAGAAGTCAAATATGTTGCCGATTACCGGAATCGGGCCGATGATGGAATCCACCAGGATGTTGATGGACATCAAAGCAACCAACTTGCTGCTGGCGCCATTACGGGCAACGGCCAACAGCATTCCGGCAGAGATCAGAAATCCCGTAAAGTCACCTAAAACGGGAAATAGATTAATGATTGGATCTATACCAAAACGGAACCTGGTGCCTGGCAATCTGAACTGCTCATCCATTAAATAGGAAACAGATTTTATCCAGCCTGTACCAGGCTTGTGCGGAATGCCGCTTTGATAAGGATTTTGAGCCATGGCTTTTACTTGAATTCGCTGATGTCGACGATTGCGTTATCGTCTACATACTGCAGGAACTCAATTCCCTTGCCATTTTTCTTCCAGGTATAATTATTCTGAATCCATTTGTAGATACCGGCCATATCCTTCGGCGCCTTTTTCGGGATTGTAGCCGTGTACACACTACCTGTTGGATAATGCACCTGATAAAAAGCACCATCGGTTAGAAACACCAATGTTGTCTTGTCTTTAGATTGCATAAAGAACTTACCCTGGATACGTTCATTTTCATTCTGACGCTTTATCGGGTACACCTTTGCATTTACGGTGGTGACGAAAACGTCATTATTGATTAGGTACCCAGACTTTCCAACGCGGATCATTCCTTTTGTGAAGGTTTCATCATTTGCCCCATTGGAGGCACGGTATAAACTAACCACTTCAACTTTTCCGTTGTTAGCTGTAATCAGGAAAAATGGCGCTTCTGTTTTAAGGCTTCCTTCCAGTTGTACCAATACACAGGTTTTCTGCGTATTTACAACTTCAGCAAGGCTGAAGCGGTCTTTAAGGAAGGTTTTATCTTTTTCATCAGGTTGAATTCTGATGAGGGTGTCTTTATACTTAACCTGAAAAGTCTCTTTGGCATCTTTTCCATTCTGTTCGGATGGACTGGCGAGAATAACTTTAAAGACATCTTCCGGGCTTTTGGGATAATGGTTGAAATCCTCCTGTTCAGCTAAGGATCGGGGCACATAACTTTGTTCCTTCGGGGCCTCTTTGCAGGCGTAGAAACAAGCGATAAGTAGAAGGGCGTATAATTTGATTTTCATATAGGGCCAAAAGTAATATTCAGCGCCGAAATCCTATATTTTATTTTTTAAAACTTCAGTTTAAGGACGTTGTTTTTTAAATAGATAACATAATTTTTTGTGCTATGAGATTTACGTATAAAGACCCAATTACCGAAAACGAGATCGAACTAACTGCTGAGCCGGAAGACTATAATGGCGAACAGGGTTTTCGAATTATTTTTCCTGAAAAAGATTCTTTTGTAATGGTACAAAAAGATGGAAGCTGGGAAGTGGTGGATGATGACGACATCAACCCGGCGATTGTAGAAGCAATTGCGGCAGGCCTGAAGAGCCCCACGCGATAAGTACCAGATGTAATAAACGACTAAGTCCCGGCTAACTACCGGGACTTATTTGTTTATCTGCTATTGTTTAATTCTCTTCATAAGCTCCATGCAAGCCCTACTGTTGTGATAGGGACATTTCCATAGGCCTACTTTATCTTCATGGGCCATCAAATGCCCATCGTTTTTTAAACCCCAAAACCACTCACCATTTTCTTTGTCGAGCATAAAGCCTTGAACAAACTGCCAGTTCTTATAAGACACCTCAAGATAACGTTGATCGCCGCTGATTTGCCAGGCGTTAAAGAATCCGACCATCGCCTCCGCCTGCACCCACCAATGTTTTTCTTTGATTGTGTGCCCTTTTGCAGGATCCTGCTCATACCATAAACTTCCATCGGGATCAATCCCCTTCAGGCAGGCATCAGCCATTTTAACAGCTACTTTCCGGAGCGCGGCAATCTGCGGCTCATCTGCTAGCACTTCAGCGGCTTCCAACAACAGCCAGGAGGCCTCAATATCATGCCCATAGGAGACTACATTAGACCTGCCATTCCAATACTCATCAAAAAACAGGATCATACTGGAACGCTCCGGATCAATGATGTGTTGTTGAAAATCATTCAACAGGCCCTGGATCTTAACACGTAAATCTGCATCAGGCCACGCCCGGTAAAGGTTGGTGAAAGCCTCCAGCACATGCAGATGCGTATTCATGGTCTTTTTTTCATTTGCATCTTTATCGCTGAGTCGCAAATCGTCCAGATCTTTCCACTCCCGATCGAAAGCTTCCAGATAACCCCCATGCTGCTGATCGTAACTGTATTTCACAAGATCACGGTATAAGGCTATGGCATGCTGCAGGCTTTCTTCACGGCCACTGGCCAGGTAGTACTCGGAAAGTGCATAGATGGTAAAAGCGACTGCATAGACCTGCTTTTTGGTATCCAGCGGAGAACCTTTATGGTCCACGGTCCAATATACACCGCCATAGGTATGATCCAGAAAATGATCCAGTATGTACTGATATGCGCGGTCTGCAAGGTCCAGAGAATTTTCAGCCTTTAGGTTGTACGCTGCAGCAAAAGACCAGAGTATTCTTGCATTCAGCACGGCGCCTTTCGCTTCGGTATGTTCAACCGCATTGGTATTGGAGATCTTGCCGTAGAACCCGCCATTTTCTTCATCTACCGTATGGCGCCTCCAATAATCCAGAATATGCTTTAGTTCAGCTACCATGGCTGCTTTGTATTCCGCTAACTGGGTGGTCTGACTGCTGTTCATCTTATGCGATATCTTGGAGCGCTTTTTTGTTGTTGTTTACAATTTTCAGGATAGACTGCACAGCGGTTGCGGAGCGCAGACCATCTTCAGGCGTGTTCATAACATAATCCAGCAACTTTGGAATGGTGGTTGTCGCGACGTGCATACGGGTATCTGATGAAGCATAATAGATAAACACCTGATCATCCTCGTCTCTGATCCAACCATTGCTGAACACGACATTGGACACATCCCCAATCCGTTCCTCCCCTACGGGTGCCAGAAGGTAGCCCCCGGGCTTGTAGATGACTTTAGTAAGATCGTTGAGGTCGGTCATGAACATGTACAATACATAACGGAGCCCTGCTGCGGTGTTACGTACTCCATGTGCAAGGTGTAGCCAGCCATGTGGCGTTTTCAGAGGCTCCGGCCCTAGCCCATTTTTAGCCTCGTAAACGGTATGATACAATTTATTTTGAACGATGTGCTCCTTTGTTATGAGTGCATTTTCTATGCTATCGCTCAAGCCGAATCCGATGCCACCTCCGGTTCCGGATTCAATAAAACCATCCTGTGGACGTGTATAAAAAGCGTATTTACCGTCGACAAACTCAGGATGCAAGACAACGTTGCGCTGCTGTGGAGAAGGTGTTTTCAAATCGGCAAGGCGATCCCAGTTGATCAGATCTTTCGTTCGAACGATGCCGCATTGCGCAACAGCCATCGTCTGGTCAAATGCCGGCGCTGCAGGATCTTTACGTTCCGCACAGAACAATCCATAAATCCAGCCGTCTTCATGTGCGGTTAAGCGCATGTCGTACACATTCGTATCCAGATCTTCCGTCTCGGGAATGACCATTGGCTCCTCCCAAAACCGGAAATTGTCGATACCGTTATCGCTTTCTGCAATGGCAAAGAAAGATTTTCTATCAAGCCCTTCTACACGCACGGCCAATATGTACTTGCCGTTGAACTTCATAGCACCGGCATTAAAGGCGGCGTTGATGCCGAAGCGCTCCAGTAGGTAAGGGTTTGTATCCGGGTTGAAATCATACCGCCAGGTTAGTGGTGCATGTTCGCCGGTAAGCACCGGATTTTGGTACCGACTGTAAATGCCATTGGCACTTGGAAGTTCTGTATTAGACATCTTGAGCAGGGCCTCATGTGCCCTGTTGAGTTCTTGTTGTCTTTTTTTGAAGTATGTCATGGTTTATTAATGGGGTAATCTTAATCTTCTAATTTGTTCCACCAGGTCTTTTTTAGGATGGTGATTAATAGGGCCAGGATAGCCAGTGTAATCCATAGTGGCGTTTGCATGTTCAGAATGAAATACATGGGCAGTATGGTCAGGCAGAGTTGGGCGATAATACCGAGCACAACATTAAACATGTCGAGCTTGAAACGTTTGTTGGCTTGAAAAGCAGGATCTTCAGCAACGACAATGTTGTGGATGGGCTTCCAGAATCCCCAGGGGCGCACTGTCTTGTAGAACGACTTTAGTACGTTGATGTCTGTTGGCTCGGTAGCATAAGTACCAATGATACTGCCGGCAAGTGACAGCGCAAATAACAGCGGCCACCAGTATAAGGGCAGTCCGGTAGTGAAGTACGGCATCAGCAATGCGGCAACGATACCAACGGCCATGCCCCAGAAAAATCCATTTGCATTAAAGCGCCACCAGTACCATTTTAAACAGTTTGCCGCGACATAGCCGCCATAAAGGCCCCCAACGATCCATTGGAGAATATCGTTAACATTGGTCGCCATTAAGCGAAGGCCAATACCGATGATGACAACCCCGACCCCCACGATGTAGTTCATAGACATGATCTTCCGGGTACTTGCATTTGGATTGTAGTATTTCACGTAAATGTCGTTTACAATGTAGGCTTGCGCGGCATTCAATGTACCACTGAAGGTGCCCATGAAGGCGCCCAGTAAACCGGTAAGCACCAGGCCGAGTACGCCTGTTGGTAAAAACGTGTTGATCGCCGCAGGAAGGATCATCTCGAAATCGGTCACCCCACCTGGCCCCTTCAGATTTAGTCGATCGTAGTACAATAGCGCCAGGACTGTTAAACCGATGACCATGGAATAGCGGATGGGCAATAGAATAATGCTCACAAATCCTGTCATCTTGCTGGCATCTTTCGGACTTCTCGTGCTCAGGATCTTTTGCATGTCGTAATTGGGTGCAGGTCCTGCCAGTGATGCAAACACACCTTTTAAAAGCATCATGCCGAAGAACAGGCTAAAAAGGCTGAATCCGTCCTCTGCGATCTTCCGGTTCGCATCTGCAACAATGCCAGACCAATCTAAGTCAAGCTTCCATCCAAAGAACGGATGATCCCAGCCTTCTGGCACCTTTAACGTCTGGCCGTTGAGGTGCGACATGGCGATGACCGCAATGGAGATGCAGGCGACAGTCATGATTGTATATTTGATCATGTCGCCAAGTACAATACTGTGCAGACCGCCTAAAATTGAGTAAAACATGGCGAACAGCGTGAAGGTGATTCCATACACATGCGGCACATATTTCGGTGCGACCTCAAATGGAACGTAGGCTTTCACCAAATCCCAGGGGATGAAGATTTCCATGAACTTACCTAGGCCAATGAAGCCGTACGCTAGAAATCCGAAGCAGCTTAACAATGCGAAGGCAATAACGACAATGTGGGATGCTGTTACGCCCTTTCCAGTAAGGCCAAAACGCGTTTGAAGCCATTCTGCCCCCGTATTGGCATTGCTCCTGCGCAGCCATTTACTCAGGAACATCATCATGAAGACCTGATTGAATACTGGCCAAAGCCAGGGAATCCAAATGCTTTTAAGCCCGTAGACAAAACACAAGGCCACCATCCACATGGTTCCGCTGATGTCGAACATATCGGATGCATCACTTAAACCCAGTTTGTACCAGGGGAGCGACTTGGAACCGAGCAGGTAACTTTCCTTGTCGGTTTTGGCTTTCTTGCGGTACCAGAAGCCAATGAATATCATGGTTGCCAAGTACAGCAACAGGATTATAACATCAATTAATTGTAGGTTCATACTTGGTTTAATGTTCGACGAAACATCGAGGGTCTAAATTAGAGATCAGAATTGCCACTAGAATAATACTATTTTAACCAATTCACATCTATAACTTTGAACTTATATATTTAAGCTGTGCTGAGTGTTTCAATTAGCCTGGATTTTTTCATTTATTTGTATCCTGTTCTTTTATCATGAAAGAGCTTGTTTCTAACCAAACTGTATGAACAACATCATCAAAGAGATCACGCCGCTGACGCAAAATGATTGTTTTACGATCTTTTCGCGGGTTAAGAGCGAATTCAATTTCCCATTACATTTTCATGAGGAGTTCGAACTGAACTTGATCGTTAATGCGAAAGGCGCCAAGCGTATTGTAGGTGATAACATTGAAGAAATCGACGACCTGGAATTGGTACTCGTTGGACCTAATCTTTCGCACGTTTGGTTGAGTCACAATTGCACCAGCGAGAACATTACGGAGGTTACGATCCAATGGCACAAGGACCTTTTTGATGAAAAGCTGCTAAAACGAAACCAGCTGAGTTTCATCAGGCGGATGTTTGAACGCTCTGTACGCGGCATTCTCTTCCCAAAGGCGACGGCAGAGTCCGTAGCACCACGGCTGCTTGCCATAAACCAGATGCAGGGTTTTGATTCTGTCTTAGAGCTCATGAGCATTCTGCATGAACTGAGCACTTCGAAATCCATGCGTGTGCTTTCTGATGTTACGTTTAATAATTCACAAGTCCTAAACTACAACAGCAGGCGGATTGATAAGGCTTATGAGTTTATGAACGCAAACTTTCATAAGCCCATTGCCCTTAAAGATCTTGCGAAGCTGGTTAATATGACAGAGGTATCCTTCAGCCGCTTTATAAAAAAGCGTACCGGGAATACCTTTATCGATAGTTTAAATGAGATCCGTCTGGGACATGCCACCAGGATGTTGATTGAAACTACGCACTCTGTGGCGGAGATTTCCTATAACTGCGGGTTCAATAACATATCCAACTTCAATAGATTCTTCAAGAAGAAGAAAAACTGTACCCCTAAAGAGTTCCGCGAAAGTTTCTCTGGCACAAGAGTGTTCATCTAAAAAGCTAATGTGTATGCACCTTTTTGTTAAGGTGCATTTCTTTTTCTAAGTTCTGCTCTGATATACTGCCCTGCCGGTGTGAGTTCTGCTGTTGTCCACTTCCCTTTTGCATTTGCACCGGGTATCAGGATCGCTGTGGTTTCTTTTTTATCAGTGATGTTCCAGTTCGCCCAGCTTAACTTATGCTGTTCCATCCATTGCATCCACTTTGCATTCTTCTCTTCATCAAACACGCCATCGCCATTGGCTTCACCTACGCCCCATTCTGTTACGAAAAGCGGGAGCTTGAGGCGGATGGCTTCATCTGCCCTGGCCATTAAACCCGCCTGGTGATTGGGATCCGAAGCGTAGAAATGGAAGGAATAGACGATGTTCTGCTGATCCAGGATTGGATCTTTTGCCGCCACATCTACATGTTGATCCCAGAAAGGGCTTCCAACAACGATGATGTTCTTCGGATCATGCTTACGAATCGCACGAATTACCTCAACGGCATAATTCTTTATTGTTGACCAGGATTCCTTTTCAGGCTCGTTCCACACTTCATAAATGACGTTGGGTACGCCGGCGTAACGTTTTGCCATTTTGCTGAAAAAGGCTTTTGACTGCTCCAGGTTTTTATCTGCATGATGATCGTGCCAGTCAATAAGCACGTACAATCCTTTCTTGATGCCTGCATCTATAACCTTCGTGACCATCTTCTCCTGGCCAACCGGGTCCTTAAGATAACCGCTGTCGGGTTCTACAGCCATGGATACCCTTAACAGGCTGATCTTGAAATCATCTGCAAGCCAGTTTACCACTTCAGGGTTGTAGTATTTCCGTCCGCCCCAGACACTCCAGGACAGGCTGATTCCACGAAGCTGTGGCGCTTCATTTTTAGCATTGACCATAACGCCGTCCTGTACTTTCAGCTGCCCATGCTTGGAAACGGGACTTACCTTTTGTGCCTGGGCTGCTAAACAGCTTGCAATGCTCAGCGCTCCGATCATGACGTGCCTAATGGTGTTTCTCAAAAGTATCTTCATAATGTTCAATTGTCGAAAAAAAACCTGGCTTCGTAATAGAAGCCAGGTTAACTAATTTATAGATTGTATTAAATTAAACCAAAGTCGTCGATGTAAACAACAGATGGTGTGTTGCCGCTGAATTCCTGAATCCAGATTTCAGTAAGTGTTGTCGCCTTGGTGATCTCAGATAATGGTAGGGTGTAGTCGGTCCAAACACCTTCATGTAGCACAAGCTCTTTACCGTCGGCACCGTTAAACACAAGTTTAATCAACTTACCTTCCGTGCCGGCACCACCGTAGATTGAAATCTTAACCGATTTGTAGTCTGCAAACCTAAGTTCAGCACCAGAGTAACCGAGTTGCAATGGTGACCCATATCCGCCAACATAGTCAATGCGGATAGAGTTGCTGCCTCTTTTTACCGGCGTTGCATTGTTCACATTCTGGGTACCACCCCATCCGCCCCAGATGTCAAATCCTGCGGATAGTGCATCATCAAAGATCAGCCTTTTGAAACCAAAGGAAGTGATTGATCTCGATGTTCCACCTGGCGTAGTTACAAAGATGTATGCTTGAACAACGCCCTCGGGTACTCTCACTTTTATCTCTGTAGGACTGGAAGAAACAATCTGGGCTTCTTTATCATCAAAGCGTACGGAGGTTACTCCATCGAAGATGGAACCGCCGATGGTGATGATCTCGCCTGCACCAGCAGCTACAGGATTTAAGCTGGTGATGTTTGCTGGCGGTTGTTGTACAACAAACTCGGTTTCAGCAGTACCGGAAGTGGTAACCACACGGATTTTATTCTCTTTATCAGCACCCCATGGCGCGGTTGCCGGAAGGGTGAAGATGATGCTCTTATCCGTAAGTAACGCCGGATTAAAGTACACGGATGTACCATTTACAAGCACCTGTGTGGTTTTTGAAAGATGCTCTCCAATGATGGCATACTGGGTGTTTAATTTACCCAGCGTGGTTGTCGAGTCAAAAGCTGCGACATTGGTTTGAAACACCGTGATTGTAGAATCCAGATTAAATGGGCGCTCAAGCGTGTCTGTCGTTGTTTTACTCACGGTCCGCACCCTGGAAATGGAAGGGGCACCGTTCCCACCGCCGTCATTATCATCCTTTTTGCAGGAAGAAAGGCAAAGTAGGGCTGCGAAGGAAAGTCCTGCAGCCATTTTGGTATATTTTAATATCGCGTTCATGTTATGCTTATTTAAAGTTATAAGGAACTGGTGCTTGTAGCAACAATGGGTTTGCAGCAGTTTCCGTAGATGGATACGGGAACAGGAAGTTTGCATCAGTTGGTGTGCGGTACTCATTACCGTATCTAACCGGTGGTGTGCTGCTATCTGATGTTCCCCGGTCTTGCTGCTTGATCAGCGTGATGGCTCTTGGATGGCTTGAAGCATTAAAACCATCGATACGCGTGAGGTCGAACCAGAAATCCATTTCAATCGCAAACTCTCTTCTTCTTTCATCCAAGATATCGTCCTTAGTCAGGGTTCTTGGTGCATTCGGATTTGTAGTGGTGTTGTATGCTGCATTTGGAACCTGGTAGAACCTTCTGATGGAGGTGAGATTTCCAAGACCTGCACGGTTTCTTACTTTGTTTAGCGCTGCAAGGGCTTCCGGGTTGGAACTGGTTTGTGCCGCACCAACAATCGCTTCTGCCTTGATCAGGTATACGTCTGAATAACGCATCAAATAGGTATTGTTTCCGGTAGACTGTGAAGAACCAATACCGCCATTGTCTGCTGGTGAGCCCACGACATATTTCTTCACCTGTGCATGTGTACCTTGTGAGTTTGCATCCGCAGGAAGGGTGTAGCCGCCTCCGGACTTGTTGATGTCATCATAGTGATCACCTGGCAACATGATAGTTGCTTTCCGGCGTAAGTCACCTGCTTCATACATGTCCTGAAGGTCGAATGTTGGACCAAGCACACCCCAGCCGTCACCAGTCGTGGTGATCTGAGAGTTGTAAGCAAAGGATGCCTGCATTGCATTTGCACGGCCGTAACCACCATTTGCCGCCCATTGCAGTGCGATCACCGATTCTTCGTTATTGTTATCTGAAGTATGGAAAAGATCGTTGAACGTTTTGCCATTCACATCAGCACCGTACAGCTTGAATTCTCCACTGTTTATCACCTTATTGGCGTACAATAAGGCATTTGGATAATCCTGCATGTACAAATAAACCTTTGCCAGCAAGGCTGATGCAGAGCCACTTGAAACATGGCCCTGTGCAGAAGAAGCGCCACTTCTCATCATCTTTTTGCAATTCGCTTCAGCAAACAACAAGTCGTTGATGATGAATTTATAAACATCAGGAACTGGATTGCTATTAAGTTGGTAGTTATCGACATAGTCTAGACTATTCTCGATAATAGGCACATTGCCCCATAGACGTACCAGGTAGAAATAGGCTAGTGCACGCATAAGGTGGGCTTCACCTAAGGCGTTGTTTACGACAGCGGGATCTACCGTTGCTGGCACTTTATCTGGCAGGTTGTTGATCAGTGCATTTGACTGGGCAACAACAGTGAACAGAGAGTTCCATGCACTGGTAAGTTCGAAGTTATCTCCTGTCACGGAGAAGTTCCCAAAGTTTACCACGTCGCTGGAATACGATCTTCCATTACCGCTGGCCATTTCGCTTATTGCCCAGCCAGATTTGGTGTTCCACCCGAACCATGGGGTGCTATATAGCGCGTTTGTACTGTTTGCGACCTGCTCGTTGGTTTGGTAATAATTATCGAGTGTGATAGCATCTTCAGGTGCGCGATTGAAGAAGTCTTTTTTACAACTGCTGAGGCCTACGCAACTGATTGCTGCTGCCACCATGATTGTTTTTATATAATTGTTCATGTTAAATCTCGTGTTATGATTAAAACTCTGCATTAATTCCAAAGGTGATCGTACGTGGGATTGGATAGCGGCCCAGATCAACATTCGTCAAGAATACGTTTTGATTTGTAGAACCAATCTCTGGGTCCAGACCAGTGTATTTGGTAAAGGTGTATAGGTTTTGTACACTCACATAGGCTTTCAATCTGCTCAAATGAATAGATTTTACCATGCTCGATGGTACATTATAGCCCAGGTTCACGTTCTGAATTCTTAGGAATGAGGCGCTTTCCAGAAAACGATCTGACATCTTCAGGTTCGGGTTATCAGTTCCGCTTTTTGGAGCCGGGATGTTAGAACTCGAGTTCGTTGGTGTCCAGAAGTTTGCAGATTCTGCAAGTTGATTCTGGTAAAGGCTTGCCAATCCAGCGGTGGTATACTTCAGGGCATTTAAGATTTTTCCACCTTGAGATCCATTCAAAAAGATGGACAAGTCAAAGTTTCTATAGGAGAATGTATTGGTGATACCATAAGTAAAGCTTGGTTGTGGGGAACCCAATGCACGTGTGTCGTCCTCGTTGATCACACCATCACCATTTAAATCTTCGAACTGAATGTCGCCCAGCCATGTGCCGGCAGAAGAATTCTCAACTGGTCTGCCAAATTGCGTTGCTGCTTCGCGCAGTTGCGCTGGTGTTCTGAAGATGTCTTTTACCACATACCCGTAGAACTCGCCTACTGGTCCGCCAACCACTGTTTTGGTTACCGGAACGGAAAGGAAACCATTGGTAATGTTCGCAGAGATGAATGGAATACCGGTCGCAAGCGATTTTACCTCATTTTTGTACCTTGAAAATACAACACTGGTGTTCCATCTGAACTTGTAGCGAACGAAGTTTCTGCTGGTGATGCTGAAGTCAAAACCTTTATTGTTCATGTTACCACCGTTGATATACGGTGCACTGATCACTGCTGCAGTGCTATACGCTGCTGAACCACCAAGCAAGTATGCAGGAAGTGGCTTTTGGAACAGGAAGTTTTTAGAGTCTTTGTTGAACCAGTCGAATGTAAAGTCTATGCGGCTGTTCAGGAAGCTGATGTCGATACCTGCGTTGGTCTGCTGTGCTGTTTCCCATGTTAATTCTGGGTTAGGCACTTTATCCACGGTGAAACCAGTACCCAATCCTGTTGTTGAAGGGCTAAGCGCCGAGCCATACAGGTAGTTTGGAACACCTTGGTTACCAACTTCACCATAGCCTACACGCACTTTAATGTTGTTCGCAAAGGACTTGGTAAATTTCATGAAATTCTCATCAGAGAGTTTCCATGACGCCGCAAATGATGGGAAGTAACCTGTTTGATTGCCTTCGGCAAACTTTGAGGATCTATCACGACGCACTGTAGCCGTTACACTGTACTTTTCATTAAAGGTGTAGATTGCACGGGCGAAGAAAGATTCAAGCGCCTGGCTACCCCTAAATTCACTGTTGGTCGCAGTTTTTGCATCACCTAGGTTTAATGTAGGCACATCGTTACTGTTGAAGTTCATTACTGAAGAAGTGACACCACCCCATGTAGATTCATTCACCTCATAGCCCAATAAACCCGTAACGCTGTGTTTACCGATGGTTTTATTGTAGTTCAAATATTCTTTCCAACCCCAGAAAGTGTTGTTGGTCATCAATTTATTCAGTGTAGCTACTTTGTTTTGGAAGATACCCCACTCATAAGTTGGATTGAAGGTAAGGGCATCTGACCAGCTGTAATCTGCGTTAAATTCAGATCGCAGGGAAAGTTCTTTTGTAAATTGAAGATCTCCAAATACGCTTCCATTGAAGTTACTTCTAAGTAAGGTATTGGTTAAACTCATTGCTTGCGCAACCGGGTTGATTGTACCGCCAATCTGATTAGCTAAAGGACCCGCAAAGGTACCATCCGCATTGTATACAGCATTGTCGGGCGCACTTAACAGGGCATTGTACACAATCCCAGTGTTATCGGTAAGTACCGAATTCTGATTTGTTCTACTGCCGGAAACGTTGGCACCAACTTTAAACCATTCTTTTACTTTACCATTCACGTTTGAACGAAGGGAAAAACGATCAAAGTCGTTACCGATTACGGTACCATCTTGTTTCAGGTAGCCACCAGAAATGTAGTAGTCTGTACCTTCTTTACCACCGGAGATGGATAGTTGGTGACTCTGCATAACAGCAGTCTGGAAGATTTCCTTTTGCCAGTCTGTACCGGAGCCTAATAAAGTTGGATCTGCGAACTCACCGCGTTTTGCGGTTCCATAAACATCTGCTAAAGCGTTCTGAAGATTTGCATATGCTTTAAGGTCCATCATGTCCAAAAAGCGATTCTGCTCCTGAACACCGCCATAGCCATCATAGGCAATTCTGGAGGTACCATTTTTACCACGTTTGGTGGTAATGATGATTACACCATTGGAACCTCTGGCACCATAAATAGCGGTTGCGGAAGCGTCTTTTAGCACGTCAATCGACTCAATGTCGTTAGGACTAATGGTTGATAAAGGACTCACGCCAGTAGCACCGTTGTTCTGAGAAAGTGCCGGAGAGCGACCACTTGTCGACTTATTGGTTGCATCGCCAGAGATAGGCACACCATCAATAACGTACAAAGGCTCATTTGACAAGCTTAAGGAGGTAATACCACGTACACGAACGGAAGTCTGACTACCTGGTGCTCCTGAGTTCTGGGTGATGGTAACACCTGAGGCCTTGCCTTGTAAAAGTTGGTCAATACTCGGCTGAGGTACGTTGGCGATGTCTTTAGCGCTGATACTTGAAATTGCGCCGTTAACATCCTGTCTTTTCTGTGTACCATAACCAATAACAACCACATCATTTAAGTTGGTGGCTGTAGACCTTAGAGTCATGTTGATTACGGTTCTGTTGCCTACAACAATTTCCTCGGATGTCATACCAATAAAAGAAAATACTAATGTTGCAGTTTTTGAAGGTACGGCAATTGAATATTGTCCGTTTTGATTTGTAGAGACAGCTGTTCTGGCTCCTTTAATTGCGACACCGACGCCGGGTAATGAAACACCCATCTCATCTTTTACTGTTCCGGTGATCACACTGTTTTGTGAAGTCTGGGCCTGTGCAGAATAAAAGGCACACATACACAACACCAACAGGCAGATTGCTCGTAAATTTTTAATCATAAAAAATTTATATTTGGTTAGTTAAACCCCAAATGTACTTGCAAGAACCTGCTGTGTAGTAATGTTATTTTACCCGAAACTAAGCTTAAATATACCGCTTATATGGGTGTTAAGGCTGCGTATCAAGCCTATATATCGTACCCTTGTTACCTGTAAGAAGAATAAGGTTACCCGCTTTTGCTTTTTGTATCGCATTTATATTCTCGGAGGAAATATTAGCCCATGTTTTACCGCCATCGGTGGATAAATCTACCCCGGAGGAGCCACCGGCAATACAGATCGTTTTCGTAATGTAGCATACTGCCGAGCGATAGCCAGACACGGAGACTGTTGGCTTATGCCAGGTCTTACCCCCATTTGTTGTATAAAGCGCATTGTTGGAGCTTTCCTGATCTTTCATGTAATCGCCACCTACGACGATGCCATGCTTTTCATCATAGAAATCCAGAGAGAAAGCTCCTGTACTATTTAAGCCTTGAATGATCGGATTGTGATAGCGCTTCCATTTTTTACCAAAATCTTTAGAATAGTAGATGTTTGCAGCAGCACCGCCAGTTGCAATCCACACTTTTCCCTGACCAAGGGTTTTTATGGTTGTTCCACTCGCAGCGAAACCCGCCTCTCCCATGGTTGGCTTAAATTTTAGGTTGTCGGACAGGTCGTCCCAGTTTGCACCGGCAGTTGTCGTGCGTAGAATTTTTAGCTTCCCTTTTATCGGATCGCCGAAGATCATCCCCTGGTTTGGATTCCAAAAATCCATACCATCAAGGAAAATGGCTGAATCTCTATTTACATAAGATTCCCGCCAGCTTTCACCACCATCCGAGGTGGACAGGATGAAAGCTGGGGAACCCGCATTAACAATGATTGCATTTTTTTCATCAAAGGCTTCGATATCCCTGAAGTCTAGCTTTTCCATGCCGTTCGGCTTTGACCAAGTCCAGCTCCGTCCCCCATCAACAGTTTTACCGACATAACCGTTACTGCCACTTACCCATGCAACGCGATCGTCCACAACAGAGAGACCCCGGATGCTGGTGTTTGTGCCTTTGTTAACTGGCGTTAAGGTGTATTGTTGTGCAGTTCCAATCAGTGGAAACAACAAGAGGAGAAGGAATATTTTCATCTATTTAACTTTTTTCCAGACTTCAGTTCTACCGATTATCGAAATACCGATATATCCTCGGATGTTCAGGTCTCCGTTGCCTTTCTGGCTAATGTTACAGCTATAGGTTTTACCAGATTTCGGATCATATATTTTTCCGTCGGTCCATTTGGATCCATCATAAACAAAGTCTTTAAGGATTTCCAGACCAAGCATAGGTCTTGTTCTTAAGGACTCGTCAGGATTGTGAATGTCTGTTTTTGCGGCACCCCGCTCATCTTTTGGATTTTTCAACCAGACAATTTTGCCCTGGAACTTGTCATTTTTCTTGTAAATGTCTACGTGGGCCTCACCAGAGGAGTTTACCCAGCGTCCAACGATTGCATCTTTAGTTTGCGCGAAACCTGCAATGGTTAGGCTGACAAATAATACAAGGAGCGTAATCTTTTTCATGTAAGCGGATTAAAAAACGTTAAATGGATTTGAAAATTGAAGAAAGATAAGAAAAAAACCAGATTATCCTAATTTATGAACCGGAAGGGAGAACCAGAAGTCGGACCCCTGGCCGAGCACGCTCTCCACCTGAATTTCGCCGCCATGTACCTTGATGATCTCTGCACAAATGTATAGGCCTAGCCCAAGTCCTGGAAATTTAGACATTTCTGGCGTCTTCACACGAACGAAGCGATCGAACACAGAACCAAGCATATCCGCAGGGATACCCATGCCGCTATCTTTTACACGCACGACAATGGTATCGTCCACGCGCTCACAATGTACCTGCACATCGGCGCGTTGGGGCGAATATTTTACGGCATTGCTTAACAAATTTAGAATCACCTGTTCAATCCGAACTTCATCACCATTGACCTTTATGTCTTCAGCAGGGAAATTGCAGTCGATCTTAGCTTCGGGCTGCGCTGCCTTAAATCCCTCCACGCAGTCATTCAGACACCTGGTGAGATCGAAAACAGCCATCTGACAATTTAAAGAACCGGCCTTGATCCGGGTAGATTCTAACAAATCATTGATGAGTGCGACCAACTTATCCAGCTGAAAGTTCATCTTAGACGCAAGGTCAAGAAAGGAAGACAACACCGACTTTGCTTCTAAATCTGATTTATTTTCTGTGCTTTTAAGTTTCATTTCTGCCAACTGAAGGTAGGCTTTCAGCACCGTTACCGGCGCTTTCAACTCATGCGTGGCCATGTGTACAAAGTCTTCATGAAGTTTTTCCCGTGTTTGGATCTCCTCTTTGGCTTTTAAAGCTTCTTCGTACTGCAGGGCACAACGCTGTTCATTTTTATGAAAGCGTTGGAGCAACGCGGTAAGAAAAACACAAAGGGAGCTATAGAGCAGCACCTGTAAGAAACTCCAAAACCAGATGAGTTCTGAATTTGTGCTCGCGAACAGGATCATGCCAATTGATGCAAGCGTTGTGATGCCCGTGGCGATATTTGCACCGCGGATGCCGCCGTAGCAGGCGCTCAGGGTGAGAACCACGAAGAAGTAAAGATAAGGTGGCGTTTGAGAATCCAGCACATAGACCTTGAGTAAGGCTCCGGTGATGGTTAGTAGAAATGGAAGCAATAAAACTGACCAAAGTGGGCGGTTCAGAATTTTCCCGTTGTCCCAGATTCTTTGATAAGCTAAAGCGATCCAACCATCAAGTGCCTTAATGATACTCATAGTCCTTTCCTTTCGGCAACAGGTTATTGATTTGATAAACCAGGGCATTGAAGTCTACAGGTTTAGTGACGAATAAGTCACACCCGTAAGTGCCCAAAGATTCAATAATCCTGTTGTAGGCAGAAAGAAGGATCACTGGAATATGTTGCGCTTCGGGATCGTTTTTGATGATGGAACACAATTCACCCCCATTAACATCGTTCATCAGGAAATCCATAATGATGAGGTCTGGATGGTTTGACGTGATTAGTTCAGAGATGTTATAGGTTGGAGCAGACGTTACAACATCGAACCCGCTCAGCGTCAGAATTTCCTTCATAACGCCAAGAAGTGCTTGGTCGTCATCCAGGATTAAAATTCTACTCATAGACAAGATTTCTAGAAAGATTATATTACAAAATTACAGCTGTGGCAGTAAACCCACCACAGTAATTGAACGATAATATAAAGCGGTATTTACTTGAAATCGGCTGGTTAATTGATGATACCATTTAGAACAGCATATCGTATTAGGGCAGCAGTGTTTTTTGATCCCGTTTTCTCGATTAAGCTTTGTCTGTGACCTTCGATGGTACGTTTGCTCAGGAACAGTTTTTCAGACATTTCACTGTTGGTAAGACCATCTGCGATAAGGTGTAAGACCTCAATCTCACGCATAGAGAACTCGATGTTGGACACATTTTCAGCTACAGAATTCACAGACTTCTGACTCAGCTTTTCAAGCATCTTAATGGATAGCTCTGAACAAAGATACTTCCCGCCTGCTTTAACATGCTTCAATGAAAATATCATTTCATCTGCACTGACGCTTTTTAAAAGGTATCCTGAGGCGCCTTCCTGGAAAGCCTGCGATACATATTTGTCATTATCGTGCATAGATAAGATCACGACACGAATGTTTGGATTTAAATTATGTGCTTCCTTGATCAGCGAGATCCCGTCGAGCTCCGGCATATTAATATCAGCAAGTATCACGTCTATGCCTTCGTTGTTGGAAATGAATTCTAAAGCTTCTCTTCCATTGGTGGCCTCTCCTGCTACATGTATTTCCTTGTCGGAACCTAGCAACATCTTAATGCCATTACGAACTATATTGTGATCTTCTGCTAATAAAACTTGTATCATTCTTTGATTAATTTATTCTTATGTTCCTATCGAGCGCTAATTAACTTCTTCATAACAAAGAAACTTCTTAATTGTGCGGTAAATTATCATATTTTATTCTAATTTTTATCATTGTTCCCAAACTTGAGCTCTCAAAGTCCATAATACCATTCAAAAGGAAGATTCTGTTTTTTATGCTGCGAAGTCCGGAACCATTTAGCAATGAGCGTTCTACTTTGACACCAAAACCTTTTCCATTGTCTTTGAATATCAATTGAAGCCAGCCCTCTTCTTCAAACATTTTTATTTCAGCGAGAGATGCCTGTGCATGTTTCATGCAATTGTTAATTAACTCCTGTATAATCCGGAAAAGGTATAATTGTTTTTCATCATTCAGCTTACTGAAATCCGCATTGATGTCTGTGACGATCTTAAAACCGGGGACACTCAGCCGCTGGCCCATCTCCTGTATCCCTGCCGCAAAGCCGAAATCACGCAATACAGATGGTGTAAGTTCGTAGGACATTTCTCTGGTTTCGCGGATAACCTGATCAAGAAGCAGGTTCACACTGTTGAATTCCGTCTTCATGTCATGCGTTCGCTGAATGCTTTGGAGATTGATCTTAATGCCATAGAGGATCTGGCATATACTATCATGGAGGGCACTGCTGATTTGCAGCCGTTCTTTTTCCTGCGCATTAAAGGTTGCAGACAGGATGTTTCGCTGGTTTTCTTCCTGGAGCCTTACCGCCTCCCTTGCTAGAGTAGTCTTCTCGGTAATGTCCATTATAATACCCGCAAAGTAAGTACGGTCATTGAGGCCCTGAATTTCATTACCCTGCGCATAGATTACTTTTCTTGTGCTTTTCTTAGTAATGATTTCAAATTCAAGTTCGACTTTATTAACGCGGCCCGGTGTAACTTCAAAGGCCTGCATTACTCGTTCGCGATCCTGAGGCTGAATAAAGGAGAGGAAGTTTCTGATTCGACCATCGAAGGCGCCGGGTTCAATTTCGAATATGGAGTTGCTGTACTCATCCAGGAACATGCGTTGTCGCTTGAAGTCCATTGTCCATGTTCCGGTATCAGATGCACTCAGGGTCATCTCCAGTCGGTGACTGGTATCCAGCAGTTTCTGTTGCGCCTTCCTGCTTTCTGTAATGTCTGCTACGGTGATGTAGTACTGGAGCTTCTCAGAAACGAGATCCCTAATGGACACGCCTTCTATCCGGGCATAAAATGCATATTGTGCCTGCGGCCTCATCTTAATCTCAATATATTGCCGCTGACTTGAAGATGAAACCTTCTCCAGGAAATTATTGAAAGCATCAAGATGATCAGCTTCAAAGAAACTGTGGAGACGTTTATCAAATAATGCTTTTCGCTGAACCTTTAATAAATCGGCGCCGGTCTGATTGGCTTCGTGGATAAATCCGATGTCATCTAAAATGAAATAACCTACTGGTGCATGATTGAAAAAACCTGCAAGCTTCGCCCGTTCTGCCTCTAAAAGCTGGTAAGAGACCTTCAGTTCCTCATTTTGCATCTCAAGCTCCAGCTGAAATATCTGAAGCTCATTGAGTAGAACTGAAATATCGTGATCTGAGATATTCAATTCTCCAGCTTCAGGCTTACACCTGGAGGTTTCTATTCGACGATTTAAAAGTTCAATTACCTGCTCCCTTTTTATTATATTCCTATCCAATGTGATGGTATTAAAGTTCTAAATAGAATTCCTGGCATGTTCAACTTAAATCTAGGGGATAATACGGACACCAACAAATAGATAAAATATTTACCACGTAATTAGGAATTTGTGTTTACCGGAGCTGTGCATAGATTTTCTCACAAATCTACATTTTCAGAAAACAAACCATTGTGTCACAGGGCATAAACACGTATTTGCCCATACAAATGCTGTATTTGTCCCACACCCGCATCCAGCTACTCGAAGCGAAATGATTATCTTCGCTTAACATATGCAAACAAACGGACGCCTTCAATTCAAACCATGCACCATAACACAGCTCAATATACTTCATCAAATTGCTGTTCAATCTTACAAAGAGAGCTACACACAAATCTGGCATGATCAAGGCGCAGCTTACCTGGAGCGGTTTTACGATGAATCTACATTAGCATCAAACTTGGAAGATCCTTCATGTACCTTCTACCTTATGTATCAGCAAGAAAGTGCAATAGGCTTCTTTAAACTAAGGGAAAATGCCTTAGCACCTTATTCCACAACGGATTGCCTTGAGTTGAACAAGATTTATATACTTCAGGCATTTACCGGGATGGGCTTTGGACTTGAAGCGCTGCGCTACATCGTTGAATTGGCAGCTACAAGAGACCGAAGCATACTCTGGTTGAATGTAATGGAAGAAAGTAAAGCAAGAAAATTCTACGAAGCTCACGGATTCGAAAAGGTTAAACAAGTCGCACTGGAGTACCCCTTTATCAAAGAAGGGCTTAACGTGTTGTGCACCTATAAGCTCGCGATACAGAATTTTAGATAAAATACGCTGAATGATGTAAAATTGCTTTCATGGTGATCCGTAACTTTGTTGACATGAAAGCTAATAAAAGCATGGAACATACGAGTACGCTGAACATTCCCGTGACGGGTATGTCTTGCGCAGGATGTGCGGCCAGCGTTGAGCAAAGCATTGCAGACTTACCAGGGGTAAATGAAGCGTTGGTAAACTACGCAAGTCAGACGCTTAAAGTGACCTACCAACCTGATTTCGTAAAACCTGAAAGTTTAAAGCAAGCCGTTCAAGACGCGGGATACGATTTGATTCTTGATGAAGTAAACGGTCTGGAGAAACAGCAGGAAATTCAACGTGATGCTTATGTAAGTTTAAAAAGGCGTTTGATCTTTGCGGTGATCCTTACCATACCGATCGCTATTCTTGGGATGTTTATGATGGATCTGCCGTATGCAAACTTCATCATGCTTGCGCTGAGTACGCCTGTGCTCTTCATTTTTGGCAGGTCCTTTTTTGCAAATGCATTTAAACAGGCTTTACATCTCCGGGCAAATATGGATACGCTCGTTGCACTTAGTACAGGAACCGCTTTTCTTTTCAGCACATTCAATACCTTTTATCCGGAGTTCTGGCACCGCAGAGGCTTGCATCCACATGTCTACTTTGAAGCTGCAGCCGTCGTAATCGTATCCATCATGCTCGGTAAGGTGCTTGAAGCTGGGGCAAAAGCTAATACAGCCACTGCTATTAAGAAACTGATGGGCCTCCAGCCACGAACTTTAATTGTATTGGATGAAAGTGGAGAGCGGGAAATCCCTTTATCGGAGGTGCAACTCGGCGCTGTGGTATTGGTTAAGCCAGGTCAGCAGATCCCTGTTGATGGAGCACTCCGGCAGGGTAGCTCCTACGTGGATGAAAGCATGATCACAGGGGAACCCGTTCCAGTGCTGAAGTCCGTAGGAAGCCAGGTTTTTGCTGGGACCATCAATCAAAAAGGCAGTTTCCAAATGGTCGCTACCAAAGTAGGTGCGGAAACCACGTTGGCGCAGATTATAAAACTTGTTCAGGAGGCGCAAGGTTCTAAAGCACCAATACAGAAGCTTGTGGATAAAGTTGCAAGCGTCTTTGTACCTGTGGTCTTAGGTGTTGCCGCACTGACGCTGTTGGTATGGCTGCTCTTGGGTGGCGTGAATGCGACTACACAGGGCCTTATGGCGACTGTAACCGTGCTTGTAATTGCATGTCCATGTGCCCTGGGACTTGCTACGCCTACGGCTTTGATGGTGGGGATTGGCAAAGGTGCAGCACAGGGCATCCTGATTAAGGATGCAGAAGCACTTGAACTCGGCGTCAAAGTAAACACCTTAATTTTCGACAAAACCGGGACCATCACCCAAGGTGAGCCGGTCGTTTCAACGCTTCATTATTTTGAACATTCAAAACCACTTGCGGCAGAACTTAACCAGATATTACTTTCGCTGGAGCAGCAATCTGAACACCCACTTGCCGCTGCTGTAGTAAAACATCTGCAATCCTCAACTAATGGTGTGATTGATCTGAAAGATTTTGAAAGCATAACCGGAAAAGGTGTGGTTGGCAGTCATAATGGACGCAAGTACTTTGTGGGTAACGCCGCTTTGCTTTCCTCAAATAACATATCAATAGGTGATAAGATCGAAGCACAGGCAAGTCTATTGCAAGATGGTGCTAAAACCTTGATTTACTTTGCAGATGAAGAACAGGTATTAGCGATTGCAACGATCGAAGACAAGATTAAAGCCAGTTCCGCTGAGGCGATTAAACAGTTAAACCGCAGTCATATTGAGGTGGTGATGCTCACTGGCGACAATGAACATACTGCCGCGGCTGTGGCGTTGAAGGTTGGTATTAAGCATTTCAAGGCGAATATGTTGCCGGAGGATAAAGCCGCTTTTGTAAAGCAGTTGCAAGGCCAGGGTAAAGTTGTTGGTATGATCGGCGATGGCATCAATGATAGTCAGGCTTTAGCGACAGCTGACCTGTCCATTGCTATGGGGAAAGGATCTGACATTGCGATAGATGTTGCGGGTATGACGCTGATGTCTTCAGATTTGATGCATGTACCAAAAGCGCTTAAACTATCCAGAATAACTGTGAAAACGATTCGCCAGAACCTATTCTGGGCGTTCATTTACAACCTCATTGGCATCCCAATTGCGGCTGGCATACTCTATCCGGCTTTTGGCTTCATGCTCAATCCGATGATTGCAGGAGCAGCGATGGCGCTAAGTTCAGTGTCCGTTGTTGCAAATAGCCTGCGACTAAAATACATCTCACTTTAACATTTCAAATCATGGAAACATATAAATTCAAAACCAATATCAAATGTGGCAACTGCATTGCTACGGTAACGCCTTTTCTAAATGGAATTTCAGATATCCAGGACTGGTCTGTTGACACCAAAAATCCCGATAAAACCCTTACTGTTACTGCTACAGACGAGTTAGATACTACGCAGGTTATATCTGAGCTGAATAAAGCTGGATATCAGGCGGAGACCATTCTGTAAGGCAGACCGATGGTACTACACATCAAAAATATGGTATGCGACAGGTGTGTCATGGTTGTACGACAGCAGCTGGAACAGCGGGGAATTTCAATCATGGACATCACCCTGGGACGGGTAAAAATTGTGCAGGACCTTGACGAACAGCAGCTTCTGGACCTTGGCGCATCCTTACAGCTGCTTGGCTTTGAGTTGATCGACAAAGAGAAAGATCGGCTTGTAGAACAGATTCGAAATATCATTATCACTTCGATTCATCATCCGGAAACCTCTGATCAGGCGAACATCAACTATTCTACACGTTTGGCAGCGCAGTTGAACCGGGATTACAGTTATTTAAGCAGACTTTTCTCTGAACATGAGAATAGGACCATTGAAAAATTCATTATTCAGCAGAAGGTTGAAAAGGTGAAAGAATTACTTCAGTATGGTGAAATGAACATTAATGAGATTGCCTTGCAGATGGGTTATAGCAGTAGTGGTCACCTTTCCACGCAATTTAAGAATGTGGTCGGTGTCTCGCCCAGCGTATATAAGCAGGAAAGCACCGCCGGTCGACAGCCATTGGATAGAATTTAGAACGTCTTATGGTGCGTAATGACGACTTTACTTCAGGATTGCAGCCTGAAGGTAAAGGTAATCTGATCTTCCGTGGAGTTGACGGTTAGGGTTCCGCCGTGTGCGTTTGCAATCTCGGAAGCAATGTACAGTCCTAACCCTAATCCCTGCTGCTCCTTTTTAATCTTTCCCCTTGAAAAGGGTTGAAATAATTGTTTTAACGTGGCCTCAGGGATTTTAGTGGCCTTATTGCTTACTGCAAGTTCAAAAACGCCATCTGCCGATGTTGCATTTACCTCGATAGCTGCACTTTTGTCGCCGTGTGTAAGTGCGTTGCCCAACAGGTTGGAAAACAGCTGGGAAATTCTTCGGATATCACAGTTTACAGGTTCAGCCAGATTGCTTCTGAAATTGATATCGGCATCCGGAGATGAGGTTTGCAGTTCTGTTACGACCTGCTTCAAGGCTTCATCAACGTTCTCTTCCTTCAGCTCCAGCATTATGCCCTCCCCTAACCGCCCGCGTGCGAAGTCAAGAACGTTCTCAATCAGGCCGTTCATCCTAAAAGCACTGTTCTTTATAATTCTGGCAAGTTTAAGAAGCTTTTCCTCGGTAAGCATCTTCACCAGCAATTGTGCACTACTGGAGATCGCGCCCAGGGGATTTCTAAGATCGTGACCTAAAATCGCAATAAACTGATCCCGAAGCTCCGCAGTCTTACGTTCGTCAGCAAGTTCCTGCTGGGAACTATCAACCTGCTGTATTGCACTTAGATAAAAAGAGATCAGGTCGGCGTAGAGCTTGAACATTTCTAACACATGAGATCTGTCAAAGGATGCTGGTTTGGGATCGATCGCACAGAGTGTCCCAAAAAAGCCACCCTCTTTACGGTAAATTGGAATTGAAATATAACTCCTGAAACCATACAATTTTGGGGTGTGATGATCGCAAAACATAGGATCTTCCGACACATCATTAATAATTATCGGCGCATCGGTCTGACGGATTTCATTGCAAATCGTGGTTTCAAGTGCAAGCTCGCCCCCTGGTTGTAGGCCGAAATTTATTTCATCGTGAATACTGCAGGCGATCCATTGTTCTGATGTAACCCGTGCAACAGCAGCAAAGCCCATCCCGGTCGTTTTACAGATTACGGACAAGATGTTGGGAATGGCAGGTATGTTTTGTATCGTGTTAATATCAGAGAGAATGTCAGGCCTGAGATTATCCATATTTGAAAATTTGCTGCAAATATAAGCGATATCCTTTTAAAGGATTATAATATATCAGTTACCTGCCAGTCATAATACAGGCCGGTTTAGGCTTGCTCAACCGGTCTGTGACTTACGTGCATAAGTAAGACCATGGCTGCAGACGGAAGCCTGATATATTTAGCTGTTTGATTATTATAGTACCTAATGTAAAAAAGCCACTACTATCGTAATGGCTTTTCTAATAGTGATTGACTATAAATGTAGTCACTACATGTACCCGGAAGCAGATTCGAACTGCCACGCCTTTTCAAGCGCCACCCCCTCAAGATGGTGCGTCTACCAATTTCGCCACCCGGGTTTACGCCGCAAATATAGAGCTTTGTACCAATTTATAAAACCTAACTTGCCCCGGTTTTTATACCTGTTCTCTTAACAAGTATCAATGTTTAACCTATTTTACAGAATTATACATAATTTTGTAAACCATAATTAAGTTCAAACAGCCCATGAATACAGCATTAGATTCTTCAATTGTTTTAAGAAACAATGTAAAGGTATTCGGACATGGCACCCAGGTGCTAATGTTTGGACATGGCTTTGGATGTGACCTAAATACCTGGCGCTTAGTTACGCCCGCCTTTGAGCAAGACTACAAAATCGTGCTCTTTGACTATGTAGGCGCCGGCAATTCAGACCTAAATGCTTATGATAACGAGCGCTACAGCACGCTTGAAGGCTACGCGAAAGATGTGCTTGAAATATGTGAAACATTAAATTTGAAAGATGTAATCTTTATTGGCCACTCGGTAAGTAGCATGATCGGGCTGCTCGCTGTAAACATGTCCCCAGAAAAATTCGGCAAACTTGTGTTTATCGGACCCTCGCCGCGTTACCTGAACGATGTTAATTATCCAGGTGGCTTGGAGCGGGATGAGCTTGAAGAACTACTGGAAATCATGGACAGCAATTACCTGGGCTGGTCAAGTACCATGGCAGGTCATATCATGGGCAATCATGATCGCCCGGAACTGGCCGACGGTCTCGCAAGTAGTTTCTGCAGTACCAACCCTGAAATTGCCAAGAAATTCGCCAGAGTAACCTTTCTTTCCGATAACCGGGCCGATCTTCAAAACCTCAAAGTTCCAAGTCTCACCATCCAGTGTCAGGAAGATTTTTTAACCAATGAAGTCATCGCTGCCTATATCGAAGGCATCACACCGGGAAACCAGGTCACCCTCCTGAACTCCACTGGCCACTGCCCGCACCTTAGCGATCCCACTGGTGTAATTAACGCTTTGAAGCCGTTCCTTAACAAAGCCTAACCGCAATTATGGATCAGTTCTCAAAGTATATTGACCCCGAGTTTATCTTTAATGAAGCCCCAATCGGCTTTGTTTCATTCAAACCCGATGGCGAAATCATCAAAGCAAACTGCACTTTCTACAGCTTTTTTGACAAAACAGAACGAGAACTATCCTCAGCCAACTTCCTGAAGTTACTTACCAAAGGCAGCGCCCTGTATTTCCAGATGGTGCTTAATCCACTACTCAACCTTCGCGAATACACCAATGAAATTAGCCTGAGTTTTAGCACGCCTACGGAAAACTTCGACGCTTTGTTCAATGCAAAAGCCTACAAAGATGAACACGGTAAAGTAATTGTCGTGAATGCTTATCTATTGAAGATCATTGACCGCAAGAAGTATGAAGCAGAATTACTGCTCGCAAAAAGAATGGCAGAAGATAGCCTGAACTCTGCAAAAAAGATCATCGACGACAACAATGAGCAGTTCATGAAAATCGCCTTGAACCAGTCGCACATGATCAGACGACCCATGGCAAATATGCTGGGCCTGATTTCCATCCTCAAAGACATTCAGATCAGTGAAGACGGCGCCGACCTAATCAGGCTACTGGAGACGAGTGCTGAAGAATTGGATACCCAGATCAAAGAAATCGTATCACAGACCCAATTACCGCTATAGCTAGATAATATCCTCCTGATCTGGTGGTTTGATGATCATCCGCAGCGACTGATCTCGGGAAAGATAGGCAACAGTCCAGTTCCAGAATGTGCGTGCACGATTTCGATAGGTGATTAAAGACATCAAGTGGATGAACAACCAAACCAGCCAGGCAATCAACCCGTTCATATGCATCTTCGGTTTGGGTAAATCTACAACCGCTTTTGCACTGCCAATAATTGCCATAGAACCCTGATCATGATACTTAAACGGCTCCCATGTTTTACCAGCCATCATATTCTTGAAGTTCTTTGCTAGTAACTTCCCCTGCTGTATTGCAGCTTGTGCAACCTGGGGGTGACCATTCGGAAAATCCGCATCACTTAGCATCAGGGCAGTATCGCCGATCGCATAGATGTTTTCGGAGCCAATAACCTTGTTGTATTCGTCAACCAGCAGGCGCTTGCCCCTTCCATACCAGGTTTCTGGTAAACCTTCAAACATCTTTGCAGTAACACCCGCGGCCCAGATCAAATTCTTTGAAGCAATCTGCATCCCGTCAGAAAGCGTTACAGTATCACCGTCAAAGTCATTAACATGGGTGCTCATGATCAATTTCACCCCGAGCCGCGTCAACACTTCTGTCGTATCTTGCTGAGATTTCTCACTCATTGGCGAGAGCACACTTTTCCCACCATCAACCAGGTAAACATTCCCATTGCTCCCCGCCAGTTCTGGATAATCCTTCCGGAGAATCCCTTTCTTCATCTCAGCGAACATCCCTGAAATCTCCACACCTGTAGGTCCCCCGCCAGCAATAACCATAGTCAACAAACGATTTGCCTCCTGCGGATCCGTCGTAATTGAAGCCTGTTCCATGCGCATCAGCAAAACATTTCTCATGGCGATGGCATCGCTCAGGGTCTTCATTGGAATAGCATGTTTCTTTATGTTCTCGTTGCCGAAGAAGTTTGTCTCCGCACCGGTAGCAAACACCAGGTAATCGTAGCTTAATTCACCGTTATCCAGCACAATGGCATTGACATCCGGTTTTACCTGCTTCAACCTGCCCAACCTGAAGAAAAGATTCTTTTTGCCTGCAAAAAGTTTACGGAAGGGATAACTTATACTCGAGGGCTCTAAAAAGGCGGTGGCAACCTGGTAAACAAGTGGGGGAAAAAAGTTATAATTGTTCTTATCTACTAACGTTACCTTGAGGTCGGAATGCCTGCCTAAACTTTTGGCCAGGTTTATGCCTGCAAATCCGCCACCAACAACCACTATATGTTTCTGCATAATCTAAATCTGATTTTTATTAAACATTGCTAAGTGTAGATAGTTTACAATTCAATTAATAAGCAAAGCAAACCGGCTTATAGCCGCTGCAAGTTCAACTTAATACTTCATGAAAAGAAAAAACCCTTTAATACCGTTAGCCCTCTTTCTTATCGCATTTTTCCTCATCAACATTTACACGCTCTCCGGTCTGCAGTTTCTGAGTGGTAGCCCCATCCTGCCTTTAATCTTCTGGGCAGTGATCGCAAGTCTTTCTGCCGCCCTCATAATCGCCTTCAAAAGAATTCAGACCAATGGCATGGACCAGTTCTTCAAAATCATTTCCCATGCATTTCTAATTATCGTGGTCAGTGAGCTTGTGTTTGCGATCTTTCTCCTGCCGGGTGACGTCTACCGCCTTATACTTCATCAACCCAGAAAATATAGCTGGGTGGTCTTTGCCTCCGCAATGCTGATTTTCACCATCCTCATCTTTGTCTACGGCATGCTGCGTGGCAAATATGCCTACCGTGTCATCCGCCATACACTGGAGTTCGAAGATCTTCCAGCTGCGTTCGACGGATTTACGATTACGCAGATCTCCGATGTCCATGCCGGAAGCTTTCACAACCGTAAAGCCGTGAAAAAAGGCATAGACCTGATTCACAAACAGCAGTCCGATTTATTCGTATTCACGGGTGACCTGGTGAACAACAAAGCTTCAGAAATTGTGCCCTGGATGGATTTATTTTCCACGATTAAGGCGCCGTTCGGACAGTTCTCCGTATTGGGAAATCACGATTATGGGGACTACGTGAAATGGGAATCAGAGGCAAACAAACGGGCAAATCTGGAACAGCTAAAATCCTTGCACGGACAAATGGGGTATCGGCTGTTGCTTGATGAACATGTAAAGCTCGAGAAAGATGGGCAGTCAATCATTCTAGCTGGAGTTGAGAACTGGGGGCTGGGATTCGGACAACGTGGGGACTTGCGAAAGGCTTTAGCAGGTGTCAACCCTGTCGCGTTTAAAGTCCTGCTCTCTCACGACCCAACACACTGGGAGTCGGAAGTCAAACAACTCGCCTCAAAGGTACACCTTACCCTTGCTGGCCATACCCACGGCATGCAGTTCGGTCTGGAAGCCTTTGGCGTAAAGTGGAGCCCGGTGAAATACCGTTATGCGCACTGGGCCGGTATTAAAGAAGATCAAGGTCGTTATCTGAACATCAATCGTGGCTTCGGCTTCATTGGCTTCTCCGGCAGAGTCGGTATCTGGCCGGAAATCACCGTCATCACGCTGAAAAGAAAAGTTTAGCTGCTCCGCTTCTCCGCCAGCAGCAGCGATAACGCATGCTGCATCGTACCTGCCCGAATGAGTTCCCCGGAGTTCACGAAGAAGATTTCGTCGGCATTCTCAATGGTGTTCAGGCGATGCGCGATGATAACCACTGTGGTCTCTTTTGAAAGGTTATTAAGTATGGCGCTCAAGAGTTGCTCAGTGATCGTGTCAATATTCGCCGTGGCTTCATCGAGGATCAGCAACTGCGGATTTCTTAACACCGCCCGCATGAAAGCGATCAACTGCTTTTGTCCCAGGCTAATGTTGTCCGAACCGGAGCTTACCGGTGTATCCAGTCCTTCATCAAACAAACCCAGAAGTTCCTCCAGACCAGCCGTTTTAATCACCGCCTCTAAAGCCTGGTTATCGTAGTCCTTGTATTTAGCATTGCCATAAAGGATGTTGTCCCTAACCGTACCGGAAAACAAAAACGGTTCCTGCAGAATAAAGCCAATTTGCTGGGTTCTTTCTTCCGTGGAGTAACTACGGATATCGCGTCCATTTAGTAGAATCTTTCCCTTAGTCGGGTCATAAAGCCGCGCAATTAACGAGGCAGTAGTTGTCTTTCCCCCGCCTGTAGGACCGATAAGTGCATAGGTCTTCCCCTTTTCCAGACTAAAGTTTATACCATGAAGGATGTCCTTACCGGGCTCATATCCAAAGTTGACATCCCTGAATTCCAGCAGCGCGGCGCCTGCTACTTGATCTGTTTTAGGATGTACCTGTAAATCATTCTCCATGTTTAGAATTGCAGAGATCCTGTCCCACCCTGCCATGGCAACCTGAAAGTTTGCCCATAGCGCCGCCAATTGCCTTAACGGATTATAAAAGTTAGTAGCATAAGAAAAGTAACTCACCAGTAAGCCCACGGTAAAATCCCCAATGCTGATCAGGTAAATCCCATAAGCAAGCACAATCAGCTGCGCCATCCCTGAGAAAAGTCCATATACCGGTACAAAAATATTATTAGCCATACCGGCACCAATGGCAGAACTGTAGCTGGCCTGATTGGCTTCATCAAACCGCTTTCTGAAATAATCTCTCCGGTTGAAAGCGATGATAACCTTAAAATTGTTGAGGCTCTCCTGTATCTCTGCGCTTAAGCCGCCAACCTTCTGCAGGTTCCTGGCATTTTTCTTTTTCACCCATGGGGAAACCAATCCGGTAAATACCAGTATGAAGACCGCCGGCGCCAATGCCGCTGCACCAAGCCTCGTATTGATGGATAGCAAGAAAGCACCTGCACCAATCATGGTGACCATACTTCCAATAAATTGCATCAGCGATTGTGAAAAGAACTGATTGATCTTGTCTGTATCATTATTCACCCTGGAGATCAGGTCGCCCGCCTTATTCTGATTGAAGAAAGCAACTGGCAATTCCTGTATCTTGTTGAATATGGCATTCCGTAGCGTATACAGCATCCGTTGTGCCACTCCCCCCATTAGTTTCGATTGAAAGTATCCGGTAACAAGCGCCAGCAGGTACATCCCAAGCAGTATCCCTGCATATTGCAGTACCCCATTGAAATCTTTTGTACGCACATAATGATCAATGGTGTACCCAATAATCAATGGTCCAATCAACAATAAGCCGGAGTTTATAAGAATTGTGATCATCCCCAGCAACAATGTCTTTTGCTCGGAGGCAATCAGTTGTAGTAATTTCCTCAGGGCAGCTACTGTTGAGGTTTTCTCTTTGGTAGTATCCTGATTAAGATTGTAATTCATAGTTGCTTGTACTCTGTTGTGAGGTATGAATTTGTACGTATTCCGGACTGCTTTTCATCAGTTCCTGGTGGGTTCCCTGCGCCACAATTTCCCCCTGCATAATGACAATGACCTTGTCATAATTTTCTACAGCAGCCACTTTCTGCGTCACAGAGAGCAATGTTAATCCAGGGTAGTTCCGCTGGATGTTGTCCAATATCTTCTTTTCAGTTAGAGTATCTACCCTTGCTGTAAAGTCATCCAGCAACAGCAATTTTGGATTTATTGCCAGTGCGCGCGCCAGCATAATCCGCTGCTTTTGCCCGCCAGAAAGACTAGAACCCCGTTCAGAAACAATGGTGTCAAGTTTCTGCGGAAGTGCATTGATGAAATCATGCAGCTCTGCGGTATCTATTGCGAGTTTAAGTGAGGCATCAGTCACCGTATCGCTAAATGCGATATTTTCACGAAGGCTCATGTTGAATATGATGCTATCCTGAAATACAAAACCCAGTTGTTTATAGAAGTTATCCTGTTTGTAAGCTTCAAGTGCATGGCCATCAAACAGGATGCGACCGGAGTCTGCTTGTATCAGACCGGTAAGGAGGTACAGCAGCTGGCTCTTTCCAGCAGCCGTTGGACCGATGATCGCCGTTTTCGAGCCAGGGGAAAGCTTAAAGCTGATGTGCTTCAAGGCCGGCTTTTGCCCAAAATATAAGCTCACATCCGCCATCTCTATCGCCCCATGCAAGGGCGTGTCAATGGTGCCTTGTTCCGGCACTTCCACACTGTTCAGCACGCCCTCTACTCTTCCATAAGAAGCCGTAGCCTGCGCAATAACGTTACTCATAAACCCAATAACCAGAATTGGGAAAATCAGGATGGCCAGATAGCTGTTAAAGGCGGCAAACTCCCCCAGACTCATGGAACCTGTAATTACAAAATGTCCCCCTAAAACCAAGATTGTCAATCCAGCGAAGTTGGAAACAAAGATGATTAGCGGAATAAGGCCCGCGAAAAGTGCCAGAATGGATAAGGATATGTCTCTAGCCCTGGCATTTGCCTCTATAAACTTGTAAGCTTCAAGCTGCTGCGAATTGATCACCCTTATAATGGCCGATCCGAGAATACTTTCATTGATGACCTTGTTCAACCAGTCGATTACTTCACGGCTCTGCTTAAAAAGCACTTTAACCTTAAGCAATACCATGTAAAATGTGATGCCGATGATCGGGATAATGGCTACAATAGCCAGTCCCAACTTCCAGTTTATGGATAATAGTAAAACACTGGCGCCGATGATTAAAAAAGCAGAGGAAACCATGGACACAATTGCCTGTGATACAAAAAGCTTTATGGAGTCCACATCTGCGGTGAGGTTGGTCAACAGCTTATTCGGATTTGTCTTTTGCACAAATGCATGGCTCTGCCTGGAGATCTGATCTGCAAGTCGGGTTCTTAGATCCCGCGCCACCTGCTCTGAAGCATAGGTTTGGACAATACTTTGCGCGTAGGTAAACACGAAAATCATAGTGATGGCCAAAAGGAACAGGCTCACCACGTGTTTCATATCGAAAGTACCTGCGGTGTAGGTGTCTATACCATGAGAAATCAGCGCAGGTAAAAGCAGGTTCACCCCATTACTGATCAACGCAAATAGCACGAGCAAAGCAATAAGCTTTTTGTATGGCTTTAATAAGCTGAATATACTAGGCTTTTTGACGGCCGTCGGTTTGTCCATGTGGTCTGTTGGCTTGCGAGGTATGATGACCAAAAATACACGAATAATTAACAATACGAAGAAGATTGCGGGAACTAAGCAATGGCGGAATGTGCGTTTCAGGAACAGTTTTATATCTTAGGGCCAACAACCAAATAGAATTGCATGCTTAAACCCTACATCGTCGGCGTTGACATCGGCACAGGCAGCACCAAAGCTGTTTCTGTAGACTTAGAAGGAAATGTACTTAACGTGTCACAATCGTCATATCCCACCCTCAACCCTGAACCTGGCTATAGTGAACAAGAGCCGGAAGCGCTCTGGACCGGCTTCCAGGATTGTCTTCAGGAGACCGTCCAGGCCATCGGATATGCACCCGATGCGATCAGCATCAGTAGTGCCATGCACAGCTTCATTCCGGTAAAGGCCGACGGTACCCCACTCCATAACATGATCACCTGGGCCGATGCAAGAAGTGAGCGTATGGCAGAATTACTCCGGGAGAGCGCAGAAGCGGAATTCATCTACAATACCTCGGGCACGCCAATCCACGCCATGTCACCCTTATGCAAACTTTTATGGCTCAAAGGCAACATGCCCGAACTTTTCGAGCAAACGCATAAATTCATCTCCATAAAAGAATACATCTGGTTTAAGCTGTTCCAGGAATTTGAAATTGACTATGGAATTGCCTCTGCTACTGGTCTGTTCGACATCATAAAACTGGAATGGAGCCCGGCAATCATGGAAATTGCGGGCATCGCTGCTGACAAACTTTCTACACCGGTAAACACGGGCTTCCACAGGTCTTTAACGGAACACCCGCTCATGGAAAACCTTGGCCTGAGCAAGCCACTCCCTATCGTGGTGGGTTCCAGTGATGGCTGTTGTGCAAATCTTGGTAGTGCGGTGACCGACGACAATAAAGCCGCGCTCACCATCGGCACCAGCGCCGCAGTTCGCGTCACCAGCGACGCACCCGTTTACAACTTTAAAGCCATGACATTCAACTATCTGCTGGATGAAAAGACATATGTGTGCGGCGGGCCGCTGAATAATGGCGGCATAGCCATCAATTGGGCAATAGAAAAGTTTCTAAACAAACCGGAACCCGAAGCGGCAGATTACGACTTCTTCTTCAGTCAGGTAGAAGCGACATCTGCTGGCGCGAACGGGCTGATCTTTGTCCCTTACCTTACAGGAGAGCGTGCGCCCGTTTGGGACACCGCGGTTTCGGCAAACTTTGTTGGATTGCAGTTACATCACGAGCAGCGGCATTTCTTCAGAGCAGTTGTGGAAGGCGTTTGCATGGCGATCAACGAGGTGCTGCTCGCTGTAGAGCAGGCAACAATGCCAATAAAACAACTGAATATCAGCGGTGGCTTCCTCAATGCCCCGGTTTGGGTTCAGGTACTTGCAAATGTCACCGGCAAAAAGCTGGTCGTGGTTCAGGCTGATGATGCCTCCGCCATAGGTGCCGCAATCCTGGCTGCTCGTGTCCTCCATCCGGAAGCACAGCTGGAAGCGAAACTTTCTACAGAAAGTCATGCTATTTTGCCCGACTATAAACAATATGAGACTTACAAAAGCCTGCAGCCAATCTACGGCAGCCTCTATGACAACCTGAAAACAGTTATGCACAATCTTAAAAGTCTAAACCTCTAACATGGATTTTCTATACGTTCTTGCCGGAATAATCATTCTGTTGGTTCTAATTGTCCGAAAAATCAACCCGATGCTGTCGCTCCTCATCGCTTCTATTGCTACCGGGCTGATGCTAGGGATGCCGATATTGAAAGTAATGGCATCGATAAACAACGGTATCGGCAGCACGCTGGGCAGCATGACCATGGTGCTCGCCTTAGGTGCCATGATCGGTAAACTTGCGGAAGATAGTGGTGCCGCGAAAAGCATTGTCGTCGTTTTGATCAGACTATTTGGTGCAAAACATATACAATGGGCCGTATTGATTACCGGTATACTCGTGGGCATACCACTCTTTTACAATGCTGGGTTTGTGGTACTTATCCCGCTGGTGTTCGCCATCGCCGGTGCAGCAAAACTACCTAAGTTGTATGTCGGCATACCCATGGCGGCAGCATTATCCGTTACACACGGTTACCTGCCTCCTCACCCCGGCCCCGTTGCTTTAGCCGGCATCTTTCACGCAGATATTGGCAAACTCCTGATCTACGGTTTTGCGCTAAGCATTCCCATTGCAATCATTGCAGGAATATTCTTTCCAAGGATGATCATCAAAACAGATAGAACGCGGGACCTCAACCAGATCATCACCTTTGAAGATGTTCACCTCCTGCCTTCCGCATTCAAGAGCTTCATCATTGCACTTTCGCCCATTGTCCTGATCACAGCAGGAACCCTCGGCACAATTGCCTTTTCAGATGGTGCGGTCAGGGCTTTCTTTATCTTCATCTCCGACCCAACAATCGCTTTGCTGATTGCCTTGTTCATCACCTTGATGTTGCAAGACTTGCCTATTGCTAAAGCGATGGACTCCTGTACAGAAGGTGTAAAAGGGGTTGCCATGATCCTGTTGATCATTGCCGCCGGTGGCGCCTTCAAGCAAATCCTGGTAGACAGCGGTATTGGGGAAGACGTCAAAACACTCGCAAACAGCATCAATGCTTCTCCGTTATTCCTGGGCTGGCTCATTGCCGCCTTGCTCCGCGTCACACTTGGCTCGGCGACCGTCGCTGCACTTACCGCTTCTGGAATGGTCGTGCCTTTTGTTGTTGCGGGCGCATCCCCAGAACTCATGGTGCTTGCAGTGGGGGCAGGAAGTCTGATGTTCTCCCATGTTAACGATACCGGGTTCTGGATGTTCAAGGAATATTTTGGCTTGACCTTAAAAGAAACTTTCAAAACCTGGACGCTGATGGAAACCATCGTTTCGGTGCTGGGCATTGTGGGTGTACTCCTCCTCAACCAGCTGCTTTACTAACGTATCAAAGTGGATATGAAGCCCCTTTTGGCCTTAAAATTGCTCATTATGGTGCGTTATTAACGCTCGTCGGCCCTTATCCATATCGAAAAATGAAAGACAACTCTAAAGTGATTGTAAACCTTTTAGCGGGTGTTGCCGTGGGTGCAGCCCTGGGGATTTTGTTCGCACCTTCAAAGGGCAGGAACTCACGCCGTAAAGTAGATCTCTTTTTTACCAACTTCAGCGACAACCTGATCGACAATGCTGAAAATCAGTACAACCTGTTAGACAACCTCAAAGATGGTCTTAAATTCGCCCTCCGAGAACGTCTTGAACAACAACGAACCAAAACAAGCGCCTAGAGCTTATGGATCTTTCCTTATCAAGCAAGACAGCCGTTATTTGTGGAAGCTCTCAGGGCATTGGCCTGGCCGCTGCAATTGAACTGGCCAGTCTTGGTGCAAACTGTATCCTTTTCGCACGTAATGCCAACCGACTTCAGGAAGCATTAAACAAACTGCCGGTTGCCGAAGGTCAGAAACATCAATTTAAAGTTGCGGATTTTACGGACATACAAGCCGTGCAAAATGGGATTAAGGAAATCATCAGCGAACAGCCTGTTCACATCCTGATAAACAATTCCGGAGGACCAAAAGCCGGCCCCATAGCCATAGCAGCCAGCGAAGAATTTACCGGAGCTTTCCAACAACACCTTATCAATAATCAGAATCTTGTAAATGCCGTGCTACCTGCCATGAGGGAAGCGAACTATGGCCGCATCATCAACATTATCTCCACTTCCATTAAGACACCCTTAGCTGGACTAGGCGTTTCCAATACCATTCGTGCTGCCGTTGCCGCCTGGTCAAAAACACTAGCCAATGAAATTGGTCCATACAACATTACCATAAACAATATCTTACCTGGATTGACCAACACAGCGCGACTAAGCAGCTTGGTTGCTTCAACAGCTAAAGCGGCAGGTAAGTCGGAGTCTGACGTTGCAGCAGCAATGGAAGCCACAATCCCCTTAAAGCGATTTGGAGAAGCGAGCGAAATTGCAAACGTGATTGCCTTTCTGGCAAGCCCGGCAGCAGCTTATGTGCATGGGGTAAGTATTCCGGTCGATGGCGGCAGAACGCCCAGCCTGACCTAAGCAAATAAAAAGCTTAAGAAAACAAGGCTGGATTCAAAGGACAGTTTTTACACCGCTTACCCTTCTTATACTTTTCACAGCACTTTTTCTTAAGCTTTTTTACTTTTAAATCTTTGAGGAGCTCCTTTGTAAGCGTCTTCTTTAACTCCTTCTTGGAATCCTTCTTTTCAGATTTATCTTTCTTTGACAAAATTTTCAGGATTATTCAGCCTCACTGGTATATTCAATTTTACCCACATGCTTGTCAATTTCCCATCTTCCAGTACCTTCTTCGCCGATAACTTCAAATAGTTCCAGCGCACGTCTGGCTTTGTATTCTTCTTCACGTTGTTCCTTGAAGAACCAGTTTAGAAATTCCAAAGTGACAAAATCAGATTCTTTATAACAGCGGGCAGCAATGTTTTTAATGGACTGCGTGATGTTTACTTCTTGTTCCAATGCTTCTTCAAATACCTCACGGAAACTGTTGAAGTCATTTTTTATATTGGTGATCTCTGGAGATATCGCAACACCACCCATGTCTAATACATATTTATAGAACTTTAGTTGGTGCAGGCGCTCCTCTTCTGCTTGTTTAAAAAAGTAATCCGCTGAATAATCAAATCCATTGCGATTGCACCAAGAAGCCATTGCAAGATAAAGTGATGAAGAATGAGCCTCTTTTTTTATTTGCTGGTTTAGCAATACTTCTACATCTGCAGAAAGTAAGCATTTAATACGCATGATATCTTTCATATTCCTTGTGTTTAAAAACTGATTTAAACCAAAAATAGTGCTACAATTGGATTAACTGGTTTTTATTAGAAATATGGAAGCAGTCTAAAGAAGCTTAAGCAATTACGCGATGTAAACGATCCTGAATGATGTGGTTAAGTTCCAACATCACAAAGGTACCCTGAAGCAGGTCTTTGATGGCAATGATCTCCAATAAAGAAAGTACATAGCAGTGATCACAAGCACAAATGAAGATAATCTCCAGGTCGCCAGACTTATCATTGCTTAAGAGTAATGCCTCTATATCGATGTTGTAAACAGCCTTTTTTAGCTTTAAAATGTTACGATAATCAAAACGTGCAATCTTCCCCGCAAAATCAATAAACCAGCATTTCTCCTCATCAGATTGATAGATGGTTCCGGCGTGGTTTCCGTACACTTTATTCCAGTTTAAAGAAGGGACGTATGTATTTGGCTTCATTAAATGTGATTATGTACAAATGTTAGCATTATTTAGATTTAATCCAAACTAAAGTACAAATAAGCGCTGCTTATTTGTAACAATTCCAATTAGTCCGGCTGATTTGCTCCAGCGTTCGCAAATCCACATCGTATTCATTTCTTATGATATGGTAAGATTTGGCCAAAATGCAAGTGGTAAATTTGAACATCAAAACAAATCAACATGGAAAATCAAATCTTAGGCCTCCACCACATCACTGCAATAGCGGGTAAAGCCAAAACCAATTATGATTTTTACACTAAAGTTCTGGGTCTTAGATTCATTAAAAAAACGGTAAACTTTGATGACCCAAATACCTATCACTTCTATTATGGAAATGAAAACGGCGATCCGGGTACGATCCTAACGTTTTTCCCATGGGAAGGCATTCAATCTGGTCGCCGGGGAACCCGTCAAGTCACAGAAATTGGCTACAGCGTACCTGCGGGAAGTTTGGAATTCTGGCAAAAACGACTTGACGATCATCATGTAATATATAACAAGGTTGCAGAAAAGTTCGGCGAGCAATACTTAACCTTTCTCGACCCCGATGGTTTAAAGTTTGAACTTACGGTGGCGAAAGTTGAAGATCAAAGGACAGCATGGACAACCGACGATATCAATGCAGAACGCGCCGTTCGTGGTTTTCACCATGTAACAATCACCAGCAATAAAATCGCGAAAACCGCTGAAGTACTGACCGAGATCCTGGGCTACCACCTACAGGAACAGGTTGTGAACAGATCCAGGTTCATTACAGACAATGTACCAAACGCAGCGATTGTGGATCTTGTTGAAGCGCCAGGTGAAGCTGCAGGCCATGTGGCCGGTGGTTCTGTGCATCATGTTGCCTTCCGGGTGAAAGATGAAGCAACGCTGATGTATTACAGAGATAAGATTGCCGCTAAGGGCCTGAACATCACAGAAAAGATCGACAGGAACTACTTCTATTCTTTGTACTTCCGCGAACCTGGAGGCGTGCTGTTTGAAATCGCAACCGATAATCCGGGGTTCACCGTTGATGAAGCAAAGGACGCCCTTGGCACGCATTTGATGCTGCCGGAGCAGTATGAACAACATCGTGCGGAGATTGAGCAGATCCTTCCAAAACTGGTTTAGTAGTGTTTTAACATTGTAATATCCAAACACATGGAAATTGAAAATAACTACATCGCCGCCGGCACACCTTTAAATGGTGCGGCCCAGGCGCTGATCATGATACATGGCCGGGGCGCCAGTGCGGCAAGTATCCTGCCACTTGCCGCTTACTTGAGTCTGCCGGAACATACAGCACTGCTGGCCCTTCAGGCACCGCATCATACCTGGTACCCAAATAGCTTCATTGCGCCTGTAGAAACAAATCAGCCAGCATTAGACGAGGCACTTGCAATGGTTGATTCCCTTGTTTCACAGGTGGTGGAAGCAGGTATCCCGAAAGCGAACATCTACTTTCTGGGCTTCTCACAGGGGGCTTGTCTCACCCTGGAATACGTCAGCCGAAATGCAACCCGCTATGCTGGTGTCGTTGCATTTACCGGGGGGCTCATTGGCGCGGAACTGCTCGAAACCCAATATGAAGGTGATTTCAAAGAAACACCCATTCTGATTTCGACGAGCAATCCTGACCATCATGTGCCGCTACGGCGTGTAAAAGATTCTGGATGCCAGCTCGAGCGCATGCATGCAAAAATCACCGTTGTCGCCCACCCTGGTAAGCCGCACAACATCACGGATGAAGAAATAGCACTTGCAAATAAGCTGATCTTCACTCCAAAAGTTGCGCTGGAGCAATCATAAAAAAAGAGACCATTTACCTGGTCTCCTTTTTTTATTCGTTATGTAAACTGCATTAAAACAATGCATAACATTCGTTTGCGATTTCAAGTTCTTCATTGGTTTTCGCAACCAGAATTTTCACCTTGGCGCCTGCCTCGTTAATTTCAAAAACCTGTCCGCTTCCGGATTTATTCTTCTCGCTATCGAAGGCAATGCCGAGGTACTCGAGCGACTCACAGACCATTTTGCGCATCACCCGATCATTCTCCCCTACGCCACCGGTAAATACAATTGCATCTACACCATTTAATACGGCCGCATAAGCACCAATGAATTTCTTGATGCGGTATGCATAGAGTTGAAGCGCTAGTGCAGCTTCTGCCGATCCCTGATCTGCAAACTTGTGCACATCGCGCAAGTCGTTTGACCCAGCCATGCCCAACAGTCCGGCACCTTTATTAAGCAAGTTACTCACCTGTGCAACGGTAAAGTTTTCCTGATCGATCAGGTGAAACACAACTGAAGGATCGATGTCACCAGAGCGTGTGCCCATTACCAAGCCACTTAAGGGCCCAAAACCCATACTTGTATCGATAGACTTGCCTGCTTTAACCGCTGCTGCGCTGCAGCCATTACCCAGGTGCAGGGTAATCAGCTTGGCTTCAGGATTTCCCAGATATTTCATCGCCTGTCCGGCAACATTCTTATGGCTCGTCCCGTGGAATCCGTACACCCGCACGCCGTAATCATCATAGTACGATTTAGGAATTGCATAGCGATGGGCATAATCCGGCAGCGTATGATGGAAAGCCGTATCAAATACAGCAACCTGCTTCGCTTTTGGGAAAGTATGTTCAGCGACCTCAATACAGGTATAACTTACCTGATTATGCAGGGGTGCCAGCGAGAATAATGCTTTGATCTCCTCTTTAACGTCGGGCGTAATCTCCGTCCCTCGGCAGAATTTCTCACCACCATGTACTACCCGGTGGCCAACAAGGTCAACATCATCTGGTCCATGGATAATACCTTTAGCACTTAGTGCATTCAGGACTTCCTTCAAGGCCTCTCCGTGGTTCGTTACCGTGGAGCCAGGCAGGCCTATTCTTTCTACCAAACCCGTAGCGAGCGGGTCCGTGGCTGGCATGTTAAAAAACTGATACTTCAAGGAACTGCTTCCCGAATTTATCACTAGGATTTTCATCTATTATATATTATACTTCCTGGCACTGGATTGCAGTGATAACAACCGTATTAAAGATGTCATCCACAGTACAACCCCGGCTCAAATCATTTATTGGCTTGTTTAATCCCTGCAGCATCGGTCCTATGGCCAATGCGCCGGTTTCTCTTTGTACGGCTTTGTAAGTGTTGTTCCCGGTATTCAAGTCTGGGAAAATCAATACACTCGCCCGGCCGGCAACTTCCGATCCCGGAAGCTTTTGCTGACCAACAGCTGGGTCAACGGCAGCATCGTACTGTATCGGCCCTTCAATCTTCAGGTCAGGCCTGCGTTCGCGCACAATGTTGGTCGCTTCACGTACCCGCTCCACATCTTCTCCGGCACCCGAACTTCCAGAGGAGTACGATAACATGGCAATGCGAGGCTCAATACCAAAACGAATGCTGCTTTCCGCAGAGGAAATGGCAATCTCCGCAAGCTCCGCTGCTGTAGGATTTGGATTTACGGCACAGTCGCCAAACACGGCCACCCTTTCCGGTAGGCACATAAAAAATACGGAAGATACCACTGATACGCCTGGCCGCGTTTTAATGAACTGCAGTGCCGGACGGATGGTGTGCTGCGTCGTATGGACGGCACCAGAAACCATCCCATCTGCATGCCCTTTATGTACCATCATCGTTCCGAAGTATGATACATCCGTCATCATGTCGGTTGCCATCTCCAGATTCACATTCTTGTTCTTGCGCAACTCATACAAGGTTTGCACATAATCATCGTAATGGGCGGAGGTTTTTGGATTGACAATATGAACCGCATTCAGATCCAGATTCAGGCCCAAACGCTTAAGCGACAGCCCGATTTCTGTGGCATCCCCCAGAATGGTGAGCTCTACCAGATCCTGACTCATGATTCGCGCAGCTGCTTTAAGCACCCGATCATCATTTCCTTCTGGCAGTACAATATGTTTCTTAATACTTTTCGCCCTTTTCACCAGTTGGTACTGGAACATATGTGGCGTAATACCTTCTGGTGTGAAGGTGATAATTCTATCATCTAGAGCCTTCAGATCCACGTACTTTTCAAATACCTGAATGGCCAGCTCTATCTTCTTTTTATTGTCTTTGGTAATGCGCGAATGGATATGCCCGATGGCGTTGCTGGTCTCAAAAGTTCCCGTTTTCACACTGATGATCGGCATGACGGTCTGCAAACCTTCGATCAGCTTCATGACTGGCTGATCCGGTATGCTGCCAACAGTGAGTACAATACCGGCAACTTTTGGATAACTGGTCGATTGATTTGCCTGCAAGGCGCCGATGATGATGTCGCCGCGGTCACCCGGCGTAACGATCAGGACATTCTCTTTAATGTGATTCAGGAAGTTTGGAAGCATCATGGCCCCGGTTACAAAATTGTCGACCTGATTCGTCAGAAGCGCCTCTCCAAATAATACATTGCCATGCAGCGCATCGGAGATCTCTTTCATGGTTGGACTTTGCAATCCACTTTCCATTGGAATAACCGTCAGCATAAGTCCCGCAGGGAGTTGTGCTAATAGCAACTGTTTCACATCTTCTACATGTTCCTGGCGCACCATGTTAACAACAATGCCGAGCACCTGCACATCCCTGGATTGAAAGTTTCTGTAGATGTTAATGGCGGTGTTGACCACCTGTGCCGTAGATTTATGTTCGCCAGTAACCACAATGAGTACCGGTGCGGCCAGGTTCTTAGCAATAAGTACGTTAGACTCAAATTCGAAAGCGGTGCCTTCTCCAAGAAAGTCACTACCCTCTATGACGGTAAATTCATAGTTCTCTTCCGCTTTCTTGTATTTGCTGATGATGGTATCAATAATTTCACTGCTATTTTCCGTTTGCGGCTGGTGCAAAACCTGCTGCCGTGTGAACGCGAAAGTATCATTATACTGAATTGGTAAATTAAAGAAATCTAAAATCGCTTCAATGTGTTGTTCCTTATATTCAGCATCTTCCTGAGCGATGATTGGCTTGAAGTAACCAACCTTTTGCGTTTTTGAGAGAAGCATGTTGATTAAGCCGAAGGCGATGACGGATTTCCCGGTGTAAGGCTCCGCGGATGCTATAAAAATGTTCTTAGTCATGAGAAGATGTTTATAGCGGGCAATATGCATTTTTTTTGGCGGACAGACCAGTTTAAACCGAGGGTTTTACCATCAGCAGCCATTATTAGGTTGAAATTACAATGTTTTGCAATACTGTTAATATATTTACCGATTCTTGGCGCATGCTTTGATAATGGCGTGTAAGGATAAAGAAAAAGATTGAATGGATAACACTGAAACTCCCGTTGTACCGGAGCAGGCAGATAAAAAACCGGGACTCATTTCGCGGATGTTTATCACCCTGGCCGAGGTATACAGCTTTATTGCCCGGTTCTTCAAAGAAGCATTTCTCCCACCTTTCGAAGGAAAAGAACTACTACGGCAATGTTATGAGATTGGCTACCGCTCAGCACTGCTAATCTCCACCACCGGATTCATTACCGGTGTCGTATTTACAAAGCAATCCCGACCATCATTAGCAGAATTTGGCGCCACATCCTGGTTGCCCTCGCTTGTCGGCATTGCATTACTTAGAACACTTGCACCCTTATTGACCGGCTTAATTGCCGCAGGTAAAGTTGGCTCCAGCATTGGTGCCGAACTGGGGTCCATGCGGGTAACCGAGCAGATCGATGCTATGGAAGTATCGGCAACCAACCCTTTTAAATTCCTGGTTGCAACTCGCGTACTTGCTGCCACCATCACCATACCCATCCTCTCCTTCTATACCGGAATGATCGGCATGCTTGGTGCCCTCCTAAACGTAGCGATGTTTGAAGAAACCAGTGCTAAACTTTTCTTCCAGGCATCACTCGATCAGATTACATTTTTAGATATCACCGCTTCTACTGTCAAAGCTATTGTCTTTGGTTTCACCATCGGCATTGTTGGATGCTACCAGGGCTATAATTCGTCCAAGGGAACGGAGGGTGTAGGTAAAGCGGCAAACTCAGCCGTAGTTATTTCCATGTTCCTGATCTTTATCGAGGAAGTTATCTCTGTTCAGTTTTTTGGTTTATTCAGATCCTAATCTACTCGTATGAAATCAAGACCAATAACCGATCCCAACCTCGAGAAGGTTATCGAGATCAAAGGACTGACAAAGTCGTTCGGGAATTTTCATGTACTGCGCGGTGTAGATCTAAACCTGTACCGTGGCGAGAACCTCGTGGTTCTTGGAAAATCCGGTACCGGGAAATCAGTACTGATTAAAATTATCATTGGATTGCTAAAGCCAGATAACGGATTGGTGCGGGTGCTGGGCAATACTGTTGATGAGATTAGCTATAAAGAACTGCTTGCACTGCGACTGGATGTTGGTTTCTCCTTTCAGAACAGTGCACTATATGATAGTATGACGGTTCGGGAGAACCTGGAGTTTCCACTGGTCCGCAACCGTAAAGGCATCACAAAGGCAGAAGTTAACCACGCCGTAGAATCTACACTGGATGCAGTGGGCTTATTACAGGCGATCAACCAGATGCCATCTGAGTTATCCGGTGGTCAGCGTAAGCGGATAGGCATTGCCCGGACATTGATCCTGCAGCCCAAGATCATGCTTTACGACGAACCTACAGCAGGACTTGATCCGATCACCTGTCTGGAGATTAACAGCCTGATCAACGAAGTTCAGGAGCGCTATAAAACAAGTTCCATCATCATCACACACGATTTAACCTGTGCAAGAGCCGTGGGTAACCGCGTAGCGATGCTGCTGGATGGAAAATTTGAGCGACAAGGCTCTTTTGATGAAGTATTTGACACAAATGACGAAAGGGTTAAACCTTTTTACGATTACAACTTTATAAAATAAAACATGGCACAATCAGACAACCGTAAACAGATCACGGTAGGTATTTTTATATTCATCGGCCTGGTGATCTTCATATTGGCAATATTCACCCTTGGTGGGCAGCGTAAGACTTTTGTAAAGAGCTTTACTTTAAATGTAGTCTTCTCTGATATACAAGGCTTAAAAACAGGTAACAACGTCTGGTATTCAGGTGTTAAAGTCGGCACCATCAAAAAGATTCAGTTCTATGGCAAGTCAGAAGTTCAGGTCTTTATCAGTGTTGAAGAAGAAGCGCACAAGTACATTCACAAGGATGCAACGGCAAGCATCAGTTCTGATGGTTTAATCGGTAACAAGATCATCGTGATTAATGGTGGTAATCCCAAATACCCTTTTATTGAAGATGGCGACAGACTTCAGGTGTCCACCACCCTATCTACGGACGATATCATGAAGACCTTTCAGGTGAACAACAAGAACCTGGTAGACATTACCGGCGACTTTAAAACACTTGCCCGCGGACTTGTGGAGGGTAAAGGATCAGCAGGAGCATTGTTATCTGATGAAAAGATCGCAAACAACTTCAGAAGGATTGTAACCAACCTGGAGCGCACAACAGCATCTACGGACAGAATGGCCAGAGAACTTAATCAGTTCAGCAAAACCTTAAACACCAAAGGTGGCCTTGCAGATAATTTGTTAACGGATACAGCTGTTTTCGCGCAATTGAGTCGTTCCGTTAATGAACTTCAGAAAACCGCCAGGGCAGCTTCAGCAATGACAGAGAACCTTAATGCAGCATCAGCTAAATTAACGCAGTCTGATAATGCCGCAGGCCTGCTTTTGAATGACAAGCAAACAGCTGATCAGGTACGCGCTATCATGAATAATCTGGAAACCAGTTCTAAGAAACTGGATGAAGACCTTGAAGCGCTACAAAGCAATTTCTTATTCCGTGGCTTCTTTAAAAAGCGTGCGAAGGAAGAAGCGAAAGCTGCCAAGGAACAGCAGTAGCGATTTTTCTCAAACCATTCTATATTCAGGTTGTTCTACTTGAAAAACCGATAACAGATATGGCAAAGCAAACAGAAAGTGCAAAAGGCACAACGACCAGCGAAGAGAAAAAGGACACAAAGAAAGCTAAAGGTGTTGAAGCTCAAGACGTCATATCGTCTAAAGATGCTAAACAAACCAAAGTGACAAAGAAAGAGAAATAGATATTTCCAACAAGATCCATAAAATGGCAACAGAATAGCTTTCTGTTGCCATTTTCTTTTTTACAGGCGGCCATTTACGACCTTGCGCCATGAAGATCAAGAGCGGTATGCTGCTGAGCTGATCCAGTGCTGAAGCACAGCTTACACACGGATCACGTGGGCGAGGTGTGGGCGAGGTGTGGATCAGCTGTGTGTCGGGTGTGCTTAATGTATATGCCAAAAAAAAGTCGGCTACCCTCCGGTAGCCGACTTTCTAATGCTATCTTAAAATATTAGAACCGCATAAAGGCTGCGATCTTACTATCCGCAGGCATCTTATCCTGTTCCAACACATGTACTGCACCGCCGTTTTTCAAGGTCTTAATTGCAGCTTTATTCAGCAAACAGGTGTCTCCCTCCTGCCTTTCCTCATGGATAACCAAGGCGTTTGATGCCTCGTCGAATGTTCCCCAGATATGTGCGTCTTTCACAATGAACAGATCGGAAATCTGGCTGTAAAAACTCGCTGGGATTACATCTTCTGGTATTGAAGAAGTCAATTCCGTTGTCGAATTGTCGTAATAGGTTTTCAGCGCCTTACGTGCCTGCTGCTTAAAGAATGGAGCGGCGATCTCCTTAACTTTCTGGTAGACGCTGTTCTTATCCTCATGATCAAAGTTTCCGGTCAGGTTCTCTTCAACGACGTTATACTTTGATATTTGACGGTATAAGCCAACGATCTGTTCTGTACCAGCCAGGATTAATGGTGCTGATTCCTGCGACAGTAACTCCGTCCATAAAGTTTGATTTACTTCTTTCAGGTACTGCGTTACCCATTCGGTTTCATCGGCTAATCCGGGTCCATGACCGTGATAGTTAGCACCCGAGATGGCACCTCTTCCCGCTCCGGCGCCTGCGCGTCGCATGGTCTGCTGGGCATCTTTCTCTTCGAAGTGAATCACGTCATCCATTCCGTTAGGCAAGCCTTCTACTTCCAGTAGTTCCAATCCATATGCGTCGCCACGGAAGATTTTAGCGTCTTTCTTGCTCAGCATCAGCAGGAAGAAATAAGCATCATCCGTCATTAGTGGCAATAAAGGCAGGATGTTAAAAGAGGAGTTGATGAACAACTCTTCCTTCAATGGCATTGGTGTCTTGATTACTTTACATAAACCTTCTGCCAGAAATAAAGCTAAGCCCTGCGATTGTGTATTCCAGAACTCGCGGTTGTCTACCAGCGCAGAAGCTTCCTTCAAGATGGAATCAACGGCAGCCTGGCTCTTCCCTTTTTCAGTAAGTATTCGTTTAGCTTGCTGCAGGTTATTTTTGAGCAGCAAGGCATCATGTTTTTCATTCACCTCTACGCCTGAACTGTGTGCCGGCATGTAGAGTGACACACAAATATCTGATTCAAAACCAGTGATCTCTGTGATGTCTTCTTTTGATAATACGCCCATAGATTCTAGTTATTTGTGTCGTCGTTATATTCTACACCTTTGTTAACATTTCTGTTTACATGTCTCATCTGGATAAGCGCTTCCTGGCTATCGGTATCTGAGATGTATTTTTCAGTAATTTCATTTTCCTTATCCGGATCAATAGCCGCAAAAGCATCTTTCAATCCAGCAGTTTCATTTCCTTTACCTGAAGGTTTGCCCTTAGGAGGTACAAAACTTCCATTATTGTTCTTAGCCATAGATTTGAATTTTAGTTTTTATTAAGGTATTGTTATCTTAATAATGATCCCTGGCGCGGAATTGTTTGTAAAAATAAATCTTAGAAGCGCATGCGCACACCAATGCCAAGCTTGAAAACATCTTTGACGGACACCTCTGGTACATTCTGGAAGTAATTTACCAGGTACCACTCATTGCTGTTGAATTCGGAGTACACACTTAAGGATTTTAAACCGGCAGCTTTGATAAACCTGGGCTTGGTAAGCTCCAGCTCATTGCTGAAAGATAAGTGCGGCCTGATTGCTTCAGACCAATAATAATAACCCTTGGGCCAGTTATCTTTGGAGAACTTCAACTGAAGATCCGGATGTGCCGTGTAGGTAAAAAATAAGCCTGGATTGAAGGGATAGATTTTTCCGAGCTTGTTCACAGTGATTACAAAGGGCTTGTAGGCGAATTTTGCGGTTATGATGTGCAATGTTCCGCCTTTTGATTTGGGCACATACCCGTATAGCAAATCCAGGTTTCCACGCTCATTGTTAAAGAGTTTATAGCCTGCACCGACGCTTACATAACCGATGCTGCCGGCATGTTGAAGGATTACCTCGTCTGGTATAAGAAATTGCTGTGCATTCGCGCGTACACCAAAGCATAGCACGATGATCAGTAGCGTGCATCTAGTAAAATACGCGTTCATGAGTGATGTTGTTGTTTAATACAGTTACAATGATGAATTCTTTATTTTCAACGGAACCCGTCACCAGGTAGTTGAATCGGTCGCCAGGCTCGGATGTCAGGTACGTATGGGTATGACCATATAGCGCCGCTACAAAGCCTTGGGTGTTCTCGAACTGCGCCTTATATTTTGGCACCAATTTCTGGTCGAAATCCTCAGATAATGGGGGTACGTGACCAACGGAAATATAGCCCTTCACTCCTGCGGTGGGCTTAAGTTCCTGGGCAAGCCAGTTCAGATCCGGCACCTGGCCATTGTACTTATATTCACGGCTATTGGTATCATGGCAAATGAACTTCGTACCTTTGTATATGAAGCTAAAATTCAGATCGCCAAACATCCGGGCATAGGCAGCCCTGCCGCGGCCGGTGAGGTCATGATTGCCGATCACGGTAATAACCGGCACGCGCATTTTCTTCATGCGCGTGGCATAACCTTCCATTTCTTTGGAACTTCCAAACTCCGTGATATCACCTGCAACGAGGATGAAATCCACTTTGTCAAGTGAATTTACTTTTTCAATAAAGCCGGGAATTTCCTTGTAGGAGCGCTGTGTGTCACCTGACAGAATGAACTTCAGTGTATCGTTTTTCGGTTGAACGGACATTAGTTGTTCTAATGCCTTTCTGTTTAAATCTGTAGGTGAATTCCGGTCGAACGTCTGGTTCGGGCTGTATTCAAAGGCATTACAGCCCGCGAGGAGACCGGAAAGTAAAAGTAATTTCGTAAAAATCTTCATGGGTCAGTAAATCTACTTCAGAGAACCAAAAACAATGCCTTTCAGGCAAGCTGCTGTCATGAGCAGGCCATGATTACCAATCTAAAATTGTAAATTGTCCTAAATCAACAGAATTATGAGAATTGCGGTTTTTAGTACTTACACCTATGACGAGGCATACCTGAACCGGTTCAATACGGGCCATGAGCTTACCTTTTTTGTGCTGCCATTGAATGAACAGACGGCTGCGCTCACCAAGGATTTTGATGCGATTTGCATCTTTGTAAATGATACGGTGAACAAGGATGTGCTTGCCATCCTTCATGAAAATGGTGTGCGCCTGGTTGTGCTCCGCTGTGCGGGATTCAATAATGTTGACATCGCCGCAGCAACGACATTGGGCATTCCAGTATTACGCGTTCCCGCCTACTCGCCGGAAGCTGTTGCGGAACATGCCATGGCACTGATTTTAACGCTAAACAGAAAAACGCATAAAGCCTACAACCGGGTACGGGAAGGGAACTTTTCGCTGGAAAAACTTATGGGCTTTAACCTGCACCAACGTAAAGTGGCGGTTATCGGAACGGGGAATATTGGGAGAGCATTCTGCAACATCCTGCGCGGCTTCGGCTGTAAAATCAGTGCTTTCGACATCTATCCCGATCAGGAACTGGCAGCTGCCGGCGTAACCTATGGAAGTCTTGAAGAAACGCTGGCAGACGCAGATATCGTTTCCTTACACTGTCCGCTGATGGATAGTACGCACCAGATGATCAATGCAGATAGCCTCAAGCTGTTTAAAAAAGGTGCAATGTTGATCAACACCAGTCGCGGGGGTCTGATCAATACCATGGATGTAATTGCCGCATTAAAGCATGGGCAACTTGGATACCTGGGGCTAGACGTGTATGAGCAGGAAGGCAAGTTGTTTTTTCAGGACTATTCTGAAGATGTCATTCAGGATGAGATGATCCTGCGGTTGATCTCCTTTCCCAACGTGCTTATCACCTCCCATCAGGGATTCTTCACGCAAGAGGCTATGGAGCAGATCGCGACGACGACCTTCCGTAACATTGATGCCTTTGCTTCGAAAGCTGATTTACACAACCAGGTTGTAATTGGCTAACCAATAGGGAATAACATATTTTTCAAACAACTTAAACACCACAAAACTAAATCTATGCTAAGTAAAGCGGAAATCTTTGGCTATACGCCGAGTGAAGAATTTGCCAAGCCAGTAGCTTACTTCTCTATGGAGTTCGCGATTGATCAGGCGCTAAAAATATATAGTGGTGGCCTGGGCTTTTTGGCAGGTTCACATCTTCGTAGTGCTTATGAACTTAAGCAAAACCTGGTCGGCATCGGCATGTTATGGAAGTTCGGCTACTACGATCAGGTGAGAACGAGTGATGCCCTGATGAAAGCAGAATTTGTGGAGAAACAGTATTCCTTCCTTACGGACACTGGCATCATACTTACCGTTCCGGTTCACGATTACCCAGTAAAGGTTAAAGTTTACCTGCTTAAGCCTGAAGTCTTTGGAAGTGCACCGCTGTTTCTATTGTCCACTGATATTCCCGAGAACGATGAGATGTCGAGAAGCATTACGCATCATCTGTATGACGGCAATGAAACCACCCGGATTGCGCAAAGCATCTTACTAGGCATTGGCGGTGGAATGTTGCTGGATGCCTTGGAGCTCAATCCGGAGGTTTACCACTTAAACGAAGGACATGGTGTAGCCTTGGGCTTTTACCTTTATGCCAAGTATAAAAGCCTGGAGGAGATCAAAAAACGTGTTGTGTTTACAACGCATACGCCAGAGATGGCCGGTAATGAATCGCACCGCTACAGCTTGCTGAAGGACATGTCCTTCTTCTATCATATACAGGAACATGAAGCAAAATATATCCTGGGTATGGACGGCGATGATTTTAATTTCACGCTGGCCGCACTAAAGTTTGCCCGCAAGGCAAACGGGGTTTCCAAGTTACATGCGGAAGTTGCAAGGCAGATGTGGAGCAGTAATCCCGGTGTGTGCGACATCATAGCTATTACAAATGCACAAAACAAGAAGTTCTGGACAGATAAAGAACTCGCAGCAGCAATTGACCAGGATGATCAAGAGGCAATTGTAAATAGAAAAAAGGCGCTGAAAAAGGATCTTTTCAAAATTGTAGCAGATCAAACCGGCAAACTATTCAAAGCGGATGTGCTCACGGTGGTTTGGGCCAGAAGATTTGCAGGCTACAAACGCGCGGATCTGGTGATGCAGGACTGGGAGCGGTTCGAGAAAATGGTAACAGGCACTACTTATCCGGTGCAGTTTATATGGGCGGGCAAGCCCTACCCAGGCGACCATGGCTCTATTGCGCTTTTCAACCACATCATTTCAAGAGCCAAACCACTTGCAAATTGTACAGTGCTTACGGGTTATGAACTGGGACTTTCTGATGCACTGAAGAAGGGTTCTGATGTCTGGCTGAACAACCCAAGAATGTTTCGCGAAGCTTCAGGCACCAGCGGGATGACAGCGGCTATGAACGGGTCCATCAATCTATCGATGCCGGATGGATGGGTGCCTGAGTTTGCAAGACACATGGAGAATGCATTTGTGATTGCTGCAATGGAGGACCAATCTGCCCCAGAAGCGGTCGACAAACAGGAAAATCGAGCTCTAATGACTTTATTAGAAGAAGAAATTCTGCCTTTGTACTACAACGATCCTGAAAAATGGGTACAAATACTTAAAACTTCTGCTCAAGATGTTGTTCCAGCCTTTGAATCAGCAAGATTGGCCAGGGCGTATTATGAAAAAATGTATTTAGGTTAAATATCTCGTTAACAATTGCAGGTGAACGTGGCGGCTTGCTTTGTGCCGGAACAAATTTTGCAACATTGGACGTGTTAGCTACTAAAATGCAGCTATTCACAGGTTTAAGGAATTTTTACAGGGCTTGTGTGTATTTTTTAGCTACAAAACTGTGCAGTTTTTAAGACGGTTGCGTATTTGTTACACAATAATCTTCTCACAGTTCAAGGTTTGACTTAATTAAACACGTTTATATGGATATACATCACGGAGAAATTGTTGAAAAAGTAGTAAGAAGAAACGGCCATTCGATCACCGATGTGGCGAGATTGACAAATGTAAATCGTAGATCAGTTTACAATTGGTTTAACCAACCAAGGCTTAAACCGGAGATCATTTACAAAATCGGTTGTGTGATTAACCACGACTTTTCTGTTGAGTTACCGCATTTTTTTACACCTGAAGATTTTGAAAAAGGATTTAAGGAACACGCTCCGGTTGAAAAGCGAGTAGAAGAAAATAAAGATATCTGGAAAGATAAGTACATAGACTTAATGGAGCGTTATAATGCGCTCTTAGCAGAATGCAGTATGGATCGCGAGATCAGTGGCATCCTGAGTACTATGTCCTAATTATAATTTTACAGCTGTACCCTCGGGTACAGCTGTAAATATTTAAGATTTATACCAGCCATAAGTATGGCTGAACTTGAGCACCATCACAGCTAGTGGCGGCACTTTCAATGACAGGGAGTGTGTCTGCCTGTTCGCAGGGATTGGTGCGGTTTCCAGCACTTTCAGGTTTCGGATGTCGCTGCCACCATAATATAGATCATCGGAGCTGAACACCTCATCATAGTAGCCCATCTTTGGAACACCCAGGCGGTAATTGTTCCAGACCTGCGGATTGAAGTTGGCCACAAAGATGAGCGTATCCGCTTCATCCTCCCCTTTTCGCATCCAGGAGATCACAGACCTTTCTGCGTCATCTGCGTTTATCCACTCAAAGCCTTCATGTGAAAAATTGAATTTATATAACGCTGGTTGATCCCGATACAGCTTATTCAGATCCCTTACCAGGCGCTGTATGCCCTGATGATCAGGATTGTTATTCTCATGCCAGTCCAGACTGTAATCGTGGCGCCATTCATGCCGCTGTGCAAACTCTCCACCCATGAAGATCATCTTAGCACCTGGGTGTCCAAACATGTACGCATATAAGAGTCTTAAGTTTGCGAATTGCTGCCAGTTGTCACCCGGCATCTTGTTGATCAGCGAAGCCTTTCCATATACCACTTCATCATGCGAGAGCGGCAAGGTAAAACGTTCTGAGAAGGCGTACATCATGCTGAAGGTAAGTTGCCCTTGTCTGTACTTTCTGTAGATCGGGTCTGTCTGCAGGTAACCGAGCGTATCGTGCATCCAACCCATCATCCATTTCATATCAAAGCCGAGGCCGCCGTCGGCCACGGGATGCGTAACGCCCGGCCAGGAGGTCGACTCTTCAGCAACGGTAAATACATCCTGATATTCGGTGTGGATAACCTGATTCAATTCCTGCAGAAAGCTGATGGAATCGAGGTTTTCACGGCCGCCATGGATGTTCGGTACCCATTCTCCGTCATTTCGGGAATAATCCAGGTAGAGCATGGACGCAACAGCATCCACTCTTAAGCCGTCGATGTGATAATTCTCCAGCCAGAATATGGCATTGGAGATCAGGAATGCCCGAACTTCATTTCTGCTCAGGTTGAATATGAAGCTCTTCCAGTCTGGATGGAATCCCTTTCTGGGATCTTCCCATTCATACAAATGCGTGCCATCAAAATATCCAGGACCGTGCTCATCTGTTGGGAAATGTGAGGGTACCCAGTCCAGAATCACACCAATGCCGGCCTGGTGCAGCTTGTCGATCAAATACATGAAATCCTGTGTGGTACCATAGCGGCTACTCGGTGCGTAGAAGCCTACGACCTGATAACCCCAGGATCCGTAGAATGGATGTTCCATCACCGGCATAAACTCCACATGTGTGAAGTTCATGTACTGACAATACGCGGGTAGCTGTTCCGCCAGTTCACGGTAGGTTAGAAACGAATTTGGCTGCTCGTTGTCGACGCGACGCCAGGATCCGAGGTGAACCTCATAAATGGAAAGCGGTTTCTCCAGCGGGTTTTGCAATTTCCGCTGTGCCATCCAGGTTTCATCATTCCAGGTATAGGTAAGATCCCAGGTAACACTTGCGGTATGCGGCGGCGTCTCCCAGTGAAAGGCATAAGGGTCGCCTTTCTCTACCTGATAACCACTATGCGATTCAATGAAGTACTTGTAGTATTCTGCGGCACCAAGCCCGGGTATAAAGCATTCCCATATCCCGGAGCTATCCCAACGTACTGACATGGGATGACTGCTTCGGTTCCAGCCATTGAAGTTACCGATAACACTTGCCTGCTTCGCATTCGGCGCCCAGACGGCAAAATATGTCCCTTTAACTCCAGCATGTTCAACCAGGTGCGAACCGAGTTTATTAAACAGCTGGTGGTGTTTTCCATCCTTGAACAGTTGAATGTCTTCGTCAGAAAATAACGAAAACCATGCGGGCGGTTCTACCACTTTTTTGCTCTTGACCACTTTTATCTTCGCCATTCTTTATCTGCTTAAACTGTTACGCTTCTATTCTTTTCAACAATCGCCTTGATGCCACGCAGGGGTACAATAACCCAGTCCGGACGATTGTTTAATTCATAATTCAACTCATAAATTGCCTTCTGCAAGATGTAGGTTTGCAGCAGCGTTTCCAAATCCGCAGCATTGTCGGGCACAATTGGTGCGTTGCCAACTTTCTCCATGTACGATTTCAAGAAGAAACCGCTCATATAGTGGTACCATTGTTCTACATAGGGAAGCAGTACATTGATGTCTTCCTTGCGGATTTGATTATCCAGGAATAAACTTCCAAAGGCGGCATAATGGAATGAACGGATCATACCTGCAACATCACGTAGTGCCGAGTATTTCAAACGTCGCTCACTATAACTTCTCGATGGCTCCCCTTCAAAATCCAGGATAAGGAAATCTTTTCCGGTGAACAACACCTGCCCCAGGTGGAAGTCGCCATGTATACGGATTTTGTTAACGTCTATCTTACGGCTGTAAACCTGCTTCAGAATGGTTAAGATCTCATCTTTCATTTTAAGCACTTCTTCAGCCTCTGCACGGATTGCAGGATCAAGCGATTTCATGTTCTTGCTTAAGCTTGAAAATGCAACGCGCACCAGCGATTGTAAGGACGAGAACAAAGATCGTTGATAATGCAGCGAGAATGGCTCTGGCGTAAATGCAGGATCATTGGTATCATGGCTTAAGGCCAGGTGCATTTCTGCTGTCCTTTCACCAAGTAAAAGGCAGTTTTCAGCGACTGTCCCCTCCAGCAATTCCTGTAAAGATTGTGGTACCTGCTCAAATTCAACCGGCGCAGTAAGCTTACCTACGAGTTCAGGCAAGCTGAAGGTGGAATCCATGGTCGAAAGGATCTTCTCATTAAAATCGTCCAGGCGATCCAGCATATACGCCCAGCCATCGCTGGTGCTTTTCACCATTTCCTGCATCATACCCAGTACCATGGTATCCTTACCGAACTTCCATTCAATGGCACCTACATAGCCTGGTGTGTGCTTGAAGCCTGCGTTTTCGCTCAAGTGACGACTCAGCTCCACATCCGGATTGATTGCACGGTCTACCTTCCGGTAGATCTTCAGGTAAAAAGTATTGTCGTATGTGATGGACGTGTTGCTCTGCTCTGCGGAAATCACACGAGGTTTTGTCTTTGGATTTTCCTGCACATGTTTACGCAGGGCTTTGTTGCCGTGGAACAACAGTTCGGAACGATTTTGTGGCACATGTTGGCTTACTGCCATATTGCTCAAAATGGCCTGTTGCAATTCGATGCCGTAAATTGCGTCATAAAGTACCGCATCTTCTCCGTTTATTTTCAGAAAGGCAATGACAGATTGCGGGCAATTGTCCTGCAACTTATAAGAAAACTGGCCGATACCACAGGCAACCGGAATCTGGTACATGTCTGGTAGTCCGTCCCTGTAGGAAACCTCCAGGAGTAGCACAAAGGCATTGTTTTCTTCCATCGGCAGGGTTGCGTGGTCGATGATTTTCACGTTTTCCATACCTCTGCCCTTACCGCCGAACCAGCGTAAACGCATCATGTACTTTGGAAGGATCTCCGTTTCAAGTTGTGCGATAACCTCCGGTTTAAGGAGGTCTTTCCATTTGTTTATGTTGATGGTATGAATTTGCACGTCCGTTTCAAGTTCCGGATGCACTTTCTCCAGGATAAAGCTTTGTGTAGCGTATGCGCCTAAAGTAAAGAAATATGGGATATCTTCCCTGATTTGCGGGAAGCGGTTGCGGCTAAGGATTTCTACAGGTACGTAGCCTTTGAAGGTATCTAGATCAAGTTCTGCAACTTGAGCGAATCTCGAGAGGTTAGCTACGATCAGCATTGTCTCGTCTTCAAAAGTTCTGGTGAACGCAAAAACCTTTGCGTTCTCACTCTGCACAAACTTCATGTCTCCACGGCTCAGCGCCTTGTATTTCTTTCTGGTGCTGATCACACGCTTCATCCACCACAATAATGATGAGGTATTTCTGGATTGCAGTTCCACATTGACAGATTCATAATGAAACTGAGGATCCAGGATAAGTGGCAGATAGAGTTGCTGTGGATTGGCTTCAGAGAAGCCGGCATTCCGGTCTGAGTGCCACTGCATCGGCGTACGAACACCGTCGCGATCACCCAGGTAGAAGTTATCACCCATACCGATTTCATCGCCATAATAGATCACGGGTGTACCTGGCAGCGTAAAAAGCAAGGAATTCATCAGCTCAATCTTGCGTCTGTTGTTTTCCAGTAATGGTGCAAGGCGATGTCTGATGCCCAGGTTGATTCTGGCTTTCGGATCTTTAACATACACCTTATACATGTAGTCACGCTCCTCATCAGTTACCATTTCCAGCGTTAACTCATCATGGTTACGCAGGAAAATCCCCCATTGGCAATTTTCTGGAATTGGTGGGGTTTGATCAAAGATATCGGTGATCGGGTATTTATCTTCCATCTGCAGGGCCATAAACATACGTGGCATCAGCGGAAAATGGTAGTTCATCTGGCACTCGTCGCCATCGCCAAAATACGCAGCGGAATCTTCCGGCCACATGTTTGCCTCTGCGAGCAATAAAGTTCCGGGAAAGTGATCGTCTACGTACTTGCGGAGCTTCTTTAAAAAGTCATGTGTTTCTGGTAAATTCTCACAGTTGGTACCATCGCGCTCAAAAAGATAAGGCACGGCATCAAGCCTGAAACCATCAACCCCCATTTTACACCAGTAGTCCATTACTTTGATTACTTCCTGCTGCACTGCGGGATTATCAAAGTTTAAGTCGGGCTGATGATGGAAGAATCGATGCCAGAAGTACTGTTTCGCAACCGGGTCCCAGGTCCAGTTGGAAGTTTCGTAATCCTGGAAAATGATCCTCGCGTCTTTGAACTGTGTGGGATCATCGGTCCATACATAATAATCTCTATAGTTGGACCCTTTAGGCGCTTTCCGTGCACGCTGGAACCATGGATGCTGATCTGAAGTGTGGTTGATGACCAACTCTGTGATCACACGGAGCCCACGTTTGTGTGCTTCTTTTAAGAAAGCTTTAAACTGTTTTATATCGCCATAAGAGGGATTGATGTTGTAGTAGTCAGCAATATCATATCCATCATCACGAAGCGGTGATGGATAGAAAGGCAGTAGCCAGATGGCGGTGACACCAAGATCGGCCAGGTAGGGTATTTTTTCGATTAGCCCTTTGAAGTCGCCGATACCGTCGCAGTTCCCATCGCGGAAAGCCTTGATGTGCAATTCATAAATGATTGCGTCCTTATACCAGTGTATGTTCTCGTCAATGCGATTATTTTTTTCAGCCATGGTTGTATTTGCTTATTGTTCTATTCTAAAGATGTGTGCCGGCATGAGGTATGGATTCAATTCCACATATTGCCATTCGCCCTGCCAATGGTATTCGTCGCCACTTAAAAGATCCTGAACGCGGTACGGGCTGCCTGGTGTGATACCGAGCAGTGCTTCCGGAATGCGGACAGATGCAGAATGTGTATTCCAGAAGTCGAGGTTGACTGCAACAATTAACTTGTTGTTGGTCATCGGATCCGTTTTGATGTAGCAAATGATCTGATCGTTGGTGGTTTCCGCAAACTCGATGTTCCATGTACTTTGCAGCGCAGGGTTTTCTTTCCGAAGGCGGTTCACCCGGATCATGATTTCCCGGATGCGGGTATATTTATCCCAATCCCAGTGGTGTATTTCGTATTTCTCGTTATCTACATATTCTTCCTTCGCACCATGTGGCACGTTGATACCAAACTCATATACCGGTCCGTAAACGCCATAGCTGGAGGATAGTGTAGCCGCCAGAATCAGTCTGGTGATATGCGCATTCTCCCCTCCTGTGATTAATGCCGGCGGAAGAATGTCGGGCGTATTTGGCCAGAAGTTCGGTCTGAAGTAGTACCGCATTTCGGTCTTGGTCAGCTCTGTCAGGTATTCTTCGATTTCCTTCTTTGTGTTGCGCCAGGTGAAGTAGGTGTACGATTGGTTGAAGCCAGCTTTGGCAAGTCGCTCCATTACTCTGGGCCGTGTAAAGGCTTCTGCCAGGAAGAGTACTTCGGGATTTTTATTCCGGATTTCTGCGATGGTCCACTCCCAGAATCTAAACGCCTTTGTATGTGGATTATCGATACGGAATATGGTCACACCGGCATCTACCCAGTAAGCAATAACATCCTTAAGTTCTGTCCACAGGTTTTCCCAGTCGTCTGTTTCAAAGTTAAAAGGCAGAATATCTTCATAACGCTTGGGTGGGTTCTCTGCATATTGCACGGTGCCATCAGGTCTCCAGATGAACCACTCGGGGTGGGCTTTTACGTAAGGATGGTCCGGTGCACATTGAAACGCGATATCCATGGCAATTTCGATGCCCATGCTTTTGGCTGTGACCACAAGCTTTTTGAAATCATTCAGGGTGCCCAGCTCCGGATGGATGGCTTTATGGCCGCCCCTACGGTTTCCAATTGCCCAAGGGGACCCTGGATCATCTGCTGTCGCTTCCAGGGAGTTGTTTTTACCTTTCCTGTTCTTCTCCCCTATGGGGTGTATCGGTGGGAAATACAAAACATCAAAGCCCATCTGCGCTACCCGTGGCAATAAGGTCATCACATCCTTGAAAGTTCCATGTTTACCAGGCACTTTCGAGGCTGATCTTGGGAAGAGCTCGTACCAGGTGCTAAATGCAGCTTTCTTCCGCTCGATTTCGATCTGGAAGACTGGAGAAGAGCTTATGATGTCTTCTGGTCGGTAAGGAAACATTAAATCGGCGAGCGCTTCGTCAAGTGCCAGTTCCACGGCTTCCGCTGGTGTAGCTGCCTGCTCGAGCCGCTGGGCCCAGTCCTGTATAGCAGATGCATGCTCCGGAAGCGCCGCACTTGCCTTTTCGAGCAACAATAAGCCGATCTGTATTTCTACAGCAATGTCCTGCCCTGCATCAAACTTCTTTTTAAGTCCTTTTTTCCAGTTTGTGTAATGGTCTTCCCAGCCTTCGATCCAGAAGCTGTGTTTGCCCATTTCAGTGAAGGTATGTTCAACAGTCCAGTAGTCATTTATCTGAAAAACCAGTGGCAGCTCCTGCACCTGCTCATCAGCAGCGTTGCGGAGGTAAAGACTCGCAGCGATGGCATCATGGCCATCGCCAAATACGTCTGCCGAAAAGGAAATGGTATCGCCAATTACAGCCTTTGCCGGGTAGTTCCCGCCTTCAACCACAGGCTTAACATTACTGATAATAACTCTAGTTTTACCGCTTGCTTTTATCATCTATTGAAAATTGGTTACTATATAAATCGCAAGGGCATGCTAATGTTTTACAAAGACCCCCAATCTTCATTAAACCGAATTAATACGCTTAAACAACACTCGCATAATGTGTTAAGGACGGAATAGCCACAGTATTAATATCATGAACATGCGTGATATATATAGGCTTGATAGGTTTCAAATACAGCCAAATGTCATCTCTGCAGCATTAATAGGTATATCGGAAAAAACCGATATATATTTGCAACATGGATCAGGTAGACATTTTTAAAGCGCTTTCAAACAAGACCAGATTGCAGATACTGAGCTGGCTGAAAGACCCGGAGACGAACTTTGTTGAACAAAGTGCGATGGGGTTTGAAAATGGCGTTTGCGTAGGTCAGATCCAGAAGAAGACCGGGCTAACACAGTCTACTGTCTCGGAATACCTTGCTGTTTTACAGCGGGCAGGTCTGGTTAGCGCGGCCCGTGTAGGTCAATGGACTTACTACCGTCGTGACGAGGCGGCCATCAAGGCGCTGTTAGCGCGTATTAATATTGAATTATAAAAGCTTAATTAATATACATACTTATGAGTAATGAGAGCCTTTTCAAACCATTTAGTTTGAAGTCTTTGAATATCAAAAATAGAATTGTTATGGCGCCGATGACCCGGTCATTTTCTCCAGGTGGCGTCCCTACCCCGGAAGTTGCGGCTTATTATCGCAGAAGAGCCGAAGGCGAAGTTGGACTGATCCTTTCAGAAGGAACGGTAATTGATCGTCCGGCATCCTCTAACGACGGCTCGGTACCACATTTCTATGGCGATGCGGCACTTAAGGGCTGGAAGCAGGTTATAGACGGAGTACATGCGGGTGGCGGACTGATGGGCCCGCAAATCTGGCACATGGGCATTATGGATAACCACCCTTCGGGCTGGTTACCGCCAACAACTTTTGAAGGACCATCTGGTTTAAACCGCCCGGGCTTCAATAATGGGAATACGATGACAGATGCAGATATTGCCGATACCATCGCGGCCTTCGGTCGTGCGGCAGCAGATGCGAAAAGATTAGGGTTTGACTGTGTGGAAATTCATGGTGCACACGGTTATCTTATCGACCAGTTTTTCTGGGAGGGTACAAACGAGCGTACCGATAGCTTTGGTGGTAAAACTTTAGCAGAACGTAGCCGCTTTGCGATTGAGGTTATTAAAGAAGTTCGTCGCGCTGTTGGTGAAGATTTCGCCGTAATCATCAGGCTTTCACAATTTAAACCATCCGCATACACGAACAAACTGGCGGCAACACCTGAAGAAATGGAACAATGGTTGACGCCTATGGCTGATGCTGGTGTGGATATTTTCCACTGTTCACAACGTCGTTTCTGGGAGCCGGAATTTGAAGGTTCGGACTTGAACTTTGCGGGTTGGGCGAAAAAGGTTACGGGTAAGGCAACCATTACGGTAGGTTCTGTTGGTCTGACCGGGGAATTCCTTGCAGCGTTCGCTGGCGAAAGTTCAGCACCTTCGTCACTTGATGAACTGTTGCGCAGAATGGATCGTGGTGACTTTGATTTAGTTGGCGTGGGTCGTGCAATTCTGGCGGATCCAAACTGGACGGAGAAAGTGAAAAATCACCGTACAGCCGACCTTAAAGGCTTTAGTAAAGAAGCGTTAGGACAATTACTATAAACCTGACCTTGTAAAATGTGCTATTCCAATTGGGATAGCACATTTTTTATGTACAATAGTTTTTATCTTTGGATATGAGAAAATTCAGATATATACTTGTCCTATTCTGTATAGCAGCAGGCTTTGCAGCTTGTAAAAAATCTTCCAGTAGCAATTTCGACGTGGCTGCGCAGCTCGCTGCAGACACCGCAGCAATCCGTGCCTACATCGTTAAGAATAACATACCAGCTTTAAAGCATGAGTCTGGCGTATTTTACCAAATCATTGCGCCGGGTAACGGCAATGTAGAATACAAGCCGAGCACATTGGTAACCGCACACTATTCTGGTCGTGTACTTGGAAATACGGCAACTTTCGACACCACTGAAGGTGGAGCAGCTCGCGAGTTCCCACTAGGCGGTGTAATTGCAGGCTGGCAGATTGGTATTCCGATGATCCAAAAAGGTGGAACGATCAGAATTATCATCCCTTCCTATTATGGTTACGGAAACAGAGGAACCGGACCGATCCCGCCAAATTCGATCTTAGACTTCAACATCACGTTAACTGACGTTTACTAATCCGATCTTTAGATTGGTGAAAAGCTTATCTGGGTTTGTTAAAAAGATCCGGATAAGCTTTTTTTAATGCAGAGACAGCAATTTCAATTAACTGTAGATTCTGTAATTGATGCCCATGCTGCACCTCAACATTGATGTAAGGAATATTCTTCTGCATGGCGTAAAGTGACAGCGATCCATCATCTGCAGCATCCCTGCTTTGTAGCACGACATTCACGTTGTGCTTTTTTATTTCCGTAAATAACTTATTATCAGTTACTAGAATGAGATCATCCGGATCCATACTGAAATTGATGTGCAAAGAATCTGCGACCAGCTCCAACTCGTAGCCTTTCAAATAAGAGTTGATTCCGAAGGCACCGTCTGTATTGTTATGTAGGGTAAATATATAATCAGGTTTGCCGGCATGATAGAACTCAAGGATCATTTCTGCTGCGCTGTTCAAGCTTGCATTAACATCCGGATGCGTGGCACCATAATATTCCAGGCCTTCCATAATGCCGTAAGCAGAGTAAATTTTATTGGGGTCGATCTGATATCTACGATCCTGATGACTGAAGCTATAGTTCCGGACGCCGCCATATTGCGAATCTACAAGACTTCCTCCGCTGAATCTGATGTATTCAAAACCAGCTTTAACACCAGTATCCTCATTATCGTGTATCACCAGGAATTTAACATTAGGCTTCCCGTAGCTATACTTCACAAGTTTTAACGGCAGGGAGTACATGTCGAGGTAAAGGCTATCCATGTTCATGCCTTCAAACACCGGAGGATGTTGCGCGTACGCAAGTGTTGAACCAAGTGAAATGTTGATGAAAGCAAACAGGAATAGCAACTTACAGGTTAACTTCTGAATCATTCATTTAAAGGATAAGGGTTTTGATTGATGTCGCTGATTAGATGTCCAACCAGGCGCAGTCGATAGCAGTTCATAGCCGTTTCACCCAGTTGGGCGACCAGCTTGTAGTTTGCAATCGCACCGACCGCAGCGCCAATAACCGGAACGAGTTGCGCCATCTTAGCCAGGTCAATGTAGTCGCGATACTCCTGCTGGAAACTGCGCCAGTCGAAGTCCTCCGCCTTTTCCGGCAGGGTTCTGGCGAATTCGTTCCAGCCCAGGATGTGTTGGTATACCGCATTGCGCCGCTGCTGACTGGAGAAAGCGAGTTGAAAAACATACAAAATGTACAGTCTTTCGCGGTAATCTTTTACATCAAAACCGTATAGTGAGGCAATGTCGAACAGGAGCTTCATCTTTAAGCCAATGAGTACCGGAAAGTCTGCAAGCCCCATCAACAAGCCTCCTGCGCCAGTTACGGCACCCTCCAGGGATGCGGTTTTCTGATAGAATGAAATTTGATTACGCACGTATGCTTCCCGGTACACGAGCGTGCCGTTGGTCATTTTTCTACCTGTGGTGTATTCGGCACCAAAGAGTACCGCCTTGAAGAGCTTTTCCATGGTAACGGTAATGGCTTTATGCACCTTTTCAGGGATGTACCCATTTATTTTGTCTTGTACCCGCTTAGAAAGCCGGTCTGTAAAAGAAGGTGCGCTGCTCATTTTCTTATGCCAGAACAGTAGGTCTGTACGGACGCTATCCTCGTAGTTATTCATTGATTATCTTGCATAATTGTGCCCTTAAGCTATGTAATATTTTTATCTTACCCCTTGATCGGGCTCTACAATTTTGTTACTTCAGTTTAAATCTGTCAAATTTCATGCAAAGAAGAAGTTTTCTAAAATCCGGATCACTTGCGGCAGTTGGCCTGGGTGTTCTGAGCAGCTCGTCCTGCAGCATTATTGTTGAAGAAAGTAAGCAAAGCCAGGCCGCAAAGTCAGCGCTGGATTTCGAACTTAACGAAGTGACCATCCAGATGTTACAGTCGAGCATGGTCGATAAATTGCGCAGCGCGAGGTCTATTGCGGAGCAATACTTAAAGCGTATCGCAGAGGTAGACAAAAAGGGTCCGCAGCTGAACGCCGTTATAGAACTTAATCCAGACGCATTGGCCATAGCGGACGAGATGGACAAAGAACGTGCAGCTGGAAAAGTACGCGGCCCTATGCATGGGATACCCGTATTGATAAAAGACAATATAGATACTGCAGATAAAATGCACACCACTGCTGGGGCACTTGCCCTTGCCGATAACATTGCGTCACAGGATGCGCATATTGTAAAGCGCCTGCGCGCTGCCGGCGCCGTAATTCTGGGGAAAACCAATCTCAGTGAATGGGCCAACTTCCGTTCTTCAGATTCGACGAGTGGCTGGAGCAGCCGCGGCGGTCAAACGAAAAACCCGTACATACTAAACCGTAATCCAAGTGGATCGAGTGCTGGATCAGGATCTGCCGTGGCTGCAAACCTTTGTGCAATAGCGATTGGTACAGAAACGGACGGCTCCATCGTATCCCCCAGCTCCGTATGCGGCGGTGTCGGTTTTAAACCAACCGTAGGCCTGTGGAGCCGGAGTGGCATTATTCCCATCTCCAAAACGCAGGATACCGCAGGGCCGATGGCTAGAAATGTAAGTGATGCAGCGATCTTACTTGGGGCGCTTGCCGGAGAAGATCCACGAGACCCCTATACGAAGGAGAGCCGCGGCAAGGGCCTGGAAGATTATACCCGGTTTCTGGATGCTGAAGGGCTGAAAGGCAAAAGACTGGGCGTTGAGAAATCGGCCTTAACGGCGGGTAACCTCGCCGCCCAAGCATTGCTCAAGGAAGCATTGGACCTGATGCGCAGTAAAGGTGCAACCATCGTGGAAATAGAATTGCTGAAGCCACTTCGTGTGATCGGTAACGCCGAGTTCACGGTGTTGCTGTATGAATTTAAAGCCGGCGTTAACGATTACCTCAGTCACGCAAACTCTGCCATGAAGAATCTGGCTGACGTCATTGCATTTAATAAGCAGAATGAAAGCAAGGCCATGCCCTTTTTTAAACAAGAAACACTGGAGCTTGCACAGTCCAAGGGTGGTCTTGATCAGGCAGAATATACAGAAGCTTTAAAGAAATCGAGTTTAGAAACCCGTAAGATCATAGACGACATCATGGATAAGAATCGGCTGGATGCAGTTGTCGGACCGACCAATGGCTTTGCAGTGTGTATAGATCTGGTAAACGGCGATTACGGAAACGGTTTTTCTTTTTCTTCTCCAGCAGCAAAAGCGGGGTATCCACATATTACAGTTCCAATGGGTGCCTGGCATGACTTACCTATGGGCATTTCATTTTTTGGCAAGGCTTTTACGGAGCCTGAACTGATTCGTATTGCTTATGCGTACGAGCAGGCAAGTCGAAAACGTAAGGCTCCAAGTTTCAACCCGGCCCTATTTGGTTAAAACCAATATTATCTGCTTTTGTTAGGTTAAAAAATTGTTAAGAATGAATGATGAATTTCTGCACTATCCCGCCGCACCGATTGCCTTAAAAATGGCGGTATCACTTGGCATTGGGATGCTCATTGGTATGGAACGTAAATGGTCGAACAAAGAGATGGGTATCCGCTCTTTTTCGATGGTCGCACTGTTGGGTATGCTTGCTTCGGTGATCGGCACAAACTTCGTTATAGCGTCTTTAGCTGGCGTTTTATTACTGGTACTTTTAAATAATGGGCGGAACATTCTGGTAGATCGCACGCTGGAAATCACCACCTCTGTGGCCTTGATCGTCACCTATGTGTTGGGGGTGCTTGTCGGGCTGGGTCATATATTTCTGCCTGTTGCAGGTTCTATAGCCATCATGATGCTATTGGCCTGGAAGGCGGAATTGAACAAATTTGCAGGCGGCCTCAAACCCGCTGAGGTTCGAAGTGCCGTCCTGCTCGGCTTAATTGGATTCGTCATTTACCCGATCATGCCTGATCGTTATATAGACCCCTGGGGTTTATTCAATCCCGGCGATGCCTGGGTAAGCGTTATTGCCATATCGGGCATTGGCTTTTTAAACTACTTTTTACTGCGGGTATTCAGCACGAATGGGCTCTACCTGGGCGCAATCTTTGGTGGACTGGTGAATAGCACGGCTACGCTTGCGGAAACAAGTCAGCGGGTACAACAGGCCGGACTGACTTCTAAAATCAGCACTTTGTGCCTGTTAACGACCATTGCCATGTTCGCGCGCAACCTCATCCTCTTACTCATATTCTCTCCATTATCCATAACGTCGACATTTTTACCAATCCTGGTGATGTCCGTTCTATCGGCTTTATGGATCTGGAAAGATCATACGGATGAGAAAGAAGATTCCGGGAACCTGCCAGCCTTAAAGCTTGCTTCTCCCATTTCCCTGAAAAATGTATTGATCTTTGGATTGATATTCGTGATCATCGCAATTGGCGGAACACTGCTCACCAAGCTATTTGGTAACTACGGTATTATGGCAACAGGATTTTTCGGTGGGTTTGTAAGTAGTGCGAGTACGACTGCGGCCGCAGCGACAATGGCGAGCCATGAAAAGATCTCCGCATCCCTGGCAGGAAGCGTAACCATTGTAACTTCACTTACGAGTGCCTTGGTAAGCTTGCCCATTGTTTGGAAAATCGTGAAGGACAGAGCAGCAGTTAGAAAGCTAACTTTCCAACTGCTGAGTGTTTTATTTGCCGGTATTGCGGTGGTGATCCTGGACCGGTATTTTGAATTCTCAGAACAGCTCATCAACATCAATCCAGACATGTTCAAGTCTTAATTTGTTGCTTTCGCTACCGCGTTTTGCGAACTAACAGCAGACTTAGCGCTGTTGTAGCGAGCAATCCGGCAGCAATATATTTCCGGTGGGCCTTTGGGCGCCCCGGTAATCCCCATCCTCCGAAAACAGCATTGCCAAAGGCAAGGGTATTGAAGATGTTCCCATTCGTTTTACCGGAGTCTTTTGCCTGATTCAGGTATGTAGAAATGACGGCCTTGGTTATGGTAAGTGTAATGCCTGGTAAAATACCGTAAGCGAGACGGATCAGGTTTGAAATGCTGCCGACCATCAGTTCCGAGCGGGGATTCTCAGCAAGGGAGACAATGGCCATGGCGAGTCTTCGCGGATCGTACACAGGTGGTGCAGGTTTAAGCACTTTACCGGTATAATTGGCGGCATGTTGTATGCCTGGGGAATCCAGGAATGCGGGATAGGCATCACAAACATGGATATCCGGGAAGTCCTTTAGCTCTGCTTTAAGTGCTGAGGAGAATCCACGAATACCGAACTTGCTTGCGGAGTAACCCACGCCATAGGGTACCGGCATGAAACCGCCGATTGAAATATTATTGATCAGTATGCCCCTGCCCTGCTTTTTAAAGTAAGGCATGACCGCGTGAGCGCCGTAGATATATCCTAGCAGGTTTGTACGTATTACTTGTTCCGTAACTTCTAAGGGTGTGTCTGTGAAAGAGCCAACGGCGAGTATACCGGCATTGTTTACCCAGACATCAATGCCATTGCCGAAGTCATCCGCTTCGGACGCTAAATTGATCAAAGCGGTGGGTTCACTTACATCCGTCTGTACGCATTTCACCTCAGCACCGAGCGCTCTGCACTCTTCTGCGGTTTCCTCCAGTGCGACCATATTTCTTGCTGCAAGCACCAGTTTATTTGCTTGCTGCGCAAATTCCAGGGCAATAGCCTTACCAGCTCCACTTGAAGCGCCGGTTATTACGATTGTTTTTTGATTCAGCATATTGGTTGTTTTTAGTAAACAACTTCTGCCCACAGAATAAGTTTTGTGTAATTGAATTAACCGGTTTCAGGCTTCAGACCCATGTAATCTCATCCCTATTTTTTTGGTATATTATTTGGAGTACTAGGGCGCTTTCCGTAGTTTTATTGTTTTTATCAAAGCGGATGAGACTAGCCTTATAGTTACATAGACGCTGATTTTTCCCAATGAGTTCAAGTACAAATCAACACCACCATCAGGCTTCCGCCGCCATTCTTCAAAAGTCACCTACCGGTATAAGCGGCCTAGACGAGATCACCAGAGGTGGTCTTCCACTCGGCAGACCAACCCTGCTTTGCGGCAGTGCCGGCTGTGGCAAGACGCTCATGTCCATCGAATTTATTGTACGGGGTGCACTGGAATTTAACGAGCCCGGCGTGTTCATGGCCTTTGAAGAAAAGGCTGATGAGCTTGCCACAAATGTGGCGTCTCTTGGTTTCGACCTGAACACCCTTGTTGCTGACAAGAAAATCAGAATTGATCACGTCCACATCGAACGAAGTGAAATTGAGGAAACTGGCGAGTATGATTTGGACGGATTGTTCATCCGCCTGGGTTATGCCATTGACAGCATTGGTGCAAAGAGAGTTGTTCTGGATACCATTGAAAATCTATTTTCAGGCTTAACAAACCAAAACATACTCCGTGCAGAACTCCGACGATTGTTTGGATGGCTGAAGGAGAAAGGTGTAACCGCGATCATCACGGGTGAACGTGGCGAGAACTCATTGACCAGACAAGGTCTGGAAGAATATGTATCGGACTGCGTGATTCTATTGGATCATCGCATTAGCAACCAGATTTCTACGCGCCTGCTTAGAATCGTTAAGTATCGCGGCTCGATGCACGGCACCAACGAATATCCATTTCTGATTGATGAAGACGGGATTTCAGTATTGCCCATTACCTCTCTTGCGCTGGACATGGAGGTTTCAACCAAAAGAATTACTTCAGGCATTGAATCGCTGGATAAGATGCTCGGTGGTGATGGCTTTTACGAAGGTAGTAGCATTCTGGTTTCTGGAACCGCTGGCACGGGTAAAACTAGTCTGGCAGCATCATTCGTGGATGCCAACTGTAGAAATGGTAAACGTTGTTTATATTTCGGATTTGAAGAGTCACCCTCGCAAATTCAACGCAACATGCGTTCGATAGGCTTAGACCTTTCCGCACATGTTGAAAGTGGTCTGCTTGAATTTCATTCATCCAGACCTACCCTATTTGGGTTAGAAATGCACCTGGTTGCCATCCATAAACGTATTAAAAAATTTCAGCCGGACATCGTTGTACTGGATCCAATAACCAATCTGATTACCGTAGGCTCTGTAAGTGAGGTAAAGGCTATGCTGATCAGACTGGTTGACTTTCTCCAAAATGAAGGTATCACGGTACTTTTTACGGCGCTCGCCCTGAACAACACCATCAACGAGCAAACGGATGAAGGCATATCTTCATTAGTGGACTCCTGGTTATTGATCCGGGATATTGAGTTTAACGGTGAAAGGAACCGCGGCATGTACGTGATGAAATCCCGAGGCATTGGACATTCCAATCAGGTGAGGGAGTTTATTATCACAGCGGCGGGGCTCGACCTTGTAGACGTTTACCTGGGTCCAGAGGGTGTGTTAACCGGCTCAGCCAGAGAAGCACACATTGTGAAAGAAGAAACGGGCCTTGCTTTGCAGGGTTATGCGGTGAGCAGGAAAGATCGCGAGATCTTACGTAAACGAAGGATGTTGGAATCTCAGATAGCGAATCTTAGAACGGAATTTGAATCTGTTGAGGAAGAACTCAACAAAGTTTACATGGAAGAAGAACTTAAAAAAAACATTCAGGAGAAAAACCGGAATGATCTGGCTAAGAAACGCCTTGGCGACGACAATAAGAAAAGCGAGGATTAGGCCCGATAAATATATTTTATGATTGAAGAACAGCAAACATGGGAGTTGCGGTTATATATAGCTGGAAAAACCCCAAAATCTGTAAGTGCCCTCAATAACCTGAAACGTTATTGTGAGGAGCATCTTGAAGGCAAATACAAAATTGAGGTTATAGACTTGCTGTTACATCCCCAGCTTGCTGAGGGCGATCAGATTTTTGCGGTGCCAACGCTGGTTAGAAAAGTGCCGGTACCCATCCGCAAGATTATTGGTGACCTGAGTAATGAAGAAAAAGTTCTTGTTGGTCTGAATATCATTCCGCTACGCCTTGACTAGCCTTGAAACTACAGACACTTTGATCCTGACGCTGTTCATCACCGGTGCATCAGCAAACTCCGTGCGTGCTGTTAATAACATCCGCACGATCTGCAATACGTATATTCCTAATCAGTATACCCTGGAGATCATTGATGTATACCTGCGACCGGAGCTCGCACAACAGGAGCAGATTATTGCACTGCCCACGCTTATAAAAAGAAGTCCTGCTCCAGAAAGACGATTTGTTGGAGATTTATCTGACACGAAGAAAGTCCTAAACGGATTGGGGATCGTAATTACAAATGATGGCTATTGAACCAACAGCAGAACAACTAAAAGCAGAGATTGCTGAATTAAGAATACAGCTTGAAGAAGCAAAGGACACTATTGAAGCGATACGAACTGGTATGGTGGATGCTTTTGTTGTACACGGCGCTGAAGGACATGAAATATACACCCTAAAAACAGCTGACCACACCTACCGCGTTTGGATTGAACGGATGATGGAAGGTGCAATAACGCTGGATAAGGACGGTTTCATCCTGTATAGTAATCCACGTTTTGCTGAAATGGCTGGCATTGCGCTGAATCATGTTGTTGGAAAGGGTCTTGATGCTTTTCTCGAACCAAGCAGCCTCACTAAGTTAAACGTCGCCATGCGTTCCATCGGCTTATCTGATTATAAGACAGAAACTAACCTGCTTCGCCCCGACGGGATGCAGTTGCCAGTATTGCTTACTTTAACCCGGATGAACCTGGAGGATGGTACAGCCATGAGCATCATTTTAACGGATCTGACAGAACAGAAACAAAGTGAGAATCTTCTTAAAAAGAACAACGAAGCGCTAGAGGAAGCGAGAAATCAGACCTTGAAGTTAAATAATGAACTCGAAGGCATCGTTGCGGAAAGAACCAGAGACCTATCCGTAAGCAGGGCCCACTTCATGCTTTTGTCGAACAATATTCCACATATTACCTGGACGAACCTTCCGAACGGTAAGATAAACTTCTTCAACGCGAGGTGGTTTGAATATACAGGTCTAGGTTTCGATGATGAACCTGCAATGGTCTGGGAGACCGTTCTTCATCCTGATGATGCCCAACGAACCAAATACGCTTACATTGAATCTTTAGAAACAGGGAACTTGCTAGAGGTAGAAAATCGCTACCGCAAAGCAGATGGGACGTATCGTTGGCACCTATCCAGAAGCACACCATTGAAAAACGCTGCTGGAGAAATCCAATTCTGGGTGGGTACGGCAACGGACATTGATGATCAGCGAAAGGCCATTGAGAAGAAAGATGAATTTATCAGCATCGCCAGTCACGAGTTGAAAACGCCACTCACAAGCTTGAAGGCCTACCTTCAGCTTATTGCTAAGTTTGACCAGGAGCCTATACCACAACGCATCCGTAATTTCATTGACAAAGCAGATAACTCCATGAATAAGTTACACCTGCTGGTAAATGACCTCCTTGATTTTAGCAAAATACAGGCTGGGAAACTAGACTTTAATAAATCACCAATAAGCGTAAATGAATTGGTCTCCCTATGTGTGGAGCATGCCCGATACATGTACCCTGCTCATCAAATCAGCTACACACCAGGCACTGATTACCTCGTAGAGGGAAATATGGAACGCCTGGAACAGGTTGTCATGAATCTGATTAATAATGCAGTGAAGTACGCTCCAAACCACAAAGAAATCATGCTGCAGGCAACGGTTGAGGACGCAAAGGTTAAAGTTGCCGTTAAGGACTTTGGCATTGGGCTGTCCGCGGAGCAGCAGGAACGGATTTTCGAGCGTTTTTACCGCGTGGCAGATAGCACGTACATGGCAAGCGGACTGGGCATGGGGTTGTATATCTCCATGGAGATCATCAAATCACACCAGGGTACTATGGGTGTGGAGAGCAAAATAGAGGAAGGTTCTACATTCTATTTTATGCTTGACTTGCTACAAACTGATTAAGGTCACAATTATTTAATGCAGCAATCATATTATAAGCGGCTGATATTCCCGACCTTTAAACTGCAGTTAAGGATTAAGGACTTTAAACTTACGGATATGAAAAAGCTTGTTGTATTTACCGACTTCTCAGAACGATCAGAAAATGCATCCGAGTATGCGATTCACCTTGCAAGGGCAATTCACGCAAACATCATCTTATATCATGCATACTTAAATCCGGCTGCGCAACCTTATGCGGCACAGGTTGCATGGCCGATTGTGAATACTGGTGAACTTGAAATGACGAGCAGGAAGGAATTAGCGCTCAATGCTTCCAAATTATCCAAGTTAGCGGCAGCAAACCCTGGAGCTGCTTTTATCCCGAAAATCGAAACCCGCTGTGATGAGGGGAATGTAACGGACCATCTCGAGGCACTTTTCGCAGATCGCGATATTGTCTTGTGCATCATGGCTAACCATCGCAAAGGATTTAGCAGCCTGATCTCCGGTAATCACCTGAATAAAATGCTTGGCGCTTCTAAGGTTCCAGTGTTGGTTGTACCAGATAAGATCACGTATAAGGCCATCCACAAAATAGCTTTCGCAACAGACCTGAACCTGGAGGATATAGACATTGTGCAATCGCTGGCTACATTGGCGCATCATGGTGATGCAAGCATCATGCTGGCACACATCTCTGCAGATCCGGAGCATGCGCAGACTAAAGCAAAACGAGATCAGGTGCAGCAGTTCTTATGTGAAGTAAGCAACAAGATCAATTATCCACACATCTACTACCGCCACATACAGGATGCTGATGTATCGGCTGGACTAAAATGGGCATCAGAACATGTCGCGTTCGATCTGCTGACCATGGTACACCATCAAAGAAGCTTTCTGGAAGGACTGTTCAACAGCAGCCACACCAAGGCGACGATAACAGATGCAAATACACCAATGCTGATATACCCCCGCGGTGCAGCACACTTCCCGATATTCTAATTACCGTATGGACTGTGCAAACTGGGAGGGTCGAACATTTGTCAGTTGATAAAAGGTATTGCTGAAAGCAGCGATACTCTGATAACCGGTCCTATATGCAATTTCACTTAACGTGAGCTCTGTTTGAAGCATCATTTCCACCGCCTTAACCATCCTCAACTGCTTTAAGTACTGTAAGAAAGAGATGCTGAGTTCCGACTGAAATATGCGTGAAAGTGTACGCTCACTAATAGAGAATGCTTTGCTGATGGAAGAAAGGCTAAGCACTTCCGATACATGCTCCTCCATGTACTTTAGAATTGGCACCAACCGCTCATTACGCGTTACAGGCAGTACCGTATGCAGGTGATTGTTGCTGATGTCTGGAAGAATATTGAACAAAGCTTTCAGAAATGGATAATACCGGTTTGTTTTACCTACCTCCCACTCGAAGCGTTCCGTAAATAAAAGCATCTCCAATAGCAGACTGTCGACAGGATAAATGCCCATCTGCTGGTAGAATGTTTCTGTGGTGTCCAGTGTAAAATATATGGTGCGGATGGCGGTGGCAGAACTCCTAACCGTCAGGAAGTGTAATAAACCTGGTGGTATCCAGATGTAATGCCTTGCGGGGATAACCAGGATCTTGTCCTGAACATGTACATAGGCCAGACCTCCATCTACGTAGGTCAGCTGGCCCTTTGTATGCTGGTGCACGGGAAAGCGCCTTTCTAACTTTTCGTGAAGCACAAAAATGGCATCCGGCGTGGCATCGATGTAATGGAGATATTCCTCCACGTTGCGTGCTATGGGTGTTTGGCTCATATCATATAATTTTAGGCAAATTACATAAAATGCCAGAAAACACATTGCTGTACCTTTGCATTGTAATTATGAACATCATAAATCAATGCCAAAGGTATCTTGCATGTACCTTTATATTTTTAACGCTCATCATTGGAAATGCTGCTGCGCAATCTGTTTCTAAAACGCCAAGTGTGCTAGGGCTCAATGAAGTATGGGAAAAGGTAATACAACATAATAAAACCATCAAGATTGAGGGTTTTAGGGTGGCTGCAAGTACAGAAGAAATCCTGGATGCGAAAGCGGAGCGTTTACCGGAGATCGGCACTGAGGCTGAGTATGGCAGAGTCAGTAACTTTGGATTGTTCACCAAAGGTATACTCCACAAGCCGGAGCTGCTTCCTGTAGAACATACTTTATATAAGGTCGGCGGCGACGCTTATTTAAACCTGTACAATGGTCGCAAAACCAGAACAAACATCAGCAGGCAGCAGATATTACATGAGCTCCATACCGAACGTCGGAATGAAAGTGTTTCTGAAGTAAAACTCCAGGCCGCTACATATTATCTGGATCTCCAACGAAGTATTGCTTTTAAGTCTCTGATTCAAAACAACATTGCAGATCAGGAGCGACAGCTCAAGGAAATCTGCCAGCTGCACATCAACGGGGTCGTACTTAAGAGTGATGTGTTGCGCGCAACACTGCAACTTTCCCGTCAGAAGTTAGCGCTGGAAGAAATCAACAACGACATTGCGATTGCACAGCAGAAGTTGAACATACTGATGGATGAACCTGATGATCAGGTTGTTATTCCTGAGCCCTTATCCGCCAGTCAGCCGTCGGTGCTGTTGAAGTATGAGGACTACCTGGCGCAAGCGATGCAACGCTCGCATCAACAGAAGATTTCTGAAGAAGAAACTAAGCTTAGTAAATTGAATTTGAAGGATGTAAAAGCCAATGTAAATCCCAAGATAGGCTTGTATGCGAACTATGCATATTCCTATCCACAGATTCAATTCTATCCTTATGCAAATTACCTGTACGGCTTAGGCACCGCTGGAATAAAGGCAAGTTTTGCTGTGGATGCTTTTTATCATAATAAACACAAGGTTAAGGTGGCACAAATTGAACTACAAAGCCGCGAAATGGAACACCTGCGTACTCAGGATCTGATCAGACAGCAAGTTAATGAAGGCTACCTGAGGTACAATGAGGCCATGAACCGCATTCAGGTTGCAGAAACCAATGTCCTGCAAGCACAGGAAAGTGCCAGAATCGTAACCAACACCTACTTCAATCAACTCTCGCTGGTCACCGACCTGCTTGAATCCAACACCCAACTTCTTCAAACACAGTTTGATCTCGCTGCCGCCAAAATTGCCGCACAACTACAATACTTCCAACTCCTTAACACTATAGGTAATCTTTAACATGACAACAAATACCGACCATTCCCGAACGGATAAACTCATTACGCAAATTACAGCCTGCATTGCAGGTGCTATACTGCTGGTGCTGGTCATTTGGGGTTGCTTTACACTATGGGACCTCTACCGATATGAAGAAACAAACGATGCACAAGTACAGGAATACATCAATCCAGTAACCTCACGAGTAGGTGGATTTATAAAGGAAATCCGGTTTGAAGAAAATCAGGAGATCAAGAAGGGCGATACACTCATCATGATCGACAATCGTGAATATGAGCTTCAGGAACAGCAGGCACAGGCAGAACTTGCAAATGCAAAGGCGCAGCTTGCGGTGCTGAAGAGCCATATCGGAAGCGGTACCGCCTCAGCGCAGATTAATGAGTCGCAGATTATTGCTGCAAAAGCCAGGCTGCACCATGAAGAACAGGAATTTGCACGATACAAGAAATTATATGATGTAGAATCCGCTACCCGTCAGCAACTGGAAAATGTACAAACGGCACTGGAGGTTGCACGTGCAAACTATGAGTCTGCACTGAAGAACTACGAGGCAGACAAATCTAAGGTTCAGGACACCAGGGTACAAACAGACGTGGCAGAGGCGGAGATTAAACGTCGCGAAGCGATGCTGAACAGGAATAAGCTCGACGTAGGTTATACGGTAGTTGTTGCGCCTTATGATTGTAAAATGGGACGCAGAACGATTCAGCCGGGGCAGATGGTACAAGCAGGACAAACCCTGGCTTACATCGTGGATCAGGAGGCTGGCAAGTGGGTTGTGGCGAACTTCAAAGAAACGCAGTTACGACATATGCATGTGGGCGAGATGGCGGAGATCACGACAGACGCTTACCCGGGAAGAACATTCATGGGAAAGATCGAGTCCCTTTCACCAGCTACGGGATCAAGCTTTTCACTCCTTCCGCCAGATAACTCCACTGGCAACTTTGTGAAGATTGTACAACGTGTGCCCGTAAGAATCAGGCTGGTTGACAAGCCTGAAGAAATCGCCACGCTACGCGCCGGAATGAATGCTGAAGTACTGATTCGTAAGGTAAACTGATGTTCGACAAGCACACAGATGAGGCCGTAAAAGCCTGGGTACCCGCCTGGCTCATGAAGGTGGCGCTCTTCATGGTCATCATTCCAACAATGGGGCTGTTCGGCATATCGAGTGCAAACATAAATGCCGCTTCAGGATTTTATGGCTTTGAACCAATGGATGTTCAGTACTCGGGCATCGCGTTCTATGCTGCTGTAACCAGCTTTTTTGCGCTGGAACGCCGGTTTTTTAACTACATCGCCGTCAAGGAGTACTTGCTGCTTGGAGCTATACTTGAGCTTGGTGCAACTTACATCTGCTTCAGCACGCACAATTTGCCTGTGCTTTTCACTTTCCGCTTCATCCAGGGTATGGCGAACTGCTCCATTTCAAGCATCTGCATTACCTTGGTGTTCAGGCAGCTTCGCGGAGAACGGGCAAGAGAAATCGGCTACTCCATCTTTTACGGAATGCTGCTGTGTGTGTCGCAAATTAGCATGATGGTCACCTCCCCCATCCTGGAAACCTTTGACTTCAACGTCCTTTATAAGGGGCTGATGTTCGTATTTATTCCAGGCGTCATTCTACTTTACTTTCTATTGAACAAGGCGCGGCTAAGCGATAAATCACATTTATATAAGCTGGACTGGCAGAGTTTTGTGATTTATGCAGCGCTGCTCCTGTTGGTTGGCTATATGTTGGTTTACGGACAGCAGTATTACTGGTTTGAAGACAAGCGTATGGTGTGGAGTCTGGTGGCAATTGTGTTGTTCCTTTCCCTGCATATCCTCAGACAACTTTATCTGAAACGGCCATATTTAAGCCTGGAAGTATACAAATACCGCAACTTCAAAGTGGGTGCAGTGCTGATCTTTGCACTTTATATCTGTAGAGGTGCATTGAACGTAACAAATAGTTATTTCGCCGCAGTTATGGGCATGGACCCGATACACATTGCCTATATGTTACTCGCAAATTCCGCAGGCATTGTATGCACTGCCTTTGTAAGTTCGAGGTTAATTATCATGAAAAAGCCTATGCGGCTAATCCTCATGGCGGGATTTGGGCTGATGCTGATCTTTCACCTTTGGATGCGCATGTTGTTCAGTAGCGAGGCAATTGAGACTGCTTATTTACTGCCCTTGTTTATACAGGGGGCGGGCGCAGGCTTGCTGATGTCTCCACTCATCTTATACATGGTGTCTGCAGTGCCAGCACAGCTTGGTGGCATGGCATCTGCTACGGGTGTATTCTTCCGGTTCTTCGGTTTTAGCTGTAGCATTGCTTTCATCAACTACTATTCTTTGGTGAAACAGCGTGTGCATTACGACCGCTTTCAACAACACATCACGGCATTGGATCCCATCGCTGTGCAAAAGCTAAGTGCGTATAAACAATCATTTGTTGCAAAAGGGATTGCACCAGAACAGGCCAAAGTAATGGCCGACAGGTTGATGCACAAGTCAGTGGTTGTACAAAGTCAGCTGCGTTATGCCATCGACTACTACGAGTTGATCAGCTGGTGCCTGTTGGTCATCATACTCTTGATCGCCGTGTACCCCTATTTGAACCGGACCATTGTAAATGTAAAATCGAACCAGCCAGCACCTGCTTCTTTCTAATTCCAGCAGGTTCCGCCTTGTAATTGCAGTACTTCCCTCACTGTAGGTTCAACACTTGCCTCTTTCTAATTTGTGCAAACCATTTGCAGTTGTTGCAGTTTTTAAAATGGTTGAACCCCTAAAAACTGGCTTTATGAATACGATACGTACACTTACATACCTGATGATCGGGGCAATTGGATTAAGTTCCTGTGGTGGTGGGAATACCCCATCTAATGTCACTGCTCCAGGGGACGAGAAATCGACGAAAGACAAAGTGCTGAATACCGGCGCTGATCTGCTGCAGGATAAATCCCCATTACGGAAGTTTAATGCCTATCTGGATGGTTTTCACTTCTATAATGGCAACATCAACGCACAAATGGAAGCACATCATTATGTCAATCAGCTGAATGAAGATGTATATCAGGCGATCATTTTTGATGGCAATGAAGGCAGTCCTAAGATCATGGGCATAGAATACATCATTACCGCCAAGCTTTTCAAGACCCTGTCTGCAGAAGAAAAAAAGCTATGGCACTCCCATGTTCACGAAGTGAAATCCGGAACCCTTATCGCCCCTGGCATACCGGAAGTAGCGGAGTATGAGCTAATGGAAAAGCTGGTAAACACATATGGAAAGACCATCCACACCTGGCATACGGACCAGGAACGAACCCTCCCGGTGGGTTCGCCAATGATCATGATGGGCTTCACCAAAGATGGACAATTGCATAAAGAGCTGGTGGATGCAAGAGATAAGCGTTTCAACGTATCCAGTGCAGAGAACAGGAAAAAGCGTGCAGACATCAAAGCGCTGCCGATTGACCCGATGGCAGATGCATGGCAAAAAGGAGAAATCCGACAGTTTGTAATCTCCAATAAGGCGGATAGTGCGCAGCACAAACATCAGGGCCAGCCGACGCCAGCGGAACACCACTAATATTCCATGTACTGCTGATAAACTTCCTGCATGAAGGATTTAGCTGCGATTACCGCAGGGTCTGCATTGGTCTGATTGGGCTTGGTGCTATAGATGACTTGTTTACTCACGGCATCAAATCCAATGGTGTTTTCCGGAGTCATAAACCCGAAGCCCTGGTCCCAATTGTAGAAGGCAAAAGGTTTTGAAGCAGGGTTCAGCAGATCTTTACTCCAGGTAAATGCTTTTGCATCTATGTTTAGCTGGGTCAGTAAGGTATTGGCAATATCAGTTTGTCCACCAATCATATGGATGGTTTTACCCTTAAACGCCGGTTTAATTACCGGCCCGAAAAACAAGAGCGGAATACGATACCTGCGTGGATCGAAAATCTCCAGGTCTGTGCGCGGTAGGAAATGTCCGTGATCTGCGACAACGACAAACAAGGTGTTGTTATACCAGGGCTGACTTTTTGCATGTTCGATGAAAGCACCTAAACAGGAATCTGCGTAAAAGGCGGTACTGCGAAACTTGTCTTCGGTATTGTCGCCCTTATAACGAGGTGGAACAGGCAACCCAAAGGGTTCGTGATTGGTAAGCGTCAGCATCGTTGCAAAGAATGGTTGCTGCTCTGTAGCTAGTTCCTGGGTCATACGTTGATAAACCGGCCCGTCGAAAGCGCCCCAGCTCGAATTCAGGTACTGCTTATCAAAGCTGCTTTTTTCAATAATCTTCTTCACATCATGGCTGAGCAGATAAGACTTCATGTTTGCAAATCTGGATTCTCCACCATAGAAAAAAGGTGTTACGTAGCCATTCCTGCTGAAGATCTGGCTAAGCGCCGGTATGGCCGACTGCTTGCTGTTTTCTTTCATGATGCTTCGGGATGCCTGTGCAGGAAATCCACTCAGTACGGCAACTACCCCTTTATCTGTCCGGCCCGCAGCAGAATAAATCTGGTCGAAGAATATCCCATCCCCTTTTAATCGTTCTATGGAATTTGAAATACCCGGTTCGCCACCCAAAGATTCGACCACATTGCCGGTATGGCTTTCCATAATGATCAGCACCACATTGGGCTTTGCGGTGGTCAAAATCTGCAAGCCCGCACTGTCAGGCTTTTCATAAAACCCTGCTATGGTCTGCAGGGCATTTTCTCTACTGAAGTATGCATATGGATTTTTGGTGTTGTACTTTGCATTTTTGATGTCTGTGGCCAGCCCCCACTCTGTATTTACCGCTGCATAATTTAGCGTTAAATTTGTGGAGTAATATGCCATGCTTTCATTCATTGGAGCATCCTGAAAACCACCACGAATGGATAGGACCGTTAGACCCGCCAGCAATAAGCTAGCGGCAAGTTTACCCAGCAAGTGCCCTTTTCTGTTGATGTGCCAGTTGATGATGATCCTGGCTAAAAACACAGCGACAATAATCAAAGCAAATAGTATGGTAAAGCTCAGCAGTAAGGGCGAAGATCTACTGCTTGCCAACGCCTCTTTCGGGGAGTGAATGGCAAATTCGAAGGTTCGATAATTTACCTTGGTGCCCCACTCTCTATAGATGTTGAAGTTGATGACGGTGAGCAACGAACAAATTGCAACCAATATCCACGTGTAGTATTTTAGAATACCTGCTGGAACATTTAGCCGGGGAAAATACCAGCTGATCAAGAAGATTAAAAGAGGCACTGCGCAGATGTAACCCGCCATAGACGCGTCCATCCATAAGCCAAAGCGAAAGGCAGGCAGTACTTCAGAAAAAGATTGTGTGGCTAGCCTCGGCGCATTATAAAGGATAAATACGAGTCGCTCCAGAAAAAAGAATAGCAACCAGAAGCAATAATACCTGATGAGTGTCCAGATGGTCTTCAATAACATATCGAAGCAAACCTAGAGAATTTTACCTAGAAATTCTCATCATCGGTGTCTAATTCAGCTGCGTTGAACCAGGCGCTAAGACAAGAGAAGATCACAAGTACAGTTAAGATGAGCAGGACAATTTCCATAAAGCTGAATTTTTGATTAAACAGTTGCGAACATCGGAAATAAAAACGTGAAAATTTGAGAAAAGTTCTCACAGCTTCACATTTAATTTGAGAAAAGAAAAGATGTCCCACCTTAAAAAGGGTTAACATACAGGATATCAACCATCAAGTTCTATTCTTGCGCATTATAATTTACCATGTAGAAACCGCATAATTCGCGTTTGTGAAATCTTATAGCTAATAATTGAATGTCATTTTAGACCAATATTCTTTCGGCAGGCCTTAAATTGCCGCGGCATTCGTCAAGAATTGCAATTATTAAGAACATCGCCTAATCAATCCTGTTACCAGTATGTTTAGCCGTTAGCATTATTAACACAGATATGGAACCGATTCATTCAAAAATATTCAAGAACCGCTTTGTTGAACACTTTCCTGGTGATCAGTCAGGCAGCACCAAGCCCAGGCAAACCCCTGGAGTACTTTACAGTGCCACCAGACCCACCCCGGTTGCAAGTCCAAAGCTAATTGCCTGGTCAAATGAACTTGCTGCAACCCTGGGTATTGCCGCACCTGAGGAACAGGATGTTGCGATCTTAGGGGGTAATCTAACCACCGAGTCCATGCAAAGCTATGCCGCCTGTTACGCAGGCCATCAGTTTGGTAACTGGGCAGGGCAACTTGGCGACGGGCGGGCAATTACGCTTGGCGAATGGGAAACACCTGCAGGTGAAAGTTGGGAATTACAGCTCAAAGGTGCGGGTCCAACGGCATACTCCCGGCGTGCCGATGGCCGTGCGGTGCTGCGTTCCTCCGTGCGGGAATACCTGATGAGCGAGGCCATGCACCACCTCGGGGTACCAACCACACGTGCATTGAGCCTGGTTTCTACCGGCGACAAGGTGGTGCGGGATATGTTTTACAACGGCAACCCACAATATGAACCCGGCGCCATTGTGGCCCGGATGGCACCTTCTTTCATCCGCTTCGGCAGCTTTGAAATGCTGGCCGCAAGGCAGGAACTGGAACAGCTAAAAACACTTACCGATTGGACCATCGACAAGTACTATCCGCATCTTACCGGTGAAAACCGGATGCTGGACTGGATGGCTGAAATTGTATCTCGCACTGTAACCATGATTGTAGAATGGATGCGGGTGGGCTTCGTGCACGGTGTGATGAACACCGATAACATGTCCATTTTAGGTCTGACAATAGATTACGGGCCTTATGGCTTCGTCGACAACTATGATCCGGAATTTACGCCGAACACCACGGACCTTCCGGGAAGACGATATGCCTTCGGTAAACAAGCCTCTGTAGCTTACTGGAATCTAGGACGCCTGGCGAACGCCATTGCACCTTTGATCACAGACACAGAAAAACTGGTCGCCATTATTGAAGGATACGAAGACATCTTCTGGTCTAAATACAGCCTCATGATGGCACAAAAGCTTGGGTTGGATGAACTATTGCCTGAAGATCATGTACTGCTTCAGGAGTTGGAAAAGATGCTGGTCTCCATCCAGCCTGACATGACTATTTTCTACCAGTTGTTAATCACGCTTCCGCCCACGCTAGAAAGTCCGGAAGACATCGAGACATTCTTTAAACCTGCCTTGTACAACGAGTTGACACCCGCAGAGCGCAGGGGTTTGCAACAGTTCATCTCACTTTATTTGGCTCGCTTAGCCACCAATACGATAGATGAAGCGCAACGAACAGCACAAATGAAGGCTGTGAACCCGCGGTTTATCCTAAGGAACTACCTTTTACACCTGGCGATAACTGATCTGGAGAAAGGCGATGATGCCATGTTCAAAAAACTGGAACAAGCGCTAAAGGACCCTTACGGCCATGGTGCCGACGAGTTTTTCAAGACAAGGCCCTTCTGGGCAAGTGACCAGCCAGGTTGTTCTATGTTGTCTTGCAGTTCTTAATCAATACCTTCGGCCATGCAACTGAAACAGGACTTCTCCTTTACCTCCATCCTCGATAACGACTTTTATAAATTCACCATGCAACAGGGTGTCATACGCCTATTTCCCGATGCTAAGGCGAAATACAAGTTCATCAATCGTGGGAACCATGTGTTCCCGGAAGGTTTTGCAAAAGTGCTCCGTGAAGCCGTTAACGAGATGGCGCATCTAAAGCTCAGCCGGGAGGAAAAGCAGTTTCTAAAAATTACCTGCCCCTACCTCAATGCCGTGTACCTCGATTTTCTTGAGGGCTATCGCTACAATCCGGAGGAGGTAACCATCGTACAGCATGAGGGCAGCCTCGAGCTACACATCGAAGGGCACTGGTACCGCACGATCTTGTGGGAAGTTCCACTGATGTCCATGGTTTGCGAATTATACTACAGACTTACCGGCCTCACGCGCGTACCCAATGAGGAGGTTATTGAGCGTACACGGGATAAAATCGAAAACTATAAGGCCCTGGGCGTGACCGTTGCAGATTTCGGAACACGCAGACGTCACTCCTATGCGGTACATCGTCTGGTACTTCAGGCCTTGTCAGATTACGGCCAGGGTTCCTTTATCGGCACCAGCAATGTACATATGGCCATGTTGCACAAGACGAAACCGATCGGCACCCATGCACATGAGTGGTTCATGTTCCATGCCGCACGATATGGATTTAAAATGGCGAATGCGATGGGCCTGGAACATTGGGTTGATGTGTACCGGGGTGATCTCGGCATTGCCTTGTCTGACACCTACACCACGGAAGTTTTCTTCAGCCAGTTCGATAAGATGTTCTCAAAGCTCTTCGATGGCGTGCGGCACGACAGTGGCGACCCAATCCTGTTCGCGGATAAAGTCATCGCCCATTATCAAAAGTTGGGCATTGATCCGAAAAGTAAAACGATCATCTTCTCCGATTCGCTGAACTACGACAAGGTCGCGAGCATCGCTGAATATTGTAGGGATAAGGTTGGGATGTCTTTCGGAATTGGCACCAGCCTGACCAATGATGTAGGCCTCACGCCAATGAACATCGTCATAAAGATGACCGCTGCACTGCCAAAAGACGGCGCCTGGACAGAAGTCGTAAAGCTATCTGACGAGCAGGGCAAATACACGGGCAGCATGGAGGTGATAAACCTTGCAAAAACATTGTTAAACATTCATTAACCTTTGTACCTGAATCATGTTAAAAGAAGTTGAAGTGACCAGCATCGAAGCCTATCTGAACCTGATTAAGCAAAGCAAGGTGAGTTTTAGTAAACAGACCCATGCGGTAGACTTCCTATTCCGTGGACAAACCATAGACTATCCGCTAATCCCAAAGATTTGTCGTTTGAAAGCCAAAGGGGATCTTTTGAAACGGAGAAGCTGCTGCTGGAAGAATTTAAACGTACAAACCCGCTATTGATTGAGCAACACCGCCCAATGGATGACTGGGATTTTCTAACCTTGGGGCAGCACTTTGGCCGGCCGACACGCCTGCTTGACTGGTCCAACAACGCACTCACGGCATTATGGTTCGCCACCGCAGATAATTATGCTAAAATAGAGGAACAAGATGCCGCTTACGCCGTAGTGTGGATCCTGATGGCAGAAGCAGACGACTTTAGCCTCAACATTGCCGAAGTCGCTCCGTTTAAGGTTAAGGAGACCAAGATTTTCAGGCCCCGCATCATCAAACAGCGCATCAACAACCAGTCGGGGGTCTTCAGCATCCATTCTTCTGCAGAGCTGTCGGAGATGCGATTTATGAATGAGATCGACTCTTTCGCGCAGAAACTTATAAAAGTGAAGTTCCCAGCCAAAGTGGTACGGGAGATCCGGACAGACCTCGATACCTTAGGTGTAAATGCCTTTACCATCTTCCCGGAACTTGAAGGATTATGCAACTACCTGCAGTGGCGTTATTTTGAATAGTTCCAAACTAGGTTTTAAAGGTGTATTTGTTACGTGATCACAAAACATTTAGCCAGCTTAAGGTGTAAATCAAACAGATAACACCAACTATGGAAAAGGAAAACGCTACCCCTAACCCACGCCGGGATTTCCTCAAGAAATCCAGCCTTATCACTGCGGTTGCACTTACGCCCACAGCAGCAATCAAGGCTGCTGATAATCAACTCGATGAACGCATTGCACAGGCGATCGAAAATGTACCCTGCAGCATAGAAATAAATGGCACCAAACATACCATGAAGATCGATCCCCGGATCACACTGCTCGATCTGCTCAGAGAACGTCTGCATTTAACCGGTACAAAAAAAGGCTGCGACTATGGACAATGTGGCGCCTGCACCGTTCACGTCGACGGTCAGCGGGTAAACTCATGCCTCACACTAGCCGTGATGAACGACGGCAAGAAAGTGACGACCATCGAGGGCTTAGCCAATGGATCCGAACTTCACCCCATGCAGGCTGCTTTTATCAAACATGATGGTTTCCAGTGCGGGTACTGTACACCAGGACAGATTATGTCCGCTGTAGCATGCATCCGCGAGGGCCACGCTGATAATGAAGGAGAAATCAGGGAGTTTATGAGCGGTAACATCTGCAGATGTGGTGCCTACCCCAATATCGTTGCCGCCATACAGGAAGTAAAGAAAGGAGGCAAGAACATATGAAGCAGTTTCAATACATCAGATCGGTAAGTCAGAAAGCCGCAATCTCAGCGATTACACAGGAGCCTAAGGCCAAGTTTGTTGCAGGTGGAACAAACCTGCTCGACCTTATGAAACGGCACGTGATGACACCAGAACGCTTGGTAGACATCAATAAACTGCCACTCCGAGATATAAAAGAAGAAAATAAAGGTTTACATATCGGTGCATTGGCGCTGAACAGCACCGTAGCGGAACATGCGACCATCGTTAAGAAATTTCCGCTCTTAGCAGAAGCCTTGAATGCTGGTGCGTCTGCACAACTCCGTAACATGGCAACTGTAGGTGGAAATCTCATGCAGCGTACCCGATGCCCTTACTTCTATGATACCACAACACCATGCAATAAGCGTGAACCTGGTACGGGCTGTAGTGCGCTGAATGGTTTCAACCGTATGCATGCCATCTTTGGTGCTACACCGCATTGCATAGCAGTGAATCCAAGTGACATGAACGTCGCACTCATTGCGCTGGATGCGTCGGTTCAGGTGTCTGGTCCTAAGGGAGATCGGATCATCAAAATGCAGGACTTCCATCGCCTGCCAGGAGATCAGCCTGAGAAAGATACCATCCTTGATAAAAACGAGCTTATTACTGCAGTAACGATCCCCGCCTCTACTCTCACCCATAATCATTACCTGAAAGTACGCGACCGGAATTCATATGCTTTCGCATTGGTGTCTGTAGCGGCAGGGTTAAACTTAGACGGTAAAACCATCAAAGTGGCAAGGCTTGCGATGGGTGGCGTGGCGCATAAACCATGGCGACTTACAGCGGCAGAGCAGAGTTTACAAGGCAAACAGGTTTCTATCGAAGCTTTCCAGCAAGCTGCAGACATTGCGATGCAAGGCGCGAAAGGCTATGGACATAATGATTTCAAGCTCAAGCTTGCACCCAATACAATTGTTGAAGCTTTGAAAATTGCTTCCCGCATTTAACCATTCATCTAACATTACAGATCTTATGAATACTTTTTTTAAAGCGGATGAACCCCTTCAACGGGTGGATGGCAAAATGAAAGTTACTGGCGCAGCAAAATACGCTGCAGAATATGTACTGCCAGATTGCAGATATGCAGTGTTGGTAACCAGCAGCATTGCGAAAGGCAGAATAAAATCCCTTGACACCAAAGCTGCATCAAACGCACCAGGGGTCATTGCCGTCATCTCCTATCTAAATGCCATCCGTCCGCCAGGCTATGCAGCAGACAATGAGCATCCCACTGAACCGGCCACTGGCGGTCAGCCGCACCGTGTCTTCTATGACAATAAAGTTTACTTCAATGGACAACCCATAGCAATGGTCGTTGCAGATACCTTTGAGCGGGCTACCTATGCGGCTCATCTGGTAAAAGCACAATACATCGTTGAAGAACATTTAACAGACCTGAACAAGAACTTAGATAAGGGCGTATTGCCTGCTTCGGCGAAGAAGAATCCAAAATCGCCCCTGGCGGATTACGACCGTGGCGTTGTAGACGGCTACAAAACAGCCCCTGTGAAGCTGGAGATGGAATATGAACATCCAGCCGAAATGCACAACCCAATGGAACTACAAGCCATTGTGGCACATTGGGAAACAGATGATAAACTCACCCTTTATGATAAAGTTCAGGGTACCCAGCCGACGCAACAGAACTTTGCTAAAGAATGGAAGTTACCCCCTGAAAACGTGAAAGTGATCGCGCCCTTTGTTGGTGGTGCATTTGGAAATGCCCTTCACAACTGGCCACATGAAACTGCAGCCATCATTGCAGCAAAAATGATCAAGAAGCCGGTGAAGCTGATGCTTACCCGTGAGCAAATGTTCTTCATGGTTGGCTACCGTCCAGGAACCTTCCAAAGGATCGGAATTGGCGCAAACAGAGACGGAAAGCTGGTGGGCATCAGCCACTTTTCCATCGGACAAACCTCAAGCTACGAGGAGTTCACGGAAAGCGTTTTGCAACAAACAAGAATGATGTACACGGCTCCGAATGTAAGTACGCGCTACCGGATTTTGCCAATGGACGTGAGTACCCCAATCTGGATGCGCGGACCTGGTGAAGCAACTGGTGCCTTTGCGCTGGAAAGTGCGCTGGACGAAATTGCTTACGAGCTCAACATTGACCCGCTCGAACTCAGAATTATTAACCATACCGATCAGGACCCCGAACGCAACATGCCATGGTCTACAAAATACCTGAAGGAATGTTTTAAACTGGGTGCTGAAGCCATCGGCTGGAATAAGCGGCCTTTAAAAGCTGGCACACTGAGCGACGGCCCATGGAAGATTGGTTATGGTATGGCGGTCGGCACCTTCGGTGCAAATCGCAGAAGCGCGAAGGTTAGGGCCAAGCTTTTCGCAAATGGCTCCTTACTCCTGCAGAGTGCGGTGACAGATATCGGTCCCGGTACAGGTACGGCAATGGTCGGCATCGCAACTGATGCTATTGGCATCCCTGCGGATCAGATTACCTTTCAACTCGGCAACTCAGAGTTCCCGGTGGCAGGTAATCAGGGTGGCTCTTCAACGGTCAACAGTGTTGGCTCCGCCGTGCTCGCCGTGTGCGACGTATTAAAGCAGAAGTTGCTGGAGATGGCCAACCAAAACATGCCGGAATTTAAGTCTGCAACACTGGAGCAGGTGACCTTCAGCAATGGTGGACTTCAACTTAAAGGTGGAAGTGCGAAAACAACCATAGGAGACCTCATGAAAAAAAGCGGCTCCGCAGATCTGGACCTGATTGAAGAGGCTAAACCCGGACCTGAAGCAGCCAAGTATTCCAAATACTCCTACTCTGTACACTTCGTCGAAGTGCGTGTACATTCCATCACCGGCAGAATTCAGGTAACAAAAGCGGTAACCTGTGCAGACGCAGGAAAGATCATAAACATGAAAACGGCAGGCAATCAGATGATTGGTGGCGTTACGGGCGGTATTGGTATGGCGCTAACAGAAGATGCGGTAATGGATCATCGCTTCGGAAGATACATGACGAAAGATCTCGCGGATTACCACGTGCCTGTGCATGCTGATGTTCCACATATTGAAGTGAGATTCGTAGACAAACCCGACTACATTGTAGACCCAATGGGCACAAAGGGTATTGGCGAAATCGCCATCATTGGTGTTGCACCCGCCATTGCAAATGCAATCTTTAATGCAACAGGTAAACGAATCAGACAGCTACCAATTACACCAGATAAATTGATTTGATACAGGTTAAATAACCTGTATCAAATCCTTACCTTCAGCGGCTTTCAGTCTACCGAAAGACACTGAAGGTAAATTTAGTTCCTCCAACAGCTGCTCAAAAGCAGCAGATGCTTCTTCCGTAACCGCAACCAGCAAACCACCACTTGTTTGTGGATCTGCCAGTACATAGCGTTGCGCATCTGTTATTTCACCAATCTTGTGTCCATAGCTATTCCAGTTGCGCTGCGTCCCTCCTGGGAAACAGCTTTGTGCCAGGTAATCACCCAATGATGCAATCACCGGAACCTTTTCAAAGTCGATTTCTGCAGTAAGCCCGCTACCTTCGCACATTTCCGATAAATGCCCGAGTAATCCGAAACCTGTTACATCCGTCATTGCCTTTACACCTTCAATGGTTGCAAAGCGCGCCCCGGGCTTATTAAGTGTTACCATACTCTTTAGTGCAATAGCAGCATCTTCCGGTTTTAGGATACCTCTTTTTTGCGCCGTAGATAAAATACCAACACCTAACGCTTTGGTCAGGTAAAGCTTGCAACCCGCAGTTGCCGTTGAGTTTTGCTTGAGTTCAGCAATGTTTACCATGCCATTTACGGCCAATCCGAACACCGGCTCAGGACAGTCGATGCTGTGCCCACCTGCTAAGGTTATCCCAGCTTCTGCACAGATTGACCGCGCGCCTTCCAAAACTTTTTGCGCCACCTCCGGTGGAAGCTTGTCGATCGGCCAGCCTAAAATCGCAATAGCCAGCACTGGCTTACCGCCCATTGCATAAACGTCACTGATGGCGTTCGCAGATGCAATCCGGCCGAAGTCGAACGGGTCATCTACAATGGGCATAAAGAAGTCGGTGGTTGAGATCAACGCAGTACCGTTCCCCAGGTCAAGCACTGCTGCATCATCCCGCTTATCGTTACCAACAAGCAGACGGGCATCCGCTGGCGCAGCGATAGGACTGTGTAAGATCTTATCCAATATTGCGGGACTGATTTTACAGCCACAACCTGCGCCATGGGAATACTGGGTAAGTTTTATTGTAGATGTTTCCATTGTAAATTATAATGATTTTATACCGGAAGCGTGCCGGCGAAGGTTTTTAAATGTTGCGCCATGGAGGCGATGCTGCCTTGACATGCTACCGGGAAGATTTTCTCCGGACTTCTTTTTTGAACACCTCTTTGGTAGGTTTTATCATAATAGACAAGCAGCAGGCGGATGAAATCTGCCATCCTGCCTTCATTTATTGCAGCAATCGCATGGTCAGTCTGTTGAGGACCAAGACGCTTTCGAACACGTGTAGTACAATCTATTAAAAATTCAGGGTCCAACTTCCCATATTCTTCCACCAGGGTGGAAACACGAACTTCGTCTGAAACCTGCAGTTTAATCAAGTTTGTATTACGCATATTCTTCCAGAACGCATTGGGAATTACACGCCTGCCGATCGTAAGACTTTCATCCTCTACCCAGATCGTATGTGCCGGTTCTTGTTTTTGCAGCGCCCAGGCGAAGTTGTTTTCAAACTGCTCTTGTGTGGGCTGTTTGAGTTTATTCATGGTGCCGAATGCGGAGCCCTGATGTTGTGCAAGATCTTCCAGATCAATGATCTGTTCATCCATGTTCTGCAAAGCATAAAGGATTTTGGTCTTCCCGGATCCAGTCAGGCCGCCGAGTACGTTTAGCTTCCAGGGCTTTTCAAACTGAGCCAACGCCCATCGGCGATAGCTCTTGTAACCACCTGCTATGGTATAAACTTCAAAGCCATAGAGACCAAGCGCCCATGCCATAGCGCCGCTACGCATGCCGCCCCGCCAGCAATGTACCACAATCCGCTTCTCAGGTGCCAATACCAGTGCTTCTTTGATAAAGCCCGACCATTTCGGACCGGCCAGATCAAAGCCGAGTAAGATGGCCGCCTCGCGACTTTGCTGCTTGTAGGTCGTACCCACCTGCACACGTTCTTCGTTGCTGAAAATAGGGAGATTATATGCGCCGGGCACATGTCCCTGCGCATATTCTAATGGTGTACGCACATCAATCAGCGGAATATTCAGATCGAAATATGCTTCTATACTGATGGCTTGTGTCATTGAGAATTTTTCTCAAATATAGCATCTAAACCGCGCCTTCCAAGCCGTATTGTTTAAGCACATCGGCAGGTACGCCTTCCCAACGGTTTGGCTTATTACCCGCATACCCGAGATCCTTTACGCCCATCTCGCTGGTGAAGAAGCCTGAAGCGGTCAGATCACGCATAAGGTTGAAAAAACCAGCCCCTTGTAACATACCTGGTTTCAGCTTATTCGGGTAAGCAATATCATCAACGATGTTAAGGCGCTGTTCCGGACTTGCATCTGCAAAGGACTTTTCAAAACGTTGTAGCGATTGCAGGTCTAACCACCGTAAGCCACCACGCATTGGTGTCTGGTAACTAGGTATATCTTTCACAATGAACTCAATAAAGTCGGGTACTTTCGCGTCAGTGGCAGAACCAGATTTATCATCCTTAGGAATGATGATGTCTGCCAGAATACCTATTGTAGCCAACTCATGATCATTGAAAAACTTTTCTTCGTGAAGGCGCTTGTCGCGCTCTACTTCAAAATCTTGTCTCCCGGCCTGTTTGGTACTGTCCGTACCTGGCGCTGGTACTTTGTCCTCGCCAGACTTACAGGCCTCCAGTAAAACGGTAGTGCTTATTGCGGTAAGGCCTAAGGCCTTGAGTGAATCACGTCTATTCATGATCTAATGATTAAATCAGCATTAATGTAAATTACCTATCCTACGTTTAATTTTTTCTTCTGTGCAAGAATATATTCTGCGGTACGCATCGAAAGCGCAAGAATGGTCCAGGTTGCATTTTTATCACCCTGCTGAACAAAAGGTGCAGCATCTACCACAAATAGATTCTTGCAGTCATGCGCCTGGCAGTACTTGTTCAATGCAGACGTCTTCGGATCATCTCCCATTCTAACCGTTCCAACTTCATGGATAATCTTACCTGGTGCTTCCAATCCGTAGTTTGTATCCGCGCCAGGTAACTTTGAAGTAATCACGGCGCCCATACCATGCATAATTTCTTTGAAGGTCTCCTGCATGTGTTTCGCTTGCTTAACTTCTTCAGGAGCCCATTTGTAGTGGAAACGTAGCACCGGAATACCGAATTTATCAACTGTTTTCGGGTCTATTTCACAGTAGTTGCTTTCACGGGCAATCGCCGTTCCGCGACCAGCCATACCTACACCGGTTCCATAAAACCTTCTGTAATCATCTTTCAATGATGCACCATAGCCTCCTGCTTCTTTCATTTGACCATCACGGCCGGGCACCAGACCATTCATGCCCTGCATGCCACCACCAAAACCGTAAGAAGGCATGTGCATACCGCCACCATACTCAATATGGTAACCTCTAGGGAAATCCAGATTTTTATTGTTTAACCACCATGGTGAATAGATGTGCACACTGCCCACACCATCTTCATTATAGCGTTTACGATCCATCAATTGCGGAAGGAAACCACTTAAACTTGCACCGGTAGAATCATGAAGGTATTTACCAACAACACCAGAACTGTTCGCAATCCCATCCGGGTGTGCTGCAGATTTTGAGTTCATCAATAGCCTTGCAGATTCACAGGCACTTGCACCCAGGATCACGACTTTACCGCGTACCTGATGTTCCTGAAGATCACGTGTATTCACATAGGATACGCCTGTTGCCAGACCAGCTTTATCTGTTAGCACTTCGCGTACCATGGCATTCGTGATAACCGTCAAATTGCCTGTTTTTACGGCAGGAATAACCAGACATGAAGAAGCAGAGAAATCCGCATAAACCTTACAAGCCCTGCCACATTGGCCACAGAAGAAACATGAACCACGTTCTTTGTTGCCCGGAAGCGCTTCTGTTAATACCGACCCACGACCTGGAATAACCGTAACTCCCGCCTTCTTCGCACCTTTACGTATGAATAACTCATGAAGTCTTGGTTTTGGTGGCGGAAGAAAGATGCCATCCGGTTCATTTTCGATCCCTTCAACCGTGCCATAAACACCAATTAAACGATCTACTTTATCATAAAAAGGCTTTAAATCATCATAGGTAATCGGCCAGCTATCAGTCAGGCCGTCTTTAGGCTTGAAATCTTCCGGACCCATACGCAATGAGATCCTACCCCAGTGGTTCGTACGCCCACCAAGCATTCTGGATCTAAACCATGCAAATTCCGAGTTGTCCTTTTGGGTGTAAGGTTCTCCATCCAGTACCCATCCGCCATAGGAAGCATCAAAATCACCGAATGGTCTTGTTGTACTTGCACCACGGCGAGGCGACTCCCATGGCCATTTCAGTTGTTGCGCGTCGGTCCTGGGATCAAAATGATCTCCTGCCTCCAGCATCAAAACTTTTTGTCCGGCATGGGCCAGCACGTAAGCTGCCATACCTCCGCCAGCACCTGATCCGATAACAATCGCGTCGTACTCAGTGTCTGACTTCTTAATTTGAAAATCTTTCATTTCACACTCGGTATTAAGGTTTATAATGGTTTCTGCCTGTAATTTAAGGATAATATTCACACCTCAAAGTCTTTCCAACAACATTGATACGTTTTTACTAAAACGTTTTCGCAGGATATGAGCCCATATTATGCATGAGCATGCTCAATATCAGAGCAGATGCGGCCGTTTAGCAGTATTCGTCCTAGTTTCTAAAATTCTGGGTGATCATTAAGCCATAGAAGCCGCCATCCTGAATCCCAATGCCTACTCGTCCGAAAGCGCCATTTAGAATATTTGCACGGTGACCGGGTGATTTCATTAAACCATCATGGGCAATTTCCAGGGACTGCGCCAGGGCCAGATTTTCCCCTGCCGTCAGAAACGACACCTGCTCAGCAGCCATACGGTCGAAAGGATCCTTGCCTTCCGGGCTCCGATGTGAAAAGTACCCCCGCGCAAACATATCGGCAGCATGCTTACGTGCAACCAGCCGCATTTCAGGATCAGTAACAAGGGGCTTCAAGCCCATGAGTTTGCGCTCCTTATTGATCAGCACCAGCATCTGCTGCTCCAAAGTTGGATTGGGTACCGGATCACTCACTTTGAACGGCAGCTTAATGGTTTCTTCGGCATTTACATGACTGGGATGCTTGGTGAAATCATTGCCTCCAGAAAATATACCTGCGAGTTGCTTTCCTAACCAGTCGATTTCAGTTATCAATGGTCTCGCAATGCGACTTTCCCGCACCTGCATGGGTACTTTACTATTTAGAGGCAGTAACAAGAGCAGCGTCGCCACAAAAGCCGCACATAAGGCACCATTAACTAAACCCGGAAGCAGACCAAGGCTCCTGTTTACCAAACTTGCATGAACGCGTGGCGGTATGTACCGGAACAGGTGCCCTACAATCCAGTCAAGCAGGAGCTTTACAGCAATCGCTGTGAAGATGAAAGCGAAAGGGCGTGACCAAATCACGACACCTGGAAATAGCTGTTCGATAAAGCGACTTGCCTGTGCGTTGGTATAGAAAGCTAAGACTAAGCTCCCAAGCCAGCTGATAAGGTCTGCCGTCGTAAATAGAAAACCCCTTTCCCAAGCTGAATAGATCGGAAGCACGAGAACAACAACCAATAAAACGTCAATATAATTCATAGCATAAAATCGAAGACCAAAGAAATAATGAGAAAAAATCTCCCCGAAATGTGCAAATACGTGAAATACTTACTACCTTAAAAATATTAAACCCTAATAATCAATCATCTCAATCCCAAATTCAACCAGGATGGATACCTCCATTGATCAATCCTCACACCAGGTAACCCCTCCAACTTATTTGAAAGCACGCTGCGCTTGCGCCATTGCTGCACCAACGCTATTTTGCGCCATCAGCAACAGCTATAAAGCTCTGGGTATTAATATTTTAATATTCAAAAAATTCCTTACACAAGAAGGGTATTTATTTCAAATATTTGGGGGTTTTCCTTGTAAAGTTTTGATTATGGTTAAACTAAATTTGGGATACCTATATTTTTTGTCTAAAACCTATGACTATGTTCAGACTTGTTTATTTTGATCCTGCACAAGGATATGGAGCGATCGACTCCCAACGTTACAACCAGATTATTGACACTGACAACCACCTCAAGAAGGAAGGTAAAGAGGTCATTTGTATTGTAGATTATGATCAGAAAATGATTGATCATAAAAGCGCCGACTATCGGGAACATCGCGACAATATAGACGACTACATCTTTGACTACGAGTTTCTAAACAGCTGAGGGGGTTCTCCCCTCGCTGCTCATTCTATTTAAGAACAATGCGCTTGCCGCTTTTCGCGGATGCTTTCGCTGCTTCCAGAATTTTGACCACTATAAGGTTATTCTCCAGGGAAGACAAGTCGTTTTTCGGCGAGATCTTCCCACTTAATAGTGCTTCAAGATACTTCAGATGATCCGCAAAACCATCTGGCCGTGCTGCTGCTGTAGACAGTTTGTAGCTATTGCCATCACCTGCCCGTGTACGTAAGGTTTGCGGATCTACTGCTTGAATATAGCCGCTTTCGCCGAAGACCTCCATGTCTTTAATGGCAAAGGGCCAGTTCCATGAAGCTTCAACAATACCTGTGGCATCCGCATACTCCAGCAGTATGGTTGCATCATCGTCCACATTCGGGTAAATGTCTTTCTTAAGCTGACGGGTCACTGCCCTGACTGCGACAGGCGCCTTACCATCCATCAACCAGGTCATGAGGTTTGCACCATAACAGCCAAAGTCGACGATAGCTCCGCCACCGTTTTTAATTGGGTCGGTCAGCCAGCTTAAAAATGCCGCACTCACATTGATTTCCTTCGGTCCCTGGTGTCCATCATGAACAATCATCTTCCTCACACGACCAATTTCCTTGTTCGTCTTAATTCTGGTATAAGCCTCCTGATTGCTCGGGTACCAGGTTGTTTCATAATTGGTAAGCAAATGGATTTTATGTTGCCTGGCGAGCTGCGCCATGCGGTTAGCATCCTTTACCGTTGTTGCAAGTGGTTTCTCCACCATGACGGATATGCCCAGCGGTGCCGCAGCTTCAACAACCTGGAGGTGGTCGCTTATGGCATTGTAAGCAAGCACAACATCGGGCTTGCGTTTCGATAATAGAACTTTAAGGTCCGGCTCAAAAATGGAATCCGGGAGTTTATACCGCGCTTTGAACCGCTTGATTAAAGCAGGATCTGATTCTGCAATGCCTAAAAGCTGCACCGCTCCTTTTTCGTAGCTGTTCATAATCGAATAAACATGATCATGATTTAGCCCCGCAACCACAACTTTCAACTGCTGACCTTTCGCATCTGCTATAAAGCAAACTAGTAAAACACACCAGACCCAGAATGCCGGTCCTATTTTGTAATCTCGCATATCATCTTTCTTGATGAGCAATTTAGGCATTCTGCGTCGTTAAACTTTCCTGAAATGCGTCTCAAAATCAAAAATATAGGTTAATTTTATGTTAAATCTAAGGGTTATGCTGAATCACTTCCTAAATATTGGCTGGACCATTCTGGGTTTTCTACCGGTTTATTACTTCTGGTCTTTACATGGTTTAGGCTGGCCATTCTATGCCTTACTGCTGATCAGTTGCATAGCGTTTTTCCTGCCTGAAAAACTATACAGCAAACTAAAAGTCAGTAAAGATCTTCGTGTGTATAAGCGACTCGGTGTCAAGTTCGTGAGGCGTTTTGCGCAGGATGGAGATTTTGAGCCGAGCAAAGGTGTTAAGGGCTACCTCAGCAAAATCCGAATGTTTGAACGTTATCATTTCTGCTGCCTGATATTCTTTGAGGCGAGCAGCGTATATGCCTGTTATTTCGAGGAATATCTTCTTGCTTTCCTGATCTTTTTCGGCAACATCCTGTATAATGTATTTCCGATACTCCTGCAACAGTATAATCGTATACGGATTACCAGAATCCTAAAGCAGCAGGGCTTACACATGTAAAGTTGCCATACAAACATCAAATTAGCTGAAATATTGGCATCTTCTACCGCATTGCACCATTTTTGATTTAAGCATTCAAACGGCATAAGATAGTTGCCGTCGGAAGGTTGATTAAAAAAAATTGAAATAGCTATGGGATTAATGGGATATTACCTGATTGCAGGCGTTATGTTTCTGGTGGGCATGATTGTCAGCAACAGACTGAAAAGTAAGTTTACAGAGTACAGCCAGATTGGTTTAAGAAACGGCCTAAGCGGTCGCGAGATCGCAATGCAGATGCTTCAAGACAATGGCATCTATGATGTTCGTGTACTGTCTACTCCGGGGGAACTGACAGATCACTATAATCCGGAAAACAAAACAGTGAATCTAAGTCCGGACGTGTATTCGGGTCGCAGTGTATCCGCAGCAGCAGTAGCCGCACACGAATGTGGGCACGCGGTGCAACATGCAACAGCATACAGCATGCTGAAATTCAGAAGTGCAATCGTACCGTTGGTAAACATCAGTTCCCAACTCTCCCAATGGATTATTTTAGCTGGATTAGGACTGATGTTTGGTCGTTCAAACCCCACGATCCTGCTGATCGGCATCTTACTCTTTTCGTTAACAACATTATTCACACTCATCACCCTGCCGGTAGAATATGACGCCAGTAATCGTGCTTTAGCGTGGCTGGAGCGCAAGGGTATGACAACCCCTGCCGAACACGACAAAGCGGCTGACGCCTTAAAATGGGCTGCAAGAACATATCTTGTTGCTGCAATAAGTTCTGTTGCTACACTACTATATTACATATTGCTGTTTCTGAATGCGAGAGACCGGGATTAATCCCCCTCCCTTAACCTATATTTTACAACAAAGAAAGCGGGCCTCAAGCCCGCTTTCTTTGTTGTAAACCCATCCATTTGCTTCTATCGAATATTTTTAGCTATTTTTAAGTGCTAACCTAATAAACCTATTCACATGAACACAAATTCAAGAAGGTCTTTCCTTAAAAATCTGGGGATGCTTTCAGCCGCTACTGGCCTGGCTCCACTTGTACCTTTTGACGCTTTCTCAATAGAGAAAAAAGCTTTTTTCGACATTTCTCTAGCGGAATGGTCTTTCCACAAAGCGCTGTTTGCTAAGAAAATGACAAACCTGGAATTTCCGCTAAAAGCAAAAAAAGATTATGGCATCAACATCGTAGAATATGTAAGTCCGTTCTTCGACAAAAAGGAATCGGATCAGGCCTATTTAAAGGAATTGCTAACCATTACCAAAAACGAAGGTATTCAGAACCACCTGATCATGGTTGATGGCGAGGGCATGCTGGGCGATTCAGATGAGAAAGCAAGAAAAGAAGCCATTGAAAAACACTATAAATGGGTTAGTGCTGCGAAGTATCTGGGCTGTAAAAGCATCCGCGTAAATGCTGCTGGTCGTGGTACTGCAGAAGAAGTAAAAACCGCTGTGGTAGACGGGCTGGGGCGCCTTGCAGAATACGGTAAAGCACATAAAATCAACATCATCGTTGAAAACCATGGTGGCCACTCTTCAGACGGTAGCTGGCTGGCTTCCGTAATGAAACAGGTTAACAATCCATACTGTGGAACGCTACCTGACTTTGGTAATTTCAGAATCAGCAAAGATCAGGAATACGATAAATACAAAGGTGTAGAAGAGCTCCTGCCTTATGCAAAAGGCATCAGTGCCAAAGCCTTCAACTTTGATGCAAATGGGAATGAAGACACCATTGATTTCGACCGTATGTTTAAAATCATCAAAGATGGTAAATGGAGTGGCATTGTCGGTATAGAATACGAAGGAACGAAGCTTTCTGAAGAAGAGGGCATCAAGAAAACCGTAGAGCTACTACGCAAAATACAAAAGCAATACGCCTAATTGCTAGCCAAATTATAATCTTGAAAGCCTGATACCTTTTAAAAGGATCAGGCTTTTTCATTGCCATAAAGCTCCAGCACAGTGATCAGTTGATCATACTCTGCCTGCCACACATTCTGCATGTTTTTAAAATGCGCACTAAGCGCCTCATTCAGTTCTGAAAGCAAGATGCGCCCCGCTTTGTATTGTTCCTGCACCAGGTTAACGTTCTCCGCAGAGAGTTGCTCAATCGCTTTTGCATTTTGAAGCACTTTATCTGCCTGCTGAATATTTAACTGCTGCTGCCGGCGATTCGCAGCTTCCAGGGACTGCTCTTCCCGGTACTGTGAAGACAGCAGTTGATTCTGTAGGCCAAGCTGCTTACGCTTCAAGCTCCGGTCGACCGTTTCTGAAATCGGTAGCCTGATCCCCATATTCACATAGCTATTGCCAAACCAATTGTTATTGTTCCATAAGGTAAGACTGTTACTATAAAACTGACTTCCATAGAACGCATTTAACGTGAACGTTGGCAAGGCTTCAATTTTCAGAGACCTGAGCTGCAGCTCCACTTTCTGTTGCTCCAGACGTAAAGATTCCAACTGGAGATTCGTATGCTCCCCTTTTAACCTCGATATGATGTCTCCCGTAGAACTTGATAATTGGGTATAACCACTAACGTCCGCGAACTTGGAGAGTTCAATGTTTGCAACTTGGAGCACGCGGTAGGCCTCATGCAGCTGTGTTTGCTTATTCAGCAATTCCTGTTTTGCTTTATTCAGCTCAACGGTAGTCATACGGCCTGCACGTTGTCGATCTGCAGTAATTTGCACGATCGCCGCATATCTTGTTGAATCGGCAATGGCCTCCAGATACTGTTTAGAGGATATGATCACCTTCGCATAGGCGGAAGTCGCTTGCTTCTTCCAGTCCTGCAAGGTCTGCGCATAATCCAGTTGCGCAGCCTTGCTATCCAGCGCTGCTGTTTTCAGGGACAGCTTGTTCTGCGGATTGAAAACATCCATAGAGAACTGGATACCTGCTTTAGCGGACCAGTCTGTCGCAAATTTCAGTGGCAATATCTCTCCCGGGGCAGCATTTGGGTTAAAAGCAATAGCCGGAACAGGCGTAGATGGGGTAATCAGGTTGCGCTGCAGGTTCGCATCTCCGTAGATCAAAGGCAATCTGCCGAGCTTTTCAGCCCTAATATTCAGCGCTGCAAGTGTAAGATTGGTATTTGCCTGTTTAAGCTTTTCGTAGTTGCCCGCCATTGCCCACAAGGAATCTATAGACAAGTTTTGGGCAAAAGCGCCAAGACTAAAGCAACATAGGATTGTGGTAACTATTATTCGATTCATATTAAAATACTGATGCTGGTTCCAACCTGGATATTTTCCGCACGGCAAACAATGAACCGCCAATGGAGATGAGCAAGGTTAAGCCAAAAAGAAATGCAACAAATGGTAAACTAAAGTTGATAAACAGGCCACTGTTCTTTACGCCCTGCTGGAAGCCCAGCAGTAGCAGCATGGCGATTACAAATCCAAACACCGCGTACAAAAATGCTTGCGTAACGATCAGCCGGTTCACATACCCCTTCTTAGCCCCAATGGCCTTCAGCGTACCATAATCCTTTATGCGGTCCAATGCAGAAGAGTACAGCGTTAAGCCAATAATAAAAAATCCACTGATCATCGCAAAAACGACCAATGTGCCAAAGCTCATACCCATATTCGAGGAGATCAAAATTTCCTTCACCGTAGAGTTCCTCAGTTTTTCCACATCCCAGGCCCGTAGTTTTGGATATAAACTGTTGATACGCTCAATTACTTCCATTTTGTCAACCCCCGGCGCAAGTCTCACAGAGACAATACTCACCGTTGAAGGATCCAGATTTCCATAGAAACGCGCATTTTCAATCGTCGTATACATGAAATCACCACCAAAGGCCTGTGCTTTCTTGGTAATGAGCTTAATACGTGCACTTTTCCCGTTTAGCTCTATCGGCTTATTTAAAAACAGTTCCGTTTTCCAGGAGGAGGCATTGAAGAACTCGGCAGAAACTGCTTCCGGTGTAGCCAAGTCGGCCAGCCTACCCTCAAAGATGCGGTCCTGTGTTGGCCCGGTAATAAATACAGGCGCTTCACTGCCAATCAGATTCACCCCTGCGGTCTTGCCATCCAGAAAAGAAGCCTGACAACTCACAATAACAATTGGATAGGTTTGTTCTACCCCTTTGATGCTACGTATTTCCTGCACGTAGCGCTGATCAATCCGGTTAAGTACGTTCACATTCTCAGTCTGATTTTCAATCACCCAGATGTCGCGGTCCGTCAGGTTTGCATTACTCACCAGGTTCCCCATCAAGCCCATGAGGAAACCCAACAGGCCAAGCTGCTGTCCGATCAGGAAAATACTGATCACAATGGCCGTCACGATCCCAATGCTTTTGGAACGGTCAAACTTTATAAATTTCCAGGCGAGCAGAATCATAATTAGTTTAAAATAATCTTACATTCTACCTTATCATTGATGAGCAAAGGTCGCTTGGAGCGCTTGATGGTCACCGTCATCCGGCGTACCCTGCGGTCTGTCCCCTCACCTATCTTCTCATACAGAATAGACTTATCCTGAAGTGAAGCCCCGACAAAGCTGATTTCCCCCTCTGCAACTGGCGTTGCGCTACTCGTCGGGTAGATCAAAACACGCTGCCCGACTTTAACTTTGCCGGCATAAAGTTCATCCACCTCGCATTCAGCAACCACATCACCTTCTGGAGCCAGCTCCGCAAATACCGCATTGGCTTGCAAAACCTGACCTTGTCTTACGTCCATATTCAGCAATATGCCCGCAGCAGGGGCTTTTATTTGCCTGTCCTTCAGGTTCAGTGTTGAACGTTGCTGCCGCTGCTTCAACTCATTCAGCGACTCCCGGTTTGCACTAACCGTTTGTCTTGCCTGGGCAACTTTTTGTAGCTGCTGCTGGTAATTCGCCAGATCGGTGGTCAACACTTCCTGGGTTTCTGCACCTTTTTCCGCAAGTGCCCTGCTGGTCTGGTATTTTGCTTGTAGCTCATCCAGTTTTATCTCCGCAAGTCGAACTTCATACGCATCCGCAGTATTGCGGGTGGCCTGTGCTGCAACTTGCGCCTGACTTTCCGATGCCGCTAGCTGTTCTTCCCTGGCGCGCAGCTCCAGAATCAGATCGCCTTTTTTCAGGCTATCTCCAGCTTTAACATGAAGTTGTTCAATGTTTCCCGTCACCGTGGCAGAAAGGCTGATGATACCTGCTTTTGGCAGGATCTTACCCACACTTATTACTTCTTTCGCTTCCGCAATGACCTGTTCTGGCTTCACAGGAGCAGGCTTGTCTTGATCGCCGCCCCCACAAGCACTGAGCAGCAACATCGTCGTAGCGCAAAATAGATTACTTATATTCTTCTTCATTCGATATGGTATTAGATACTTTGCCTTCCTCAACATAAATGATTCTGTCGGCAAATTTCCGAAGTCTTAAATCGTGTGTCACAATGATGACCGCCTTACCTTCCTCTGCCAATGCTTTCAGCTCCTCCATAATCACGGCGGCGCTGCGCGCGTCTAATGATGCCGTTGGCTCATCACATAATACAATTGGCGGATTGGTCACCAATGCTCTTGCTATGGCGACGCGCTGCTTTTGTCCACCGCTGAGTTTCTTCGGTAAGTTGTACATGCGGTCAAGCAGGCCTACTTTCTCCAGTGCGTCCTTCGCACGTTGGCGGGCTTCAGCTTTGGGCAATTGCTGAAGTACCATGGGTTGCATCACATTCTCGAGTGCATTCAGTGGCTCCAACAGGTTGAACTGCTGGAACACAAAACCAATTTGGCCCAACCGGATCGCTGCAAGTTCATTTTCCTTGAGGTCTGTAACCTTCCTGTCGAGGAAAAAGACTTCGCCCGCAGTTGGGTAGATCACACAGCCGATAATGGACAACAAGGTCGTTTTGCCGGAACCCGATGGCCCCATAATCAAGGTCAACTCCCCTTTTTTAAGCTCTAAATCCGTACTGTCCAGCGCCGTGATGGTCGTATCGCCAGTTTTATATATTTTATTTACCCCTTTTAAGGAGATAACGGTTTCCTGCATCACCTGCTTAACAAAAATTCCTAATCAAGGTTGCCAATTTAGCAGTTTTATAATGATAAATTTGGTTTATGAACCGTTTAGATCGATTAGTCGCAATACTGGTACAGTTACAATCCCGGAAGGTATTAAAGGCACAGGATGTTGCCGATCGGTACGAAATTAGCTTACGGACGGTGTACCGCGACATGCGCTCTCTGGAAGAGGCTGGCGTCCCCCTGATCGGTGAAGCAGGTTTAGGCTACGCCCTAGCTGCAGGTTACCGGCTTCCGCCCGTGATGTTCAGCCGGGAAGAAGCCACAGCCTTCCTTACCGCCGAAAAACTTGTCTCCAAATTTACAGATGCCGCAAACAGCGCGAGTTATCAAAGCGCAATGGATAAGATTCGCGCCGTGTTGCGCAGCACGGAACAGTCGTACCTTGAAAATATTGACACCCGGATTGAAGTGCTGCAGAGCAAGCGTCCTACAGCCCCGCTCCACGACAATTTGATGCAAACCATATTGAAAGGCATTGCAGACAAACTGCTGCTTGAGATTAACTATTTCAGCTACTACAGGCAGGAACAGCTACGCCGGCAGGTTGAGCCAATTGGCGTATTCTACCTTGATAACTACTGGCATCTAATTGCTTACTGCCGCAGCAGAAATGCCACTCGCGATTTCCGATTCGATCGTATTTCCGATATAAAGCTGCTTGATACAAGCTTTGATGATGTTCACGGACCCTTTCTGAATTATGTCAAAAATCTTTACAAAGACGTATCACTCCTGGCGGTGCAGATTCGCGTAGACCATAATGCATATCGGCATTTGGGTGAGCAGAAATTTTACCAGGGATTCATCGGAGAGGAAATTATGCCGGATGGCGTCGTAATGGACTTTATGACCCTATCACTAGAGGGTTTTGCACGCTGGTACATGACGATGGCTGATTGTGCAGAGATCCTTTCGCCCTCGCGATTGGCAGATCGCGTGCAGGAGTTGCTAGTCGCCGCTTCGAAAAAAATAAATAGTTTTCAAGGCTGCTGACATAGGGTTGTCAGTGGAACCTGCTTCTTTGTATCAAATAAAAAAACAAGCATATGTCGACAATTAAAGAATTTTTAGAAGAGCTGGATCAGGAATCTGTGGTAACCCGTAAAATGCTGGAGCGTATTCCGGACGATAAACTTGAATGGCAGCCACATGTGAAAAGCATGCCCATAAAAATGCTGGCCGGACACATCGCGGAACTCGCAGGCTGGATCACATTAGCCTTTGCTACTGATGAACTGGACTTCGCAACCACGCCCTACAAGTTACCGGAATGGAATACCAATGCCGAGCTACTTGACTTCTTTGAGCAGCAACTAGCAGGTGCAAAAGAACACCTGATGAACGGCAAGGAAGAAGACCTTGAACCACAATGGACTTTACGTAACGGAGAGATCGTTTACATGACCTTAACCAAAAGAGCACTCGTAAGACAGTCCTTGAGTCAGATTATTCACCACCGCGCGCAACTGGGCGTTTACCTGCGATTGCTGGATATTCCAATCCCCGGTACTTACGGCCCAAGTGCAGACGAGCAATAGTCATTTTAAGCCTGCCAAAATATGGCAGGCTTAAACTACTTTTTCGGAAAGCCTGCATCTGCTTTCAAAGCTTCAATTTGTCCTGTATGCCGGGCCGTGTGTCCTGCAATATACAAGAACCCATGGTAGCCATCGGTGGCACCGAATGGTGTATCACTGATGTGAACTGTTCCGCACTTAGTCCACTCACACTCCGCGCCAGGGCGTCGTAAGTCTGCTGGAAATAAGCATTCAGAAAAGCTTTATCTTTTTGCTTTTCCGCTCCTTTTCCAGTTATTTTAAGGTTTGTCGTGGATTGCTGCGCATGAACACCAAAGAGGGTCATGACCAGCAATGATAAGATGAATATCCGTTTCATAACGCATCAATTAGATTCAAATACATGGATACCTGGCTCCGACGCATCGTTTTCAACTTTGCTGTTTTCAAAGATGATCATCCAGTATACCCCATACTTATCTTTGAAGGACCCAAAGTAATCTCCCCAGAACATATCCGCCATCGGCATTTCAATCATTCCACCAGCAGACAAACCATCAAAGATGCGATCAGCTTCATCCCGGCTGTCGGGCGATACCGCGATGTAGTTGTTGTTTCCGAATTGAAGTTGAACACCCGCTTGCCCGGTACAGTCTGAAGCCATCAGATACTGACCCGCACCAATCGGGATGGAAACATGCATGGCCATATTTCGCTCCGCTTCAGACAGCTTTTCCGCGCCAGGTGCATCACCCATTCTCATCACGATCAGCTCACCGCCAAAAACGGATTGGTAAAAACGGAAGGCTTCTTCTGCATTACCATTGAAATTCAGATAAGGATTTAATTTCATGATCTCGTTGTTTAAGATTTACATTGATTTACAACTCAAAGCTATATTATCAATCCGCGTTAGCGCTTGCCCTAGGACAAGAAATCAAGTCCAAAACAGTTAATTAACAGCGGTTAAGCGCGCGCTTTAACAAGGATAGGTGTCGGATGCAGCAGTTAAGTTGACTTACAAAGTTCTTTTCTTATTCTACTGAGCGAAGAATCCGTTACTCCCAGGTAGCTGGCGATAAACTTCAGTGGTGCCTGTTGGAGAATTTGGGGATGTTGTATTTCGAGTTTACGATAGCGCGCGCTTGCTGATTCCGTGATCATCGCGATGGTTCGTTGCTTTAATGCAAACAGGCTGCCCGACATCCAGGCCCTGCCCCACTCGTTTAACCCTTTGATGGAGTGATACAACTCCTGTAAGGTTTCCAGGTCAATCATGTAGCACTGGCAGTCGGTAAGCGCCTGCAAGTATTCCTCCGATGGAACGCCTGTAAACAGCGAAACGACATCAATGGCAATCTCATTCTTTCCAATAAATCCTGTAGTGATGTCATTGCCGTTGTAATCATACACGTATGATCGTATGAGTCCTTCTTCAACACAGAAATATGCCTTGGAAGTCTGCCCCTTTTGTAGCAGAAAGTCCCCCTTTTTGAAGGATTTCAGCTGATGTGCAGCAAAAATCACCTGCAGATCGCGGTCACTCAAAAGTGGATGCTGGTATACGGCGGCTAAGGCTACGGACATAACTTCAAGATAGAAAAAATCCCCTTTGCAGCCTCAATATTAAGCTCAAAAAAACATTGACCCGGCCTAATGAGTTATAAAGACGCATCAAATTGCTGAAAACAAATGGCCCAAACTGAAAAACAAAAAGCCGAAGCACAGGAATTTTATCTTGACGTGATCAGGATTCTAAATGAAAATGATTTGAATTTTATGCTCGGTGGTGGCTTTGCCATGTTCAACTACACCGGCATTGTAAGAGATTCTAAAGACCTCGATATCTTCTGCAAGCCTTCCGAATATCCCAAGATTCTAAAAGTAGTCGCAGAGCATGGTTACGACACGGAACTGACCGACGTTAGATGGCTTGCAAAAATTCATAAGAACGGAGAATACATAGACATCATCTTTGACACGGTGAACAACATCTGCACCGTAGATGACTCCTGGTATGAACATGCGGAGGAAGGTGAATATGCAGGTGTGCCCGTCAAGTTCTTACCCCTGGTAGAACTCATCTGGTGCAAGTTGTACGTGCAGAACCGCGAACGTTACGACGGCTCAGACATTAACCACATGCTGATTAAGCAAGGGAAAGACATGGACTGGAAGCGGCTGTTGTTCAGAATGGACCAGCACTGGCACTTACTGCTTGCGCAGTTGCTGATCTTTCAGTTTGTTTATCCAGCCGACTACATGGAGATTATTCCAAAATGGCTCTTTGATGAACTTGTGGATCGTGCTAAAGAACAGTACGACATCCCCTCCTCAACTGAAAAGGTTTGCCGTGGTCCCATCATAGACCAGACACAATACGAGGTAGACATTAAGTTATGGAACTATAAAGTGAGTACAATTAAGACGACATAATGATGGAAGAAATAACTGAAAATAAAATCCGCATAGCGGCTATGGCCGATATCCACGTGAAGGAAACAGATAAAGGACGTTTCGCCGATTGCTTCAAAGAGATTTCAACAAAGGCTGACGTGCTGATCATTGCTGGTGACCTTACTGACACTGGTGATGAAGGTGAAGCCTCGATCTTAATTGAAGAGCTGAAGCAATGCACCATCCCTGTGCTTGGTGTTCTTGGAAACCATGATTACGAGAAGGGGCGACATAAGTTGATCCGCCAGATGCTGCAGGATAGTGGTATGATGATTCTTGATGGGGAGTCTGTGGTGGTAAAAGGCGTTGGTTTTGCCGGTGTTAAAGGCTTCGGCGGCGGCTTTGATAAATATACGCTTTCCATGTTCGGTGAAGGTGCAATGAAAGCCTTTGTTCAGGAAGCGGTAGATGAAGCCCTGCATCTGGAGCGTGCGCTGGCCAAATTAGATCAGCAACATGAGAACATTAAAAAAATTGCCATCCTGCATTATGCGCCCATATACCAAACCATCGTGGGGGAACCCGAAGTGATTTATCCCTTTCTTGGATCTTCCCGATTGGCAGAACCCCTATCCAGGCATAACGTTGTGGCCACCTTTCACGGCCACGCACATGCCGGTACCCTGGAAGGAGAAGTCCCAGGCGGCGTAAAGGTGTTCAATGTAGCATTACCGATCCTCAAAAAACATGGCTATCCATGCGGCTATTATACCTTTGAAGTTTAAGTTCGGATGATGCCTAATTACAACAGCATGACTTAAGAGTTTATGCGTCTTTACGGTATTGATGGGGCGTTCACCCGGGGTTGATACGGCTATAACCGGCGGGAACCGCATAGACGCCGGATCGACCCCGTATGGAGGCCGCGTTGATACCGAAGCTGGTACCTATCTGCTACCCACTTGGTATAAAGCAATTCCAATGATGTTAAGGTTAAATTCAGAGATGCTTTGCTAACAAAGAATGTTCAGTAGGGAGCTGTACAGCGCAGCCTCCACATTCGCAAAGTCAGACGATCCACTTTTAATGATTCCGTTTTCAAGAATGCAGAAAATGCGAATGGCAGAATCCTTGGTGCTATCTACGAAAGCAGCAGCATCCATGTTATGCAATCTGATTTGCTGAAGCTGGTTGTAGGTGTTGTGGTAAAAAACTTCTGTCATTTTAAAAAAGGTATTAAATGAATAGCATGCCTGCGCGCACCTGTGGAGTTATTCCCCGATGTGTGGCGTTATTCTTTCCCAATCTGCCTATTACACAGGCACTAAGCCCGTGAATTGATCAAATAAGGCGGATTCCTGGATATTGAATGCTTTCCACAACATATCATGCAAGGATCAGCCCAAAAAGCTGTTGCACAAAATACCCAATTACAATTGAGGCGTGTATTTTTTGCCATACCAGCGCAGTCAAATCCAAAGAATATTAGGAAAAATGCAGGAAAACAGCTCTTTTTTTACTATTTTGGGGGTCATTCACAACAAAATCCCCTTAAAATGCTATTTACTGTTTTATCAGGATTAATAACATCGGGCCTTTTGATTCCCTTCGGAAAATACTTCCGGACAAAATGGTGTGCTGTTTTAATTTTACTTCCGCTATCCATTTTTTGCTATCTGCTTGGCTATATCCCGACGGTACGCAGCGGTAACGTAGCATATGAATTCTACCAATGGGTGCCCTCGTTGAACATTAACCTCGACCTGAGAATTGACGGGCTGTCGCTACTATTTGCGCTCTTGATAAGCGGGATCGGATCGTTGATCTTCCTCTACGCCAGTGCATACCTCAAAGGGCACCAATATCTCGATCGATTTTATGCCTATCTGTGTTTATTCATGGCATCCATGCTTGGCATCGTGTTATCAAATAACATCCTGCTGCTCTTTATATTCTGGGAACTCACCAGTATTAGTTCTTTCTTTCTGATCGGGTTCAACAATGACAATCCAGATTCGAGGAAGAGCGCACTTACGGCGCTTAGTGTAACTGGGATGGGTGGATTTTTCCTGCTTACGGGTATGATTCTCATCGGGAACATCGCCGGCACCTACTCCATTTCGGAATTGATGAACGCTGCAGATGTGATTAAAAATCATGAGCTCTATCCATTGGTGCTGCTGCTGGTGTTTATCGGAGCATTTACAAAATCCGCACAATTCCCTTTTCATTTCTGGCTCCCCGGCGCCATGAAAGCACCAACGCCCGTATCTGCCTACCTGCACTCGGCAACGATGGTAAAGGCGGGGATATTTTTACTCGCCCGCTTTTCGCCCATCCTGGGAAATACCACGGCATGGTCGTACACCCTGATGATTGTTGGTGGCCTTACCATGTTATATGCGGCAATCCATGCCTTGTTCCGCACGGATCTGAAGAGTATTTTAGCTTACTCGACCATCTCTGCCCTTGGGGTTTTAACATTCCTGATCGGGCTGGGCACGGAAGCGGCCCTAGTGGCAGCCGTGACCTTCATTGTGGTACATGCGCTCTACAAAGCAACTTTGTTCATGACCACTGGAATTATCGATCACGAAACCGGCACGCGGGAACTGACGCAGCTTGGAGGTTTGAGAAAGGTGTTGCTCCCGGTTTTCATCGCGGGCTTGTTGGCGGCTTTATCCAGTGCGGGAATGCCGCTGCTGTTCGGCTTTATTTCTAAAGACCTCATTTACGAAGCGACATTACACGCAGATCAGCAGCTTGCCATATACCTGACCGCAGCAGCTTTCGTCACCAATCTATGCCTTGTTGCCGCTGGTTTTATGGCGGGCATTAAACCCTTTACAGGTTCTTTACCACAGGCTTATGAAAAAGTGCATCTGCCCTACAAAGCCATGTGGATCCCACCGCTGGTTCTGGCCTTTGCAGGTTTGTACTTTGGTTTCTTCCCGAATTCCGCTGGGGAGCAGCTGATTGCCCCGGCCGTAAACGCGATGTCTATTGCGCCAGCAGCGGTGCACTTGAAAATCTGGCATGGCTTCAACACTGTATTAATTTTAAGCCTGGTGACACTCGTTACCGGTACAGCGATATACTATGTGAATAAGGCGGACAGCAGAAAGCTGGCTTGGGTTCAGTCCTTCCAATCCGCTTCACCGCAGGCCATCATTGAGCGCCTTTCGAGCGGGTTTGTTAAATTTTCAGACTGGTACACGGACACCATGCACAATGGTTTTCTACGATCCTATCTCCTCAAAATCATCCTTTTTGCGGAGTTGCTGCTGGCATATGAGCTTTTCATTGGCGGGCCGATCTATATCGATTATAGTAAGTTGTCGGCCATCAGTGTATACGAAGCCATTAATGTATTGATCCTGATTGCGGCAGTAGTACTTACGGTCACGACCTCATCAAGATTAACAGCAGTTGTAGGTACTAGTGTTATTGGTTATGCCATTTGTTTGATGTTCGTTTACTATAGTGCACCGGATCTGGCCATGACGCAATTCACAATTGACACCCTAACGGTTGTGCTGTTCGTATTTGTGCTGTTTAACCTGCCGCCTTTCATTAATCAGGCAAACAATACCATCGTCATACGGGACACTGTGGTTGCGCTGGGTTTTGGGATCATCCTTTCGGTTATTGCAATAAAGGTACTACAGGTACCGACGGACATATCGATCAGCAAGTTCTACGGTGACTTCGCCTATACCCTTGCGAAAGGTAAGAATGTGGTCAACGTGATTCTGGTTGACTTTCGTGGGTTCGATACCATGTTCGAGATTGTCGTGCTCAGCATTGCTGCGCTTGGCGTTTATAGTTTAATTAAATTGAGGTTAACCTCATCAGAGAAAGAATAGTATGAGAAGTGCGATATTACAAACAGCATCAAGGTACTTGCTACCCATCCTGCTTTTATTTTCGGTTTTCCTTTTACTGCGCGGGCATTATTATCCAGGTGGAGGCTTTGTGGGTGGCTTAGTGGCAGCGATCGCTTTTGTGCTGCACAGTTTCGCCCATGGTACCACAAACACTATGAAAATTATTGGTTATAAGCCGATGGCACTTATTCCGGTCGGGCTCGGCATTGCATCATTGGCGATGTTTCTGCCAGTACTCATCGGCTACCCGGTAATGACCGGATTGTGGTTTGAAGAGCCGATCCCGGTAATAGGCATGATGGGATCAGCGCTATTCTTCGACCTCGGGGTATACCTAGTTGTTATTGGTGTGGTACTCACCATTTTGTTCACCATCTCCTTACACACACATTGATATGGAGTTACTACTTGTATTACTGATTGGTGTACTTTATTCCGCAGGTGTTTACCTGATTCTTCGCAGAAGTATGGTGCGCTTGCTCCTGGGCATCATGTTACTGGGGAATGCCACCAATCTCCTGATCTTTTTGTTCGGCAACATTACCAAAGGTAAGCCGCCGATTATCAAAGCAGACCTGAAGGTCTTTGAAGAAATTTATGCCGATCCAGTGCCGCAGGCATTAATCCTGACCGCCATCGTAATCAGTTTTGGACTGACCTCTTTCGCCATTGTTTTGCTTAAACGGGTATATGCGCTGATCAACTCAGACGATTTAGATGATTTAAACACTCCGGAAGAAGAAGATTTATGATTGATAACCACATTATAGCACCAATACTTATTCACCTATTCACGGCCATCATTCAACTTGCATGCTGGTCGAAAACCATTACGCAGCGCGTACTGAGTATCGCCGGTGCTACGTCGGGTTTTGCATTTTCGTTTGCCTTGTTCATCAAGGTTTACAATGGAGAAATCCTGACGATGAATGCTGCAAACTGGGAAGCACCTTTTGGAATTGTATTCGTCGCGGATCTTTTCAGCAGCACGCTGGTCTTGTTGACTTCCATAGCGGCGCTTGCCGTTTCGATCTTCTCCTCTGTTGGTGTAGGAAAAGCAAGAATGCTATATGGCTATTTTCCCATCTTTCACTTTCTGATCATGGGCCTGAATGGCGCATTCCTTACGGGCGACATCTTCAACCTTTACGTATGGTTTGAGGTGATTATCATTGCGTCCTTCGTACTGCTGACCCTGGGTGGTCGGAAAGAACAGCTCGAAGGTGCAGTAAAATACATGGCATTGAACATTCTGGCCTCGACTTTTTTCCTGACCGGAATCGGGATATTGTACGGAATCACCGGGACTTTAAACATGGCCGACCTATCCTTAAAGGTACCGCTGGTGGAGGACCAATCCATTGTGAACTTAACGGCCATGTTCTTCATCATTGGGTTTGGAATCAAGTCGGCAGTGTTCCCGCTATACTTTTGGCTGCCTTCCTCCTATCATACCCCACCTTCAGCCGTTGCGGCGACCTTCGGTGGTTTGTTAACCAAAGTAGGCCTGTATGCCATGTTCCGGGTTTTCACACTAATCTTCATCCCCAATGAGTTTATGAGAACGGTGCTGATTGTACTTGCCATTCTTACTATCCTCACGGGGGCCTTTGGCGCATTGGTCAAACTGGATATCCGACGTTTGTTTTCCTATTTAATTGTTTGTCACATTGGCTTTATTGTAGGCGGCCTGGGGCTGTATACGAAAATCGCATTCATGGGTGCGATATTCTACCTGATACATGACATCATGGTAAAGACGAATCTGTTTTTGATTTCGGGCCTGATCAGGCAGATGCGCGGGACGCTCGACACACCCAAGCTTGGCGGCTTATATTCTGAATATCCGAAGATCTCGTTGCTTATGGCATTGGTGTTGTTCTCGTTAGTCGGCATTCCGCCACTATCAGGGTTCTGGCCAAAGATTTATCTGTTTGAAGCCAGCTTTAATGCGAATAGCTATTTCTTTATCGCGAGTTTGATTCTTGCGAGTTTTATTACACTCTATGTTATTGCGAAATTGTGGGCTGAGGTATTCTGGAAAGAAGCGTCGAGGACAGAACCGCTGTCAGACAGCTTTAAAGAGCTGGATATTTTTAGAAAAACCCTGCTCGTTTTACCGGTAGGCATACTTGCAGCAGGAACCCTTTTTATCGGGCTTAATGCAGAATTTATCATCCAGGTTGTAGACCGTATATCAAATGAATTGTTGGACACATCTCCTTACATCAAGGCGGTTTTAGGAAAATAAGCTATGATGAAACACTTTTTAATGAACCTGTTGCTCTCCTTTATCTGGGTGGCATTAACCGGTTCACTGTATTACTCAAATTTCCTGTTCGGTTACCTGATGGGCTTTTTTATCCTATGGATCATGAACCGGCAGGAAGCGGACCGCAGGTATTTTAACAGGGTTCCGAAGACCATCGGTTTCATATTCTATTTTCTTTATGAAATGATTGCCGCAAATGTTCAGGTTGCTTATGATGTAATTACACCAAAATACTTTTTTAAGCCGGGCATCATCCGTTATCCGCTGGAAGCGACCACAGACATTGAGATCAACCTGCTCTCGACAATGATTTCCATGACGCCAGGTACCTTGATCCTGGACATTAGTGAAGACAAGAAGTCATTGTTTATTCACGTGATGTACCTGAGGGACCGGGACCGCTTCATACAACAAATTAAAAAAGGCTTTGAACACAAACTATTAGAGATTTTACGATGACACTGGCAACCTATTTTGACTATGTGATATTCCCGATTTTAATCATCTCCGTTGTGCTGGTGATGATCCGGCTTTATAAAGGGCCGCAGGTGGTGGATCGGGTAATTGCGCTGGACCTAATCATTACCATTGGTATTGCATTAATTACGGCTTATAGCATACGATCGGGTGAGTCAGTCTTGCTGGATGTGGCGATGATATTCGCGCTGATCGCATTTTTGGGCACCATTGCCTTTTCGTTTTACCTCGATAAACAAATTAAGAAATGACGGATATACTAACTGCAATATTCAGCACGATTGGCGCACTGGCCATATTGTTCGCCTCCATAGGCATTTTAAGGATGCCTGATTTCTATCTCCGGCTGTCCGTTACCGTGAAAGCCTCTACACTCGGTGTGGGGCTGCTCCTGATTTGTGCAGCATTCACTTTTTCTGATGTCTCTGTAACCACGAAGGCAATGGCGATCATCTTCTTCCTGATTTTAACTGCACCAGTTGCGGCACACATGATTGGCAAAACTGCTTATCATACCGGAGTAGCCATCTGGAAAGGGACCATAATTGATGAGTTAAAGGATTTTTACGAAAAAAAGGCGCCAGATGGGGATGAAAATCCTGAGCAACAGCCATAAAGTGCAACTAAGGTTCATTTAACTGTCAAAATGGTATTACAATTCCCCGGGGGCCGTTCAGATTCCTAACTTTGCGGCGCATGTTATTCAAATTTTTCCATATCGTAGGACTGTTTGCGTATCTCAACATCATTGTTTACGAAGCTGGCTTCAATGCGCTTAGTAAAGATACGACGTTGGATGGGCACTCCTTTGTGGAATATGTAATTGATGATTTGCTTGATCTTCCACAGAGCAACGTTCAAGATGTCAAGATTCCTAATGAGGAGTATCGTCTTGTAAAGACTGCAACACCAGCACTCGCGGCGGTTACATTCTTCCTTTGTTTCTTTTTGTTCCGGCAATTGATCCGGACCAGGGTTGTTGAACACCCATATTATAGCGCCCGAAGCCTTTGTCTTCCCGGGTATTACTCCTTTCTATTCCGGCTAAAGCCATTCTAAGTTAATTCCGCTAACGTAATGATCATGTTGCGCTGTTCTTGTCTATCAAGAGCTTAGCGTAGCCTTTTGCTGTTTCACAGCTTTTTATCTCCTGTCATTAAGCACAGGACGACCATCTTTTAATTAAACCATAGTCAACAATAACATGAAAGTTAATCTTTTAGCTAATTTCCTATTCCTATCTACCGTCGGATTAATTGGTTGTACCGCGCAAAGCAAGGACAACACAGAAACTGCAGCCCCAAGAACAGTACCGGTGACCGCTGTAACCAAATTGGACACCGTCATTTACAACGAATATATTGCAGATATACAGGCGGTAAAGAATGTAGAAGTAAGATCCAGATTGGCGGGTTTCTTAGATAAAATATATGTAGAAGAAGGCGCTGCTGTAACACAGGGCCAGGTTTTGTTTAAGATACATGATGAGGAGTATAAAGCAGAATATGCAAAAGCGGAAGCCGCGTTGAACAACGCCATTGCAGATGCAAAAACCGTAAAGCTGGAGAAAGCAAGAACAAAGATTCTTGTAGATAATAACATTGTTTCTAAAACGGATATGGACTTAGCAGCCGCTAAGCAAAAAGCTGCTGAATCCCGCGTGGCGGAAGCGCGTTCTGTGCTACAACATGCAAGAACGAGGTTGGCAAACACCATGATTCGCGCGCCGTTTTCCGGCCGCATTGACAGGATTCCTTTGAAAGCAGGAAGTTTACTGGAAGAAGGATCTCTACTGACCTCCGTTTCAGACCTCTCCGCAGTGAATGTTTACTTCGATATTTCTGAAAAAGAGTACCTGAATATGGTGGCAGATGCAAGCTTCAAGAAGAACAATATTCAGAAGCGCGTTAAGCTTACACTGGCGAACGGTGAGCTTTACCCCCACCAGGGAGATGCCGTATTTGCGGAAAGTGAATTTGCGCAGAATACAGGTTCATTATCCTTAAAAGCACGTTTCCCTAACCCTACCGGGTTGTTGAAACACGGCGCTTCGGGTAAGATCAGTGTGCCTGTTGAAACCGGCGAATTGCTGGCGGTGCACCAGAAATCGGTCTTCGAGATTCAGGACAGGACATACGTGTATGTATTACAGCCAGACAACACCATTAAGATGACTGCTTTTAAGGCTGGTCAACGTGTTGGGCACTATTACACTGTGCTGGATGGACTTGAAACAAAGGATAAAGTTGTTTTTGAAGGCAGCCAGACTTTGCGTGACGGACTAAAAGTTTCACCAAAAACGATGGCGCTGCCGCAAAGCACACTGGTCGCGAAAAACTAATTCCACCTACTATCTAATTAATCATTGATGTGAGTCCTTTTCAGGACTCCACTAATACCATCATGCACAATTATGTTTGAAACATTCATAAAACGACCAGTCTTATCACTGATCATATCGCTCTTTATTACCCTGTTGGGGATACTGGCGCTCTTTACATTACCGGTGACGCAGTTCCCGGATATTGTTCCCCCATCCGTTGTGGTAACCGCGAATTATACGGGTGCGAATGCTGAAGTAAGTACCAATGCTGTGGCCATTCCACTAGAAAGGGCAATTAACGGTGTTGCGGGTATGACTTACATGAACTCCGTGTCCACCAACAACGGAACGACGCTGATTCAGGTTTTCTTTAAAGTTGGCACGGATCCGGACATCGCTGCCGTGAACGTACAGAACCGGGTAACCACGGTGCTGGATGAACTTCCCGAGGAGGTAATCAAGGCCGGTGTAACCACGGAGAAGGAAGTAAATAGTATGTTGATGTATTTGAATGTGTACAGTGAAGATAAAACTGCTGACGAGCGTTTTATTTACAACTTTACGGATATCAACATATTAAAAGAGCTTAAACGTATTGAAGGTGTGGGTTTTGCGCAGATCATGGGTTTAAGGGATTATGCAATGCGTGTGTGGTTAAAACCCGACCGCCTGGCCGCCTACCAGATCTCCAGTGATGATGTTGTTGCCGCATTAAGGAAGCAGAACGTTGAAGCCGCACCGGGGCAAACCGGTATTGGCTCGGATAAATCCATCAATATGCAGCAATATGTATTGCGCTATCCAGGGAAGTTTACCGAAGCTGAAGAGTACAAGAATATTCCGATCCGCGCGAATGCGGATGGATCCATCATCCGTATAAAGGACATTGCTGATGTAGAGTTCGGCTCCCTGGATTACGAGATGGTATCCAAGACTGACGGCCGCCCTTCGGCTTCCATCATGCTGAAGCAGTTACCAGGTTCCAATGCACAGGATGTTATTAAGAACGTAAAGGACCGTATGGCGGAGCTTAAAGGTAGCTCCTTCCCACCGGGTATGACTTATACCATGGGCTATGATGTTTCACGATTCCTGGACGCGTCAATTTCCAGTGTATTGATGACCCTACTAGAGGCCTTTATTCTGGTGTTTATTGTGGTTTACATCTTCTTACAAGACTTCAGGTCGACCTTGATTCCGGCACTTGCCGTGCCTGTTTGTCTGGTCGGTGCGTTGTTTTTTATGCAAATGCTTGGCTTCTCGATAAACCTGCTTACGCTCTTTGCCCTGGTGCTCGCCATCGGTATTGTTGTGGATAACGCGATTGTTGTTGTGGAGGCGGTGTATGCCAAAATGGAGGAAGAGCACATGCAACCTATGGAAGCAACACTTTCTGCCATGAGCGAGGTGGGTAAACCAGTTGTGGCAATCACCCTGGTGATGTCGGCGGTATTTGTACCCGTTGCATTCCTTTCCGGCCCGGTCGGTATATTCTATCGGCAGTTCTCGCTGACGCTGGCCTCGGCCATCGTCATCTCCGGGATCAATGCCTTAACGCTTACGCCAGCTTTGTGTGCAATTATCCTGCGTTCCCCGCACGATAAACCTGCAGCAAAAGGCTTTATGGCGAAGTTGTTTGGTGGCTTTAACAAAGGGTACAATCGTACATCAGGTGGGTACCAAAGCCTGATTACGCGTATTGCAGGACGCCGGGTGTTAACTTTTGGATTGCTAATTGGCTTCTTTGTGGCCACATGGGGCATGGCTAGTGTATTACCATCGGGCTTTATCCCAACAGAAGATCAGGGGATGATCTATGTGAACGTAAATACCCCTCCTGGTGCAACGGTGGACCGTACAGAGGCTGTATTAAATGAAATTGATGCCATCAGTCGCAAAATGAAGTCGGTGGAGACTGTTTCTACCCTTGCGGGATATAGTTTAGTAAACGAGGTATCTGGTGCGTCTTACGGTATGGGTATGATCAACCTGGTTGGCTGGGGCGATCGTGATCAATCCGTTACAGACGTGATTGGCGAGCTTAAAAAAGCGACGGCACACATTATGGATGCGGAGATTGAATTCTTCCCACCACCTACAGTTCCAGGGTTTGGTAACTCTTCCGGTATTGAGATGCGGATTCTGGATAAAACCGGACAAGATGATTTGAATAAAACGGCTGTGGTGCTGGATAAGTTCATGGCCGACTTGACGGCAACGCCAGAGCTTGCAAGTGTGTCCAGCACATTTGACGTGAGCTTTCCCCAATACCTCATTAAGGTGGACTATGATCAGGCCGCTAAAAAAGGGATCAGTGTGGAAAACGCAATGAACACCTTGCAAACATTGATGGGTAGTTTCTATGCAACGAACTTCATTAGATACGGTCAGATGTATAAAGTAATGGTCCAGGCCGGACCGAATTACCGTGAAAAACCGGAAGATGTGTTGAAGTTATTCATCAAGAACGATGCTGGCGAAATGCTGCCATTCTCTTCTTTCATTACGATGGAGCGCGTTTACGGACCGGAACAAATTACGCGATATAATATGTATTCTTCGGCGATGCTTACAGGTGAAGCGGCCGCAGGTGTTAGTAGTGGTCAGGCCATTGAGGCTGCAGAAAAGGTGGCGGCAAGTTTGCCACAGGGCTACGAGATTGAATGGTCGGGTATGACCAGGGAGCAAATTCTCTCGGGTAACCAGGCAGTTTATGTATTCGCGCTGTGTCTGGTATTCGTGTACATGATCCTTGCGGCGCAGTATGAAAGCTTCTTACTGCCATTGCCGGTATTACTTTCTTTACCAGCGGGGGTATTTGGTGCCTTCCTGTTCTTAAAGGTATTTGGATTAGAAAACAACATCTATGCACAGGTTGCACTGGTGATGCTCATCGGCTTACTCGCCAAGAACGCGATCTTGATTGTAGAATTTGCCATTCTAAAGCAGAAAGAAGGTATGAGTTATCTTGATGCCGCAATCCAGGGATCTGTAGCACGTTTGCGCCCGATCCTGATGACGTCCTTTGCATTTGCAGCAGGATTAATCCCATTGATGCTGGCAAGTGGCGCGGGCGCGCTGGGTAACCGGTCTATCGGTACCGCAGCAGTTGGCGGTATGGTTGTAGGTACGATTGCCGGGGTAATCGTTATTCCTGGACTATATGTGCTGTTCTCCTCTTTTATGCGGAAGAAGAAAGCAATTCCTGAGGCAAGCGCTGACGATGATAATGGTTCCGGAGCTGGCGGCTCAGGACCGGATATAGATCCGGATCATGGTCCGGTGGCACCGAAGAAGAAGGCTATTGAACTGGTAGCGCTTCCGTTAATCGGGTTCATTATCTTCTTAAGCAGTTGTTCTGCTAACAAAGACCTTCCTGAGTATAAGCACAGGGATGTGCCAGCAGCTTTTCAGCAAAGCCTGGATACCAATACCATCGCGAATCAGACCTGGAAAAACTTCTTTAAGGATGAGCAGCTCGCAAAGCTGATTGATACGGCGCTTGCGAACAATCCGGATATGAAGCAGACTTTGCACAGGATTGAAATTGCAGCAGCTAATCTCCGGATCCGAAAACGTGCGGCATTGCCAAACTTAGATCTTTCGGTTGAAGCAGGTTTGCGGAAGTATGGTTTCTATACGATGGATGGAATTGGTAACTATGACACCAACTTTTCAGATAATCTGAAGGAGGACGAGCGTTTGCCGGATCCCCTGCCCGATTACTTTATAGGGCTTCGTACATCCTGGGAGCTGGACCTTTGGGGTAAGCTAAAAAACAGAAAACAGGCGGCATTGAACAAATTCCTGGCTTCTTATGAAGGTCAGAAACTGGTACAAACGGAATTGGTGAGTAATGTGGCGACAGCATATTTTGAACTCCTTACCCTGGATGAAGAACTGGAAATTATTAACCGGAACATCGGCTTGCAACAACGGAGCTTACAAATTATAGAAGTGCAGAAATCCGCTGGTGCGGCTACGGAGCTGGGTGTGCAGCAGTTTAAAGCCGTGTTGGCCAATTCGAAAGCGAGACAGCAGGAAGTGCTGCAACAAATCAGCATCCTGGAGAACCATCTGAATTTCCTTACAGGAACTTTCAACACATCAATTTCCCGTACACAGAACGGACTTGAAGCCACGATTATGAACGATTCACTGGCAAGTGGCACGCCACTACAGATGCTTGCCTTGCGGCCTGATATCCGTCAGGCAGGTCTGGAACTTATTGCTTCAAATAAGGAGGCTAAGGCTGCGAAGCTATCGTTTTTGCCAGCGGTTGTATTAGCGCCGTATGTTGGCTTGCAGTCGTTCGATCTTGGAAAACTGTTTAGTACGCCGACATCAGTAGCCTATGGATTACTTGGCGGCATTACGGCGCCGATCTTTAGTCAGCAGCGCTTACGTGCGGAGTACGCTGGCTACACCGCTAATTATGGAATCGCATTCCAGGAATATGAAAAGGTGGTATTGAATGCTTACAAGGAGGTGCAAAATGCACTTAAAGCGGAAGACTTCATCAAGCAGAAAAGGACACACATCACGGATGAGGTTGATGCGCTAAATGCTTCTGTAAAAGCTGCAAATGATCTTTTTATAGCAGGGCGAGTTACTTATCTGGATATTCTGAACACGCAGCGAAGCGTGTTGGATGCGGAGATTAAAGAAGCGCAGGTTAAGAAAGAACAAGTGCTAAACCACATCTCGCTATACAAAGCGCTTGGTGGCGGTTGGAAATAAGAACTAGGTTAGGTTGGTTGAAAACATGGGTGCCTGCATTTGCAGGTGCCCTGTTTTGTTTAAGGGAATTATTGGAAGCGGTTGAATGCGCTATCATCTGACGAGGCACCCAGCAACAAACAAATCACAAGATATTTATCCCTCTAGCTACTGAATAAGCAGCCCGTAAGCTTATTGTTTGGCTGATTCTTGACCAATAACAAAGCATAATTTTGGGCAAAAAAAAACATCCGCTTAGCGCGGATGTTCTTCCAATTTATGAAGGAAATCTAATTAGCTGATCTTAACATTAATTGCGTTTAAGCCTTTTTTACCTTGCTCAACGTCGTAGCTTACTGAATCATTCTCACGAATGTTATCCATTAGGCCTGAAGAATGAACGAAGATTTCAGCGTCACCATTAGCTGGCACGATAAATCCAAAACCTTTTGTCTCATTGAAAAATTTTACTGTTCCTTGTTGCATTATACTGTATTTAAATATATACAAATGTAATAAAAATATTTATACTTTGGTTAAAAAAGGACGAAAACAGTTAAATATAGGTTAAATTATGCTATGCTGAAATTAAGTTTCTCGTACCGATCATCGTATTATACTTTCCTGTGGTAATTTATCTCTGTAGCTTTAGCTTCTGCCCCACCCGGTTCCACATTGTACGCCGTAATGATCACATGATCTTGATCAACAACCTCAATTTCAGTCCGCCAACCCCAGGGTTCTAGCATCCCTTCGCCTCCATAGCTTCCTAGAACTGAATGTCCTTTCTCGGTTGCCGCCCCCTCGGAGAACATAATTCCTGTTCCCATGTGAAAGCTATCCACCCAGGCCGTTTGGTATCGACCGTAGGGAAAACTGTAGCCAATGATTGCAAGCCCCTCAAGTGGTTTACCCGCTAAACTGCTCTGGTACTGGTGCAGAATAAAACGACCTCCAAGAATGGATGTTATGGTTCCACTGACCGGGGATTCATCTGCAAGCACATCTGCTTCAAACCAGGTGCGCGAGGTGCCTGCCCAATTTCCAGCTAAAAGGGCTAGTTGGTGGTGAATGCCTTCCGCCAGCGAGGTTTCAAATCTATTCTTAACTGGTTCCATGTTTTCATATTTTGTATGATCCAAGTTAAATAAGAATCCGGACATCTACGCGCAAAACTGTCGCTGGATTTACATCTGGACAGTCCCGCCACCCAGTGCACGGTATAGTTCTACTGCAGCGATGAGTTGCGAAGTCTTTACTTCGGCGAGTGCAAGTTCACTTTGCAGGAAGTTGCTTTGCGCCGTGATGACCTCGAGGTAGGTTGCCATACCATTCTTAAACAACAGATCTGCATTTTTAACGGCCTGCTGTAAGGTTTGTACACGGTTTGAAGCAATTTCATATTGCTGCTGTAGTCGCTGGATCCTGGTTAATTCATCGGAGACCTCTGCCGTAGCATTAAGTACGGCCTGCCTGAACTGAATAACCGTACGTTCACGATCGATTTTAGCCAGTTCATATTGTGTTTTCAGTTGCTTGCGCTGAAAAACCGGCTGGGTGATGCCGCCCGATACTACACCAAACAAGGAGGCTGGGATGGTAAACCAATTACTTGCCTTTAGTGCATTGAGTCCTGCACTGGCGTTGATGTTCAGGCTTGGATAAAGATTCGCTTTGGCAATACCGACTTCAGCATTCGCAACATCCAGCGCGAGTTCAGCACCTTTCACGTCTGGTCGCAAGCTGACCATGGACGCCGGGTACCCTGCCGGAAGTTTCAGGGGTGTCTTCAGGCTGTTCAATGTGCTCTGCCGATCTACTGCCGCAGGTACTTTACCGCTGAGCACGCTTATGGCATTCTCCTGAATGGTTATTGCCTGTTCAAGTTGTGAAATGAGTTGAGCCGAAAGGATCTGTTCTGCCTCGGCCTGCTGAATGGCCAGGGAGGTAACCTGCCCTGCATTATATTGTAGCTTTATAATTTGCAGCGTGCGATCACGCAGTTCAAGGTTCCGCTTAGCAACCAGCAGCTGTGCATCCATCATCATCAGCTGATAAAAACCTTGCGCTACATTGGCGACAATCCTGGTCTGCACTGCTTTTTTTGCTTCGGCGGTTTGCAAATAAGCAGCTAAAGCAGATCTTTTCTGGTTCTTGATTTTACTCCAGATATCTGCTTCCCAGCTTAGGCCCAGGCCCGCACTGTAATCTTCAATGTGTCGTGTGCCTAGAAATTGACTTGAACTTAAGCCATTCAGACTGTTGTCTGACGGCCTGTTGGAACTCGCCGTAACCTGCATGTTGATGCTGGGCAGATTACCTAAGCGGGACTGTTTGAACAAAAGTTCTGCAGCTTCAACGTTCTTTAGTGCAAGCTGCAGATCGTAATTCCGCATTAAAGCAGTATCCACCAGCCGCTGAATGTCGGGTTCTTTAATGAAAGCATGGAGCGGCAAAGTCGCAATGCTTGTAGAATCGGTTGACGGACTTTCCCTGAATGTAGCTGGTGTGGCATTTTGTGGAACAGGAATATCCTTCGAAACTTTACATCCGGCCGCTATGGCCGAGATGCAAAGGAGGTAAAATAAAGCTTTATACGTTTTCATGAACTAATTCTTTGATGTGGATTTCTTTTTTGGGCGCAGGTACCGAGAAGGCAGACACGCGCTCCTGCAAATACTGGAAGAAAATGAAGAGCACCGGAATGAAGAACAGCCCCAGTATTACGCCGAATACCATTCCGCCAGCTGCCCCAATACTAATGGAGTGATTGCCGAGCGCAGATGGACCTGCGGCATTCATCATCGGGATCATACCCACGATGAAGGCAAGCGAGGTCATGATGATTGGGCGGAGGCGCAACTTGGCGGCTTCAAGCGCTGCAGCGGTCAACGACTTTCCGGCCCGTCTCCGTTGCACGGCGAATTCCACTATCAGAATCGCATTTTTGGCGAGCAAGCCAATGAGCATGACCAGTGCAACCTGCACATAAATGTTGTTTGAGATTCCAGTAAGGCCGATGGCGGTGAAAACCCCAAGGATCCCTGCAGGGATGGATAGAACGACCGCCAGAGGCAAAATATAGCTTTCATATTGTGCAGCAAGCAAGAAGTAGACGAATACCAGACACAGCGAAAAGATGATTACAGATTGTCCGCCGGAGGAGATTTCCTCGCGGGTTAATCCGGTGAACTCATAGGAGTATCCGAAAGGAAGCTGCTTTTGTGCAACCTCTTCAACTGCCCTGATCGCATCTCCGGAACTATAACCGGGCTTTGGAATGGCATTGATCCCTATGGAATTGAACAGGTTGTAGCGGGAAACGTTTTCAGGTCCATACACCCGCTTTAGTTTTACAACTGTGTTGATTGGCACCATATTGCCCTGAATGCTCTTGACAAATACGCCATCCATGGCAGCAGGATTAACCCGGTTTGCTTTGTCGGCCTGCACCATCACCCGGTAATATTTACCGAAGCGGTTGAAGTCTGAAGCCTGCGTACTACCAAAGTAAGCTTGCATGGTTTGCAGTACAGCTTTCACGGGAACGCCGAGTTGATCTGCTTTCTCATCATCCACCTGAAGTTCAAGCTGCGGGTAATCGGATCGGAAAGATGTAAACGCCATCGCAATCTCCGGACGTTTCATGAGCTCGCCAATAAACTTACTGCTGATGCCACTGAATTTGTCCAGACTTCCGCCGGTGCGGTCTTGAAGCACCATATCCAATCCGTCGACATTACTGAAGCCCGGTACAGTTGGGAAGGTAAATACAAAGAAGTTTGCCCCTTTGATGGTGGAGAGCTTCGCCCGAACTTCATCCATGATCTCGTTGATGTCTTTGACCTTGCCCCGCTCCGCCGTAGGCTTAAGCAGAATGAAAGACACGCCCATAGAGGGACTGGAAGATTGTGTAAGGATGTTGAAACCCGATAGCCCCATCAGCGTCTTTTTGGACTCCATGTTGTCGAGCTTACTTTCCAGTTCTTTGATGACGGTGGTGGTACGATCCAGGGAGGCACCCACAGGCATGGACAACGATATGGCGATAAATCCCTGATCCTCTGAAGGGATGAAGCCAGAAGGCGTAGTTTTTACAAGCACACCAGTGACCAGCATGACCACCGCTAGGCCGGCTACGCTGACCCATTTATAGCGGATGAGGAAACGTAGGGACCCTAGATATTTGTCGCTAAGCTTCTCGAACCCGGAGTTGAAGCCAATGAAGAACTTTTCTTTGAAGCTTTTTTTCTTTTGTGGGACACCGTTATGGGTGTGGCTTTCCTTGAGGAAAAGTGCTGTAAGTGCCGGGCTTAGCGTAAGCGCGTTGACCGCCGAGATGACAATGGCAATGGCCAGGGTAAAAGCAAACTGCCTGTAGAACACGCCTGTGGAGCCCTCCATGAAACCCACGGGGAGGAACACGGCGGACATCACGAGCGTGATGGAAATAATTGCACCAGTGATTTCACGCATGGCGGAAACGGTTGCGGCTTTCGGTCCAAGATTGCTATGTTCCATTTTGGCATGGACGGCCTCTACCACGACGATGGCATCATCGACCACAATACCAATGGCTAGTACCAGGGCAAACAGGGTGAGTAGGTTGATGGAGAATCCAAAAAGCTGCATGAAGAAGAACGTTCCCAATATGGCTACGGGCACTGCAATGGCTGGAATGAGCGTGGAACGGAAATCCTGAAGGAAGATGAATACGACAATGAAGACTAGTATGAAAGCCTCAATAAGCGTAGCTTTAACCTGATTGATCGAGATGTCTAGCGAATCTTTGGTGTTGTAAAGCATCAGGTGCTTGACCCCTTTGGGGAAGTCTTTGCTTGACTTCTCCATTAGTTTAGCAATGGCAATCTGGATCTCGTTGGAATTTGACCCCGAAAGCTGCATAACGGCGATGTTGATGCCGGGTTTGCCATTTACCCTGGTGAAGTTGCTGTAGGTATAGGTACCAAATTCAACCCTGGCGACGTCCTTTAGCCTTAATATGGAACCATCAGCATTGGATTTAACGGCAATGTTCTCATAGTCTGCAGGTTTGTTCAATTTCCCTTTATACTTGATGACATACTCAAAAGAAGCGGTGCTGCTTTCACCGAACTTGCCGGGTGCAGCCTCAAGGCTTTTGTCCTGAATGGCCGCCATTACTTCGTTGGGCGTTAACTGATAAGTCGCCATCTGCGCCGGATTAAGCCAGACCCGCATGGAGTAGTCTTTATTTCCACCAAAGATGATAGACTGGCCTACGCCGGGTATCCTTTTGATCTCTGGAATGATGTTGATCTGCGCGTAGTTAGCGAGAAAGGCCTGATCGTAGTTGGTGGTGTCGTCTGTGTACATATCAACAACCATGATCAGGCTGTTCTGCTGCTTGGAGGTGGTGATGCCGGCTTGCACAACTTCTGCTGGCAGCTGACTGGTTGCTTGTGCCACGCGGTTCTGCACGTTAACCGCAGCCTGGTCGGGGTCGGTGCCTAGCTTGAAGTAAACGGTGATCACGAGGGATCCGTCATTGCTGGCGGTGGAACTCATGTAGCTCATGTTTTCCACGCCATTGATGGATTCTTCCAGTGAAGGTGCCACAGCACGCAAGACCGTTTCCGCATTCGCGCCAGGGTACAATGCCATCACCTGTACAGCTGGTGGGGCAATGTCTGGGAACTGTTGCAGTGGTAGTTTGGTAAGACCTAGCACACCAAGTATGACCAGGAGTATGGAGATTACGGTAGCGAGTACCGGGCGCTCGATAAATTTTTTGAACATCTGTATTTCGTTATTTGATATTAGCTGCAGTTAAATCTTTGCTGGATTCTGGTTGTATGACTTCACCGTCTTTAAGGCTCTCAATTCCTTTTAACACGATTCTATCGCCCGCTTTAACGCCGTTTCTAACCAGGTAATTGGTGCCACTTGTGCCAAGGACCGTAATTGGCTGTTTGCTGACTTTGTTGTCTTTGCCCACGGAGAAAATGAAGATCTTGTCCTGGATTTCCATAGTTGCCTCCTGTGGTACCGACAGCGCATCTTCATGGGTCATCGTCATTTGAACCCTTCCGGTATTCCCAGAACGAAGCATACCATTTTCATTTGGAAAAGTTGCTCTTAGGGTGATGGCACCGGTTTGTTTGTCGAACTGACCATCAATCATGTCGAGTTTACCTTTAGATGGGTAAAGGGTGTTATCAGCAAGCATCAGGGAAACGCCCGGAATGTTACGGATGCGTTCAGCGACGGTTTTACCAGCATACCTTTCGTTGAAGTTGATGAAATCATCCTCGCTGAGGGAGAAGTAGACATGAACGTCATGCGCATCTGAGAGCCTGGTCAGTGGAATCGGATCTTCGGCACTAATCAGACTGCCTTGCTTTTTGGGCAGACGGCCAACGTAGCCTGTTACGGGCGCTTTGATTAAAGTATAGCCCAGATTGATCTTTGCTGTTGCGATGCCGGCTTTGGCTTGTTCTACACTTGCCAGTGCAGCCTGGTGTGCTGCTTTGGCGCTCTTCAATTGAAACTCCGACACCACATTATTGGCAACCAGTGGTGTAAGTTTTTCAACCTCCAGCTTCGCGTTCTGGGCAGCAGCTTGTGCAGACTGCAAAGTTGCCTTAGCATTGTTCATAGCTTCAAGGAAAGGTTGTTCGTTAATTTTAAATAATGGCTGGCCTTGTTTAACAAGTGCACCTTCATTGACAAACACTTTGTCGAGCGCACCGGATACTTGTGGACGGATTTCCAGATCAACTGCGCCCTCTATTAGTGCAGGATATTCTAAGAGGGTGCTTTCTGAACTATTCTTTATGGTTTGAACAGGCAGGGCTTGCACGACTGGTGCCGCTAACTGCATTTTTTCCTGGCGATGACAGGCAAATAATAGAATGGAGAAGACCAGGCTCATGAGCCAAATAACGATATTAGATCGTTTAACACTGTTAAGTGATGGTGGATAGTTTTGCTGCGTTTTCATGACATATTGATTTTTATGGTGATCGATATAACGGCTGTAGGTAATCTAACAGCGTTAGGTAGTTGATGTAAAATAAGGCCCATTGGATGGGCCTGAGGTTATTTCAGTTTTAAAGGAGTTTGTTAATCGTTAATGTATTTAATAATGCCTTTGATAGCGTCTTGTAGAATTTGTTGGTTCATCTCTTGTCCCCGACCACGGTTTACCAGGTTGATGGATATTAGTCCATGGATTATTGACCAGAACGTGTAGAACTTTCTGCAGATCAGATCCCGATTGGGTTCTTCATCAGTCATCACTTCCTTTATCTTGTCAAAGAATAGATTCAAGGAAAGCTCTGCTTCTACGAATTCATTTTTACGGTAGCAGCAGTTCATCTCCACACCGTACATCAGTTGGTAAAGCTCTTTGTGTCCGAAGGCAAAATTCCAATAAGCGATCCACATTGCTTCGAGTTGTTTCACGGGATCCTGTTCTTTAGCACTCGCTTGCTTGATTTCCTGAGCCAAAATCACATAGCCCTGGCGCGTGAGTTCAAAAAGTATACCTTCTTTATTTTCGAAGTACTCGTAAATGATTGGTGCAGTGTATTCAATCTTATCCGCAATCTTGCGCATGCTTAAAGCCTGCCAGCCATCTTCTTTAACGATCTCCAAGGCCGCTTCCAGAATGTTGCTCTTCGTGTCTTCTTTTAACCTTGCGATACGTTCTTTACTTCCCATGGTGTTTCCCGTTATATCATTTAACAGTGTTAAGCAAATGTATAACCGTTTTACTAGGATATGATCATCTATTTGTCAAGAGTATAGGAGAGACGGTGATTCTTGTGGCAGGCCTGTCTCGAGTCTTGATCCCGATTTTATCTCATTGTATTTATTGTCGAGGTTTCCGGCTGGTTTGAAGTATCTTTACGGCAAACAGATGCTTATTGAACATGAACGATACATTTCAAGTAGAACTTATTGAGCTTAAAGCTAGTTATCAGCACCAAATGGACCTGATTGATGGTTTGCTTCAGAGCACGCACAGTGACCTTCTTGAATTTGAAATTGAGTTGGGCGATATCGTTGCAGCTCGTAGAAGATTGGTGTTACAAGCAATAAACCGGTTTGAGGGTATCTGTGAGAAGCATGGGGCAAATCCTGAAGCTTCTAATTTTTAGGAGTTTTAATCAGGCATTTCCATTGATTTATATGTAGTACCAAAAGTCAAGCCACTGCGCTCTATTTCAAGAAAGTGGCTTAATGCGATGCCTTAGTAGCAGAAGTATGTTCTACTGTTTGAATATTTGGATTAGCTAAAGATGGAGATCCAACATTAAAAACTCTCCGCTAAATACTTCAACTCCGCGTAGCCTTTTAGAAACTTAAATCGCAGTTCTATAACCTTCTCCTGTGCTTCAATGAGCTTATTTTGTCTGGAATTTATTAAAAACAAGGAGCTTTCTCCATTGCCGTACCTGGCTTCCTCCCCTTGCAAAAGCCGTTGGTAATTCTCCAGGTTTCGGCCAGCCAAGTTGATCTGCGCATTGTAGTTCTGCACCTCATTCGAATAATTGGAGATTTTAACCTGCAATTCCTGCTCTTTCAACGTTAGATCCATCTGGTTCTGGCCGATTTTGGCTTTAGCCATCTGGTACCCTGCACGGGCCTGCCTTAAAAAAACGGGAATCTCCAGCTTCAGCCCATATTGATAGTTGTTATGGAACAATGGGAAATATTCGCTCTGATAACCTTCTTTATTGAAAAAGTTGTAGGTAAAATCAAGCTTAGGCAAGAAGCTTTGCCACTTCAACCTGCGTTCTGTTTCTAGAAAACTCCCTTTCTGCTGATAGTATACTAAAGATAGGTGTGCATTCAGATTGGTCGTGTTCAGCTTAGTAATAAGCAATGGATAAGACTTAAAGGCCTCACTAGCCACGAGCTCGTCCGTTGGAACGATTGGCTGACGAAGGTCGAAAGGTTGGTACTGATCTTTCCAAAGGAACAACGATAATTCTGCTGTGGCTTTCAAAAATTGAAGGTATGCATCTTCCTGTTCCAGCTCATAACTTCTCAATTGTGCGAGGGCCTCGGTGGTATCGATCGCGGCACGTTCACCGTAATCGAAAGTTCTTTTGATCATGTCCAAACGTTTGACATTGATGTCTACGGCCTGCGTTTGCAAACGGTAAATTTCATAATACCTCACCCAATCCCAGTATGTCGTTTCCGCATCCCGGAAAAGTGCGTTGGTCAGCAGTTGCTGTTCAGCGGCCGTCATCTGCAATGCTGCCCTGGCTTGCTGCAGCAAAGCCCTTTGTTGATCAAACAGCAGCCCCTTTGCCAGCGGCACCGTCACACCAAACTGGTAAAGGCCACCTCGTGTGTCACTGTTATTAAGTCGCTGTCCTTCAATATTATTATAACTTCCGCTTAAAGACACCCCATACCAGGTCGGGATCTCCAAACCCACATTACTTTCCTGGTAATAGTCTACACCATCTATGGTTTTCTTGCCGTCTTTGGCGCTCAGAACCGGATCGAAATACCCGCGAGCCTGCTGCACCTCCGCTTTAGCAATCTGGTTTTCCAGGCGATACTTGAAGGCTAGTGGATGATATTGTTTTACAATAGCCAAAAATTCTCCATGCGACAACCGTAGGGTGTCCTGTGCTACGACAACTTGTGCCGAGGCAAATTGCAGCATGCACAGCAAGAATAGTAAGCCGCTAATTCTTTTTCCCTTTTTCATCGGCGGTATTTGCACTTTCTGATTTTGAGACATAATAATCCGGTGGGAAACCATTGATATTCCGCCAGAGTTCATACCATATCGGAACGTCATTGAGAATGGCGATTCCCTTTACACCGGCACCGATTTTAATCTGCCGCGGCCAGGGCTTTTCTGATTTGTCCTCCACAATGAGCGCCTTAAAAAGACCGTTTGCGCCGATGTTGTTTTCAATGGCAACCACCTTACCCGCAAAGGTACCGTAGCTGGAATTTGGCCAGCCGGAGAATACAATGGCAGGAAAACCGTCGAAAATACACATTACCCGCTGCCCAACCTGCATCAGGGGCAAGTCTACCGGCTTGACGTAGATCTCAACGGCCGAGTTGGCCATCTTCGGCACGATGGTTCCAATACTCTCCGTGTCCTTCAGGATCTCACCTATCCCCGATTTGGTTAGTTGAACCACCTGCCCATCCTGAGAGGCGAGCACAGCATACATATTCTGGCGAGCGCGGTAATTCGCTGCCTGATTCTCCAGCTTCGCGATATCGCCCGTATTCCCTTCAATCTGACCCATACTCTGGAAGCGTTCTCCTTGAATTTTACTCACCTTTTCGGTATAATCCTGCATGATGGCATTTCGTTCAATGTCGAGCGTTGTGAGCTCCTGGCGAGACTGGCTGAGCTTGTTTTCAGCAGCCGTTCTTTTGGCAAGCGCGTTTTGGTAAGACACGGCGCGTTGTTGGAACTGCGTTAGTGAAACCAACCCTTCTTCATACATCTTCTTCTGCCGGCCGTATTGATCTTCAAGCAGCTTCATTTCATTCCCTATTGCCGCAAGCTCCGCCTCTTCCGCAGCAATTTTGCTGTTGAGCTGCGATAGTTTAATCTTCAGTTGTGACAGTTTCAGATCCCTGCTCGCGTTTATGGCGCCCAGCTGCGCTTCCGTAGTACCCACTTTTGCCCGGTAGTATTCGCCTACGCCCTTTTTGGCTGCTACCTGCTCCTGGGTGCGGCGAAGCAGTTCCGGATCCAGGTAATCATCCTTCACCTCGGAAAGCTGGAGAATGGTATCTCCCTTTTTTACAAAATCACCATTTTTAACGTGCCATTTGATGATCCTACCGGGTATTTGCGAATTCAGTTGCTGTGGTCGCTGGTCCTGGTACAAGGTACTGACGCTGCCACGTACCTGGATGTTCTGCGTCCATGGCAGGAATAGGACGATAATAAATAAGATTGCGAAGTAATAAAACCAGGTTTTTACCTGCGACTCTTTATTGATATGATAAATGCTTTCAAAAGATCTAAGCTTCATTTTCCTCACGTTTATTTAACCGTATACAAGTGCCCATCTTCCAGGTGCAGATGCTGGTCAGCAATGTCCTGCAAGGCGCTGCCCTGTGATATAATGATGATGGTGGTGAAAGCCTTAATTTTCTCCAGATGCCTGATCATCCGGGTCCGGAACTCCTCGTTCATGCCTTGCAGCGGATCTTCCAGCATGAGCAGGCGGTTAGTGCCCAGTAAAGCACGGAGCAGTGTAATCTTTTTCTTGCCACTAAAAGATACCTCGGTATCCGTTTCACTGATCTCGGTATCAAAACCCTTGCTAAATAAGCTTGGCAGCTCTTCCAGGCCAATCTCCTCACTCAGTTTGATCACCTCATCGGCACTCACATTCTTACGTCCTAGCAGGATATTCTCCAGCAGGGTGCCCTTGATGATAATCATATCCTGTGTGTACAGTCCAATGCGGGACCTTAGCTGGTTCTTATCAAGGTTATTCAGCGGAATTTTATCGAACATAATTGCACCGGACGTATTCTCGTAAAAGCCAGCCATTACACTCAGCAAGGTTGTTTTGCCTGCGCCAAAAGCACCAGAAATAACGGTAATGGTATTCGGCTTGGCTTCAAAGCTGATGTTCTTTAGGATAGGCCGATTATCGGTGAAGGCGAAACTCACATCATCCAGTTTGACCTCCATACCCCCATGTTCCTTTTGCAGGTTGATGATGCCATTTTGTTCCTCCGGCAGCTCGGTGACCTTGTTCAGCTTTACCAGCGAAGCAATCACATCATAATAGCTCTCGAGGCTTTTAATAAGTCTTTCCACCGCGCTCATAATGGTAAGCACCACAATTTCCGTCGCAATAAAGGCACCGATGTTCAGCTGCTGAGTAACCAGGAGATAAGTACCAATCGTTAGCATGAGCATTGTGATGATTACGTTGAAGCCGATGATTGTCTTGTATTGAAATTCAAGCACCCGGAAATGGGAAGTCCGGTGTTTCAGGTAACGAACCACACGCTCGTCTGTTCCGGTAAGATGGGCATCAGCGGTTGAGTTGATCTTAAAGGTTTTCACCGCGCCCGCGATATCCTCAAGCCATGAAGCGACGGCATATTTCTTTTCACTTTCTTCCAGGCTGGAGCGGATACCGGAGTTCATGGTAAATTTGAAGATGATGGCGACAATGATGATCACCAGGGCACCAAATACCAGGAACCAGGGATGGTAGAATGAAAGTAGGAGGATACCAAATACAATCTGGATCAGTGCCGTGGGGATTTCGAGCAAGATCTTGGAAATACCCTTTTGCAGATTCTGCGTATCAAAGAAGCGGTTTACCAGCTCCGGCAGGTAATACTTCTTGGTTGCAGAGAGGTTGATCTTCGGAATTTTGGTCGCGAAAGCAATGGAATATTCTACGAACATCTTCTGCTGGATCTTCTCAATGATCTGCATCACCTTCACTCTGAAAAGACCTACCAGGAAGGTACCCAATACAATAAAAAAAATCAAGATGTAGAGAGAAGTCACCATGGTAGCACCCATAATGAAACTAACAATTGCCTGTATGCCGAGTGGAATGCTTAGCTGCACCAAGCCGCTTAAAATGGCGTAGATGTAAATGGACCAGACGTCCTTTTTCTCTTTAGTGATATAGTTAAAGAGCGCTGCATTGCTCAGCGTGAAATCCTTATCCTGATACATCTATACGAATGATTTAGGGAGGTCGTCCATAAGTAATTTAATGCTTTGTTTTCAGCGGTGCAATAGTAAGGCAAAAACAGTAAAAAAGTTTGTTATAGATATTAGGATTTCATTAGAATTTAAACGTGTACCCAGATCTTCTAATAAATTGGGACTGGTTTGAAGATTGGCGAATTGGAAATTGTATGGATTGATTGATTTTCAGGATCAGCTTCCAAGGGCTCCCAAACATGGTAATTTGATTTGAATCTGAAAAGGGTTATGTTGACGGTGGCTAAGCTGTAGGTAACTTCGTATGTACGTAAATGAAAAAAGCCTGTAAATCAAAATTTACAGGCTTTTTAGTGTTTCCACTGTACCCAGCGCCGGAGTCGAACCGGCACGGTTTCCCACAGGTGTTTGAGACCAGCGCGTCTACCAATTCCGCCAGCTGGGCATTTCCTTGTTAGCGGGATGCAAATCTATTCATTGTCCCCCAAACTTCCAAGATTAATTTACATTATCTTCTTTCAATTTTTTATCCACCCAAAAAGGCGCGAATGGCAGCAAGGATGAAAACAGGTACATCGCAGCCTTGCTAATCTTCCATTTGCTTTCCTGCCAGCTCATTAGCCAAAAAACAATGTACAGCACGAACAGTAAACCATGTGCCCAACCGGTGTATTTTACGGCCAGCGGCATGCCGGCCCAATACTTCAAAGGCATGGCAATAAACAAGAGCAGGATGTAAGATATCCCTTCAGCAACGGCTACTTTTCTGAAAATGGCGGAGGTATGCATAGTGATTATTTTATTTTGGCCAGGCTTTCCCTGATCCGGTATAGGTATTTACTTCTGTAATAAACATCTTTAATTTCGCGCAATGTTGCGTCCTGCGCTGAAGGATCCTGCGCATCAAAAGCAGCAGCAAGGGATTCAAGTTCCTGATTTAAGGATGCTTCAATACCATCTATCTCCTGCTTCACCTGCGACAGACGCGCCGCATCAGGATCAAATTGCAGGTCCATTAAAGCTTCATTTACGTCCATCATTTCCATCAGGAAAGTTTGTGGGAGCTTGTAGTTCTCCCCTTCTTCCAGCAGTCCCTTCAAGGAAAGAATGTAATGTATCCGCTTCTGCGGATCGTTGAGTACCTGAAAAGCTTTGTTGTTCAATGTGGAAAGTTCAAGTACCTCCTGTTGTTTTTCTTCACTTTCATTGATGAAGAAATCAGGATGATACTTCTTACTTAGCTCATAGAACTTCTGCTTGACGAGCTTTAAATCCGGATTGAAGCTTATCGGCAGCCCGTACAGTTCAAAATAATCCATGAGACCGGCTATTTTATAAAGTTCTTAAAGATATCATTCCCGAGCACAAAGACCATCAACGAGAGCAGGATCACAAAACCAACCATCTGTGCACGTTCCATGAATTTGTCGCCCAGCGGCTTGCCTTTAACCATCTCGATGAGCAAGAACACCACGTGACCGCCGTCCAAAGCCGGAATTGGCAGTAGGTTCATAAATGCAAGTGCTACAGAAATGAAGGCTGTAGAAGCCCAGAATCTAGCCCAAACCCACTCACCACCATAAACCTTACGTGCGATATCCACAGGTCCTGAGAAAGCTTTATTTGCCTTGATTTTACCGGTGAATACCTTGCCGATACCTTTTGCATTGTCGCTGAAGGTTTTCCAGGCCTGCGTAGCACCAATTGGCAATGCTTCAAGGAAGCCGTATTTGGTTGTTTCCTGTTTAATTTCGTCGAAGTTGAAGAACACACCAACCACACCGGAGGTGTCTGCAGGAACCGTCAAAGGAATGGTCTCTCCCCCACGTTTAACGTCGAACACCATCGGCTTGCCTTTCAACTTCTGCACGGCTGCAATCACGTCTACGCTGTATTTTACCGGCATCTTATTCACGGCAGTAATAACATCTCCTTTTTGTATGCCCGCTTTAGACGCAGGGCGATTCGCCACAACCGAGTCAATCGTCGAGCTCAATAGAGGCGCACGACTAACGAAGGATTCGATACCATCGTCTGAAATATCGTTTAGGATGTTATCTGGCACTTTAACGTACAAGGTATTGTTGCCTCTTAAAACAGTTAAAGTTGTATTGCTCAAAAGTACCTTTGAAGAGGTAATCTCTTCGAAACGGATTACTTTTTTACCATTAATCGCAAGTACTTTATCTCCTTTTTGCAGGCCGATCTTCTGACCGACTTCTCCAGGATTAATGCCATTCTGTACTGAACTGTTCGGAATATAAGTTTCGCCGTATTTGAAAGTTAGCATCCAGAAGATCAGGATACCCACTACAACATTTACGAACACGCCACCGAGCATTACAATCAATCGCTGCCAGGCAGGTTTAGAGCGGAACTCCCAGGGTTGTACAGGCTGCGCAAGTTGTTCTGTGTCCATCGACTCGTCGATCATACCGGCAATCTTCACATATCCGCCAAGCGGCAACCAGCCGATGCCGTATTCACAGTCGCCCTTTTTGAAGCTGAAAAGCTTAACGTTCCAGGCGTCGAAGAAAAGGTAAAACTTTTCTACTTTGATGCCGAAGGCTCTCGCGGCTAAAAAGTGCCCCAGTTCGTGTAAAATCACTAATATCGATAATCCCAACAGCAGCTGGGCGGTCATAATCAGTCCATTCATATATTACTTAATGTTTTTATTTATGATGAGATAAAATCTATTTTGTTACCAGTTGACCGGCAAATATACGGGTATGCTGGTCCGTTTCTAAATAATTGTGCAGCGTTGGTTCGGCAATGAACGCGATATCGCTCATGCAGCGCTCAATAACGTCACTCATTTCCAGGAATCCGATGCGGTCCTCCAGAAAGGCATTTACCACAACTTCATTCGCTGCATTGATGATGCATGGCATGTTCCCACCCTGGTTCATGGCCTGATACGCAAGTTCCAGGTTACGGAACACTTCACGGTCCGGCTGCTGAAAGGTCAGTTGCTGGTGATCCATAAAATTAAAGCGTGGGAAGTTCGTCTGTACGCGTTGCGGGTACGCCATCGCGTAGTGAATGGGCAGCTTCATGTCGGGAAGGCCCATTTGTGCCTTCATCGAACCGTCGGTGAACTGCACCAAAGAGTGTATTATGGATTGCGGATGAATGATGACGTCAATTTGCGATTCCTCCAGGTCAAACAACCATTTGGCCTCGATCACTTCCAGACCCTTGTTCATCATGGAAGCCGAATCTATGGTGATTTTAGCGCCCATCACCCAATTAGGGTGTTTCAATGCAGCTTCCTTTGTAACAGAAGCCAGAAATGATCGGTCCTTACCTCTGAATGGGCCACCCGATGCCGTGAGATAGATTTTCTCCACTGAATCGTCCGGTTCCCCGACTAAGCACTGGTAGATCGCCGAATGCTCGGAATCTACAGGAATGATCTTAACCCCATGTTCCCTGGCCAGCTGCGTAATCAATTGTCCGGCAACAACCAGCGTTTCTTTATTCGCTAAACCAATATCTTTTTTCGCCTTTATGGCTGCGATTGTGGGCCTTAACCCTACTGCACCCATAATGGCGGTAATAACCAAGTCGGCTGCATCCAGACTTGCCGCATCTTCCAGTGCCGCTTCGCCGGCAAGCACCTTTATGCCTGTGCCGGAAAGCGCCGTGCGTACCTGCTCATATTTGCTTTCATCGCAGATAACCACCAATTCGGGCTTGTACTTCAGCGCCTGCTCAATGAGCAGTGCCGCATTTCTTTGCGCCGTCAATGCAGCCACCCGATACAGTTCCGGGTTTGCTGCAATAACTTCCAATGTCTGTGTGCCGATAGATCCTGTCGAGCCCAGTACCGATATATTTTTCAATGATGTTCTGTTAAATTGTAAAACTACTCAAACTATCCGCAATCTTTCTGTCGTTAGACAACCTGGGCACCTTATTCTGGCCGCCAAGTTTACCTTCAGCACGCATGTAGTCTACAAATGCATTCTTTTTCAAAGACCGGATCACCAGCGGTTGTAACACTTTTCCGGTAATCAGATCATGGTAATATATATTCTTTTGTTGTAACGTTTCATCCACTTCACGTGAAAACGCGACCATATCCACCGGTGCCGTACCAAATTCCACAAACCATTCATGGTAAGGTAATCCACCTTCAGGGGGATTTATCTGCGGCGCCACCGTGAATTCCGTAATGCTCAAGCCTTCACGCTGTGCCACGCTCCACAAGGCATGTTCCACTTCCTCTCCAATCACATGTTCGCCAAAGGCGGAGATAAAGTGCTTAATCCTGCCCGTCACCAAAATCTTGTAAGGGTTTTTTGAAACAAACTTTACCGTGTCGCCTATGCTATAGCCCCAAAGGCCGGCATTGGTATTCAATACAAGTGCGTAATTCTCGTCAAGCGCCACTTCTTCTAAGCTTAAACGTACCGGATTATCATTATAATATTCCGCTGCAGGAATAAATTCGTAGAACATCCCGGCATTTGCCAGCAGCAGCAGGCTTTTATCGTGTTGACTATCCTGATAAGCTATAAATCCTTCTGAAGCCGGGTAGGTCTCAATAGAATCAATCTGACGGCCAATACTGCCTTCAATCTTTGCACGGTAAGGCTCATAGTTCACACCACCGTAGACAAACAGCTGTAAGTTCTTGAAAATGTCCTTAATCTTCTTACCGCCGCTTTTATCTGTCAACCGATCGAAATACATCTGCACCCAGGGTGGAATGCCAGAAATCAGTCGCATATCCTCATGAACGGTCTCATCCACAATGGCATCCACCTTGGTCTCCCAGTCTTCTATACAGTTGGTTTTGTAAGACGGCATTCTGTTCCGCTGCAAATATGCAGGCACTAAATTGGCAACGATGCCCGATAAGCGGCCCACCTTGATCCCGTTTTTAACGGTCATTACGGGACTGCCCTGCAGGAAGATCATTTTTCCATTTACAAAATCGGCTTTGCCGGTTTCATGAATATAGGTCAATAAAGCGTTTCTGGCGGCCTTTAGATGTTCGGGCATCGACTCCTTTGATATTGGAATGTATTTAGCACCAGATGTTGTTCCGGAGGTCTTGGCAAAGTATTCCGGCTTCCCCTTCCACATCACATCAGCCTCACCGGAGACCACACGATCAATGTACGGGCGTAGCCCTTCATAATCGCGAACCGGCACCCGTTGTTTGAAATCCGCATAAGATTTTATGGATGCAAAATCATGGTCTTTACCAAAGCTCGTATGTGCAGCTTCACGGATGAGTTTCATAAAAACCTGCTGCTGCGCTGCCGCCGCCTTGAATTTCCACTTGTTTATGCCTCGTACGATGAAGGCAGCAAAGGGTTTACTTAATGCCGCTTTTAGTCCCATAGAAATTAGACAATGTTGTGAATGATATCCGGTTCTTCAGTGCCATCGTAAGCAGCCATCATCTTACGATAGACAATGGTCAGCGCAACGCTCGATAGCGGAACGATGATAAATGAACTTAAACTGATCACGAGTAAAGAGATTACCGACCAGTGCAGGTAGTTAAACACAAGCGATAGCAGGTGAAAAAAGCCTAAAACCAACAGCAATAGAAGGATCTTCGTGAAGTTACCTCTTGTGGTTGCCAGACTATACTTAATGGCCTGAAAAGGCTTCGCCTGCTTATCAATGATGAAAAACTGAAAAAAGGAAATTCTTATAAACGTGATGAAAATCGCAACGATGGCAATTGCGACAGAAACATTGGTCACAACCCGGCCTGCTTCAGCAAGATTGCTCACCAACCCCAGCCGTACCGCATATCTTAATAGCGGATCCAGGATAAATAGCACCGGATATAACAGCACACCCACAAACACAATGCAGAGGGCAAAATAGAAAGTAGCAATTAGAAAACGAATAATCTGCACCCGCGTTGGCAGTGTACTTACAATCGTAATCTGCTCGTTTTCGTTATCCAGCAAATGCAGGATGTATTTAAACAGCGAAAGGTTTATCGTACAATAGAGCACGATAAATAGAAAGACCATCAGAATGCGCAGCGCGATATTCACATCCTTAAGAAAGAATGCCATCAGACTTGAGGTTGTAAATGTAATGAAGATCAAAAAGCATAGGGTGGCCAGCGAGAAATAGTTGTCGTAAGTAACGCGCCATGCTTTCCCAATGACCTCGTTTACTGTAAAAGTGCTTTCCTTTAAAAAATTAATCATGCTGATTTAAATACTACTCTTTTAACAAAATCCTGTATAAAACCCAATCCATATGCCCCCAGCTGTATAAATGCAGCGATGATGCTTAAAAATGCAACGTTCAGGGATCTGTTCACTTTCCAGGAATGTAGAAATATCAATAGAAAAAAGATCAATATGCCTGCATCACAAAGATAGGCTAATGGTTTATATATAACATGTAGAATAAGGGTCAGGATAATGCCAACAGTAAATACCGCTGGAAAGAAGTGCACCAGCTTCAGTTCTGAAGGGAAATGTTTATAAATGTTAATCCTCGCCCGGCCAAAGAAGTGCAGTTGTTTATAGAACTGTGCGAAACTCGTGCGACGCTTATGATAAACTTTTGCTGCAGGAATCAAGCCAATCTTGTAGCCATGGGAATGTATGCGGATGCTATACTCGATGTCTTCCCCAAGTCGTGTCAGGATAAATCCACCAACTTTTTCCCACACTTCACGGGAAACACCCATGTTAAAACTTCTTGGGTGAAATTGTCCGATGTGTTTGGCATTGCCCCGAATCCCACCAGTTGTAAATGGTGAAGTCATCGCATAGCTGATGGCTTTCTGTACCGGCGTAAAACTTTCATGGGCAGCGTCTGGCCCCCCATAAGCATCCAGCTGATGAACAAGGAGATAATCTTTAACGATTTCCAGGTAATCTTCAGGAATCAGGCAGTCGGAATCAAAGATGACGAAGTAATCCCCGCGCGCGCGTTCAAAGCCGTAATTTCTGGTAAAACCCTGGCCTTCATTTTCTTTGGCAAAGTATTTCAGATCCAGCTTGTTGCTGTATTTTTCCACCACAGCCCGGGCATGGTTTACAGATCCATCCTCAATCACCAGCACCTCGAATTGCGTGTAAGACTGACGGGTTAGCGTAAACAGCAACTCATCAATCTCCTGTGGGCGATTATATAATGGTATAATGATAGAAAAAAACATTAGCGTAGTTCTTTTTCTATTAGATACTGATTGCGTTCAGGGGCATTACGGGTAACCAATTCGGCCACAAAGCCAGTTAGAAACATCTGGGAGCCTACAATTATAGCCACCAGTGCAATGTAAAAAAGTGGCTGGTCGGTAATTTCCCGCTTGTAAGGCACATGAGCCGCAATGTGGTATAGCTTTACTCCGATCATCCACAGGGCCATAAATATGCCCAGGAAGAAGGAAAGCACCCCCAGTGAACCGAAAAAGTGCATCGGTCGTTTACCAAATTTTCCGACAAAGAAGATGGACAGCAAATCCAGGAAACCATTGATGAAGCGACTCATGCCGAATTTCGTCACCCCATACTTGCGTGCGCGATGTTCTACGACCTGCTCGCCAATACGGGTAAATCCGGCCCATTTGGCAATCACAGGAATATAACGGTGCATTTCGCCGTACACCTCTATCGTTTTAACCACATCCTTACGGTAGGCCTTTAAGCCACAATTGAAATCGTTTAATGCAATGCCAGACATTTTGCGTGTGGCAGCATTGAACAACTTTGTAGGAATTGTTTTTGTAATGGGATCATAGCGCTTCTTCTTCCATCCAGAAATGAGGTCGAATTTCTCCTCTTTAATACGACGAAAAAGTTCTGGGATTTCATCAGGGCTGTCCTGAAGATCGGCATCCATGGTGATAATGACATCACCTGCTGCAGCCTCAAAAGCCACATTTAAAGCAGCAGACTTACCGTAATTCCGTCTGAATTTAATGGCTTTTACCGTGGGCTGTGTAAGCCTAAGCGTTTCAATAATGCTCCAGGAAGCATCTGTACTCCCATCATCCACAAAAAGAATCTCGTAAGAAAAACCATTTTCCGTCATTACACGGGTAATCCAGCTTGTTAATTCCGGTAAAGATTCTTCTTCATTGTAAAGGGGGATGACAACAGATATATCCATGTGTACTTTTGAAAGGCTTAATACGGCAGCAAATTTTGTCAATTTAAATGACATTCTACAGAATGGCTTTAACATTGACAGCAAAATGTCCATAAGAAAGCCAATATCGCTTAAGCGTGTTGATCACGACTTAAACAATATTGGCTTGTAGGGGTATAAAATTTCTATTCTTCTGTTTTAAAGAATATAGGTCGTTCTTTCTTAAAAATAGCAGCAAAAATCAACGCGCCGATGAAGTATAGGGTAGCGGAGATTCCAAAACCAACAATCATCTGCGAGAAGCTAGGATTTAGCGTTTTATCAAGCTCGACAGACATCTTGCTCATTTCCTCTTCCATCCTTGAACTGTCCAGACCAACGCTTCGATAAGTAGATTCTACGTTCTCCATCATCATCGTTTTCATTCTTTCCGCATATTCCGGTTCAATGTACTTGCTGAAAATGATGGTGAAGAAATACAACATGGCTGTTGAAATCAGGAACATAATGAAAATGTTCAGCAGTGCCTGTGAAAAGTTCCAGTACCCGCCTGCTTGTTTACGTAAATCCAGGCAAAAGTAAACTGCTAAACCGATCCCCACTAAGAAGGTAATCCCGTTGCCAATCCATGAGCCCAAAAGCTCCGGTGCAATGTAATAGATAACCAAAAACAACACGATACTAATCGCGCCCCAGATTAAACCATTCTTTAGGGCAGCACTTCTTACCGCGCTTGTGTTGATCGTTGTTGTTTCCATGATTATTGCTGTGTTTGTTTAATTACTAAATTCTATTTTCGTTAAAATTAGCAATTAAGCTATAAACCGCAACATCAAAAGCGGGATTTGCACTATTTTCTTCAAGTTCTTTTACAGACTCTGCGGTAATTCGTGGTTGGTGGAAGAAAACCATAAACGGTACGAACAATTCTTCCATTTCTTCACCAATCTCGATCATACCAGCATGACTACAGATGTCTTCAATGCTGCTTTCCACAAGCTGCTGATTGCTGATTAAATCTTCATAGATGTGGAATTCATCCTGGAACTCATCTTCCTCAACCAACAAGAATTCCTTAAGGAAGTCGTTAAGCTCAGGCTTAATCTTCTCATCATGACACTCATTGATGTAAAGAAGCAAATTCAATAGCTCCGTACCACGGTCAATCGTCTCTTCTTCGATATTCGCCCACTCGTCTGTTTCTAGATAATCTTCTTCCAGTTTCTTGATGTCATTGGCGAAGAAGTTAATCATCAACAAATCGAAAAACACCTCACGAAGCTCTTCGAACGCAGGATATTCATCGAATGCCGCATCAAATTCTTCAACCTTCTCCAGAAAGCCAAGATCCTTGCTGAAAACTTCTACAAGCGCTTCTTCAAGCTTTAGCGAATTTTCACCTGATTGTTCCGCAAATTTGTCCAGGGAAGCGATAAGCGCGCTTTTTACATTACTATCCATAAGTTTCAAGTTTATTGTTGTTGTAAACCAGCTTAACTTTTCCGCTGAGCTGTTGATTTATTAGTGGTGAATTTTTAGACTTACTCTTATTGCTGGCTTCATCATAAAGCCATGAAGTTTTAAGGTCATAAAGGGTGAAGTTTGCCTCAGCACCAACTTCAATTACAGGAACCACCAAATTCAACACCTTTCTCGGCGCGATGGAAAGTTTATCTGCAATCTGCTGCGCATTTAAACCAGCTTTCACGAGCATCGGCAGGGCTGTTTGCAACCCAAGTATGCCGTATGCTGCAATTTCAAATTCAACGGCCTTGTGTTCAATTTCATGCGGCCGGTGTTGCGTAGAAATGGCGTCGATGGTGCCGTCCTTTAATCCAGCAATAAGTGCCTTCACATCATTTTTCCCACGCAGCGGGGGTTTAACTTTATAATTGCTGTCGAAATCATTCAGCAGCTCTTCCGTAAATACGAGATGATGAGCAGCCACGTCGCAGGTCACTTTCGCGCCTTCTCGTTTCGCTCGTTTAATCAATGCTACAGCACCTGCGGTGGATATGGTACTGATGTGGATCGGGGCATCATGATACGCTGAAAGGAACAAATCACGGGAAATCTGCATTTGTTCGGCAAGTGCAGGAACACCCTTCATGCCCAACAGCACGCTGTTTCTACTCTCATTAACCTGTGCTTTCCCTGCAATGGAACCATTTTCCGGATAAACCATCAGTAAGGCGTTCATGCCTTTGGCGTATTGTAAGGCGCGACTCATAAAGCCGTCGTCCGCCACCGGTTTGTTGCCGTCAGAGAAAGCAACTGCACCCGCTTGCTGCATGTCATAAAGTTCCGCAAGGGTTTTACCATCCAGGTCTTTGCTAATGGCACCAATCGGATGGATGTCTACTAGCGTTTCCCGGGATCTGTTCAAAATATACGCTACCTCTGCCTTAGAATGCACCACCGGATCAGTATGCGGCAGCACAGCAATACCAGTGAAACCTCCGGCCTGTGCAGCCGCTGCTGCACTTTCAATGTCTTCCCTGGTTTCGAAGCCAGGATCGCCAATGGCACAATTCAGATCAAAAAAGCCCGGACTTAAATAACATCCGGTTCCATCAAAAACCGTTTCTCCATCCTCAGGACTCAAGCTTTCGCCTATAGCGATTAGCTTACCCTGCGCTACACGTACATCACAAGTGTTTTGATTGAACGGACTATTGGGGTCGGCAATAGTTACGCCTGTGATTACAAGTTTCATATTGTTTTTTTAAACAAAAATAAGGATTAAAATGGAATGTGTTCGCTTTTTGTCAGCTTCAAACAGCAGCATTGCCCTTTTACAATGTATTATTTCTTAAACATAGCGGCAATCCTGGTGTTTGCATGTTAAACTTACATTAACAATACATTTTCGGACACAGTAATTCTTTATTTTATTTCTCAGCTACTATATTTGCCGCACCCCAACATGCATTTGCATATTGAACGGAAGAAATAAATGAGAAAACACTTGAACCACCACTTACATTTGCACCATCGCCAGTTATGGCGATAGATATGTAATGTTTTGTACTTCAAGACTAGTTTCCGAAAATTTTATTTTTATTCCATTCATTCAATATAAGCAAATTGAAAACACTCAAAATAGCTATCCAGAAGTCGGGTAGGTTAAACGAAAAATCTGTAGAGATTCTTAAAAATTGTGGTTTATCATTCGAAAACTACAAAAGCTCCCTAATCTCCAGCGTTAGTAATTTCCCTTTAGAAATCCTTTTTTTAAGAGACGATGATATTCCTGAATATGTTCAGGATGGTATCGCCGACCTCGGCATTGTTGGCGAAAATGTGATCACCGAATCTGGTGCACAAGTTTCCTATTTACAAAAGCTGTCCTTCGGAAAATGCACCCTTAAAATTGCAGTTCCCAATAACAGTGACATCACTGAAATTTCAGAATTAGAAGGCAAAGCAATTGCAACTTCTTACCCGGTTATTCTCGAAAAATATCTTCAGGAAAACAACGTTAATGCGCAAGTTAGAACCATCTCCGGATCGGTTGAAATTGGTCCAGGTTTAGGCTTAAGTGATGCCATTTGTGACATCGTATCTACTGGTGGTACATTGAAGAGTAACGGCCTTAAACCATTCGCAGAAGTGATGAAATCTGAAGCCGTTTTAATCGGTACTGCAGGTGTTGAACTTGAACCCGAAGTACTCGAGTTATTACAACGTATCCGTTCGGTTTTAAGAGCCAAAGAAACAAAATATGTTGTACTCAATGTTGCAAAAACAAACCTTGAAAAAGTAGTCGCATTACTACCCGGTGTTAAGAGCCCAACTGTAGTGCCTTTGTTCGATGAAGGTTGGGTCGCTTTACACTCCGTAATTGCGGAGCAGGATTTCTGGGAGAAAATCAATGCACTTAAAGCAGCAGGTGCGGAGGGCATCGTCGTTATGCCGATGGAAAAGATCATCGTATAAGCCTGAAATCATCAATTTAAGCGTTAACCTTTAGTTAATATTAAAACTTAAAACATTGAAAGTCTACAGATTCAAAGAATTGTCTCAACAAGACATTCACAACATATGCTTACGACAGCTTGAGGATGATGGCAGTATTCGGGACCGTGTTTCGGAGATCGTGAATCAGGTGAAGCAACACGGCGATGAAGCTTTAAAGTCGTTTTCCAGCCAGTTCGATAAGGTAGAATTAAAAAAGCTCTACCTGGATGAAGCTGAACTTGCCAGTATTGCCGCAGGGATCCCAGCGGAGGTTAAAACCGCTATTGACGTGGCTTACAGCAACATCAAGCGTTTTCATGAAGCACAAATCCATACTGAAGCGCCCATAGAGACGATGCCTGGCGTTACTTGCTGGCGAGAAAGTCGCGCAATTGAACGCGTGGGCCTCTATATCCCCGGCGGAACAGCCGTACTCCCTAGCACATTCCTAATGTTAGGCATTCCAGCCACGCTTGCAGACTGTAAGCAGATTGTGGTATGTTCACCCCCACAACAGGACGGCAAAACCAACAGCTATCTGGCTTATTGTGCAGTACTACTGGGCATTAACCGGATCTATCTTGCAGGCGGCGCACAGGCGGTAGCCGCTATGGCGTATGGTACAGCAACGATCCCCAAAGTAGATAAGATCTTCGGTCCTGGAAACAGATACGTAACACAGGCGAAGCAATTAATCCAGGGTAACACCCTCACGGCGATCGATATGCCTGCTGGTCCTTCAGAGGTTTTAGTGCTTGCTGATGAGACTGCCAATCCGTCATACGTTGCTTCAGACCTACTTGCACAAGCAGAACATGGCATTGATAGTCAAGCTATTTTGGTCGCTACTTCAAGCGATATGATAGATCGCACGTTAGCTGAGGTACAGGCGCAACTTGCTGTACTGCCTAGACGCGACATCGCTGGGAAAGCGCTTGAGAATTCATACGCAGTATTGGTTGATGATCTTGCTGAAGGCATGGCTTTTAGCAATCAATACGGCCCTGAACACCTGATCATTGCTACTACAGGATATGAATCAATGGTTCCCCTTATTGTAAATGCAGGATCAGTGTTCCTTGGCAACCTTACGCCAGAGAGTGCCGGCGATTATGCCTCAGGAACGAATCATACGCTCCCCACAAGTGGTTATGCTAAAGCGTATTCAGGTGTCTCAATTGATTCTTTCATTAAGAAGATCACCTTCCAACGAATTGATAAAACAGGCCTAAATAATATTGGAAACACGGTAGAAGTGATCGCAGCTGCAGAAGGCCTGCAAGCACACAAAAATGCCATTACCATACGTTTAAATTCAGAAAATGGATATTAACAGTTTACAGCGGGAAAACATCAAGAACCTGCGGCCCTACTCCACAGCCCGCGACGAGTACAAGGGTCAGGCAAGCGTTTACCTTGACGCGAATGAGAATAGTTTCGGTTCGCCCCTTCCGGCAGATTATAACAGATACCCGGATCCATTGCAGCTGGATCTTAAAGATGCCATCAGCAAGATCAAAGGCGTACCTATAGAAAACACTTTCCTTGGTAACGGAAGTGATGAGGCGATCGACTTACTTTACCGAGCCTTCTGTGAGCCGGCAAAAGACAACGTTATTATACTTCCACCGACCTACGGAATGTATGAAGTATCGGCGAATATTAACAACGTTGAAGTACGCATAATCAACCTTCTGCCGAACTACCAATTGGACCTGGATGGCATCGCAGAAGCTATAGATGCAAACACTAAATTGATCTTCATTTGCTCGCCAAATAATCCAACAGGAAACTCCATTATCCGCACCGATATCGAGACCATTCTAACCAATTTTAAAGGCTTAGTTGTGATCGATGAAGCGTACATTAATTTCGCGAAACAAAGGAGTTTCATCAAGGAATTAACAGAGTATCCAAACCTGGTTATTTTGCAGACTTTTTCAAAAGCATGGGGCCTTGCGGCACTTCGTTTAGGGATGGCATTTGCAGGTCGACCGACCATCGATATTCTGAATAAAGTAAAGCCACCTTACAACATTAATCAGGCAACACAAGACCTGGCATTGGCGGCACTGCAAAACATTAATCAGGTTAATGAATGGATTAAATTAACCGTTGAAGAACGAGATAAATTAAGTACCGATTTGCTAACCATTCCTGTCGTTAAAAAGGTGTACCCCTCCGACGCAAACTTCATCCTCGCAGAAGTTACAGATGCTACCGGCATCTATGATTTTCTCGTGAACCAGGGGATCATCGTGCGCGACCGTTCTAAGGTTACATTATGTGAAGGTTGCCTGCGAATTTCCATCGGCACACCTGCAGAGAACCAAACCTTACTTATTGCATTAAAAAACTACCAAGCCTAAACATGAAAAAAGTATTATTTATAGATCGCGATGGTACACTGATCCTTGAACCTGAGGATGAGCAAATCGATTCCTTTCAAAAGCTTAAATTCTATCCACGCGCACTGTACTACCTCTCTAAGATTGCTACGGAGCTGGATTATTCGCTGGTAATGGTAACCAACCAGGATGGTTTGGGCACGGATTCACATCCCGAAGCGAACTTCTGGCCAGTACACCAGTTCATCCTGGATACTTTCGAAACCGAGGGTGTACGTTTTGATGAGGTAATCATTGATCGCACCTTTGCACACGAGAATGCCATCACCAGAAAGCCAAATACAGGGCTGCTACAGCATTTCTTCGCAGAAGACATCAATTTAAAGGAATCTTTTGTCATTGGCGACCGTCTAAACGACGTGATATTGGCAAAAAATCTAGGTGCTAAGGCCATTTGGCTGCGCAACAATGACCTGCTGGGTCAAAACGAGATTTTAGAGAAAGCAGAGGATCTGCAGGAGGTTATTGCACTTGAGACCCAAAATTGGGCAGATATTTACACCATGTTGCGCGCCGGTACTCGTACCGTGCAACACGATCGTAATACCAATGAAACTAAAATCAGCATTAAGCTGGATCTAGATGGTACTGGAAAAGCAGCTATTCATACCGGATTAAACTTCTTTGACCATATGCTGGATCAAATTGCACGTCATGGTGGCCTGGATTTAAGCATTCAGACCAAAGGTGATCTCCATATTGACGAACACCATACCATTGAAGACACCGGAATCGCTTTGGGAGAAGCTTTTGCAAAGGCCATCGGCAACAAACTAGGGTTAGAGCGGTACGGCTTTTGTTTACCAATGGACGATTGCCTAGCCCAAGCCGCTATTGATTTTGGCGGAAGGAGCTGGATCGTGTGGGACGCAGAATTCAACCGTGAACGCGTTGGTGATGTGCCTACCGAAATGTTCTATCACTTCTTCAAATCGTTCAGTGATGCCGCAAAATGCAACCTGAACATCAAAGCAGAAGGGCAAAATGAACATCATAAGATCGAAGCAATTTTCAAGGCTTTCGCAAAAGCAATTAAGATGGCCATCAAGCGTGACCCAGAAAAATTAGTATTACCCAGCACTAAAGGCGTTTTGTAGATGATTGGAATTGTAAACTATGGAGCAGGAAACATCTTTTCCCTGACTTCAGCACTGCAGCGATTGAATATCCAGTATGGAATGATCAATGAAAAAGCAGATTTTGACCAGTATAGTCATATCATTATCCCTGGTGTTGGACATGCGGGTGCAGCCATGAAGAAATTAGAAGACACAGGCCTTGTCGAGGCCATCAAAGCACAAACAAAACCGGTTTTAGGGATTTGCGTAGGCATGCAACTGCTTACCGAGCACTCCGAAGAGGGTGATGCAAAACTAATGAACATCATTCCCGTAAAAACCAGGCTGTTTGATAAAGCCGGGCAAATAAAAATTCCGCACATGGGCTGGAATAATGTGTCCCCAAAAAACAATAATTTGTTCGAAGGTGTTGAGGATCAGGCACAATTTTATTTCGTACATTCCTACTTTATAGAATACAATCCTACATTTGACATTGCAACAGCAGAGTATGGCGCACCATTTTCGGCTGGCATCCAAAAGGATAATTTCTATGGCGTACAATTTCACCCCGAAAAATCCGGAGTAGCCGGAGAACTCGTATTAAAGAACTTTTCAAAAATTTAAAGATAACATGTATATAATTCCAGCAATTGATATTCTAGATGGCAAGGTTGTCCGTCTCAGGGAAGGTGATTACAACCAGAAAACGGTTTACGACGTTTCCATCGCCGACATGATTGAAACTTACCGATCTAACGGCACTGAATTTATACATATTATTGACCTGAACGGCGCTAAAGGCGATTTCAGCAATCAACAAACCCTGTTCGATATCATCCGGAAAACAGAAATGAAAGTCCAGTATGGTGGTGGTATAAGAACCATTGAACAGGTTACAAACCTGCTCGATGCCGGCATTCACCGTGTAATTGTAGGCACGCAAGCCATCACCAACCCTAACTTCCTGTCCGACCTGAGCAAAGAAGTGGGTAAGAAGTATGACTATGCAAACCGCATCGTAATCGCTATCGACGTATTGGATGAAGTGATCAAGTACTCTGGCTGGATGGAAAGCTCCCCAATCAAGTTACTGGACTATGTAGATAGATGTCTTGAACTTGGCTTTTTCCGCTTCCTATGTACCGACATCAATAAAGATGGTAAATTAGGTGGTGCTGCAGTAGATCTTTACCGCAAACTTTTAGACCACTCCCCTTTCATAAAGCTGATTGCTTCTGGCGGTATCAGCTCCATGGCCGATATTGAAGAGTTGGCGAAATACAACATTCGTTCTTGCGTAGTGGGTAAAGCGATCTATGAAAACCGGATTACCATTGATGAAATAAAACAATGGAACCTTAAAGCATTGTCTTCACTGTAAATATGCTGAGTAAGAGAATTATCCCCTGCCTGGATGTAAAAGACGGCAGAACGGTTAAAGGTGTAAACTTCGTAAACCTGAGTGATGCTGGCGATCCTGTAGAACTTGCCTGGCAATATGGGCAGCAAGGTGCCGATGAGCTGGTGTTCTTAGACATTACCGCCACACATGAGCGCAGGAAAACGATGATCGAGATGGTGAAATCCGTGGCCCGCCAGCTTAACATCCCTTTTACCATCGGCGGTGGTATTACTTCGGTAGCGGATGCAGAAGCACTTCTAAATGCCGGTGCCGACAAGATCAGCATCAATTCCGCAGCAGTAAACAATCCACTATTGATCGAAGAGTTGGCTAATGCCTTTGGCGTACAGTTTGTCGTAGTTGCTGTGGACACCAAATTCGTTGATGATAAGAATTTGGTGCACTTGAATGGTGGACGTAAGATCACTGCACTCGAAACCACATCATGGATCAAAGAAGCGGAATCCAGGGGTGCAGGCGAGATCCTGCTGACCTCCATGGATCATGATGGCACCAAGAACGGATTTGATTGTGGCCTGCTTGCAACCGTTTGCAACAGCGTGAACATTCCGGTAATCGCATCTGGTGGCGCTGGCAGCAAACAACATTTCGTTGATGTATTTCAACAAACCGGTGTGGATGCAGCTTTAGCAGCCTCGGTCTTCCATTTTGGAGAGATCGCAATACCGGATTTAAAACAAGAATTAAAAAAGAACAGCATACCGGTAAGGTTATGAATATAGATTTTGATAAAAGCAACGGTCTGGTACCTGTAGTGATACAGGATGTACAGACCCTGGAAGTATTAATGCTCGGTTACATGAACGAAGAAGCATGGACCAAAACTCAGCAAGAAGGGATTGTAACTTTCTTCTCAAGAACCAAAAACAGGTTGTGGACCAAAGGCGAAAGCAGCGGAAACTACCTGCATGTTAAAGAAACGTATCTGGATTGTGATAACGACACGCTTTTGATTAAGGTCACACCAGTCGGCCCCACTTGCCATACCGGCAACCGCAGCTGCTTTGATACGCCATACAACCAGAATTTCTTTTTTCAATTGCAAAACATCATTGCAGATCGATACGCCAATCCTTCAGAAGCTTCCTACGTGAATAGCCTGAGACAAAAAGGGATCAATAAAATTGCGCAGAAAGTTGGCGAAGAGGGTGTTGAAACAGTCATTGCCGCTTTAGCGGAAACGGATTTCGATTTTGTAAATGAGAGTTCAGACCTGATTTTCCACCTGCTTGTGCTATTACAGGAAAAAGGCAAGACCTTGGAAGATATTGCATTGAACCTGGAAAGCAGACACAAGAAATAAACATGCTGAAACTTGAGGAAACACTTGTTGGCCATTCAAACCCTGTTTATGCACTGAGCAGTGCTGTAGATCCCGACCGCTTTTATAGCGCAGGGAACGACAAAGGCGTGGTCGAATGGTCGCTGAGTAGTATGACCTACGTGAAGATTCTTTTACCAGTGCAAAGTTCCGTATACGCTTTGCACCGGTATAATGAACTGCTCTTTATTGGCCAGCGCAGCGGAACCATCCTGGTTTACGATACAAAAGCAGATAAACTGCTCGCCCGACTGGATCATCATAAAAAAGGCGTATTCGACATTAAAACCATCCCTTCTAAAAACGAGCTCATCAGCACCGGTGAGGAAGGTAAGGTTGTCATTTGGTCACTTGAGGATTTTTCCTTTCTATATGAGTTCCCCGTAATCGATAATACCCTACGTGTTATTGAAATCAGTAAGGATGAAAAAACCATTGCTATTGGTGCGAAAGATGGGCTGATCCGGCTCTATAATGCGGATGACTTCAGCTGCTTTAAAGTCTTGGAAGGACACACCCTTCCCATTACATCCATTCAGTTTGCACCAGATGGTGGGTACATGATCTCCGGAAGCAGAGATGCACAGTTAAAAGTCTGGAGAACAATGGATTTTGAACTGGAACAGAATATTCCAGCACACCTATTCAGCATCTACAGCGTGATCTTTCATCCTACACGACCTTATTTTGCAAGCTGCAGTCAGGACAAAAGCATAAAGCTCTGGAGTAGCCGTGACTTTCGGTTACTAAAAATCCTGAGCAATGAAAAAAACACCGGCGGACATTTCCATTCCATAAACCACATGATTTGGAGCGCCGATGGGCGATACCTGATCTCCACAGGAGACGACCGGCACGTCATGATCTGGAAATTTGAAGGCTAGCTCCGTTAAATAAGCCTGCATTTCATACCTAAATAAATCGCTTGATGATCCGCAGCTTATGTGAGTACCTTTTCAGTTCTGCATTGTATATGCCCTGATCATCTATCGGATCAATACGGACCTGGCCGGAAGCATGTATGATTTCCTTTTGGCTCAGGATCATACCCACGTGGATGATCCTCCCTTCATCATTATCGAAAAAGGCCACATCGCCCGGCTGAACTTCTGGAAGAAAATGTACGGTCTCGCCTTGCAGCGCCTGCTGTGAAGCATCACGCTGTAAATTAAGCCCATGCATCTTATAGACGATCTGCATGAATCCAGAGCAATCTATTCCGAACAACGTTCGCCCTCCCCACAGGTATGGTGCGTGCTGGAAGAATATTGCCGTTTTAACAAGCTGTTCTGTACTGGGAGGCTCCATAACCTTAAGCGGTTCAAAATCGACCTTATATCGCTGCTCAGCAATCCTGCAATATCCCCCATCATAGTCTGGAAGCGTACTGCCTGCGGCGAGATACATTTTACTGCCATCTGTTAAGGTTAGGCTGTTCAGCACGTTTGCCGGTGCAACAAAGGTTTTGCCGGGCGTATTATCACCAGTAACTGCTTGTACTTGCTTAAAATCTACGTAGCCTTCATACCCGTCAAATTCGCCGCGTACCTTTAGCCATTTCTCCAGACGTTCAAGTATCAGCACCTTGTCGCCAAAAAGCAGTTGCGAAACAATTTCCGCCTGATCTTTAGGCGCAGCTCTTAGTGGTGCAATAGACACCCTGCAAATTCCGTATTGGTTTTCCATTCAGGATATAAAACTAATGAAAGCCGGATAAAACTGCACATTAAACATTATATTCCTGAAATTGTTATTATCCGTAGAACCTAAAACCAGCAGCCATGAATGTCAAAAAAGTACTAATTGCCGTAGATAACAGCACCTCTTCTGAAAAAGCGGCACGCGTAGGTTATGAAATTGCGCAGACCTTTGGTGCAGAAGTGGCTTTGGTCAATGTTATTGAACCCATACCCGCAAATGTAAACCCGGATATGACCCTCGCCCCTGTATTCCTGGAAACCTATGATAACAGTGAAGAGAACAGTCACATTCTGCTAAAAGAGATGGAAGACAAATACGGCATGGGCATCCCTACCACGTACTTCAGTGTGATGGACAGTGCGGCGCATGGCATCATACAGCAGTCTGACGAATGGGGATCTCACCTGATCGTCATTGGTACTTACGGTCGTACAGGTCTATATCATTTTCTGATGGGCAGTGTTGCCGAGCACGTCGCCAGAAAGTCCGCGTGTCCCGTGCTTATTGTGCCCAACAAAGCAGATGTATAATCTGCTTTAATTCCAATGCTTAATCCGCATCATCTTTACAGAGGATGTACCGAATGTTTGCAATTGCAAATCCATACGGCTGGTTGGCACCGTCGTTATCTCCATTAAAGCTGATCTCAATTACATTAAACGGCCTTTTCGATTTTACAGCAAATAGCTTTGCTCCCATTGGTGTTGCTGCCGACTGGGTTAGTGTTGCAACAGGTGGATTTTCCTTGCTGTCATAAAAGCCTACGGTAAATGCATAGGCATCATACAAATTGGGTGCTAATTCAAACCCAAACGTTTCCACATATTTTGAAAGCTGAATGGTCAGCCGGTTTCGCTGTTGCGTGTACAACACGTCCGGGGCATCCTGCTCTACAAAAGGTTTACTGTTCCACAAAGCCGTCCAGCCGTTGGGATAGCCGGGCATCATCATTACGGAATCAGTGAAAGTAAGTTTCAGGCGTTTGTCTTCAACAGAACCGGTTACATAATGACTCGTCAGAACCGAAAGGTCCATCAATCTCGTTGAATTTACATAAGCATCGTCAGGTGTAAGTATCTGAGTGACGCGATTCAAAAACGAGGCTTGACTGGCAGCTGAAGTCCTTGATAGGGCATTGATTGCACGCGCGATGTGTGTACGGCCATCTTTCAATGGTACGCTCAGCTTTTTAGTTTCTTGCGCCGTGGCGACTTCAGCTTTGGCAGCTGGTTCATCTTTGGTACAGGCAACAAAGCACAAAACGGTTGCGAGTACTGCGATTCGGCTAAAATGTTGGGTGTTCATATGCGGTAGATTTGGTTGCAAGCGCTGTAGAACGTTACACCAATATAACATAAAATCAAGCTCGTTTTTGGCTGAAGCAGGATTGTACCGAAAATGTATTGAACTGTGGAGAACTGTGAAGTATGCCTGGATATTAATACGGGGTTGGTTAGGCTCACCCTAACCAACCCCGTATTAATATCCAGGCAGGCTGCTACCAGACATAGGTCGCAACAGCAGCTGCTGGCAAGGTTGCCGTGGCTGTTTTACCCTGATGTTTAATACTGAAGGTCTTGGATTCCTTGCCGGTATTTACGGCAATAAGCACGGTTTTACCGTCTTTTCGCTTAAATGCAACATTATCCAGGTTTTCCACCAGATTAGATGCAATGCGAACCGAACCTGCAGGCACGAACTTGCTGGCATGACCGATGATGTAATAAGCGACATTTCTGCTTACTTTAGGCGCAATGGTAATTGCACCCAGGCAGGTTGTACAGCCGCCAACGGTATGCGGTTTATATGCCGGATCGGCAGCTAAATTCCACTCCAGTACATTTCTGCTCCAATTCCGGGTTGCCCCGATGATGAGTGTAGACACGTGCCACTTCAAATCTTCGGGAAAATTAGAAGGACCGCCAACCCATTGTTCTGTGAAATACAGATTTTTATCCGGGAAGGCCTCATGTACCTGCGACAAAGCTTCAATCTTTCCGCCATATAGGTGGAAAGCAGAACCATCAACATATTTGTTTGCTTCCGGATCCTTAAGGATGGAGATTGGATAATCCGGGCGGTCGGCATTATGATCGTACAGAATGATCTTTGTTTTGATACCCGCAGCCTTAAATGCCGGACCCAAGGCAGTTTTAATGAAGATTGCCTGATCTTTTGCTTCCATGTACATACTTGGTACGTTACCTGGATGCAGCGGCTCATTCTGAATGGTAATGGCGTCTATGGTGATGCCTTCTGCCTTCATCGCGTGGATGTATTTCACGAAGTACTTCGCGTACGAGGCGTAATATTCTGGTTTCAGACTGCCCCCTTTGAAGCTGTTGTTGTCTTTCATCCAAGTTGGTGGCGACCATGGTGAACCCATGATCTTAATAGCAGGATTTATGGCAACAATCCGTTTTAAGACTGGCAATAGATCTTCTTGTTCTTTGGAGATGGTAAATTTTGCCTGATCCGGATCCGTTTGTCCAGACGGCAAATCGTTATAGCTGAAAGGCTCAGCGCTTAGATCTGAAGCCCCGATGCTGATCCGGAGATAACTTACGCCGATGCCGTTGTTTGTCGTGGAAAACAGTTCTTGCAACAAAGCAGCCTTTTGTGCCTCCGGCAGTTTGTTGATTAACGTAGCACTACCGCCTGTTAAGGTGTAGCCGAATCCATCTATAGATTGATAAGTTTGCTTCTCATTAACTTCAATGAAAGCAGCCGCCTGTGCCGCTTGTGTTGCAGAAAATTCCAGACCAGTTGGCTGTTTAGCCAACAAGGATTTTTGATCTGGCGTGGTGAGCCAAATTCCGGTTTCCTGAGCATTGGCTGGTGTCTTTATCGACTTCGACGTGCCGCATGCGCTAAGCAGCCCCACAGCAAGGAAGAGGCCGTACTGCAATGCGAGATGATTTTTAAGTTTTTGAATAATCATATCTTCTGATTTGAGTTATTGGATTGTATTTAATGATAAAGGCTGATGACTCAGCCTTATCATTGATCTCTATCTCATGTTTGGATTTCTGTCAACCTCTGTCTGTGGCAATGGCCAAAGCAGCTTACTTTCTGTGACGTTGTAATTTAAGTTTTTACCGGTTCCATCCTGCTGTGCATTCATCACAGCAATGGCTCTTCCTGTTCGTACCAGATCAAACCAGCGGTGCCCTTCAAACGCAAGCTCTAATCGTCGCTCTTTTTCAATGGCCAGGCGCATAGCTGCCTGATCCGCAGCGGCCGTCGCAGGTAAATTCACGCGGCTTCTGATTTGGTCCACAAGCTGTTTTGCCTGTGCCCATCCGCCTGCAGACAGTTCATTCTGTGCTTCTGCCTTAAGCAGCAAGATATCCGCTAAACGGAGGATGTAGGTATCCGTTTTATCATCTCCACGGTATTTGTTGATGTGTGGGTAGATCTTCGGATCTTTCCAGTAGTCATCATCCCAGCCAACACCATCGGTGAAGATGCTGGAGCGCTTACGTACCAGATCTTGCTCTGCATCGAAAGTATTCACAAGATCATTTGTCGGTGTATTAAATTTCTTCCAACCTGCACCAAAAAGCTGACTTGGCATCCAGTTGCCATGTTGTCCACCCCAACCATCATATTGCATCTCCCAGATTGCTTCTGCGTTGTTGTCATGCTGCGAATCCCAAAGGTGGTCGTAATTTGCTAGCAAGCTGTAGCCATTGTTAATTGTTGCATCTGCATGTTGCAGCACCTTCTGCCAGTCTGGATTAGCCTGTGTAGCATACACTTTGGCTAGCAAAGCATTTGCAATGCCTTTTGTAATGATGCCTTTGTTAGCAGATGTAGCGCGTGCATTTGCAACTCCATACTCCAGGTCTGCTTTAATCTGTGCATAGATCTCCTCAACAGAAGCCTTTGCAGGTTGGAATTCAGCATCAGTAGATGGAATCTTTAAAACCAAAGGCACAGCGCCCCATAACCTAACCAAATTGAAATACATATAGGCGCGCATGGTTCTCGCTTCCGCAAGGATTTGCTCGCGGCGCCCACCTTCATCAAGCTTCGGGTCCTGTATGTTCGGAACATTATCTGTTACGAGATTACAGTTCTTAATGTCGCTGTATAAGGAGTTCCAGTCACGGCTAATGTTACCGTTTGTAGAGTTAACAGTGAAAAGATCTATCTGGATGTTTGCCGGATTGTCTCCACCTGCATAGCAGTTGTCGGCCATGGCATCACCATTTACCAGGAAATCGTTGATGTGGTAATCGTTATACATACCATCGTAAACACCTTGTATTAATTTTTCGGCAGCAGCAGCATCAGCAAAAGCGATGTCTGGTGTTACCTGACTGATTGGTTGTTTATCCAGAAAGTCTTTTTTGCAGCTTGCAAAGCTTAAGGTCACTGCAGCAGCTGCTATGATTGAATATTTTGTGAGTTTCATTTTGTTCGAGTTAAAAGCCAACATTTACGCCAAACAAGAAAGTTCGGGCTTGCGGATAAGTTCCATAATCGATCCCCATTGATGGGCTGTTACCACTGTACTGCTGTACTTCCGGATCGAAGCCATTATACTTGGTGAAGGTAAGCAGGTTGTACCCTGTTGCGAATACAGTGAGTTTGCTCATGTTCCATTTGCTCAGGGCAACTTTACCAAAGTTGTAGGACAATGTTGCAGTTTTCAGTCGCAAGTATGAGCCATCTTCCACATATCTGCTTGAGGTACGTGAGTTATTGGTATTACCGCGTTCTGCCTTTGGAATGTTTGTTACCTGTCCCGGTGTGGTCCATCTGTTCAACACCGTTGCCAACTGGTTTTTAGAGTCATACAGTCCTTCAAGTTCAATGCGTGAAGCGTTGAAGATGTCATTACCCTGAACGCCCTGGAAGAATAGTGAAAGTGCTACAGGACCATAGGCCAGGTTGTTATTGATACCGTAAGTGAATTTCGGTTGCGCACTGCCAATGAATGTACGGTCACCCGCATCCACACTGCCATTGCCATTCAGATCAGCATATTCTGCCGCGCCGGTCTGTGCATTTACACCTGTGAACTGGTAGCCGTAGAAAGCGCCCAGCGGTCTGCCTACTTCAACACGAATGGCATTGTCACGTTCGTAAACCCCACCGAAGTTTATGGAGGTTAACGAATTACCCAGGCTGGTTACTTTATTCTTGTTGATCGAGAAGTTCAAGTCTGTGGACCAGCTGAATTTCTCACGTTCAAAGTTCTTGGTTGAAAGCACAAACTCTAAACCTTTATTTTCCATAGAGCCGACGTTTCTTGCCTGACTTCCGAAACCTGTTGCTTGTGGCAAAGGCACATTGATTAACAAGTCATTAGTCTTCTTCAGATATGCATCAGCAGTGAAGGTGATTCTTGAATTATAAAGGCTCAAATCCAAACCGATGTTGGTCTGTGTGGTTTTCTCCCAGGAAATATTCCTGTTTTCAAGTTGTGTAAAGTTGTAAGATCCTTGTGGTGTAGGCTGGTATAAAGCAAGGTAAGCGTAATCGCTTATGCCTTCATCGTTGCCGACCTTACCCCAGCTTCCTCTAATCTTTAAATCATTGATGACTTTGCTATCGCTCATGAAATTCTCAGCAGACAAGCGCCATCCCGCAGATACGGAAGGAAAATAACCGTAACGATTCTCCTTCGCAAATCTTGAAGAACCATCGGCACGCAAGTTCGAGCTAAAAAGATACTTGTTCGCATACGCATACGTTACTCGTGCCAAATAAGACCGTTTAGTCCATTGCGCAAATGCTGGAAGCTGCGGTAAAATTGATGTACCATCCCGCAGCAAATTCTTATTTGCGTCCAGGAATCTGGTTACTTCATAAGGATAGAATTTATAATCGGAAGACTGCAAAGTCATACCACCAGTAGCAGTTAATGCGTGCTGTCCGAAATTCTTAGCGTAGTTAAGGATGTTTTCATTTAGCCACACTTTGTCGTAGGACTGATTGTCGCGATAGATCCCCTGTTGTACACGGCCGTAGTCGGTCGAAAACGGATCCAGGAAGTAGCTATAGAAGTTGTTGCTATTGTTCGTGCTGATGCTGGACTTAAAATAGAAATCATCCGTAAAGTTCACCTGAGCAGAGAAAGCACCTAAAAAGCGGAAGTTCCTGGTTGCATTTTTGGCTGCAAAAGCATTTGCAATTGGGTTTTCCCAACCACCAGCATTAGGGTTCCCTGCATATTGTCCGTTTTCATTGAAGATACCAATGTTTGGCGGTGTGGTCAGTGCTGAAAGAATCGTTCCACCGCGGGCTACACCTGCGTTGTCACTTACATCAATTGATTTCCTTGACGTGAAGGACGCTGAACCAGTTAAGGTTAGCCATTTTGTAAGTTTCTGTGAACCGTTGAAATTAGCCGTGTATTTATCCAACACCGCAGGTGCTACAGTACCCTGATCACGTTGGTAACCGGTGGAGAAATAATATTGTCCGCCTTTTATACCACCTGCAAGAGATAACTGGTAGCTGTGCTGCTTACCTGTACCAAAGGTTAGGTCCTGCCAATCGGTCTGTTGCGTTCCAATACTTTGATAACCTAGTTCAGTCATCAAGGCGCCATACTGCGTGCTATTTAGCACCTCTTGTTGTTGCCATAAATTAGAAAAGCCCGTGAATGCATTGAAGCCAACCTGCAATTTGCCGGCTGTACCTTTCTTAGTCGTGATTAATATTACCCCATTGGCTCCGCTTGAACCGTAGATGGCTGCAGCAGATGCATCCTTCAGGATGGTCATGGTTTCAATGTCATTGGGATTTAGGAAATCCGCATTCCTTGAGGTCACCCCATCAATTACATACAGGGGACTGTTTGAGGCAGTGATGGAGGTATTACCACGAATACTTACAGCCACACCTGAACCTGGCTTGCCCGATTGCGAGGTGATCTGTACCCCTGCCGCCTTCCCCTGGATGGCTTGAAGTGGATTGGTTACCGGCTGATTCTGGATGTCCTTAGCGGAAACAGAAACAACAGCCGTAGTAATGTCCTTTTTTGTTGTCGTACCGTAACCGATCACCACAACTTCATCAAGTTGATTGTTGTCTTCCGACAGGACAACATTCATAGCGGTATTCCCAGTAGCGGGCTGTTCTATGGTTGTATAACCGATGAATGAAAATACGAGTGTTGAATTGGCTGGTGCCGATAGGCTAAATCTGCCTTCTGCGGAAGTTACAGTACCTCTTTGTGCACCTTTAATCTGGATGGATACTCCGGGTAGTGCCAAACCCTGTTTGTCTTTTACGCTCCCGTTTATTGTAATTTCCTGTGCGATCGCGATTGAGAAACCATACAGTAGAAAAACAACAAACAGCATAATCTTCTTTGTGATCATTGCTTTATGTAGTTTATAATTGGATGGTGTAAAATTGGCGCTATTTACCCTGATTTCAAAGCACAATCAGAAAATTCAGTTACACAACTTCCTGTAAAACAATATCTTACAAATATTTGATACGCTTCGGTACCGTAAGTAGAGGAATCAATATGATGCTGATATTCAACCCTTAAGCATAGGAGAACGAGCATTGGCTAATCCGCGTTGATACGCTTGTACACCATAGGAAATATTGCACGTATTTTTGAATATTTGGGAGTTTAGTCGAGAATTAACTGGTCCCAACCCTGCTTTTCTGACTTTTTCATGAGGGATTTTTTCTCCTCCATGGCTGTTTTTACCCGGTCGCCATAGTTCCAGCAGGTACTTTGTCGCATCTCAAGTAATTCAGCAAGTTTATGTGAGGACACTTTCCCCTTGGTGGTATAGATCAGGTAGACCATGTAAAAAGCTTTGTTGATCGGGATGCGTGTATTATGGAAAATGCTGTAAGACGTGACCGATTCTTCGTATCCGCATTTGCTGCACCGGCGACTAAATGCGGTGTGTCCATTGTAGTATTCAGTGTGCTTGCATTTGCGGCAGCTGTAACCGTTTTTCCATTTCAGATCGGCAAGGAACTTATGACAGGTTTCTTTATCCGGATAGATTTTACTGAACTCTTCAAAATCCATTTCGGCTGACATCACACGGGCATGTGTTACCTTTTCTACATTCGTATGTAGCGCCTTGTTGTCCTGCGCCAAGAGCACATTCATTCTGCTAATGTTTTCCGACTGCTGTTGCAACAAAGCATTCATCTGTTCCAGCTCCACATTTTTGGCTTCAATGATATGAGATTTATGAGATACTTCCTGTGTACGCTCGACGACTTTAGATTCTAGTTGCTGATTGATGCTGTCGATGAGCTTGACATTATCAGCCATTTGTTGGATCATGTGGCGTTGTGTCTGTTCTCTCCTAATTCTGAGTAAACTCAGCTGATCCGCAATTGCGAAGGAGAAGAAGACCATTTCCGCAACGAATGAAAAACTCAGGCTGTAGTAGCTAATGGCGCCGAAATTCAGCCAGCCATATCCAAGCATGATCAGGAACTTCAATGTAAAGCCGATGAAGAGGACGCTATACCCTAGTACAAAGAACCTCGCTGCCTGATAGCCTTTATAATATACATAGATACCGGCAAAAAAGGCAATGGTTAGTGGCACGACCTCCAGGAATTTAAAGCTGAATAGCGAATGATTAAACAACAGGCAATATAAAAAGAACAACAGTCGGGCAACGACTGCAATTACAATGACCCGATTGATTTTAGGTGCTTTAACCTTTAGGTGCAGCAAGGCCCGGGTAAACAGAAGTGCAAATACACTGGTACTGCATAATGCTACGCCATAGGCAATCTGGTTCCAGGCGGGTTGATTAGGCCACAGGTACTGATAGGCAATACCATCTGTACTCATTTCATAAAAGCCGACGCTCAGGATGTAGAGCACGTAGAAAAGATACTGCCGCTGTTTCATGGAGATGAACATGATCAGGTTGTACAAACTGAATACGAGGATCATACCATAGAATATACCGAACATGAGGTACTCGTTCAAGGCGTAGGCAATGAACCAATCGACCGACCGTAGGACTACGATCGCGTCTGCGATTTGTGAGGATTTGATGCTTATATAATAGGTACTGATTCCAGTGCCTTCATTATCAATGGGGATCTCAAAATTCTTGTGGTTGAGCCGTCTGCTGGAAAAGCGGTATTCATCGCCGAGCTTGACTGCTGAATACTGGCCAATGGTGTCTGGCACATACACGGTGATCTGGTCTATGGTCTGATCGAAGAACTCCAGGAGAAAGTGTTTTTTCGCTTCCGGGTTATTCTTGATCCGGATTTTAAACCAATAGCGGCGATTTAGCTTTAATGTTTGTGGCGTACTGGCCACACTGGGTTTGAATTGTTGATCAATGGCGGAATTCCTGATCCGATCTATATTTAGCGTACCGCTAGAATCTTCCAGCATGTGGATTTCAGCGTAAGTGAATATGTGCTGATCAACATCATCATGAATTTGTACCGCCGTTTGTGCAACAGTTGCCGAACACGCAAATAGCATCAAGATTAGGAAGAGGACGCATTTGGAGCTGCGTGCAGATAGCTGTTTAACCATTAGAAGGCACAAAGTTAAACAATTCAAAAAGGCTGGGCACAAAAAAAGCCGCTTCAGAAGAAGCGGCTGTATCATCTATATGGATATTACTATCCTTCCTGGTGTAACCAGGCTTTTTTCTCTAACAATTCAGTTTCCGTTTCACGAACATCTTCATCGTCAACACAGCAATCTACCGGGCAAACCGCAGCACACTGAGGTTCATCATGGAAGCCTTTGCATTCCGTGCACTTATCTGAAACGATATAATAATATTCATCCGAAACTGCATCCTGAACTGCTTCTGCGTCAACCTGGGTAGCACCAAAGTCGATGATCCCTCTTAGGTTGGTACCGTCAGAGAATCTCCATGCAGAACCGGCATCATAAATTGCATTATTCGGGCATTCCGGCTCACATGCTCCGCAGTTTATACACTCATCTGTTATTTTAATAGCCATGTCTTCTTTTATATCTATGCTAAGTTTACCTTTGCGGTGCAAATATAACAATCTACTTTTAAAATTACCGGAGATATGCCATTCCTTAGCGTTGAAAAATTAATTATTGCTTTCACCAAACTGGGTGCCTTTATGGCTTCACCAGACGCTGCATTCATAGCAGTTATGGAAGGTTCAAGCAATCATAATGCCTGGTTCACGCTGGAAGAGGTTAAAAAAGCAGTTACCTCCCTAAGTAACATGCTCAATAACAACGATATTGAGAAATGGTTTCAGGGTATTGAAATTTCGGATAACCCTAAAAAGCTCGGATTGGTACTTGCAGGAAACATTCCCTTAGTGGGTTTCCACGATGTATTGGCGGTTTTAGCGACCGGCAACATCGCACTGATAAAGCTATCTTCTTCAGATGACAAGCTTCTACCCGCCCTGCTAAGGCAGCTGGTAACCATTGAACCAGCGTTAGAGCGGCAGATTCAGTATACTGATCGTTTGAAAGATTTTGATGCCATCATCGCAACAGGTAGCAACAATTCATCGAGGTATTTTGACTACTATTTTGGAAAAGTGCCGAACATCATCCGTAAAAACCGGAATAGTGTGGCGGTGCTAACCGGTAGCGAAAGCAAGGAATCCATAGCGCGTCTTGGCCACGACATATTCGACTACTTCGGACTGGGTTGTAGAAATGTATCAAAAATCTTTATCCCGGAAGGTTATGAGATCAAGAACTTCTTCGAACCGCTTGAAAGTTTTCAGCCCATCATCAACCACTTCAAGTATAACAACAACTACGATTATAATAAATCCATCTACCTGGTGAATCAGGTGAAGCATTACGACAACGGTTTTTTGCTTTTGAAGGAAGATGAAGGCATGAGTTCGCCACTAGCAGTGCTGTATTTTGAATACTACAACAGTTTGGATGCCGTTGCAGAACGCCTGAATGTGCAGCAAGCAGAAATTCAGTGTGTAGTATCCGAGGCGCAGATGACTTTAGATCTAGCCGTTTTGCCCTTTGGCCAAAGTCAGTCGCCCAAACTTTGGGATTATGCAGATAACGTAGATACCGTAGCGTTTTTAACCAAGCTGTAGGTTATTTATTTCCTTTAAGCTCCGCACGGATTTCTTTAACAAAGGAAAGGGATACCTGCGCAACTTCGGAAGCCTGCTCGTCAGACATACCCAATTGTGAAATTAAGCTAAGCACAAGTTTCTTTTTCTGCAGTTCCTGTCCTTCTTCTTCTCCCTTTTCCAAGCCGCCTGGCGCAACTTTCTTTATCGTTCTGATCAGTCCCATGTTGAGTGTATTTAACGTTGTCTGTAAATAGAACATCAATTTCGCAGCGTTATTGTCTCCCCCATTGCAGGATGATCGCAATTGCCGGCATACATGCAAGCTTGCACGACTATACATGGCAACTTGGACAACCTTGAAATTGTGCTCTTTCGAAATTACATAATCTCCAGCTATTTTCCGCCCCAGCGGTATCCCTTGCGAGAATTTCAATTGTAAATACTATTTTTGAACAAAATGTATATTATTAAAGTAAAAGGCATTGCCAAAATTCCAGACTATGTGCAGCTGCGTGATGATAAGTTCACTTTGCTCGCCTATTTCAGGCTGGACCGGCCAGATAAATCGTTAGAAAAGCTCGGCCTTACGGATAAAATACCTTACATAATGAGTCAGATTAATGATCTTCCTTTTGGGGAAATCAAGAAAATAGATATTTAAGCATGGCAGGAAACGCAGTTATAAATCTTAAGAATGTTGATGTTTATCAACAGAAACACCTGGTACTAACCAATGTAAACCTGAATATCGACAAAGGGGAATTTGTTTTTCTTATCGGACAAACCGGTTCAGGGAAAAGCAGCTTGTTGAAAATCATTTATGGTGACCTGCATATTGGGAATGGCGAAGGCAGCGTAGCCGGATTTGACTTAAAGAAACTTGCCATTCGTGATGTACCCTATCTTCGCCGGAAGCTAGGCATTGTGTTTCAGGATTTCCAACTGCTTACCGATAGAACCATCGAGAAAAATCTGGAGTTTGTCCTGAAGTCCACGGGGTGGACAGACAAAAACCTTATCCAGGAACGCATAAAAGATGTACTTGAGAAAGTAGGCTTACGTTCTAAAATCCGCAAAATGCCACATGAGATCTCTGGAGGCGAACAGCAGCGTGTGGTAATTGCACGTGCCTTGCTGAATAATCCTGAAATCATCCTGGCAGACGAGCCTACCGGTAACCTTGACCCCGATACTTCCGAGGAGATTGTAATGCTTTTAAAGCAGATCAGTCAGGGTGGCACAGCCGTGTTAATGGCTACGCATGATTACCACATTATCCGCACCTTCCCTTCAAGAATCATCAAATGTGAAAGCGGTGTGGTCCATGAAGATGCAACCATCGGCTAAGGCCAAAGCTGACATAATTATTTCTTTTCAGCCATAATGAACAGCTTATTTTAAGAAGGCTGACAGCATGGCTGATAATCTTTCATTGGCAAACCTTTTGAGTTTACCACCAAAAATTCTATTCTACCATGTTTAGCAAGAAGAAAAAGAACGATAACGAGACCACGAATATGGAAAATAATGCCGAAGCGCAAGTAACGAACGAAGAAACTACTGCGGCGCAAAATGCAGCAGCAGAACAAGGCGGCGCAGAATCCGGAGCTGAAGAAACGAATACCGAAGCTACACCTGAACTGTCTGTAGAAGAAAAACTTAAACAGGAAAATGCTGCGTTGAATGACAAGTATTTGAGACTGTTTGCTGAGTTTGACAACTATAAACGCCGTACGCAAAAAGAACGTATTGAGTTACTGCAAACTGCTGGAAAAGACGTTATTGTATCCCTCCTTACTATTCTGGATGATTTTGACCGGGCTAACAAAGCTGCAGAGACTGCCGTTGAAGTTGGGCCAATTAAAGAAGGTGTACAATTGGTACACAATAAACTCATGAGCGTTTTAGGTCAGAAAGGCCTGAAGGTTATGGAGAGTATCAACACACCATTTGATACAGATTTGCATGAAGCAATTACAAAAGTTCCTGCTCCAAGTGAAGAACTGAAGGGCAAAGTAATAGATGAACTTGAAAAGGGATATACTTTGAATGAAAAAGTAATCCGTTTTGCAAAAGTTGTTGTAGGTAGTTAAGATTATGAGCAAGAGAGATTATTATGATATCCTTGGCGTTTCCAAGAGTTCTTCGGCAGACGAGATAAAGAAGGCCTACCGGAAGCTTGCCATTAAATATCACCCGGATAAAAACCCGAACGATAAATCCGCAGAGGATAAGTTCAAGGAAGCTGCAGAAGCATATGAAGTGCTGAGCAACCCGGAAAAGAAACAAAGGTACGACCATTATGGCCATGCCGGTGTAGGATCATCTGCCGCAAGCGGTGGTGGCTATGGCGGTGGAGGCATGAACATGGAAGATATCTTCAGCCAGTTTGGAGACATCTTCGGCGGTGGCGGTGGCAGCCCGTTTGAAAGCTTCTTCGGCGGACAGCAGCAGTCACGCGGCGGTCGCCGTGTAGCTAAAGGTTCGAACCTTAGAATTAAAGTAAAGCTGACCCTGGAAGAAATTGCCAACGGTGCGGAGAAAAAGATAAAAGTAAACAAGCAGGTTACCTGTAAGACCTGTGAGGGAAGTGGCGCTAAAGACCGTAACTCTGTAAGTACTTGTAGTACTTGTGGTGGTAGCGGCGCGGTAAGAAGGGTGACCAACACCATTCTTGGCCAGATGCAAACTTCTTCTACCTGCCCGACGTGTAATGGTAGCGGTAGTCAGATTACCAACAAATGTAATTCATGCCATGGCGAGGGTACCGTGAGAGGCGAAGAAACCATCTCGATCAATATCCCTGCAGGTGTGAGCGACGGCATGCAGTTGAGCATGAGCGGCAAAGGTAATGCTGGTCCGAATGGCGGTATCCCAGGTGATTTAATCATCCTGATTGAAGAGATTCCACATGAGACCCTAAAACGTGAAGGTAATAACATCGTTTATGACCTGCACCTAAGCATCATTGATGCGGCTTTAGGCCTTAGCGCTGAAGTACCAACCATTGACGGTAAAGCAAAGATTAAGATTGAGCCGGGTACACAGAGCGGCAAACTGCTGCGCTTAAAAGGAAAAGGTATTCCTGAAATTAACTCTTACCAACGTGGTGATGAGATTATTCACGTGAACATCTGGACACCGAAAGCGTTGAGCAGCGAAGAAAGAGAGCTACTGGAAAAATTGAGAAGCTCGCCAAACTTCAAACCGCAGCCAGGTAAAAATGATAAAAGCTTCTTCGAGAAGATGAAAGAATATTTCGAATAATTGATTTTTTATTTTTTTAAGCCACCCTCGGGTGGCTTTTTTTTTGCCACAGGGTGTAACTTTTACGCCATCTTACCTACTAAGTAAGTATATCTAAATTAATAAGATGCTTAGCGTAAGAAACATTGTAAAACAGTATGCCAGCCACCGGGCGCTCGACGAGGTAAGCCTCGAAGTGCCGGAGGGTAAAATCTTCGGCCTGTTGGGTCCGAACGGTGCAGGCAAGACATCCCTGATCAGGATCATCACTCAAATCACCGGACCAGACAGCGGTGAAGTATTTTTTAATGGGCAGCGGCTCAATGCGAACCATATCGCACAGATTGGCTATTTACCGGAAGAACGTGGGTTATACAAGAAGATGGAGATCGGTGAACAGGTGCTTTACCTTGCGAAACTGAAAGGGTTGAGCACCCCGGAAGCCACTAAGCGGATTAAATACTGGTTTGAAAAGCTGGAGATGCAGGACTGGTGGAACAAGAAAGTGGAAGACCTGAGTAAGGGTATGCAGCAGAAGGTGCAGTTCGTGGCCACAGTACTGCATCAACCTGAACTGATTATTCTGGATGAGCCGTTCTCGGGGTTTGATCCGGTAAATGCAGACATTATTAAGAATGAGATCCTGGAGCTGAACAAGAAGGGCGCTACGTTTATCTTCTCTACACACCGCATGGAGTCGGTGGAAGAGCTTTGCGATCACATTGCGTTGATCCATCACTCGAAGAAGATTCTGGATGGCTCTGTGGGTGACATTAAGTCTACCTACCGCAGCAATACCTACTGGGTAGAATACGAAGGACAGTACAACCTGAACCAGGCTGACCCGATCTTTGCCGTGCTTGATACGCACCAACTTGGTAACACCACCAGGATCAAAATTCAGCTTCGGCCGGGCCAGACTGCCAACCAGGTGCTCATCGCATTGCTGCCTCATGTAAGCATTCACCGGCTGGATGAGGTTATCCCAACTATGAACGACATATTTATTGACAAAGTTAAAAACGTAAACTAATGGCCACAAACAAGACCTTACTCATCATTGAGCGTGAATACATGTCAAGGGTAAAGAAGAAGTCGTTCATTGTAATGACACTTTTGGGCCCGGTAATCATCGCCTTATTTTACGGACTAATCATCTACTTCTCCATCCAGGGTGTTACAGACACTTCAAATAAAATCGCCGTTGTAAATGACAATAAAACCATTACAGAGCGGCTAAAATCGACTAAAAACACCCAGTACGAATATGTGTCTAAACCTATTGAAGACATGAAGAAGTCTGTAAAGACCTCCGGTTACGACTACATCCTGTACATACCTGAGTTTCCGTTGGATAAACCCGAGGGTATACAATTACTTGGGGAGAAACAAGCTGGACTGAGTTTAAGTGGAAAGGTTTCGGATCACATTGAAGAAATGATCCGTAATCAAAAGCTTAAAGAATCCGGACTGAAACAAACAGACCTGGACAATCTAAAATCATCTGTAGACATCAGTACCAAGAAGATTAACGAGACTGGTGCAGATGAAGATTCCAGTGCCGGTGCAAGCACGATCATTGCATACGTTGCCGGCATCCTCATGTTTATGTTCATCATGTTGTATGGTATCCAGGTGATGCGCGGTGTTATTGAAGAAAAAACGAGCCGTATCATTGAGGTTATGATCTCCTCTGTGAAGCCGTTTCAGTTGATGCTTGGTAAGATCGTCGGGATTGCGCTTGTCGGTTTAACACAGTTCGTGTTATGGATCGTGCTAACCTTCGCCATCTCCACGGCTGTGGTAAAGATTTTTGTATCGGACAAAGACATGAAACAAACCACTATGGTACAAAACGATGGTAGCAGTGTCAGCACGCCCGCAGCAGCACAGGACAATCCGATTGGAGACATCCAAAAAAGCATGGCTAACCTTAACGTCGGTAAGATCGTCGTGGTATTCCTCTTCTTTTTTATTGGTGGATACTTGTTTTACAGTGCACTATACGCGGCCATCGGCTCTGCTGTAGACAACGAAACAGAGACGCAACAGTTTATGATGCCTGTGATGATGCCGCTGTTTCTAGGCTATGCATTGTCTTTAAGCGTGGTTACAAACGACCCTTACGGTTCTATTGCTTTCTGGCTGTCCATGATTCCTTTTACCTCCCCTATTGCCATGATGGTTAGGCTCCCTTATGGCGTGCCGGACTGGCAGCTTGCTTTATCCATGTTCATTCTTGTGGCAGGTTTTATTGGCACGGTTTGGGTTGCATCGAAAATTTACCGCGTTGGTATCTTGATGTATGGCAAAAAGACAAACTTCAAAGAGATGGTAAAGTGGTTTACCTATAAAAATTAATACATGAAAGCAGCCGTTATAGATCTTGGTACAAATACTTTTCACCTGATTATTGCCGATCTGGCAAAAGGTGGCGCAGTGATCTATAAAACAACGGTGCCGGTAAAACTGGGCGAAGGTCGGATAAATGACAACATGATCATTCCGGAAGCCCTTGAACGTGGGCTACAGGCATTGGAAGCTTTCGCAGCAACCATTAAAACACATGAGGTGGATGTAGTAAAAGCTACAGCCACCTCTGCTGTAAGAAGCGCTGCCAATGGTGAGGACTTTGTCCATGCCGCCAGGGAAAGAGCGGGCATTGAGATTAAGGTGATTGACGGCGATGCCGAAGCTGGGCTGATTTACAAAGGCGTGCAAGCAACGGGGCTGATCGATACAACAACTCTGGTTATGGATATTGGCGGCGGCAGCACGGAATTCATCATCTGCAGCCCGCAGGAAGTTCTCTGGAAAAAAAGCTATGATATCGGTGCCGCACGGCTGATGCAGGCTTATTTCAAATCAGATCCCATCAGTGCTACGGAAAGGGATGCGATCTATCGCCATGTGGAAGCCACCACTGCTGAACTTATAGCGAAATGTAAAGTCTACAAGCCGGCCAAGTTAATTGGCTCCGCAGGTGCTTTTGAATCTTTTGCAGGCATGCTGATGATTCAGAACAACAAGCCTGCAAAAGATATAGCGTCGGGGGTGATCGATTATGATCAATATTTACAGCTTTCAGCTCGACTGATTGCCTCAACGCATGAACAGCGGATGCAAATGGATGCTTTGCCGCCGGTAAGGGTAGACATGATTGTTATTGCAGCTTTGCTGCTAAACTTTGTGCTGGAGCAAACGGGTATTAAAGTGCTGAACCTATCTACTAACGACCTGAAAATGGGTGTTCTGGCGCAACTCCAGGAAGACTACAACTTAGACAGCTCTCTATAGAGTTTCTCCGTCGGTAAGCCCATCACGTTGGTATAAGAGCCAACGATCTTCTCCACGCCAATCATGCCAATCCAATCCTGCACGCCGTATGATCCGGCTTTATCGAAAGGGTTATAGTGATTCACATAGTAGTTGATCTGCGTGATGTTTAAGGGTCTGAAGTAAACTTCTGTAACGTCATAAAAGGTGTTCAGTTCTCCTTTGTAGGCGAGGCTCACGCCGGTAAACACCTCGTGCATATTGCCCGAAAGTTTGGATATCATTTCTACAGCATGCGCAGCATCTGTTGGCTTACCGAGTATTTCATTCTGAAAGGAAACAATGGTATCAGCCGTAATTACGACTGCTTTAAGTTCATCCGGTAGAAATGCTTTCGCTTTCTGCTCGCTGATATACTGCGCGACCTGATGTGGTTTTAAGCCCTCAGGGTAACTTTCATCAATGTCTTTAAGCAATACTTCAAAGTCGAGATCCATGAGCTTCAAAAGCTCTTGTCTGCGTGGCGACTTGGAAGCGAGTATAATGGGGTGATTTTGTACTAGCATAGCATTTAGTTTAGGGCTAAAATAAGAAAAGCGGCTGTAAGCCGCTTCTATAATATTGTTTTAGACGCCGGAGTCGGAAGCAGATGGGTTGGGATCAAACCATTTGCCTTGAATGCGGAGTACTTTTTCAATGATGTCGCGGACGGCGGTTTTTCCTCCGGTAAATGGAGAAATGTAGGTGGACAATGCTTTGATTTCTTCCACGGCATCTGCGGGGCATGTTGGCAGGCCTACAAGTTTCATGATGTTGTAATCGGGCAAATCATCACCCATGTACAGCACCGTTGAGGCACTGAGCTGATACTTTTCCAGGATCTGCTCAAAGACCGCAACTTTATCCGATACGCCAAGGTAAATGTTCTTGATGCCAAGCGCTTCAAAACGCTTTTGCATCGCCTCACCGCTACCGCCGGAGATGATGCAAACATGGTAGCCCTTCTTTACCGCAAGCTGCAATGCATAACCATCCTTGATGTTAAATGTACGAAGAAACTCGCCAGTGTTAGAAGCCAGGACATCCCCGGTGGTTAAAACACCATCAACATCAAAAATAAGGGTTGTAATCTCCCGAAGCTGCTGTAAGAACATTAGTCCTGGTTATCGCGCCACTCGTAAACCCAGGCCGACTGGATTTGCTCTAAATGACCTTCATTGCTTTCTTCTCTCGTGCCTTTAAAGTTCGGCAAGGTAAGTACCCACTCCATAAGTTCTGTAAATCTTACCCGGTAGATCTTAGCTTCATTAAATTCATCACCGAACTTCTCGTATAGCTCCTGAGCAATGTCTTCATAGTCGTTCCAGTAAATTGGAAGCGCAAATTTATCCTGCATATTCGTTTATTTATTTAGTTAGTGACCAAGGAATTCCGACTGATCCGGAATGGTAACGGAGATGTCTCCAGATAGTACTACACACTGACAGCCTAGTCTTGAGGTAATCCTCGGACGAACAGCGCGGTCAATGAAATCTTCTTCCTTGTCTGAAATTTCCTGAATGTTGTCCATGCCTGCTGTTACATATACATGGCAGGTACTGCAACCACAAACACCACCACAGTTGTGCTGTAATTGAATGCCGTTGTCAAGACAAACGTCAAGAACGTCTTCACCTGCTGCAATAGGAAGCTCCACAGGTTCTTTAGTTTTATCTTCGAAGTTTATTTTTAATTTATAAATGCTCATAATCGTTTTCAAAAATAAGAAGCCTAACTCGCAATTTTGTTATAGGTGCGTCTTTTTAATACTTTCACTTAAAGTTTTATAGATATCCTGTAAATCGGGCCGATCCTCTAGGAGCTGCAGGTGTTTAGACATGGTCTCCTCATCACCACGAACGGCAGGTCCGGTTTGCACGTCAAATGGGACCGCATTCTGCACCTTCCGGGCCGTCTCCATAATCAGGGGTTTCAAAATCTCAAAATCAAGGCCATGCTGTTGCATGATGGAATACCCCATCTGATACAAGTGATTGCTGAAATTGCATGCAAACACCGCAGATAAATGCAGCAGCTTACGCTTTTCAGAGTCCACAGGATAGCTCGCGCTGCTAATCAGCTTTGCTGCATCCTGCAACACCGCCATTGCTTTAGCATCACTCGCTTCAAGACATAAGGGTGCATCAGAAAGGTCTATGCTTTTCTGCTTTGAAAAGGTTTGCAGGGGATAAAACACGCCGTAATGTTCAGGACTTTGAAGTGCATCAATGGATGTTGCACCAGAAGTATGTGCCACCACCCCGGCTAACTTCGGCAGTGCAGCGGCAACATCTGAGATCGCTTCATCCTTAACGGCGATCAGGTATAGGTCGGCATAAATATCCAGCTCTGCCAGATCCGTAATCGCTACAGCACCCAATGTTTGTGCAAGTGCCCGCGCATTCGCTTCGGTCTTGCTCCAGATTTGTGTGACTTCCTGCCCTGCCTGTTTAAAGGACTGTGCAAGATGTGTAGCGACATTTCCCGATCCCAGAAAAACGATCTTCATGACTTATGATTAAGATAAAAACAAAAAACCTGCAGCTTGGTGCTGCAGGCCTGTATTAATTTGTTGTTAGTTCTTTTTTCCTTCTGATGATGGATAGTAAGAATCCGATGACCATCACGATGGTACCTACCCAATACAAGTTGATGAAAGGGAATTCAATGGATTTAAACACCACCCAGTCTTTCGCCTGTTGTGGCTTTTCATATACCTGTAACTCTACGGTGTTTTGCTCCGGTATAATCTTGGTGAATCGCACCCGTAAGCCCAGTTCATCAATGTTTCTGGCGAAGTCGAACGTGTTGTTCCCTTTAACCAGGAAGATCGGCTCCGTTTTATAGATCTTGCCGTTAAGGTTTACCTCAAGCGGAAGTCCTACAGCAACATCTTCTTTCGCAAGCACCAGTTGTTTCGCTGTTGGCTTGAAGTTTAAAGGTTTAACCGTCAGAATACCACTGCTGGTATGTACAGTATCACCCGGCTTAACACTTAAAATTCGTGGGGCCTTGTAGTTTTCTTCCGGAGAGTGACCTTCATGATCTTCATGCTCTTCTTTCTCTGCCGGAGCGCTGGTGATGTGGGTGTAAATATCAGTGGTCAGGTAGTGCTTCGTATCCGGCGAAGCGATCAATCCCATCGTCTCATTTGATTGTACGTGCGGGTTTAAGTCGAAGTCTTCTTTAATCGCTCCGGATTTCGAATCTATAACTTTGAAGTTTAATTTATAATAGGTGTTTGGCGCAATGGTCGTATCGTTTACATAAGTAACCGTGTATTTACCCATGGTTTTTGGCTCGTTCTTATAAAGCACCATGTTTTCTCCAGGCTTTTCTGCTTTTTCAAAATCCTTTACAGGGATGAAATTACTCGCGTTTAGGGAAATTGGCTGGCTCGTTGCCGCAGCAACCAATGCACCTACAAGCAACAATGCAAATCCCATGTGGGCAACAGCAGCACCGACCAGTTTACCTTTTCCACCAAAGCCTTGTACCAGCACCTTCGCATTCGCCATTATGGCAAACACACAGCTAAAGGTTAATAGCATGTACATCAGGTTGGTGTAAATGTGCGTGATGTATACAAATACAGCGGTGATGACGATTGCAAATACAACACTACCAACAAGATTACTGTAGAACTTCCTTGCATTGGTGCGCTTGTATTTAAGGAACTGTGAGAATCCTGAAATTGCGGTTACCAAAATGGCAAAAGGTGCCTGCCACTGGTTGTAATACTTAATTGGATCTATTGGAGGCGCGAAGTTGGTACCGAACACTGCATTAAATACAGGTACTGATGTAGTAAAGATCACCTGAATACAGGCAACAGTAACTACTAGCGAACCAATAAACATCCAGAATTCTCTGGAATAAGTTTCCTCATCTTTATTGGTGATCGGTAATTCCTTCCATCTTATAACTAAGAAGACTATTGGGATGATTAAGAACACCACGTTATATAAGATCAGGTGGCCAAACATACCCAGATCGGTAAAGGAGTGTACAGACGTATCTCCCAGAATACCGCTTCGTGTTAGGAATGAAGCATATAGTACCAGTATGAAGCTCAATACGATTAACAAATATGCCGTAAAGAAAGCATGTCCTGTGTTTTTAAAAGCGATGAGTACATGGACACCGGCGATAAGCATCAGCCATGGAATGATGGAAGCATTTTCCACTGGATCCCATGCCCAGAATCCGCCAAAGTTCAGCGCCTCGTAGGCCCAGAAACTACCCATGATGATACCAGCGCCTAAAACCATTACAGCAAAAAGCGCCCAAGGCAATGCAGGTTTAACCCAGTCCTTGTATCTGCGCTGCCATAAACCGGCAACAGCATACGCAAAAGGCACAACCATACTGGCAAAGCCAAGAAATAAGGTTGGTGGGTGAATAACCATCCAGTAGTTTTGAAGCAGTGGATTCAACCCGCGGCCATCCGTAATGAATTTAAGATAGTTCTTGAAGTTTTCCGGATCGGCAAAAACCACCGGCGCCATTGCTTTTAAATCAACCGCATCCCTTAAAAGAATGAATGGTGAACTACCAACGCGTGTACCAAGGATATCAACGCCAATGAGCATGGAAGTTAAAAACACCTGGGAGAACGCAACGATCGTCATTACGCCATTTTCCCAGCTCTTCGCTTTCCAGATCAGGATTAACCCCAGCAGCGACTGCCAGAAAGCCCATAACCAGAAACTACCCTCCTGACCTTCCCAGAATGCAGACACAATGTAATACACTGGCAGTGACTTGGAAGAGTGGCTATAAACATATTGGTACTCGTAATGGTGATTTAGGATCAGGTAAAACAAAGTAGATCCAATTGCCAAAACACTTACAGCGTTGGTGATAAAACCAAGGCGGCCCAGTTTGGTCCAGGAGTTATCGTCTACCTGTTTGTTGTTGGTGGCAAAGAAATAAGAGATGGTAGAAAGTAAAGAAGCGGCGAAGGCAAGAACAATAAAAAACTGACCGACTTTACCGGGGAGGAGGGTTTCTCCAATAAATTGTGTATCCATTAAGGCTTTAGTATTTAAACTATTTAGGGTTGTATGACTGATCCATCTTGCTTCACTTCAACAAGATCATCATTATATTTAGATGGACATTTCATCAGGATTTTGGAAGCATAGAAGGTGTCCTTCTCCATTTGCCCGATGAGGACTAGTTTTTCAGAACGTTCAAAGTCCTGCGGCTTAGTGCCATTATAAACCACTTTATTTACAGCACCTTTTTCATCTTTCATATAGAAAGCAAAATGATTGGCGTCTTTCTCGGCATCATAATACATGCCTTTCTCTTTTTCCCAATATCCCATTACATGGAATTCCCGGGACTCTTTAGATGCTTCCTGAAATGTAGAGTAGTTGCTTGTATCAGCATTTAAACTCACCAAGAAACATACACACAAAGCAATTGTTATTAAACCTATAATTGCACTTTTCTTCATGGTATAAATAAGATTTAAAGGGAATCACAAAGATAAAAATTAAACCCACCTATTAGGATGCAGGCCGCTCCTATTCAAGTTCTTGACGTTATATTGATAGTTCTCTGACAAAGGAATCCGCTTTTCAGAAGCATTCCGCAAACCGTAAAACCTATTCCACATAGTCGTTTTTTATCCATTGAGACATAGCTTTCTGCACCTTCAGCACCTTTGGCTTCGACACTTTACGGATGTAAAGATCCCATCCATTTCGTTTATAGTAATCCTGATGTTCAATCTCCGCAGGATAGAACGTCTTTATCTCCCGCAGTTCCGTAACGGGGATACCTTTGTAAACTCCGGATTGCTGAAGCGCATCCATCGCCTTAACCAGCTCCCGGTATTCCCCATTATTCCGGTAAAAGGCAATGGAACGGTAATCGGTACCGACATCCGGACCTTGCCGGTTCAGCTGCGTCGGATCGTGTGCGTAAAAGAAGGCTTGTGTGAGCTGTGCAAAGCTGATGACCTTTGGATCGTAGTAAATCTGTACGGCTTCCGCATGACCTGTTGTGCCAGACAGCACCGTATTGTAGTCGGGGTCAGCCGTTTCACCACCTGCATACCCACTAATTACCTTATGAACCCCCTTGAGCTGTATAAAGCACTCCTGCGTAGCCCAGAAGCAGCCACCGGCAAAAATCGCTACTCGCTCATCCGCCGCTGGCGCAGGCAGCACAGCAAAGCCGTTCGAGTCCTGAATGTCCTGCAGTTTCGTCTTTGAACAGCCGGCAAGCAGTCCCGAAAGTAACAGGCAATAAACGAAGTATATGTATTTAGTTGACAGCATCTGATGTATATACGTTCCTAAGGCTGAAAACGTATGTTTCTGATCTTCAACGTAAAGTCATATAAATCAAAAAGCCGCAGAAAGGTTTAACTTCTGCGGCTTTCCAAATTCATTATGATGATTATGGCCAAATACCAAGGTTCATGTAAGAAACAGCGATTTTGTCAATTGAGCCAACAAAAGCAGCCATTCTCAAGGTGTCTACACCTGGTTTAGCTTTCAATGTTTCTCTGATTTCATGGTAAGAGTGAATCATGGTGTCTTCAAGTCCTGAATTTACAAGTTCCATCTCAGAAGCACCTTTTACCAACATCGATCGGTGTTCCGCAGGGATGCTTTTACCAGTCAAACTCTCTAGCGTGTTGATCAGGTTGGCATTCGAGTTCTCTGCGTAACGGTTCTCCATACGTCCAAAAGCAACGTGCGAAAGGTTTTTCAACCACTCAAAATAAGAAACGGTTACACCACCAGCATTACAGTACATATCTGGAATAATGATACCACCCATAGCAGTGAAGATTTCTTCTGCACCTGGTGTAGTAGGTCCGTTTGCACCTTCAGCGATGATTTTAGCCTGAATATTTCTGATGTTCGCTTCTGTAATCTGGTTCTCAAGCGCTGCTGGAACAAGAATGTCGCATGGCTGCTCCAATCCTTCCATAGAGTTTTTAAACTCTGTAGCACCTTTAAAGCCAAGGATTGAACCCGTTAATTTACGGTGAGCAAAAACCTCATCGATGTTGAGTCCTTTCTCATTGTAGATCGCACCTTCAAATTCACAAAGGCCTACAATGGTAGCACCCATTTCAGAAAGGAACTTCGCAGAGTGGTAACCTACGTTACCTAAACCTTGAACGATAACGCGTTTATCGCCTAAACCAGCTTTTAAGCCAATTTTAGCCATATCCTCGCCTACGCTCACACATTCTCTGATCGCGAAAGCAACACCACGACCGGTCGCTTCTTTACGACCACGGATACCGTGTAATGCAATTGGCTTTCCAGTTACGCAACCCAGGGCATCTAGTGAACCCGGGTTCATAGTCATATAAGTATCGGCGATCCAGCTCATTTCACGCTCACCTGTTCCATAATCCGGAGCAGGTACGTCAATACCAGGACCAATAAAGTTCTTTTTAATCAATTCTGTGGTGTAGCGACGGGTTATGTTTTCAAGCTCACCTACGGTATAGTTTTTCGGATTAATCCGAATACCACCTTTAGCACCGCCAAATGGAACGTTTACAATGGCACACTTGTAAGTCATCAATGCAGCTAAAGCCATCACCTCATCCTCATTCACCATTTCACTGTAACGGATACCACCTTTAGTTGGACTCATGTGGTGAGAGTGTTCCACACGCCAGGCATCAATAACTTCAAAACCATTTCCTCTTCTAATTGGGAATTGGAAACGATATACACTGTTGCAAGCTTTAATTTGAGTCAATAGACCTTCCGGATGGGAGGTGAATTTTGCGGCGTTGTCAAAATTCGCACATACGTCTGTAAAGAAGTTTGTTTCGTTTGCTAGATTAGCCATTATTTGTTTTTTATGTTTTTCGTTAGTTTACCTAATTAAGGGTGCAAAATTGCATTAAAAAATATCATTAATGCAAATGGCCAACAACTTAGTGTATGCGTCACACCTAAGGTTTAAGTCGGCAAAAACAAGGATTAAAGGGAATAGAATTAGTTTTTCGGATCAGAATATTTTTCTAACTTTTTTAATCTTCTATCAATAGAAAATAGAAATAGGATTAATCCGAGCAGAATTATGGCCGCACAGGCTACTACAACATAGATTTTGCCCGATGCATAAACGCTTTGTTCGATAGAAGGAGAAGCATTTTGCGCGAAGATCTGAAGGCTGATAGCCAGTAATAACAGCGTACTGAAGAATTTTTTCATGATTATAGCGTCGTATATTTATCCAAGGCGCGTACCCGGAATTTAAGGGTGTAAATCCAATACCCAATCAGGATCCAACCAAGACAGGCCGGGTAGAAAACCATTCGCATGCGACTATCCAGGTCATAAGAGTTGAAGCCTGGATTTCCACCATTACCCGGATGCAGCGAGTCGGACAACCTAGGCAGTACAAAAAGCAGCACCACCATCATTGGAAAGGCGAATATATTATAGATGGCCGAGATCTTCGCCCGTTTTTGTTCTTCATCAATTGCATTCCGGAGCACCAGATATGCAAAATAAAGCAGCAATGCAATTGCCGCAAAGTTTTGCTTGACGTCAAAACTCCAGGCCTGGCCCCAGGTGAACTTCGCCCAAACGGCACCGGTTACAATCCCCAGCACACCAAAAACAACACCGACATTCACGCTTTCCACAGCCTTCAGGTCGTGAGTAGCGTTATTAGTTAGCAGGTATTTTATGCTGTGGAACACTGAAATCGCAAACAGGATGATCATGCTGAACCACATGGGTACATGAAAATACAAGTTCCTGATGCTTTCATGGAGAATCGGCAACTTAGGTACACTATGTAAGAAACCCGCTATGGTTGCATACATAACCAATAAAGCACCCAGAATTTTCCACCAGTTTTTATACATTGATCTTTAATTTAATCGCGCCAAAGGTAAGGAAATAACAATAAAGAAACCGCGAAGACCAGGACATTAATAACCAGCAACATCCCGATTTCATCTAAGCTCACGCTACGATCAAGGCCGTCTATGGCATTCTTGGTAAGTTTTATCAGTACAATCAGCACCGGAATGATCACCGGAAAACTGAGGATCGCCATGAGCATCCCGCCGTTCCCCGCCTTTGAAGATATCGCAGAGATCATCGTGAAGATACTCGAGAAACTCAGACTTCCAAGTATCGTTGCAACGAGGTACAATCCAAGATCTGCAGGTACAATACCAAATACCATGATGTAAAAGCCCAACGCTATGACCGTGAGCAACATCATCAGCAAAATGTTGTAAATCGTTTTTGAGATAATTAGCGCATGCGGACTGGCGATGGTGTAGATATACAGCTGCCTACCTTTACTTTCCTGAAGGAAACTTTTGGAAACAGCATTAATCGAGGCAAAGAGCATGATGATCCAAAACAAGGCATTCCAGGTAACTGGATTTGCGCTTACGCGTGATAAAAAGCACACAAAGATGGTGGAGACGACATACAACAGAACGCCATTTAAGGCATACTTTGACCGCCATTCCAACAGCAACTCCTTCTTCACTAAAAACTTTACCTGATTAAGCAGCGTCATACCTCAATAATCTAAATTGAACCGGTACTGGTTGGCTGCAAAATAACCTTATCCCTGCTAACAGTTGTTAAGGCTAAGGCGCCTGCAACAATTACAAACCAGCCCCACTTGTATTTCACTAATCCTGAAGCAAAGTTTACAGCCTTTTTAAAATGAAGAAAGCTGAAAGCATCATGTGACTTGAAGTAAACACCAGCCAGCGTTACCAGCACAAGTGCAATGGCAATCCACCCGCAGCTGCGAATGACTTTCGTCTTTCCCAAAAGTGATGCAATCATGGCGATTACCACAACCACGTAAAATACTGTGGCGATAGATACATCCAGATCGAAATAATTCCAGTTCCCAAGAACCGGAACCCGTATCAGCGGACATAAACCGCCTACGGCCAGAATTGCAGCGCCAATAACGCCCTGAACTTTCATACTAGCTTTGTGTGTTGATACCCATTTTATCTGCGAAGTGTGCACAGTAGTCGCGCAAATCTTCAACGATCAATTTCTCACCTGTTGCTTTCAGGAATGTGTCGCCCATAGTTTGAAGGGTTTCATAGAAGAATCTCTTCATCTCATCAACCGGCATATCCTTTGTCCAAAGATCAATACGTAAAGAATTCTTATAGTTATGATCCCATAGTGCCAGCATCATCGATTTAACGGCCATTTGTTCTTTATTCTCCGCATCTGTAGATTCCCACATCAGGTTCTCAGGTACGTTATTATCATCTAATTCTACGGTAATTTTAATTTCAGCTGTTTTCATTGATTATATAATTGTCGGGCAATCTCTATCCGCTGCCCATGTTAATAATTTTCTAATTAGCTACTCAGTACACTCAACTTCAAAATAAAGACGAAGACCAGGGTGAAAATGATAAAAGCACATTCTATCACCCAAAGGTTGCGGGTAGAAGGAATGAATTTGCGGAAGATTTGATCTGAAAGGAAGGATATCACAACAGCTAAAAAGCACACCGCCAGCCAAAGGCCATTTACCTGATGATCTATACCATTGGTAACTTCTGCCTTGTTAAAAATCAGCAAGCCGGCCATCACCAGACTGATTGCCGAAACAATGTTGAGGGGTGTCAGTTTAAGCTTCAAGGGCACTATCTTTTAGTTGTTTTCTTACGCTTCCATGCAGGTGTTTTATCCGTTTTCTTCTTCACTTCAAATACCCTTTTCTTTTCGTGGAAGGCACCTTTAAAATCAGGATCATCCTTGCGCTTTTGTGCATCTATCTCACGGGCCATCGCCTGGCGTTCCTCGTATGGCGTCTCTTCTATAAACACCTCTGCTGGTATTGGCATCACCGGAATCGTCTGGCGGATCAGCTTTTCAATCTGCTTGATGTAGTATTTTTCAGATTCAGTATAAAAGGTCAAGGCCTCACCTGTGGCAAGTGCCCTACCCGTACGCCCAATCCGGTGTACATAATCTTCAATGATGATCGGCACGTCGAAGTTGATGACATGGCTTACGTCAGACACGTCTATCCCTCTTGAGGCCACATCTGTAGCAACCAGCACCCGGATGCTTCCCTCTTTGAATGCATTAATGGAATTAATTCTGGTATTCTGCCCTTTGTTCGCGTGAATTACGCGCACGTTCTCCGCACCGAAACGACGGCTGATGAAAGCGAAGATGGAGTCTGCAACAACCTTCGTTTTACAGAAGATGATCAATCGCTTTACGGCGTCATCATTCTTTAACAGGTGTTGGAGTAAGTTTATCTTGGCTTTAAAGTTTGGAACTTCGTAAAAGGTCTGCGTAATGGTTGAAGCTGGTGTCGCACGTTCAGCGGCTTCAATGACGGTCGGGTTCTTCAGAAAATCGCCGGCAATCTTTTGTACAAGGTCGCTCATCGTTGCTGAGAAAAGCAGGTTCTGGCGTTTCCTTGGTACAATTTCCAGAATCCGGTGAATGGAACCGATAAAGCCCATATCCATCATCTTGTCTGCCTCATCCAGCACCAGGAAGCGCAAGCTTTGAGTATTGATGTGCCCGGCAAGATAAATATCCAGGAAACGACCCGGTGTTGCAATGATGATGTCCACCCCTGCTTTAACTTGCTCGATCTGGGTCTTAGGACCGATACCGCCGTAAACGACCACAGAACGCAGGTCTGTATATTTCGCAAACATCTTCACGTGGTCAGCAATCTGCATTGCCAGTTCCCTTGTAGGCGAAAGAATCAAGGCACGTGGATTTTCACCCTGTGCGTATTTCAGTTGCATAAGCATCGGCAGCAGATAAGCAGCAGTTTTACCCGTGCCTGTTTCAGCAATACCGAAGATATCCTGTCCGGATAAAACCGGAGCAATAGCCTGTTCTTGAATCGGCGTAGCTACGGTAAAACCGGCATCTTCTACAGCATTTAAAATCTGTCGGTTGAGTTTAAACTCTTCGAATTTTTTGGACATTCCGCAAATATAGGCATTAAAACAGGTGTGCAGTACTTTGCACCAACTATTATGCATTTTGACGCCCTAAAGACGCAGCTTGTTGCTAAGCCTTTTTCTCCAGGAAAGGAAGGCCCAGGAGCATGGTTTCTTCAGCGGAATGCGCAAAGTCCTGTATTTTGTTTATCGTCTGGTCTATTGCCAGATGCTGGTTATAATAATCCAGAACTTCTGATTTCATTTGCTGCACTTGTGCCTCATCCATTGTTAATGCCGTTTGAATCGCTTCATCCAAAGAGGCAAAATCCCTATAGCTGATGCAGTTCTTCAGGTGTTCTAAAGGTGGATAAAACAGCGCGTCATACTGTAGAATCGGGATGGTACCCACGGCCATGGCTTCAATCGCGTTGTGCGACCAAGGCATCCTTACACCTGGTAAGCATAGGTAAAAATCGCCTTTACTTAATATGGTTAACCAGTCTTCATCCGGTGTCCTGGCTTCGCTGATGATGAACTGCTGCTCCGCAGGCTTCAGCTCCAACCGCCGGTATAGATCTTCCTTAGTTGTGGAGCGCACAATCCTGGGATCAGATGCATGCCCGGATAAGATGTGATCCAGTGCCTCCACCCTTGAAATCGTACCCGGAAATCGTTCCTTTAGCAGCGGCTTACTATAGAGCTTTCGATCGAAATTACCCGAAAATATAATCCTGGTGGTTCTTTGCTGCTCCTGAAATTTATCAAAGTATGATGGTTTGAGATGTTCCTGATAAAACCTGGGATGTAAAGGATATGGCAGCGGATAAACCGCAGCCTGCTGTGATGCGTGATTACCATAAACTAAACTCAATACCTTTTTCTTGCGCTTTTGTACTTGAAAAGAGATGGAGTCGGGCTTCAGCCCTGTACTGCGGACCAGTTTAAAGCCCTGGTTGCTTAACATGCGCTTATAAGGCGTCTTCCCTGCAAAGAAATCAGGATCAACTTTCACAATCAACTGAAAACCAGAAAACTTTAACAACTGGCAAATCACGAAAGCATATCGTCCCATATCCTTGTTCAGCAGACTGCCCGATAGATTTACCACGGCGGTCTGCCCATGCGGATCATGAATCTCATGATGTTTGGTGTAGTAGAAGTATTTTAGAAGCTTTCTAATCTTTTTTGAGAGGTTTTTAAGTTTTCTATCAATGTACATTCTTTGCTTTAATTTGTCCACCGTGGTCATAAGGTAGAAATATTCTTTTGAATTCGACCAGCAGCGTACGCTGTTACCAACAGTACACAATCCGTGTCCTGGGATGCAACCTGCGGGCATCAGGCCGGAAAAGGTTTGCCTGCAATAACATAAACGATGATCATCCAAAAAATGATACAAACGGGCGTGGTCAAGTGGTCATAAAATTGTGCAGCAATTTGAGTAGCCCCAATTTCCTGCTTTTTGCCGCCTGCATGAACAATTCCCGAAAATTTATGGAGGCTTACGCAGAAACTCTTAAGTTTGGTCCAATGAACACCATCCTCCTTAAAAGCGCAACCCTGGTAAATGAGAACCAGATTTACGTATCCGATGTCCTGATAAAAGCTGGAAGAATAGATAAGATTGCACCCAACATTGAATATGCTGGTGCGATGGAAATAAATGCAGAGGGGCTTCACCTGCTTCCAGGTATGATAGATGATCAGGTCCACTTCCGGGAGCCTGGATTAACGCATAAGGCGGATATCTTTTCGGAAAGCATGGCTGCAGTTGCGGGTGGCATTACTTCCTTCATGGAAATGCCAAATACGGTTCCAAACACCCTTACGCAGTCGCTACTAACAGATAAGTACAACATCGCTGCAGAGGTGTCCCTCGCGAATTATTCCTTCTATATGGGCGCATCGAACAATAACCTGGAGGAGGTACTTAAAACGGATCCAAAAAACGTATGCGGTATTAAAGTTTTTATGGGTTCGAGTACCGGAAATATGCTCGTCGATAATGAACAGGTACTAGAGAACATATTCCGCGAAGCCCCAATTCTTGTGGCAACGCACTGCGAAGATGAAGCAACCATCCAACGTAACCTTGCCGAATATAAGGCACAATATGGCGATGCACTTACTATCGACATGCATCCTAAAATCAGAAGCGCAGAAGCTTGTTACCTTTCCTCAGCTTTAGCGGTTTCACTGGCGAAGAAATTTAACACCAGACTGCATATATTACACATCTCCACTGCTGCTGAAGTCTCCCTTTTTGACAACATAACCCCACTAAAAGATAAAAGAATAACCGCGGAAGCCTGTGTGCATCACCTCTGGTTCGATGACCGTGATTATGCTGAAAAAGGGAACTGGATTAAATGGAACCCGGCCATCAAAACAGAAGCCGATAAAAATGGTGTGCTTGCCGGATTGCTGAACGACCATATCGATGTGATCGCGACCGACCATGCGCCACACACCATAGCCGAAAAGGAACAGCCTTATGCTGCTGCACCTTCAGGCGGGCCCCTGGTACAGCATGCACTTCCAGCTTTGCTGGAGCTTTATCATCAAGGCAAAATCACTTTAGAGAAAATTGTCGAAAAGACCGCACACAACGTTGCCACATGCTTTAACGTTAATGAAAGAGGGTTTATCCGTGAAGGCTATTGGGCTGATCTGGTTCTTGTAAACCTAAACGATCCTTTTAAAGTTACACGTCAGAATGTGCTCTATAAATGTGGTTGGTCACCTTTTGAAGGTCAGACTTTCCGCTCAGAAATCGTGCATACGTTCATCTCTGGAAAACTGGCCTACTCCAAAGGGAAGTTCACCACGAATGAAACGGGCATGCGATTGGATTTCAAACGCTAATTTACCTTAGAAACATTGGCACACAGAAGCATGGCTCCGCAAAATGGAAGGCTTAAGAAGCAGTTGCTGATTAGTGGCGCCCTCGCAGCATTGATCTATTTCCTGGGCCTAAACTCCTGGCTTGTTGAACGGCTGTACAGTGATCAATTCTACAAGGTCGTTTCCAATGTTCAGCGACTCCTAAGCAGCATTTTTCCATTTTCACTGGGCGATGTGCTCTATGTGCTGCTCATCCTTTTTGTGCTGTTCCGAATAATCATTTACTACAGAAAGCTTAAAGCGTCAGGATTCAGCAGGCAAAGCTTGCTTGCTGCACCCTTAGGATTATTGAACTTCGGTTTGGTCCTATATATTGCTTTTAAGCTGTTATGGGGATTGAATTATTCACGGCCTTCCATTGCTGCACAGCTCAAGATTGGAAACGAAAAGTACACGCCGGCCCAGCTCGGCAGCTTGGCCAAATACCTGATAAAGCAAATCAACGCGGTGCAGCTAGAGCGGCTAAAGCAGCAAAATCCTGCATCGCAAACCTACACCGCATCAGAATTGGAGGCCCAGGCGGCGGCAGCTTACCAGGAAATGCAGGCTAAACATCCTTTCTTCAGCTACCGTCATCCGGCATTGAAAAAGGTGCTTAACACCTGGCTCATAACAAAGATCGGCTTGGAAGGCTACTACAACCCCCTTTCTGGTGAAGCCAATGTCAACATGAGAATTCCGGCACACGGACTGCCCTTTGTTGCCTGTCATGAAATTGCACATCAGCTGGGCGTCGGTCGTGAAGATGAAGCGAACCTGGTGGGCTATCTGGTTGCTGCGAATAGTAGGGATCTGAATTTCCGCTACTCGGCACTATACAGCGTGCTGCGCAACGTGCTGTTTGAACTCCGTGTAAAATCGCCAGAGGCCTATGAGCCGCTTGCAGCACTGATCAATGCGGAAACAAAGATTGATTTCCAGCGTGACAGAGCCTTCTGGTTGAAACACAACAGCGACATGTACGCGTACATGGATGTCGCGCTAGACAGTTTTCTAAAGCTGAATAACCAGCAAAAAGGGATCGACAGCTATCAGGATATTGTAATCTGGGTTTACAACCTTCACAAGAAAGCGCTATAGTACCGGCAATCCATCTGCCCTGGAGCGGATGACCATCATGATTCTCGCAATACTTGCGGCACGCAGCTTTGCATTCTCAGTCACCTCCCCTGCAAACAAAGCATCAAGTGTTTCATTGAACAAATGTAACCAACGATCGAAATGACGTTGCTCAACCGGCAGCTTCATGTGTTTGGGCATTGGATCATCCTTATACTTCCGCGTGTACAACAAGATGGTAGACCAAAAATCAACCATCCTAAGCAGGTGTGGCGCCCAGTTATCCTTAATGATTGGTTCGAATATTGGTCCTAAAAGTTTATCCGCACGTACCTTTGCATAGAACGTATGCACCAAGGTCGTCACGTCCTCTTCATTTACGATGTCTGTTTTGTCCACTTCCATAATCCTGCGCTTTTCTCAAAGCTATAACCTTCGTGCTACAATTGTGTCATCAGCAGCTATAATTGCGGTAAGATCATCACACATGCTTGCTTGAACGACAGCTTCGTCTAAAATAGGCTCTTAAGTGCATCCAGCTGTCTAAAACATTACAGCGGTAAAACAAATAAAGCCTAAAACATTTCTAAATTTGCAATTATGGCAAAGATATCCATTAACCTGGCTACAGGTTCTTTACAAAAGGAAGAGATTATTGTTGGTATTGACTTGGGTACAACCAACAGTCTGGTTGCATTTATAAATCCAGAGCAGAATCCACAAGTCATCAACGACACAGGTAAGGGTTTATTGGTACCATCTATTGTGCATTTCAATGGACTCGGCGATGCTGTTGTGGGTAACGATGCCAAATCTTTCCTGATCAGCGATCCCAGCAACACCATATTTTCTGTAAAGCGATTGCTTGGTCGTTCTTACAAGGATGTTGCAGATTATAAAGATACTTTCTCCTATAAAATTATAGACGACGATACAGAATCACTGGTAAAGATTCAGGCTGGCGACAAATTCTATACGCCGATTGAACTATCCGGTCTGATTTTAAAAGAGCTAAAAGACAGAGCAGAACACGCGCTGAAAACGCCGGTGAACCGCGCTGTAATTACCGTTCCAGCTTACTTCAACGACAGTCAACGTCAGGCTACCCGTGATGCGGGAAGGCTTGCCGGACTTGATGTATTAAGGATTGTTAACGAGCCTACCGCAGCGAGTTTAGCTTACGGCATTGGCCTTGATCCTACCCAAACTAAAACCATCGCGGTATACGACCTTGGTGGCGGAACTTTCGACGTTTCCATTCTGGCCATACAGAACGGGATTTTTGAAGTACTGGCTACAAATGGTAATACTTTCCTTGGTGGTGACGACTTTGACCGTGCGATTGTCCACTACTGGATTGAGCAGAACAAAATTAACCCCGAAGTACTCGCGGCAGATGCCGGATTAATGCAAACGCTACGCCTGAAAGCAGAAGCGGCAAAGGTGGCGCTAAGCACCCAGAACATTTACAACGAAAAACTTGAGACCAGCAACCCTGCCCTCGGCGAGGTTTGGTGCAGCATAACACGCATTAAATTTGAAGAACTGATCGCTTCAAAAGTGCAGGAAACCATTGACGCTTGTCAAAACGCACTTACTGATGCGAAACTGAGCATCTCTGATATAGATGAAGTGGTAATGGTTGGCGGATCAACCCGCACGCCATACGTTAAACAACAGGTTGCTACTTTCTTCGGCTTAACCCCACATGACCAGATCAATCCGGACGAGGTGGTGGCACTCGGTGCAGCCATTCAAGCGGATATCCTCGCTGGTAACCGCTCTGATATCCTTCTGCTTGATGTTACCCCTTTGTCACTAGGTATCGAAACCATGGGCGGACTTATGGATGTAATCATCCCGAGAAACTCGAAAGTGCCAACCAAAGCCGGCCGACAGTACACCACTTCACTTGATGGTCAGGTGAACATGAAGATTTCCGTATTCCAGGGTGAGCGTGACCTCGTATCTGAAAACCGGAAACTTGCGGAGTTCGACCTAAAAGGCATTCCTTCTATGCCTGCCGGTTTCCCTAAAGTAGACATTAACTTCATGCTTAATGCAGACGGAATTCTAACGGTGCAGGCCATTGAACTACGCTCTGGTGTGAAGCAGGAAATCGACATTACCCCATCATATGGGCTATCTGACGAGACAGTAGAGCAAATGCTGATCGATTCCATTACGCATGCTAAAAGTGATGTGGAACAGCGCATGCTGATTGAAGCAAGAAGTGAAGGTGAACAGCTGGTATATACTGCCGAACGCTTTATTGAGAAAAACGGATTCGTACTCACTGATGTGGAGAAAACAGAAACGCTTCAATATATTGCTGCGCTCAAAGACGCTCTTGCAACAGCTGAAAAGGACAACATCCTGAAAAAAGCGGATGAGCTGAATGAATTTACCCGCCCCTTTGCAGAGCGCCTGATGGACATTGCTGTTTCACAAGCAATGAAAGGTAAATCAATCGACTAAGAGCTTAATGTAATAAGATAAGTTTCCGTTTGTAGGATTTATTATAGCTCTACAAGCAGACTGACATACACTGGCGTAAATGAAACAAGCTTTTATTTACGCCATTTTTTTGATCTGCTGGTTCAGCCTGAGCAGCTGGGGCTTCTATGCACACATGCAGATCAACCAACTGGCCGTTTACACCTTAACACCTGAACTCGGGCGGTTCTTCAAGCGTAACATCAGGTACATTACTGAACATGCTGTTGATCCCGATAAGCGTCGTTATGCCGATACTCTAGAAGCCCCCCGGCATTACCTGGATGTGGAAGTGTACGAAAGTAATATCGACAGCATACCCCTTAAATGGGACGACGCCCTTCAAAAGTATGGACGCTCAAAATTACAGTCGAGTGGTACCCTACCCTGGCAGATTCAGATCAGCTACTACAAACTGGTTAATGCCTTTAAAGCCCGAGATTCCATTAAAATCTTATTGTATGCAGCTTACCTCGGGCACTACCTTGGCGATGCACACGTGCCCCTGCACACCACTGAAAACCACAATGGACAATTAACAAATCAGGCGGGTATTCATGCTTTCTGGGAAAGTCGCCTGCCCGAGCTGTTTGCAAAAGATTTCAACTTCGTAGTTGGCCGTGCCAGCTATATCGAGCAACCATTCATGGCGGCATGGAAGATTGTTAAACATACACATGGGCTTGTTGACAGCACCCTGCTTTTAGAAAAAGCACTGCGAACAGAATTCCCTGCCTTCAAACGATATAGCTATTCGAAACGTAAAGGCCAGGTGCTGAAGCAATACTCGGAAAGTTATTCCCGGGCGTATAGCCTTAAATTAAACCACATGGTGGAGAAACAGATGCGATCTTCTATTAAGGCCATAGGCGATTTCTGGTATTCCGCATGGATAGATGCAGGTCAACCCAAGATGGAAAATCTGATCAAGGTGGCGGACTCCGAATTGGAACAACAACGCGAAGAACGGCTAAACAATAAATATGAAGGTGGAAAGATTATCGGAAGAGAGAACTAAACTTCCGTTACTTTCTTCTTGCTGAACTTAGATTTTAAAGCCGCAAACACTGCAGGGAAGAAAGTAACAACTGCAATCACAAGAATTACAATGTCAAAGTTCTGTTTCACCACAGGGATCTGGCCTAAAAGATAACCCGCGAAAAGTAAACTTCCGATCCAGGTTACGCCACCGATGACGTTGTACATGGTAAATCTACCGAAAGGCATTTTAGCAACACCTGCCACGAAAGGCGCGATTGTACGGAAAATGGGTAAGAAACGACTGAAGATGATTGCTTTACCACCATGCTTCTCAAAAAACTCATGAGACTGGTAGTAATATTCTAATTTCAGAATTTTATTTTCAGCTTTGAAGACTTTCATGCCGAGCATGCTACCCAGCTTATAGTTAAGGGTATTTCCAGCAATTGCCGCAATGATTAACAGCACCAACATCACCCAAATGCTTAAACCAGTTTTATCACCTGCGATTAACGTTCCCATTGCGAACAACAAGGAATCTCCAGGTAAGAATGGGGTTACCACAAATCCGGTTTCTGCAAAAATGATCAGAAACAAAATCAAATATGTCCAGGTCTGGTACTCGCTAATAATGATTTCGAGGTGCTTATCTATATGCAGCAGGAAATCGACAAATTGTGCTAAAAATTCCAAAATAATCTTTTTTGTCAAAAATATAAATTTACAGTTGATTTCCGTGGAAACTCCATATTTAATATTGAATCTTACTTTGCTCTAACAAACCGCAACTGGATGTTCCTGATATTAAGTCAGAAAGACCAGGGAATAGATCATGGGATAACAGGGCCCCGACAGGGGGTCAACAGGGTCCCCACAGGGGGTTAACAGCGCCCCAGCCTAGTCAAGCCCCTGTGGCCCCCTGGTACACTGCTTGCGGAACATTTGTATGCCCTGTTTCATTTGCCTCAGCATCTACATTATGGCCAAAATCTCGGGCATAAAAAAACCCGGCGTAATAGCCGGGCTCCATTATATCGTGTAAAAAGACCTTAGTTGTAGTTGTTCAGCATTACAGGCATCACAAGCATCAACACGTCTTCATTTTCGTCATTGGTTTGCGGGATTAACAATCCTGCACGGTTTGGTGTAGACAATTCCAGCGTTACTTCTTCACCTGAAAGGTTGCCTAACATTTCGATCAGGAACCTTGCGTTAAAGCCGATTTCCAAATCCTCCCCTTCATATTGACAGCTTAAACGCTCATGCGCTTCATTTGCGAAATCCAGATCTTCCGAGGAAATGTTAAGTTCGCTTCCATTGATCTTTAAGCGAACCTGATGCGTAGTCTTGTTTGCGAAGATTACAACCCGTCTTAGCGTGTTTAAGAACAACGCGCGGTCGATCACCAACTTGTTCGGGTTATTAGCCGGGATAACGGCCTCGTAATCCGGATAGCGCTCGTCAATCAGACGACAAACCAGGTTGATGTTCTCAAAGTTGAAGAAAGCGCTGGTCGCGTTGTAATCTACTGAAACACTAACATCGGTATTTGGTAATGCTGCTTTTAACAAGGTTAAAGCTTTCTTAGGTAAGATAAAGGAAGCCGTTTTATCTGCCTTGCTGTCTTTACGACGGTATCTTACCAGTTTATGTGCGTCTGTAGCGACAAAAGTGATGTGCTGATCAGAGAGCTGACAGAACACGCCGGTCATTGCTGGGCGAAGTTCATCGTTGCTAACTGCGAATATGGTTTTGGTAATGGCTTCAGTTAATACAGAAGCAGGAAGCTCTACAGAAGATGCATTCTCTACAACAGGAATTTTAGGGAAGTCATCGCCATTTTCGCCGCTAAGCTTATACTTTCCGTCGCCTGCACTGATCTCAATAATGAAGGAATTGTCATCGATATTGAACGCGATCGGCTGATCTGGAAGGGTCTTTAAAGTGTCTAACAAGATCTTTGCTGGAATAGCAACTTTTCCGCCTTCTTTAGCTTCAACAGGCAGTGAAGTGGTCATACTGGTTTGTAAATCAGTTGCCGAGATTGTCAGGTTGCCATCGCTGATTTCAAAAAGGAAGTTCTCCAAAATTGGCAAAACAGTACTGCTGCTGGAGGCACCATTTACTGTCTGTAAATGTTTAAGTAGAGTAGATGTGGATACAATAAATCTCATAGTATGATCTTGTAAATCTCAAAAATATACAATTTTACCTTGTATACTTATATTTGCGATAATAATATTGAAAAATGCCGAATAACAGTAGGAAACCTATCGGAAGCAATGCATTCATTATCTGCCAGGTTAACTTTTCGGTTCTGACTTTCGTTTTATCGAGTAATCTCACCTTGATATCTTTGTTTCTCAGGGCAATTAAATTGTCTTCACTGGATAGATAATCTGCAATGTTCAGTAGCAAGGCTTTATTGCCGAAATTCTGCTGCGTGAAGCGGTCAAAACCCAATGGAAATACAGAATTGTCCGTCGCACTAACCTGATTTTTAAAGATATCACCATCACCAATGACGATCATCCGGGTTGGCTTACTTTTCTCAAAGTTTCCGTAGGATGTTGTGATGCCTTCAGGTAGTGTCCGGTTGTAGAACACCGAAGGGAAACTGCCTTCCATAAGCACCCCGACCGGTTTCGACGTGCTTGCATAATCCCGTGGATCCGGTTGCTCAGCAGCCATTTGCAGGGACAATAGTTTTGGTGCGTTATGGAGTTTGTTATAAGGTGAGGTTGATAAGATCGTTGTTTTATTTACCCCTTTCACGCCTATTGTATCTATGGTGCTTACAAACTCTGCACGTACGCCATCGATGTTCTTCACCAATGCCGAAGTGGTATCAGGCAGTAAAATAGGATAATATAGCCATGGGGCAAGTTGAATCTGGTTTTGGTTACCATCGCCCATGGCAAGCGGGATTTCTGCGCAGTTCGCATCCGCGACCAGGTTATAGTTGATTCTCGCACCATAGATGAACAACATGTCGTCGAGATTTAGTGCTTTATTAAAGGCAAGTTGTTCCGTCTTTCCACGAAGACTATCCAGGTCTGCACTAACCTGATCTATACTCCAGACCAGGCTACCGCCCTTCATAACAAAGTAGTCGAGCTTGTATTTTTCCGCCTCCGTAAAGGCACGCTGTGGCTTGGTTACAAACAATATCTTCAAGCGGTCGAGCCCGGCTTTATCAATAACTGCAAGATCCACCCTACCCGCTTCGTAAGTGGTAGAGAGTGACTTCAGGGCATCACTCAGCTGCAAATCTGAAAGTTCGCCATTACCTTCTGTGAAGCCAATTCTCGGGTTCTCCCCGGTAATTACTTTTTTAATCGCTGATGTGAAGGTATATTCCAGGTTCTGTATGGAACTGTTGATGTTATCTTCATAACTGCCTGCTGCGTCCATGTTCTGCAGAAGCTTTATTGGCAGCTGTCGGCCCTCGGAGGAAACTAATGCCATCGGGAAGATGGTTTTCTGCGCAAAGCCGTTGTCGTTTTTGATATTTAATGTAGTGGGTTCTATACCAACACTGTAGAGTCTGTTGATGACCGTGTCTTGTTCGTTTAAGGGTAATCCTGATATCGGATCCGCAAAAACAACATTTATCCGCACGTTCGCTAAGGCTTTATAATCGTTAAGCAGATCTGCAGTCGCCAGCTTTAAACGTCTGAAAGCTGCAGGTAAATCCCCATCCAGGAACACGGTAACATTAATCTCTTGTTTGGCCTGCTGGATAATAGCCTCCGTTTTTGGGTTCAGCGTGTATCTCTTTTCCCTGGTGAAGTCGATACGGGTATAAGCATATTGTGCAAGCACATTGACCAGAACAAGCAGCACAATTCCGGCTAGTAGTTTAGCCAGGCGACTTTTAAAGATTACCATTTCCGACCTCCGATCGTAAAGTGTGTCAACAGTAAAAAGAAGAAAACAAGGGTCAGGAAATAAACGGCATCTCGTGTGTCGAGCACGCCTCTACTAATAGATTGATAATGCTCATTTACACTCAGGAACATGAATAAGTCCTGCAAGCCTGTTAATAAGGCCATCTTCGCCATGGCGTCAAATCCATTGTACATGATGAAACAAAGAAAAACGGCAACAGCAAAGGCGATGACCTGGTTTTTGGTGATGGAAGAAGCAAAGATGCCGATTGCGGTGAAAGCTGCGCCAAGCAGTAGCAGGCCAATGTAGGAGCCGATGATGGCGCCTGTATCAACGTTACCCGCCGGCATGGCCAGCTTGGATATCGTATATCCGTATATTAAGGTTGGCACCAGGGAAAAAACCACCAGCACCAGACAAGCGAAGTATTTAGCCCCAATGATTTGCCATGATGTTAATGGTCGAGTCGCGAGTAGAATGTAGGTCCCTTCTCTCCTTTCTTCTGCAAAGGAGCGCATGCAGATGGCTGGAATCAGGAACATAAATAAGAATGGTGCGAGGCTGAAGAAGCCCGTAAGTTCTGCATAGCCATAATCCAGAATAGAAGTATCCGGAAAAAACCAGAGCAGTAATCCTGCTGCAAGCAAAAATATGCCGATGGTGATGTAAGCCATCAGGGAATTTAGCAGACTGAATAATTCTCTTTTAAATACTGCGTACATGCAATTGTGTCGTTGCCGAAGTTAGAAATTAATTATCAGGATGTGAGCTTTCTAAAAATATCCTCCAGGGAGTTGCTCTGGTGTGCGGCTTTTAGCGCTTCAATGGTTGCATTGGCAACAATCCTGCCTTTATGGATGATGATGACTTCATCACATACGGCTTCTACTTCCTGCATGATGTGCGTGGAGAGGATCACCGTTTTATCCTTGCCGAGTGTTCTGATCAATGCCCGGATTTCACTAAGCTGATTGGGATCCAGACCAGAGGTTGGCTCATCCAGGATCAATACCTTTGGATCATGAATAATGGCCTGTGCTAAACCAACCCTTTGTTTGTAGCCCTTGGAAAGCATGGAGATCTTTTTGAATTGTTCCAGATCAAGGCCCACGGCTTTGATCGTCTCCTTAACCTTGAGCTCCGGATCTTTCAATCCATAGGTGTTGGCAACAAACAGCAGGAATTCCTTAACATACATATCCGCATATAAAGGTGTTTGTTCCGGCAGATAGCCCATGATGCGCTTCACCTCGAGTGGCTGCTGTTGTACATCCAGGCCACAAAGCATGGCCTGACCGGATGTTGGTTCCAGATACCCGGCGAGCATCTTCATGGTTGTAGACTTACCAGCACCATTTGGTCCCAGAAAACCGATAATCCGCCCACTGCTTGCAGCAAAGCTGATGTTATCTACGGATTTCTGCTCACCGTAATGTTTTGATAAAGATTGGACCTTTATACTCACCTATTTTACTTTTAAATATTTGGTGCTTAACTTTTTGTCTGCACGGTACTGATCGAGTTCCCTGCCCGACTGCAGAATTTCATCTGTTGACAGGATATCCGCACCATCTGTAATAAGCTTATAGTAAACCTGTCTTCCGGGGTTTGCCGCAGCACTGCGGTCTAAGTTGCCCATGGTTCCTAGAATGCAGCTGATCCCTTTGCTATGCAAATACTTGTATACGTCCTTGTCTGGCGCACTTACACCTACAAACGCTACAATGCGATTATTCGGCACACCCATACCATTTAAACGCTCCAAATCGGCTTTACTACGCACCGATGCGGAGATCATCAGATCGGGTGCTAGCTTATGCACCTCTGCTGCCTGATTTGCATTATACGTGATGATGATGGAATTACTTTCAGACTTGGTCCTCCGTACGGCATCAATAATTTTGGTATAGGGTACTCCTTTTTTAATATCTATGGTAAAAATTACTTTGTTTTTCCCCCAGGCAAGTACTTCGGAAAGTGTTGGAATCTTAAAGTCGGTAACCGTACCTTCGTCATCCTTCAAACGAACTTGCTGAAGTTCCGCATAGGTGTAATTACCGATCGGTCCTGTGCCGGTGGTGGTGCGGTCGAGTTTATCATCATGCATGATCACCAGTGCAGAGTCTTTACTCAATGCAACATCAAACTCCACCACTACCGGTTGGTAGCTGATGGCATTTTCGAAAGTTTCTATACAGTTTTCAGGAAAACCTTTCATTGGTCCACCCCTATGCACACTTATTAAAGGGTAAGTCCCCTTTTTGGCATTTAGAAAATCACGAAGTTCTTTGGTATTATTGAAAGAGAGTTGATGTTTTTGCTGAGCACCTGCAGAAAGAGAAAGCAAGCAGGCTGCGATCACCAAAAGATTGAATCGTTTCATGTCCAAAAGTAACCCCAACTTTCTATATTTGCAATATTATGGCTAAAACTAATCACGACGAACAATTTAAGAATGTAATATCACATGCCAAGGAGTACGGTTTTGTATTTCAAAGCAGCGAGATTTATGATGGGCTTAGTGCCGTATATGATTACGGACAACTGGGTGCTGAATTAAAGAACAACATTAAAACGTATTGGTGGAAAGCCATGGTGCAGATGCATGAAAATATTGTGGGTATTGACTCGGCAATCTTTATGCATCCAAAGGTATGGAAAGCGAGCGGCCATGTGGATGGTTTCAATGATCCCATGATCGACAATAAAGACTCTAAAAAGAGATACCGTGCAGATCAGTTGCTGGAAGATAAGATCACCAGATATGAGAAAGACGGCAAAACAGATAAGGCAGCAAAACTGCAGGCGGACATGGATGCCGCTTTGGCATCAGATAATCTGGAGCAGTTGAAGGTGTTAATTGAAGAACATGAAATTGCATGTCCGGTAAGTGGCACCAGAAACTGGACGGAAGTGCGTCAGTTTAACCTGATGTTCAGCACGCAATTCGGCGCTATGGCGGAAGGTTCGGACGAAGTTTACCTACGTCCGGAGACGGCACAAGGGATCTTCGTGAACTTCCTTAACGTTCAAAAGACCGGCCGCATGAAGATTCCATTTGGAATTGCACAGATCGGTAAAGCATTCAGGAACGAAGTAATAGCTCGCCAGTTCATCATGCGTATGCGTGAGTTTGAACAGATGGAGATGCAATTCTTTGTTCGCCCGGGTGAGGATAAAAAATGGTTTGAATACTGGAAAGATGCACGTCTGAAGTGGCACCTTGCCTTGGGCTCGGATGAGGCACAATACCGCTACCACGATCATGCGAAGCTTGCACACTACGCAAATGCCGCAACTGATATTGAATTTGAATTCCCTTTTGGTTTCAAAGAAGTGGAAGGTATCCACAGCCGCACAGACTTTGATTTGACCCAGCACCAGGAGTTCTCGGGCAAGAAAATGCAGTACTTCGACAACGATCTGAACGAAGAAGGCAAACCTTATGGTAACTATGTACCATACGTTATTGAGACCTCTATTGGTCTTGACCGTATGTTCTTGCTAACCTTGATTAATGCCTTGGAAGAACAGGATCTGAGTGAAGGTGATAAAAAAGATAGCCGTACTTTATTACGCCTGCATCCATGCTTGGCACCCGTGAAAGTGGCCATTTTCCCGTTGACTAAAAAAGATGGTTTACCGGATAAAGCACGGGAAATCATGAACAGCCTGAAGTTCGATTTCAACTGCATTTATGAAGAGAAAGATGCAATCGGAAAACGTTACCGCAGACAAGATGCAATCGGTACGCCATTCTGCTTAACCGTAGATCACCAGACACTGGAAGATAATACGGTTACCATCCGTCATCGTGATACGATGGAGCAACAACGTATAGAAATCAAAGATCTTCAGGAAATCATTTCCAATAAAGTAAGCTGGAAGAATCTTTTAAGATAATTAGCAAAGCCCTGGCAAACCCCGCCAGGGCTTTTTTGTTATACGCTTTAAATCTTCAGATGATTGCTAAGCTGATCAGGTTTATTTTCTTCGGCAATTACTTCATTGGACTGCTTGCGATCGCCTTAACTCTTGAGGCTACCTTGCAGCTGCGTGTTCCATTTAACACCTTTACATACTACATCCTTATTTTTTGTGCACCTGTGGTCTATTATACCCACGCGTATATGGGTGCAACACGATACAGCCGTTCATCCAACCCCAGGGTCGCCTGGTTCATCAAACATCAGCAACTTCTGCGCTGGAGCCAGCGAATACTGTCAGCAACAGCGGTCTGTACTTTTCTTTTTCTTTTTATAAAGCATTTCAGCTCCATCTTGCATTTGCCCTGGTTTTACTGGGCAGGCGTGACGTTTATCCTAGTGGTTGCCATTCTTTACTATGGATTGCTTCCAGCATATTTTTTCAACCTTAATCTGCGGAATACGGGCTGGCTGAAACCTTTTATCATCGGGTTTATCTGGGCTTGCACCGCGAATGTTATTCCGCTGGTGGTACTGAAGATTGAAACCGGTATGGAATTCCCGCTAAGTGAATTCTGGCTTTGGTTGTTTGTGAAGAACTGGATGTTCTGTACGGTAAACGCCATTATGTTCGATATCAAGGACTATGAAATAGATGCGAATAAGGAACTGAAGACCTTCGTGGTTCAATTTGGGATTCACAAGACCATTTTCTTTATACTCCTACCCTTACTGATCATCGGCATGTTTAGCTTACTGGCTTTTACCAGTTATGAACACCTTCCAGTGAAGCAGGTTACGCTGAATTTTATACCATTTGCACTTACCCTACTCGTTGCCTTCTCATTGAACCTTAAGAAACCCATATTATACTACCTCGTGGTTATTGATGGGCTAATCTTGTTTAAAGCCACCTGTGGCATCGCCGGAGCCTTACTATGAGCAGGAACAACTATGACCGGATTGCTGGTGCGTACGACTTTTTAAGTCGGCTGATCTTTCAAAGTGCACAGGTAAATGCCCAGATTGAACAGCTGAAGTACCTTAAAGCAGCATCCTCAATATTGATTGTAGGTGGTGGTACGGGTTGGATACTGGAAGAGCTTGCAAAAGCACAACCCAGTGGATTGCAGATTACCTATGTAGAACTTTCAGAACAGATGCTGAAGCTGGCACAACAACGAAATGTTGGCGCTAACCAGGTGCACTTTGTGCACAGTAGCATAACGGAGTACAGCAGCAAGCAGCAATTTGATGTTATACATACTGCATTTCTTTTCGATAATTTCAAGGATAGCGATGCTTCATCCGTATTCAAGGCGCTTAATAAACAACTAAAAGCTGGTGGCCTTTGGTTTTATACGGACTTTAAAGTAGATGCTGGTGGTAACAGCTGGTGGAAGACTGCCTTATTGGGGTTGATGTATGCCTTTTTCAGGAGGATTGCAGCGGTAGAAGCGAAAGATTTGCCAGGGATGGAAGGACGATTTGCTCGTGGCGGATTGCACATTATTGAACAAAAAAGGTATTACAAGGGCTTCATTGAATCGATAATTTTTCAAAAATCCATGAAAATCCCTACCTTCATCGAAAATTTAGAATCATGAGCAACACAGATTTAGCCTTACTTTTTGGAATTTGCAGTATCATCATTTTTATCACTGCGTTATATTTAACATTCGTAAAGAATAGAGTACGCTAGTTACCAAGGTATTAATGGAAGAAACCAGACCGATAGTGCTGCTCAATGCTGAAGAGCAGCGTGTGCTGGGTGCCCTGCTGGAAAAGAGCAGGACGACACCGGATTATTATCCGATGACCATTAATTCCCTCACCGCAGCCTGCAATCAGAAAACGTCCAGAAATCCCGTTGTAAACTATAGCGAGGAAACGGTTACCCTTACGCTGAATGCGTTGAAGATTAAAGGACTTGCAAGCACCGTTACCGCAGCTGGCAGCAGAGCGGTGAAATGGAAACATAATCTTGCCATTTATTATCCCCTGCTTCCTGCTGACTTGTCTATATTATGCCTGCTTTTGCTGCGTGGGCCACTTACACCAGGTGAAATCAATACCAGCGCCGGCCGGCTATATGAATTTGAAACCATTGAAGCCGTTCAGGAAAATCTTCAGCGCCTGGCAAGTTCGGAGCCTGCCTTTGTAAAACAACTTCAGAAAAGACCCGGGCAAAAGGAAGCCAGGTATATGCAGGTTTTTGGCGGCTCAACAGCCGAGGAACCAATGGAAGCATCTAACGATTTCGATGGGGCCCTGAACACCGAACTGGAAGAACGGGTCGCCAGATTAGAAGCTGAAGTAAAGGAACTCAAGGCAATTCTCGACCAACTTCTTTAAAGCAATTATAAACTTTATGGCTTTGTTTGCGTCTTAAATGTACAGGCAGTGTATTAAACGCTGCTGATTTACGTTTAGGGAACATGAAATCTATTCTTTTCGCGCTTTTACTTTCCATATCCATTTCCGCCGGGGCTGCTATCCACAAAGATTCGGTCACAACCTATATACTTGAGGACAAAGACCTTGAAAAACAAGCCGCCAGTAAATGGACGCCCGCAGAACTTGAGCGTGCAAACACCGCAAAGAACGTAAAGTATCTAAATGCAGAAGAAAAGAAGATCATCTTCTATATGAACCTTGCCAGAATGGATGGTAAGCGCTTTTTCGACACCTATTTTCAACAATATATTGATGAACACAATCTTCGCATGAAGCAATACAGCAACTACCGCGAAGTTCGTGTAAGTCGCAACGACCCTTATTACCGCGGACTCGAGCAGGACTTGCGGGATGTTAAGGACCTTGGCTTATTGTACCCCGACGAAACGTTGACGTACGTAGCGCAGCAACATGGGAAAGACATGAACAAGCGGAACCTTGCGGGTCACAACTCTTCTGACGGCAGAACAATGGTAGACCGGATTCAGAAGTACTATCCTAACCGTGGCATGGCAGAAAATCTGGCTTTCGGCTTTTCTTCCGGACTGGCAAATGTAAGTTTATTGTTATTGGACAAAGGGGTCGCTGATCTTGGTCACCGTAAGAACATCCTGAATAAGACACTAGGGATCAACATTGTAGGTGTGAGTATTCAGCCACACCCGCATTACAAGTACTCTGCTACCATCGACTTTGTTGCCATCCCAAACCTGAAGATTCCACAATAAATCTGTCGTGGAGTTTTGAAATTGGTAGCCATTAGCTACTTTCGTGCAGAAACAAATTATGCGTAAAGCGATCCTGAGCCTGATAGACTTCTTTTATCCCCCATTTTCCCGATGGATTTCACAGCATACATTCAGGTATCTGGCTACAGGTGGAACCACCTTTGCCGCAGGGATTGTCATTTATTACGTTGCCTATAACTTTGTACTTAAGCAGCAAGACATTCGCTTAGGCAGCCTGCTAGTTACCGCCCCAATTGCTGCACTGGCGATTGAATCCATCATTACCTTTTTAATCGGCTTTCTACTTAACAAGTATTTGGTATTTACGCAGTCGAACTTAAAAGGCAGGGTTCAGCTATTTCGCTATGGCTCGGTTGTGGTGACGAACATCATGCTGAATTATGCATTTATCAAGGTTATGGTTGAAGCATTTGCGTTCTATCCCACCATTGCCAAGTTTTTGACCTCCATAATTCTGGCGGTTTTCAGTTACTTCTCTCAAAAACATTTTTCGTTCCGCGTAAAGAAATAAAACCGGTACAGACATTTGATTTTTTTCCTTGTGTTCCTTTGATTAAGCGACTATATTGGGCTTAACACCAATTTAATGTACAGTGATGAGCGATTTTAATGACTTCAACAATCCGCAGGTAAGGAACTTACCAAGGCATTTAAGACAGTTTATTGTAGAGCAGCATTACGAGAAATATACCCCGATAGATCAGGCGGTATGGCGCTACGTAATGCGTAAGAACTACAGTTACTTAAAAGATGTTGCTTATTATCCATATATAAAAGGTCTTCAACGTGCTGGTCTGAGTATCGAGTTTATTCCGGACATGCAAACCATGAATGACAACCTCGCCAAATTGGGCTGGGGTGCGGTAAATGTTGACGGGTTTATTCCGCCAGCAGCATTTATGGAATATCAGGCATACCGGGTGCTGGTTATTGCAGCCGACATCAGACAACTAAATCACATTGAATATACACCTGCTCCTGATATTATTCATGAGTCGGCAGGCCATGCACCCATCATCGCAGATGCGGCCTACAACAGCTACCTCAGCTATTTTGGTTCCATTGGCGCGAAGGCAATGTTTTCTGCTAAGGACTTTGAACTGTATGAAGCCATTCGCCACCTCTCCATCTTAAAAGAGGCGCTGAACGTTGATGAAGCAGAAATACTTGCTGCAGAGCAACATTTGAATACGGTTGCGGAAAACATGGGTGCACCATCAGAGATGGCCCTGCTTGGCAGGTTGCACTGGTGGACCGTAGAATATGGGCTGATTGGAACGCTGGAAGATCCAAAGATCTATGGTGCCGGCCTGTTATCGTCCATTGGCGAAAGTGCCAGTTGTATGTCTGATGAGGTTAAAAAGATATGGTACAGCATAGATACCGTGAACTACCAGTACGACATTACGAAAACGCAGCCGCAGCTGTTTGTTACCGAGAGCTTCCAAAATCTGATTGACGTCCTGGAACAATATGCAGACACCATGGCTTTCCGTCGTGGTGGTGCGGAGAGTGTACAAAAGGCGATTGACTGTAAGAACCCCGCGACTGCGGTTTACAGCTCCGGGCTACAGGTAACGGGTACATTTACAGAAATGAAGACCGATGAAAGTGCGGCTTTAACTTTTATCAAAACCACAGGCCCCTCTGCATTAGCCTTTGAAAACAAACAACTCGAGGGGCATGGTAAGCACTACCATAAAGATGGTTTCTCCTCTCCTGTTGGCAGGTTAAAAGGTGCTGCTAAGTCCTTAGAAGATTACAGCACTGAAGAGCTGATTGCGGCTGGCATCGTGGTGGGTCAGCAATGTACACTTGAATTTGACAGTGGTATTCAGCTGCGTGCGGAGGTTTCCAACATCATCAAAAAAGGCGATAAACTGTTGTTAATCAGCTTCAAAGATTGCACGTTAACTGAAGTAACGCGAACAGTCCTTTTTCAACCTGAATGGGGCATGTATGATATGGCTATAGGTGATCGTATTGTTTCCGTGTTTAATGGTGCGGCTGACAAAGATGCCTATGAAGAGATTACCTATGTTAGCCAAAAGCAGACGCACCAGATTCAGTATGATGCGCCGATGCAGCAACTACACCAGCTGTATCAGGATGTTAGAACCATACGCGAGACGGATAAAGGGCATGAGGGTCTTGAAGCAATCTTCAACAACTTAAAAACTGCGTATTCCGACGACTGGTTGTGTGGCCTGGAGATTTTGGAGATCCTGGATCACAAGCAAACCAACCCTGAACTGGAAGCATTGGTAAGGGCATGGCTGGTTGAAAAGGCTGAAAATGAACCTGAACATAGAAAACTAATTGTAGACGGCTTGCATGTTATTGCAAATCCGGTTACGCAACTGATTATACAAGAATAAAGAATGAATATAATTTTAACTGGTGCAAGCAGCGGAATTGGCTTTGAAGCAGCACTTGAACTTTCCCTGAATTCGGAAAACAAAATCGTGTGTATTGCACGATCAGCGGAAAAGCTGCGTAAGCTGCTGGAAATTGGCCGCAGCATTAATCCCGACTGTACCATTTACCCTGTGGAGTTTGATATTGTAATGGACGATTACGCCGCACTGATGCCTTTTCTGAAGGAACGTCTGGGGCATGTGGACATCCTGATTAATAATGCAGGCGCACTGATCAATAAACCTTTTCTGGAAACGACAGCGAACGACCTTGCAGATATGTACCAAAGCAATGTGCTGGGGCATTTTAATATGATTAAAAATGTGCTACCCCTGATGCCGGCCGGTGGTCACATTGTAAACATCGGAAGTATGGGTGGCTACCAGGGCAGCGTGAAATTTCCTGGACTTGCCGCGTATTCTGCTAGTAAATCAGCTTTACATACCCTTACAGAGTGCCTGGCTTTTGAGTTGGCTGATACCGGCATCAAGATTAACTGTCTGGCTTTAGGATCTGCGCAAACGGAGATGCTTGAAGCTGCATTTCCGGGTTATGAATCTCCGGTGATGGCTTTTGAGATGGGCAAATATGTAGCTGATTTTGCAAGAACAGGGCACAAATTTTTCAATGGAAAGGTGTTGCCCGTCGCGGTAACAACACCTTAACACAATATTTTAGTCGAGTAATACAACTTTTAAGGCATCAGCAATCCTGCCCTGCCTTAAAAGTTCCTTGGCGAGCGCATGCAGCTCCCGGGTTCGGGTACCCGAATCCCCGATAGTTGCATCAAGAACTTCCTTTACAGCGCCATCCATTCGCATGTCGTCAATCTCAGCTGCTGCAGGCAAAGCCTCTACGTTGCCAAGCATCCCCAGGTCGTTTCCGGTTAACTCCATGGAATAACGCACAGTTTCTGGCAGCGCATCTACACCAATACCAAGCGTGGTAAGTGGCTTGGCCACCTTAAAAAGATTGTCCGGTGTTACCCTGCAATACCAATCCCCGCCAAGTCTGGCCACGAGGTCCATCTTTTGCTGATCAATTTTACCAGTTTCATCGAGTACCTCCTCTTTGATGTGAATCAACTTCACTTCAGCAAGAATTAAATTACCTGCCCCGGCCTGGTCCCCCAATGGGATTACCTGGGTAACCAAACATTCCATCTGCACAGGCGCTTCAAGCACCCGGGGCGGTTTCACCAGCTGTGAAGCCTGCATGGTAAATCCGGATTTCTCAAACTCATTTATGCCCCGGCCATATTCCGTGCTGGATAAACTCATTTGCTGCACCATATCATAGTTTACAATATTGATGACGCATTCTGGAACTTCCAGTATATTCTCCAGGGTATGTTTAGTGGTATTATCACGTACGCGCCTGGCGGGAGAAAAAACACATACCGGTGGGTTGGTACTGAACATATTGAAGAAGCTGAAGGGACTTAGGTTGACGTTCCCCTGGGCATCTACAGTTGAGGCGAAACAGATCGGTCGCGGCGCAATCGCATACTGCATATAGTTTTGCAATTGCGCCGGACTTAATTCAGATACGTTTATTGTCAGCATTATTTTTTAAGGGCAAGAATAGAAAAATCGGTGTCCGCTTTGCGGATGGTGTTGCTCAGCATGCCGAGACCGGTGATTTTCATTTCCACAATATCGCCATCCTGCAGCCATTGTGGCTTGTATTCTGGGTTGTTTAATAAGCCTGTCCCGTTTAATTCCAAGAAGCAGCCGGTTCCTACAGTTCCAGATCCGATTACATCTCCTGGAAGTACATCTACGCCATAAGCACAACGCTCAATGATTTCTGCGAAGGTCCAATCCATATCTGCCATATTCCCCTTCGATACTTCTACCCCATTTACCGTACAAGTCATTTCAAGATTATATGCGTTACCAACATGCCCTGGTTTAGCGGATGTTTTATATTGTTCAAGTTCATCAGGTGTAACGAGCCAAGGGCCGATTACTGTAGAGAAATCCTTCCCTTTGGCCGGGCCAAGGTTGAGTAACATCTCTTCCATCTGCAGCGTACGGGCACTCATATCGTTCATGATCATGAAGCCGGCAATGTAATTATCTGCCTCTGCTGCTTTGATGTTCCTGCCTTTGGTTCCAATGACCACCGCAACTTCCAGTTCAAAGTCTAACTTCTGCAAATGATCTGGCATACACTCGATTTCTCCAGGCCCCTGAATGGCATTATGGTTGGTAAAATAGAAGATCGGATATTGGTCGAACTCTGCGATCATTTCCACTTTACGATTCCGGCGTGCTGCTGCTACATGTTGACGGAAGGCATAGCCGTCCCTGCATGATGTTGGATGCGGAACAGGTGCAAGCAATTCATAAAAAACCTCTTGTTTGGCTTCAATTTCATTTGCTTTAATCTGCTGATCAACCTTTTTGGCACGTTCCATCATGACTTCACCTTCCGCTAGAAAGGCATTCATCTCATCTGGTATCTGCTTATCGCAGGAATTCAGGTTATAGATATGTCCGTTCACGTAAACGCCAAGGTGTTCGCGGTCTTCCGTTTTGTAAGAAACAAGCTTCATATGCTATGATTTAAGGGTTATAGAATTTGATAAAGCTAAGCAGATGTTCTTAAATTTAAAGTATTAAAGCATTTTATATCTTTTGGAGGGGTTTTCAAGAAATTATTCATCAGTTTTGAATAACAATACATACTTTAGCAAAGCAGATGAGTAAACGACTACATAACATTAAGCAGATTGCACGCCAGGTACTGGCAGGCTTCCGCTATGCTATGCTTTCAAAGCTGATCTTTGCACAATACTCCATCTAGGCATTTCTCTGCTTATACCTAACGGCATTCTAAAGTCGTTATACCCTTTTCTAACCAAAATCAGTATTATGCCCATTTACCACACCTTAGGAACAATTCCGCATAAAAGACATACCGTTTTTCGAAAGCCAAATGGCGAACTGTATGCAGAAGAGCTGGTCTCTACAGAAGGATTTTCCAGCTTATACTCCCTGGTATACCACTGTCACCCACCAACAATTGTAAAATCACTTGGTGAACCCTATTCCGTAGAGCCGAAAATTGCCAGAGAGAAACACCTCAAACATACCAGCCTGATTGGCTTTAACATCAAACCTGAAGACGACTATCTGCAAAGCAGAAAAGCGGTTCTGGTTAATAGCGATCTCCACATCGTGCTTGCAGCACCGCGAAAGTCCATGACGGATTACTTTTATAAGAATAGTCAGGCAGACGAAGTGGTGTTCATTCATGAAGGTCGGGGTACTTTAAAGACCGGCTTTGGAAAAATTAAGTTTGAATACGGTGATTACCTGGTCATTCCACGAGGCACCATACATCAGTTTGAATTTGAAACTGAAAATAACAGGCTTTTTATTGTCGAAAGTTTCAGTCCAATTCGCAGTCCGAAACGTTACCGCAACGAATATGGCCAGCTGATGGAGCATTCACCATATTGTGAGAGAGACATCAAACGACCGGCAGATATGGAGACTTTCGATGAGTTTGGTGACTTCAAGGTCCTTATAAAAAAGCAAGGTTTAATGTATCCTTACACCTATGGCACACATCCATTTGACTTTGTTGGCTGGGACGGATTTCACTATCCATGGGCCTTTTCAATCCATGATTTCGAGCCGATAACCGGCCGTTTACATCAGCCACCACCGGTACATCAAACTTTCGAGGGGCACAACTTCGTGATCTGTTCATTTGTACCGAGGAAATACGACTATCATCCTTTGTCTATCCCGGCACCATACAATCATAGCAATGTAGACAGTGATGAGGTGTTGTACTATGTTGACGGTGATTTTATGAGCCGCAAAAGCGTAGAGAAAGGTCAAATTACACTCCATCCTGGCGGAATTCCCCATGGGCCACACCCTGGGACGGTGGAGAAATCCATCGGTAAGGAGAAAACTGAGGAGTTAGCGGTTATGATAGATCCTTTCAGACCATTGATGCTCACCGAAGATGCGGTGAATATTGAAGATGAAAGCTATCACAAAAGCTGGCAAATCAACGTAGAATAGATTAACGAACACAACAAATATTTAATAGCTATGTCAACACAAACATTTGCAGAAAAGATTGCCAAGGCTCAGGACTTCCTGCCGATTCACGGAACAGACTACGTAGAGCTGTACGTAGGGAATGCGAAGCAAGCTGCACATTATTATAAAACTGCTTTCGGTTTCCAGTCTGTGGCTTACGCCGGCCCTGAGACCGGGGTGAAAGAATATGCATCGTATGTTTTGCAACAGGGTAAGATCCGCCTGGTGCTTACAACCGCTTTAAAGTCGGACCACAAAATTGCTGAACATGTTAGAAAACATGGCGATGGCGTAAAGGTGCTGGCACTTTGGGTTGAAGATGCATACAGCGCTTTTGAAGAAACGACAAAACGTGGTGCAAAGCCTTATATGGAGCCAGTGACCATTCAAGATGAGTTTGGAACGGTGAAGATGTCGGGCATTTACACTTACGGAGAAACTGTACACATGTTTGTTGAGCGTAAAGCGTACACCGGCCCTTTTATGCCAGGCTACCGCGCATGGACAAGCGACTACAACCCGGAAGAAGCTGGTTTGCTATACATTGATCATTGTGTCGGAAACGTAGGTTGGAACAGGATGAACGAAACGGTGCAGTGGTATGAAGATGTTATGGGCTTCGTAAACATCCTTTCTTTTGATGATAAGCAAATCAATACGGAGTATTCTGCATTGATGAGTAAGGTGATGAGTAACGGAAATGGATTCTCCAAATTTCCGATCAATGAGCCAGCGGAAGGGAAAAAGAAATCACAGATTGAAGAGTACCTGGAGTTCTATGAAGGTGAAGGTGTTCAGCACATTGCGGTAGCAACTGCAAATATTCTGGAGACGGTAAAAACATTGAAGTCCAGAGGTGTAGAATTTCTTGGTGCACCACCAGAGGCATACTATGAGATGATGCATAACCGGGTTGGTGAAATTGATGAAGAAGTGGCGCAACTTAAAGCCTTGGGGATCCTGGTGGATCGCGATGAGGAAGGTTACCTGCTTCAGATCTTCACCAAACCTGTTGAAGACAGACCTACTTTATTTTTCGAGATTATTCAACGTAAGGGCGCACAATCTTTTGGTGCAGGTAATTTCAAAGCATTGTTTGAGTCGCTTGAACGCGAACAGGAACTTAGGGGAAATTTATAATATTCTCAAGCATAAAAAAGCCGCTGCATGAATGCAGCGGCTTTTTTATGCTTTAAACTTAATTAGCATCCGGATGAAGTGGATATTCCATCTTCACATTTGCACGTGCATATACGCCGGGCTCCAGTGGAATGTCAATGAACCCCTGCTTCCGGTAGATGGCAATGGCGGTTTCCAAAACACTTGTTGTATATAGCAATAAGCGGTTCGCGTTGATGGACTTCGCGAGCTCAATGGCAGCGGCGCAGAGCTTTTTGCCAACACCCAGGCCTTTATAGGTCGTGTCTACACACATCTTAGTCATCTCGTAAACACCAGGTTCAATAACTTTTAGCGCGACGGTACCAATGATTTTGCCCTCGTACCGCGCCAGCAATATCATACCGCCAGGTTTTAGAATTGCTTCCTCAGGTTGTTCAAGCACGTAACGGTCTATGGGCTCGATTGTAAAATATGCTTCAAGCCAGGCCTTATTCAGGCGTTCAAAATCAGGCTGATAAACAGACTGATATTCTATGATTTCAACTTCATTCATGATCAATGTTGCCCTACTTTTTGGGACTTATTTTATCGTTTTTTATAGGAGAATAGTCGTTTTTCAAAGTGCCATTTACACGCAAATCCTCGAAGAAGGCCTTGATACCAGTACCCGAGAATAGATCGTCTGTATTTTGAACGTGGAAGTGCAAGTGCGGCTCTGAGGAGTGTCCGGAATTGCCGCATAAGCCCAGTAATGTACCTGCTTTTACCTGCATACCTTTTTTGACTTTGATGGAGTTTTGTTTAAAATGTGCGAAGAAAAGAAACTCGTTATTTGCTGTTTTAAGCACGACGGTATTGCCCGTGATATCAAGCTTGTTCATCTCTCCGGGCTTGTTGTCGGCAACACCATCTATGACGTCCACAACTTCCGCGTCGCATGGTGCATACAACGGTTTTCCAAAAGCGTAATAATGTTCGTTGCTGGTGCCTGTAGATTTGAAGGATTTTCCGAGTTTATCGGTAATCACCATATCAAAAGCATTCTTTTGTGCTGGATCCTCAACATGGTAGTTTAAGGCCTTAGTATCACCACCCCAGAAAACGGTCCACTCATCTTTAAAAGGCAGTGCTAATTTCGTAACCGTTCTTGCCGGCTTAACCGCACTTTCGTCCTCGTAAGGCTTAACAAAGAAGCCATTGATCTTGTGTGCTGCATCCAGCGCAATGTTAACAGCGAAAGTGCCCCGGTCGAATCTTGTTTTGTAGGAGGCATAAGGACCTTCATACTTTTTAAATTCCATCGCTATTATCGTACCTGCCTGCGCCTTTAGCGCACCTAAAAATTCATTTGCTTTGTCTTTCGGTAAAGCTGCCTGCATGTCTGCAGAGAACATGAGGTAGATGCTGTCGATCTTGTTCCCATTGTGGTAAGTTTTGAATTTAGCTGCACTGTATTGGTTTTCGATCTTCTCCGTCTGGCTGAAGGCCGGAGGGCAAACAAGAAGTAAAATCGGCAGCAGGAGGTACACTCCTGCCAGGAACATTCTGGTTCTTTTCATATCTAGAATTTAATAAAAGCAATAATCGGTAATATTCTGAAGAATAAGACAAACTGAAAACCGCTTAGCGGGGTTTTGAATTAATTCTTTACATTCGACAACCAATCTGGCCTTTATAGATGACCTTTACCTTCGTAAAAACATTTTTATTGCAATTCAGAGCTGCGTTTGCTTTGCTTCAGAAGAACGATCCGCTGCGACTTGCCGGTGCAACCGCATTCTTTGCGAACTTTGCAATTCCTCCGATACTAATTATCCTCATCCGACTGTTTGGATTCTTCATGGATCGTAAGACTTTTGCCAGGAGGCTGTTCGAAAGATTAGAGAATATCCTGGACAAGAGCAGTATAGACCAGATTCGGAACACCCTGGAGAATATTAGGGCTGTGGATCAGAATTGGATTGCAACAATGATCAGTTTCGTATTTTTCCTCTTTGTTGCGACGACACTCTTTAGCGTCATCAAGGGTTCAATGGACCAGATCTGGACAATTGGGATCAAGCCACATTCTAGTTTCATGTTTAAATTGAAACTCCGGGCCAGGTCGATGGTGATCATCGTCCTTGCAGGTTTCTTATTCACAGTTGGGCTGGTCACAGACGGAATACAGGCATTTATAGGTTCTTATCTGAATAACTCATCACCGAACTTTGGTCGCTTCCTGATCGCGGTGTTGAATCAACTGGTGTTTATCGCGATTGTGTCTACATGGTTTACGGTGCTTTTCCGCTTTTTAACCAATGGTCGTCCGACCTGGAAAGATGCCATGATCGGTGGATTGCTGACCGGGGTACTTTTTACCTTAGGTAAGTACATACTCCGGATTATGCTTCCGCTTAGTAACATTGGCAGCATCTATGGTACTTCTGGTTCCGTGATTCTGATTATGCTTTTTATCTTCTACTCCTCTATGATATTCTACTTCGGGGCATGTTTTGTACGTATTCTGAGTATAGCACACGAGTCTCCCATCCGTCCAATCAAGGGCGCATTCATTTACGAGCTCAAAGAGATTGAAAAATTGAATTCGTAGATGCGAGCTTAAGGGCACAAAAAAAGAGGCAACGTTTGTTGCCTCTTTTTTTATGGTTATGGTTTGCGATTAAAATAATCTATAGGACAATCCAAGGGTGAAAAGACTTAGCTTACTGTCTTGATATCCTTCTTTCGCCACATCAGTTAAGCCCAGTTCGTAACGAAGATCGGCGCCTAATTTGCCGATGTCAAGGCCTAGCCCAAACTGCCATGCAAAGTTCTGATCCTTGAAGTTTCCTTTGAATATCTTGCTGGTTGCCTGATTTGCAGACTGTGATTGATCTAACACGAAGGACACCACAGGACCGGTTTGTAGACGTACACCCACACCTGCTGCGCCAATTTTAGTTCCCAATAACACTGGTACATCGATACTCGTGAAACGAACTTCATTGGTTTCTGACCCATCTGCACTTTTTAAATCTGCATTCTTTCCAGCTACATAAATCTCAGGTTGAGCATGGATCCCTCCCGCGCCAAACCTGGAGTAAAGCCCTATGAAATACCCCGCAGTGTTTTCACTGCTGAATGTATTATTGGTACTGAAATTCGACAGGTTTGCACCCCCACGTAATCCAACTTGCACACTCGGTAATACCTGACTGAAAGCAGCAGAACTAATCCCGATTAATACTGCGAATAATAATATTTTCTTCATATATGAACGTTTTGTTTGTGTGTAAAACTAAGATAAATTTCAAACTTATACTTTAATGCGTGTTGTTGAGCACCCAGAAAAAATCGTACCAATATTGCGCCTACGGGGTTATGGTTTCTTTTTCAGTCTTATCTGGGGTTTCTTTGTTCAAGAATTTGGATTCGAAAGCTAGGAAATTCACTGCTTTCTGTTAAGTAAGCTTGGATTTAAATAACACAACTAATATCTTAGTTAATAGATACAAGCTGCTATGAAACATCTTTACTTTATTGCGTTCCTCCTCCTCCTGATTTTACCTGCGCAGGCCCAGGTTCTAAATGCTGATGATCAGGAAAGATTTGTATTATACCGCAATCTGCTATGAAAAGCTTAAAGATGTGAAACATGCACAGGCGTATATTAAAGCCACCTAGAAGCTTCTATATCACCTAATGTTTCAAGTTATTACAACTTTCTTGCTTACACACATGAAAGTGCTGGCACCTACAAGGCTGCGCAAAGTGCCTACCTTAAGGCACTTCAGTTTTCCAACAATACTGAAATCTATTATAGTCTCGGTTTGCTGAATGATCTGAAGCTGAAAAATAAAGCTGCTGCCCTAAGGTACTATCGACAATACCTGAGAAGCAGCCCTGATGAAAAGTCAGCGATGGAAAACATCAATTATGTCAAGGGCAGAATCAAAGCACTAACCAACTAAAGTTAATTTGTTAAACCAACAAGTTAGTTGTTCATTAACCACGTTACTTGTTCAACAAGCGCGCAACGTACTTTCCGATGATATCAAACTCGAGGTTGACCGTAGATCCTTCCCCGACCGTTTTCAGATTCGTGTGCTCATGTGTATAAGGAATGATGAACACTGAGAATTCATCAGCTGCAGAATTTACAACCGTTAGGCTGATTCCATTAATACAGATCGAGCCCTTTTCAACCGTAACATTTCCACCATCAGCAGCATATTTGAAGCGGTATTCCCAACTTCCTTCCAGCTCGGCTTTTTTAATACAGATTGCTGTTTGATCTACATGCCCCTGAACAATATGGCCATCGAGGCGGCCATTCATTTGCATACAACGTTCCAGGTTTACCATGGAGCCTACCTGAAGTTCGCCGAGGTTGGTTTTATTTAAAGTTTCTTCGATAGCAGTTACGGTATGCGTATCCCCATCGCTCGCAACAACCGTAAGACAGACCCCATTATGGGCAACGCTTTGATCGATTTTCAAAGCGCTGCTAATATCGGAGCTGATGGTATAATGAACATTATCCATTTCTTTAACAATGGATGTTATGGTGCCGAGTGTTTCAATTATTCCTGTGAACATCTTAGTATTTTATTCTGTTTTGTCGCCAATTGTTGGTCGACCCGGATTGCGGCTGCAAATCTGATCCGCCTTTATTATTCAATTTGTTGATTGCTACCAGGGCAGCAATCATGGCCTCGGTTTCATCTTCTGATTTATCAATCCCCGGTTTGTAGTATTTTCCTACAAAGTGGGTATCGAAATGACCTGAACGGAAGGCATCATGCAGCATCACAAACCTACCAAAGGATAGCGTGGTTTGTATCCCGGTAATCTCATATTCTGCTATGGCTCTCACCATCCGGTCTATGGCTTCTGCTCTAGTGGCACCGAAGGTGATCAGCTTTGCAATCATCGGATCATAGTAAATTGGAATATCCATGCCTTGCTCAAAGCCGTCATCTACGCGTACACCACTGCCTTTAGGCGTTTTGTAGGTCGCGAGCGTGCCGATATCTGGCAAGAAATTGTTCTCAGGATCTTCAGCGTATACCCTAAGTTCAATGGCATGGCCGTTGATTTTGAGGTCCGCTTGTTTATAGGTTAAGGACGCTCCTCTTGCGATTTTAATTTGTTCCTTAACCAGATCCAGACCGGTGATCATTTCCGTAACCGGATGTTCCACCTGAAGTCTAGTATTCATTTCCAGGAAAAAGAAGTCCAGGTTCTCATCCAGAATAAACTCCACGGTACCTGCGCCAACGTAATTCACGGAACGTGCAACATCTACTGCGCATTTACCCATGCGCTCGCGGATTTCTGGCGTAAGTACGCTTGATGGTGCTTCTTCAACAACTTTCTGGTGCCTCCTTTGGATGGAACACTCCCGCTCAAAGAGATGAACAATGTTACCATGTGTATCGCCCAAAACCTGAATTTCAATGTGTCGCGGAGAGGAAACATAACGTTCTATGAATACGGAGCCGTCGCCAAAAGCGGAGGTTGCTTCACTTACAGCAAGTCCCATTTGTTCAGTAAAATCTTCAACGTTGTTTACGATGCGCATGCCCTTTCCACCACCACCTGCGGCGGCTTTGATCAGGATTGGGAAACCAACTTCCACGGCCCTTTGCTTTGCTTCCTCAACATCCGTGATTGCCTCTTCTGTACCGGGCACCATAGGGATATCGTACTTCAACGCTGCAGCCTTTGCGGATAGCTTGTTGCCCATGATCTCCATGGCTTCCGGCGTTGGGCCAATAAATGTTATGCCTGCGGCAACAACCTGCCTTGCAAACGCTGCATTCTCGGAAAGAAATCCGTATCCGGGATGCACGGCATCAGCACCGCTGCGTTTACACGCTTCTATGATCTTTTCACCGACAAGGTACGACTGGTTGGATGCTGCTGGACCAATGCAAAAAGCTTCATCTGCATATTGTACATGGAGCGCAGTGCGGTCAGCCTCGGAATAAACAGCTACTGTAGCGATCCCCATCTCTTTTGCAGAGCGCATAATTCGCAATGCAATTTCACCCCTATTGGCAATCAGGATTTTTTTCATGAACAAGTTTTTTGGTTATGGGTACAAATGTAACAGGATTTCGATTGCACGATCTACCATCTCGGTGGAAATATCAAGATGCGTAACAAACCTGATCGTATCTCTGTTCGTAGTGTTGCATAAAATGCCTTTTTCCGTTAACTTCCTAACGACCTCCACAGCCTCATACTTGGGCTTCACCTGAAATATGATGATGTTGGTCTCAACGGGCATTACGGCATTTACCCAGCTTAGTTCCGATAAGGTCTTTGCAATAACCTTTGCATGAGCATGGTCGGTTTTCAGCCTTTCCACATGATGATCTAGTGCATAGATGCCCGCTGCAGCTAAAAAGCCCGCCTGACGCATTCCGCCACCTAAAACCTTACGTATTTTCCGGGCTTTCTTTATGGTTTCTTTGGATGCCAACAACACAGAACCCACTGGAGCACCCAGTCCTTTAGAGAGACAAATGGAAATTCCATCGAAATACTGGCCGTAATCTTTTGCTTTATCGCCCGTGGCAATTAAAGCATTAAACAAGCGTGCGCCGTCGAGATGTAATTTCAATCCTTTTATACTGCATAGCGTATGTATCGGCGCAATCTGATCTAGTTTGTAACAGGCTCCACCACCTTTATTTACGGTATTTTCTAGCACTACAAGGCTTGAATTTGGGTAATGGATGTTCTCCTCGTTAATTTCAGGCTCGATCAGTTCCGTAGTTAAGATCCCACGTTCACCATGCAAGAGGCGCACAGATGCAAGGGAATTGTATGCGATTCCACCACCTTCATAGCGGTATACATGGGCAGTCTGGTCGCAAATCACCTCATCCATCGGGTTGGTAAAGCATTTAATCGCAATCTGGTTGGTCATGGTGCCCGAAGGGCAGTATAAAGCAGCATCCATATTAAACATGCGGCATAACTTTGCTTCCAGCGCATTAACGGTCTCATCTTCTTCGAAAACGTCGTCACCAACCTTTGCCTGCATCATGGCTTCCCGCATCTCTGCTGTAGGCCTGGTTACTGTATCGCTTCTAAAATCTATTTTATTTATCATCTTATCAGGTTTAATACAAATATTAACATTGTGAAACGCCATTGCATGAAGCAATTAAAATTTTACACGACCTGCGCTAGCGAATGTCCATCGCAGACATAAAATCGGGGTTCACAATTTGATTTTCTTTTACTTACCTAAAGCAAATCTGAAATTTAATAATCGCCACGAAGTGTTCAAAAGGGTAACAAAATATATCTCAATCGACCGTTAAAATTTGGAAATGACAATAACAAACGTAATTTTAGGGCCGAACCGTCGATTATTTAATATCTCCTGGTACTTCCTTAACCAAATAGTAACCTGAAATTAACCTAATGTCAAACGCTTAGAAACAGTGAAAAAATAAATTATGAAAAAAACTAATCTCAACGAATTAAGAATTTCTACATTTATCCCGAAAAATTTAAATTAACATGATAGTTATTGCAGATGGAGGTTCCACCAAAACCAATTGGTGTTTAATTAACGAAGCTGGAAGAAAGATACTTTTCAATACTGAAGGATATAATCCATATTTCTCAAATACAGAATATATTGTTGGTTCATTAAAAGTAGGCTTACCAGATCATTTAGAAACAGAGAAGCTTACTGAAGTTTACTATTATGGTGCTGGATGTTCGACTGACACGAACAAAAAGATTGTAGCAGACGCCATGCAACAAATCTTCCCGAATGCGGAAATCAACATTGGCCACGACTTACTTGCATCTTGCAGAGCATTACTTGGAGATGAAGAAGGTTTTGCCGCAATCCTTGGTACCGGCACAAACACTTGTCTTTATGACGGTAAAGACATTTCTTTAAACATCGACTCACTTGGTTATTTCCTGGGTGATGAAGGTAGTGGTTGCTATATCGGCAAGCGCATTCTTGCTGACTACATGAAAGGCTACATGCCTAAAGGTTTGAGAGAAGCATTCTATGATAATTTTGCATTAACCAACGAAGATATATTCGACAACATCTACAACAAACCCCTTCCCAACCGTTTCTGTGCAAGCTTCAGTAAATTCCTTTATGACTTTAAGGACAGCTATGAAGAATACACATTTAATACCGTGAGCTATGCATTCAGTGCATTCTTTGAAAACCTTGTTATTCACTATCCAAACTACAAAGACTACAAGTTAAACGTAATTGGTTCAGTGGGCTACAGCTTCAGAGATATCCTGAGCGTTGTTGCAGACAAATACGAAATGGGCATTGGTAAAATCATCCGTTCACCTATAGATGACCTTGTAGACTACCATTTAAGAACTTCTAAAATGACAAAGTAATTGGGAAATCCCAATACCAAAGCATAATAAAAACGCCGGCATCTATAAAATGACCGGCGTTTTTCGTTTAAGGTTTCTTATGGATCGGAACCTTCTAGAAAGAGATTTCTTTACCAAATAATTTGGCGTATTTTCGTTTATCAAAACGGTATAATGTCGCTGCGCGGAACGACACTCCTTTTTGTTTTTCATCCAGGTCCCTCAGTACACCGAAGCTTAACATCTTCTTTCTGAAGTTTCGCTTATCTAGTTTTTTACCCAGAATCAGCTCATATACATTTTGTAATTGCGTCAGGGTGAACTTTTCAGGAAGTAACTCAAATGCAATTGGCTGATGTTTGATACGCCTTTTGATCTTCTCCAAACCCTTGTCGAAAATCTGCTGATGGTCGAACGCAAGCTTAGGGAGATCTTTAACATTAACCCAGTGCGCCTGTTTTGCATAGGTGCTAATAGGCTTAAGCGCCTTATCACCACCTAAGCGCAATAAAGCATAATAAGCAATACTAACCACACGCCCTTGTGGGTGACGATCAGGATCGCCGAAAGTGTAATACTGCTCCATGTATATATCTCCAAGTCCGGTCAACTCGTTAAGAATGCGAGAGGCGGACTGATCTAAACTTTCATTTGCCCTAACGAGATTTCCAGGCAGTGCCCACCAATCTTTGAATGGCTCTTCATTTCGCTCAATAAGGAGGATTTTCAGCTCCCCACCGTCAAAACCGAAAATCACGCAATCGATCGAAAAGGTAGAATTAAATTGGGGTAGTTCTTCTTTCAAAATAAGTTTGTTTGATTTAAACCCGAAACAGCGAGATAATAATCGATGTCCCAAATTATTTGAGTTTGTTAATATCTAAAATTAATTAATTGCGTTATTACCCAGGGTTAGTGTAAATAACACAGTAAATGTAAATATATTTTGCGCTTCGCAGAACAAAAATTCTCGCCCTAAATTCTGTTAATTCCCACTCTTTTCCATTTTTTCCGATATTTTTCTCATCTTGCCCGTGTTAAAATTACTCAAAAGATAATTAGTAGTGTATTATTGGAATGCACCTACCTAACTCAAACGATTTATTCTTAAAGTCTTAGTTCAAGGTATTGTAAAAAAAACAAGATAAATTACTTAGTGTAGGAAATACACGTTATATTCGTTTAATTAACATATGAACCAAAATATAAATAATATTGCCGTATTAACCTCCGGAGGAGATGCTCCTGGTATGAATGCCTGCATTAGAGCAGTTGTTCGTACTGGTATATATAACGGAGCTAACATGTTTGGTGTTAAACAGGGCTACCAGGGACTTATTGATGATAACATCATTCCCATGGACGCCCGTTCCGTCAGCAATATCATCCATTTAGGTGGCACGATTCTAAAAACAGCACGTTGTAAACCTTTCATGACTGAAGAAGGGATGCAAACGGCATATAATCACTTAAAAGCACGTAACATTGATGGCCTTGTGGTTATTGGTGGTGACGGAACCTTTACAGGCGCGAAGATTTTCTCTGAGAAATTCGGCGTAAAAGTAATGGGTGTACCTGGTACGATTGACAATGATCTTTTTGGATCGGATTTCACCCTTGGGTATGACACTGCAATGAACACCGTGATCGAGGCAATCGACAAAATACGGGACACTGCAGATGCACATGATCGACTTTTCTTTATAGAAGTCATGGGTCGCGATTCCGGATGTATTGCCCTGAGAAGTGGCGTAGCTTCCGGCGCTGAAGCCGTGCTTTTGCCAGAGAAACAGACCAGCATAGACGAGCTCGTAAACCAGCTTGAAATTGGTGCACTTACTAAAAAATCTTCCAGTATCGTAATTGTAGCTGAAGGTCATAAAGCCGGTGGTGCATACGATATCGCAAAAAAGGTAAAAGAGCGTTTCAATCACTATGACACTAAAGTCACCATCCTTGGTCACTTGCAACGTGGTGGTAGTCCAAGCAGTGCAGACAGAATTCTGGGTAGCCGTTTAGGCTTTGCCGCTGTAAATGAGCTTTTCAAAGGTACAACTGCAGCAATGGTAGGCCTTCGCGGAAACGACGTAAAGGTGACAAGCCTGGAAGAAGCGCTCACCAAACATTCCTTCAAACTGGAGGATGACCTGTTGGAAATGACTAAGGTATTATCGATCTAATATGGTAGCAGTTGTTTACAGTGGCTCGAAAGCTGCACATTGGAAAATTGCCCGCGAGGGTAAAACAGTGGCAGAATGTACGATGCCTGGTATCAACCCATGCCATAACAATGAAAAAACCATCCTTGACGCGCTGAACAAAAAGACCATTCTTATTAACAATGCAGAGCGAATCAAGAAGATCTATGTGTTTTCTTCAGGTGCCAGTAGTGAAGCCCGTAGTAAGGAACTCGCGCTGATCTTGTCCAAGTTTTTCAAGTTTAGTGAAATATCCGTCAAAGACGATCTTTACGGCGCGGCAGTAGCAGCCTGTTATAACAACACCGGAATTGTCGCTGTACTTGGAAGTGGATCTAATTGTGCATATTTTAATGGCACAATTCCAAAACAAAACAATTTTGGATTGGGTTTTATTCTTGGTGATGAAGGGTCTTCAATTCACTTGGGTAAAATGCTGCTTAAAAGGTTTATTCAAGGGAAATTACCTAAAGATTTACATAGGGCCTTTACACAAAAAGCAAACCTGGACAGACCATTGATCCTGGAAAGAATATATAGAAAGCCCATGCCCGAGCAGTTTTTAAGCTCATTCTTTGACTTTTTTGTAGAACACAGGGCGCACCCTGCGATTCAGGAAATTATTGATCAAGGTTTTGATCAGTTTATACAAACTTACCTCCTGCCTACAATTAAGGAATACCCGGAACAAGAAATACATTTTGTTGGTAGTGTTGCCGGGCAGTTTGAAGAACGCCTGATCACCATGGCAGAGAAGCATGGTATCAACATCACCACAATTATAAAAGAACCTATATATAATTTATTAAACTATTATTCAAATTAGTACAATGAGCAAAATTGGAATAAACGGCTTTGGTCGTATCGGCAGACTGGTTTTCAGAGCTGCACTTAAAAGAGGATTAGATGTTGTTGCTATAAACGATCTTGTAGAACCAACTTACATGGCTTACATGTTGAAGTACGATTCAACGCATGGCCGCTTCAATGGAACAATCGAAGTTGAAAACGGAAACTTAGTTGTTAATGGTAAAACCATTCGTATAACTGCAGAGAAAGACCCAGCAAACCTTAAATGGGATGAAGTTGGTGTAGACGTTGTTATCGAATCTACAGGTTTATTCTTAACTGAAGCAGACGCTAAGAAACACATCCAGGCTGGTGCTAAGAAAGTTGTTTTATCTGCTCCAGCGAAAGACGATTCTATCCCAACTTACGTAATGGGTGTTAACCACGAGAAATTAACCGCTGATCAAACCATCGTTTCAAACGCATCTTGTACTACAAACTGCCTTGCGCCTATCGCAAAAGTTTTAAACGATAAGTTTGGAATCGTTGAAGGTTTAATGAGCACTGTACACGCTGTAACTGCAACCCAGAAAACAGTTGATGGACCTTCTGCAAAAGACTGGAGAGGTGGCCGTGGTGCATACTCTAACATCATCCCTTCTGCAACTGGCGCAGCTAAAGCAGTAACTAAAGTTATTCCTGAGCTTAAAGGTAAACTTACCGGTATGGCTTTCCGTGTACCTGTTGCGGACGTATCCGTTGTTGACTTAACCGTACGTTTAGAGAAATCAGCAACTTACGAAGAAATTAAAGCAGCAATGAAAGAAGCATCTGAAGGTTACCTTAAAGGTGTTTTAGGTTATACTGAAGATCAGGTTGTTTCTTCTGATTTTATCGGTGATGAGCACGCTTCAATTTTTGATGCTGATGCAGGTATCGCGTTGAACGGAAACTTCGTTAAAGTTGTTTCATGGTATGATAACGAAATGGGCTATTCAGCTGCCTTGGCTAAATTTGTTGAGCACTACGCTACAATCTAAGCTAAAACATAAATCAAAAAGGGGATGTTCTTATCGGACATCCCCTTTTTTTATTTCGTTTGTTTGAGTACAACAGCGGTTAGTGGTGGAAGATCTACATAGATCGAATATGGCCTCCCATAACACACATCAGCTTCTGGCAGGTAGGGCGCGGAGCTTGTTCTGCCTTCGCCGAAAAAGTCCTGGTGATCTGTATTAAACACCTCTTTCCATTTGTATTTCGAAGGGACGCCGATCTTATAATGATTTCGTGCCACTGGCGTAAGATTCAGTAAGACAATTAAAGTATCCCGATCCTTTTTACCCTTACGCATATATATGTATACAGAATGCTGTACATCATCTGCGTTGATCCACTCAAAGCTATCGTAGGAAAAACCATTCACATATAGCGCAGGTTCAGATTTGTAGAACGAATTTAACGCTTTAACCATAAGCTGCATGCCGGCATGGGATTCGTACTGCAGTAAATGCCAGTCCAGCGACTTCTTGAAATTCCATTCACTATTTTGTGCAAACTCATTACCCATAAACAGCAATTTCGTGCCCGGCTGCGTAAACATATAGGTATATAACACCCTTAAATTTGCGAATTTCTCCCACTCATTCCCAGGCATTTTATAGATCATGGACGACTTGCCATGTACCACTTCATCATGTGAAAATGGCAACATAAATCGCTCTGTGAAGGCGTAGGTGATAGAAAAAGTAAGTTTATGATGATGATGACTTCTATTTATCGGATCAAGCTTGAAATACTTCAGGGTGTCATTCATCCAGCCCATCATCCATTTCATGCCAAAACCAAGACCATTATCCGCAACGGGCCACGTTACACCGGGATAAGTACTACTCTCCTCTGCAATGGTTTGTACGCCTTCAAAGTTGAGATATATGGCCTCATTCATGTCCTGCAAAAACTGGATTGCACCAAGGTTTTCCGCCCCACCATGGATGTTTGTGCCCGCATCTTCTGCTTTCCTGGAAAAAGTGTAGTACAGCATTGAAGCGACCGCATCCACCCGCAACCCGTCGGCATGAAAGTGATCTATCCAGAACATCGCATTGCTGATCAGGAAGGAACGCACTTCGTTGCGATCGTAGTTGAAGATATATGATTTCCAATCCGGATGAAATCCCTTGCGCATATCTGCATGTTCATACAGGTGTGTGCCATCAAACTTGTAAAGTCCATGAGCATCACCAGGAAAATGCGAGGGTACCCAGTCCATAATCACCGCAATATTCGCTTTGTGCAGGGCGTCTATTAAATACATCAGCTCCTCAGGTGTGCCATGCAAGGAACTTGCGGCATAATAACCAGTGATCTGGTAGCCCCAGGAAGGGAAGTACGGGTATTCCATTACTGGCATCACCTCTACATGCGTAAAGCCCATTTCCAGCACATAATCGACCAAGGTATCTGCAACCTCCTTATAGGTCAGAATTCTCGAGGGTTCCGCAGGATCTCTCTTCCAGGATCCCAGATGCACTTCATACACCGAAATCGGCTGATCCAGCGCGTTCAACTTAGGCCGCTTCTTTAGCCAGCTTTTATCTTTCCACTTGTACTTGAGGTCCCAAACCACTGAAGCGGTTCCCGGTGGAAGCTCCCAACGTCTTGCAAACGGATCACCTTTCTCCAGCCAGATACCCTCAAAGCTGTGAATGGCATATTTGTATAAATCGCCATGACTTACCCCCGGGATAAAACCTTCCCAAATACCGGAAGCATCCCAGCGCTTGTAAAGCTGGTGACTGCTTTTATTCCACGCGTTAAATTCACCAGTTACATTTACTTCCTTGGCATTCGGTGCCCATACGGCGAAGTAGGTCCCACTGGTCCCATTTAGTGTTAGCACATGGGATCCAAGCTTCTCATAAAGGCGAAAGTGTTTACCCGATATGAACAGGGATACATCAAAATCTGTGAGTAAGCTGTGGAACCAGACCTTTTTGTCTCCATCTCGAGCGCTTGCAGGGAACTTATTTGAAGAAGCTTTTTTGATTTCTGAACTGTCCATTATGTGTAGATTATAAGTTCCGGTATTACATCCAAAGAAAGTGTAAAATCCCTAAAACTTACCTAAAGATCAACATTAAATCGGCACAGATGGTTTTTGTCTAATAATTAAAAGCAAAAGAGCCCGGAACAAGTTCCAGGCTCTTTAATACCACAAACGAATTGTTACGGGTTAAAAGTAATTGAGGTATAATAGATTGCGCCAACCATTGGGTTTCCAAAAGAAGTGCTATAATATTTATTAAGTAGGTTTGAACCACCGAATTTAAGCGTAGAATTTATCGACGGCACTTTCAGGCTGATCTGTCCATCCAGGGTTCCAAATGCAGGCACGTCGCCGGAGCCGAAAGTTGAATTCCAGGTGAACTTTTCTTGCCATCTGTATTGCAGATTGAAGCCCACGTTCTTCACGATCTCCCGATTTCCAAATCCGAAATTATACCTGACCTCAGGGGTATTAAAAGTATTGATGAAGTTTGTAGGTATATCGCTGATCTTGTTGTAAGAAACATTTCCACTAAGGTTGTACTTACCGAACACATAATCCAGTCCGAAGGCACCACCGTAAGTTTTTACGTCATCTGTTAAGTTTACAGGAACATTAAATTTAACTGCTGTCGCCAAAGGATTCTGGTATATCTCTACAGCACTGATGAAATCACTGTAAATGCTGTAATAGCCATACATATCGATCAGTAATTTAGATCCAAGAAGCCCTTTATAGCCCAACTCATAGGATTGTACACTTTCCGGACGAACGCCGCGTGCATCGAAAGTATAGGTTTGAAGCACTGCAGGATTAGGTGCTCCCGAAGCAGCTGAAGCTAAAAACGCGCGGTAACTGTCTGATGTAACTGCAGGATTGGTAACCAGTCCATACTTGCTCAGCAACTCAGGCAAGCCACCGATCAAACGTGTCGCGCCGCCACCTACGGCAAGGTCAATGTACTGATCTTGTGTAGTTGGATTCCGATAGCCGGTCTGATACGAAGCACGAATGTTATTGTTCGGCGCTACAGTTAACACACCGGTAACCCTTGGTGTAAAACGGCCTTCAAAGTTCTGACTCTTATCATAACGTCCTGCAAAAGTCAGCTTTAGCTTATCATTGAACATCCGCTTACCAATCTGTCCAAATGCACCATATTCTTCAATCGTGATATCACGTGTGGCATCGTCGAAGATGGTTCCATCCGAGTGCAGGAAGTAATTTCTGTAAGAAGCACCCACTTGAAACTCCACCACGTTATTAAATAGATTGGAGAAGTTGTACATACCCTCATAATGGTATAAGTTGGTTTTGTCATTAAACTTAGCACCATTTTGCGGCCCGATCGAACGTTGCGTAATGGCGATTTTCGCACTTTCGAACCCTGGCGTACCAGGAATTAATCGACCCGCATCCGCTTGTGACCGTGCAAATTGTTGTGCCGCAGCATCTGGCTGTCCCGCCGCAACTGCACCAATGTAATTGCCAATATATTGCGGGAACCACGTTGTTGATGGTTTCCACGCTTCATTGATAAACGTTCCAAGAATGGTAGCGTTGTAGGCGTCGCCTGATCTTTCCTGCGTGGTATAAGCACGTAAAAAGAAGTCAGATCCTTTAAGCTCCAGCTTGAACTGCCCGATAGAAAAGTTCCGGAGTGAATAGCGGTCAGTACCGGTGTACACCGAGGTTCCTGTTCCCCAATTCACCTGCCCGATTGCTTCTAGCTTATCGTTAAATCTATAGTGCAAGGAAGTTGTCGTCTTCAAAGACTTGGTGTCATAATCTACCAGGTCCTGTTCCGCATACCCTGTTCTGGATACCGCCTGATTTGGAATCAAATTATTCCCCAAACCAACATAGAACGGCAAATAGTTCTGAACCGCTGGACGTAATGCCGCTGGTAACCCCGCGATAAATCTCGCCTGATCCGCTGGCGTCGCTCTTGGTGTCAATTGCTGATCCATTAAGTTCTTTATGTTCAGCGTACCACCTGTTGCTTGCAAGATACCCGCGATCGTCTGATTTTGAACACTCTGCGCCACGTTGATCATGTTCTGACTGATCTCATCACCATAAATGTTAACCCCGTCATAATTCGGGTCCGTGTTCCGGTCACCACCCTTCAGTTGCCTTGCGGTTCTGTCGAAGTTCCGGGTATCGGTCGCACCCCAGTCTTTAGCCTGCAGAAAAGAAAAAGTGGTCTTAATACCAAACTTGTTGTTCCAGGCTTTTGCCAGACGCACATCCATCTGATTAAACTGCTGTGTGCCGGTATTATCATCATTCACATGGTTGATACCTGTTTTGAACGCAAAACTTGCACCCTGATAGTCATACGGGTTCTTTGAAGTCATCAATAAAGTACCATTGATACCACCTGCGCCATACAATGCAGAAGCCGCACCAGGCAAAAGTTCCACATTATCCACGTCCAGCTCGGAAAGGCCCACGATGTTACCAACACTAAAGTTCAGCCCCGGAGCCTGGTTGTCCATCCCGTCAACGAACTGGTTGAACCTCGTATTACCGTTGGAATTGAAACCTCTGGTGTTCACGGATTTGAAAGTCAAACTTTGTGCACTCATCTCCACCCCTTTCAGGTTCGCAAGTGCATCATAGAATGTAGGCGCTGGTAAATCCCGTACTGATGCCGCACTGATGCGCTCAATGGAAACAGGAGACTCCAAAATGCGTTCCGGTGTTCTTGAAGCGGAGATGACAACTTCCTGTCCAAGGAAGGTCGACTCCTCCAGTTCAACGCTCAGGTTTGTTGCTGCGCCGTTTACCTGGCGCTCCACCGTACCATAACCTACGTAGGAAAACACCAATGTCGCGGATGCGCTACTGGTCGTAAGTGAAAACTGGCCATTCTGATTTGATGCTGTGCCGGTTGTTGTACCTTTTACGTTGATGCTAACGCCGGCAAGGGGTGCCCTGGTCGACTTGTCTGTTACCGTACCGCTTATAACAATGTTCTGGGCCTTCGCAAGCATAGCTGTGCCAAGGACCATCATAAGCATACAGAGTGCTCTGGTAAGTTTCTTCGTCATACAATAAGTTTATTTGGTTTGTGTACTTAAATATAAAAAACTTTTACTCAAAACAAATAAATTTCCAAACGGATAACCGCCTGTATAACTGCACTAAAAGCTGATGTGAAGCAGAAATATTAGCATTTATGGTTCAAGAATCAACATCCATTCGCCTTTCGGCGAACAATGATTTAATTTTCAGGAAATATAATCCGGTTGCACTTTGTAATCTACAGTCATTATTATAAATTGGCCCGAACCAAGTATTCCCATCATTTTATCAGCTTAATGATTCAGCAAATGAACAAAGTTAAAGCGTTTCTCTGCCTAGCGGTACCTGTTTTATTGATTTACGGCTTCAACACCAAATTCGGAGATCTCCCACCCATTCTTAAATTCCTCAACCCTTACGACGGATTCTGGCAAAATGCAGAAAGCATCAAGATAAAGCCTGAGCAGAAAATCGTCTTGAAGAATACCAATGCAGATGTTGAGATCATCTTCGATGATCGCATGATTCCACACGTTTTCGCCAGTAACGACTATGACCTGTATTATGCTCAGGGGTACGTCACCGCAATGCACCGTCTTTGGCAAATGGATTTTCAAACCCGGTACGCTGCTGGTCGTTTGTCAGAAGTAGTGGGCAAGAAAGCCATAGAACTTGACCGCTACCAGCGCCGACTGGGTATGGTCTATGGTGCAGAAAACTCCCTTAGCGGGATGATGGAAGATCCTACATCCAAAAAGATGGTACTCGCATATACGGCGGGTATCAATGCCTACATTCACAGCCTTAGTCAGAAAGACTTACCCATTGAATATAAGATCCTCGACTTTAAACCTGAAGATTGGACACCCCTGAAATGCGCTTTGTTATTAAAGCAAATGTCAGCGGTACTGGCTATGGGTTCAGACGAGTTCTATATGACCAACATTCTGAACAAGTTCGGTCCGGAAGTGACTGCAAACCTGTTCCCGGACTACCCACTTAAAGAAGACCCAATTATACCTAAAGGTACGACCTGGGATTTCGAACCGCTACCGGTGCCGCTGCCCCCTGGAACCTTCAATCAAATGGCAAACAGCAGCATCAAAACCACCCGTCGCGTGGAGGGCATCGGCAGCAACAACTGGGCAGTGTCCGGCGAAAAGACGCAAAGTGGTAAACCCATTCTCGCAAACGACCCGCATTTAAACCTTACGCTGCCTTCCATCTGGTACCAGATCCAACTTCATGCCCCAGGTGTGAATGTCTACGGCGTCTCTCTTCCTGGTGCCCCAGGTGTGATCATCGGCTTTAATCAGCGCATCGCATGGGGGGTAACAAATGTTGCTGCCGATATACTTGATTATTATCAAATCAAGTTCAAGGATGATAGCCATAAACAATACTGGTACAACAATGGCTGGAAAAATACCAGCAGCCGGGTCGAAAAGATTCAAATCAGAGGTGAACAAACCTTAGCAGATACCGTCGTTTACACGCACCATGGGCCGGTTGTATACTTTCAAAAACCAGATCTAAGTCTTGCCAAGCCCGTGCCAGTAGGTAACGCATTGCGCTGGATCGCACATGATCAGTCGAACGAACTGATGACCTTTTATCGTCTGAACCGTGGCGCAAACTATGCGGACTACCGTAAGGCACTAACCTTCTACACGGCACCTGCACAGAACTTCATATTCGCTTCTGCAGATAATGACATAGCAATCACTGCCAATGGCAAATTCCCTTTGAAGTATAAAAACCAGGGTAAGTTCATTCTCGACGGCAGTGACCAACAGAACGACTGGCAAGGCTGGATTCCTGCAGCACAAAATCCAACGGTCAAAAACCCACCGCGACATTTTGTAAGCTCCGCAAATCAATCGTCAACCGATCCGAGTTATCCTTATTACATCAACTGGGAATTCGCACCCTATGAACGTGGAAAGCGGATTAACGATAAACTCAGCATGATGAAGAACATCACTGCAGATAGCATGCGCGTTATGCAAAGTGACGCTTACGGTGTTTTTCCGGAAAATGTGTTGCCAACTTTGTTGCCGCTACTCGACCGCGGTAATTTAAACGCCACCCAAAAAGAAGCCTTCCAAACGGTTCAAAAGTGGAACTACCACTATAACGCAACTGAAATTGCACCAGGGATATTTGATCTGTGGATGGATCAACTCAATAAATTAATCTGGGATGATGAATTCGAAGTTGACAAAGTGCCGATGCGTAAGCCTTCCAGAGATCGTACCGTACAGATGATTACCAAAGAACCAGATGCTAAATGGTTCGATAACGTAAACACACCGGAGCAGGAAACCTTGAAAGCACTTGCCAACGCTTCTTTTAAGTTCGCTTGCGACAGTCTGGAGCGTAAGTTTGGTGTTATCGGAAAACATTGGTCCTGGGCAAATGTAAAACGTAGCCATGTGCCCCATCTTGCAGCAATCCCAGGCTTTGGCTCAAAAACCCTGATGATTGGCGGATCCAAGAGCACCATCAATGCCCTTAGCGAATCCAATGGCCCATCATGGCGGATGGTTGTAGAACTTGGAGACACCCCAAAAGGGCATGGTGTATTCCCAGGAGGGCAATCTGGTAATCCTGGAAGTCCTTTTTACGACAACATGATCAACACCTGGGCAGAAGGCAAACTATACGATCTCTTTCTGCTGAAAACTGTTAATGATGCTTCAGTAAAACCACTCACCCGATTAAAAATCTCGAAAAAATAACATGGTCTTTTTAATTATTCTAATCGTTTCGCTCCTGTTGCAATTTTTTCTTCCCTGGTGGATTATCGTCATTGTGGCCTTCCTTACCTGCGCCATCCTTGGGAAAACAGCTAAAATCGCCCTATGGGCACCATTCTTTGCGATCTTAATACTCTGGACCGGGATGGCCTTGTTTAAAAGCATCCCAAATGATCACATGCTTGCAAAACGCGTCGCAGAGATGCTGGGCGTTAACAGCTGGCCTTTGGTGTTGCTGATCTCCGCTATGCTTGGTGCATTTGTAGCTGCAGTGAGTGGATTTTGTGGCTACCACTTCCGTAAAGCCATGATCAAGCCCAAAACCAATACGCAAACTGCATAATCTTCTGTATTTTTGTGCCGTGGAGAACATAGAAGAACGCATTTTCAACATCAGCACGCCGGAAGCATTTGAAGATACCGCATTGAGGGTTTTTAAACATCAGGCGGCGAATTGCCAGGTTTACAACCTTTATTTACATCACCTTAAAGTAGATCCTGCTGCTGTGACGCAAGTGTCGCAAATACCATATTTACCAATCGCATTCTTTAAAAGTCACGAAGTAAAAAGCAGCACAGCCAGTACCGAGATGACCTTCTTTAGCTCTGGAACAACAGGACAAATCCAGAGCCGGCACTTAGTGACAGATCTTAAGGTATACGAAGAAAGCTTCGGTCGCGCTTTTGAGATGTTCTACGGCAAACCAGAAGATGCCTGCGTCCTGGCACTGCTCCCCTCTTATCAGGAACGGGAGGGCTCATCTTTAATCTACATGGTAGATGCATTAATCGCCCAAAGTAAACATCCGAAAAGTGGCTATTTCCTGCATAACAATCAGGCACTATACGAAACACTGCTACAGCTAAAATCCCAGGGGCAACGCACCATACTCATCGGTGTCACCTATGCCTTGCTAGATTTCATTGAAGAATTCAATTTGGATTTTCCAGCGTTGATCATCATGGAAACAGGTGGCATGAAAGGTAAACGTAAGGAAATGGTGCGTGAAGAGCTTCATGAGTTACTTACCGTAGGCTTCGGTGTTCCGGCCATCCATAGCGAATACGGAATGACAGAACTCCTGTCACAAGCCTACTCCTATGGTGAAGGTATCTTCAACTGTCCTCCTTGGATGCGCATTGTGCTTCGCGATACCAACGATCCGCTTAGCCTGCTACAAAATAAAACAACTGGTGGCATCAACGTTATTGACCTCGCCAACATCAACTCCTGTAGCTTCATCGCTACGCAGGATCTGGGTAAAGTGCATCCAGATGGTTCCTTTGAGGTACTCGGCCGCTTCGACAATGCCGACATTCGCGGCTGTAATTTACTCGTACAATAAAAATCAGTGCCCGTTCCGCAACGAAGTTTCAAAATCATATGTATAAAAAAAGCCGCAGTAGATTAACACTGCGGCTTTCTTGTAATAAGGAATATGTTAATCCTGCACCGTTATCAGGAAGTAGTTTTTCTTGCCTTTTTGAACGATGATGTATTTTCCATTCAACAAATCGGCTGTGCTATACTGCTGACCTGCATCTGCGGGCTTTGCTTTATTAATACTCAATCCACCGCCCTGAATCGTTTTCTTCACTTCTCCTTTCGATGGGAAAATATTGGTCTGCTCTGCTAATAAGGTACCAACATCCAAACCTTGTTCCAGTGCAGCTTTAGCTATATGGAACTGCGGAACGCCGTCAAAAATCTCCAACACCTGCACATCATTCAGGGTAGCGAAGAAGTCCAGAGAGCCATTGCCAAACAAAAACCCTGATGTCTTAATTGCCGTTTCAAGCGCAGCCTCAGAGTGTGTACGCACGGTAATATCTTCCGCTAAGGCCTTCTGAAGAATTCTTAAATGTGGCGCCTGGTCGTGCTCCTTCTCTAACTGCTCAATCTCTTCTTTAGTCTTCAAGGTGAATATTCTGATCCATTTTTTCACATCTTCATCAGACGCATTTAACCAGAACTGGTAAAAACGGTAAGGAGATGTTTTCTCCGGGTCTAACCATACCGCGCCACTCTCCGTTTTACCAAACTTAGTACCGTCGGCTTTTTTAATCAACTGCGTTGTAAGTGCATACGCCGTACCATTGTCTTTACGACGAATGAATTCCGTACCTGTAACGATATTGCCCCATTGGTCAGATCCACCCATCTGCAATATACAATCATGATGCTTCCACAAATAGTAAAAATCATAACCCTGTATCAACTGGTAGCTGAACTCAGTAAAGGATAGACCCGCACCTGCCTCACCATTCAAGCGCTTTTTAACGCTGTCTTTGGCCATCATGTAGTTCACCGTAATGTGTTTACCAACATCGCGAATGAAATCCAGAAAGCTGAAATTCTTGAACCAGTCGGCATTATTAACCATTACCGCATCATTACCGGTCGCTCCGAAGGTCATGAATTTGCTTAACTGCGCCTTGATGCCGTTCAGGTTGTGCTCCAGGCTTTCCTCTGTTAAAAGATTCCTTTCTGCAGACTTACCTGATGGATCGCCAACCATTCCGGTAGCGCCGCCCACCAATGCATAAGGCTTGTGCCCTGCACGTTGGAAGTGTATCAAAGTCATGATTTGCGTCAAATGTCCAACATGAAGCGAATCTGCCGTCGGATCAAACCCGATATACCCGGCACACATACCTTCATTTAACTTCTCCTCGGTATTCGGCATGATGTCGTGCAACATGCCTCTCCAGCGTAATTCTTCTACAAAATTGGTCATTATCGTAACTTTTGGCGCAAATATAGGAAAAGCCTGCTTAAAAAATTTCTACTTTTAAGGCGATGAACTTCCTCTCCCACTATTACTTCGAGCGTAACAACCCAGATCAGTTTGTGGTCATGGGTGTGGTATTGCCCGACTTAATCAAGAATGCGGACAAGTTCTGGAACATTCATCCACAGAAAACACCCGCGCTTTTCCAAGATCAGCAAAGCCAGGCCTCCATCCTTCGTGGATGGAACAAGCACCTGGAGGTAGACAACTACTTTCACACTTCCGAGTTCTTTAAGACCGAAACCGCTAATCTGAAGAAGCTCATCTTACCCTGTGTCACAGCAGGCCCGGTGAAGCCATTTTTTCTTGCGCACATTGGTCTCGAACTGATGTTAGATCACCTGCTTTTGCATTCAGGCATGATCAACATCGAAACTTTCTATCTGCAGTTGCAGCAGGCAAACTCTACCGCGCTACGCGAATTTCTCGCTAAAGCGGAGATCCCGGATCAGGGAATCTTTGACGTTTTCCTCAATGACTACCTCGACAGTAGGTACCTTTTCAGCTACCAGAAGCTACACAACATCAGTTATGCGCTTAAACGCATCTGCATGCGCGTATGGGAAAATCCTTTTACGGAGGCACAAACAGAAATGCTGACGCAGAAGCTGGATGAATACTGCCCGGAACTGGAATCGCGATTTATGACCATCTTCAACGAATTGGAAGAAAATCCTGCTATAAGAGCGATTTAACTACGATTTTGTATCTTCGTTGCATGTCTGCAGATCGTATTAAAGATACCATGGATGCAATGGTTAAGGAACTTAATCAGCATACTTACAACTACTATGTCTTGGCAATGCCCACCATTGCGGATTATGAATTCGATAAAAAGCTGGAAGCACTTGCTGCACTGGAGAAAGCACACCCCGAATTTGCAGACCCGAACTCCCCTACACAGCGTGTCGGGGGCGACCTCACCAAGAATTTCATAACTGTTAAACACAAGTGGCCCATGCTTTCGCTTGGGAACACTTATAACGAGCAGGATCTGCGTGACTTCGACGACCGTATTCGCAAGGCACTCGGCAGCAACTTTGAATATGTCTGTGAGTTAAAGTTTGACGGCCTGTCCATCAGCTTGACTTACGAGCATGATCTCCTTGTGAGAGCGGTCACCCGCGGTGATGGCACACAAGGTGATGATGTGACAACCAACGTTAAAACCATCCGGAACATTCCACATAAACTTAAGCACCAGAACCATCCCGAGATCTTTGAGATCAGGGGGGAGATCTTTATGCACCGTGCCGCTTTTGAGCGCCTGAACAAAGAACGTGAGGAACTCGGCGAAATGACCTACGCCAATCCAAGGAACTTCGCCGCTGGCACCATCAAAATGCAGGACTCTGCGGAGGTAGCCAAAAGACCATTGGATGCAGTTTTTTACTCGCTGAATACCGATCGTACGCTCTTTCAAACGCATCTGGAAAGCCTGAATGCGGTAAAATCCTGGGGCTTCCACGTGAGCGAACATTCGAAACTAGCCTTAAATATCGATGAGGTACTTGAATTCATCCAGCATTGGGAGAATGAACGATTCAAAATCGGTTACGACATCGATGGAATCGTGATCAAAGTAAACAACTATGGCCAGCAACAGGAACTAGGCTTTACTGCCAAATCCCCGCGCTGGGCAATATCTTATAAATACAAGGCTCAGGAAGTTGAAACCTTGCTCAACAAAGTAACTTATCAGGTTGGCAGAACCGGCGCTGTAACCCCTGTGGCGAACTTAAAGCCAGTGCAACTTGCAGGCACAACGGTAAAACGCGCCACCCTGCACAATGCAAATGAAATTGAACGTCTGGATCTCCATGAAGGCGACACCGTTTTCGTTGAAAAAGGCGGAGAGATCATCCCTAAAATCATCAATGTTAATCTGGATAAGAGACACCCGGATGCGCAGAAGATCGTTTATCCAACCACTTGTCCCGAGTGCGGCAGCACCCTGATCAGAAATGAAGGTGAAGTTGCTTTTTACTGCCCAAATGATGAGGGCTGTCCACCACAGATCGTTGGCAAGATGCAGCACTTCATCGGACGTAAAGCCATGAACATTGATGGTGTGGGCGATGAAACGGTTGAAAACTTCTATAGACAGGGATTGGTGCGGCACATCAGCGACTTATACACGCTTAAAGATCGTGAGGCAGCGCTTAAAAACCTGGACCGCTTTGGAGAAAAGTCGATTGTCAACATGCTGAATGGCATTGAGCAATCCAAGAACATGCCTTTTGAGAAAGTGCTTTTTGGATTGGGCATCCGGTATGTTGGCGAGACCGTAGCGCGTAAACTTGCATTCGCGATAAAGACGATAGATCGTTTGATGAACGCTACTGTAGAAGAACTAACCGCGATTGATGAAATCGGCCAGCGAATTGCCGAAAGCATTGTGGAATATTTCCATAAACCAGAGCACATTCGCCAGATCAGCTTACTCCGCTCATACGGACTGCAGTTTGAAGCGCAGGAAAGTACAATAAAGCTGCAAAGCGATAAGTTTACCGGAAAAACATTTGTAATTTCGGGTGTCTTTGAAGGTGTTAGCAGAGACGAGTTAAAAGAACTTATAGAGGCCAACGGCGGTAAAATGCTCAGCAGTATCTCTGCGAAACTGAATTACCTGGTCGCAGGAGATAACATGGGTCCTTCCAAACTTGAGAAAGCACAAAAATTAAAAATTCCAATGATCAGTCATCAGGAATTACTAGAGATGTTGAAATAAAAATAATGGAAAAATTTCATGGAACAGGTGTAGCCTTAGTTACACCATTTAAACAAGATCGATCAGTTGACTTTGATGGTCTTAGAAAGCTGATTAACCATATGGTGGACGGCGGTGTAGATTACCTGGTTTCTTTAGGTACCACCGGTGAAACCACTACCCTAACAAGCAAGGAAAAGGATGCAGTCTGGGCTTTTACAGCTGAAGTGAATGATGGACGCCTGCCTTTAGTTGCAGGAATCGGCGGCAATGACACCGCAGCAGTAACAAAGACCATTAAAACATTTGCGCATCTTGGATATGATGCTATTCTTTCGGCAAGCCCGAACTATAATAAACCCACTCAGGAAGGTATCTATCAACATTATAAAGCCATAAGTGAGGCTGCAACTTTGCCAATCCTGCTGTATAACGTGCCCGGTAGAACTGCCAGCAACGTAAGTCCGGAGACAACCTGCAGACTTGCCCACGAATTCAAAAACATCATCGGTACCAAGGAAGCTTCCGGGAGTTTCGACCAGTTCAATCAGATCATGCGGGATAAGCCAGCAGACTTCATGCTGATCTCCGGAGACGATCCGGTAGCCATGCCAATGATTGCCATTGGGGCTGTAGGGGTGATCTCTGTCGTGGGTAACGCGCTGCCAAAACTAATGTCTAATCTGATCAGTTTGTCGCTTCAGGGCGACTTCAAAAGAGCCCTACCCTTACACTTGAGCTTAATTGAATTTACCCGGTTGATCTTCTCCGAAGGAAATCCTGCTGGTGTAAAAGCAGCCCTTAAACACCTGGGCATCTGCGGCGATGGGGTGCGTTTACCACTTGTACCCGCATCAGAAGCTTTAACAGCAAAGATTGCCGAACAAATACAAAAGATCCAAGGCTAAACGCACCAAGATGCACACCTGGCCCTCAATGACCAGACACGAACAGTCAGCGCATCTAGCATAACAATAATATATTGACCTTTTAAATGCGCTTAATAAAAAAGCCCTTCAGAATCCTGAAGGGCTTTTATTTTTTTAGCTATGTTAAGCTTCTACAAATTTATTGTCTTTGTAATAGCCACTTTTTAGTTTATCAGACACTTCGCTGAACGCATCTAAGGTTCTTTGAACATCTTCCAGCGTATGTACAGCCGTTGGTATTAACCTAAGCTCGATCAATCCTTTAGGAATCACCGGATACACCACGATTGAACAGAAGATGCCGTAGTTTTCACGAAGATCCATCGTCAAAGCAGTTGCTTCCTGTAGTTCACCTTTCAGGAACACTGGCGTTACCATGGTATTCGTTAATCCAAGGTCAAAACCTCTGGCTCTTAAGCCATTTTGAAGGCTCATCGCAATGTTCCAAAGGTTGGCTCTTAATTCATCATTGTTTTTAAGCAGCTCCAGACGCTTAAGCAAACCAATTACCATAGGCATAGGCAGTGCTTTCGCAAATGTCTGTGAACGCATGTTATAACGCAAGAAGTTGGTAATCTCTTCAGTAGACGCGACAAACGCGCCAATACCAGCCATAGATTTTGCGAAAGTTCCAAAATAAACGTCCACCCCTTCTATACAGTCTTGTGCTTCATGCGTACCAGCACCAGTTTTACCCATAGTACCAAAACCATGCGCATCGTCAATAAGCAAACGGAAGTTGTACTGTTTTTTCAGTTCAATAAGCTCCCTTAGCTTACCTTGTGCACCTGACATGCCGAATACACCTTCCGTAATCAAAAGGATACCACCGCCACTTTGCTCTACAAGTTTTGAAGCACGCGCAAGTTGTTTTGCCGCACTGTCAATGTCATTATGTTGATAAACAAAACGTTTACCCATGTGTAATCTCAAGCCATCAATAATACAGGCATGCGACTCACCATCATATACAATTACATCATTCCGATCAACCAAAGCATCTATAATAGACACCATACCCTGGTAACCATAGTTAAGCAGGAATGCATCAGGCTTACCTACAAAAGCTGCAAGTTCACGCTCCAGCTGCTCATGGTACTTCGTGTTTCCAGACATCATTCTCGCACCCATAGGGTATGCCATCCCGAAGTCTGAAGCCCCCTGTAAGTCAGCAGCTCTAACTTCCGGGTGGTTAGCCAATCCTAGGTAATTATTCAAGCTCCAAACCAGGTGCTCCTTACCACGGAAAGTCATATGAGGACCTAATTCTCCTTCTAACTTAGGGAAAGAGAAATATCCATGAGACCATTTCTGGTGCTGGCCAAGCGGCCCCATATGTTTTGTAATCTTTTCAAAAATATCCAATGTATTATGTTTTTAAGGTTATTCTATTGTCGCAAATTTAAGGTTTATAAGCCTTATTTACAACTATCTACTTACAAGAGCGCCAGCGGATTCAATATTGCAGTTTACCAAAAAAGCCTTAAAGGGTTTAATCCTTAAGGCTTTCATTTCTGTTGATCATTATTTAATCCACATTGTCGTGAAGGAACGAGTTATTTGGACGAATTTCCGTTGATCCGTCTTCATCATTACTCAAGGTAAATCTTGATACCTGAGACTCTGATGAATGCTGAACTTGTTGTAGTTGCATCTGTTTTCTTTTGTAAGCAGGTTCATTTTCAAGTTCCTGCAAACCGTTTGCCGTACGCAACTTCATGCTAAGATCCTTTAACCTTAAGATCCTTTCTTTTGATTTTTTCAGCTGATCTTCCATAGACTCATCCGTCTTGTAATCATCCGCACCCGCTTGCTGAACCTCTGGCTTGCTTGCTGGTTGCTGATTCGCACTGAAGTCTGCAATTGGTTTTTCAAAAGTGAAGTCGGTTTCAGAAACCTTTACTTCAAATTCAAAGCCTGGCTCCGCTTGTACTTCATTTGGATATACTTCCTCCTCAATCAAGGTGTGTTTAATCACATTTGAATCCTGATCATCCGTTCTTCTGTTTTTCGGACCATTCATCATGTCCCCAAACATATCAGACTGTGCCTCTTTGGCTTTCATCACCGGCTCCATGCTATGCACTTCTGCTTTAGGTGCCATAAAGGTATTTACAGGCTCAATTGGCTTTACCAATGGTGCCTCTTCAGGTGTTAACAATGAGATCTTTTTAACGTTCTTTTTGTCTTGCGCACGTTGCTCCGTGGTCTGGAATCCGGTAGCGATAATGGTTACCGATAAACGGTCTTCCAGGTTCTCATCAATACAGTTACCCCAGATCAAATCGGCAGATAAGCCTGCTTTATCCTGAATGTAGTCTGTAATAATGGCAACCTCATCCATCGTTACTTCATTGATACCTGAGCTGATGTTCAACAGGATGTACCTTGCACCTTCAATTTCATTATCTTTCAGCAATGGCGAAGCAAGTGCACCTTCAACAGCCACCAACGCACGATTTTCGCCGCTTGCAGAGTAACTACCCATGATGGAAACACCACTGTCTTTCATTACTGTACGAACATCCTTGAAATCGACGTTGATATAACCCGGTACGGTAATGATCTCTGCAATCCCTTTAGCTGCTGTTGTTAAAATATCATCAGCCTGTGCAAATGCAGAACCCAGGGTAAGGTTTCCAAAGATCTCCCTTAAGCGATCATTCGAAATCACCAGGTAAGAATCTACGTATTTCTTTAGTTCATCTAAACCATCTTCCGCCTGCATCTTTCTACGCTTCCCTTCAAACGAGAAAGGCGTCGTGATGATTGCAACGGTTAATATATCAAGCTCCTTTGCAGCCTGTGCTATAATCGGACTGGCACCTGTTCCGGTACCACCCCCCATACCTGCAGTAATAAACAACATCTTCGTTGTATTACCAAGCATGACTTTAATATCTTCTATGTTCTCTATTGCAGAGTTCTTACCTACTTCCGGAATTGAACCCGCGCCCATTCCTTCTGTTAGACTCGAACCCAGTTGCACCTTATTAGGAATCGGACTAGACTCTAATGCTTGTGCATCTGTGTTACAGATGATGAAATCAACACCTGTTATTCCCTGACGGTACATATGGTTTACCGCATTACCACCACCACCGCCAACACCAATAACTTTGATGATGGACGATTTATCTTTTAACATTTCGAATTGCATATCTTTCAGAATCAGTAGATTAAAATTAGGTTATACCTTTTCATCTCCAAATGTAATATTAACATTTTTTAACATACGTTTTCCACATGTGTTAATAATGTGGAAAACTTCCGTATTGTTGAAAATCTAAGGTTTTATATAGTCTTCATCACTTACATTCATATCGTCTTTAATGAAGTCTTTAGTCTTGGCAAGTAGCTTGTCAAACAGGCCACTTCCACTTTTCTTAGGCTTGTCTTTTGCCTCTTTTGGCTTCTCTACAAATACCCCCGGCTGCTTCATTTCTTCCACCAATTCTTCCGCTTTCTGAATCCCTTTGATCAGCAAACCAACACTGGTTGCGTACATCGGACTTTTTAGATCATCATAAATGGTTTTCGGCATATCTTCATACTTTGCCAGGTGCTCATTCGGATAACCAACTCTGCAGTCTAATCCAGTTACGTACTCTACCAACTGCGGCAAGTGTTTAAGTAAAGAACCGCCACCTGTAATCACAATACCACCAATCAATTTCTTCTCGTAACCTGAAGATTTGATCTCGTAATAGATGTGCTCTATAATTTCTTCCATTCTCGCCTGAATAACATAGGCCAGGTTCTTAACGGAGATTTCTTTAGGCTCACGTCCCCTTAGTCCAGGTACGCAGATAATCTCGTTGTCTTTATTTTCTTCGGCCAGGGCAGAACCGAATCTTGTTTTAAGCAGCTCCGCCTGGTTACGCATTACGGAACAGCCTTCACGGATGTCTTCCGTAACACTGTTACCACCGAAAGGAATTACCGCAGTATGACGGATAATGCCTTCATGGAAAATCGCAATATCTGTTGTACCACCACCGATATCAACCAATGCAATACCGGCTTCTTTTTCTTCGTCACTCAACACAGATTCGGAGGAAGCTAATGGCTCCAGAATTAACTCCTGTGTCTGTAAACCGGCATTCGTTACGCAGCGCATGATGTTCTTTACCGCCGTTACTTGTCCGGAGATGATGTGGAAGTTTGCTTCCAGACGTACACCAGCCATTCCAATCGGGTCTTTGATTCCTGGCTCGCTGTCTACAGTAAATTCTTGTGGCAATACATGGATGATTTCTTCTCCTGGGGGCATAACCAGTTTGAACATATCATCTATAAGTTTATCGATATCCTTTTTAGATATCTCATTGTTTAATTCTCTTCGCGTCAGAATTCCGCGATGTTGCAAACTTTTGATGTGCTGGCCGGCAATACCAACATTCACGACCCTAACTTCAACGTTAGATTGCCCGCTGGCAATTTCCACCGCCTGCTGAATGCCCTGCACGGTTTTCTGAATATTGGAAACAACACCGCGGGTAACACCCGCCGACTCCGCCTTGCCAATGCCGAGTACTTCTATCTTATTGTGCTGCGTTCTGCGGCCAACAATAACACAGATCTTGGTGGTACCAATATCTAATCCAACTACAATAGGTGATTGAATCGTAAATTTTTCTTTGCCCATAACTATATAAATTTGCTGCGTTTTGTATTTTGTTTGTTTTTCTGGTATCTGTTAATTATTACTGATCTGTTTAAGGATCTCATCCTTTACGATGGAGTCAAGCACCTTTCGTGTGCTCTTTATGCTGTCCACCGGACTTCTTGCTACCGGCACCGGGGGTTTATAGAGCGAATCAATCTTGTTTCTTTCACAAACCACCTGATTGGTGTATTTGATGTTGATTGTCTTATAGGCATCCCAGCCAACCGTTGGCATCGCCTGCTTATAAAATTCCCGAAGGTTACGCATTTTTAAAGGCAGTGCTTCTGCGTCCCCGAGGATTATCCGCTGATTACCCACCCTGGGTACCAGTTCAATATCTTTGTTTTCAGCAACGTAAAGTTGCTCAATTTGTGCGTCCCACAAAGTATCCGCACGAATAAATAATGCGGTTTCATACAAGTCCTCGGCAAGGCTACTTCTTAAGGTATCCAGGCGTCCGTTAAAGAACTCTGCGATGTTGCCATTTGCCACCAGCACGTTGGCGGTAAAGTTCGTCGAAACCGGCATTTTCAAACCTTCACGGTCCACATAGAAATCCTGCCCACCCGAATTGATGATCCGGAGTACAGGTTCCCGCTGCTCAATCTCAATATGAATAATCCCATTCATATCACCGAAAACCTTTGCCGACGCGATGTATGGATTCGACTTTATATTACGCTCAATTTCATCCAGGTTAATCTGATCCATCACCTTTCCGATCAGTATGCCCTGATTAACTTTCAGGATTTCATCAATCTCTTCCCTTTCGATAAAATTATCTGCGCCAGGGATCAGAATCTTCACGTTCGTACATTTTGTGGTATGCCGCTTTGTTTCAACAAAACTCATAAGCACCACTATCCCTGCCAGGCTTAACACCCAGGCGGTGGTTTTAAATACCAAATGCCAGCGGATCTTCTTAAGCATGATAAATTGCTTTTAAAGGTTCCACCAAGGTATCAATATCTCCCGCACCTACCGTCACCAGCAATGCCGGATACTTCACTTCAATGTAGCCGGTCACTTGTGCTTTATTCAAAATCTTCTTGTCCTGCAAGGTTACCTGATCCAGCAGGAACTCCGCGTTGATGCCTTGAATTGGCTGCTCCCGTGCCGGATAGATGTCCAGCAAAACCAAATCATCCACCGTGCTTAAAACCTCAGCGAAAGCCGCTGCAAAATCCCGCGTGCGGGTAAACAGGTGCGGCTGAAATATAACCGTCAGTTTCCTGCCCGGATATAGCTCACGTACTGCAGCAAAACAGGCTTTCAACTCTTCAGGGTGATGGGCATAATCATCAATATAAACATGGTCTGCCGTTCTTACCACATATTCAAACCGGCGTTTCACACCGGTAAAGTTTTCCAGTGCAGCTTTGATGGCTTCAGCCGTAATGCCAAGCTTCAATGCCACACTGATAGCCGCTAAAGCATTCTCTATGTTATGCCGCCCAGGCAGTAACATCTTAATACCTGAAATGTAGACCTCAGGGTTACCGTAATCAAAAACGAACTGCCCCTCTTCCACCCGGATGTTCATTGCGTATATGCCTTCCGTATGCTCAATGCCATATCCTTCGCCTTCAATAGGCAGGCCCCACTTGATGTATAAGCTGCCTTCAGGTTTAAGCTGACCAGCAAACAGTCGAAATGAATTTTGTAATTCGCTAGCATCTCCGTAAATGTCCAGATGATCTGCATCCATGGAGGTGATCACCGCGATATCCGGGTGCAGGGTTAAGAAAGAGCGATCATATTCATCGGCCTCTACCACCACTACATCATTCTGTCCCGCTAAGAAATTGCTGTTGTAATTACTTGCGATGCCGCCAAGGAAAGCCGTACAATCATGGCCCGTAGCTTTCAGTATATGCGCAATCATTGCTGAAGTTGTGGTCTTCCCGTGGGTACCCGCAACCGCAATGCAAAACTGCCCTGCACTGATGATCCCTAGAACTTCAGACCGCTTATACAGCTTACATCCAAGATCTTTAAAGTAATTTAAAATCGCTGCAGTCTTCGGAACAGCGGGCGTGTAAACGATTAGCGTATGTTCATCAGGCGTTTGAAATGCGGAACTGATCGCAGTAACTTCATCGGCATATACAATATCAATCCCCTCTTGTTCCAGTGCTGCACAAAGGGCTGTTCTGGTTTTATCATAACCACCCACCAGGCATCCACGCATAACAAAATAGCGGGCAAGCGCACTCATTCCAATGCCACCGATACCCACAAAATATACACGTTTTATTGCCTGCAGCTCCATCTTACAATCCCCTCCTCGTTAAGTTTAAAACTTCCTGCGCGATAATTTCATCGGCATTCACAAGCGCCATCTTGCCGATGTTTTCTGACAAAGCCTCACACTTAGAACCATCGTTCAGAAGATCCAATGCAGCTTTCACCAGGGTGTCTTCTGCTGATCGGTCTGCAATCATCAAAGCCGCCTTGTTTTTTACCAGTGCAAAAGCATTCTTCGTCTGATGATCTTCTGCAACATTCGGAGAAGGCACCAATATCACTGGTTTCTTGATCAGGCATAGCTCCGCGATGGTACCCGCACCTGCTCTGGATATAATTACATCCGCAGCAGCATAAGCCAGGTCCATCCGATTTAAAAACTCCAGAATGCGCACATTTGGATGTGGATTCGCACCTAGCCGCTCTATAATCCCTTTATAATAATATTTTCCAGTCTGCCAGATCAACTGCACATCCTGGTCTGTAATTTCTTTTAGATGCTTTTCCAGGCTCTTGTTCAGCGTACCGGCGCCAAGACTGCCACCTGTCACTAAAATCGTTTTCTTCAGTGGATCCAACTTCAATAGCTCCGCCCCGGCAAAGTGTTTGTCTTCAATGTCAACAACATCCTTACGCACCGGATTACCAGTTTTGATAATGCGATCTGCAGGGAAGAACTGCTCCATGCCGTCGAATGCCACACAAATCTTTGCTGCATTCTTACCCAGCCGTTTGTTCGTTACGCCAGCGTACGAATTCTGCTCCTGAATCAGGTAGGGTACATTTTTCCATGAAGCAGCCAACAGCAGCGGTCCGGAAGCATAGCCGCCAACACCTACCGCAGCATCAGGCTTAAAATCTGTAATCAGCTTTAAAGCCTTGCGCATGCTATCGAACATCTTATATGGCAGCGCCAGGTTCTTCACAATTGAGCCCCTTTGTATGCCTGCAATATTCAACCCGATTATTTTATAGCCGGCAGCGGGAATCATATCCATCTCCATTCTGCCGAGTGCACCAACAAACAGGATTTCACAGCCTGGCTCCATACGCTTTAGCGCATTGGCTATGGATATCGCCGGAAAAATATGTCCGCCGGTACCCCCTCCTGATATGATAATTCTTGTTGGTCTCATTTTATGATAATTATGCCATAGCTGGGATTTCTCCAACCACTACTTTTTTATTATTTTCTTCTACATCCCGGCTTACGCTTAAGATGATGCCAAAGGCAATACTGGTGAAAATCATCGACGTACCGCCCATGCTCACCAAAGGCAAAGGCACCCCCGTTACTGGTCCCAGTCCTACAGCTACCGCCATATTTGCAAATGCCTGAATGGTTAAGCTAAAACTTAAGCCGGCGGCGAGCAAAGCGCCAAACGCCTTGGGACTCTGCGTTACAATCCTGACACATCGGTAGAGCAATACAAGATATAGTATAATGATGACCAAGCCACCAATAAAGCCATATTCCTCTACAATGATCGCAAAGATAAAATCCGAGTACGGGTGCGGCAGGAAGTTACGCTCTATACTTTTTCCCGGACCCGCTCCAAAAACCCCTCCCTTTGCAAGGGCCATTTTCGCATGATCCGCCTGATAGGTTTTATCCGAATGTTGCAGCTCCGGATGCATGAACGACTGGATCCTTGATTTATAAGTTTCACGCCGTGGCCCCAGAAAAATTACAAACATCAATAACACCAGCCCGCCTGCACAAACCATTCCAATCTGCTTGATGCTGATCCTGCCGATGATTAATAATAGAATACTCACCCCGAACAACATCAATGCAGTCGACAAATTGGCTAGTGCGATTAAGATAAACACCACACACACAGAGCCCATTATGGGCAGGAAGGCCTTTTTTACATCTTTAATATTTTCTTGCTTCTTCGTAAGCATACGCGCTAAAAAGGTGATCAAGGCAAGCTTCGCCAAATCGGAGGTCTGGAAAGTCAACCCAATGAAGGGAATCTTCACCCACCTGGAAGCATCGTTGAGGCTCGTACCAAAAATCAAAGTATACACGAGCAAGGGTAGCGTAATGAGCATCAGCACCTTAGAGATCCCCGCATAATATTTATAGTCCAGCAAATGCGAAATGTAAATCATCGCTATACCCATCACAACAAAAATGATGTGTTTGGTCAACAGGATTTTTTCAACCGCTTTACCTTGTTTGTAGGCAAGTGTGCCCGTTGCACTGTATACTGCAAGGATCGAAATCAAAGACAGCAGGATTATGATCAGCCATATCCAGCGATCTCCTTTTGTTTTTTCCAATAGCGCACTTACCAACATATCTATAGTTCTTTTACAGCCTTTTTGAATTGGATTCCACGGTCCTCATAACTTGTAAAAAGGTCGAAGCTTGCACATGCTGGTGATAGCAGTACGGTGTCTCCCTTTTTTGCAAGGTGGTATGCCACTTGAACGGCTTCCTCCGCCGAAAAAGTGTTTACAATCATTTCAACATCATCTTCAAATGCTTCATGAATGCGCTTGTTATTCTTACCCAGGCAAACAATAGCTTTCACTTTGCTTTTTACCAGATCCTTAAGCATCTCGTAGTCATTGCCCTTATCTACGCCGCCCATGATCAACACCACGCCAGAACTTACACTTTCCAGTGCATACCAGGTCGAGTTTACATTTGTGGCCTTTGAATCGTTGATGTACGTCACACCAGAAATCTTCGCAACAAACTCCAATCGGTGCTCGATGTTTTTGATATCACCCATACCCTCACGAATGGTCGCGTTGCGGATATCCAACACTTTTGCTACAATACCGGAAGCCATGGAATTGTAGATGTTGTGCTTGCCTTGCAAGGCTAACGCTGCTATAGACATAGAAAATTGTTCTTTAGAGTTTATATTTATGTGGATTAGGTCGTCTTCTAACCAGGCACCCTGCTCTACATGATGCAGGATTGAAAACGGAAATTGCCTGGCCTGCAGCTTCATGGTCTGAAGGATTTTCATGGTTTCAGTATCATCAGCACAGTACACGAAATAGTCTGCATCCGTCTGATTTTGCGTAATGCGCATCTTCGATGCCGCATAGTTCGCCATTTTATAATCATACCGGTCCAAGTGATCCGGCGTGATGTTTAGCAGGACCGCAATGTCGGCTTTAAATTCATACATGTTGTCCAGCATAAAGCTTGAAATCTCAAGCACATACCAGTCGAACTGATCTTCTGCAACCTGCGCCGCAAAGCTCTTTCCGATGTTTCCAGCCAGTGACGCATTGATCCCTGCCTTTTTAAGCAAATGGTAGATCAAGGTTGACGTGGTGGTCTTCCCATTTGAACCGGTAATGCAGATCGTTCTTGCTTTGGTATAACGCTTGGCAAACTCGATCTCAGAAATCACAGGAATGTTGGCCTGCTTTATGGCTGCTACAATTGGTGCCTTATTCGGTATGCCCGGACTTTTAATGACTTCAATTGCATTTGTAATCAGTTCATTTGTATGCTGACCTTCCTCAAACGGAATTGCCAGCGCATTTAGCTTCTCTTTATAGGTATCGGCAATCCGGCCCGAATCAGAAACGAAGACTTCAAAGCCTTGCTTCTGTGCAAGCATTGCCGCACCATATCCGCTTTCACCAGCGCCTAATATCACAATCCTCGACTTCTCCATTATCTTACTTTTAGGGTGATGATGGTGATGATGGCCAGGAGAATTCCGATAACCCAGAAACGAACAACAATCTTCGCTTCATGGTAGCCTTTTTTCTGGTAATGATGGTGCAGGGGCGACATCAGCAAGATGCGTCTGCCTTCTCCAAAACGCTTTTTGGTATACTTGAAATAAGAAACCTGCAGCATCACGGATACGATCTCCACAAGGAAAACACCGCAAAGAATCGGGATCAGGAGCTCCTTACGAATCATGATCGCAAAAGCAGCAATGATACCCCCTATGGCAAGACTCCCGGTATCGCCCATGAAAACCTGTGCGGGATAAGAATTGTACCAAAGAAAACCGACACAGGCGCCCACAAAGGCTCCTGCGAAAATCATCAGCTCACCAGAATTCGGGATATACATGATGTTGAGGTAATCGGCAATGACCGTGTTACCAGAGACGTAAGCCAGAATACCTAGCGTAATCCCAATGATGGCGGATGTCCCCGTCGCGAGCCCATCTATCCCATCGGTAATATTAGCACCGTTAGATACCGCAGTAATGATCACCACCACGAATACCATAAATACCAGAAACGCATATTTCTCATAACCTGGCCCAATGAACTTCAGGACTTTTGCATAGTCGAATTCATTGTTTTTATAAAAAGGTACGTTGGTAATCGTCGTTTTAATATCTTGCGTATAGTAAAAGGTCTCCCCTTTCTGTCTAAGGACCATAGGTGCCTTTGACTTAATTACATTCGCCTCATCTACTTTCTGGCGTGCAACAATATTCGGGTGGGAGTACATCGTGTACCCGATGATGAGTCCAAGTCCAACCTGACCTACAATCTTAAAACGACCCGCTAAACCTTCTTTATTCTTTTTAAATACTTTAATATAATCATCAAGAAAACCTACTGCGCCCATCCATACCGTTGTGATGATCATCAGGATCACATAGATGTTCGATAAGTTTGCCAATAACAGTGTTGGAACCAGTATGCCGAGCAAAATCATGATTCCACCCATTGTCGGCGTACCTTGTTTTTGCATCTGCCCTTCCAGGCCAAGATTTCTTACGGTTTCACCCACTTGCATTTTACGCAGGTAGCTGATGATGTTATGCCCGAAAACAGTTGTAATGATCAAGGAGATGATAATCGCCAGTGAAGTCCGGAACGTGATGTATTGGAACAACCTTAAACCAGGAAAGTCATAGTGCTCGCGCAGATAGTCGAATAAATAATATAACATTAGCTGATCAAGTTTAATTGTTCCGTTAAAATTTCCTTATCATCAAAATGATACCTCACGCCATTGATCTCCTGGTATTTCTCATGTCCTTTTCCAGCAACTAAAATGATGTCTCCAGGTTTTGCCAGGTGACAGGCCGTTCTAATCGCTTCCTTTCTATCTGCTATCGTTAAGGTTTTACGTCTGTTTGTTGGGGATACACCTGCTTCCATATCACGCAGGATGGCATTTGGATCCTCCGTTCTCGGGTTGTCGGATGTTAAAATCACCTTGTCACTCCAGTCGCAGGCCACTTGCGCCATCACAGGGCGTTTTGTGGTATCGCGATCGCCGCCGCAGCCGATCACCGTGATCACTTGTTCGGTGCCTTTGCGAATATTGGAAATCGTACTCAATACATTTTGTACCGCATCCGGGGTATGTGCATAATCCACAATACCAATAATCTTCTGTGTATTGGCAACATAGTCGAAACGACCTTCAGCGCCACTCAGTTCACTCAAGACCGTTAGCACGTTCATCTTGTCTTCACCCAGTAAAATGGCCGTTCCATATACCGCAAGCAAATTGTAAGCATTGAAAGAACCAACCAACTTGAAGAATACTTCCAATTGATCGATCTCCAGATTTAAGCCACTGAAACTGTTCTCAATGATCTTAGCTTTAAAATCCGCCATTTGCTTCAAAGCATAGCTTTTCCTGGTTGCCCTGGTATTCTGCAACATCACCTGGCCATTTTTATCATCAGCATTCGTTAATGCGAAAGCATGTTTTGGCAGGCTGTCAAAAAAGCCCTTCTTCGCTTTAATATAGTTGTCGAAGGTTTTATGGAAGTCAAGGTGGTCATGGGTAATGTTAGAGAACACGCCGCCAACAAAGGTCAGTCCCTCAATCCGGTGCTGAACAACAGCATGGGAGCTCACCTCCATAAAGCAGTAAACGCAACCTGCATCCACCATTTGCTTCAACAGCAGATTCAATGCAAGCGGGTTTGGTGTGGTGTGTGTAGCTGGAACCACTTGTTCTTTGATCTGGTTCTCTACTGTAGAAATCAAACCTACGGCATAACCCAGTTCCGTAAAAAGCTTAAAGAGCAAAGTTGCAATGGTCGTTTTTCCATTGGTACCGGTAATTCCAACCAGCTTAAGTTTGCTGGAAGGATTTCCATAGAAATTTGCAGCCATGATACCCAGGGCTACGTTTGCATTTTCTACTTGTATATAGCTCAGCCCATCTTCAAATGTTTCCGGGAGGTCTTCACAAACAATGACATCCACGCCAGCTGCAATGGTCTGCGGGATATATTGATGACCATCGGTCATCGTACCTTTTATGGCAAAGAAAACAGCGCCAGGCCCTGCTTTTCTGGAATCAAATTCCAAGGCCGTAACCGTCCTGTTGGTTACACCAACAAGCTTTAGTATTGTTACGCCATATAGGATCTCCTGCAACTGCATGTTATTTCAATTCTATTTGTACGCCTAAGCCCTTACTGATCTTTGATCCCGGAGCAATAGACTGTTTCAAAACTTTTCCACTTCCTGTTACTTTAGCCTTAAGTCCTGCATTCCCCAATAGGTACAATGCGTCCTTAAGACCCATGCCGGTAACATTCGGCATCACCCCCTTAGTAGAGGTGTATTCCTGATAAACCAGTCCATTGCTGGTGTCAATGCTGTTAAAGTAGTCGCCCTTTGCCGCATAAAGTGTCTTGATGCCCAAGGACTGATAAACGGTCTTAACCGCTTTACTTTTTCCAGCTTTAGCTTCTGGCGCTTTGGTGTTTCCAACCAAATGCGTCGTATAGTTTTTGGCCAGCGACATATCGCTTGCATAAATACGATCGGCAATTTCTTTAAATGGAGGCCCTGCAACCAATGCAGCATAGTAAGCGCCTTTCGGATCATTGATCACGACAATCAGTGAATACTTCGGGTTGTCTGCAGGGAAATAGCCACAGAACGAACTTTGATATTGTCTTTTTGCACGGTAGCCCTTGTTGCCATCAGCAACTTGCGCGGTTCCGGTTTTACCGGCAATTTTGAAGTATTTAGAAGCCAGCGACTTTCCGGTACCTTGCGTGAAAACGCCTTCCAGCAGTTCCTGCATTTTGGTTACGGTCTCCTCAGAAGCCATCTTCTCATTGATCACCTTGGCCTCAAATTGCTCGATAGGATTACCCAGCTTGCGGATTTCTTTAACAAAGATTGGAGCGATCAATTTGCCGTTATTGGCGATGCCATTGTAGAAAGCCAGCATATGTAGCGGTGTCAACTGCATTTCATAACCATAGGCCATCTGTGGCAGCGTTAGGTTCTTGTTCCAGCTTTTATTTTTCGGATTTTTTACCACCGGCTGCGCTTCACCAGGAATCTGCAGGCCCATTTTTTCATTCAGTCCCCAGCGATAAAGGTGATCCGTGAATTTAGACTGATCATTGCGGTAGTGTGTATTTACCATCTGTGCAATAGCTGCATTCGAAGATTCCGTAAAAGCACGCTTCACAGAAACCACCCCAATACTACCATGCGAATCTTTGATCGTCTTGCCGGGAACCCTGTAGTTCTCTGTAGAAACCATGGTATTGGTATCCACCATTTCATCTTCAAGCAAGGCCATATAGGAAGCAACTTTAAAAGTCGATCCAGGATCCTGGTTACCCGCAATTGCGTAGTTGAAGGTTTCTTTATATTCCCCTTTCGCAACCTTTGTATAATTCGCAATCGCACGTACTTCACCGGTTTTTACTTCCATCAAAATCACGGTACCATGGTGTGCATCACTTGCAATAAGCTGTCTTTCTAGTGCACTCTGGCAAAGATCCTGCATGTTGATGTCGATTGTAGAGATGATGTCTGCCCCTTCTTTAGAAGCGATTTCCGCCTCTTCATTAACTGGCACCCACACACCGCCCGCAGTACGCTGTACAAGGCGTTTACCACTTTCGCCGTCTATGTATTTTCCATAAGCACCTTCAAGACCCACACCGTTTTTAACATTCGCGTTCTTATAGCCAATGGTTCGCTTTGCTAGGAACTGGAAAGGTAAAATCCGCTTATTCTGCTGGATGGCGATCAGGCCACCTGAATACTTTCCGATGTTAAATAACGGGAAGCTGCGCACCATCTTCAAATCCTGATAATTTACCTTGCGCTTAAGCAGCAAGTATCGCGCGGAATCCTTCCGTGCGCTGCGCAATAAGCGGGCATACTCTTTAGGACTCTTATCCTTGAAAAATCCAGCCAATTGGATGGCCAGTGAATCTACCTTACTGTAGAATACTTCATTATCGGTAATGCCACCTGCATAGGTATCCATGCGCAGCTCATACTCTGGAACTGAAGTCGCCAGTAAACTTCCATCGTTAGAGTAAATATTTCCACGTGCAGGCTCAATGTTGACATACTTTGTAGAGAGGCTATCGGCCATGGCACGCCATTTACTCCCCTCTACAAACTGTACATCGCATAGTCTGACCAATACCGCCACGGCAAGCAGTACAATCAGGCCGAAAGCCAGATAAACACGTATTAATATGTTTGCTCTAATGTTCATTGTTCTTCACAATAATTTTCTTCGGTGGCTCGGTTAAAGTCCTTACACCCAAAGTATCTACTTTCTTTGCAACCTCTGTTAATTTGCTTTTAAACATCAAGTCGGCCTTTAGCGACTTGTACTCCCAGCTCAGTTCTTTCACTTCCTTCTGCAGCTTGTCGATGTTCCGGATGTTTTTCATCGCGATATGACCGTTACCGATATAAAGCATACCTAAAAAGGATAAAAACAACAAAAACGGCAACATCTCCGTTGCAGCTTCTTTACTTACACCGCCCTCGCTAAAGAGCTTTTTGAAGAATGTTTTGGCGCCAATCTTGCCTTCGGGAGCCACTTGCTTCGGCCGCTCCTTTTTGATTTTAATTACTGGTTCAGCAATTAATTCCGGCTCCTCTTCTTCATATGTTCTGAACTGGTTACTCATATCTTTTCTCCAATCCGTAATTTTGCACTTCTTGAACGGCTGTTATCCACCAGCTCGTTATCATCAGCAACAACAGCTTTGCGTGTCACCACATTGAAGGGCTTCAGCTGGTTACCATAAAAATCTTTATCAACATCTCCGCGGACCTTACCTTTTGCAATAAAGTTCTTCACAGGCCGGTCCTCAAGGGAATGGTACGACATTACCACCAGGCGCCCTCCTGGGTTTAGAACTTCAGCAGTTTGCTCCAGGAAGCTTTCAAGCACTTCAATTTCTTTATTCACTTCAATACGCAGGGCTTGAAATACCTGCGCCATATACTTATGCTCTTTACCTTTAGGAATGTGGTTGGCAACTGCGGTTTTAAATTCCGCAAGGGTATTGATCGGCTGCGCAACACGAGCGGTTACCACAGCTTTAGCAAGCGACTTCGCGTTTTTAACTTCACCATAGATACCGAAGATGCGATGCAACTGCTCTTCCGTATAGGTATTCAGAATGGTCGCCGCAGTAACGCTGCCTTGCTTATCCATACGCATATCTAGCGTCGACTCGAAACGCGTAGAGAAGCCTCTTTCAGGTTCATTGAACTGGTGAGATGAAACACCCAGATCAGCAAGGATACCGTCTACTTTCTTGTATCCAAGTAAACGGAGGTTATTTTTTAAATAGGCGAAGTTTTGATCTACAAAATGAAATCTTGGATCATCAATTTTATTGCGCTGGGCATCCGGATCCTGATCAAATGCAATCAGTACACCTTTATCACCAAGATGCTTTAAGATTTCCCGGGAATGGCCGCCACCACCAAAGGTTACGTCAACATAAACCCCGTCGGGTTTAATGTTTAAACCATCGATACATGCCTGCAACAATACTGGTACGTGGTAATTAGTTTCCATTTGCGCCCTTCTTGTTTTTCTCTCCCATTACTTCTTCTGCTAAAAGTGCAAAGCTCTTCGGATCCTCATCAAACAGCGACTCGTAAGCCGATTTGTTCCAAACCTCGATTTTATCCAGCTGACAAGCCAACACCAGTTCGGAATTGTTTGTAATGCCTACTGCTTCCATCAGCGACTTCGGAAGATTAATCCTTCCGGTAGCATCCATCAGCAGTTCTGTCGCGCCACGGGTAAATAATCGAATGAAATTCCGATGTTTTTCCTCGTATTGATTCAAGGTACTTAACTCCTCAATCTTCGCTTCCCAAACTTTCTTCGGATAAATGACAAGGTGCTTTTCGAAACCACGATTGATGACAAGTCCCTCTTGGTCAACATTTGGCAATTGCTTCTTTAGACCGGAAGGCACCATAAGGCGACCCTTCGCATCTAATTTACAATCGTACTCTCCCAGCAGTTGAACCATTTTGATCTCTACACTTTTTATGTAGGGTAAAATTAACTACTTCTACCACTTTTTACCACTTTCTACCACAAAAAATTTATCAACATGGTATCGAGCAGCAAAAAGGGCCTTGGCGGCCCTTTTCAACAAGATATTAACGTGGGAGATTTTCCCATGAAAGTCCAAATTCTAGGCAAAAGGAAGTGAAACATGGAAAGTAGAACCTTCACCAACAGCACTTTCCGCCCAAATCTTACCGCCGTGGCTATCAACGATTTTGGCGGCGATATACATCCCCATTCCAAGACCGGAATGCTTACTGATAACTTCCGGTTCACGGTGAAATTTTTGAAATATTTTGGTCAGGCCCTCAGGCGAGATGCCTATACCTTCGTCTTTAATCGAGAGGATTAAGGTGTTATTTGTAAAGTCATTTACAGTTTTCAAATGAACCTTAGTACCTGGCTGAGAGTACTTTGCAGCATTGCTAATCAAATTACTCAGCACCTGCTCCAAACGCAGCTCGTCAATGACAATCATACTGGTCTCTTCACAGTTGATAATCAATTGATGATCTGGAATTAAGTGCTTTAGGTCTTCTACGGTATGCTGTATATAGTTTCCGAAGTCCACTGGTGCCATGTTATACTCCAACTGGCCGATTTCGATTTTTGCGGAGTCGAGCAACTGGAGTGCTAGTGTAGAAAGCTTCATGCATTGCACATTCATCTTTTCTACGATAGACTGCGCCTGTTCCACCGTTTTGACCTTGGGAGACAGCGCAAGTTGCCCGTAGGCTTTTAAAATTGTTATTGGTGTTTTTAACTCGTGACTGGCCATGGATATGAACTCCGACTTAAGTTCGTTCATGACCTTAGAAGCCCTAAGCTCTGCTTCCTGCAACTCTGCTTTCAGCGTAAGTTCATTCTTGCTGATCTTAAGAATTTCATAGGGTGAAACAGGACCATTTTGTTCCAGTGCTTCTGCGATTTTGTAAATCTTAACCCTATTCAGATTCAATGACCGGGGTAAGCCGATCGAGAATTCTATAGTAATTTTCTCACCAGCAGTAAAGGTTTCAAAGAAGGGAACCAATTTCTTAGCATACATGAATTGTTCGGGATCGATAGCAGCCTCTTCCGCAGGATAACATACCTTACAGATCAGTTTGTGCCTACGATCCTTCTCTTCGATCCCCAGATGCAGTATACCATTATCAGTATGCTCCGTCATGACGCGGACCACCTCCGAAACGGCACTTGCAAAAGTGCTTCGTGTGGATAAGTTCAGGTGCAGCAGCTCTGTTATCTTCAGAAACTTCTGACCAGACAATACCACATCCATCTCATTTTCTAATGTAACCTCTGCTAACCTTATCATACCTTATTTATCTTTATAATAACCACCGACATGTCGTCCGTATGCCGCGCAAAATCTTTATAAATCGCTGCTGCAATTATGATCGGATCATGCCGCTGAATGTGGGGATATTTTGCAATGTCCCAGCGCGTCTTAATACCATCAGAACACATAATGATGAATCTGTAGTCTTTCGCGGCAATCTCATGACTGGTCATGGTGTTTGGGATGTTGTGCCCAATAATGCCATTATAAGGCATTACATTCTTGAATTCGTTATTGCTTAAAATCTTTGAAGATATGTTTCCTACCCCCAGAATAGCGTAGGTGTCCTTTTGCCCGTCATAGACCAGGATTGTACCAACACCACCCCTTGTCTTCTTCAGCGGCGGGTGCATATATCTGATGATTTCTGCCGGATCGTTTGCAGGGCACAGCTTGAAGGCATTTGCGGCTTCTTCAACAGCTTTATTCGCCTCAGGCCCATGTCCTAAACCATCCAACAGCAGCAGCTTAAAGTAACGTTCAGAGAACTTATAAGTAAAGCCGTCACCACTGACATTTTCGGGTGCCTTCGGCACCACAATGCCGCGTACCACAATCCGCCGGTTTTCGGTACGTGCCTCGGTTTTATAAAGACGGGTAACCAAAATGGTGCCCCAGCCTTTTAGCGAGTAGATGCTGAAAAAATCAGACATCCTTTTAATACTGCCCAGTCCATGACCAAGCGTGCTACCTGTGGATATTCCATCAAGCATCATCGTGTTCACGTCGGTAAACCCGGGCCCATTGTCAATGGCTATTATCTCTACGTATTGATCGTTACCCAGTCCCTGTACAGCACAAAGCACCTCTCCACCATTCGTATATTTGTCCAGGTTAGAGGTGATTTCCGCTACGATCAAGTCCAGGTAAGCGATCTTTACCTCGGGGAAGTCTGCCTGAACGGCTTGTTTATGAATACCTTTACGCAGCAAGGCATAGAAGCTCCTGTCTGAAGCTTCATATCGTGTGTAGATCTTATTAACCATTACACCACTTGATGATTGATACCTTCGTACCAACGCCTACGGCAGATTCAATGTCAAACTCGTTCACCAGGCGCTTTGTACCTGGTAAGCCAAGTCCCAGACTTTTACCCGTAGAGTAACCATCCTTCATCGCGAGTGCAATGTCGGGTATACCGGGCCCCTTATCAATAAAGATCAGCCGTACACCGAACTGGTTCCGCTTTGAAACCGCTTCGATAACCACCTGTCCACCCCGTCCGTACTTTAACATGTTCCGCACCAGCTCACTGGCTGCCGTAATGAGTTTCGTCTGATTAACCAAACCCATTTTCAGCTTTACAGCACATTCTTTAACCCGGTTTCGAAATGGCACCACATCCTGATCCTGCTGGATCAGCATGGATTGTTTAGTAATCACGCTGATCATCTGGCTCATACCCATCCTCATCTTCGCTAGATGAATAGTCATCCAAGTTTACTTTAGCGCGCAACAGTTCCATGCCACGCTCTACATTTAATGCTGTGTGTACGCCAGTTAAGGGTAACCCAAGTTCAATAAGCGTGATGGCAACAGCAGGCTGCATACCAACAACAACTGTTTCTGCATCAAGGATTTTAGACATACTAGCAATGTTCCCAATGATTCTCCCCATGAAGGAGTCGACAATGGAAACCACAGAGATGTCGATAAGTACACCTTTGGCATTCGTGTCGCTGATCGTTTTGATCAAATCAGCTTCAAGGTTTAAGGCCAATCGGTCGTACAAATCCACTTGAATGGTGACCAAAAGGAATGGCCCCATTCTTAAAATAGGAATTTTTTCCATGTACTATCGGTTAGCCGGGGTTTGTTGCTTTCTAACTTCCAGCTTTAAGGACTGGAATGAGAATCTAAGTGCATGCGCAAGTGATGCCTTGGTGATGATGTTTGATAAGTCGATACCAAGGTGTACGATCGTTTGTGCAATTTCCGGACGGATACCGCTGATCACACATTCCGCACCCATCAGACGAGTTGCAGCTACTGTTTTCATCAAATGTTGTGCAACCAGTGAATCTACCGCCGGCACACCTGAAATATCCAGGATCGCAATGCTGCTTCCAGTTTCAACAATGGCTTCCAACAAGTTTTCCATTACGACCTGAGTTCTGGCGCTATCAAGTGTTCCGATGATCGGCAACGCAAGGATACCTTCCCATACGCGGATAACCGGTGTAGAAATTTCGGAAATCTCATCAGTTTGTCTGATGATCACCTCTTCACGTCCACGGATGAATGTTTCAAAGGTGACAATGCTGAAGCTATCAAAAAGGTAGTTTAATTTCTTGCTTGCGGCATAAAGCTGCGCAGGTTGTGAGATCAATTGTGCTTCCAGCACATCAATAATGGCGTTCTTCATGCCATTAACGAAAACACTTGTTTCTTTAGGACTGAATCCCAATTTCGCACGGCTAATCGAAAGGTCCGACAGGGATTCAACAACTTCGTCAAATTCCGGTGCATCACCGTTCCCAAGGTTCTCTTCGTTTAAGTTTCTAAGAAAGGCAGTGATCAATTCTTCAGACTGCTCCTGAATTTCCTGACTGCTAATCAAATCATCATTGAAAGACATGGCGCTAGCTTGCGTTTTACTCCAGTTTTCTAAGATAGTGCTTTGAGAGTTCTTTAAAATCTCTATTATGTTTGATCCCATTTAAATTTAGTTAATGCGCAAATATAGCATAATGATCAAGTAATTGCCGGCTAATTAAACCAGGTTTGCTTGCATCCATTTCACACTCGAAGCCGGATCTTCAATGGATTTTGCACCATCCTGCTCAATAAAAGTATGTAGCACACCCGACTGCCCGGCATTCGCAAAGATGCGCTTGAAGTCTACCTTTCCCTGCCCCACAGGACATGGTCTTTTTGTTGCCGGATCAATGTCTTTTACATGCCACAAAGGGAAGCGGCCCGGGTACTGTTTGAACATCTCCACAGGATCCATACCTGCTTCAGTAGCCCATGCCAAATCCACTTCCATGAAAACCTGATCTTTATTGGTTTGTCCAAGTACATAATCGTAAGCACTAACACCATCAATTTTAGTGAACTCCGATTGGTGGTTGTGGTATGCAAATTTCATCTTTTGCGCCGCTGCAAGTTCCCCCGCTCTGGAGAAGATTTCCGTGGTTCTTTTGATTTCGTCCATGTTTGCTTCTGCAGAGCTGGAGCAGATCACCCAGGAACAACCACCAGCAGCAGAATCATCTACAATTTGCTGCACATCATCACGCAGGTTTATACGTCTGTTTGGCGCAGTGGGGTTTGGCGCCTGACGCGGTAATCCCTGGTAGTGATTACCGATCCATTTCATCCCCTGATCTTTCACCATCCTGGCAAATTCGGCAGGTTTATGGCCGTAATACAAACCCGTTGGCGTACCGGTGGCGGTTTCAAGCTCCTTCACGCCAATGGCGGCAATCTGTTTTAACACCTCTGCCGTGTTTGCGTCTTTAGCATTAAAAAGAAAGTTCAGCGTGTAAGTCTGCAGCCCTATCGGCGGGTGCTTCAGCTTTCCTGCGGAAAGGATGCTGCTTGAACAGCCAAAGGAAGAAAGCACGCCGGCTCCGGCCAATGCTCCTGTGGCTTTTAAAAACGATCGTCTGTTAAACATACTAGGTAATATTAGGTTAGGTTCAGCCTTTTGGCTCCGCACAATTTAATAATAATCTGCAAACCTTTCCACAATATTCAGCAACCGGATTGATGAAGAAAAACCGGACATAAAAGCCACAAATGCTTCTACTTTCAACCGCGTTTCGTTCGCCTATTGTTCGCCTTTCGTTCGCCTATGCTTCGGCTCAAGGCGAAGGAAAGGCGAACAGGATCCGAATAAAAGCTGTACGAAGCCATAATATGCCTCTCGTCCCAGTTCTGGTTTAGCTTGATGTTTAAGAAAGAAAACGATGTTGTAGTTCGGGTGCAGGCACCATGCAGCTATCCTGTTTGCCCCAGATGCGGTAGCGATTGCGGGCCACCAGTTTGTAAACTGCATCACGAAGGAACGCCGGTACAAGGATAAACACATATAGCAGTTTCCAGCCCCCACGCAGGTGTCTGGCAATGCGCAGTGCAGCCGTGGAGCGGGCATAAAGCTTTCCATCTTCCAGCAGCAGAATGCTGTTCGCCGCATCACCAGGTATTGGCAGCGATTGCAACAGCTGGGCAGCAGCAGCACTTTGAAGTGCCGCGAGTTTGAACACAGCGGCTTTGTCGTGCTTTATAATAAACTGCACGGCAGCATTGCAGAGGTTGCAAACGCCATCAAAAAATATCACGGGCTGAGCCATGCACAAAGGTACTAAATGCGCGATATTTGGACCATGCGCTTTGCGCTTCATTCAATTTTTTTATATTTGCGCAACCCTAAGTCCATGCAAAAACGAACACTGCTAGACGGTCCTAAGTTTCAAATCACAATCAAAAGGTTGTGTCATCAGCTTATTGAAAATCATACGGATTTCTCAAATACAGTACTAATTGGTATTCAACCCCGTGGCAGTTACTTTGCCGACAGGGTGCAGCAGGAGCTTTCCGCAGTACTTCCCGAAAGTAAAATTCGCAAGGGAAATCTGGACATCACTTTTTTCAGAGACGACTTCAGAAGGAAAGATGGTTTGGTTTCCGCAAGCTCAAATAGCATCGATTTTATCATTGAAGGTAAAAACGTGGTGCTTATTGACGATGTGCTGTGGACCGGAAGGACAATCCGCGCGGCACTTGACGCGCTGCTTGCTTTCGGAAGACCAGCAAAAGTTGAACTTATGGTGCTTATAGACCGCAGGTTCTCCAGACATGTACCTATAGAAGCAGATTATACCGGACAGGAAGTGGACAGTGTGGATTCTCAGCTGGTACGGGTAACCTGGAAAGAAGTAGACGGCGAAGACAGAGTAATTTTATTATCAGATAGAAACAAATAAGAAATGGCAGCAGAAAAACTATCAACCCGGCATCTTTTAGGCATTAAAGATATCAACCGGAATGATATTGAACTCATTTTTGAAACTGCAGATAATTTCAAAGGGGTGATTAATCGTCCCATTAAAAAAGTTCCTTCGCTGCGCGATATTACCATCGCCAACATCTTCTTTGAGAATTCAACGCGTACAAAACTATCTTTTGAACTTGCTGAAAAGCGACTTTCTGCGGATGTGTTGAACTTCGCCGCTTCATCCTCTTCGGTAAGCAAAGGTGAAACCCTTATTGATACGGTAAACAATATCCTGTCCATGAAGGTGGATATGGTTGTGATGCGTCATCCCTATGCCGGTGCGGGTGTGTTTCTAAGCAGACACATCAATGCGCAGATCGTGAATGCCGGTGATGGTGCCCATGAACACCCGACACAAGCCTTGCTGGATGCTTTTTCCATCCGGGAGAAACTTGGCGATGTTGCCGGGAAAAAAGTTGTAATCGTTGGCGACATCCTGCACTCGCGGGTAGCCATTTCAAATATCCTGTGCCTGCAGATGTTGGGCGCCGAAGTTATGGTCTGCGGACCTACGACTTTAATTCCAAGACACATCCATGAACTGGGGGTAAAAGTAGAACACAACCTCAGGAAAGCACTCAACTGGTGTGATGTTGCCAATATGCTGCGCATCCAGCTGGAAAGACAGGACATTAAGTACTTCCCATCCCAGCGGGAATACGCCATGATGTACGGCCTGAATAAGGAAATTCTGGACAGCCTTGACAAAGAAATTCTGGTGATGCATCCGGGGCCAATCAACCGCGGTGTGGAAATCACCAGTGATGTAGCGGACAGCAAACAATCCATTATCCTGGATCAGGTGGAAAATGGTGTGGCTGTACGTATGGCCGTACTCTATCTACTTGCCGCTCAGCGCGATTAGCATTTACCCTTATTCCTGCAATACCATTAATTGCAACTTGCCGTTTAACAAGTTATCAACATATGTTTATTACAATTGTTAACAAACTTCTTAGATATAACTATATTCGCAGCAACCATATTTGAACCCAATGCAGAAGAAATACCTCTTTATTCCGCTATTACTGGCTGGAAACCTATCCACCGGATATGCGCAAATCAGTAATATCGTAAATCTAAATAAAAACTATCAGACTGGTCTGGAGCTGCTTAATAACGAGAAGTACGTTGCTGCTGCTCAACAATTCAGACTGGTTGAACAAAGCAGGCAGAAACCTGCGACCCAGCAGGAAAGCAATGCAGAACTCTCGCTTTTGCGTGAAAATGCAAAGTTTTACGCTGCCGTTTGTGCTTTAGAAATCGGCAATGCTGATGCTGAGGCTTTATTCCAGAGCTTCATCAAAGAGCACCCCTTAAACCCAAATACAAAGCTCGCGTATTTCCATGTTGGTAAGTCGTATTTCGACCAGAAACAATATGAGAAGGCATTGGAGTGGTTTGAAAAAACGGATCCATCTACCCTTTCTGCAAAGCAGAGACTCGAGTATCAATTTAAGCAGGGCTATGCTTATTTCCAACTGAACGATATTGAACGTGCAGAGCCGCTATTTGAAGCAGTAAAGAAAGAAGACTCCCCATTTCAGGAAAGTGCAACCTACTATTTTGCATACATCAACTACCTGAACAAGGAATACAAAACAGCGCTTGCAAATTTTGAAAAATTAAAGGGCTCCCCTACTTACGAGTCCAGCTATCCATATTACATTACATCCATGTACTACCTGGATGAACGGTACGATGATGTAATTTCCTATGCGGTTCCTATTTTGAAGTCGACCAAGCAGGAATATGAAACCGAGATGCTGAGCTTAATTGCAGCATCCTACTTTGCGAAGTCAGATTATAAAAACGCGGAAATTTACTTCCGTGATTTTTATGCGAAAAACACTAATGGTGTTCAGAACAACCTTTTCATCTACCAATATGGTTACACGCTTTACAAGCAAAAGAAAAACAAGGAAGCGGTAGCGGTTCTGGAAAAGCTAACCAAAGATGATGTCTACCTGCAGAATGGTATGTTCACCCTGGGACAGCTGTTTATTGAAGCGGGTAATAAGGATAAAGCAAGAAGTGCATTCTTCAGGGCTTCAAGACTAGAGTTTGATAAGGTTGTGCAGGAAGATGCCTGGTTGAACTATGCGAAACTAAGCTACGAGCTGACCTTCAATTCACAGGCGCTAGAATCTACCCAGAGCTTCCTAAAGCAGTTCCCAAGATCAAGACGTATCAATGAAGCGAAAACCTTGCTGGGTGAGATTCTACTGAGCAGCAAAAACTATCAGGCGGCAATTGATATTCTGGAGCCGATTCCAAACAAGACTAAAGAAGCGCGGGAAGCCTATCAGAAGGTTACTTACTTCAGAGGTTTGGAATTCTACAACGAGCGTGCATTTCCAAATGCACTATCTATGTTCCTGCGTTCACAGAACTTCAACGAAGACCCGGAGATTACGGCATTAACCACCTATTGGAAGGCTGAGGCAGGATTTGAACTCCGCAAGTTTGGCGAGTCGGTAAGAGACTTTGAAAAATTCCTGGCGACGCCTGAAGCAAGTAAGACAAAGGTGTACAACTATGCAAATTATGCATTGGCCTACGCAGCTTTCGAAGATGAAAAATATAGCAAAGCAGCCAACTACTTTGAGCGTTTCCTAGACGGTAATGATAAAGATCCAAAAACGGTTAATGATGCACGTATCAGACTTGCAGATGCATATTTTGTGAGCAAAAGTTACCAGAATGCTTTGGCGAACTATAACCAGATCATCAACAGCAAAGCTTCGGGTGAAGATTACGCTTTATTCCAACGTGGTATGATTCAGGGTCTGCAGGGACAGGATGATGCAAAAATTGCTACGATGCAAAGTTTGCTTGCGCAGTTCCCGGGTTCCAACTATGCGGATGATGCAGGTTTCGAAATGGCCTACACCTACTTCAATAAAGGCGATCTGCAGAAATCTAAAGATGACCTTAGTGCTTTGATCACCAAATACCCGAACAGCAGTTATATTCCTAGAGCATTGGTAACAATCGGTTTGGTACAGTACAACCTGAACCAGGATGATGCAGCTTCTGAAACGTTCAAGAAAGTTATCAATGAGTATGGTAGCACGGAAGAAGCGAAACAGTCGCTGGAATCCATCAAGAACATCTACATCGACAAGGGTGATTCACAAGGATTCATTGACTACGCAGGTACGACGCCGATTGGTAACTTCACCGTAGCAGAGCAGGACAACATTGCCTTTTCTGCTGCTAACGTACGCTATTTAAAAGGTGATGCACAAGGAACCATTGAAGCGGTAAATGCTTATTTCGACAAATTCCCGAAACCAATTCACGATAAAGAAGGACGTTTTATCCGCGCGGAGTCACTTGTAAAAGTTGGCCGCGCAGCAGATGCCATTCCAGATTATGAGTACATCCTGAACGACTGGACCAGTGATTATACAGAGCGCTCGCTGATCAGCATTTCTGAACTTTACATGAAGGATAAGAAATACAATGAGGCGATTGTGTACCTGAAACGTCTGGAAACCACTTCTGATTACAAAGCCCACTACACCTACGCCATCAATAACCTGCTTAAAGCCTACAGTGCTTTGAACATGTCTGATGATATCATTAAGTACGTGAAGCTTATCAAGGATTCTGATAAATCTTCAGAGGAAGAAAAAAATAGTGCTGACTTATATGCTGGAAAGGCTTATCTGGCGAAAGCGGATACCACATCAGCGGTTAAGGCATTCGGTAATGTTGTTGCTAAAACCAAGACGGTTGCGGCTGCAGAATCCAAATACAACCTTGCGGCAATTCAATATGCTAAAGGCGATTACAAGACGTCGTTGAAGACCTGTTTTGACCTGATCAACAACATGGCTTCGCATGATTACTGGGTAGCTAAATCGTTCCTGCTGCTAGCAGACAACTATGTGGCTACAAAGGACAACCTTCAGGCGAAGAGTACTTTGTTAAGTTTGATTGACAACTACGAAGGCGACGACGAGATTGTACCTGCGGCAAAAGAGAAATTGGCAAATATTAAATAAGCACACGGAAATGAAATTCAACAAATTTATATATACTACCCTCGTTCTTGTTGGTTCTGCAGGTTTGGCCGCACAGGCACAAGACGTGAAGAAAACGGAAAAGACGGACGAGAAAACCATCAACGAGGAAATTGAAGTTGTACGACCATACAAGCCGATTCTTGCTGAAGCCGTAAAGCTTAGAAGAAGTCCGGATTTGAACGATGTTGTTGATTATAAAGCAAAATTCAACTACTCCCTAACGGACAAGAAACTAGAACTGAACTCCGACATCAATAAGCTACAGGCGCAGCAACTTGCCGCAGCGCGTGAGGAAGAATTGATAAACAATTATGCGAAGGCTGGTTTTGGCTCGGCAACCACAACTTTACTGGAAGCTTATGTGAACACTGGCCGCGATGAGGCACTTCAGGCAGGCGGTTATTTCAGACATTTTGGTCAGGAAGGCAAGTTGGCAGGACAGCAGTTCAACCAGCAGGAATTAAGTGTTTTCGGAAGAAGCATTACCGATCAGGCCACATTCAGCGGTCGCGTAAACTACCAACGTAATGGTCTTCGCTTTTATGGTCAGGATCCATCAAGACCTGATTTCAACCTTGACCCTGCGAAGCAGGGCTTCAACTTCATTGAAGCCGAAGGTGAAGTCGTAAACCGCTACAGCACGGACGAAGATGCACTAAGCTATGCTGCGAAAATTAACGGTTACCTGTGGGGTGACAAGTTCGATGCCCGCGAGAACGCGGTAACGGTAAACGGTTATGTGAATAAGCGTATCCAAAGCTTCAACCTGGGGCTTGCCGCAGGACTGGATTTCGGGTCGACCAAGAGCACTGACTTTAAAGTTGCCAACAACCTGTTGCGCTTAAACCCGTACATCCGTTTGCAGGCAAGCGGTGTTAAGATTAACGCAGGTATTAACTTCGTGCAGGAGTTTGGAGATTTCTCGACCAGCCGGATCTTCCCGTTGGTGACGGCAGATTTCACGCTTGTTCCAGACTACCTTCAGGTATTTGGAGAGCTTAAAGGTGATGTGAATCGTAATACGATGAAGGCATTTACCGATGAGAATCCATTCTTAAACAGCAACATCAGCATACAAAACACAATTGAAAAGATGAGCATTACCGCTGGAATTAAAGGTACCGGCGGACCTGGCTTTGGCTATAAAATCAAAGCTTATCACAAGAAGATCACTGATATGCCCCTTTTCGTAAACACCTTCGGTGCGGAAAACAGATTTGACGTGATTTATGACTTCGGGAACATGAAGCTCACTGGTCTAAATGGTGAAATTACGGTTCAGGTTAGTGATGCTTTGCGCTGGACCGGTGGCGTGACAATGGAGCAGTACAAATCTGCAGTGGAAAGCGAAAGCTGGTTTAAACCACAGGCACGTTTAACTTCTAATTTGCTATTGAACATTACCGATCAACTTAGCTTCAATGCCGCAGCGTATATGCAGGGTGAAAGCAAAGCGAAGATTTACACTGCACAACCTGCAAACCCGTACCTACTCCCTGATCCATCCATTGAAAACATCGTGACCATGAAAGGTTTTGTGGATCTTGGCCTTGGTGCTGATTATAAAATCAATAAGCAATTTGGTGCATTCTTAAAAGTGAATAACTTGTTGAACACCAACAACAGCCGCTTCTTATACTACAACAACATTGGATTAAATGTATTTGGAGGTATCTCCTACGCGTTCTAGGCATTTTGCTTATTAATTGCTTACTATAGAATTATAATTTATTTTTACCCAGATGGAGATAGTTAAGTACGTAGCTGAGTTGATTCAGTTTCATAAAGAAGTTGGAATTGATGGCTTTGGAACCATATATAAAAAGAAATCTCCGGGCAGATATGATAGCGTAAGCAGGACTTTTCTGCCTCCAGGATCGACTACAGCATTTAAGCAGGAGGTAACAGAATCGAACCTGTTAATTAATGAACTGATTGCTAAAGAAAACAGCAGTCCCGCTGTTGCTGCAGATGCGGTTAGCCGTTTTGCCCTACAGCTTATACAACAGCTAAACGAGTATGGCCATGCAGACTTTTCGCCAATCGGAAGGTTGCGTAAGGCCAATGGCATTATACTACTGGAACAAAGTACGGACTTCAACCCTGGTAAGGAGTTCTTTGGCTTGCCGAAAATTACTGAACCTGAAGCACCTGTAACGGTTATTCCGGCGACACCTGTGATCCCGGTAACCATACCAGTGAGCGCAGTTGTGGAGGAAGACAGTTCAAAAGAAGCAGAAATCATTCAGGAAAATATGCTGGAAGAAGAAAATCCAGGTAAAGAGACGAATGAAGAAATATTAACAGAAATCCGCAGACCAATTATAGAGAATCGGATCAACTACACCATCAAAGAAGAGAAACCCGCGGAAAGTGGTTCCCTACTCACTAAGGTTGCCGTGGTGTTGCTAGCGATTTTATTGTTGAGTGTTGCGGCATATTACTTATACCCGAGGTTCTCTACTTCCTTTACAGAAGAACCAACTGTGCCAGCTGCGGCAACGCAACAGCTGCGAACCGACAGTTTAGCCCGTGTTGCACGTGAGCAGGCGATATTGGACTCTGCGACGGCTGCAGACACGCTGGTAAATGCTTCCGGTAAAATGGAAAAAGCGCCTGCTGTAGATAGTGTGAAGGCGGTTGTGCCGGTGGTTAAAGCACCCGCAGAAACTGCGGTGACCTACGAAGTTATCGGTGCTTCAGTATTGAACGAGAAAGAGGCGAGCTGGTTTATTGAAACCATGAAGAAAAGTGGTATTAAGGCTAAGGTGGTTCATAACGCACCGGGCAAGAGACTAAAGATGAGTATTGCAACGTTAAAAGACGAAAATACGGCGAAGGCTGAGCGCGACAGGCTGGGCGAAAAATTGAAAATTAAAGGCTTATACATTTACAAAAACAAACCACAATAATATGATCACATTGCTACAAGTTCCCGTAGACACAGCAACACAACTTACTGATACCGCCAGCCTGACAAACCAGGTTGTTGCCGCACCACCTGCGGAAATTCACTTTATTGACTTATTATTTCAAGGTGGATGGGTGATGATTCCATTGGCATTACTGGCCTTCCTGGGCCTGGTAATTTTCATTGAAAGATACATCACCATCAGAAATGCATCGAAAAGTGAAGCAAACCTGATGCTTTCCATCAAACAATATATTCATGAAGGAAAATTAGATCACGCCATAACAGTATGTAGAAATAACCGTTCTCCTTTAAGCAGGATGTTGGAAAAAGGCTTAAGAAGAATTGGCCGTCCGATTAAAGAAATTGAAGGTGCCATCGAAAACGTTGGTAAACTTGAAGTATCCAAAATGGAGAAAAACATCAATATCCTGGGTATCGTTGCTGGTATTGCGCCAATGCTTGGATTCGTAGGAACGATCATTGGGGTTATTCAAATTTTCCATGATGTATCCATTAAAGGTGCTATTGAGATTGGTACCATCTCAGGTGGTTTATATGTGAAGATGATTACTTCAGCAAGCGGATTGGTGATCGGTATCGTTGCTTATGTACTTTACCATATCCTGAACATGATGGTGGAACGCATCATCCTGCGCATGGAGACAGATTCAATCGAATTTATTGACCTTTTAGAGGAGCCAGGTAAATAATGAATTTACGTAAAAGAAATAAAGCAACGGTTGAAGTGCATACTTCTGCACTGAATGACATCATGTTCTTCCTGCTGTTGTTCTTCCTGCTTGCCTCTGCGGTTGTAAATCCGCAAGTGGTAAAGTTATTGCTGCCAAGATCTGAGTCGGGGCAACAATCGAACGCGCAGAAGACCATCACCATATCGATCAGTGAAAAGCTGGAGTACTTTGTCGAGAAACAACAGGTAAACCTGGAAAGCCTTCAGGCCGAGGTTGAAAAATACCAGGCCGCTTCTCCAGACTTAACCATCGTATTATATGTAGCGAGAGGTGTGTCCATAGAGAACACCATGCAGGTTTTTGATGTTGCAAATCAGTTGAAGCTAAAAGTTGTTTTAGCTGTAGAACCTAAGAAATAATGATTTACCAAGAGGAAGAAAATAATTACCCCAAAGCGTTAGCCATCTCGACAGGGATTATGGCGCTTTTTCTTGTGTTAAGCTATTTCATAGCCATTGGTACATTTGAACCACCGGTTGAAGCTGGTATGGGTGGTATTGTGGTGAACTATGGAACTTCTGTAGAAGGTATGGGAACAGACTACACCAGTCTTGAAGAACCTTCAGCTGATCCGAATGCCAACAACGAAATGCCAGATAAGGTTGTTCCTGTTCCGCAGGAGCCAACGAAGAGTGCTGTAGAATCCAGTGCAAAAGAAATCCAGACGCAAAGTACAGAGGAGGCCGTAGCGGTAAACACGAAGAAGTCGACCAGCACTGCTGCCCCTACTGCTGCTGCAGAGCCAAAGCCTGCGACCCCAACGATCAACCAGAATGCTTTGTACAAAGGCAAGAAAAGTACTGGTACCGGAAAGGGTGATGGAACAGGTAGTACCCCCGGAAATCAGGGTAGCATCAATGGTGACCCACTTTCAAATAATTACGGCGAAGGCGGTTCAGGTTTTGGGGATACGCCGATTGCTTTACGACGGTTCACCAATCTGGTTACACCACAGGATGACGGGCAGAAAACAGGTAAGATTGCGGTTCGTATATCCATCAACCGCGATGGGATTGTTATCAATGCTGTTCCGGGTGTTAAGGGTACGACCCTGAATGACCGTGAACTTTGGCAGAAGTGTAAAGAAGCGGTAATGGGCGCACGCCTGAACCAGAGCGAGAATGCACCGGACGTTCAGGTTGGTGTGGTCATCTTTAACTTCAAGGTAAAATAACCGATTCGCTTCCATCTCAACATTCATGAACTACACAGAGACACTGGATTTCCTTTACAGTAAACTTCCAATGTTTACGCGGATTGGAGAAGCAGCGCTTAAAAAGGATTTAACCAATACACTTGCACTTTGTGAAAGCCTGGGCAATCCACAAGAAACATTTAAAAGCATCCATGTTGCCGGCACGAACGGTAAGGGATCAACCTCCCACATGCTTGCTGCAATTCTACAACAGGCCGGTTATAAAACCGGCCTTTATACCTCCCCTCACCTCAAGGACTTCCGGGAGCGGATCCGCATAAACGGAAAAATGGCCCCCAAGGCCTTTGTCACCGCCTTTGTAAAACAACAGCAGAAAGTAATTGAGCGCGTTCAGCCCTCTTTTTTCGAGGTAACGGTTGCCATGGCATTCTCCTACTTCTCGATTGAAGCCGTTGATGTGGCCATCATTGAAGTTGGTCTGGGCGGCAGACTGGACTCGACAAACATTATCCATCCGGAAATATCCTTAATCACAAACATTAGTTTTGACCATGTAAGTCTTCTGGGCGACACACTCGACAAGATTGCCTTTGAAAAAGCAGGTATCATTAAGTCGAACGTACCTGCAATCATAGGCAGCTACACAGCGGAGACTAAGCCTGTATTCTTTTCAAAAGCAGCTGAAGTGGGTACAACCTTGCAGTTTGCCTCGGATGAATACCAGCTGGAGAATTTGCGTACAAGCAAGGATGAACTTGTATTTTCTGTCCTCGAGCAAGGTAAGTTATGCTACAAGGACCTGAAGCTGGATCTTAGTGGCAGCTACCAGCAATATAATGTTCCGGCGGTAATTGCTGCTGTCGAGCAGTTGAAGGCACGTGGGTTCAAGATCGAACAGGCTCATGTTTATAACGCACTTCGCCAGGTAAAGAAGCTGACCGGCCTGCAAGGACGCTGGCAAACCCTTAGTTTGCAGCCGCGGGTGATCTGCGACACCGGGCATAATCTGGCAGGTATTACGGAAGTGCTGAAGAACATTCAGGCAACGCCGCACAAACATTTACATTTTGTAATTGGCATGGTCAAAGACAAGGACATCTCCAGTATCCTGCAACGCCTGCCAATAGATGCCACCTACTATTTCACGCAACCAAGCCTTGAACGCGCCTTGCCTGTGGCCGACTTAAAAGCACAAGCAACTGCATGTGGACTTAATGGTACAGCATACGCCTCTGTAGCGGAAGCATTAGCCGGCGCAAAAGCACATGCCGCAACCGATGACCTCATTTTTGTAGGCGGAAGCACCTTTGTAGTCGCTGAAGTTTTATAAATTCTTTACATTCTTGTACTGTTTTCGGCGGGCTATAGTTTATACCTTTAGCGCACTAACACGACATGATGAGAAAAGTATACTTGTTGATAACCGCATTGTTCCTGCTGAATCCTGCAGTCTATGCACAGAAAAAAACGAATAAAGCTGCCGCTGGTAAAAACGGTGCAACTTTGGAAAGACCAAAGCTGGTGGTCGGACTTGTTGTAGATCAAATGCGCTGGGATTATCTGTACAGATATTACGATCGCTACTCGAGCGGCGGTTTCAAGCGTTTGGTGAATGAGGGTTTCTCTGCAGAAAACACGATGATTCCATATCTGCCAACGTACACCGCTTGTGGACATGCTTCCATATACTCGGGTTCCGTGCCTGCAATTAACGGTATAATTGGTAACAACTGGTATGACCCAGAGCTTCAGCGCGACATGTATTGTGCAGAAGATAAAGCGGTGAAATCCGTAGGCACTACAACAACCGCTGGAGAGATGTCGCCAAAAAACATGCTTAGCACCACCATTACGGATGAGTTAAGACTGGCTACAAACTTCAAGAGCAAGGTGATTGGTATATCGATGAAAGACCGGGGTGCTATACTACCTGCGGGGCATTCTGCAAATGCAGCCTACTGGTATGATGGTTCTAGCGGGAACTGGATCAGCAGCACCTACTACATGCAACAACTGCCAACATGGATGGAGCAGTATAACAATGCAAAGCACCAGAACAAGTTCTATGAAAAGAACTGGGAAACGTTATACCCGATTGATACCTATACACAAAGTACATCGGATGAAAAACCCTATGAAGGCCGCTACAAAGGCGAAAGCAACTCCAGCTTCCCTCATAAATTAACGGATGCCATCAATAAGAACTATGACCTGGTTAGAAGTACGCCTTTTGGAAACACCATGACGTTGGATCTTGCTAAACTGATCATTGAAAAGGAGCAGATGGGTCAAGTTGGTAACACGGACTTCCTTGCGGTTAGTTGCTCTTCAACAGATTATGTGGGCCACCAGTTTGGGCCAAACTCTATTGAAGCGGAAGATACCTATCTGCGTTTAGACAAGGATCTGGAAGCATTCTTCAACTACTTAGATAAGACCATTGGAAAAGGCAAGTACCTGTTCTTTTTATCAGCGGATCATGGTGCGGCCCACGTACCCAAGTTTATGGAGGAAAATAAAATGCCAGGTGGCGTGGTGAGCAACAGACAAATTGCTGCCGGATTAAACAAGCTGCTTGAAACAGAATTCAAAATTCAAAAGACCGTTTTAACGGTGATGAACAATCAGGTTATCTATAATAAGCCTGAAATCGAGAAAGCAAATCTGAATTTCGAAGATATTAAAAGAACGACCATCAAGTTTCTGAAGCAACAAACCGGTATTCTAAACGCTGTTGACATCACGCAGCTGAGTAATGCAACCTTACCGGACTTGCTTAAACAACGTATTGCAAATGGCTACAACGCACGTCGTAGCGGTGATGTATATTTCATCCTGAACCCGAACTGGTTTGATGGCGGAAGTACCGGAACGACGCATGGCTCCTGGAATCCTTATGATGCGCACATTCCGGCAGTATTTATGGGCTGGAAAGTGAAGCCCGGCAAGACGAACAAACCGTACCACATGACAGACATTGCGCCTACGATTGCGGCGATGTTACAAATACAAATGCCGAGTGGCACAGTAGGTCAGGCGATTACAGAATTAACAGATCAGTAGCAACTTGTTTTCAGCTAATTGAAATTAGCCTTACCTTTATCGAATTAAGCATAGGGCCGCAAAAACTGCGGCTTTATTTTTTTACTAACTTTACTGGCCAAATATAAATCTCCTTTATGGAACAAATCCAAATTTATAAACCTCAACACAAGATACGCTTTGTCACCGCAGCTGCATTATTCGATGGCCATGATGCCACCATTAACATCATGCGCCGGATACTTCAGTCCTCGGGTGCAGAGGTGATACACCTTGGCCATAACCGCTCCGTAGATGAAGTGGTGAATTGCGCCATCCAGGAAGATGTGCAAGGTATTGCCATGACCTCCTACCAGGGTGGCCACCTGGAATATTTTAAATACATGTATGACTTGCTGCAGGAGCGCGGTGCAACACACATCAAAATTTTTGGTGGTGGCGGTGGCGTGATTCTTCCGCAGGAGATTGAAGAACTTGAACAATACGGCATCACCAAAATCTACTCGCCAGATGACGGTCGCAAGATGGGCCTCCAGGGTATGATCAACCACATGCTTGAAGAGACGGATTTCATCACGGCAAAGACCATATCCAATGAGCTGCAAGGCATCCAGTCTCGCGATGTTAAAAGTATCGCTTCCGCAATTACAGTTGCGGAAAATGATCCTGAAGGCACACAGTCCTTCGTTGACGAACTAAAAAAGCTCTCCGCAGCCAAACATGCACCCGTTTTGGGTATCACCGGAACCGGTGGGTCTGGTAAATCCTCCCTCGTGGATGAGTTGGTGAGAAGATTTTTGCTTGAAGTAAAAGATAAGACCATTGCGATCATATCGGTTGATCCATCGAAGCGGAAAACCGGCGGCGCGCTGCTTGGCGACCGCATTCGTATGAATGCCATCAACAATCCGAGGGTGTATATGCGTTCACTGGCAACCAGACAAGCAAACCTTGCCCTATCCAGAAACGTACAGGAGAGCATTGACATTTGTAAAGCTGCAGGTTACGATCTGATCATCGTGGAAACCTCTGGAATCGGGCAGTCGGATACCGAGATTACCGAACATTGTGATGTTTCCTTATATGTGATGACGCCAGAGTTTGGTGCCGCTACGCAGCTGGAGAAAATTGACATGTTGGATTTTGCAGATCTGGTAGCGATCAACAAGTTTGATAAACGTGGCGCCTTAGATGCTTTACGCGATGTTCGTAAACAATATAAGCGCAACCATAATCTGTTTGATGCTGCAGATGACACCATTCCTGTTTTTGGAACCATGGCTTCGCAGTACAATGACCCGGGTATGAACAACCTGTTTACCGCATTGATGGATAAAATCCAGTCAGTTACCGGCGTGAATTATGAAGCACAGAACCTGACGACCGCAGCGCAGTCGGAGAAGATTTACATCATACCACCAGACCGTAGCCGCTATTTGGCGGAGATTGCAGAGTCCAGTGCAGCTTACAACGAGTGGGTACAACAGCAGAGCACAATTGCAAGAAAGCTGTATCAGCTTAAGGGTGTAATGGAGCTGAATGCGGAAGATATACCTTCTGGAGAACTTAACAACCTTAGCGCTGGACTTGCAGACGTATACAAGCATCTGGAAGAACAACTGGATGGCAGCTGCAGAAGATTGCTTCGCGAATGGCCAGAAACCCTGGAGCAATACAAACAGGAGAATTTCATTTATAAAGTACGGGATAAGGAGATCAAACAACCGCTATTTTACACCTCTTTATCAAACCTGCAAATACCTAAAGTTTCGCTACCAAGGTATAACGACTGGGGCGACATTTTACGTTGGTTGCTTACCGAGAACGTGCCAGGTGCATTCCCTTACGCAGCAGGCGTTTTTCCATTGAAGCGCGAAGGTGAAGATCCAACAAGGATGTTTGCTGGTGAAGGCGGTCCAGAGCGGACCAACAAGCGTTTCCACTATGTATCCCTGGGGCAACCTGCACACCGGTTATCCACAGCCTTTGATTCGGTGACGCTTTACGGAGAAGATCCGCACATCAGACCGGATATTTACGGCAAAATTGGAAATTCAGGTGTGAGCATTGCCACCCTTGATGACGCCAAAAAGTTATACTCTGGATTTGATTTGTGCAAAGCATCAACATCGGTTTCCATGACCATCAATGGCCCGGCACCAATGCTGCTTGGCTTCTTTATGAATGCCGCGATTGATCAACAGTGTGAGCAGTACATTAAAGAACATGGACTTGAGGCAGCAGTACAAGTAAAGATTGAACAAATCTTTAAGGAGAAAAACATGCAGCGCCCGGTGTATCAGGGTGAATTGCCCAAGGGGAACGATGGCCTCGGCCTGATGTTACTCGGCGTAACCGGCGATCAGGTGCTACCGGCTGATGTTTATTCGAAGATTAAAGCCTATGCCATCAGCACAGTTCGCGGTACAGTACAGGCAGATATTCTGAAAGAAGATCAGGCACAAAACACCTGCATCTTTTCTACTGAATTTGCCTTACGCATGATGGGTGATATCCAAAAGTACTTCATCGATGAGAAAGTACGGAATTTCTACTCCGTTTCCATCTCCGGATACCACATTGCAGAGGCAGGTGCAAACCCGATTTCACAGCTTGCTTTCACGTTAAGTAACGGTTTCACCTTTGTGGAGTACTACCTGAGCAGGGGTATGAACATCGATGATTTTGCACCAAACCTATCATTCTTCTTCTCGAACGGTACAGATCCGGAATATGCGGTGATCGGACGTGTGGCAAGAAGGATCTGGGCAAAGGCCATTAAGAACAAATACAAGGGTAATGATCGCTCACAAAAGCTGAAGTACCATATTCAAACCTCCGGCCGCTCATTACATGCGCAGGAGATCGACTTTAACGATATCAGAACAACCCTACAGGCATTGTATGCTATTTATGACAACTGTAATTCGCTGCATACCAATGCCTACGATGAAGCGATCACCACACCTACAGAAGAATCTGTAAGACGTGCCATGGCGATTCAGCTGATCATCAACAGGGAACTTGGATTGGCAAAGAATGAAAATCCGTTGCAAGGGGCCTTTATCATTGAAGAACTAACAGATCTGGTGGAAGACGCTGTTCTTATGGAGTTCAAACGCATAAATGACCGTGGTGGTGTATTGGGCGCGATGGAAACCATGTACCAACGTGGTAAGATCCAGGAAGAAAGCCTGCACTATGAGACGCTTAAACATAATGGCGACTATCCAATTGTAGGTGTTAACACGTTTTTAAATAAAAACGGCTCCCCCACCATTGTGCCTTCCGAGGTGATCCGGGCTACTGAAGAAGAAAAGCAGTTCCAGATCAATGCCCTTGAGGACTTTAAACATCGGAATCAGGATAGATCTGTAGCATTGTTGCGCGACTTGCAGCTGCGCGCCATTGCTGGTGAGAATATCTTTGAAGCGCTGATGGAAGTATGTAAATACTGCTCAATAGGGCAAATATCTAATGCGCTTTATGAAGTTGGCGGCCAGTACCGCAGAAACATGTAACACCATTGTAACCATGCCTTTAAATCAAAGGGGCATGGTTATTGGTTTATAGGGGGTATGAAAAAAATCATCTACCTATTACCAATCGCGCTGTTCTTAAGTGCATTTTTTTACAGTTGCTCTCCAAAAACCTACAGCACCGCTGCCGATACGGTAAACCTGAACAAGGAATACCGTGTGCTCTTACGTGAGGTGGTAAATCTACAGGGTGACATCAATAAACTCAGAAGTGATATTCCGATTTTAGAAGCTAAGGCACAGAAAGCAGAAGCCAAGTCAAGGGAATCTTTGGAAGAAAGCAGAAGACAAGCTGCTACAGCGACGAGTGGAAACTTAAAGCAGATCAAAAAAGCTAAGTCCAAAGCAGATGATGCTAAAGATGATGCAGAAGATGCAAAAGACGCCAACGAGAAACTCAATGATGCACAAAAAGCATTGGCGAATGCGCAAAGTGATCTAGCAAGTAAAGAAAACAGATTAAAGGACCTGGACAGGCAAAAGCAAGCCATTCAGGCTTCATAAACCCAAATTCATGGATTTACAGGTCAGGAATGGGTGGATTTTCTTTGTTGATGGGATACCGCTTTAGAGCGCAGCATCTATCACAGATTTCAGCTGACTGGCCTGTACAACTCCAGATTGTCGCCATTTGATTTCGCCATTCTTAAACAGGATCAATGTGGGTACGCCCTGAATTCTGTAAAGGTTCGAAACATCCGGATTTCGGTCTACGTCGACCTTTAATATGGTTACCTGATCCCCGATCATGCCTTTAAGTTGCTGCAGTATCGGTGCCATCATCTTGCAGGGACCACACCATTCGGCAGAAAAATCTACAAGCACCGGCTTATCAGATCTTATGAGTTCGTTAAATTTTGACATTGGGCTAAGTTTAAACTATCCGCATAACAAACCATAGTTTAAATAGTTTCCTAATTTTGCAGGCCTATACCATAGCCATGATCAGCAACAAGCAACTCTTTCTACTGAATACCGCACAGACATCCACAACACCTAAAATGCTCGAAATTGAACATGCATCGGGCATATATCTGTATGACACCAGCGGCAAAGCGTACATAGACCTGGTATCTGGTTTTGCAGTAAGCAACATCGGTCATCGCCATCCGGCCGTGTTGGATGCAATCAGGGCACAGTTGGATAAATACCTTCACCTGACGGTTTACGGGGAGTATGTGCAAACGCCTATGGTAAAGTTTGCTGAAAAGCTGGTTTCCGTGCTGCCATCAAGGCTAAACAACGTATACTTCGTAAACTCCGGTGCAGAAGCCACAGAAGGTGCGTTGAAGCTTGCCAAGCGTTTTACAGGAAGAAGTCAGATCATCTCTTGCCACAATGCCTACCATGGTAGTACGCATGGCGCCTTAAGTGTGATGGGCAATGAAGAATTTAAGCAGAAATACCGCCCCTTGTTACCGGATGTCAGCTTTATAAACTTCAACGCCGTTGAAGATCTGGAGCTTATCACTACGGAAACGGCATGTGTGATTATGGAAACCTTACAGGGTGAAGCCGGGATACGGGTTGCAGATGTTGATTACATGCAGATGTTACGTCAACGTTGCGATGAAGTCGGTGCATTGTTGATTCTGGATGAAATACAGGCGGCATTTGGCCGGACGGGTAAACTGTTTGCTTTTGAGCATTACGGCATCGTGCCGGATATACTGCTGCTGGCGAAAGCTTTAGGCGGCGGCATGCCAATTGGTGCTTTCGTTGCGGATAAGCGCGTGATGGGTGTATTGGCAGAAAACCCGATTCTGGGCCATATCACAACTTTCGGAGGTCATCCGGTATCTTGCGCAGCTGGATTGGCGAACCTGGAGGTGATTCTGGAGGAACAACTTGTGCCGACGGTTTTTGAGAAAGAGGCATTATTCCGTGAGCTGTTGGTACATCCCAAGATCAGGGAAGTTCGTGGCATGGGACTGATGCTTTGCATGCAGCTCGACAGCTTTCAACAGGTGGAGCAAGTGAGTCAGCTGTGTGGCAAGGAAGGTGTAATTATCGATTGGTTTTTACATTGTGAAACGGCGATGCGTATCGCACCGCCTTTAATCATAACAACAGCTGAAATCCGGAAGGTCTGCAAAGTAATCCTTGCAGCTTTAGATCAATTGGCTTAGCCTGCAATAGCAGCCCAAAGCAAATCTTTCAGTTCCGTTAAGCCTTTCTGTGCAACCGAGGAGATGAAGATTGTGGGAATGTTTGTTGGTAGATCCGCTTTCATTTCATTTTTCAATTCCTCATCCAGCATATCTGATTTGGTAACCGCCAGGATATGCGGCTTCTGCATCAGCTCTGAGTTATAAGCCTTTAACTCGCGCTTAAGGATTTCGTATTCTTCTGTGATGCTTCTGTTTGTGTCTGCCGGAACCATAAACAACAGCACGGAATTTCTCTCAATATGACGTAGAAAGCGATAACCCAGGCCTTTACCTTTAGACGCACCTTCGATAATCCCTGGAATATCTGCCATTACAAACGACTTGTCTCCGCGGTAGGATACAATGCCTAAATTGGGAACCAGTGTTGTAAAAGCATAATCTGCAATCTCCGGCTTAGCTGCAGAAACGACAGAGAGTAAAGTTGATTTACCTGCATTCGGGAAACCAACCAGACCTACATCGGCAAGTACTTTAAGTTCAAGCACTACCCAACGCTCCGTACCGGCTTCACCAGGTTGAGCGAAACGTGGCGTTTGTTGCGTAGAGGATTTAAAGTGCCAGTTACCCAGTCCACCTCTACCCCCTGCGGTCAGGATCTTGGTCTCCCCTTCGTTGGTAATTTCGAAAAGCACCTCTCCGGTTTCGGCATCTTTGGCGATGGTTCCAAGTGGTACTTCCAGCACTTCATCTTTACCAGACTTACCGGTAGAAGTTGAGCTGGAGCCGCTCAAACCATCTTCTGCGATGATGTGCTTACGATATTTTAAGTGTAGCAAAGTCCAGAACTGTGGATTACCTTTTAAAATGATGTGCCCGCCACGACCGCCATCACCGCCATCGGGGCCTCCGGTGGAGGTCATTTTATCACGGTGCAAGTGTGCCGAACCCGGTCCGCCCTTACCAGAACGGCAGCATATTTTTACATAATCTACGAAATTGGAACCTTGTGACATATTATTCTGATTAAATGGAATGGTGGCTCTTGAATGAAGCCTTGCAATATGCATTGCATAATTGCGCAAAGATAAGAAATGCAAATAGCGGGACGAATTAAATCTATCCCGCTATTTGATGGTATAATTTTATTAGTATTGATCGACAACGGCACATAGCTCATCAAAGATGCCTTCGATGCTGCCGATACCATTGATCTTCGTTAATTTGTTTTGTTCTTCGTAGTATGGAAGCACATGAATGATCTTTGTGAAGTACTCCTCGATGCGCTTCTGGATTTTATCCGCCTGATCATCTACCCTTCCGGATTCTTTCTGGCGCTGTGCCACCCTTTTTTTAAGTTCTTCCTGATCAACGTCAAGTGCGATCACTGCGGAGATGGAAGTGCCTTTCTGTTCCAGAAACTCGTCTAAAGCAATGGCCTGAGGAATGGTACGTGGAAAACCGTCAAAGATGAAGCCCTTTGCATTTGGACTCTTGTTCACTTCTTCTTCCAACATATCGATGGTGATACCATCAGGAACCAATTGACCTTCTGCGATCAATGCACTAACTTTCTGTCCTAAAGCAGTCTGGTTTTTTATGTGTGATCTGAAGAGATCACCGGTGGAGATGTGAATCAATTGATATTTTTCGATCAATTTTTCTGATTGGGTGCCTTTACCTGCACCCGGTGGGCCAAAGAGAACAAAATTTAGCATTCGGGTTGTCTTTTAAATTTAATTGCCTGTTGCATACTTTACGAGGCTTGTTCAAGTATATGTTGAAAGATGGTGTTAATGGCTTAGTAAGCACCAGTTTGCACCATCCAGCAATGCTTGCAAATATATAATTAATAATTTACTAACCTTATTTTTTTGAATGCTGCCTTAAATAATCGTATGAAGCAAAGCTTGCAATCGAGAAGATTGTAGCTGATAATCAGGTGATTGGAACGAGAAGGACATGCATATAAAGCTACAATTCAGTAAGTGTAACTTTTACACCAGCAAGGCTGTATTCCCTTGATTTTTTGAGCAGAAAAGCACCTTGATACGATGATGCGGGTTTTCAGGAATGATGAATGTCCTTTATGGTAGGAATTTTGAGGATCGTTCGGTACACTAAAGACCATATCTATGCTAAATATACGATCATTAGAGGAGGTGCTGAATACTCCTCAGAAGAAACTATCATTTTACCAAAACCTTGTTTTAGTTGCTGCAGCAGACAAAGTGCTTGAGGAAGGCGAAAGTGAGTTGTTGCTCAGCATTGGGAACAAACTTGGGCTTTCTGCCGATGAGGTTATGCCAATGGCGGACAACCTGGGCGTGCTGACTTTTATCATTCCGGAAGACAGCCTTCAGAAAACGCTTGAATTGCAGACGCTGGTACAAATGATGACCCAGGATGGAACCATCCACGATAAGGAATATGCACTTTGCCTGGAATACGCCAATCGCGTTGGACTTGGTAAGGCAATATTGGATGATATGGTTAAACAGTTTCAAAACGCACAGTAATAAAGGCATCTAAAGTAACAACGCTTACTGTAAATAAGTTGAGCTTTTAGGAGCAAGCGGCTAAGGAAGTGTCGCTTCGCTCCTATTTTACTTTGCAAGCGTATAGCGGATGTTTGAAATTGCCATACCTTCCGCTAAAGGTAGCGTTGGACTTCCTATGCTCCAGATTCGAACCATACGAAAGGGTTTAGTTGCTTTTATTGCAGCAAGTGCTGCCCCTGAAGGTGTTTTCGTTTCCACGCTTACCGTTCCTTTGGAATCATCATTTAGCCAATCGCCGACGTCTACGATGAAGCTATGAGTCGACCTTTTATTGTTAGGCGCTATTTCGAAGCCAAATTCGGTACATGGCTTAGATAAATAAATGATTATGGACCGGGAATTCCAGGTATTATAATAGAGGACATCTGGTTTCTCCTGTTCAACAGCAGGTGTCGTGCCCCAATGTGCGTTCCAGCCCGACTCGCTTGAAGAAGGCAACTTAATTAGTCTTATTGGTTCAAAACCATCATCGAAAAATCCGATTCTTAAGCTGCCATTCTGAAGTTTATGATAGGATTTGTTCCGCTCCAGATCAGCGATATCAAACAAGCAGGTTTCGTTAACATAACCCAGATCGGGCTTATCAATGACTTTGAAAGGATACCGTTTCGGGATCTCATCGTCGGGCCCGTAAGGAAAATTCAGTCGCGGTTCCGTGGGGGTATTCAGTGAACCGGAAGCATCCTTGCCAGGATCCACTTCTTTATAAGTTGGGAACCAGGCGAATTGTTCAGCCTCATTAAGCGCTTGGCTGGAGACGTTGGTGGCCGACTCCAGGACTGCTGCGTCGTCTTTGGCACAGCTGAAGAACATTGTTCCAAGCGCTATAAATACACAAGAGCGAAAAAGGGTTGTTTTCATGGCTCAGATTTGCTTAATACTAATTTACCAATTTCTTAAATAACCGACCAGGTTAAGGAAACTTTGTACGTGAAACGAAAAGTTTTGTTGAGAACTGTGAAGGTAAGCGAGAACCACCGAACCATTTAACCCCATGTGCTGTTTATGGTGGTGATGAATACACCCAATTTTTATACTGGCACAAGCGGCTTATTACTTCCGGTCCCGAACAAAGAATATTACCCTGAAGAATTTAAAAACAGGAGTCGGCTTTGCTATTATGGCTCTTTGTTCAACAGCATCGAGATCAACAGCTCCTTTTACAAGGTGCCGATGGCTTCAACGGTTGCGAAATGGGCAGCGGATACGCCTGATGACTTCAAATTCACATTTAAGCTTTGGCGGGAAATCACACATGGCAAAGGGCTGCAGTATCAGGCGGCGCACATTCAGCACTTTTTTGAAAGGATTGAAGCCGCTGGTGATAAGAAAGGTAGTTTGCTCGTACAATTTCCCGGAAGTATTAAGCCAGTACTCATGCGCGAGTTGGAGCAGCTGCTGATTCAGATCCGGCAGGCTGATCCTGATCAAGCGTGGAAGGTGGCGGTGGAATTCAGGCATCAAAGCTGGTATCAGACCGATACGTATGATATGATGGAAGCATTGAACATGGGACTTGTGCTCCATGACAAACTCAGCGAAGGTACTTCACTAAACGATGCGTCGACCGATTTCATCTACTTAAGATTCCATGGGCCGGGCGGCAATTACCGGGGCAGTTACGAAGATCAGTTCTTGTATGAATATGCTTCATACGTTCGGGAGTGGCTGGCAGATGGAAAAGTTGTGTTTGTATATTTCAACAACACCATGGGAAATGCGATTCAGAACCTGGAGGCCTTACGGCAGTATGTTGTTTCCGGGTAGGCTGATTTTATGCGATAGGTTTCAAAAGGGAACACTTACATTCGTGACATGGATGAAAGATTAAGCGAACAGGATTTATATGATTTCAACATCGCCTTCGATGAACGTTTAGGCATGTATAAGTTATCCGCAGTATTGTGTTATGACCTGGACACAAACATGCTTTATTGCTATGACAGCAAGGGGAATGTTATGATTCCGATTAGCAAAGAGATAAAGACGAGACAGGATATTTCAGATCTGTATGCGTTACTGTTCAATTTGTAGTGGTACCAGCGGCGAGTAAATGAAGGTTAAGCTTTCGCGGTAGACAGTTTGGCTATTGGATGGCTGCTCCGATGGCTGGACATAAAAAAAGCCTTAGATTTCTCTAAGGCTTTCTGTGCACTCGAAGGGAGTCGAACCCCTAACCTCCTGATCCGTAGTCAGGTGCTCTATCCAATTAAGCTACGAATGCGTTTCCGTTTGATTGGACTGCAAAAGTAGCACTACAATTGGAATTTCCCAATTTTTTTTGAAATAATTTTCGATTTGTGCTGCTGTGAAAGCGCGGTTAAGCGGCTAACACCTGCTTAATTGCTTCGAAATCAGGTAAGTCCCCTGCACTTTCAAGAACTTCGGCGTAAATAATTTTTCCGCTTTCATCCACGACAAAGGCAGCTCTTTTTGATACGCCTTTAAGGTTGAACACAAATTCTTCGTAAAAAGCGCCATAAGCCTGAGATGCTTCTTTATTAAAATCTGATAACAAAGGAAATTGGTAAGCCTGATCTTCTTTGAACTTGGCCAAGGTAAATGGAGAATCTACGGAGATGCCAACTACAGCAGCATTAATGCCTTCATAATAACCAAAACTGTCGCGCATGGTGCAGAGTTGGGTAGTGCAGGTACCTGTAAAAGCCATAGGAAAGAACTGAAGGACCAACTTGCGGCCCGCAAAATCCTTTAAGCTTACTTCTTTTAATTCTGAGTCAAATAATTTGAAATCTGGCGCTTGTTCGCCTACTTGTAATGCCATGGTATGTCTATTTATTTAAGTATTGATAAGTATTTTCAATTGTTATGGTTTACCGGCCATCTGCTGCTCGAGTATGGCAATGCCCTCTTCGAAGCTGTGCGGCTTGTAATCAAGATCACGGATGGCTTTATCTAAGATGAATCCGGTTCGTTTGGGACGTGCGGCAGATTGGTTTAGTGTTGCCGAGCTGACTTCAGACATCAGGCCTTTATCTAAGCCAAAGTAATCTGCCACCCTGCTTACCAGTTCGGAAACACTCATCATATCTTTTCCGGAGATGTGATAAATGCCGGTAACATCTTTTTTAACCGCCTTCAAACATGCCCAAGCCAGATCTTCTGCCAGTGTAGGCATGCGCCATTGGTCGTTGACCACATTGAGCGGTGCAGCCTTTTCAAGGGCGTTCTTTGCCCAAAGTACAATATTGCTCCTGCTCATATCTTTAACGATGCCATAGACCAATATGGTGCGGATGATTGACCAACGACAGTGTGCATTTTGAACGACCGCTTCCGCTTCAGCCTTGGTTTCACCATAATAACTCAGCGGGTTTGGTTTCGCGGATTCTTCATACGGGCCATCCGCTCCATCGAACACGAAGTCTGTAGACAGATGCACAAGCTGTATGTTCATGGTTTCGCAAACAGCAACCAGGGTTTTCACTGCATCAACGTTCAAGGCATGTGCTAATTCTTTTTCCACCTGACAGGTATCCACGTTGGTCATGGCCGCGGTATGAATGATCGCGTCGGGCTTGTATTTCGCAACAACGTTGCGCACCTGTCCGGCGTCCAGAATATCCATTTCAGCATAGGTGTATCCTTCTTGTATTGGATAACGATTTGAGCCCTTAGAAGTTGCAACCAAATTAAACTGCTGGTTTAGCAATATATTTTCTGTAATTTTCTGTCCGAGCAGCCCATTGCTACCAGTAACTAATACGGTTTTCATACAAGCGAATTTATCACTTAAATCTTGTGGAAAATCATTTTATTTATATACACAATTTTCCGAGAAAAAACTTAACTTTGCGGACTGAATTGAGGACCATAAATCCGGACTTTAACAATTTGATATTTATAAATTTACCCAAAACAATATATGCCTAACATTGGAAAAATAGCGCAGATTATAGGACCGGTAGTTGACGTGAGTTTTGCTGACGATGCTCATTTACCTCAGATTTTCTCTGCATTAGAGATTGAAAAAGAAAACGGACAAAAGATCATTTTAGAGGTTCAACAACACTTAGGTGAGGACCGTGTTCGTGCAATTGCGATGGACTCTACTGACGGTTTAGTTCGCGGAATGAAAGCATTAGACACTGGTGCGCCTATTAAGATGCCTATTGGTGATCAAATTAAAGGTCGTTTATTCAATGTTGTAGGTGAAGCCATCGACGGTATTAATACAATTGACAAGACTGGCGGAAAAGCGATTCACAGTGCGCCTCCACGTTTCGATGAGTTATCTACTGAATCTGAAGTTCTTTTCACTGGTATTAAAGTAATCGACTTATTAGAGCCTTATGCAAAAGGTGGTAAGATCGGATTATTCGGTGGTGCTGGTGTTGGTAAGACGGTTCTTATTATGGAACTGGTAAACAACATTGCAAAAGCTTACGCAGGTTTATCTGTATTTGCTGGTGTAGGTGAGCGTACACGTGAAGGTAATGACCTTTTACGCGAGTTTATCGAATCTGGTGTAATCAACTATGGTGATGAATTCTTGCACTCTATGGAAAAAGGTGGCTGGGATTTATCCAAGGTAGATGTAGAGAAATTAAAAGAATCTAAAGCGACTTTGGTTTTCGGTCAGATGAACGAGCCTCCTGGTGCACGTGCACGTGTGGCTTTATCTGGTCTTACTGTAGCGGAATACTTCCGTGATGGTGATGGCGAAGGTGCTGGAAAAGATATCCTTTTCTTCGTTGATAACATTTTCCGCTTTACGCAAGCTGGTTCTGAGGTATCCGCACTATTAGGTCGTATGCCATCAGCGGTAGGTTACCAACCAACACTTGCTACAGAGATGGGATTGATGCAAGAGCGTATTACATCAACAAAACGTGGATCAATTACTTCTGTTCAGGCCGTTTACGTTCCTGCGGATGATTTAACTGACCCTGCTCCGGCGACAACGTTTGCCCACTTAGATGCAACAACTGTACTTTCACGTAAAATTTCTGAGCTTGGTATCTATCCAGCAGTAGATCCATTGGATTCTACTTCCAGAATTCTTTCACCTGCAGTATTGGGTGACGAGCACTACAATACCGCTCAACGTGTAAAAGAGATTCTTCAACGTTATAAAGAACTTCAGGATATTATTGCCATCCTTGGTATGGATGAGCTTTCTGAAGAGGATAAGCTTGTTGTACACCGCGCACGTCGTGTTCAACGTTTCCTTTCTCAGCCTTTCCACGTAGCGGAGCAGTTTACTGGTCTTAAAGGTGTATTGGTAGACATTAAAGATACCATCAAAGCATTTAACATGATTATGGATGGTGAAGTTGATGAGTATCCAGAAGCAGCATTTAACTTGGTTGGTAATATTGATGATGCCATCGAGAAAGGTAAGAAAATCCTGGCTGAAGCGAACGCATAGTTATGACACTTGAAATATTAACCCCAGATAAAAAAGTTTTTGAAGGAGAAGTAACTGCGGTTACTGTACCGGGAACAATGGGTTCTTTTCAGATTCTGAGAGACCATGCCCCTATCATCTCAACTTTAGAAGATGGTCCGGTTATCATTAAAAACAAAACAGACGAACAAACCTTTATCATCAAAGGTGGCGTTGTAGAAGTTTTGAAAAATAAAATTGTAGTTCTTGCAGAGGGTGTAGCCCTTTAATAGCATTCATGAACAGTTTGAAAATCCCCCGAAGTTCGGGGGATTTTTTTTTGCCCTAAACTTAGCGCATCATTGTCCACTACGCCCCCATTACCCATCAGTATTACTACCCGGAAAAAGACGTTTTTCTGAGATCTTTTCTGACCACAGCAAGCATTTCACGCAGAATTCAGACAATATTATAATGCACGCATAGCAAGTAGACTGAATACCAAAAACACTTTTGGTATAGTCATGCTAGTGAAATGTATTTAATATCACAGATTGGCCATTTATTATTTTGCTGAAGCATAGTTAATCGCCTTTTTATTTTTTTTTAAAATATTTCTGTTTGCTATTGTCTTTACCTTTCTCATCATCTAAATTGTATTTTAAGAAACACGAGATAACAGAAACATCATGAATACCATCATTCTCAACATCGTCAACAACCTGATTAACAATATTATTCTGCTGATTATTCAGGAGAAGACGGCGCTGTAAACGAGAATATAAACCAAGATAGTTACAAGCGCCCCAGCAAAGAGGCGCTTTTTTAATAACCAGCTTTTTGAATCCCAACCTAAACCATGCAATACTACAATTCATCTACCCAGCTTTACTTAAATGGCGAGTTTGTTCCCGCAAAAGACGCCAGCACTGACCTTTATAGCCAATCCCTACATTATGGCTATGCCGTGTTCGAAGGCATTCGCGCCTATAACACACATAACGGCACCAGAATCTTCAAAGCCAAACGTCACTACGAGCGCCTGAAACGCTCTTGTGAATTGGTACATATCCCTTTCGAATGGGATATTGATGAACTGGTAAGGCAGACATACAAGTTGCTGGAGCTGAATAACCTAAAGGACGCGTATATCCGTCCTTTAGTGTATTGCAATCCTAACATGACGCTTTCGGAGCCAAGCAGTGTAAACATCATGATCTGCGCCTGGGAATGGAGCGCTTATTTGGGCAGCAAGCAAGTTCGGGTTTGTATTTCCAGCTATCAGCGCCCAAATCCAAAGTCTACCCCAATGGAGGCTAAGGTAAGCGGACATTATGTAAACTCTATTCTTGCAACGACGGAGGCTAAAAGCCGGGGTTACGATGAAGCGGTTTTGCTTGATCAGCACGAGTTTGTAGCGGAAGCACCAGGAGCCAATATTTTCATTGAAAAATCCGGAAAGTTATACACGCCTTCGCTTGGGCACATTTTGCCAGGCATCACACGGGCAACGGTACTTCAGCTTTGCAAAAGTCTAGATATTGAATGTATTGAAAAGCAAATCACTGCACGAGACCTTAAACAAGCAGATGCGGCTTTCCTCTGCGGTACAGCAGTAGAAATTATCGGCATGAAGTCGATTGATGAGACCACCTTCCCTTTAAAATGGTCAGATAGTTTAGGTGCTACTTTGCAACGAACCTACAAGTGTTTGGTGCTTGAAAAACAGAATTACGAAGTTTTTATATAACGATCATACCGCAGCATAACATGTCAGATACGCCAGAATTAAATAGATATAGTAAAACTTTCACACAAGATCCAACACAAGCCGGCGCACAAGCCATGTTATATGGAATCGGGTTGACTACCGCCGATATGCAGAAAGCACAGGTGGGAATTGCAAGCATGGGCTATGATGGGAACACCTGCAATATGCACCTGAACGACCTGGCGAAGCTGGTAAAAGAGGGTGTATGGAAAAGTGACATGGTCGGCTTAACCTTCAACACCATTGGGGTGAGCGACGGGATGTCAAACGGAACCGATGGAATGCGTTATTCGCTGATCTCCAGGGACGTAATCGCAGACTCTATTGAAACCATTTGTGGCGGTCAATACTATGATGGTCTAATCGCACTACCCGGTTGCGACAAGAATATGCCAGGGTCCATCATTGCGATGGGACGGTTAAATCGCCCTTCCATAATGGTATATGGTGGTAGTATTCACTCCGGGAATTACAAAGGAAAGTCATTGAACATGGTTTCGGCATTTGAAGCCTTGGGCGAGAAAATTGCTGGAAAGCTTTCTGAGGAAGATTACCAAGGCATCATCAGACACACCTGTCCGGGTGCAGGCGCTTGCGGCGGCATGTATACGGCGAACACCATGGCTTCAGCAATTGAAGCCTTAGGGATGAGCTTGCCTTACAGCTCCTCCTACCCTGCGCTTAGTGAAGAGAAAAAGAACGAATGCTTGCGTGCAGGCGACGCCATTAAGGTTTTGTTAGCACGTAATATCCTGCCTTCAGACATCATGACTGAAAAGGCATTTCACAACGCGATTGTCACCGTGATGGTCCTGGGCGGAAGTACCAACGCGGTCCTGCATCTTATTGCAATGGCAAAGTCTGTAGGACTGCGCCTGAAACTTGAAGACTTCCAGCACATCAGTGATAATACACCAGTGCTGGCAGACTTAAAACCAAGTGGACAATACCTTATGGAGGATGTACACCGCATTGGTGGTATACCAGCGGTTTTAAAATATTTGCTTAAAGTCGGTTTGATTCATGGCGACTCCTTAACCGTAACGGGTAAAACATTAGCGGAAAACGTGGCCGATGCTGTTGAGCTCGACTTTGAACAGCAGAAAGTGATTTTACCAATTGAACACCCAATTAAAGCGACCGGGCATTTACAAATGCTTTACGGTAACCTGGCACAACTTGGTGCTGTTGCAAAAATCAGCGGAAAAGAAGGTGAACGTTTTGAAGGTCCAGCAAGGGTGTTCAACGGCGAAAAGCAACTTATTGAAGGTATCTCCAGCGGCAGGGTTCATCAGGGTGACGTTGTGGTGATCCGCCAGGTAGGGCCTAAAGGCGCACCGGGCATGCCGGAAATGTTAAAACCGACATCGGCCATTATCGGTGCGGGACTAGGAAAATCAGTGGCACTGATTACCGACGGCCGGTTCTCTGGTGGTACGCATGGCTTTGTGGTGGGTCACATCACACCGGAGGCTTGGGACGGTGGAAATATCGGCCTGGTAGAAGATAATGACATCATCCGCATTGATGCGATAAACAATACCATAGACGTGCTGGTGTCCGATGAGACGCTCGCCGCGCGTCGCGCAAACTGGAAGCAGTTGCCGCCTCCCGTTAAACAAGGGGTACTCTATAAATATCTGAAACAGGTAAGCAATGCCAGTGAAGGCTGCGTAACTGATGCCTATACCGATTAATCTGCACATAATACCGAAGAACATGGAATTATCAATTGAAGAAACAATCAGAACGGCAGTGCCGAAAGAACTTAAAACCGTAAGTGGCTCAGTAGCACTGCTTGAAGGCTTGATCGCCGAGGGCACCGAGGTGGTCTTTGGCTATCCTGGAGGTGCCATCATGCCGATTTATGATGCCTTATACGACTTCAAAGCACGGCTGCAGCACATTCTGGTTCGCCATGAACAAGGCGCCACGCATGCTGCACAGGGATTTGCAAGAACATCAGGCAAGGTTGGTGTTGTGTTCGCAACCAGCGGACCCGGTGCAACGAACCTGGTGACCGGTCTTGCTGACGCACAAATTGATAGTACGCCGCTGGTTTGTATTACCGGGCAGGTTTTCAGTCACCTGCTTGGTACCGATGCCTTTCAAGAGACGGATGTCATAAACATCACCACGCCGGTAACAAAATGGAACTACCAGGTAACGGATGCCAATGAAATTCCAGCAGTGTTGGCGAAGGCGTTCTACATTGCCAAGAGCGGCCGGCCCGGACCGGTGTTGATCGACATCACCAAGGATGCACAGATTCAGAAAATAGACTACGAGGGCTACACCCCTTGCAACCATATCCGCAGCTACAGGCCGAAGCCTAACATCCGCATGGCTTACATCGAGGAGGCCGCAGCGATGATCAATGCCGCCAAAAAACCATTTATCCTGTTTGGACAAGGTGTGTTACTCGGTGGTGCCGAGAAGGAGTTTCAGGCATTTGTAGAAAAAAGCGGGATCCCTGCTGCATGGACCATTCTAGGTGCCGGTGCGATACCATCCGACCACCCGCTGAATGTGGGTATGCTTGGTATGCACGGCAATTATGGTCCGAATGTGCAGACCAACTCCTGTGACGTGCTAATTGCCATTGGGATGCGATTTGATGATCGGGTAACCGGCAGATTAGATAAGTACGCTACCCAGGCAAAAGTGATCCACCTGGATATAGATCCTGCGGAGATTGACAAGAATGTTAAAGCGGACGTGCCGGTTTGGGGCGACTGCAAAGATACCCTCCCACTTTTAACCGCACGGGTTGAGGGGCGTCAGCATAACGACTGGCGTGCAGAATTCGCAGTGTTTGAGAAAATTGAACAGGAAGAACTGATCAGCAAGGAGCTGGAGCCAGGTAGTGGTGAACTCACCATGGGTGAGGTAATTCATCAATTAAATCAACTCACCAAAGGAGAAGCAATTATCGTAAGCGATGTTGGTCAGCACCAGATGGTCGCTTGCCGATATGCGAAGCTAAACAACACCCGCAGTAATGTGACCAGTGGTGGTTTGGGCACGATGGGCTTCGGACTTCCAGCAGCAATTGGTGCCAAATTCGGCAGGCCCGACCGTACGGTGGTCGCTGTAATTGGTGATGGTGGATTTCAGATGACCCTGCAGGAGCTTGGCACCATCATGCAAAGTGGCGTGGACGTGAAGATCATGATTTTGAACAATCAATTCCTGGGCATGGTACGCCAATGGCAGCAATTGTTCAATGAGAAACGATACTCCTTTGTAGACATCACCAGTCCGGACTTTATCAAACTTGCGGAATCGTACTACATCGCTGGAAAGAAAGTCACCGAACGCGAAGAACTGATTCCGGCTTTAACGCAAATGCTGGAACATAAAGGATCCTTTGTACTGGAGGTGATGGTAGAAAAAGAACTTAACGTATTTCCAATGGTGCCGCAGGGCTGCAGTGTAAGTGAAATCAGACTTAAATAATCAGACATGAAAGACGCAGAATTCACAGATAAAAAGCAGGAATACACCATCTCGGTTTATACAGAAAATCAGGTCGGACTGCTAAACCGCATTGCGATCATCTTCTCCAGAAGGAAGATCAACATTGAAAGCTTAAATGTCTCCCCCTCCGAGATCCAGCATATCCACCGCTTCAACATCGTTGTAAATGAAACGCCAGACACCGTTCGTAAGGTGGCAAGGCAGATCGAGAAGCAGGTAGAAGTATTGAAGGTGTATTTCAACACCAACGATGATATCATCTGGCAGGAAATGGCACTTTATAAAGTGCCGACTGATGTTATTGCGGAGAAGGTATACGTGGAGCGCTTACTTCGCGAGAACGGTGCCCGGGCAGTGGTGATCCGTAAAGACTATACCGTCTTTGAAACCACCGGACACCGGGAAGAAACGGATAAGCTTATTGAGGTGCTTCAGCCATATGGATTGATAGAGTTCGTGCGAAGCGCGAGAGTGGCCATCATTAAGAACAGCCAGGGCTTCAATGAAAAACTACGAGAGTTTGAGCGTGAAGAGCCCGGCCAAGATGTGGTAGAGCTTGAACACTCGGATACCAAGCGTGATGTATTCACCATGTAGAACGCCTGAAAGGCAATATTAGAAAGACAATATATAGATTAACCAAACCTTATAAAACCAAAATTATGGCAGTATTAAATTTCGGCGGTAAAGACGAAAATGTAGTAACACGTGATGAATTTCCATTGGAAAGAGCGCAGGAAGTCCTGAAAAATGAAACGGTAGCCATCATTGGCTATGGCGTACAAGGACCAGGTCAGGCGCTTAATCAGAAAGACAATGGCATCAATGTTATTGTAGGCCAGCGTAAAGAATCTAAAACCTGGGATAAGGCAATTGCCGACGGATTTGTACCCGGAGAAACTTTATTTGAAATTGAAGAAGCGCTGGAGCGCGGAACGATCATTTGCTACCTGTTGAGCGATGCCGCACAAATTGAGTTATGGCCGACAGTTCAAAAACACCTTACTCCTGGCAAGGCGTTATATTTCTCACACGGTTTCGGAATCACTTTCAACGAGCAAACCGGCATCGTGCCACCTGCAGATGTAGATGTATTTCTGGTGGCCCCGAAAGGTTCAGGCACTTCCCTGCGCCGGATGTTTTTACAGGGTCGCGGACTAAACTCCAGCTACGCGATTTTCCAGGATGCAACAGGGAAAGCATATGAAAGAGTTGTTGCCCTCGGCATTGCAGTTGGTAGCGGCTACCTGTTTGAGACAGACTTCAAGAAAGAGGTTTTTAGTGATTTAACTGGCGAGCGCGGAACATTGATGGGTTGTATTCAGGGCATCTTTGCTGCACAATATGACGTGCTGCGCGCTAATGGCCACTCCCCTTCTGAAGCCTTCAATGAAACCGTTGAAGAACTTACACAAAGCTTAATGCCACTGGTTGCTGAAAACGGAATGGACTGGATGTATGCAAACTGCTCAACCACTGCTCAACGTGGTGCACTGGATTGGTGGAAGAAATTCCGTGACGCGACCAAACCTGTTTTTGAAGAGCTCTATGAAAGTGTTGCCACGGGCAAGGAATCTCAAAGATCAATTGACAGCAACAGTCAGCCTGACTACCGCGAGAAGCTTAATGCAGAACTCGCTGAATTAAGGGATAGTGAATTGTGGCAAGCCGGTAAGACCGTACGCAGCCTACGCCCAGAAAATCAGCCAGCAGAGAAAGAATTAGAAGCATAAATATTATACCCACATGGGAAAGACGCTAGTAGAAAAAATATGGGATGCCCACGTTGTCAAACGCGACGAGGGCTATCCTGATATTTTGTATATCGACACACATTTTATACATGAGGTAACCAGTCCTCAGGCATTTGACGGACTCCGAAAGCGAGGCTTACCCGTGTTCAGACCTGCGCAAACCATTGCTACGGCAGACCACAATGTGCCAACACTAAACCAGCATCTGCCGATTCAGGAAACATTATCGCGCTATCAGGTGGATATGCTAACGAAGAATTGTGCTGAGTTTGGCGTAGAATTATATGGACTGGGCCATCCTTTTCAGGGGATTGTCCACGTTATTGGCCCGGAGTTGGGTATCACCCTCCCTGGGGCAACCATCGTGTGCGGAGATAGTCATACCTCTACCCACGGCGCCTTCGGTGCCATTGCCTTCGGCATCGGCACCTCTCAGGTGGAGCAGGTACTAGCCACGCAGTGCCTGCTACAGCAACCCCCTAAAACGATGCGCATTACCGTTGATGGGATGCTGGGCCCTGGTGTAAGCGCAAAGGATATCATTCTGTACATCATCGCAAAGATTTCCGCCGCAGGCGGTACCGGGTATTTCATTGAATATGCTGGTTCAACGATCCGCAGTTTGAGTATGGAATCCAGAATGACGATTTGTAACATGAGCATTGAGATGGGTGCCAGAGGTGGTCTGATTGCGCCGGACGAAACGACTTTCGAATACATCAAGGGTCGCGAGTTCGCGCCAAAAGGTGCAGGATGGGACAAAGCACTGGCACAATGGAACACGCTTTACAGCGATTCTGATGCCGTATTCGATGCGGAGCTGACGTTTGATGCTGCAGACATAGAACCAATGATCACGTATGGAACAAACCCCGGCATGGGCATTGGCATCAGTCAGTTTGTACCATCTACAAATAGCCAGGAGCTTTCTGAACGTCCATCGTACCAGAAGGCGCTGAACTATATGGGCATTGAAGATGACAGCGCTTTGTTAGGAAAAGAGATCGACTATGTTTTTATCGGAAGCTGTACCAACTCCAGAATGGAAGATCTAAGGGCTGTTGCGGACTTTGTGAAAGGTCGGCAGAAAGCACCGAATGTTATTGCATGGATTGTTCCTGGTTCAAAGCAAATAGAACAACAGGCCATCGCCGAAGGCTTGGACCAGGTGTTTGAAGCCGCGGGGTTTCAATTGCGGGAACCAGGATGCAGTGCCTGCCTTGGGATGAATGAAGATAAAATTCCCGCAGGAAAATATTGTGTTTCGACATCCAACCGGAACTTCGAAGGCCGTCAGGGACCGAATTCCCGGACCTTCCTGGCCAGTCCGCTTACGGCTGCCGCGGCCGCCATAACAGGTCGCATTACAGACGTACGTTCATTGCTAACCGAAAACACTTACGCTTAAGATGAAGAAATTTACAACCCTAACCACCCAGGTGGTACCCCTTCCTATTGAGAACGTGGATACCGATCAGATCATTCCGGCAAGGTTTCTAAAGGCGACCACGCGTGAAGGCTTCGGTGAAAATCTATTCTGCGACTGGCGTTATGATGCTTCTGGCAGTCCCCGGCCAGACTTCGTTCTGAATAATCCTATATACAGCGGAAAAGCACTGGTTGCCGGAAAAAACTTTGGCTGTGGAAGCAGCAGGGAGCATGCGGCCTGGGCATTGCAGGACTACGGTTTTGATGTTGTGATCAGCAGCTTCTTTGCAGATATCTTCAAAGGAAATGCTTTGAATAATGGTTTACTGCCGATCCAGCTTTCCGATGGCTTCGTACAGCGGATTTTCTTAGCTGCTGAAACTGATCCTCAGGCGCAGGTGACCGTTGATCTGGAAGCACAAACGGTGACGATTGAAACCACTAAAGAATATGAATCTTTTGAGATCAACCCTTATAAGAAGTCCTGCCTGATCAACGGCTATGATGACATTGATTTCATCTTAAACCAACGCGCAGCAGTGGAACAATTTGAGCAACAAAAAGCAGTCGTCTAATGGAGGTATTTGTCAGGATTGAGCACTTCAGTATAAAGATCAGAAACCAGACAATCCTGTCTGATCTATCCTGGCAGATCGTCAAAGGAGAGCATTGGCTATTGAATGGACCAAGTGGTTCAGGAAAAACTTTGCTCGCGAAAGCCCTTGCTGAGCGGGCCACCTTGAATGGCATACAGACCTTGTTTGTGCCGCAGTGGTTTACATTTAAAGACAAGCAAGGTGCATCAAACTTCTACTTCCAGCAACGTTTCAACAGCGCTGATGCGGAGAATACCGTTACCGTTTGGGAAACCATACTTGAATATTTGAATAGAATTCAGCAGGCTGTCGATAATGCAGAGACGCTGCTGAAAACTTTTAAGCTTGCTGAAAGAAAGCATGCACCCATTATACAGCTTTCCAGCGGGGAACATAAGAAAGTGCAGCTACTGAAGGCCTTGCTTTACCGCCCAAAGCTGTTGATACTCGACAATCCATACACAGGTCTGGATGTGCAAACGCGAGCCAGCTTAAACGAGCAACTGGATCTGGGCTGTGGGGCAGGAATGCAATTGTTGATTGTGAGCAATGACGCTGTTGTTCCGCGCTGTATCAATCGTTTCGCATCCATCATGGATGGAAAAATCGTGACGAGTGAGACTGCCTTTCAAGCGAAAGATCAGGCGCCTACCTACTTTAAGCTGCCCGCTTTCTTAGCGGCAGCGCCAGTGTTACCACTCGAGGAACTCGTTGCTCTTCAGAACGTGAACATCCGCTACGGTGACAAGCAAATATTGAAGGACCTAAACTGGAGCTTAAAACCTGGTGAGCGGTGGTTACTGAAAGGACATAATGGATCTGGCAAATCAACATTGATCAGCCTCCTCACTGGTGATAATCCCCAGGCTTACGCACAGGAGTTATACCTTTTCGGCAAAAAGCGTGGAACCGGTGAGAGCATATGGGACATCAAAAAACAGATCGGCTTCATTTCGCCGGAACTACAGTGGTACTTTGAGCCAGGTTCAACGGTCTTTCAAGCAGTTGCTTCAGGGTTATTTGATACCTCAGGGTTGTTCCGCCAGTTGAGCCCACAACAAACAGATAGAACACATCAATTACTTACGCTCTTCGGATTGCAGGCCGAAGCGAATGACCTGCTGGTACAATTACCAATCGGCAAACAGAGATTGGCCCTTCTGGCAAGAGCCATCATTAAAAATCCACCTCTACTGATTTTGGATGAGCCCTGCCAGGGACTGGATGAAGCGCAGACCCGCATGTTTAACCAACTGGTTGGGCTGCTTTGCACAGCTAATCGAAGCCTCATTTATGTAAGCCATCTCGAACATACCCTGCCCGATTTTTTAACACACGAGTTAATACTTCGAAACGGTCGCGTAATTCGTAACAAACCCATTTTAGAACAAGAATACACAGCATGAATAAAAAAATATTGGTCATACCTGGAGATGGTATAGGCCCTGAGGTAACCACCTGGGGAAAAGCAGTTTTAGAGAAAATCGCTGAAGTGTATGGCCATGACTTCAGTTTTCAGGAAGCTTTAATGGGCCACGTTGCCATAGAAGCAACTGGAAATCCATTACCTGATGAGACATTAGCGAAAGCGCAACAGAGTGACGCAATTCTTTTTGGCGCTGTTGGCCACGCGAAATATGACAACGATCCCGCAGCTAAAGTACGTCCGGAACAAGGACTGTTGAAAATAAGAAAAGAACTTGGGCTATATGCAAACCTTCGTCCCATCCTGCTTTTTGATGAACTGCTGGATGCTTCAAGTATAAAACCCAGCATCTTAAAAGGTACAGATATCCTGTTCTTTCGGGAATTAACGGGTGATGTTTACTTCGGGGAGAAGAAACGCTCCGAAGATGGCAATACCGCATCTGACCTGATGATTTATGAACGCTATGAAATTGAGCGCATTGCGCATAAAGCGTTTGAAGCCGCAATGACCAGAAATAAACGACTGTGTTCTGTAGATAAGGCGAACGTGCTAGAAAGCTCGCGCTTATGGCGCGAGACCGTACAGCAGGTAAGTAAAAACTATCCTGAAGTGGAGACGGAGCACATGTTCATTGACAATGCTGCCATGCAACTGATCAAGGACCCAAAGCGGTTCGATGTAGTCCTTACCGCTAACCTGTTTGGCGATATCTTAACGGATGAAGCTTCTCAAATCGCCGGTTCTATGGGCATGCTCGCCTCTGCATCTGTCGGTGATGGTACAGGATTTTTCGAGCCGATCCATGGTTCGGCCCATGATATTGCAGGTAAGGACCTTGCAAATCCACTGGCCTCTATCCTTTCTGTGGCGCTGATGCTGGACATATCCTTCGGTCTCAAAGCCGAATCGCAGCTCATCATTGATGTAATCAAAAAGGTGCTCGCAGAAGGTTTCAGAACCAACGACATCGCCGACGGCAGCACCAATCCATACAAAGTACTGGGTACACAAGATATGGGTAAGCTTATCTTAAAATTTATCGACCAACAATCACTTTCTTAATCACATATCTTATGTTACACGATCCAAACAGAGTTTACGTATTTGACACCACCCTAAGAGATGGAGAACAGGTTCCAGGCTGCCAGCTTGCAACGGCCGAAAAGGTTGAAATAGCTAAGGCATTGGAGGCATTGGGTGTTGATGTGATTGAGGCTGGCTTTCCGATTTCCAGTCCGGGAGATTTTCAGAGTGTTGTTGAGCTATCGAAAGCCGTGACAGAACCCATCATTTGCGCACTCACACGCGCAAACAGGAAAGATATAGATGCTGCCGTGGCATCACTGCAATATGCTAAGCGACCAAGAATACACACAGGTATCGGATCGTCCGACATGCATATTAAATACAAGTTCAACAGCACCAGAGAAGAGATTTTGGAGCGTGCCGTGGAAGCGGTGAAGTATGCGAAAGGATTTGTAGAAGATATTGAGTTCTATGCTGAAGATGCGGGGCGTGCAGATAACGAGTATCTCGCACAAATGGTTGAAGCAGTGATTGCTGCAGGCGCCACAGTGGTGAACATCCCCGATACCAATGGCTACTGCCTACCGGACCAGTATGGTGCAAAAATCCGTTACCTGAAAGAAAACGTCAGAAACATTGATCAGGCAATTATTTCTGTGCATTGCCACAACGACCTTGGCCTGGCCACCGCAAATACGCTTGCGGGTATCGTCAACGGTGCCCGCCAAATAGAATGCACCATCAACGGCATCGGTGAACGCGCAGGTAATACCGCATTAGAGGAGGTTACCATGATCCTGAAAACGCACCATGCCTTGAATCTGCACACCAATATAAACAGCAAGCACTTCTCCGAAATCAGCAGCATGGTGAGCCGGATGATGCGCATGCCGGTACAACCGAATAAAGCCATCATTGGCCAAAATGCTTTTGCACACAGCTCGGGCATCCACCAGGATGGCTTTTTGAAACATCGTGAAAATTACGAGATCATCAATCCGGAGGATGTAGGCATCGACCAGTCGGACATTATCTTAACTGCCCGCAGTGGCCGCCACGCCTTGAAACACCATCTTGAACGGTTGGGCTATACAATCGACCGCATCAACCTGGACCAGGTTTATGAAAACTTCCTGACCATGGCCGACGAGAAGAAACACATCAGCGATGATGATCTGCTATTGCTGATGAGTGACGGAAAAGATGATGCGTTCAAAAATGGCTACAAGCTGAAGTTACTGCAGGTATTGTGTGGTGATCCACTAAGTCCGACTGCAACGGTAAAACTGGAGTTTGAGGGTCAGGAACATGAAGCACTTGCCAGAGGTAATGGCCCAGTGAATGCCACCATCAAGGCTATTGAGAGCATTATCGGTAAGGCCGTAGATTTAAAAGAATTCAACATACAGGCCATGCATGGTGGCAGTGATGATGTGAGTAAGGTTAACATGCGGGTGGTTTATAATGGCAAATCATACCTGGGTTATGGTTTTAACACCGACATTGTACAGGCATCTGCCAGTGCTTACCTTGATGCGGTAAACAAATTTGTGTAGCGATGAGTGAGACGAAAAACATTGAGCTCGATTTCCAGGCAGCAGCTGCAAGGATAAGCGGGACGGTTAAGAGGACACCGTTAGTTTACAATGCGGGATTATCACTCAAATACCAGGCTGAGGTTTACTTAAAAAGAGAAGATTTGCAAGTGGTGCGCTCCTATAAATTAAGGGGCGCATTTAACATGATTTCCACGCTCAGCGATGAGCAGCGCTGTCGTGGTGTCGTTTGTGCCAGCGCAGGCAACCACGCGCAAGGTGTAGCTTACTCTTGTAAAAAGCTTAACATCAAAGGTGTGATCTTCATGCCTGAGATTACGCCTAAACAAAAAGTTAAACAGACAGAAATGTTCGGCGGGGAGCACATTGAGATTGTGCTGGTCGGCGACACTTTCGACGACTGTATGCGCGAAGCACTTATCTATACGCAGATACATGACATGAGCTTCATCCCCCCTTTTGATAACCCGAAGATAATTGAAGGCCAGGGAACTGTTGGACTGGAAGTTTTTGAAGAACTTCCGGATGTTGATTTCGTCGTCATGCCCATTGGTGGTGGAGGATTAGCTTCCGGGGTAGGCAGCTATTTACGGAACATTGCACCCGCCGTGCAACTGATCGGCGTAGAACCTGAAGGTGCACCTTCCATGAAGCAGGCACTTGAAAACGGCGGGCCTGTAACGCTCGAGCAGGTGGACCGCTTTGTAGACGGCGCTTCGGTTAAACGTGTCGGATCACTAAACTTTGAATATTGCAAAGCGCTACTCAATCAAATGTTGCTTGTGCCAGAGGGTAAAATCTGTACGACCATACTTAAGCTGTATAATGAAGATGCGATTGTTGTTGAACCTGCCGGCGCCTTGTCAGTCGCGGCATTAGATCAACTTGGCGATCAGATCAAAAACAAGAAAGTTGTCTGTATCATCAGTGGTGGAAATAATGACATCGAGCGTATGCAGGAAATTAAAGAGAAGTCACTCCTGTATGAGGGTCTGAAACATTATTTCATCGTGCGTTTTCCGCAGCGTCCCGGCGCCTTGAAGCGCTTTGTAAACAATGTCCTTGGTCCACATGATGACATCACCAGATTTGAGTTCATCAAAAAGACCAACAAAGAAAGTGGGCCGGCGCTGGTCGGCATAGAACTAAAAGAAAGTAGTGACTATCCTTTGCTGGTTCAGCGCATGGCGGAGTTTAAGTTTGAGATGATTGAATTGAATAAAGATCAGACACTGTTCGAGTATCTGGTCTGATCAGAATTACACAATCCGTGTAATATAACATCCAGCTTTCTCGTTTTATTTCGCTTTCCGGGCCGCTTAGCGTAGCTTTGACGATCACAAATGAAACGAATACATGTATAAAAAACTCTTACTCTTTCTTACCATCCTCAGTAGTAGTTTGATGGTACAGGCACAGGAGATCAGTTCGCCGGACAAGAACCTGAGCTTGAAATTTGAACTTAACGACGCTGGCGCGCCAACATACCAGCTGAAATACAAGAAAAAAGACGTTATTAAAACCAGCAAACTTGGGCTGGAAACCAAAGACGTTCCATCATTTCTTACTGGCTTTACGGTTGCGAAAACGGAGCAGTCGAGTGCCGACGAATCCTGGAACCCGGTTTGGGGTGAACAGAAAACCATTCGCAATCACTACAACGAGCTCCTGGTAACCCTGACACAAAAAGCAGAAAAGGATCGCTTGATCAGAATCCGCTTCCGCCTTTTCGACGATGGACTGGGCTTCCGGTATGAATTCCCGGAGCAGGACAACCTGAACTATTTCATCATCAAGGAAGAGCGGACAGAATTTGCAATGGCTGGAGATCACAAAGCTTTCTGGCTGCCAGGTGATTACGACACGCAGGAATACAGTACCATGACTTCGAAGCTTTCTGAGATCAGAGGCTTGATGAAGTCGGCCATTACGCCAAACTCCTCCCAAACGCCTTTCTCTGACACCGGTGTTCAAACTCCGCTCATGCTGAAAAGCCCTGAAGGTCTGTACATCAACATTCACGAAGCTGCATTGGTTGATTATTCGACCATGTCATTAGAGCTGAACGACAAGACCATGGTTTTTGAGACACACCTGACACCAGATGCGATCGGCGATAAAGGTTATCTTCAGGCACCTACGCAAACGCCATGGAGAACCATCATCGTAAGCGACAAAGCTGGAGATATCCTGACATCCAAATTGGTGCTGAACTTAAATGAGCCAACCAAGTACAAAGATGTTTCCTGGATAAAGCCAGTGAAATATGTTGGTGTATGGTGGGAAATGATCACCGGGAAAAGCACCTGGGCCTACACAGATGAAAAGATTCAGTTTGGCGTAACCGACTACAAGAAGACAAAACCTAACGGAAAGCATGGTGCAAATACTGCCCATGTAAAAGAATACATCGACTTCGCTGCTAAACATGGCTTCGATGCCGTACTTGTTGAAGGATGGAACGAAGGCTGGGAAGACTGGTTCGGTAAAACCAAGGACTATGTCTTTGATTTTGTAACCCCTTATCCAGACTTTGATGTCAAAGAATTACAACGCTACGCTGCTGAAAAGGGCGTGAAAATGATGATGCACCATGAAACCTCCGGTTCGGTGCGTAACTATGAACGTCATCTGGACACGGCTTACAAGTTCATGGTTGAGCATGGATACAACTCAGTAAAGAGCGGTTATGTAGGTAACATGATTCCACGTGGTGAATACCACTACGGACAGTGGTTAAACAATCACTATCTATATGCGATTAAAAAAGCTGCGGATTACAAGATCATGGTTAATGCACATGAGGCGGTAAGACCTACAGGTTTGAACAGGACTTATCCGAACCTTATCGGTAACGAATCTGCCAGGGGGACTGAATACGAGTCTTTCGGTGGAAACAACCCAGACCATACCACCATCCTACCCTTCACCCGGTTAGTGGGTGGGCCTATGGACTATACACCTGGTATTTTCCAGACCAAAATCAGTGCGTACAATCCAGATAACGACTCTTACGTACATACAACCTTAACCAAACAGCTGGCACTTTATGTAACTATGTACAGTCCTTTACAAATGGCAGCAGATTTCCCGGAAACTTACAACAAGTTCATGGATGCTTTCCAGTTTATAAAAGATGTTGCCGTGGATTGGGATGAAACGCACGTTATTGAGGCGGAGCCCGGAGATTACATCACCATTGCCCGTAAAGCAAAAAACAAAGCGGAATGGTATGTAGGTGGTATCAGTGATGAAAATGCACGTGTTGCAACGGTTTCATTCAAATACCTGCCGAAGGGCAAGACCTTCACCGCCACAATTTATGCAGATGGTAAAGATGCCAGCTTTGACAAAAACCCGCAAAGCTATACCATCAGAAAGATGAAAGTGAATGCAAAAACAGTGATTAAACAGCAAATCGCTCCAGGTGGCGGTTTTGCAATCAGCATTAAGTAAACAGTTCAGTTGAGCCCGAGCGCTCATAAAAAAAGAGGATGCAAAAGCATCCTCTTTTTTTATGACTTTACTTTTTTCAAGGGGATGGCAAAACTGAAGGTAGAACCCTCACCTTCAACGCTTTCTACCCAGATCCGCCCACCGGCTCGCTTGATAATCTCAGCAGAAATATAATGGCCCAGACCAAGGCCAGAAAATGTGTGCTGCATGGCGCCGGTCACCCGGTAGAATTGTTCAAAAACCTTGTTTAGGTCTGCTTTAGCAATGCCGATACCGTAATCACGTACGGAGAGTTCGACTTCATTTTCCGAAGCTTTGGTCGTAATTTCTATTCGCTTACTCCCCGGTGAATACTTGATTGCATTCGTAATCAGATTGGTAATCACCTGACCAATGCGTTCATCATCTGCAACCACAAATTGTGGTGCGGCATAGCTGGCAACCAACACGTGATCCTGGGTGGTCCGTTGAAGATCCTCTACCAGGTCGGACACCAGCTTGTTAAAGTCAAACTCCTGATCGTTGAACTGCAGCCTGCCGGAGTTAATTTTGGTCACATCCAGTAGATCACCTATAAGGCTGGTTAGGCGGTTTAGCTGCCCATCCATTTTATTGATCATTCCAGCTTCCTTCATTGCACCATTCTTGCGAAACATGCGCTCCAGTACTTGAGTATAGGCTTTGATGCTGGTCACAGGTGTTTTCAGCTCATGGCTTGCAATACCTATAAAGTTGTCCTTCTGCTGTTGGAGGAACTTTTGTTCTGTAATGTCTACCCCTGCTCCAATGTAACCTTCAAATACCTTTTCACTGTTATACTGCGGCCTGCCTGTCGCTAAGCACCAGTGCTCGGTCCCATCAGCATGAAGTATACGATACTCTACTTCAAATACAGCGTGCGACTCAAATAGCTGTTTAAATTTCTTTACCACAAATGGAACATCCTCTGGGAGAACAGACTTTAACCAACCTTCTCCAAGCTGCTCCTCAAATGGAATTCCAGTCCAGTCTATCCAGGTTTGATTTACATAGATGATGTTACCTGCTGCATCCGACTGCCATAATCCTGTCGGTGCTGCCGTGGTAATGCTTCTCAGAAGTTGTTCGCTTTTTTCCAGCGCGTGCTTGGCCGCATTTTCAGGTCTAAGATCGCGGACCACGGCGCCAATTGCTATTGGTACGCCAGATTCCGGATCATCAATCCGTATGCTATTATTAAAAACTTCAATGGTCTCCCCTGTTTTAATGTTTTTAATTGTCATTTTACCGGACCAGCGGCCTTCACGAATAACCGCAGGTACGACCTCCCGCTTCATCAGCAGATAATCCTCTGGTGTGTATAGCGCTTTAACATGAATCGTTGACACTTGCTGATCGTTTTCAAAGCCTAATAAAGCGCGTCCAGCATCATTTACATAAGAATGCTTGCCATTCAGACTCAAGATCGACATCATATCAACGCTATTGGCAACGAGCGACAACAACTTCTTTTGTTCACCCCTGGAATATTTCTGTTCCGTAATGTCGAGCGTTACGCCCAAAATCCGAACTGCAAGTCCAGCTTCAAAATAAACTTTCCCTTCTACTCGTATCCAGTGCAAAGTACCATCCTTCCAGTTTATACGTGCTTCGTAAAAGAGTTGACCCGTCTTAAGTGCCTCTTCAATAGCGAGGTCCCTATTCAGAAGATCATTCTTACTGAAGACGGCAACGTATTCAGCGCGTGTAACGGGCCCATCTTCAAAGCCATGTATCCTGGCAAAAGTATCGGAGGTTACCAGCTGCCCGGTTATTAAATCAAGATCAAAGGTGCCCATGCCGACGGAATCTACCGCTAAACGTGCGCGTTCTTCTGCTTCTTCCAGCTGTCGCTTTCCCTGCACCTGTTCTGTTATTTCAGTTGCAATAGTAATAACGCCGGTTATTGTTCCGTCTTCTTCCCGGAAAGGTTCGTAAACGAAATCTACATATACGTCTTCTTGAACACCATTTCTGACCAATGGCACAAGAACTTCTTTTCCTTTGAAGGTTTCTCCGGTTGCCCGTACATGTTCCATACGCTGTTCAAATCCTTGTCCACGTGCATGGGTCAGTACGTCGAATATTGGTTTTCCGATCAGGACTTCCCGATCCATTCCATAAAGCGTGGCAAGCTGCGGGTTTATCATTTCGACAATGTTGTCAGATCCCCTGAATATGCCAATACCCACTGGTGCTTGCATTAAGGTAGCCTGTAGGTATTTACGCTGGTCTTTCAAGGCTTGTAGATTCGCCTCTTCACGAGCCCGGAGTTTTACCAGTTCCGTGACATCAATGGGCGTGTGAAGTAAAAACATGACCTCACCAGCCTCATCTAAGATCGGGGTATTTGTCGTGGTCCAATACCTTTCCACAAACACATCTGTGCCAGGTACGGGAATGTCATAGCGATAGTTGCTGGTGGTGTGCGGGCGCTTGGTTGCGATCGCTTCCTTGAAGGAAAAACTAGATCTGGCGATGTTCTCAGATTCACGATCATTAGGATTTTCTGGGAAAGCAGAGAATACCGGCTTATTTAATAGTGCATCTCTTGATGTATTCGTAGCCTTCAGGTAAGCATTATTCACATCCAGAATGGTGTAGTCGGGCGCATCTATGCCAATAACCAAATGTGCTGAAATGTTGGAGTAAAATATATTTCTATAAACTTCCAGTGAAAAGTGATCTGTCATGAAACTCAATTGGGGGATTAAACGCGAACTTCGCTTACCTTACACCCCAACATTGCTAAATTATTAAAAACATTTTAACAAATCCATATTCTCATCCCTGAACCTTGCAGGCTGCGCCCAGTGGTACAATAAACCATCTGGCTTTTACGCAGTCCTAGAGTAAACATTGTTACAAATCCCTATAAAAATTAATTATATCTTAGTCCATTAACCAAATTCGAGATTTAACTATGAACCAATTTAACATCAAATCCGCATTTATCACCACTTCATTGATGATTGCTGCCCTGGGAACAACCTTCGCACAAGAGAAAGCTAAACCACAGGACACCGAGTTCTATACTCCTGTACCAGCTACAGTTACGCCAGGGAAAAGCAACATGGAGGCCCCTTCAGATGCGACCGTCTTATTCGATGGTAAGGACCTATCTCAATGGGTATCAACAAATGACCGCAGCAAACCTGCGAAATGGAAAGTTGCCAATGGTGCTTTCACAGTAGTAAAAACTGAAGGAAATATCGAAACCAAGAAAGCATTCAACAACTACCAACTACACCTGGAGTGGCAAATCCCGGCGAACATCACTGGTGAAGGCCAGGCACGTGGTAACAGCGGCTTGTTCCTTGCATCCATCGGCAAAGGCGACGACGGCTATGAATTACAGATCCTTGATCCACACAACAATAAAACCTACACCAATGGTCAGGCTGGAAGCATTTACAAACAAACCACACCTTTAGTAAACCCAGGTAAGAAACCAGGCGAATGGCAAACATATGATGTGATCTGGACGGCGCCTACTTTCAATGCAGACAGCACTGTAAAGACACCAGCTCGTGTAACCGTGTTCTTCAACGGCGTTTTGGTACAAAACAACTTCGAACTTCAAGGTCCTACACAATACATCGGAAAGGCTGGTTACCGCAAAGCACATGGACCTTCTCCAATTAAACTTCAGTCACATGGCGACAAAAGCGAACCGATCAGTTTCAGAAACATTTGGATCAGAGACCTATAGTTCAATTATGGCTAAAGAATTGCTAAGCCTACATAAATACAACATACATGAAAATTAAATTGCTACTCTTGCTATGTATTGCCACCATTGGTCTGGCATCATGCAAAAAAGACACGATTGTTCAGGAGACACCTAACAGAACCATCATTTATGAGGTTCCTGTCAATAAATGGTTTGTCGGAAATAATGGTCGCACGATCACTACAGAGCTGGATATCCCTGAAATTGACCAGTACAATGTAGATGTTGAGGGTATTTTGGTCTATATCGATCACCCGGTGAATTTCGACAGTTACATTCCACTACCATATACTTACAATGGGGAGACTTTCTCTTTTGAACATTACAATGGTGGGATTACGATAGACATTCAGCGTTCAGAGTACGGGACACAGCTGCCTTCTGTACCAAACCAGCCCATCCGCGTTAAAGTGATCTTAATTCCTTCAACAGACGTATCTTAAGCAATTTCATCTGGCGTTATATAACGACCAATGTTCAACAGAACTTGGTCGTTTTTTTTGTGCCCTGAGCCTACAGTCAGCTGAACGCCTCTAATCTGCAGCCCGTTGGCTTCTAACAAAAGTTCTTCGTAAAAGCCTTTATAGTAAACGTCCTTTATAGTAAACTGCAGGGCGCCGGCGTCAAATTCTACCCACTCGGGATAAAACACTAGTTGTTTGCCTGCCGTATCAATCCCCAAAGTAAGTGCATCTGCTGCGCTAAGCACATTGGCGTTGCCAAGTAGTCTGGCAGTATAAAGATGTTCGGGATTATTATACAATGCACGTGGTTCACCTTGTTGCAGCAATTGACCGTCTTTCATCAGCAAAAGTTTATCCGCCAGAAAGAGTCCATCAGCAGGGTCGTGGGACACGAGCACAACGGTAACGCCTGTATCTGTTGCAATACGCTTCAGATCTGCGCGCAATTGGTTCTTCAGCAATGCATCCACCTGGCTGAAAGGTTCGTCCAGCAGCAGCATCCTGGTATCGCTAACCAGTGCCTTCGCAATGGCGACCCGCTGCTGTTCTCCGCCACTTAATTCTGTGATCCGCTTAGCGCTTAGGTGCGCAATATGCAAGTGTTCCATCATCTCAAGCGTTTTCTCGTGCTTGGATTTTACGTCGGTGTTGGATAACATGGAGGCTATGTTATCGTAAACTTTCGCGTAGATATTCAAAGAGAAATCCTGGGTCACCATCTTCATGCCTTTGTGCCCGGGGATCAGCTGTTCATCAGGCCCAAGCACCCGTTTGTCCTGGAACATTACTTCACCCACGTCCAATGTTAAAAGGCCGTAAATGGATTTTAACAAGGTCGATTTCCCACTGCCGCTTTCACCGATGATGGCCACGATCTCCCCCTCGATGATATCAAAACTGATATCCGTAATGCCGGAGCTTTGGGTGGTCTGATGTTGCTTGGTTATGTTCTTTACGCTGAGGATGGTTCTGTTCACGTCCAAAGATAAGCTTTTAGCTCAAAAAAGTCCCGTAGCCTAATGCTACGGGACTTCGGGTTGTGTGTATGTTAATGTTATTAATTCAAGCCAAGGGTTACACCGAAAGACATGTTACGTAAATTCTTCTGCGCCGGGCTATCGAACATATCGTTCATATAGTACTTCGCAAAAACACCCAGACTGCCATATCCTAATCTTACAGTGCCACCGTAGCGGAATGGTTGAAAGTGATAATCATCTTTCACCTTTTGTTTACCACGCTCATCACTGATCTGCTTGATCTTTCCATTAAGCAGGAAGCCAATTTCCGGGCCGAACACGAAGTAGAAACGTTTGCCATTATCATTTTCCTTGCTACGAATTTCAAAGTTTAAAGGAATATGTACGTAGCTACTAGAAAAACGGTTTTTTTCAAAGTGGATATCTTCCTGCAAATAACTAAGTTCCTGAGGCTCATTCAACAACGTGATATCTTTTTTTAGACGGATCAGGGTCCAGTCAAAACCACCAGCCAGATACACTTTGAAGTTCTGATTAAAGCGATATCCAAACTGCAATACATCAAATGAAACGGTGCTGGTTTTACTTGCCTTATAGTCTAAAAAATCATTTGTAGGAGATAGGCTGAAGCTACCATCGTCAATAAGCTTCGATAGCCCTAAGTCAATCCTGGTGAATGTAAGTCCCCCCATAAAACGACCCTTTGTTTGATCCTGGCGGATCGTGTCGCGGTTACTCCGGCGGCGCGTACTTTCTTCTTCACCCCCAAATTGCACACTGAATTTGTATTTTCTTTTTTCTGTAGTGTCTTGCTGGCTTTTTACGGTATCCTGTTGTGCCTGTGCATGTGGTGCAATCGCGCCGGTAAGTCCGCTTACCAAGAGTGCTGTAAAGATGAATCGTTTCATAATGTTGGGTAGTCTATTTGTATGTCTTATTTATTATTTCTTCTCTGATTGATTTTTAAGGGACCAATGTTAATCGCCACTAGTGATGAACTCTCATCTTCATCTGTCCGGAACTCCACGAATTTCTGCTCCCTTTTATCAAGTTTTTCAACAACGAAATTCACGAGATCACCTGCATTTCTGATCCTGGTTCTGGGCTCCTGTGGTCGGCTTGCGGGCTCTTCAAAGGCCGTTGTTGTAGTGACCTCTTCTGCATAGGTTTCAGCCTCAATAACGCTTGGCTCCTGTACTAAACCTGGAGCTGTTTGGGCAATTGCCAGTGATGGTTCCTGAACTGCGTTTGTAATGATATGATGGTTTTCCGCATAGATTGGTTGCACGCTGGCAGAATTATTTTCCTTTACATCAGCAGTTACATCCGGCGATGATACTACAGGCGCATCCACAGGTGCTGCAACAACTTTTTCCGATGGCTCAACATTGGCATAAATGGTTTCTGAAGTCGCATCCGTATTGTCCGTCTCATTAAGCGGCTGTGTGTTTGGTGACTGAGCAGACTGCAGGACTTCCGGTGCATGCAGTGCAATTTTCTCCTGTGGCTTAAATAACAGGCCAGCAGAAACTGCAATCAATACCGTAGCAGCGGCACTCCAGTACAAACCGGTAGCACGCTTTTTCTTTGGTGCAATTTGTGGCGCAATGCTATCCCAAAGGTTTGCGCTGGGCTGCATTTCCGCATCTCCTAAACGATCCTTAAATAAGCGGTCAAATTCATTATCCGGTATATGTTGCATAATTGATGCCCTCCATTTTAATAATCTCCTGTTTTAAAATTGCTCTCGCTCTCGAGAGTTGTGATTTACTTGCACCCTCAGAGATGCCCAGCATTTCACTGATTTCCTTATGGGAATAACCCTCAATTGCGTACATGTTAAACACCAGTCTGTAGCCATCGGCAAGGTTCTGAATCAACTTCATCAAATCTTGGATGCCAAGTCGATTTAGGTCAAACCCTGTAGATGGTTGCTCGTAAGCATCTTCAATGGATACCACGTTCATGGAACGGATGTTCCGACGATAGCTTTCAATTGCCGTATTCACCATGATGCGACGCATCCAACCCTCAAAGCTGCCATCTCCTCGGTATTCCGTAATCTTCTGAAAAATCTTAATGTAGCCCAGCTGAAGTGAATCCTCAGCCTCCATCCTGTCTTTAGCATAACGCATGCATACCGCCAGCATCTTCGAAGCAGTCTGCTTGTACAGCAGCTCCTGCATCTTACGATTTCCAGCTTTACAGCCTTCCAACAAATCGGATTGGGTATAGGTTTGCGTCAACTTCATCATTTCTTATAACACAAAGATGATGAATGCAGGCAGATGGTTGCACAGCAACCAAAATAAATTTTAACGTTTTGCGCGGTAGCTTTTGTACCACTTCACGGCAGCCATGATTACCGCAGCGAATACGACCAAACCGGCCAGGCCGTAGATCCAGTTCACAGCGCTTTTAAGCACAACGGTGAATACAATTGCAACCAAAAAGATCGTGGCAACTTCATTCCAGAGGCGAAGTTTAAAGGAGCTTAGCTTGAAGATACCAGCTTTCAACTGGTTCATAATGCGCTGGCAAATGAAATGATAAGCAATTAAGCCCACAACAAAGGCCAGCTTAACGTGCATCCAGGGGGCGTGGAGCAATGCTGGGCGCATGCAGAGCATGGTAACACCGGCAAGTACAGTAAGTACCATTGCCGGTGTTGTAATAATATTCCAGAGTCTTCTTTCTATTTTCTCAAACTCGCGCTGCAGAATGTCCCGCTCCACTGCAGGTCTGTCGTTCGCTTCCGTATGGTAGATAAAAAGTCGCACACTGTAAAACAGGCCTGCCATCCAGCTTACCACAAAAATGATGTGAACGGATTGAACCGACAGGTATGCTGACATTAGTATTTGAAGGCTTTAACAGTTTCAATTGCAAACTTCACATTATCGAAAGGGATATCCGGCATGATACCATGGCCCAGGTTGAAAATAAAGCCAGCCTCACCGCGCATACGCTCGAACAACTGTAGAATGTGTTTCTTAATAACGGGCTTATCTGCATACAAGATATGTGGATCAAGATTACCTTGAACAGCAATACCCGCAGGTAATGCTTTCTTGATGTTCAATAAGTCTGCATTCCAGTCAATAGAAACCACATCAGGTTTTGCTTCAGCCATAATCGGCGCGAAAACCGAGCTACCTTTACAGAAAGAGATTACAGGAATGTCTTTTCTGTTCAGGTTTCCTATGATCTCCTGAATATAGCGGTGGGAGAATTCCTGGTAGTCATTCCATGACAAGGCCAGTGCCCAGCTGTCAAAAATTTGGATAGCATTTACCCCTGCAGCAATCTGCAGGTTCAGGTAGTCTGTCGTTACTTTCGCGATCTTTGCAAGTAAACGGTGCGCCAGTTCAGGCTCATTATGGATAAGCAATTTGGTTTTCTTGAAGTCCTTGGATGAACCACCTTCTACCAGATAACTCATCACGGTGAAAGGTGCACCAGCAAAACCAATCAAAGGAATGCTGCCGTTTAATCGTTGCTGAATAACCTTAATGGCATCTGCAACATATTGTAAGTTATCCAGGCAATCTACATTCAGATTATCTATGTCTTGTGCTGTACGAACCGGGTTCGCAAATTTAGGACCTACACCTTGGGTAAAACTTAAGTCACCCCCCATTGCCTCACCTGTAACCAGGATGTCTGAGAAAAGGATGGCCGCATCAATGCCCAACAGATCTACAGGTAACATCGTTACATCCGCAGCAAGCTCCGGGGTTTTGCACATTTCCAGGAAGGAATACTTGTTCTTAATCTCCCAATATTCCGGCATAAACCTTCCGGCCTGACGCATCATCCATACTGGTGGCCGCTCTGTGGCTTTTGAAAATGCTGCATCTAAAAATAACGTGTTCATCAATCTGTATTTATTTGTAATTTATTTGCTTCTAATTCTAATTTTCTAATAATCTCTTGTGCCTTCGGCGTCATGGCGAGCGTCTTTGCATGTTCTATATAGGCCAGCATCCGCTCCTTGTCTTTTTTCCGGAGCGACAAGTTCGCCAGGTGTATCATCACGAACGCTTTATCGTTTTTTCCGCCCAGGGGGAAACGGCTGGCTATCTGGAAGTGGCGTTCTGCTTCATCAAACTCGCTTCGCTTCAAAACGATATTCCCCATCATAAACTCATAATAACCACGGCGGCTTCGGGCCAGGCGATCTGGATTTGGAACTTCTTTCAGGATGCGCTCTGCATGATCATACTCACCCTTATGGTAATATTTCGAGGCTAGTAAAACGGAGCTCTGCTTCAAATGGCTCCACAAAACAAAGCCGAAGAACATCGCGGAAACCGCGGCAAGTTCTTCTTGTTTATACACCAGGAATACCACTGCAGCAATTAAGAACATTGCCATCAGGATATACCTGCCTTTAGCATTATACATTAATTCTGACTATCTGTGAATTTATAACCAACGCCTCGGATGGAGTGGAAATACACCGGATTTTTCTGATCAGGCTCGAAATACTTACGGAAGGTTAAAATGAAATTGTCGATCGTACGGGTACTTGGATATACATCGTAGTTCCAAACGGTCTCCAAAATCTGCTCCCTGGAAACAGCTTCGTTCTTACGTTCAATAAGCAACTTCAACAGCATGGTTTCCTTTTTTGTCAAAGGCACAATATGACCGTCATCCTGCTTCAGTTCAAAAGAATTGAAGTAGATGGTCTTATCTCCAATTTTATAAGAATTCAATTCTTTTAAATCGTCAGACTTCATGCTGCGTTTAACCAGAATTCCTACTCTTAATATCAATTCTTCAAGGTTGAAAGGTTTTACCAGGTAATCATCGGCGCCTTTTTTCAAGCCCATTACGCGATCTTCACTTGTATTTTTAGCGGTCAGAAACAAGATTGGAACTTCTGAGTTTTCCAGCCTTATCGTTTCACAAACTTGGAAACCATCCATCTCTGGCAGCATCACGTCTAAAATGATCAGGTTAAAGCGTTCCTCTTTGAAAACCTTTAGTGCAGTTTTGCCATCTTTAACTGCATGTACCTTGTAGCCTTCCAGTTCAAGGTTTAATTTTATAGCATCTAATAAGTGGTCTTCATCTTCAACCAATAATATTCTTAATTTCTGTGGCATATGCTTTAACTAAATGTTACTTCAAAAATGGCACCTTGCGGTACATTATCTTTAACGCTAATGTCAGCGTCATGGTTTTGCAAAACTTCTTTAACTATAAATAAACCAAGGCCCGTACCCTTAGTCTTCCGCACCCGCTCATCCCCAACACGATAAAACTTGTCGAAGATCAGCATCTTCTCGTTGTCAGGTATCCCCGGTCCTTTATCAGCAACCCTTAAAAATGCACTGCCATTTTCGAGCGCCAGGTTCACAGAAACTTCCGCACAGGGCCCCGAATATTTAATCGCATTCTCAATCAGGTTCGTCACCACAGAAGATAAGGCAAAGGAATCTCCAACCACCATAATATCGGGTTGAATCTGTGTCTTGATCATCTGTGCCGATCCGCAGGAATGAATCTGCAGTCGATCTGTGATTTTTACAATCAGTTCGGACAAGTTAAACTGTTCTTTAGGGAAGGAGTACGACCGGTTTTCAATCTTCGTTGCGAGAAGCATGTTCTCCACAAGATCATCCAGCCGCTCGATATCTTTAAGCGAATTGCTAAGCAAAGTCGTTTGTCTTGCTTTATCCAGATCTCTTTTTACAATGGTTTGCAGCGAAAGTTTTATGGCCGCCAGTGGAGACTTCAGCTCGTGCGTTACCGATAGCAGAAAATTGGTTTGTTGTTCATGCAGGTTGTCTTCCTTACGGATAGAGCGGTGCAGAAAGTATGCGCCAATACCCAGAAGAAAAACAAATACGGCACCCTCGCCCACCACCATGGCCATTCTGGAAGGTTGCAGTTTAATAACCAGTGCCCCCCAGGAAATCAGCTGTACCAAAGCGTACAGCAACATAAAATAGAATATGATGATCGACTTTTTCAATACGGGATGATTATTTACCTGACGAATGTACCACTTAATTTACTTATTTCTAAAAACTATATCCAGGGCATCCAGAATAGCTCTTTTTGCCTTTTCAAGCTCAATTTTAGTATGCGCAGCAGATACAAAGCCAACTTCATAACCCGACGGACCGATATAGATCCCGCGGTTCAGCAGTTCTCTGTGAAACTGCTTAAACTTGTCCATGCTCGCAACGTCAATGTCTTCCGCAGTTTGAATTTTATCCTTATCTGTAAACGCAAACCAGAATATGGAACCTACATGAAATACTTTCAGTTTGTAGCTTCTTGCCGAAGCAAAACGTTGAATGCTTTCTGCAAACTCCTTTGTTTTTGCATTAAGTTCTTTGTAAAAGCCATTACGCAACAACTCGGTAAGCTGTGCAATACCAGCAGCCATGGCAACCGGATTCCCCGATAAGGTACCCGCCTGGTAAACGCCGCCATCAGGCGAAATATGCCCCATGATCTCGGCAGAAGCGCCATACATACCTACTGGCAGTCCACCCCCGATAATCTTACCATAAGTAACGATATCTGGTTTAACGTCATAGTAAGCTGCAGCACCTTCAAATCCAATACGGAAGCCGGTAATCACCTCATCAAATATCAATAAGGCACTGTTGTCCTTACAGGTTTGCTCCAGGAACTTCACAAAAGATTTTTCCTGCATCAATAAACCATTGTTTGCAGGAATACCTTCAATAATCACGGCCGCGATCTGATCCTTGAATTGCGCAAATGCAGCGGTGATCGCATGCTCGTCATTCAAAGGAATGACAATGGTTTCTTCCGCAAAGGATTTTGGAACACCCTTAGACGAAGTCTCCCCAAATGTGACCAAGCCTGATCCAGCTTTAACCAACAAAGAGTCGCTATGACCATGGTAGCAACCTTCAAACTTCAGAATCTTATCTTTTCCGGTGTACCCTCTCGCCAATCGGATTGCCGACATTACAGCTTCTGTACCAGAACTGGTGAAACGGATCTTTTCAACAAAACGATTGTTCTTGATGATCAGCTCCGCAAGTTCATTCTCCAATGCGGTAGGTGCACCGAAGCTCATGCCGTTCTGCATAACCTCAGTTACCTTCTCCCGAACTTTCGGGTGGTTGTGCCCCAGGATCAACGGACCCCAGCTTGCACAAAAATCAATGAACTGATTACCATCAGCATCCCATACATAACAGCCATCACCCTTTTGGATGAACAGCGGGGTTCCATAAACGGACTTAAAAGCACGTACCGGTGAATTTACCCCACCAGGGAAATAGTTCTTCGCTTTTTCGTATAGTTCTGCTGATTTCTCTCTTGAAATATCTGGCTTTGTTCCAGTATTTACAGGTAACTCCCCTTCGTTTCCGGAAAACATTTTTTTAAACGATTCTAACATTATAACCAGTTGTTTTCTACAATATCCTTAATGTGGTAGGTCGTGATTACGCTTGCACCAGCTCTGGCAAAAGCATACATCGTCTCCATAACCACTTTCTGCTCATCAATCCAGCCTTTTTCCGCAGCAGCTTTGATCATCGCAAATTCGCCTGAAACATTGTAACAGGCAATTGGAACATCACATTGTTGCTTCAGATCAGCGATAACATCCAGGTAAGCCAATGCTGGTTTTACCATCAGGATATCTGCACCTTCACTTTCATCGATTAAGGCTTCCCTTAGTGCTTCTTTCCCATTACGGAAATCCATCTGATAAGCCTTGCGGTCGCCCTTGCTTGGTGCACAATCCGCAGCCTCGCGGAATGGACCGTAATATGCAGAAGCAAACTTCGTCGCGTGAGACATGATGCCTGTGTTCACATAACCATTGCTATCCAGCAAATTACGAATGGCCAGAATACGTCCGTCCATCATATCAGATGGCGCAAGTAAATCTGCACCAGCCTGCGCATGCGTAAGTGCCATTTTCGCGATCACTTCTACAGTTGCATCGTTCTGCACGTAATCATCGTGCATAATGCCGCAATGTCCATGTGTGGTGTAAGAACAAACACAAACGTCAGTAACAACATACAGGTCGTCACCAAACTGTTGCTTCAGCGCACGCACCGCTGTCGGCACCAGGGAATGATCGTGGCATGCGGAACGCGCATCCTCGCTTTTTTCATCACCCACACCAAACAGCATGATCTTGTTTATGCCGTATTTTAACCCATTTTCAACATCCTGAATCAGGGTGTCAATGGAAAAATGATGTACACCCGGCATCGCATCTATCGCATGTTTAACACCTGTGCCCGGCACAATAAAGTACGGGTAGATGAACATATCTTTCGACAACCTGGTTTCAGCCACCATTTCTCTAACGATGGGGTTCTTTCTTAATCTTCTCGGACGACTTAACATCTTTAAATTTTTAAATTTCTAATCCAAACACAGCTTCGGCAAGGCCCAATTCATCTGGTGAGAATGGCAAAATATAGGAAACACCCATTTCGTCAAGCTTCTTCCCCGTTGAACTGCCGATAGCAATTACTTTCTGTCCCGGATCCAGTAAATTATTTGTAAAGTATGCCTCCACATTTGACGGGCTCGTAAAGATGACTACCTCCGCAAATGTTTTGTCAGTCTGATCTGCAATCACCGTCTCATAGATCGGTAGATCCACAATTTTGGTATCTGCAGATAATGCTTTTGGAATGGTAAGCAGCGAATCCTGTGCCCTTGGGAACAGAACCGTTTCACCTTTTACCAATGCAGCAAACTCAACCGCCACGTCCTGAACATCTCCACTCTCGCCAACATAGTCAGCAAGGTGACCATATCTGCGCAAAGCATCCTCAGAACCACGTCCTACTACACCAAACTTTACTTTCTTCGACAAAGCAGGCTTAAGCTTGAAAAAGAATTCAACGCCATTGCGGCTGCTGAAGAAAATCCAGTCAATGTTTTTAAGGTAAAATGGATCCAGGATATTTACGATAGGAAAAGTCCTGATCAGTGAGCGATCTTCAATCTGAATGTTGTGCTTATCTAAAGCACGTCTGAAATAACTGTATGGACCGATTTCGCGGGAGATAAATACCTTCCCCGGTTTTTTACGATCGGCGTTGAACTTCTGAACAATCTGTTCAGCCATCCCCTCCAGATGATCTGTTCTGAAGAAAACACGATCCGGAAAGTCATCACTATCTGCAGCCTTAGAGGTCCAGATTTCATACTTATCGTTTTCTTTCTTACAGTAACAGCCAAGTGGCATGTGACAGCCACCTTCGAACATGTTCAACACCTTACGTTCTACAGCAATTTGTGCTGCCGTTTCTGCATCATGAATCTGCTGAAGCACGTTGTAAAGTTCGGTATCGGTTTCCCTGATCTGGATCGCCAATGCACCTTGAGCGGGTGCAGGGATCAATTCCGTAGGCTCAATTACCTCCACGTGGAATTCACTCAGATCAATTTTAAGACGGTTTACGCCTGCTTTAGCCAGTAAGATGGCATCGTAATGCTCATCACGGAGTTTTTGGATCCGGGTAGGAACATTTCCGCGGAGATCTTCAATGTTTAAATCTGTTCTGACCGCAAGAATTTGCGCTTTGCGACGGTTAGAAGAGGTTCCAACCATTGCACCCGTTTTCAGGGATAGTTTTTGTGTTACATCCACACAATCTTTAAGGATCAGCAGAAGCTCCGAAGGGTCTTCCCTTTCCGGAACTGCAGCAATAATCAACCCCGCAGGATGTGCCGTCGGAAGATCCTTGTGCGAATGCACCGCAAGGTCAATCTTACCACTTAACAACTCCTCTTCGAGTTCCTTGGTAAAAAAGCCTTTCCCTTCCAGCTTATCTAATCTCAGGTTTAAGATTTTATCACCCTGCGTTTTTATGATTTTCAGTTCAGCTTCGACACCAATACTAGAAAGTCTGTCTTTGATATAATTGGCCTGCCACAAAGCAAGGTCACTACCCCTGGTGCCGATAATAAGTCTTTTCATTCAGATTTAATATGATATAACGCATTACCAACATGAATCTATGCACATCTGCTGATGGCCTTCATGCTGATCAAGGACAAATTTAACCTAAAAGAACTATAGTCTTAAATATTATGGAAATAATGTAATTGCCTTGACGAAGCCTAGATCTCGTTGTTATTCACCAGGATCTCCTTGGCCATAACCATCGGTACGCTGATGCATTTTTTCTCCATGTAGTTCATTACTCTTTCCAGGATAAGTTTGGCATTATCGTCCATGGTGCTGATTTCGTCAGCAAATACACCGTTTAAAGCAGTCATTTTAATCTCTTTGATCTTCTTGGGTACGCTGCTCATCGCAATTTCAATTTTGCGTTGGCGAAGTACAAGATCAAATTCCTTTATGTTCTGCTCGATGATGGTTTCTGCATGTACAAGTTCGTTGTAACGCTCCTGGATATTTTTGCGGGCAATTTCCTTTAAGGATTCCACTTCGATGTAGTGGATGGGATAGTTTTTCACAACCTCTGGGGCTGTGTCATTTGGAATGGCAAGATCAACAATAACCTTCTTGTCTGTATCTCCATTAAGCAGCTTCTTGTAAAGTGCTTCAGTAAGAATTGGCTCCGTAGCACCAGTACAGGTAATGATCACATCAAAACCGCCGCTGAAGTTTTCAAGCTCCGAAAGTGGGTATGCTACAGCATTCAGATCAGCCGCCATGGAAGCTGCATTTTCAACGGTACGGTTAAAAATGGAAAAGTTAGAATACTTATGTTTTTTAAGATATTGTGCTAAGTTTTTATTGGTTTCACCAGATCCGATGATCAGCAGCCTTGAATTGGCACACATACTCAAATCGCGCAACTTACGATACGCAAGTGAAACAACAGAAACCGGATTTTTTGAAATATTCGTATTTGTATAAACTTCCTTGGCAGTTTTAACAACACGCTCCATGAGGGTCCGCAAGCCGTCCCCGGTAAAACCTGCAAGTCTGCAGTTTTCATAAGCTTTTCTGATTTGGGCAAGAATCTCTTTCTCCCCAACCACCAGACTCTCTAGTGAACAAGATGTTCTTAACAAATGATTGAAGGCTTCCACCTTCTCGTAAACAGAAACGTTATCTACAAATGCTTCCATGTATTCTTCCGGAAGCCCCATATCTAAAACCCTTAGAAAGTCTTCCGTGAAGGCACGGTCAACAGTCTGTGGTGTCGTAAAAATAAACTCAACTCTGTTACATGTACCGACATAAAAGATCTCCTCTATGTTTAATTCTTCCTGAATATTCTTCAGTCGGTCATCAAGTGTTTGCTCGCAAATCACCAATTTACCTAAAGCTTTTAGATCAATTTGTTTGTGAGTGAAAGCAATAATCTTTAAATATTCCAAGGTAGGTTCTGGTGTTATTTTCTAGGTAACAAAAGTAACAAGCGGATGCTGTACCACTGTCATTAGGCTGTAATTAACAATAATTTAGAAAGGTTTTAATTAACGAAGGCTTTCCGTCCAGTTCCCATCTTCCTTAATCAGGTCAATCAGATCGTCCAATGCACGCTCCGTATTCACGTTCTTTTTCACCACCTGCTTGCCTCGGTAAAGGGTAATTTTACCAGGACCGGTGCCTACATAACCATAGTCTGCATCTGCCATTTCACCAGGCCCATTAACGATACAACCCATAATACCAATCTTTATACCCTTAAGGTGATCAGTTCTCGAGCGGATAAGTTGTGTGGTTTCTTGTAGGTCAAAAAGGGTTCTGCCACAGCTTGGGCAGGATATATATTCTGTCTTAGAAATCCGTGTACGGGTGGCCTGAAGAATACCAAAGCTGGTACTGTTTACCAGGGCAAGATCCTGATCTGCTTCTTTAGTAATCCAGATGCCATCGCCAAAGCCGTCAGTAAACAAAGCACCAAGATCCGTTGCCGCATATAACATCAGGTCATCGTTGCTGAAGTTCTTATAGTTCCTTCTGATGATCACCGGAAGCGTAATACCTGCTGCCTGCAGTTTCATAAAGAAGGTCCTTTGCTCCGCCATTCCATGCTCGGCTGAGGTTTCCAGCACCAATATGACGTGATCTCCGAGCGACTTCAGAAAGGCCTCATCAAAATGCAGTGCATTCACCAAAAGCAGGTTTATGGACGGGTCTTTTACCGCAGTATCCACATATTCCGTAGCCAGAAACAACGGAAAACAATTCTGCTTATCCTTAAGATTCAACCAGGTCTGGTAGTTGTAGACCTGTCGCAGGTTGCCAGGAAAAGACAAGGATGGCAATACATCACCCAGGTAAACTAAGTCTGCGGCCTGATCTGCTAGGTTATATTTATCCAGTCCTGCGTCGTAGCGATAGCCAACCGCGTTCAGGAAATATGGATCTTTCAAGTTTTCAGCCTGCACATCCAGCATCACCACAGGATGGTGATGACCGCCGATGTTTTGAACCACGCTGGTATTGCGGCGCTCATAACTGAAAGGATTATAGCTTAAGCTTCCAGCATCAATGGTTTGACAAAGCTCTTCTTTAACCGTACGTTTCGCATAACGTTCCGCGAGGCTCCTCGCCACTGGCGCTTCAAACTCCGGATCTTCCGTAAGGGAAACCCGGATGGTATCACCCAAGCCATCTTCAAGTAAGGTTCCAATACCTACAGCCGACTTGATACGCCCATCTTCGCCGTCTCCTGCCTCTGTAACGCCAAGGTGTAGTGGGTAGTTCATACCTTCCTTCACCATGGTCTCTACCAGTAAGCGGTACGCCTGAACCATGACCTGTGTATTACTGGCTTTCATGGAAATGACCAGGTTGTAATAGTTCATGTCTTCGCACATGCGGATGAACTCCATGGCAGACTCCACCATTCCACGTGGGGTATCACCATAGTGACTCATGATCCTGTCGGACAATGAACCATGATTGGTCCCGATGCGCATGGCGGTGCCATATTCTTTACAGATGTTTACCAGAGGTTTGAACTTCTTGTAGATGCGTTCCAACTCTGCCTGATAAGCCAGCTGTGTATATTCTATATTCTCAAATCGTTTCTTATCTGCATAGTTTCCAGGGTTCACGCGTACTTTCTCCACGATCCTTGCTGCAGCCTCTGCCGCATTCGGGGTAAAGTGAATGTCCGCCACCAATGGAACATTGTAACCACGACTTCTCAGCTCCCGTTTGATGTTGGCCAGATTCTCCGCCTCTTTCATGCTCGGTGCCGTGATCCGCACATACTCACAACCGGAATTGACCATGCGTATGGTTTGCTCCACAGTAGCCATGGTGTCCATGGTATCTGTTGTGGTCATCGATTGTATCCGGATCGGATTGTTTCCGCCCATGGGCACATCACCGATGTGTACTTCCCGGGTTACAAATCTTGAATAATCAGTTAAGCTATTGCAATATATGCCACCAAGTATGGGTGGAGTTGTTACGTTTTCCATGCGCTGCAAAGATAAAGATTATATCAATCGATCTTTAATAACTAGTGTATTTGCAGCCAGGTCGTGAAAGCATTGTTGCTTTTTATTGAGAAAACTGTACAGGTACCCAAAAAAGAAAGGTAACACCGAAAGTATTTTCGCTGCATTACGGCCAAAGGCTGTGACCAGGTCTATGCGGTTCCCCCACATATCAGTCACTTTAATGTTCAGCAATTTCTTACCTAGCGTACCCTGCGCCCTGGAACTTTCTGCAAGCACCCCATAGATAAACTTGATCACCGGAATGGCGGGCAACATTGTAATGGCCGCTGAAATACGAAGGCTACGCTCTTGAATAACCAGGTAACTCAACAGCAATGCAAACACATAAAACAGAAAAATTAGGAAGTAATCAATCACGGAAGCCAGTAGTCGCTGGTCAAAAGATGCAAAATATTGCGGCGCAGTCTGCTGGTACTGAAAACCAAGAAGCTCACGCAATTCCTGGAATTCGTGAGCTTCTTTATAATCGTTCATGCCAGGTTTACGGATGAAAGTCCCGGCTTTGATGTTTAATGCTTTCAGTTCAGCCAATTGATAAGGTCCTTGCGGCTTACCATTAACCACTACGGTATAGGTATCCAATGCTGAGTCTGACATATTCTGTTTAATATCTGCTAACCTCAAAGTTGCTTAGTCCGCCATCTAATGTGATGAAGATCTTTTTTGTGGACGTTGCATAATTTGGTGTCTCATAAGTGCCGTTGTCTAACTTTGTAAACCCGGTAAAATCTTTTGCAGATAAACCAGTGCTACTCTTAATACGACATCCCGCAGCAGTTGGCACTTTAATCTTCACATCGGCTACACCCGTTTTCACAATCACATCGGCAATTGGTAAAAGGTCTCCCATCTGGATGTCAAGTGCAGCGGCACCACCTTCAAATTTAAAGGTTCTGATTTTGTAAGCAGACAGATCAAAGTCAACCTCGCCTGCACCCATATTCATGTTTAGCTCCCACTCCGGCTGTGTATTCAGTTTAAAGTTTACATCATTACCACCATCGTTCATGTTCCATTTACCCTTTTTCTCCTGCATTCTGAAAGTCAGTCGCTGAACGGAATCAATCAGTTCCTTTTTCAAGGTAAAAGTACCTCTGGATTTCTCCACGACGGCCTCCACTAGACTGTCTGTCGGGCCGTCAAGTTTAAAGGAGGTGCCTCCACCAGAGATATCCATAACAACCTTTCCTGAACTTGCGAGATCGAAAGGTTCTGTAAAAGTTAACCTTTGCGTATTCAGCGTATCTTCATCATCGTTATTGATGTCGATATCAATTTTATCACCGAAATTTCCGCCGAACAAGCCTCTATTTTCAGGCGGCTGCTGACCGCGGTAGAACAAAAAGCCGAGGGTAATAACCAGAACCCCAATCGAGATCATGTTACCGACTTGTGATTTGTTCCTGTTGAACAGGATATTAATACCGGCGATGATCAGGAATACTGGCCAGAAGCCCCATACATTTCTCCAATAAAATTCTATAACACTAAAGTTTTCGAGCAATAGGATCAAGCCTACAAATAGCAGGATGATGCCCCATAATATTCTATCTAGTTTCATGGCTACAAAGTTTTGGTTTGATCAGTTTCATTTTTCTCTTGTGCTTCCTGGTTGAGGGTCTCCTCTTTCCATTCCTGGAAGCTGTCGTTGCGTTTAGACTTCATGATGAAGCTCAATCCGATGGCAACAAAAACCAATGGCCATAATTTGTGGAGCTTAAACCAATATGGAATAATATCGAACTCATTCATCAAAAAGTATAGACCAATAACCAGTAGAAATAATCCACCTACCGTTCTTCCGGTATCATTTTGCTTTGGAAAGCCTTTGAAGTCCTGTGGTCTGGTCCAGTTTGGCGCCGAAGTATAAGGGTTCGTTGTTGCAAATGGATCCGCCGGCTGCACGGGCTCTACTGGCTCTGCTGCAGGAGCCTTCCAGTCTGGCGCGGTGAAGCCAGCGCCAGAACCCTGTTGTTTGAAATAATCGTTGAATTTAGAGAATTTTGCTGATGGATTCCGGTTCACCGGTACCACGATCCACATGACCAGATAAACAAGCACGCCTGTGCCCACCAGAAACACGGTGGATAAAACAAACAGAAGCCTGATAATGGTAACATCTACCTCCATGTAATCTGCAATGCCGGATGATACACCAGCGATGACTTTCTCAAACTCATTTCTATATAAGCGCTTTTCCATAATATGGGCCTCCTTTTCCTAAAAATTTATTGGTCGGATGATCAGCTCGTCAACGTTAGCAGCAGGGCTTAATTTTAGCAGCTGACTGATGCTTTCTGCAATGTCTTCTGGCTGTACAAACTTTTCTTTCGGAATCTCCGTACCGTCCCAGGAAGCGGTAAGGGTTGAACCGGGAAGAACTGCTGTAACCTTGACATTGTACTTTGCCAATTCATCTCTCAATACATTATTAAGACTGAGCAAGCCCCATTTAGTTACACTGTAACTTCCAGCATTTTCTTTTATTTGCTTACTCGCAATGGAACAGACGTTTATGATGTGGCCAGACCGTTGCGAACGCATCTTGCGGCCCATGTATTTGCTGAGGTAATAGGCACCATTTAGGTTCAATTGGAGCTGCTGCTCGAAAGCAGTATCGTCTTCATCCAATAATGATCCAGGCAGGAACACGCCGGCATTGTTCACGAGCAGGTCGATTTGTCCGAAAACCTGCGAACAGAAATCACAGAAGTTATACACCGCTGTTTTATCTGCACAATCGGCAACCAGGTAATGCACCCGCACCCCGCTTGTTTCCAACTCGCTAGCGAGCGCCGCCAGCGCTGCTTCATCTCTGGAACATATGGCAAGGTTATAACCGTCGTCCGCAAGTTTCAGTGCAATGGCCCTTCCTATGCCCTTCGTGGCACCCGTAATTATAGCATTCATGTTTTATGGAAAAAACAAAAATACCTTTTAAGATTGTGCTTTGCGGTCTATTTCGTTACCGATTTCCTGAATGGTTTTTTCGTCCAGAATAACTTTTGGCTTATTGCTGTCGTGATGCTCGTACATTTTATAAATGCCTGGCGATACCTGGTCAAGCGGAAGTTCTTTCCAAACCGCGCTTTCCTGCGACTTTACAATTTCACCAACAAGCATGTCGTGAAAGATTACTTTGTAGTCATCAGCGCCCTCAGGCTGCAAGGTTAATGATATTGGCTGATCTTGAATTGTAATGGTGATGTTGAAGGAGTCCATAAAGGTGCTTTTTGCAATTAAACACCCGCCCAGCACGATTGTTTTTTAATAAATTAACCAACCATGCAACAATTTTTATTGTTTCTTTGTAGTATTCATATTAACTGTACTTAGCTAACCCCCCTAAATGAATTTTACAAACTTTGGTAAATACATTCTGCTATTAAAGGCTGTTTTCAGAAGGCCGGAGAAGTTCTCGATTTATATGAAAGCAATTTTTCAGCAGATGAACTTTATTGGTGTGGGCTCCCTTGGCCTAATCTCCATCATCTCCACCTTCATCGGCGCAGTAATGACGCTGCAGATTGCCTTTCAGCTGGTTAGCGACTTTATACCCCGCACAATTATTGGTTCCGTAACACGGGACTCCAGTATCCTGGAGCTTAGCCCAACCATCAGCGCCATCGTACTGGCCGGAAAAATTGGCTCTGCGATATCATCAGAAATTGGTACCATGCGGGTAACTGAACAAATTGATGCGCTGGAAATCATGGGTATCAACTCTCCCGGATACCTCATCTTACCTAAAATATTGGCGGGCATCACCATGGTACCTGTGCTGGTTATATTTGCCATGATGCTCAGCATCATTGGTGGATTCTTCGGCGGTACATTATCAGGTGCCATTTCCGCGGCCGACTATATTCAGGGTATCACGACAGACTTTAACCCTTATACCATTGTTGTTGCCCTTGTAAAAGCATTCGTTTTTGGTTTCATCATTACCTCAGTGCCGGCGTATGAAGGCTTTTATGTACAAGGTGGTGCACTCGAAGTTGCACAGGCGAGTACCAGAGCTGTAGTGGTAAGCTGTATCTCTATTCTGGCATGTGATTATATCGTAACCCAACTGTTATTATGATTGAAGTTCAAAACATCCATAAGTCTTTCGGTGCCAACAAGGTGCTGCAAGGCATTTCAGGAAAATTCAAACCTGGCGTAACCAATCTGATCATTGGTGGTTCCGGTTCGGGAAAAACGACATTACTCAAGTGTATGATCGGCTTGCACAAACCTGAAGAGGGTAACGTGTTGTATGACGGCCGTGAGTTTACGAACATGAGCTTCGAAGAACGCATCGAGATCCGTAAAGAGATTGGTATGCTTTTTCAGGGATCCGCGCTTTTTGACTCGATGACGGTTGAAGAAAACATTATGTTCCCTTTGAACATGTTCACCGATCAGCCCCGGGCTGAAAAGCTGGAGCGTGTTAACTTCTGCCTGGAACGCGTAAACCTGGAAGGCAAGAACAAGCTTTTTCCTGCGGAGCTTTCGGGTGGTATGAAGAAACGTGTGGGTATCGCCCGCGCCATTGCCATGAACCCAAAGTACCTGTTCGTGGATGAGCCAAACTCGGGATTGGATCCAAAGACTTCCATTGTGATCGACGAATTGATTAAAGAACTTACCGAAGAATATAACACCACGACAATTGTGGTTACCCACGATATGAACTCGGTAATGGGTATTGGTGATTACATCCTCTTCCTGCACCAGGGCAAGAAATTCTGGGAAGGCTCGAACAAGGAAATCGCCCACACAGACATTGAAGAACTCAACGATTTCGTATTTGCAAGCCGATTTATGAAGGCTGCAAAGAAGAATTTTTAATATTACACTTATACATTAATTTATGATTAGCCTTTTAAGTCCCACACATTGGAAAGATTATGAGCTGATAGATTGCGGGGATTTTGAAAAACTGGAACGCTTTGGCAACCTGATCCTTTCGAGACCAGAACCTCAGGCCGTATGGAAGAAAACACTTTCTGAGCAGGACTGGAAGAAACGTACACACATTCGCTTCAAAGGCCGTTCGGCAACTTCCGGTGAATGGATTAAGTCTGCAGCACAAATTCCCGATCGCTGGAATGTTTCTTATACCAATGATGAGGTGACCATAAACCTCAGACTCGGCTTAACCTCTTTTAAACATGTTGGCGTATTTCCGGAGCAGGCCGTGAACTGGGATTACATCTCCTCCAGCGTAAAGAAATTTAAAACACCTAATCCAAAGGTACTTAACCTATTTGCCTATACAGGCGCCGCTTCGCTTATCGCAAAGGCCGCAGGTGCGGATACCACCCATGTGGATTCCATCAAACAGGTGGTAAACTGGGCGAATGAAAACCAGGAACTATCCAACTTAAAGGATGTCCGCTGGGTTGTTGAAGACGCCCTGAAGTTTGTAAAACGCGAACTTAAGCGTGGCAAAAAATACAATGGCATCATCCTGGATCCGCCTGCATTCGGTCATGGTCCGAATGGTGAGAAATGGAAACTGGAAGATCATATCCAGGAAATGATGCAGGAAGTTGTACAACTGCTGGATGAGAAAGAACACTTCCTGATCCTGAACACGTACTCCTTAGGCTTCTCCTCCGTCATTGTAGAAAACCTTGTTAAAACATCTTTCCCTCAGGTGGAGAACCTGGAAACCGGGGAATTATTCCTGCAGGCAACCTCAGGAATTAAACTTCCTTTGGGCGTATTTGGCAAATTCAACAAGTTTCAATCCTAATTAAAGCTTATACTTGTAGCACAGCGGGTCCAATATCTAGCTAACCGGCTGTGCTTATTTAAGTTTAACACCTAATTTATCCCTTATGAAATTACCTCAGCTGACAGGGTCAATCCTTATCGGGCTGTCAGGCCTCGGACTGCTATCGGCGTGCAGTTCAGCAGATCAGCAAGCAACTGCAACAAGCACCGATTCTACGAAAGTCACGAATGCAGCGGCAATCAGCACAGCTGAACCAGAAGCTGAACGAAGTCCGGTTGACACCGCTAAATACAATGAACTGATCACCAAGCTTGCCAATGGCGATACAACAGGTAAATGGCCGGTTAAGAATCAGCCCTACCCCCTTGCTGGTGCGATTTTACCATTCAAACGGATTGTCGTTTATTACGGGAATCTACACTCCAAGAAAATGGGTGCACTGGGCGAATACGCACCAAAAGAGATGTGGAGCCGCCTAAACGCAGAGGTTAAACGCTGGGAGAAAGCTGATCCGGCTACGCCCGTACAGGCAGGCGTGCACTACATTGCCGCCGTTGCAAGTGGTACACCTGGTAGAGATGGAAAATACATCAACCGCATGGGCAACAACCAGATCGACTCCGTGATGAAGATTGCTAAAATGCATGATGCCATCGTGTTCCTGGATCTTCAGGTTGCACTAAGCAACATCAAAGATGAATTGCCAAGAATTGAAAAATACCTTGCCCTGCCGAATGTGCACCTAGGTATTGACCCGGAATTCAGCATGAAGGATGGCGCAAGACCAGGCACGAGAATCGGCACTTATGATGCTGCCGACATCAACTACTGCGCCGCTTACCTGGCCGACCTGGTTAAGAAAAATGACCTGCCGCCGAAGGTATTTACGATACACCGTTTTACGCGTAAGATGGTTACCAATTACAAAAATATAAAGCTGCGCCCGGAAGTGCAGATCGTGATGCACATGGACGGTTGGGGTGAACCAGAGCTGAAAAAAGGCACCTACAGACACTTCATTGAGAGTGAACCTGTACAATTCACAGGATTTAAGCTTTTTTACAAAAACGACCTCAAGAAAGCACCTAATCGCCTGATGACACCAGAAGAATTGCTGAAGTTAAGACCTGCACCGATTTATATTCAATACCAATAGCAGATTATAAGTTTATTTGTGAGAGCAGCCTGTCAGCTGCTCTTTTTTTATGCCCATACACCAAGGTCTTTGCTAATGGTTTGCCAAAGTCCTTAGCAACACCTAATCAACACGCTCTTAGCATATATGTCTTCTACGTAATCGAGCAAGCCTTTCTGCAACATTAGAAAATTTTGATTTACTAAGTTAAATTGCGATTTTGAGCAGCAATGCAAGACTTTCCACTTTATTTCCAGCTTGGCTGGCAACACATTCTAGATTTTAAAGGTTACGACCATATACTTTTTGTAATGGTGCTATGTGGTACTTACACGCTTTCCGACTGGAAGAAAGTACTTATTCTGGTTACCGCCTTCACGATTGGACATAGCATTACACTTGCCCTGAGTGTGCTGAATGTGATAAAGGTGAATAGTGATCTGATTGAATTTTTGATTCCGGTAACCATTCTGATTACGGCTATCGCGAACCTGATGAATAAGAAGAGCAAGCCTAAGGGGGTTAACTTTAAGTATTGGCTCGCTTTATTCTTTGGACTGGTACATGGGATGGGTTTCTCAAACTACCTGAAAAGTTTGCTTGGCAAAAGCAGTAGCATCGTTGCTGAACTGTTTGCTTTTAATGTGGGATTGGAATTCGGTCAGGTGATTATCGTGATCGCGACATTGATTCTTGCCTTTGTACTCATCAATGTGCTGAAGGTCAAAAAGTGGGACTGGACATTTTTCCTTTCTGCAGCAATCTTCGGTATTTCATTTATGATGGCTGCAGAAAGGATTCCAGGCTTGTTCTAAAACAAGCCTAACTGTCCGGTATCTTCAATGTCTTCTGGATTTGTAATTTCCAGATCTATCTTCTTTTTACCCCAGGGTTTTTTAGCTTTAGGCTTTGTTGCGCTTGCCTCCGTTTCCGGAAGGGCTTCGGTCTTTTGTGAAGCTGGTTCTGCCACTCCTGATGTTGCTGCTGCTGTTTCCGCATCAGGTGTAATTGCACTTTCCGCATCTGGCTTCACTGCAGCTTCTACTTCAGGCGCAACTGCAGGTTCCGGTGCTTCAACCGCTGCAGATACTGGTGCTGCTACATCCTCAGCTTCCTTCTCTTGTTCGGTTTCCGGCTTCTGCCCAACTTCTTCAGCAGCTGTTACTTTAGAGATTTCCGAAGCTGAATCTTCTTCAGCCGGAGTTGCGTCATCAGCTTCTTCAACGATTGGATCTTCCTTGGCTGGAATAACGAGCGGCAGTACGCCGGATTGTAATTCTGGCGCTGCAGGTTCTACCTGCTCCGCTTCCTCTTCAATTGTTGGCTCTATTTCTTCCGCATCAACGATTTCCATATTTTTCACCTCATGCGGGGTAAGGCGGTTGCCAATCGCTTTGATTCCTTTGATGTCGATGAATTCGCTAAGCACGACTTCCAGCGTTTCTTCGATCTGCGATTTACCCTTCAGCACTTCTACGATCAGTTTCGCTGCAGGATTGCTGGTGATACAGATGAGCTTAGATCCCGCCTCTTCACTAATCAGGGTTTGCTTTTTACCAACCGCTATATTCTCGAATACAAAGCGTTTCACAAACTGGTTTTTGGCTTTGCCTTCATATTGGACCACTGCAAAAGGTTTTTCCGGATCGTATTTCTGAATGATGATTAAATCGGCATCGAAGTGATTGCTGAGCTCAAAAGTGCTAAGCTCGTACCAGCCTTCTTTATGCACCTGAAGGATTTTATCGTCACCATCAAATTCCCCGAGGTACTTACCCCTGCCGTCCACGTTAAGGCGTCTTAACAGATCGTCATACCAGATTTTAAGGCCTGATAAGGTCGACACACCCTTGCTTTTCAGCACAATTTTCTTCACCGGGTATTTAGAAAGGATGTTACCCTGGGAGCCCCTACCCTTGATGCTGATCTCCGCAAAGTCGGTATCAAAGTTGACTTTCTTCAGCTTGGAATGCGGCTTGAGTTGAACACTCACAATTTCCGCTTCGCCGTTCGGGTTCGCTGTGAAATACAAGACTTTAGATCCTTTAGAACCTTTCGTCAGGTCATATTCCTTATCACGTGTGATACCGACCACGGCAAATCGTTTGATGTAAGCGATACCACTTGCTCCATCTTTATAAATCAGGTTGTATACGGTGCGTTCATCGTTTTTCTTGAACACCGCGGCATGGATGATGCCCTTTCCAACGAAGGTTTTGTCTGCAACTTTTGTGATGATGCATCTACCATCTTCACGGAAAACAATGATTTCGTCCAGGTCGGAACAGTCCGTAATAAACTCATCTTTTTTCAATCCCGTACCAATAAAGCCGTCAATGCGGTTCATGTAAAGCTTCACGTTTGCAAGTGCAACTTTTGAGGCTTCAACACGATCAAACAAGCGGATTTCGGTTTTACGCTCACGCCCCTTACCATACTTGTCTTTTAGTTTCTGGAACCAGGCAATGGCATAGTCCGTCAGGTGACGTAGGTGATTTTTAACCACTTTGATCTCATCCGCCAGCAAGCTCATTTGCTCATCCGCTTTTTTAACATCAAAGCGGGTGATGCTGCTCATGGGTTTATCGATCAGCTTCTTAAAATCCTCCGGCAGGATCTCCCGATAAAGTTGCGGTTTGAAAGGTTCAAACAAACCATGCAATACTTGTACTACAGTGTCGAAGTTACCGGAGTTCTCGTATTCAGGATGTTTGTACATACCTTCCTGGATAAATATTTTTAATAGGGAGCTAAAGAAGATCTTTTCCAGGAGATCATGCAGGCGAATTTCGAGTTCCTTTTTCAGTAGCGCCTTCGTATTGTTGGTATTCTCGATAAGAATATCATTTACACTCAGGAACTGTGGTTTATCATCCTTGATGATACAGGTATTTGGAGAGATTGACACCTCGCAGGAGGTAAAAGCATAGAGCGCATCAATAGTCACGTCGGGCGAAATGCCGGGCGCAAGCTGGATGACAATCTCTACGTGTTGCGCAGTGTTATCTTCAATTTTCTTGATTTTAATCTTACCCTTCTCGTTGGCGGATAAGATGCTGTCGATTACAGAGCCCGTGGTTGTGCTGTATGGGATTTCAGTAATGACAAGGGTCTTTTTATCTTTCTCGGTAATCTTTGCACGTACGCGAACCTTGCCGCCACGCATACCCTCGTTATAAGCCGAGAAGTCGGCCATACCGCCGGTGAAGAAGTCGGGCAGGATATTTGGTCTTATGCCTTTCAGCGCTTCAATGGAAGCATCAAGCAGTTCGACGAAGTTATGCGGCATGACCTTGGTGGCAAGACCTACGGCGATACCTTCAGCACCTTGTGCAAGTAAGAGTGGGAATTTTACAGGTAAAGTAAGGGGTTCATTGTTCCGGCCATCATAACTTAACTGCCAGGTCGTGGTATCTGGATTGAACACCACATCATTCGCAAATTTCGACAGTCGTGCCTCAATGTACCTGGCAGCAGCTGCACTATCGCCAGTGATCGGGTCACCCCAGTTGCCCTGGCAGTCGATCAGCAGATCTTTCTGGCCAATCTGCACCATGGCATCACCGATGGAAGCATCACCATGGGGGTGATATTTCATGGTATTACCGATAACATTTGCAGCCTTGTTGAAACGGCCGTCATCCATTTCTTTCAGCGAATGCAGTATTCTACGCTGAACAGGTTTTAGCCCATCGTTGATATGGGGTACCGCGCGGTCCAGGATCACATAAGAAGCATAATCGAGGAACCAGTTTTCGTAAAGGCCAGTAATAGGAATTACGGTATGCTTATTTTCTTCGTTTAATTGTGCTTCAGTTTCTTCACTCATCAAAAGGGGTTTAAATCCCGCAAAGATAAGGTTTTAAAAAAATATTATGATCGTTTTAATGTAGTTCTTACGAAGCACCAAGCAGCCTGTCTTCTACGAAAACAAAGGGTAAAAGGCTCTGAATCCCCTTAACCTTAAGGATTTCACCGCCAAGGCAATAGAAGAGCACTTCAATCGGAGATCCTTGTTTTTGTTCTACCTCCGCCATCACCTGCAAACACCCTCCACAAGAGGTAATTGGCCGGGTAATCTCGAAGCGTTCGGTCTTAGCAGTAATAGCCATGCTTTTCACGACAGCATTCGGGTGGCTTACGCCGATGGAGAACAAGGCAACACGCTCGGCGCACAAACCAGATGGGTAAGCAACGTTTTCCTGGTTGCTGCCCAGCACAATCTGCTCGTTGTCTAGTCTTATTGCAGTTCCCACCTTGAACGCTGAGTAAGGTGAATATGAAGTTTCTAGTGCCGCTATGGCCTGCTCACAGAGTTCGCGGTCTTGCGTTTCCAGCTCTTCGAGATGCTCGTAATGGGTATAGTTGATGTTAAAGTTTATTTCTTTCATAAAAGGCCTTCTGAAAATTTAAAGGGCTCGCAAGAACGGTAAAATTTAACACATTGCACTAAACAATTTGCAATATATTATGTAATAAGGAGTACAAAGCCTTGTGCCGTTGCTAATGGCATGATATTGGTTTATTTACAAGATTATCCACCAAACAAACCAAGCAATTGAATACATATTTACGCAAGAGTTTAAAAGTTATTCTTTGGGTCATCGCAAGCATCATCATGCTCGTCGTACTTGTGGCCTTGTCTTTGAACATCCCCGCTGTTCAAAACTTTGTTAAAGACAAAGCCATTACCTATTTAAAGAAGAAAACAAAGACCGAAGTACGTCTGGAGAGCATTAAAATCGCTTTTCCGAAGGATATCGTGCTGAACAAGTTTTACATGGAGGACCTGAATAAGGACACCTTGCTGTATGCGCAGCGACTTGCGGTAGACATCAGTTTATTGAAGCTGATCAACAACAAAGTAGAAATCAACAACATTGAACTGGAAAATATTCGTGCAAACGTGCACCGTATTGACCCGGACACCACCTTCAACTTCTCCTTTTTAATGGACGCCTTCATGTCCGAGCAGGAAAAACCAGAAGAAGAAGTTCAAAAAGATACCACCTCAACGCTGAAATTTTCACTCGACAAAATCAGCCTGACGGACATTGGCGTAAAGTACCGCGATGATGTTGCCGGCAATGATGTGGTCTTTTACCTTGGGGAATTTAAATCGAAAATTAAAGACTTCGATCTTGCGAATCAGCACTATGTGATCAAGGAGCTGGCCATGAAGAATACGTCTTTGAAGTACCTGCAGCAAAAACCGCTGACGGTGCTAGCCAATCATTTGGAAGCTGCAGTAGATACCAGCAAGACGGAAAGCGGCAAACTTCCGCTGGTGGAGATTGAGGACTTCAACTTTAACAACATCAAGATCGACTTCAATGATAAGGTATCCGGCATGGATGCGCTGGTTAATCTGAATGACTTCAGTATTGAGGACCTCTTTGTAGATCTGACCAATGGCAATTACAAAGCCGAAACCGCGAAGATTAACAATACCAGAATTAACTTCAACCAGTTGGCTACAAATACCAGAGCGAACGTAAACATCAATGAATTCTCCATTACCAAACTGCTTGCGGATCTGGAGAAGGGCAACTACCAGGTAGATAAAGCGACGTTAAATAAATCGGATATCCGCTTCGCCTTCAAACCGGCAAAGCCGGCTGCGAATACCGCTGATAAACCTGCTGACACCGCACAAGCAGCAGCAATGGCTTTCTTGGTAAATAAACTATCTCTGGCAGACAACAACATCCAATTTGATAACCTTGCGGAAAAACCAGTTGCCGGTATGGACTTCAATCACCTGAAGATTTCCAATCTGGGCCTGGTGGCCGATTCACTTGCTTACAGTGATGCCGGTATTAAAGTGAAGGTGCAAAGCGGAAACATGCGTGAGCGAAGTGGTTTCACACTAAACACGTTAAAAGGTGATGTGGCCTACTCGGATAAAGCCATTAAGGTGAATAACCTGGTTATTAAAACGCCAAATACATCGATTGAAAATAACACTTTGTTAACCTACACTTCCCTGGAAGATTTAACGAAACACCCGGAGCGGGTGAAGTTGAATATGGTGATTAAGAACACCACCATTGGCTTAAAGGATGGTAGTTATTTTAGTCCGGCGATACCTGCTGCATACAGAAACGAGAAGTTCAACGTAAACGCAAATTTGAATGGTTACATGAGTAACCTGAACATTCCACGGTTTCAAATCACCGGTTTAAAGAGTACCAGAATCGACATTAGCGGAAATGTGAAAGGTTTGCCGGATGCTGAAAAGGCTTTCATCGACTTGAACATTAAGCAATTCTCACTAGGCAAGGGCGACCTCCTTGCCGTAATTCCGAAATCAGCACTTCCTGCAAGCATCGAACTACCAAAACGTATTCAGGCGACTGGTAAGTTCAGGGGTTCCATGAGCAATTTCAACACGAACTTCAACATCAATACCGATATGGGTTCTGCTAAACTGCTTGCCGGCATGAAAGGTCCGAAAGGCAGAGAAAGCTATACCGGACATGTGGAGTTAAACAACTTCAACGTAGGTAGACTTTTGAAGCAGCAGGATCAGCTTGGCAGAATTACCGTGCGTGCAGATGTTGCAGGTACCGGGATAGAGCCGAAAACGGCTAAGGCAAGGTTCAACGCAAAACTGCTTAGCGCCACATACAACAAGTACACGTACCGGAATTTGAATGTAAACGGTTCATTTGCCAACCAGACACTGGACATCAAAGGAAACATGCCGGATAGCAATGCAAACTTCGACATGACCGCCATGGTAAATATTGCAGGCAAATACCCATCAATTAAAGCAGACCTGAACCTAAAGCAGCTTGACTTGCAACGACTGAACTTCAGTCCGAATGAGTTTAAAGTTGCGGGTGTTATTAAGGCTGATGTACCGACTGCGGATCCGGACTACCTGAATGGGGATATCGCCGTAACAGGACTTCAGCTTGCACAGCAGGGCATGCTGATTAACGTAGATTCCATTCTTGTTCATTCTGAAGCGACTGCAGATCGCAACCTGCTTACCTTGCGTTCAGAAATCCTGAGTGCCCGGGTAGATGGAAAGTATCAGCTGACCAATATCGCCCCTGCGATGATCAACCAGATCAACAAATACTATCAATTCGGTGAAGTGACGAAAATACCAGATCAACGGTTCCGTTTTGCTATGAACATCTACAATTCAAAACTCCTGCAGCGCTTTGTCCCTACCCTAACGACCTTCTCTGGTGCCCGCATGTTCGGATTGTTGGACACGCAAAAAGATAGTTTGTTGATGACTGTTGCAGCACCACAGGTGGTATATGGAGATTTCCGTGTAGACAGCACCAGAATTAACGTAGACAATAATGATGCAAAGCTGAATTATGGTCTTTATGTTAAGGCAATCCAAAGTCCTTCTATCTCCCTTTTCAATACAGAAGTAAAGGGTGATGCAGCAAATAACTTACTGGGATTAAACATCTTCTTAAGAGACAGCAAGCTTCGGGACAAATATGTTTTGGGTGGTACTTTCCAGTCTATTGACAAGAACTTCCGCGTCAGCATGGATCCGGCAAAACTGCTGCTGAACTATGATAAGTGGAGCGTAGCTCAGGATAACTATATCCAGTTTGGCGAGTCCGGCATATTAGCAAACAACTTCAACCTGAGTCAGGGTACGCAATTACTCGGCATCAACAGCACAAGCAATACGCCAAATGCGCCGTTACGTGTGGAGTTCAAAGATTTCAGAATTGAGACCTTAACCAAATTCGCAGAGCAGGACAGCTCGTTGGCCGGTGGTGCCATTAACGGAACTGTGGATGTTAAAGATCTTGCTTCTACAGCGAAGTTTGAGGCAAACCTAACCATTAATGACCTGCGCTACCAAAAGGACAACCTAGGTACACTTCGGGTTGCGGTTAACAACAATACAGAAAATGCGTTTGATGTCAATGTGGCCTTGGCTGGTGTACATGAGTTCCGGGTGAATGGCTTCTACTACACCGGCCCGACAAGCTCGATGGACCTGACCCTGAACATCGACAAGATTGATCTGAGTCAGCTGGAAAGTCTTTCCATGGGGCAAATCAGAAGAGGTTCGGGAACGGTTACCGGTGCATTAAGCATTAAAGGGACGCCGTCGGCACCTAAGGTTCTGGGTGATATCAATTTCAACCAGGCAGCATTTAACGCAACATATGTGAATTCATATTTCAGAATGCCGAATGAGCGCATCAGCTTTACGGAGCGTGGCGTAGATTTTAACAACTTCACCATCATAGATTCGCTTAATAGAAAAGCGGTAATCAGCGGCGGCGTGCTGACAACAAACTACACCGACTTCAGGTTCAATATGGACATCAGAACGGATAACTTCCGCGTGATGAACTCCACCCAGCTGGACAATGATATGGTTTGGGGAACGGTGTACTTAACCAGCGATATTAAAGTTCGTGGCGATTTGAACCAGCCGAATGTTAACATGAACGTTAACATTCTTAAAGATACCCGCTTCTTCTTCGCTTTACCAACATCAGATCCGTCGGTAATCGATCAGGAAGGTATCGTACAATTTATAGATGCAGACGCTGCCCCTTTTAATGGTCAGCGTGCATTGACAACAGATAGCATCCAGAAGTCGCCTGTTACCGGCATCAACCTAACCGCAGCACTTAAAGTAGCTCCTGAAGCAGAGTTTAACGTGATCGTTGACCCTTCAAATGGTGATGCATTGGCCATCAAAGGCGATGCAGACCTGAATGCGACGATGGACCCAAGTGGTAAAATTAGTCTTACCGGTAAATACGAAGTGGCGGATGGTTCATATAACTTAACCGTTGGTCCACTGGGACAAAAGCGATTCTCCTTTGTAAAAGGAAGTACCATCGTGTGGACGGGCGATCCGATGTCGGCTAATGTTGACCTTACCGCATTGTATGAGGTAAGGGCTGCGCCAATCGATTTACTTGGTGATCCTTCCAACTTTCAGGCGAAGACCAAATTGCCATTCCAGGTTTACCTGATGATGGACAATGAGCTGATGAAGCCAGATATCTCGTTCCGACTGGATTTACCGGAAAATGAACGTGGTGCGCTAAACGGAACGGTCTACACCCGATTACAACAGGTGAACCGAGATGCAAGTGAGTTGAACAAGCAGGTATTTGCCTTGCTGGCGCTTAACAGATTTATTGCAAACAACCCATTCCAGAGTCTGGCCGGTGGTGGTGGCGGTGTATCTACCATGGCCCGCTCCAGTGTGAGCAAGCTGTTGACAGAGCAACTGAACAACCTGGCATCTGACCTAATTCAGGGTGTGGAACTGAACTTCGGTGTCAACACCTCTGAAGATTACTCTACAGGTTCATTGGAGCAGAAAACAGATCTTGAAGTTGGCCTATCCAAACGCTTGCTGAATGACAGGCTTACGGTAACTGTGGGTAGTTCATTCGGACTTGAAGGTCCGCAAACCCAAAGTTCAAACTCCTCTAACATCGCTGGTAACGTGAACGTCGAATATGCGCTATCTGCCGATGGTCGATATAGACTTCGCGCATATCGCAGAAATCAGACGGAGGCCATCGTTGAAGGCCAGATTGTAGAAACCGGGTTAGGATTCGCATTAGTTGTGGACTACAATAAATTCAAACAGATATTCCAGAGCAGAAAGAAAAGAACAAGAATACAAGAACAGAGCGAACAAAATGAAACAACTAATTAGACCTTTTTTATTTATCCTAATATGCCTGGTATGGTCCGCATGTAGCAATACAAAGTACCTTAAACCTGGTCAGATCCTGTATACCGGTGCTGAAGTAGAAGTGAATCCAGATTCTGCTAAGAAGATAGATGATCAAAAAGGTGTGAAGTCTGTTCTGGAGAGTAAGACCAGGCCAAAGCCCAATAAGTCTATCCTTGGCCTAAGACCAAAACTTTGGATCTATAACATTGCCGGGGAACCGAAAAAACCTAAAGGCATCCGTAACTGGCTGCGCAATAAAGTTGGCGAACCGCCTGTATTGTTAAGTCAGGTGAACCTGCAATACAACAGTGATGTATTAACCAGCCACTTAATCAGTCAGGGGTATCTTCAGTCTGTTGTAACTGGTGATACCGTGATCAAAGAAAAAAAAGGGGAAGCAATTTATACAGCCAACACAGGTGATCGCTATAAAATGGCGAGTGTGCGTTTTCCAGAAGACGTCGACTTTCTAACCAGCATCATCGACCAGAACAAAGACAAGTCTGTGCTTGAGACTGGAAAGTATTATGACCTTGACGCGTTTAAAAATGAACGTGTACGGATTGACAATGATCTAAAAGAAAATGGTTTCTTCTACTTCAATCCCGATTACCTGCTTTTGCAAGTTGATAGTACCATTGGTAAAAGTCAGGTTGATGTGCGCGTGAAGGTTAAAGATGTTGCGCCTGATGCTGCTTTAAAGCCATTCACAATCAACAAAATCAATGTTTATCCGAACTACTCTTTACGTCGCGACAGCACATTAAGAAAGTTACAGCCGTTGGAGTACAATGGCATGAGCATTTACGATGATCGCAATACCTTTAAACCGAAAGTATTTGACAGACTTGTATTCTTCCAACCGGACGAGCTTTATAACAGAAGGGACCACAACCAGTCGTTAAACCGTATGGTAAACATCGGTGCTTTTCAGGACGTGCGCGCGGAATTTGTGCCGATTGACAGCATGAAAAGCAATCAGTTGGACTTGAACATTTTCCTTACACCTTTACGTAAAAACTCCCTTTCCTTCTCTGTTACTGGTACCAGTAAGTCCAACAACTTTGTCGGATCTGAGGTGACCTTAACGCAAACAACCCGTAACATTTTCAGGGGCGCAGAGCAGTTGGATGTAAGTGTGAGTGGCGGTTTTGAAACGCAGGTTAGTGGGGTATCTAAAGGACTTAACTCCTACTCCTTAACCGCAGAAGGAAAGTTAACTTTCCCACAGTTCATTGTCCCATTCTTTAAGGTGAACAGCACCAATGCCTTCATTCCGAAAACAATTGCGAGGTTGCAGTACCAGCTATTGCAACGTGGATCGCTATATGGTCTAAATTCCTTTACCGGAGAGTTCGGTTACAACTGGAAAGAGAATCAATATAAGGAACACAACTTCAACCCAATTTCCATCACTTATGTAAGACCTACGATTGACTCGCTGAGACAAAGGGACTTGTTTGACTCCATTCCAGGCTTACGTAGCACATTAGAAAAGCAGTTTATCATCGGTAGCAGATACAATTTCACTTATACCAACCAGATGGAGACGCAGCGTAAGAACAACATGTTCTTCTACGGAAGTGTCGAAACAGGTGGTAACTTATGGGGATTATTTGTAGATAAAAACGCTGCTGGTGAACGAACCATTTTCAATACCCCGCTAACACAGTTTGTTAGATTAGAAGCAGATTTTAGGGATTACTATAAAGTAAACAGGAATGTAACCTGGGCAAACCGCTTCAACGTAGGTTATGGCCATGCTTACGGCAATAGCACTTCCCTACCTTTCGTACGACAGTTCTTTGCAGGTGGAAGTAACGATATTCGTGCTTTCGCAGCTAGATCATTGGGCCCAGGTACCTACCGTGTAGACACTGCAAGGTTTGCAGATCAGGCGGGAGATATCAAGATCATGTTAAACTCTGAATTGAGATTTAAGCTGGTGAGTGTATTACACGGGGCACTTTTTGCAGATGCGGGTAACGTGTGGTTACGCCGCGAAGATGTTGGTACTCCTGCTACCCCAGGCAATCCTGGTACACCGGGCAGACCTGGTTCTGGCTTCAGACTGAAGAATGCGTTAAGCGAACTGGCTGTAGGTGCAGGTGCAGGTTTAAGGGTTGATGCATCGATCTTCGTTGTGCGACTGGATGTTGCCTTTCCGATACGTAAACCATGGCTTGCGCCAGGTGATCGTTGGGTATTTGACGACATCAACTTTGGAGATAAAGCCTGGAGAAGAGAGAACATTATATATAACATCGGGATAGGTTATCCTTTTTAAGTCTGGCATGAGCATAGTAAAAAAATCTATCCGTTTTTTTAAGAATTTTGGTAAACTGTTCGTTGCTGCTGGTAAGGGCTTTTCCGAAGACCGGGTAACCAAACTCAGCGCAGCACTAGCCTATTATACCATCTTTTCCATAACGCCACTGATCATTATCCTGATCTCGCTGACCAGCATCATCTGGGGTACCGACGCTACAGAGGACAAGCTGTTTTCAGAGATCAATGAGTTTGTTGGCGCTGAAGCGGCCAAGCAGATACAGGATTTCGTAGCACATGCAAGTCTATCGGGGAAGAGTAACATTGCCCTTGCAATCGGGATTATTTCCCTGATTGTGGGTGCTACAGCAATTTTCACAGAAATTCAGGACAGCATTAACCTCATCTGGAAAGTTAAAGCCGTGCCAAAGAAGGGCTGGTTGAAGCTGATCACAAACAGGCTGCTTTCATTCTCACTCATTGCTTCCATGGGATTCCTGCTGCTGGTTTCTCTCGTGATCAACAGTATTGTTGTGGGCCTTGGTAACCGGCTGGAAGATTATGTGCCTGAAGTTTCTTCTTTACTCGTATTGGTGCTAACCAACGCACTTACACTTGCTGTGGTAACAGGCATATTTACGATTATTTTTAAGGTGCTGCCGGATGTTATCCTTAAGTGGCGGACGGCAATTATTGGGGCGCTATTTACAGCTGTACTATTCAGTATAGGTAAATATTTAATTGGAATATATATTGAAAAAGGGGATCCTGGTTCTGCGTTTGGCGCAGCAGGCTCGATCATTGTAATTCTGGTATGGATATACTATACCTCCATCATTCTTTACTTCGGGGCAGAATTCACCCAGGCGTATGCGGAGAAGTATGAGAACGGAATTCAGCCAACACCATACGCGGTGCATACGAAGACGGTGGTGATTGAGAAAGATGTTGCCGTGCTACCTGCCCAACATCCTGAGGAAACAACGGATACGCCCGAGGAAGAGCAGGAAGCTCGCGATGATGCAAAAGCATAAAAAAAGGCTTAGCGATGTGCTAAGCCTTTTTTTATTTATTGTGGTTTGAACTTAAGCGCTCAGCTCGACAATGTCCTCCGTCACCGCAGCGGTGGCCGCGTCAAGGTCAGCGGAGATCAGTTCTTCAATCGTATCCTTTTCAATGCGTAGGTTTTTAATGATGTGCTTCTGGCGATCCGGTGTGTTTTTCCCCATGTAGTATTCCAGAAGACTCTTGATCGTTTGTTCCTTCAAGATTACCGGATCAAGCCTGATGTCTTTTCCGATGAACAAGCCAAACTCATCCGGAGAAATTTCACCCAGTCCTTTAAACCTGGTGATTTCTGGACGACTGCCCAGCTTCTCAATAGCTTTTTTACGCTCATCATCACTGTAGCAGTAGATCGTTTCTTTCTTATTGCGAACCCGGAAAAGTGGCGTCTGTAGAATATACACATGTCCTGCCCGTACCAGATCCGGGAAGAATTGAAGGAAGAAAGTCATCATCAGCAATCTGATGTGCATACCATCCACATCGGCATCCGTTGCAATAACGATGTTGTTGTAGTGCAGACCTTCCAGCCCATCTTCTATGTTTAAGGCATGTTGCAGCAGGTTAAACTCCTCGTTTTCGTAAACCACCTTCTTGGTCAGCTCAAAGCAGTTTAAAGGTTTACCCTTCAAGCTGAAAACCGCCTGACAATCTACATCCCTGGACTTTGTTATGGAACCTGACGCTGAATCACCCTCGGTGATGAACAGGGTGGTTTCATAGCGCTTTTCATGCGTGCTGTTGAAATGCACTTTGCAGTCCCGTAATTTCTTATTGTGGAGCGAAGCTTTTTTAGCACGGTCATTCGCAAGCTTTTTAATACCTGCGATGTCCTTACGTTCTCTTTCTGATTGAAGGATACGTTTTAAAAGCGCATCCGCAACCTCAGGTTGTTTGTGCAGGTAATCATCAAGTTCTTTCTTTACGAAGTCGTTAATGAAAGTTCTAACCGTTGGCCCTTCCGGCCCCATGTTCTGGGAGCCCAGTTTCGTTTTGGTCTGCGATTCAAATACCGGTTCCTGTACGCGGATGGAAATTGCCGCAATGATGGAGGCCCGGATATCGGAAGCTTCAAATTCTTTCTTGTAAAACTCCCTGATGGTTTTAACGACCGCTTCGCGGAAAGCAGCCTGGTGCGTACCCCCTTGTGTGGTATGCTGACCGTTTACAAAAGAGTGGTAGTCTTCGCCATACTGTTGGCCGTGGGTCATTGCGATCTCGATATCATTCCCTTTAAGGTGGATTATTGGATAACGGATGTGTTCCACATCAGCTACCTTATTCAGCAAGTCATATAGACCCCTTTCTGAGAAGAACTTCTGCCCGTTATAGTTTACGGTAAGTCCGGTATTCAGGAAAACATAATTCCAGATCATGCTTTCTACAAATTCGGATATGTAGTGGTAGTTTCTGAAGATGCTTTCGTCTGGGTAGAAAGTAATGGCTGTTCCGTTACGTTGTGTGGTATCTATGATCGGGTGATCGGTTACGATCTCCCCTTTTGAGAATTCTACTTTCTTGGTTTTACCATCACGGTAGGATTGCACAATGAAGGTCGTGGACAAAGCGTTTACCGCTTTAGTACCAACTCCATTCAGACCTACAGATTTCTGGAAAGCATTGCTGTCGTATTTACCACCGGTATTGATCTTGGAAACACAATCAATTACTTTACCCAATGGGATACCACGGCCATAATCGCGGATATTCACTTTATGCTCAGAGACGCTGATCTCGATGGTTCTGCCGGAGCCCATGACGAACTCATCTATGGAATTATCGAAGATCTCTTTCAGTAAGACGTAAATTCCGTCGTCCTGTGCTGAACCATCTCCCAGTTTCCCGATATACATGCCCGGGCGCAGTCTGATGTGTTCTTTCCAGTCTAAAGACCGGATGCTGTCTTCATTATAATTCGGTTCTGCCATAGTGTATTGCGTGTGTAATTGCAAATTTAGCGCAATTAACGGCTACAACAAACATAATCTGTCAACTTATTAACATATCGATCAGCTACTTGGGTCATTTTTAAGGGCTTACCTGAAAGCCAAAACTAATACGTACATTTGCAGCGGAACAAGCGTTCTCCGTGGTTCCATTTTCATACTTAAACCATTACATATTGTTATTCGACGAATTAAATCTGATTGAGCCAATTCTTAAAGCGCTACAAACAGAAGGCTATACACAGCCAACCCCCATACAAGAACAATCTATACCAACCATATTACAAAGCAAGGACCTTCTGGGTTGCGCGCAGACCGGAACCGGTAAAACTGCTGCCTTTGCAATCCCGATGTTACAGTTGCTGCACAATCCGCATGCAAATGCAAAAGGTCCTAAAACGCCCATCCGTGCATTGGTATTAACCCCTACACGTGAGCTGGCCATTCAAATTGAAGAAAGTTTCAAAGCTTATGGCAGAAACCTTCCACTACGTCACCTGGTGATTTTCGGTGGTGTTGGTCAGAAAGCACAAACGGATGCTTTACACCGTGGGGTAGACATCCTTGTTGCAACACCTGGACGATTACTGGATTTAATGACACAGGGTTTTGTGAACCTGCGCGACATTGAAATCTTTGTATTGGATGAAGCAGACCGGATGCTGGACATGGGTTTCATCCATGATGTGAAAAAAGTAATTGCTAAACTGCCTACAAAAAGACAGACCTTGTTTTTCTCGGCAACCATGCCTACAGAAATCCAGAAGCTTGCAAATACCATCTTAACCAACCCAACAAAGGTTGAAGTTACACCGGTATCCTCTACTGCAGAGAAGATTCAGCAATCCATCTACTTCGTTGAAAAAAACAACAAGAAAGACCTGTTGATCCATTTGTTGCAGGATAAATCTATAGAAACCGCTTTGGTATTTACCAGAACCAAACATGGTGCTGACCGTGTGGTGAAGGAATTATTGAAAGTTAAAATTAAGGCGGAAGCCATTCACGGTAACAAGAGCCAGAATGCACGTCAACGTGCGTTAACGAACTTCAAATCGAAGGAAACGCGTGTACTGGTTGCAACGGACATTGCTGCAAGAGGTATTGACGTGGATGAACTTGCTTACGTAATCAACTATGAGCTTCCGAACATTCCGGAAACGTATGTACACCGTATCGGTCGTACTGGTCGTGCAGGATTGAGCGGTACTGCTTTTTCTTTCTGTGATGCTGAAGAACGCGAGTTCCTGGCGGATATTGAAAAGTTAATTGCCATAAAGATTCCGGTTGCTGAAGATAACCCTTATGCGATGAGCTGGCAAGGCTTAATGGCTAAAGCAGCATCTCCTGCGAAGTCTAAAAGTGGTAGAGGCGGTTCCGCTGGAAGAAGTGGTGGCGGCAGAAGCGGTGGGCCGAGAGGCGGAAACGGCGGACAACGTAGCCAGGACCGTGAGCCAAACCTGAGCGGTGCTAAACGTGCACCAAAACCAGCAAGAAGAGCTTAAGCAAAACACATAACATCAGCTTCGCTGATAAATAAAAAAGCCGTGTCAACATCATTGACACGGCTTTTTTTATGATAGATTCTTCAACTATACCTTTCTGATTCGGATGATGTGCAACCAGTGCAGCACTTTCATAACCGGGTAGGTTGGATCAAACTCGAACCATCTGCTCGCAAAGTTCGGGCTGTTTGGTTTTTTGTGGTGATTGTTTTGGAACAACTCGCCCAACATCAGAAAATCTAATGGAAGGGAGTTTTTGCTGTGGTCGTCATTATCATGGTTGGAATAACCGTACTTGTGACCACACCAGTTTACGATAGCGCCGTGTAGTGGCCCCATCAGGAAGTGGATTGGCAAAAGTAGAAACATCCACCATTGTGTAGCGAAAGTCGCGTAAAACCAAACATAGAAACCGATGAACAGCATACGGGTGATCCAGGAATCACCAATACGGTCAATGATTGGCCATGATGGGTAACGATCACGGAATTGTTCTTCCGGTTCGATATTGTATTTAGCGTAGTTTAAATAGATGTTTTTGGTCTGGATCATCATGCCCCATACATCTTTAACGAAGTGTGGAGAGTGTGGATCCTTTTCCGTGTCGCTGTACGCGTGGTGCATACGATGCAGGATGGCGTAAGCGCGTGGGTTCAAGAATGACGAACCCTGAGCCAGGAAAGTGAGTGTGTAAAAGAACCGTTCCCAGAAGATGTTCATCTTGAACATTTTGTGTGATGCGTAACGGTGCAGGAAAAATGTTTGTGAAAAGAGCGAGAGAAACCAGTGTGCTAAAAAGAAAAATAAAATGATCATAAAGGATGTTAGTACTATGTATTGCCGGATTGAACTTGTGTTATCCGAAACATAAAAGTACTAACATCCGTTTTAATTTACGTCATTTTGATATCTTATCTTCCAAAATCGTCCTGAACACGAACGATATCAGACTCATCTGAAGGGTTTTCAGCATCTGTGTGTTGCCAGATTTCAGAGATTACGCCCCAATCATCAAGACCAATCAGGCGGTGTCTTTCACCTTGCTGCAATTTGATTTTGCTGCCGGAGTTTAGCTGTTGAATATCGCCTTGGTCGTCATTTGGACTGGTGATTACACCAACGGTTCCGCTTACCACCTGCCAGATTTCTGCGCGGCGGTGGTGATATTGCCACGATAAACGCATGTTCGGTGCAACAACAAGGATCTTAGGGCTAAGCTTACCACCTATTTTAAGATCTTCAACGTTTAGGCCATCGAAATATACGTTGGCGAACTGTTGCGCCTGCGCTTCATCAATAACAAAGAATCCTCCCCAGGGACGGGTATCATCAACGTTAACCACATTGAAGCCTTCGCTTTTTAAGCGTTGCGCAATGCTTTCAAATATCTCTTTCTTCTGTTCTGACATAATGGAAATATATTTTTTGCTGCCAAATATAAAAAAACCAAACGTTCTGCAACCATCGTGAGGATTTAAAATTGGAACAACTATTGCATTGAGTATTAAAACAATGTTAACCTAAAGAACTATAGAAATGGGATTATTAAAAACAATTATCGTTGGTGCTGCCGTAGTAGCTGGTTATAAATATGCAACCAAGAAAAGACCTGAAGATGGAAAGTCTTTCTTTGATGACGTACAGGATAACATTCCAGGTTGGAAAGATAAAGCGATGCAATTTGCAAATAAAGCGAAGCAAGATTACGCGCCAAGCACAACAGACTTACATGGCATGTAGAACCAATTGCCATTACACATAAAAGCCCGGACCTAAAGATCCGGGCTTTTATGTTATCGGACCATCACGTCCTCTTTCTGTACCGTATGCGCACTGAAGTAGCCCAATGCGCGATTGCTCCAGTTGCTGGGCGGGTTGGCTGGCGTGGTAACATCATTTGGGTTACCCGAGGCGTATTGTTGTTCCAAAGTTCGCCAGTATGTGTAGACGGGTTCATCAATACTTTGCATTTCTACCGATATATCATCACCGGATTCAATTTCCAGATCTTCATAGCCCGACAGGAACAAATCTCTTGTAACATATCGCCCGTCGCTGAAAAAATCACTATCTGAAAAGATCTGCCCCACCTTTTTGCCATTCAGGACCATCTTAAACAAGTAGAAATTCTTGACCGTTGGTGGATCCTGGAAGTTTACAGCAATGGTTTTCCGGACTTCACTGCCGAAAGTTTGCTCTGTGGCCGTTAGGGAATCTAAACGTACCAGTGCCGGCATGGTTGAGCTCGCGGTATACTCCTGTTCATTTACAGAAACTTTAAGCGTGTAGGTCTCCCCTGCTACGCCAGCGAGATCGTAGGATTCATAAATACCTGGCGAAGCTTCAGTGAAGTATGTAAGTTCACCTTTGCTGGTGCGTAAGGTAACGGTTGCTCCAGACACCGCTGGGAAATCATTCGTGGCATCAAATGGCACCGTACGGGAGATTCTCACCGTTTGTACACCCTTGATGTTGGTCAGGTTGCCTTCTATCACCACTTGAGGTTCGGCAGCCTCCAGATCCAGATCCAGGATCTTCTTGCAGGAAGTGCTTAAACCAATGCACAGCATCAGCAATATGGGTAACAGCTTTTCTATTCTTTTCATGGTTAGAATTTAAAGTTGTAAGTAACAGATGGAATGATTCCGAAGAGTGCAGTTTGCTCTGCCACCGTTCTGGTTGTGTCATTTTCCGCATCTTTGAAGTTAATTACATAAGGATTTTTATGATTGTACGCATTGTATAGTCCGAAGTTCCAGCTGGACTGGTAGCGTTTGCGTTTCTTGCCTTCCAGCGTAGCGCCGATATCCAGGCGGTGTGTTGCCGGCATACGGGAGCCATTCCGGTCAGAATAGTAGAAGCGCGTAACGCCATCAAGCTGGTATTTCCCTGTTGGGAAGGTAATGGCATTTCCGGTGCCATAGATGAACGTTCCAGAAAAGCTCCAGCGGTCGTTCAGCTTATAGATACCAACCAGGGAGATGTCGTGCGTACGATCCTGGCGGGAAGGAAAATACCGGCCTTCGTTGATCTCGTCGAACTTCCTTTCTGTTCTGGAAAGCGTGTATCCGATCCAGCCGTTAAACTGTCCGTATTTCTTTTTCAGGAACATCTCCATACCATATGCACGACCGCTGCCGTAAACCAGTTGCGATTCCACATTCTCGTTCGCAAGCAATTGCGCACCGTTCTTGTAGTCAATCTGGTTTTGTAACCATTTGTAGTACAGCTCTACCGAAAACTCAAAGGCATCTTCCTTGAAGTTTCTGAAGTACCCTGCAGATACCTGATCAGCGATTTCGGGCTTCAGGTTATTACTGCTCATGATGTACAGATCGGATGGGGAACTTGCCGTGGAATTCGACAGCAGGTGAATATTTTGTGTATTCCTGCCGTAGGAAGCTTTTAATGAATTTTCACTATTGATGATGTAGCTTGCTGAAATGCGGGGCTCCAGGTACATATAGGATTGGACAACTTCTCCTGCATCATAAGATTTCGTACTGGTAATGGTACCGGCAGCGTTGTAGGTGTTGAATGTTCCGGGACCAAAAAGATCGAAACGGCTCAAACGTAAGCCATATAGTAGATTTAGCTTGTCGCCGATGCGCCACTCGTCTGAAATGTAAGCCGCTGTTTCCAGCCCCTTCCGGTCTTCCAGCACTTTCGGATTGAAGCTGGAGTTTGCAGTGGCAGAGATACGACCCGGTGTGATGGTATGCTGAACAGCGTTTATCCCGAATCGTAATGTGTGATTGTTGCTGATGTAGTATTGCAGATCCTCCTTGAAGTTGAAGTCGCGAATTCTGGAAAGCACCTTAAAGTCATTACTCACGTCATAGCTTTGGACGGTATAATCGTAATCACTATAAATCAAGGAGGTATTGGAAAACAGGCGGCTGTTGAAGATGTGGTTGAACCTTAAAGTCGCAGTGGTGTTGCCCCAGTTCGTTCCAAACAGATTTTTGAGACCTAACACGTCTTTACCCAGGTATCCCGAAAAGTAGAGGGTGTTTTTGTCGTTGAAGTGGTAGTTTGCTTTAGCGTTGATATCGTAGAAATAGAGTGAAGCTTGTTTCAAGGAGGTGTCTGAGGAGAGCTTCAGAAAAGCATCTGCGTAAGTACGCCGCGCACTAACCATGAAAGAGCCTTTGCCGGAGTCTATCGGGCCTTCAAACTTCAGTCTTGAAGCGATCAGACCAATTCCCCCTTGTACAGTGTAGTCTTTTGAGTTCCCATCTAACATACTGATGTCCAGCGTGGAGGACAAACGGCCGCCATACTGGGCAGGCATACCACCTTTATATAGATTTACATCTTTAATAGCGTCGGAATTGAATGTGGAAAAGAAGCCAAACAAGTGAGAGGCATTGTAGACTACGGCTTCATCCAGTAAGATCAGGTTTTGATCTGAGGAACCACCCCGGACGTAGAAGCCAGTGTTGCCCTCTCCTGCGGTCTTTACCCCCGGTAAAAGCTGAAGTGTTTTCACCATATCGCGTTCGCCAAATAGCACAGGCACACTGTTGATTTGGGCCATGTTCAGCTTTTCCAGCCCCATCTGTGGACTACTCACATTCTCGTCGCGACGCGCACCAGCGGTGATCACCACCTCTTTCAGGGTATTCCCGCCCTTTAAAGAAACGGTAAGCTGGCGGTTCTCTGAAAGATCCACTTCTGTGCTGAAGGTTTCAAAGCCAACATAGCCCACCTGTAAGGTGTATTTGCCGGGGGCCGCACTTAAGGAATAGAAGCCGTATGCATTGGTGAGGGTACCGTTTCCGCGACCATCTCCCAGCTTAACGGTAGCGCCGATCAGCGTTTCTCCTGTGGAGGCGTCTTTAACTAAACCGCTAACGGTGAATCTGGTTTGTGCATGCGCTGCAATGTAACTGAACAGAAAACAGAAAAGGATAAATGGAAACTTTAATTTAGCCATACTGGGCAAACATACGGCTTTATATGAAAGGGTTAGCTGTGATCAAGGAAATTTAATGTGGAGGAATTGCGGCTTAACAGTTGGTTAATTCTATGCCCCAAACAGGCATAACTGAGCTCGCGAAACAAACTATTTCAACAAATCTGGGTTGAAAGTTATGTTTAATCCCTAAAATTGCCTTGATGAAATACTTGTCGTTGAAAATTGCAGAGATCAGTCAGCAGCCGGGAGACAACCTGGTGATTAAATTTGAGAAAACCGCAGCGCCAGTTGAGTACCTGGCCGGCCAATTTCTAACCTTTATTTTCAACATCAACAACAAGGAAATCAGGCGTTCGTACTCGCTATTCAGCAGCCCTGGAACGGACGAAGTGCTCAGCATTGCTGTTAAACTGGTGGAAAATGGAGAGATCTCCAGACATCTGCATCATAAAACACGGGTGGGGGATGTCCTTACTGCCGTAGCGCCGAACGGCATTTTCACCTACCTTCCCTATCAGAACATTCAGCGCACCGTATTCCTGTTCGCGGCGGGCGTAGGCATTACGCCGATATTCTCCATCATGAAAACGGCGCTGCTTGAAGAGAATGAAAGCAAGATTATACTGGTTTACAGCAACAGATCCGTTGCGGATGCCCTTTTCTATGAAGAGATCCAGGATTGGGAGCGCCGATATCCGGAAAGACTAAAAGTGATTTACTTCTTCAGCGATGCGAAAAACATCATGATGGCGCGCCTGAACAAGTTCATGATTGAACAGATCGTGGTGGAAAACATGGAATTTGACCCGCAGCAGGCACTCTTCTATACCTGTGGACCGATCGACTACATGGTGAACTGCCGCATTGTGCTACTATCGTTGAAATACAGCATCGATCAGATCAAAAGGGAAACCTACTACATTCCGGAAGATGAACAGGATGAAGATGACACCACTGAAAAGAAAGTAGCGGATAAAAACACCTACAAAGTTATTCTGGATTGGAAGCAAAACACCTACGAAATAGAAGTGCCTTACTACAAGCGGATCCTGGAAGTGGCGCTGGACCAGAACATCAACATTCCATATAGCTGTACGGGTGGCATTTGTAGCACCTGCACATCAACCTGTGTGTCTGGCGGTGTACGCATGGATTACAATGAGGTGCTTACCGATGATGAGATTGAGAAAGGCCGCGTGCTGCTTTGCACGGGACACCCTACTGCAAACAATACGAGAATCATCATTGGTTAGCGGAATGCGCCCCTAAAGTTGTATCTGCGTGAACCATTTAGCAAATAGTTGCTGGTAAACACCGTTCTTACGGATGGTATGTAACACCCCGTTAATTTTACTTTTCAACTTCAAGTCCCCCTTCTTCATCGCGATTGCATACTGCGTGTCGGTATCTGGCAGAAAAGTACCGATCTTCAGTGCCTTATGCTTCTTTAGGAAGCCTCCGGCAATCGGAGAATCATCGATCAGCAGATCAATTTCGCCCTGCAATAAAGCCTCGTACATCTCACGATTGGTATCCAGGTGTTTCAAGTTATAGGCGGGATAGTGCTTAAGCATGTACTTCTCCGCTTCCGCAGCGGCACGCACACCAATGACCTTATTTTTAAGCTTAGACAAATCATCCAGGTGATCTTTCTGGTTAATAACCGCGCAAAGGCGGAATTGCAGGTAAGGGTCACTAAACTCCAGGATGCGCATCCGGGATGGGGTAACGGAAACGGCAGAGCAGATCAGGTCCAACTCTCCACGGTATAGCTGCTCCAGAATGTCTTTCCACAAGGAAACTTCATAGTGGATTTCCAGGTCCAGACTCTTTGCAATAATTCTCAATAAATCAACTTCGAAGCCTTCAAAAACTTCAGATTGATAATCCGTGTGCATCGGGAAAGGTGCAGCGGAGTCTAAGCCGATCTTTAATACTTGCTTCATGGTCTAAAGTTATCAGTTTAGCTAAGTAAAAGCAGAACAAAAATCAATTTAGAACATTATACCCCCAGGATTTATCCGTATTCACCTAAATAAAGACTGAAATTTCATCAACACCGGAAAATAATGGAAGAAACACTAATTGTGACACTGATTCTGAATGAGGAAGCTGCTGAATATTTTACTGATTTACGGAATCAGCACTTTCCTGCGGCAATAAACTATCTTAAAGCACATCTTACGTTGTTCCATAAACTTCCGGATGATCCTTTTGTGTACGAAACGGTGCAGGAAATTGGCAGGCAGCAAAGACCTTTTCCAATGGAGGTTGCTGCCGTTCGTTCCATTGGCAATGGCACTGCATTTAAGATTGAAAGTGAAACCTTATTACAGCTTCATAAAAGCCTGCAGGGAAAGTTTAAGTCCATACTGATCCCGCAGGATCAACAGCGACTATGGCCACACATTACCATCCAGAACAAAGTATCACCCGCGGAAGTAAATGCGTTGGTGACATCCTTGAATGAAAGCTTCAAACCCTTTCAAATTACGGCAAAGGGCTTCGCCGTATGGACTTACCTAAATGGCCCTTGGGCATTAAATGAGACCTATCTGTTTCAAGAGAATAGTCTTTAGAACAAAGAAGACCCGCTTTAAGGGCGGGTCTTCAAGAAAAATTACATGAAAGGTATTACCAGATCTTAACACGTTTTTCAGGTGCCAGATATAGAGAATCTCCCGGTTTAACGTTAAACGCAGCATAAAACTCAGGCACATTGCGCACAACCCCATTCACGCGGAACGTTGCAGGCGAATGTGGATCTGTACTCACTTGATTTCTCAATGCTTCCGCACGTGCTTTGTGCTGCCATACCTGACCCCAGCCAATCAGCACGCGCTGTTCACCGGTAAAACCATCAAGTGTTGGCGCGGGCTTATCTTTTAAGCTTGCTCTATACGCCTTTAAGGCAATGCTCAAGCCACCAAGATCACCAATGTTTTCACCCAAAGTGAAGGCGCCATTTACATTAAGGTCCGGGAATACTTTGAAGGCACTGTACTGAGCAACTAAAGCGTTTGTGCGCTTTTTGAACTCAGACTGATCTTTTTCAGTCCACCAGTTGCGCATCACCCCGTTACCATCAAAAGTACTGCCCTGATCATCAAAACCATGACCAATCTCATGGCCAATCACGGCACCAATACCACCATAGTTTACCGCATCTTCTGCTTTAAGGTCGAAGAAAGGCGGCTGTAAAATGGCTGCCGGGAATACGATCTCGTTCATCGGTGGGTTGTAATAAGCATTCACCGTTTGTGGTGTCATGCCCCATTCCGAGCGGTCCACAGGTTTACCCAGTTTGTCTATGTTTCTGTTGTATTCGAATTCTGTGGCGCGTAAAGCATTTCCAAAAAGATCATTCTTTTTCACCTGCAGTTTGCCGTAGTCTCTCCATTTGTCCGGATACCCGATCTTCGGCGTAAACTTGCTGATCTTATCCAAAGCCTGCTTTTTTGTTTCCGGGCTCATCCAGTCCAGTTCTTTAATGCTGGACTCATAAGCTTTCAGTAAATTATCAACCAACACAAGCATTCTTTCTTTTGCCTCAGGTGGGAAATGTTTCTCAACGTAAAGCTTCCCTACCATTTCACCCAATGCACCATTTACGCTGTTTACAGCCCTGCGCCATTGCGGCAGTTGCTGCTCTACCCCATAAAGTGTTTTGTTGTAAAAGTTGAAGTGTTCTTTATCCAAAGCTGAAGTCAACAAGGTAGCGGAACCATTTAATGCACCCCATTTCAGGTAAGTCTTCCAGTCTTCAACTGGGGTATTTTTGATGATGCTATTTAGGTCCTTAGTATACTGCACTTGCATAACCACAAGGCTATCCGCTCTGCCTAATCCAGCCTCATCAAGCATGGTTTTCCAGTCGAAATCCGGCATTAGGGTATTAAGTTTAGACACTGCATATTTATTGTATAAAGCCACAATATTCCGCGTGTCTTCTTTTTTCATGTGTTTGCTGGCGAGTGCCGTTTCGAGGGCCATGATTTTAGCCGCTTTCGCTTTAGCATCAGGTACGCCTGCAAGGCCCAGCATTGCTTCTAAATGCGCAAGGTACTTCTGACGGATCTCTACTGACTTAGCATCCTTAAGCAAGTAATACTCTCTTTCAGGAAGTCCTAATCCACCCTGCCATGTACCTAGCATATAATTTTTAGGGTTCTTCAGGTCTTCGCTTACCGATAAACTGAACGGTGCTGAAAATCCAAGTTTATTAGCACGCGCAAAATAGGCGGCAAGATCTTTAGCGTCTTTAATGGCTTCAATCTTTTTAAACTCTTCATTTAATGGTGCGAGTCCTACAGAATCCCGACCTTTCTGATTCAGATAGGATGCATAATAATCACCGATCTTCTGTTCATCAGAACCACCCTTGCCACCCGCTTTGGCAGCATTCTCGATAATTGCACGAACGTCGTCCTGCGCTTTCTCATGCAGAACAGTAGCAGCTCCAAAACTTGCTTTGTCTGCAGGAATTTTGGTGTTTTTAATCCAGTTACCGTTTACATATTGCATGAAATTATCGCCGGGGGCAGCAGTGGTATCCATGTTACTCAGGGTAATACCGGAGCCGAGCTTTTCCGGCGACTTATCACCATTACAAGATGCAAGCACCAGCATTGTTGCTGCCACTGCAGGAAAAAAATATAGTTTTCTATTCATAATGATATTTATGGTTTATGATTTTAGTTGAATTAAGCCTTGATTTAAAGACGTAATATTTTTCATTTCGTTACATATTCTACAATGTGTTTAATAAAGGATGCGGAATAAAGCCTTTGGCAACTAAGAATTAACATCAATTTTAACACAATTGGTCCTACTTTACGTTTATAATATTAAACATAATAATTGTTATTCTCAGTAAAGAACAACAACGAAAAAATCAAACGTGAGCGGCAGATTTTAGCTATGCCTTAAACAGCCAAATCATCACACATTTAGATATACCAATGGATCAAATCGAAAAATTATACACTGCTGAAGCCAGTGCTACAGGGGGCAGAAATGGACATGTAAAATCATCTGACGGCGTACTTGATCTGGATGTCAGAACCCCTAAGGAATTGGGTGGCGGCGGCGGTGCTTATACCAATCCAGAGCAGTTATTTGCCGCGGGTTACGCCGCATGTTTTGACAGTGCATTAAGCCTGGTTATCCGCACAGAAAAAGTACAGGCAGGTGAAACCACCGTAACTGCAAAAGTGAGCATTGGAAAGAATGGTCAGGGTGGTTTTGGTTTGGCTGTAGTATTGGAAGTTTCCATTCCAGGCGTCAGTCCGGAGCAGGCAAAATCCCTTACGGAAAAGGCACATCAGGTATGTCCTTATTCAAATGCAACACGCAATAATATCACAGTAGAATTACAGAATGTATAGTTCATTAGCTGCCATGATTAATTTCAGGTAACTTGCAGGCAATCTAACGCGCTCATTACCGTTAAACATTAAATTTGTTTTATACTTACAATTATGGCACGTCCGAAATCAACACCACCACCAACAATAGAGGATACTATTGCTAAAAAAATCGACAGCATCAGAAATGAAATTCAGGCTTTGCAGGAGCAGCTTGATCATTGGGAAAAGATTTCTAATGATTACCAGATGAACAGATCAACTATAGAAAGTATTCTATCTGTACATCAGGCGCCGGATCTGGCTGAAAAAGAGGGAAAGACAACGAAAAAGGCATCTAAATAAGATGCCTTTTTTTATGGATTTAATTCTGTCGCAGGTTGCTTTGAATGTTCAATGGAGATCACGCCATCGCCTTCTATGAGAAAGCAGAGCAGACCAATTAACACGAAGCTGGAAAGCCAGATTTCGGCATAAGGTCTTGCGATGTCATCCCTTAAGTTGACAAAGAATACTGCACCAAAAAGAATAATTAAATTAAGCAGGCAAAAGATTCTGGTATTCGATCCGATGGTGATCAACAAGCCACCTACAATGTGCAGTACAATAATCACATGTGCGATCAAACTAATGGAGGTTGCCATGCCCAGGCTGGCGTTCCGCATCAACGCAGTAAACGCATCCAGATTAAGTGCGAACTGAATTCCTTTCCAAATCAGTATTACGCCAAGAAGCATTCTGAAATAATCAAGCCATTTAGGGTGATGTGTGTCCCCCCATTTCTGGACTTTTGCTATAAGTTCCATACGCGTTATAATTTTGGTTTAACTAAATTTAAACAAAGTCCTAAGCTATTGCAAGCATATCTCTAAAAATCTTTCCAGCAACAAACCAGGTAAGTAGCTGCCAATCAATTTTTTACCGACACACCAAATCACCTATATACTTGTGTAGCGTGGGTGCACCACAACACGCAGGAGCGATAATTTTAGTAGAAATACTTTCTTTTATCTACTACAAAAAATAAAACAATGATTGTATTTTTAATCTTATCTTAATACACGATCCTATCCCTCCCATTCCTGCCGATACAGCCTTCATTTAGCTTACGATTCATCCAGGATACCATGGAAAAAACTGCTACTTCAAACACCTACAAAGCTGTATTTCAAAACATTCCAGTGGCCTGTATCTTGCTCCGGCCAGACTATCCTGATTTCACCATTGTTGATATGAATCCCGAATATGTAAAGACGCTGGGCTGGCCTGAGGACCATTTCAGAGGTAAAGCATTCTTTGAGTCGCTTGTGGTCAATACCACAGATCAGGAGTCTTTAGCGACCCTAGAAAACCTGAAACGCGCCATGCAGTGCGCAATTGAAAGTAAAAGCCGGGTAGATCATGGTGTGCTACGCTTTAACCGAAAACATCCGGTAAGCGGGGAATACACGCATTGTTACTGGAGCAGTAGCTCCACCCCAATTCTGAATGAGCATGGCGAAGTACTTTACCTGCTAAACTGTCCTGTAGATGTAACCGAGAACCAGGAGCTCGCAGAGCGGGGCAAAAAACTGGAGGTGGAATCCAGCAAACTGCGGCAATTATATCAATCCATATTCCTACAAGCCCCTGTAGGCATTGGCATCTGGGAGGGCCCAGAATTCATCACCAGGATGATTAATCCAGCACTTACAAAGTTTTATCACCATGATGAACAGTCCCTATTGGGCAAACCAATCTTTGAAGCATTTCCAGCTTCCAAACTACTTTGGGGCACCATCATGACCAATGTACTGGAAACCGGAAAGCCTTATACCGGCGTCGAACTTGCGGTGGATTTAACAGTTGATGGACAGCAGCAACATTCATTCGTGAATTTTAGCATTGTTCCCTATCATGAGGCCGATGGGCGAATGTCCGGTGTGCTTGGCGTGAGTATAGATGCGACACAGCAGGTACTCCTGAGAAAAGCACTTGAAAAAAGTGAGCTGATCATGAAGATTGCCGTGGAGTCTGCCGGACTGGGCATCTGGGATCTGGACCTTAGAACCAGAACTGTATTTTCTTCAAGCCACATCTGGATCGCTGGTTTCCCCATGGAGAAGTCGAACTATCACTTAGATGAATTTCTCGAGCAACTTGTACCCGAAGACCGGAAGAAACTGGATGAAGCACTTGCAGGACCCGCGGCACATTTCAGCGTTATCCTTCGGGCAATCTGGCTGGACAAATCTGTCCATTGGATCCAACTGACCGGTAATGTCCTCCGGGATGAAAACGAGCAGACCGTGCGGGTTGTTGGTACCACGCTCGACATCACGGATCGCAAGGAGCTGGAGCAGCGTAAGGATGAACTGCTGAGTACGGTAAGTCATGAACTTAAAACACCCGTGACATCAATTAAGGCGATTGCACAGCTATTGGAGAAGAAGTTTGAGTCGCTTGGCGATCGGATGACCATAGACCTCATTCACAAACTAGTGAATCAGATTAAGCGCTTAACCAACCTCATACATGATCTGCTGGATGCCAGTTTAATCGAAGGCGGAAAGCTACAGTTGAACAAGAATCATTTCATGTTTAATGAGCTGTTTGAAGAAGTGGTTTCCGATGTGCAGCGTACGACAAGTACCCATGAGATTGTGCTTCATGAATGTCCGCCGATTCCTGGCTTCAGCGACAAAGAACGCATCCGGCAGGTAATCATAAACCTGTTAACAAATGCAATCAAATACTCACCAAACGCAGAAAAGGTCATCGTAAAACTGGAGCTTAGCGGGCGATGTGTAAAGTGCAGCGTTGAAGATTTTGGCGTCGGCATTGCCGAACAAAAACAAGCTCAGATGTTTGACCGCTTCTATAGGGTAATTGATGATAAGCACTCCGGATTTCAGGGTATTGGCATTGGATTATACATATCCAAGCAGATCATTACCAAGCTAGATGGCAAGATTTGGTTTGAAAGCAAGCCAGATGAAGGCACCATCTTCGCGTTTGAAGTCCCACAGTTCTAAAGCATACAATTATTAATGCTTTATCGCTAATACGGCCTTGAACTTACCGCAACGGCCACTTTAGAATCTGCACAGCCATAGTACAGGAACCATTTGGATTTAAAGTAAACCAGACCTTCAATAAAGACGGTTCCATTGGCATACTGCCCGGCCTTCTCATAGTCCATTTCAGGCTTGAAGAACGGCTTGTCCAGACGTCCTTTAACCTTGGTCGGATCCTGGGCATCAAACAGCACCTGTCCTGCGCTATAGGTTTCCGGATTCAGCGTCGGATCACCAACACCCGCTACACCGTTTTTGCCATTGTACAATAACAATATGCCCTTGTCGGTAAGCAAGGCTGGAGGACCGCATTCTGTTAATGCACTATCAAAGTACCCTTTCCGCGGCGAGATCAGCTCCAGCAGTTCACCTTTGCTATTCAGAAGTGGTTCCCAGTCCACAAGGTTTTTCGAAGTTGCGGCATAAACATGATTTTCACCCCAGTACATCCAGTATTTACCATTAACCTTGGTGATCTGAATCTGGTCGCCAACAAGCTTGGTCACAATAGAACCAGATTTATGGAAGATATCCCGGAAGCGACCATTGTGCGCTTTGGCAAATGCCGGACCATGCTTTTTCCAGGTTAGTAAATCTTTGGAAGTTGCAACAGAGAGGCGGGCAACTTTGCGGTTCCAGGAGGTGTACATCATCACGTAAGTTCCATCCGGTGCAACTGCAACCCGTGGATCTTCACTGCCGCCTGGCCAGTCGTTTTCTTTCTGGTCGTCGTTTCCAGGACCAAACACCGGTTTATCACGTCGCTTCATGGTTATGCCATCCGTGCTTTCTGCATAGCCGATGCGGGAGGTGCGGTAACCAATGCCTACGCCCGACTTGTCCTCAGCCCTGTACAGTACCACAATCTTCCCATCTTTTACTACGGCTGCCGGGTTGAAGGTATCGTTAGATTCCCATGCAACCTGTTTATTATCGAGCACGGAGAAAAATGAAGTGGTAGAATCCGGTGAGATGATGGGGTTCTGTTTAACCCGTTCAAAGCCAGACATCGCCCAGTCGGGCAGCGGATCAGACTTTTGCGCATAGCTTAAATTCGCGGTAGCAGAAAGCAGCAGGAGAAACGGCAGGAAAACGCCGGGCTTGATGTTCAATCTCATGGTTATATTGGTTAGAGGCTTATTAACCATCAAGATACAGATTTGCAGCTAAAAAATTGTTCCTAAAGAAATTGGAAAGACAATAAGTTATTCCTGCTGAACTTTCCTGAAGTAAATCTGCTCCGGCAAACCTTTAAAAACATAGTTGGTCACCTCACATAGCCACAGGCGAAGCAGTGTTGTTTCCCCCTCATATTTATGCAGGAAGTAGTCGCCACCCCCACCAAGATTCGGCTCCCGAACATGCTCCAAAACAAGCACCTCAGCCCCATCAAACGGCACATCAGCAAAGGTGAGGTAGCATTCTTTAGCATCACCACTAATCAACTCCAGCATGCTGTCGGCACCTTGTACCATTTCAAGGTCTTCTTTCGGGCCCTTCCATTCCGGGATCTCCACATACCAACGTCCATCCAGTTCCTTGTAAAATCTAAAGTCTTGCACCATGCTGTAATTCTATTTGGTTACTCGCTGGACAAAAACTAAGCCGATTGCAAATGTACTTGTATTTACTAATATTATTAGCATTTTTGTAGTTGAAAGGAATAGCTATGAAATCGGATGTGAAGAATAAGGATAGTGAAGCATATAAAGTTAAACGGGAGCTGGCGATAAAGGCTTATAATTTAGGCTGCGTGATTTTTTCTCATGACACGAAGCAGGTTTATACGCCTCGTGAGTTTTTGGAATCAGATGAGGTGGTTACGGTGCAGAAGCTGGGGATGCAGGACTATCATAACTTTACGCTACATTATGCGAAATATGCGGTGGCGAAGAAACTGGAGGAACTACGCCAGGCGCATCTGGACTTTGATGCTTTCATGGTCAAGATGTTAGATGCTTTTCAGTTGAATCCGCAGGAACCAAAAACTAAAAAGCCATAGGCTTGTATTTTAAATATGTGTGCAAGATATACGTTAACCAGAGCTGAAAAGGAGATTGAGAAGCTCTTTCAGGTGCAGGTAAAGGATGGCTTTGAGCCGAATTATAACCTCGCGCCTACGCAGGAAGGCTTGGTGATCACGGCAGATGAGCCGGGTATTGCGCAAAAGATGCACTTCGGACTGGTACCGCATTGGGCGGAAGACACCAAGCCGAACATCAGCACGCTAAATGCGAAAAGCGAGGACGTGTTGGAGAAGAAAACCTACAGGCCGCTAGTTCAGCATCATAAAACCTGTCTGGTGTTAGCCGATGGCTTTTATGAGTGGGACAAGAAATCTGGCAAGTCCATCCCCTACCGTTTTGTACTGAAAGACCGGCCGCTGTTTGCTTTCGCAGGACTATGGAGCCAGTGGAAAAGCAGGGATGGCGCTATCGTTTACCGTTCCTTTACCATCATGACCACCGCAGCGAATGAAACAGTGGCTAAGGTGCATGATCCAAAAAACAGGATGCCCGTTATCCTGGATAAATACACTGAACCTTTCTGGCTTTCCAAGGATATCTCCACTGCCGACCTCTTAAGTTTGTGTCTGCCCTATCCGGATGAAAAGATGGAGGCCTATCGGGTTAGCACAGATGTGAATGCCGCAGCAACTAAAGGCGTGATAAACAATCGGCCGGAGCTTATGCTGCCGCTGAATAGTCAATAACCTGTCGTAAAAGCCAAAAAAATAGCACCACAAGGGTGCTATTTTCAAGGAATTATCTGGCTAAACCAACTAGTTCAAAGCATCAACTTTGGTCTCAATTACATCCTGAACGGCTTGTGGCAAGTTCGAAAGCAGGTTATAGCCAGTTGCTTTCTCAATATCCCTAACCGGTACCCTGTATTTCTTCCAATCCTGCTCAATGGTGTTTACGTTAGGCGTATTCACAGCGACAACTCTCGTAGCCGAAGTTACTCTGGTGATATCGCTGTCACCTGCTGGGATGATTACGGCAACTTTCCACACGTTAGATGGAACGGCGATCTTACCCCCTGCGATGCTTGAAGCACTCCCGTTGTTTCCAACACCACCAGATCCGTAACTGCCCATGATTACATAAACCTCGTTACCTTCCAGTACTTTGGTGCGCAGATAAGACTCCAGCTGCTCCCAGGGACCTTGATTATTTTGTGGGGCCTGCGGAATCATGTTTGTCATCAGGAAAGTTGCGCTATTTGCATTTGTAGAACTCGTACGATCTCCTGAAGGCACGTTATGTCCCCTGTCGAACCCTGAATTCTGGTAGCTGGTACTTTGCACAGAGAACGCACCCGCTGGAAGTCCTGCAAAAGCTGCGAAGTTATCCTGACGCTTGGCTGTGCCATTAATGGTACTCGCATCCACATGCCAGCTCACCCAGTTTGGCGTGCTTCGGGAGGTGCTATAAGATTGAACATAATAGCTTTGATCCAACAAATAGTTGTCCGGCGTAAGCGTTGTTGCATTTGATGGATTACCGAATAAAGAATTGCTGTTATCACCAGCAGTAGGTTGCGCATCGGGACCGGTGGTGATGCCTCTTGCATCTGCCGGTGTACCTGTGGATGGCGTATCGCCAGGTTCGGTGTCTGGGGTACCAACGATTATACCCGGATCTCCGGTGCCTTTGAAGGTGATGTCGTCGATGTTGATCCTGGTTGTTCCAACTTTTTTAATTTGGAAACGCACTTTAGCAGTCGTGTTTACCTGGAAGGAATCCAGCTTCAAAGCCGTATTGTCCTCCAGGATGTCTGTTCCAAGCTGTGTAAACGTTGCACCACCATCGGTAGACATCAACAGCTGCCAGGTTGAATTCGCATCATTGCCGAACTTACCGTGTTTGATGTAGAGCATATTTACACCTGCAACGTCAAAATTCATGGTAATTTTACCTGCACGGAGTCTTGCACTCTTTAAGCCATTCTTTAAATCCGTCGGGAGGTTGCCGACTAAAGCATCATCAAGGTTCCAGATTCCTGTTGGCATGTTAACGTCAGCAGTAACGTAGCTGGTTTTAGATGCCGTGTTCTCGAAATCTTCAACGATCGTGTAAACCGCTACAGGCGCTTCGGGTTCTTTGATATCAATTGTTTTTTTTGGAGCAGCTGGCGAAAATAAATGCCATACCGCAATAGAGTAGTACTTTTTTCATAGGGATGTTTAGAAATAAAGATGCAAATATGTGTATCTCTATTAACTCCCCGGTAAGTTCATGGTAATTTTACGATGAATAATCTGCGTTTTTGATCATCTGATATTTAGAATTTCTATAATGATGGGCGTTACTAATATAATCTGTTCAAAGCCCACCCCTGCCTTTCCATCCTGACTGTTATTAGCTCTATTTACGCGATACATAAAATATTCCTTGTCTTCTTTTTCATTGCTGTATGGTAAACTTGATTGTAGGGCGTAGCTTGTATTTAGGAATTGATCGATATGAATATTCGGATGCTTTATACCGTCTGGCCTTGGCCTCTTATAACAAAGAACCGGGATTACAACTGTAATATTTTTATTATTGCTTACCAGGGGACTAAAATCCGTGGTATATAACATTTTATAATCCGGGAACATCTTATATGCTGAACTATCATTTGCTGTTACGTTCATGACTTTCACTTTTCCATTTTAGTAGGAGCCAGCTTTATCCGAAAGTTGAAAGCATAAACTGGAACACTATCGTTATAAGCTTGCATATTAACTTTCCTAAACACGATATCAATTCTCTTGAAAAATGGTTTAGCCTGGCCAAAAACATGAGCATGCATGAATAGGCACATGATGACTAAGAAGTTGAATCTAAGAAGTTGATTCATCGATTATCTAGTTTTAATAATACTTTATGTCGGTATTTCCTGCCTCCATTGTGTCTGCTTCCTCATTGTTAATACTTCAGCTGAATTCAAGATCAGGATAACAAGTAAATATATCTAAAGCTGATTTAAAGATGTGGGCGTAGTGTCTAAAAATTTCATAAGTATTAATATTAATTCAAACACTTTTTCAGGGAGGTGAGACCGGAACAATCAATTTCAACTTGATGAAAAAGTTTTTGTAATCTAGGTACTTTAGCTACATTGAGCGAGATTATATTAACGCAAAATCATGATTCGGATAATTATCCTCTCAACTATTTTATCATTGTACACAATTCATATCGACGTTAAAGATAGGATTGGTATTAAGGGACCACTATCTTTCGGCAACACTCAGCTTGAATTAGCCTGGAGTGATAAACCCAGTGCGGACTACTACATTCAAGAGTACATCCCTAAAGGAGAACAGGTGGAGCGTTTCAACCAAATGTTAACCATTTACGTTCTTACGAAAGATGTAACTCCTGAATCTGAGCTTCAACAAAAAGTAAATTGGCTTATTGAACGGAAGAAATCGGATGCAATTTGCAATTACCAAGTATCAAAAAGTCCGGACGGTAAAGAATTCATTTTAGACTTTCTTGTTGGTGAACATGAGGACGGTAAAATGACCATTGTAGAGTTTAACGTATATCGCTACAAGAACATTAAACTTGAAGGTCAAAGTACACTACTTGTTTCAGCCTATTCAAAGAGGAGCTATGGTGCGAACATTACACCTTTTCTAACAAACTTGCGTGCTGATCGAAATTCTTGTTTAAATGAGATGATTTCATTTAAACTTCCAACATTGAAGATTGCAAAATAGGTGTAGGCGCTAGCTGATACGCAATGGAAAAATTTGTAAATCCTTCCAGTGACAACTATGAGTATTGGAAGTATCCAGTTAAAGTATGGGTCACAACATTTATTGCAGCACCATTTTTCATGGGGTTCCTATCACCGCAACCAAACTTGATTGATTACTTGTTCTCTATCGGTTTTTTAGAATTCTACTTTATCGTAATCCTCATGGGTGGTTTTCTTACTCTGCCCGGCATGTTACTGCTTTGGCTATGCAGTTCGTTATCAATTCGATGGAGAATGACTCCAGCACAAAGCAAGCCGCTCTTCATATTAATAAGTCTACTTTGTTGCATAAGCATGTTTGTATTGCTTTCATTGCCAGATTTATCCACTCTTTGGAATGCAAGAAATGTTTATTTTATGTCTACATATGCCCTACCGATGATAATGGGTTTAATCTTTTATAAGCGGGAATGAATATCAAAAGAGTGCGGATAATAATAGATTCCGCCAACCTCTTGTGGCATGGCACTTTCAGATCAGCCATTTTCAAACTTAGCATCAATTTCATCTTTATTGCAATTGAGGATCCAATGATTATACTCCTTATAGACGCTTCTTAAACTATCAATTTCAGCTGAAATAATATCTAGTCCACGATCATCATACATGTGAAAGATGATATTATTATCAAGGTTAATTAGGAATACCTCCTTGCTGCCTAAGAAGCCATAATGGTCTAAACCAGGTAGTCGAGAGAAATCTTTGTTGGCAATTGCAGCAAAGATTTTCCTATGGTCGATTCTGTGTCTTGACACCTCAACCTGAGCAATGTTTCTGATGTCTAAACCATATCCATCATCATATAAGCCCTTGACCAGTGAATATGCAACATTTTCTTTAAGAAGTCCATCAATCTGTTTGAAACAATAATTGGAAAACCTAATCTTACGTCTTTTTAACCTGTAATCCATCAGGTAAAAGAGCGTTCGATCATCTCGCATAAAAGTCGCTTCAAATAACTGCGTTGCACGATTGACAACCTCTTCAAAGTACATTTCCGTTCCGGGTACTCCATGTTGCAGATTATATCGTAAACCCTGTCGACTATTTAAATATAACGGAGCACGCAACCTTAATCCATCAAAGTGGGTCTGAAGAAATTCAGCTGTTTTTTGTTTTAGAGATCCCATTTTCAATTACCAAGACCAACCGGATGTCTTCCAATCCAGAAATCGCTAACTCGTTTTAGATAGTACTCGGAAAGAACTTTACTTCGCGATACCAGCCTCCGCAAGTAAAACCAGCAAGGCCTGCTGAATACCCAAATAACCCTTATCATTTACATACCATTCGTTTAATGAATGCGGATTACCCGATTTACCACCCGAGCCGATCGTGATTGCAGGAACACCTTTGGAAATCGGAATGTTGGCGTTGGTAGAGCTACCTTTCAATTCTGGTTCCGCACCGAGGTATTTCATGCTTGCCATAGCATGCTGCACCAGTGGCGAGTTAGGATCATTGCTGCCGGAAGGACGGTTCCCAATCATTTTTACCTCGACCGTAAGGTCTTTCCCCATCTTTTTCATGGCATTCTCCTCAGCTAGTGCTTTTTTCACGGCAACCTGTAAAAGCTGGTCTATTGCGGAAAGACGCTCCGAACTTTCAGAACGCATGTCTACTTCCATCCAGGACTCGAAAGGAATGGAATTTACGGAAGTACCGCCACCAGTTACCGCAACATTATAGGTTACCGGAACGCCACTTTGCAGGGCAAACTTATCCGCATCCACCACCCAGTAATGAATGGCACGCCCTAAGGCATTATGAGGATTTGCAAGTCCGAATGCGCCGAAAGAATGGCCACCAGGACCTTTATACGTGATTCTATATCGGTGTGACCCTAATCCCCGGTGTATAATTATGCCAATAGCAGTCCCATCTAAGCCAATATAACTATCAATTTTACCAGGGCCTGCTGCGCTAAAAAGATTTTTTACACCCCTAAGATCGCCTTGTCCCTCTTCACCTGTTGTTCCAACAAACAGCACATCAGCTTCCGTTTTTAGATTGCTTTGATTCATAACTTTCAGCAACGTAAGCACCGAAGTCAGCCCTCTGGTGTCATCCGCAATACCCGGGGCATACAAGGTATCGCCTCTCTTTACGACTTTCACATCGGTACCTTCCGGGAAGACCGTGTCCATGTGGGCTTCCAGTACGATCCGCTTTTTACCATTTGATCCTTTACGTAGTGCAAGGACGTTTCCAGCTGTATCAGTCCAGACCGAATCCACCCCAAGGGCTTTAATCATTTCAGCAAACTTAGCGGCTCTTTTATCCTCTTTATAAGGCGGTGATGGAATTTCGGTCAGCAGCACCAGGTTGCTCATGGTTTCCGGCTCCAAATCAATAATGGTCTGCATGGCCTTTTTAACCTTTGGGTTAGCCGTAATCTTACTAATGGCCTGCTGATGCGTTTTAGAAATTATTACAGTTTTAGATTTTTCCTGCGCAAAAGTGTTGGAGTTTGAGCTGATTATCGTCAGCATAGAAAGTACAGGGAGTGCTATTATTTTGGAGAAAATTTTCATAAATCGGCAATATGCAACAGTATAGGGCAAAGATTAACAGAAAGCAAACTTTTTTTTGAAATTGACAGCACAGTAGCTTGACCAGATTCTTAGTAATAGACCCTCCACTACTATCATTATCAAGCTGTATCCTTGACAAAGCAAAGTAACTCTGCAAGACAAATTTTGAATCATCAAGTACAAAAAGAAATGCTCTACAATCCTTAAATTTTAACTTACAAGGAAATAGCTATATTTTCCTTTTTGTATAAGCATAAACGAGTGTATTTTATCACGATAAAAAAGAAAATATAAAACCGGCTTACCGTGTGAGGTGACAACTGCTATATTCTGTGTCGGCTCTGAGAACATTCTCTTTTCACCCTTAAGTTGATCATAGGAAACAATTTCATAACCAGGAGAAGAAAGGAGAACACTGTGTGTTTTTTTTAAAGAGTCGATTGAATTCCTAACAAATGTCTCTTTCTTCTTCGAGTCTATAGTATCTTTCAAAGGCAAATGCATATAGTTTTCAATGATGAACTGCTGACTTTTATTGTCACGAAACAAAGCAGTAATAAACGATTGAATCGTAGTTTTCCTTTTAGCAGATAAATCTTGACAATTTACTACGCTCAAAGAAAAAAAGAAACTAGCTATAAAAAAGAAGCAATATTTCATAAACAATTTCCGGATTTAGTCGGTACATTAGTTTATTTCGTGGTGAGCGTGTGCGGAATTTTGTGTAAGTGGTCAACCGTACTGAATTTAAAGGTTGCATCTATTTTCAAATATAATACAAGGTGATTAACAATTCTTCCCCATTCTCGGATTAGCATACGGCTGACCCTAACTTCTGTTCTGCTTACACAAAATTCAAGAAACTACCTCTTCAGCCATTGAAAGCCGAATATATATACCAGAACAAGTTCGCAAATCAAGCCCAAGCAGCAATCGTGGTGTTTGAATACATAGAAGCCTGGTACAACCGAAAAAGAATGCACTCTGCCCTGGGGTTTATGTCCCCAGAAGAGTTTGAAAAAACCTTAAACAAACGCAATATTGCAGCTTAACTAAATGTCTGTTTTATTGTTGCAATTCCACTTCTTTAAAACGCTGAAGGCTGAATGTATATACCAGAATAAGTTCGCGGATCAAGCCCAAGCAGCAATCGTTGTGTTTGAATACATAGAAGCCTGGTACAACCGAAAAAGAATGCACTCCGCCCTGGGGTTTATGTCCCCAGAGGAGTTTGAAAGAAACTTAAACAAACGGAATATTGCAGCTTAACTAAATGTCTATTTTATTGTTGCAATTCCAGTCGGTCATATTAAATGTATTAAGAGTAATCTAGGGCAAAAGAAATGAGCTATCTCCTCTCAATTCACCCTTATTCCACGTTAATGTTGATTTCAATTCGTACTTGTTAACTTGTTTTATTGAAAGGGACTCGAAGTGTCGAAAGTTAAAGTGTTTTGTGACCTCTAAATCCTTTACAAAATAGCTTCCTTGATATAACTCACCATGCATCTTAACCGCCTTATATAGCTCTTGCGAATCAGATTTAATGACAAACGATCTTGAATCAGCAAGGCCAGGTTTGCAGTTTATCAACATTGTTCCATCCTTTTTCAACTCTATGTCAGCAAATAAGCTTTCTGAGTAATCTCTGTTGTAGCGTTCAACAATCGAGTAGATGGGAAAACTCAATGTTACTGATATTGAACAATAGACAATAATCCTCTTGGTTTTTACATTAACTGTTAGTAGCAAAACGCATAATGGAATCAAAATGAGGAATAGAATGTACGGAAGTACAATAACCAGTAATAAAATTGGACTTCCTGATTTGTAAAGATAGTATTCACCAACTTGACTCGTTAAAAGAAAACTATAGCTCAATGCGGATATGACACTCAGGATGTATCCTAATCTTACGTTTGCTATTATAAGAATTGAAGCAACCAAAAGTAAGGGGTATAGAATTAGATAAAGCCACGTGTAGGTACCAGCTCCCCAGGCAAATACCGTAATTGTGAAATAATATGAACTCAGCCATGCAAGAACAACTGTAACAGTTATGATCCAGCGTAATTGCTTTGGTATAATCATGTCTCCGTCGGCCATTTTTATTTCGGCATGCTTGGTGGTTGCTTTTTGAAGTATATCTCCTGTGGTAAACCATTAAATACAAGCCTCGTCACTTCACAAAGCCAACTCTTATGGTTTATAGTTTCTGACTGGAAGTTATCAAGAATGTAATCCCCTCCTCCACCTTGATTCTGTATTCTCGCCTGCTCTAATTTCAATACCTCCACTCCATTTAAAGTTTGATCGGACAATTTTAAGTAACATTCTTTCGAATTTTCACCAACCAGGTCCAACATGGTAGCAGCCCCTTGTACCATTTCTAGCTCAGCCTTATAGCTAGTCCATTCAGGGATAACAATAAACCATTCGTTGCTCGCGTCTTTGTGAAACCTAAAGATCGTTTTTAGTTTATAAATATATAATTGTAGATGAAAAAAGCCACATTTCTGCAGCTCTTAAGTTAATTAAGGTTCGTTTCCTTCTGGCGTCAGGGGTTGTTCAGACTGTCAAAGATGCTTTGACCCATTTGTAGGTCCTGTAAGTTGCTTAAAGAATAAAGTAGAATCCATCAAGAATTTCAAGAAATTTCAGATAGAAAGCTGTAACTACATCATCCTTTCTTGTCAACTTTGCAAAAACACTGTTCTTTGGCTTAGGTTCTGTAAGCACTTTGTTAATGTAATCAGCCAGCTGATTAACGGTTTGTACATCTTCAGCATACAGAAGTCCATTTTTACTGCGACAGCCTGACTTACGACGTGAGCAACTATTTCATTTAATCTGTTCATGGTTCACTATGCCTTATGCCGGTATTGCTAATCGCAATACGAATCTCAAATGGTTTTCACAATAATCCCCCGGAAAAGATACAGCAATTACTTATTTGTTCAAAAGGCGGTTGAAATATCAATCTGTTAACAAGAGGCGTTTCCCTATTTCTTTCCCCTAAATCACCTTTTTCACAATAAATTTGCATCTCTTCCAAATTTAACTACTTTTGCGACCGATCGGGGGATTAGCTCAGCTGGCTAGAGCGCTTGCCTGGCAGGCAAGAGGTCAGCGGTTCGACTCCGCTATTCTCCACTCCGATTCTAAAGCACTTACATATACCAATGTAGGTGCTTTTTGTTTTCCAACGTTTAGCGATCAAATTTTTTATAAGCCAAAGCTATGCTAGATTGCATCCTACCCATCTCTAGCATATCATGGAGAACGTTCCCCAGAGTGTAAAAAGCACGCCATTATTCTACAACACCAGACACGGCGGTATGGTTAGAACACGCAGATTTTATCTTGTGAAATTATTGTGCAATTGATCTCACTCCCCTTCCTAATCAGAATTCAAGCATCATAGCTAAATCTGCCTTCACAAATTATTTCACACTTCATTCTCGCTATGCAGATTTCGTACGTAGGCCCCACCCTAAAGCTAAATCAAAAGGAATTAATTTTGTTCTACAATCAGCAACAGACAAACTACGATGACGGAGATCTTTTATAAAAACAACACGGGTGAACTTCACAAGCTGCTTATGCATAATGTAAACGCATCGGAATTCATTTCGAAGCTTAATAATACATCTATAGAAGTGCTTTGCGCCATTGAAGATGGATCCATCGTTTGTGCATCTCCTGAATTCAAAGCCATAGAAGATAATATCTCTATGATTTTTATTGACCTGGTCAGCCAGCCTAACGCTTAACCATCAATTATGAACCTGACATTCCTTATCCCGATTGCCATAATTTTGCTTTTAGCCATAGGTCCATTTTCCCGTTTAATGGAACGCTCAAAAGGTAAAGATAACTGGCGATAACCCGCTTACAAAGCTAAAGATCCGGATAAAACCCATATCTGGAATAGATATCCACGATCATTCGGGCAGATCTTTCAATGAGCAGGAGTTTAGATCTCCTGAGCTGCGCAATTTCATCTTTGCTTGGATTCCGATCATTCAACGCAGCATCCATTAAGATATCAATGATTTCAACCCGATGCTGATACCAGGCTTTAAATTCTATAAGATCAATCTGGAGGTCGGGACGCATTGCAGGCATGTGTATCCATAAACACGAACGATCCCCAATTGTTTCACGGTTTATTTCACACGTTTATCACACACGAACAATCAGCGCAACAACAATTAAGAACCCCTGATATTCAGTCAATTATCATCTAATTTCGTTGCATCATCAATTCATCTCAACATGAAAAAACATTTCCTTAACGCCCTTGTCGCCGTAGTTCTACTCGCGACTTTAAACGCTTGCTCCAAAGACGACGACGTCCAGCCGAAAAATGGAGACAACCAAAAGAAAAGTGAAAATGGGGATTATCCCACTTACCATCCTCAAGACCCGAATGGATTTGGATATTATATTCTCCCGAACGGTGCGTATAATTTCTATCAAGACTCCGTAATCGTCTATTTTGAAGCACAAATCCCAGAATACCTCAGCTTTATGCCGCTGCGTTTAGATAAATACAAGAATGGTGAATTGTTAGATTCGGTCTGCAATCAGGATTTAGCAGTAAGATTCGAATCAAAGGCCCGCAAAAGCCACAACAAAGAAGTTAAATGGGGTGTAAAACCAAAAGTAGCTGACGAGTTCGCGCCTATTGTTACTTTAACTATGGGCAATACCATGACCATTAAGTTATCAAAAATGGTGATGGCCTTTGGATATGAATACAACTCCCTGTTTAAAGACGGCGAATATTCCGTAACCACCAGGTTCAGGAACTCCAAGCTGAACAAAGTGATAAAGCCAACCTTTACAAATTACATCAGGCAAACCAGCATCAGTTCACCAGATTTAGGGATGACATCTGGCGCCATGGTAGTCGCGAGAGAGAGTCAGACACCTTTTGATGAGATCACCATCACCTTTGGAACAGGCTTTAAAGCACCGACGCTTAATCCGCCATATCAAATTTCATTTGGCGGCTTCAGATATAAACTTGCGAAGTAACAATTTAAAGCATCATAGCCCCTCAGAAATGAAGGGCTTTTTTGTGCGCTTTGCTGGAATTAAATGCCACGTAAAAAAATGCAATTAAGCCAACACACCTCCACATCATACCCACATGAAACACACAGCAACCCCACACCAAACGCACAGTTTCGTGGGTCAGGTGTGCGTTAGGTGTGCGCTCGGTGTGCGTCTGGTCTGCGTTTGTCCCGAAAACATCCCCTTTTCAAAACTTTACCGTTAAATACCTATCTTAATACAACCAAACCCAGCAAAATTCATGAAAACTGCCCACACCCTGCTCCTACTTGGCTTCGCCGCCATCACTTTTGCCTGCAACAACAGCAAGGAAACCACATCCACGGAGACCAACACGGAGATGACCACAACAGAAACCGCCACAACAAATCTCCCCTACAACAAAAACAGCAAGTACAACTGGGAATTTAACCCCGATCAGAAAAATGAAGCCATTGTTCTCAATGTCTTCAAAGCCATGGAGCAGCTCGACCACCAAACCATCGGTAAATACACGGCCGACAGCATCGTATCCAATATTGATGGCGTAAAATTCAAAGGTACCCGCGAACAAATCATGCAACTGAATAAAGATTTCTTCGCTACCCTGAAAACATTGAAAGTGGTACCAACAGATTGGCGCAGCGTTGTCAACAAGGACAAATCTGAAGAATGGGTAAGTGTCTGGTTCACGCAGCATTGGGAAGATCAGAAAGGGCAGCGCGACAGCGTAAATGTCTTCAACGACATCAAACTTAAAGACGGAAAAATCACCGCATGGAACGAATACCTCCAGCACTTTCCAAAACCATAAGCATTTCTTGTACTGATATTTTTACCGAACTGCGCCACCCAGCCATGCACGGCTCCCTCTAAAATGCTTATTATTGCATTTTTTTCAAGCTTTTTATGCTTGATCAAACCTTAAAGCGCAACAATGGAAAGTATCATTTCGGGAATTAACGACATCGTCTGGAGCAACGCCCTAATATTTTTATGTTTGGTAACAGGAATCTATTTTTCCATTGTCACACGGTTTCTTCAGATCCGTTACATCAAAGAAATGTGGCGACTGCTGTTCGACGGTGAAAGTTCCGCAGCAGGAGTTAGTTCTTTCCAGGCTTTCGCAATTGCCATTTCTGGCCGTGTAGGTACCGGAAACATAGCCGGTGTGGCAACTGCCATCGCAATGGGTGGCCCTGGCGCGATATTCTGGATGTGGATCATCGCTTTCCTGGGTAGTGCATCTGCTTTCATTGAAGCAACACTCGGACAAATCTATAAGCAGCTTAACAACGGACAGTACCGTGGTGGTCCTGCATTCTACATTGAAAAAGGTTTAGGCATAAAATGGTACGCAACCTTGTTTGCAGTAGCCACCATCGCCAGTATGGCATTACTTCTTCCAGGCACGCAAAGCAACAGCATTGCTTTAAGTATGCACAACGCCTTCAATGTGCCGGTATTGTATTCCGGAATTGGTGTTGCCATCTTGCTGGGCTTAATCATATTCGGCGGGGTTAAACGTATCGGTAAGGTAGCGGAAATCGTGGTGCCTTTCATGGCAGGTGCCTACATCCTGATGGCTGTGGTAATCATGGCATTAAACATCACCGAAATTCCGGCTGTACTTTCCCTGATCATCAAATCTGCTTTCCACCTGGAACCTGCATTCGCTGGAGTATTCGGGATGGCCATCGCCTGGGGTGTTAAGCGTGGTATTTACTCCAACGAGGCCGGTCAAGGGACTGCACCGCATGCGGCCGCAGCAGCAGAAGTTACGCACCCGGTAAAACAAGGCCTGGTACAAGCTTTCTCCGTATATATTGACACCTTATTCGTTTGTACCGCAACAGCATTCATGATTCTTTTCACCGGGCAATACAACGTCGTAAATCCTGAAGGTGGTTACCTGGTGGAAAATCTTCCGGGTGCTAAAATTGGTGCAGAATACACCCAATTGGCTGTAAGTGCGCACTTCCCTTCTATTGGCAGTGGCTTTGTAGCAATTTCCCTGTTGTTCTTCGCCTTCACCACCATCATGGCGTACTACTACATCGCAGAAACCAACCTGAGCTACCTGGATAAAAAAGGTAATAAGTGGCTGCTTAACCTGCTGCGTATTGTAATGCTCGGCGCCACCATCTTTGGTGCGGTGAAAACTGCGGAAGCTGCATGGATGCTGGGCGATATCGGTGTGGGTGTTATGGCATGGCTGAATGTCGTGGCCATCATCTTGCTACGTAAACCAGCGCTTAAAGCCCTGAAAGACTACCAGGAACAACGCCGTGCAGGAAAAGACCCGGTATTTGATCCGGTAGCCCTAGGCATCAAGAATACGGATCAATGGACCGCAGGCAGCTCATCCTCAAAGTAAGAAAAGGCATTTAACAGCATTGCACCGGCACCCCGGTTGTGCTCAAATGACCAGCCGCTTGCGGCAATAAAGCTGGACTCGATTTCAAAGCCCAGACAACTTTCGTGGATGTCTATGATGCGCTTTCCGGTTTCCGCAACGATGAGGTCCAGGAAATAACTGCCTTTAGCCAGGTATGGTGGGTTCAGACGTATGACCATCTGGTGCACCCCGGGTTCAAGTTCATGTTCCCGCTGCTGCGTTAAACCTATTGGCCCGAATAGCAGCGGCAAGCCATTGTGGTCCCGGACAATGACTTCCAAAGACACCTTCATTGGGATGTTGCATTGAAGTTGACAATGCACATCAATCGGTGCATCGTTGAAAAGCGCGTTCGTCACAACCCCCTTCTGCTTGATGTAGGCTTGTTTAAAATAGACTTCCAGGTTGACTGGCGGGTTCGGATTAACAAAATGCCCACGATCGTTTTCCGGATTCTGCTGCAGGTAAATCTTAATGGCATCTGCCAGGTTCGTGTTTTCATGCATTCTGCCGTTATGCAGCAGAATGGCGGTATCACATAGCGACTTTACAGATTCCACATTGTGGCTCACGAACAGCACCGTACGGCCATTATCTTTCGTAACCTGCCCCATCTTACCCATACACTTCCGCTGGAACTCGGCATCTCCTACAGCTAAGACCTCATCAACGATCAGGATTTCCGCTTCCAGGTGTGCCGCAACGGCAAATGCCAGTCGCACATACATCCCGGAGCTGTACCGCTTTACCGGCGTATCAATGTAGCGCTCCACACCCGCAAAGTCGACGATCTCGTCGAACCGCTTCTTGATCTCCGCTTTGCGCATCCCCAGGATGGCACCATTGATAAAAATGTTCTCCCGGCCCGTAAGTTCGGGATGAAATCCGGTACCCACTTCCAGCAAACTTGCAATGCGGCCGCGACCTTTAATGGTGCCGGTGGTCGGGGAAGTAATCCGGCTCAGCAGTTTAAGCAGCGTGCTCTTTCCGGCCCCATTACGACCGATAATGCCCAGCGCGGATCCTTCCTCTACCTCAAAATTAATGTCCTTCAGACTCCATACCAGCTTGCTGTCCGTTTTCTTATTGCGGTCATTTACTTCACCAATCTTCAGAAAAGGATCTTCCTTGCCGCGCATCATTGCCCACCAGCGCTCCAGGTCACGGCTGATGGTGCCCGTGCTGAATTCACCAAGCTCGTATGCCTTTGAAATATTTTCTGCCTTGATTACAATTTTGCCCATGAATTCAATCCTGCTTTCCTACACATTATACCTGATCTGCTGCCGATTTGTTTGTTGTGGTTATACGGTATCCACGAAGCTCTTCTGCACCTTGTTGAAGGTGACGACACCAAGGAAAAGAATGACAACCGTAATAAACGTGGTGTAACCAAGCATGGACCAGCTGAAGGTGCCTGTGCCCAGAAAGCCCATCCGGAAGGTCTCAATAATAGGGGTCATCGGATTGAATTTAATAAGATTATGGAAGCGCTCCGGTGCAGCCGATAATGGGAATACCACCGTTGTCGCGTACATCAACAAGGGAACACCGAAAGTGACCAGAAAAGCCAGGTCCCGGTATTTTGTTGTCATTGCGGAAACAACCATGCCCAGACCCAGCCCCAGGCAAGCCATTAAAAGCACCAGCACCGGGAACAACAGCACATACCAGGTGATCTGAAAATGTCCACCCTTTAAGCCGTAAAATAACATCATCGCAAACAGCAGTAGCAGTTGCACGCCGAATTTCACCAGATTGGAGAACACCACACTCAGAGGCATGATCAACCTGGGAAAGTAAACCTTGCCAAAGATGTAAGCATTGTCCCGGAAGACCGAAGAGGTTTTAATGAAGCAATCTGAAAAGTAGTTCCAGGTGACCACCCCTGCCAGATAAAACAGCGGCTTCGGCAGCCCATCTGTGGAGATGCCGGCAACGTTGCCGAAAATCAGCGAAAAGATCAGCACGGTAAAGATCGGCTGGATGAAAAACCAGATCGGCCCGAGGATGGTCTGCTTGTAAAAGGATATGAAATCCCGCTTAACCAACAGCCAGAGCAAATCCCGGTATTCGTAATTCTCCTTTAGTTTGATGTCAAGCAACGATGTGTTCGGTTTTATCTCCCAGTACTTATCAGATTCGTGCATCATATCAGCTGCGCTTTGGCTATTGGTAAGTTACGGCTTTTATATAATTTTCAGAAAACGTCGGGTAGACCAGCAGCTCTTGCTGTAGAAATCCTGCACTTCGCGGCTAACCGGGGTATGCACCAGCTCCTTGCGCAGCTTCATAAATTCTACCAGGGCCTGATAAAACCAGGGCAAGGCAGCAGGACCAAGTCGCCGGATGCTTTTCAGGTTGTTCAGGTAAACGCGGGTGACATATTTCGATCGATCCTTCTTATCGAAGAACTTGTACACGATGGCCATCTCATTCCGGATGGAGAAGACCTTGAGCCGCCTGGAGCTCCGGTTGATGACGCTCGTCCGGTGGTCCACATAACAGTGTGCGAAGTAACGGATGCTGAATCCGGCATCCAGACACCGGATGGCATACTCCCATTCATGGGTATAGATGAACAGCCACTCCGCAAAGCCGCCGATTTTCTCGAAAAGTGTTTTCCGGATGATCGCCCCACAGCCAATGAAATCGATATTATCTTCCATGTGCACGAGGTAATCTGTTGGGAAGGCACCGCCGGTAACATTGAGCGCAAGAATGCCGATTTTCGGATCGTCATCTAACACCGCAATGGCTTCATCTAAACCACTTACAATATTGCTGTCGTCATCCAGCACCACCAGGTATTCGCCTTTCGCAAGTTCAAAGCCATCATTCCAGCCTGCAATGCCAATGTTCTTACTGCGCGCAAGGATCCGCACTTCAGGGTAGGCTCTGCTTAACGAAATGATCGAATTGTCGGACGAGGCATTGTCCACCACGATGATCTCGTAGTCGCTTTTGCCAGCCATGAGTTCCATCGTTTTTCCAACGGTAATCAGTAGTTCTTTTTCCCTGTTATAATTCAGGATCACAAACGAGATTTTCATTTTCTACTTTGGTTTTAGTGTTGGAAGCATAGGTTTCAGATGTCTGGCCGGGTCGCTTAAATACTTTAGAAATATTGGAGAAGTCACGTTTGAGGAAGTCGAATACTGGCCTTGTACCTTCAAAAAGATTCAGAAACAGCGACTGGGTATAGGGGGACACCGGGGTATAGGACAATGACTTTCTGTTCTTATAAAATGCGGCCATACCCAGCATGTTATACCAGGTATCTTTGAAATGCAGCTGCCTTACGCCTTTCAGGTTGTTGAATACCACACGCCATACATTTTTCATCCGGCCCTCACCCATGTATTTGTATACGATGGAAAGCTCGTGACCCGTCACGAAAACCCTTAACCGTTTGCTGCTTCGATTTACTTCACTGGCCCGGTGCGTCACCTGGCAATCTGCAAAATACCGTACCTGGTAGCCGGCATCCACTACACGCAAGCCCAGATCCCATTCGTTCACATACAGGAACATCCAATCTGCATAGCCCCCAACTGTCAGGTAAGTTTCCCTTCTATAGATCGCACCGCAGCCAATAAATCCAACAATGGATTGTCCATCCTTCCATTTCCAGCCTTCACTGGTGTAAGGACCAGAAACCACGTTTAAGGCAAGTACCCCGATTTCCGGATGCTGATCCATATGCGCCAATGCCGCTTCCAGGCCAAAGTCGATCTGACTGTCATCATCCAGAATGATGAAGTAGTCGCCTTTTGCGCGTTGAAAACCAAGGTTCCAGGCCGGGGCACCGGTATTTACCGGGTTTTGAATCAATACCACATCGGGGTAGTGCCTGATTACCGCTTCAGCACTTCCATCGGTAGAGGCATTGTCCACAATAACAAGCTCAAATTCGGGATCGTTTTCAATTAAGGCCTTTGTTCTGGCAATGGTCAGCAGCAACTCTGCTTTTCTGTTGTAGTTTACAATGACGAAGGATGCACGCATGGTTCTTTCTTTTATTTTCTTTACTGATCTTTAAGTTCTTTCTCTGCGATCATTAGCGCTCTTGCGACGACCTGATCCATGTTGTAATACTTATAATCCGCCAGCCGGCCGCAAAACAGTACATTATCCAGCTGCGCTGCTTCTGCTTTGTATTTGTTGAAAAGGTCGTGATTTATGGCTCTTGGAATTGGATAGTAGCGTTCGAGATCATCACCTGCATCGAGTGCATATTCGCGGGTGATGGTGGTCAGGTGGCTTTTCTGACCCGTGGCATGCTTCCATTCCACGATCCGTGTGAAGTCGTACTCATTGGGATAGTTCACCTGCTGGCAGGGCTGATGGAATTCCTGATCAAAGGTTTCATGTTCAAAGCGCAGCGATCTGTATGGAAGCTTACCGAACTTATAGTCGAAAAAGGAATCTATGGGACCGGTATAGATCATCTTTCGGTAAGGCACCGTCTGCAGCAGTTCGCGATAGTCGGTCTGCTGCATGACCGAGATGTTTGGGTGGCTGAGCATCCGCTGAAACATGGCCGTATAGCCGTGCTTGGGCATACCCTGATAAGTGTCGGTAAAGTAGCGGTCATCCCGGTTTGTGCGCACCGGAATTCTGGCTGTCACACTGGCCGCAAGATCGCGGGGGTGAATCTCCCACTGTTTTAGGGTGTAACCTTTGAAGAACTTGTTATACAAGGCTTCGCCAACCTGACTGATCACCATCTCTTCAGCATCTGCGGGGTTGTTAATGTTTGCTTTTACCTCATCATAGTAAGCCTGCACAGCGGCGGGGCTGCTCAGGTCCAGGCCGTACAGCATATTCAGCGTGTCGCGGTTAATGGGAAAGGGTACCAGCATACCATCAACGTATGACTGTACCCGATGGTAATGGTAGCGCCAGGCGGTAAAGGCAGACAGGTATTCAAATACTTTGCGGTCATTGGTATGAAACCAGTGTGGTCCGTATTTATGGATCAGAATGCCATGTTCATTGTAATAATCATAAGCATTGCCGCCAATGTGATTGCGCTTGTCCACAATCAGTATCTTTTTATTTTTTTGGCTAGCCAATCGCTCGGCCAGTACACTCCCGGAAAAACCTGCGCCTACTATCAGATAATCGAACATATATGCGTGCTAAAACTTCTGCTTTTCAGGCTTTTGTCCAGGGATAAGACCGCAAGCACAAACACCAATAATAATCTAGATTACAGCAACTTAACGGCTATGGTTTTCAAAAAGGAAAGTTGCCGTATAAAACCCTGTAAAATGAACAAGCCCTTACATGTTCTACGTAAGGGCTTGTGCTGTAAGTTTATGTATTTAGCACTTTGTAGCGGTGCAAACACCTGCAAACCGGATATTATCCATTGTGCTTCAGGTAATTAACTACCATACATCGTTTTTGCTGAAGTTCAACGAGTCTTTGACAAAATTTGCGAGTTCATCTTCTTCTCCTGCCGTTTGTACGCGTTGTTTTAAGGCCGCTTTCCAATCCGCGATCGCCGCTTCTGGCGTATCTCCACGGCCAACAATTCCGCTTTCCATATCAGGCCCCAAGTGGCAGCAATAGGCCGCTTCTTCCTTGAATACCACAGGTTGCAGGGTTTTAAGTGTTCTTTCAACATCAGCAGCTGTAAAATCAATGTCTACAAGTGCCGACTCCGCTATGATCATCTGTTCCATATTTATATGCTATTATCGTTTAACCATTGTCTACAAAGCCCGGGTAGAGCGTCATACCGCCATCCACGTAGATCGTGGTTCCCGTAACGTAATCGCTGTCGTCCGATCCCAGCCACAGCGCTACTTTCGCGATGTCTTCAGGTTTACCGATCCGCTTATAAGGGATAAGCTTGATCAGCTCCTTCCGCTTTTCTTCGTCACTCCACACCTCTTCGTTGATGTCTGTTGCAATGGCACCCGGAGAAATGGCATTTACCCGGATTTTCTTCGGCGCAACTTCCAGTGCCAGTGATTTCATCAGCATCAGGATTCCACCTTTGGAGGATGCATAGTTGACATGGCCTGCCCAAGGGATGATGTCGTGTACGGAACTCATAAAAATGATATTCCCTTTGGCCATATCTTCAGGACCAGCTTGCACTTGTTGTTCAAAATGGCGGATTGCGGCGCGTGCACAAAGGAATTGTCCCGTCAGGTTCGTGTGGATCACTTTATCCCATTGCTCCAGGCTCATGCTGGCAAAGTCGCTGTCTTGCTGAATGCCGGCATTGTTGATCAACACGTCGATACGGCCATATTCCGCTTCTGTTTTGCGGAACATCTCTTCTACTTCGCCTTCATCGCTTACATCTGCCTGATGGATAAAGCCCGAACCACCGGCCTCTTTGATGCGGTCCAGCGTTTCATTGGCACCTTCATCATCGCCATGGTAGTTGACCACCACATTGGCACCTTGCTGGCCAAAGCCAATGGCGATACCCTGCCCTATGCCGGAGCTCGCTCCGGTAACAATTACGGTCTTTTTATTTGTTGCTGCTGACATGTTTTCTTAGTTTGGTTGAACACTAAAAACAACCAATGCCGGTAAAGGTTTCCGCTTATGCACGACAGCTCACGCGCTCTTTATGCAATCCTGCTGCATGGTTTATGTGCTGCGTATCAAATAAATTGAATAGATTTGGGCTATTTTAAACTTAAAACAACCCCATGATCCATTCTTTGCTGCGACTCGCTGTTCTGTTTACAAGTTTAATGCTCTTCACAAATATCGCCTTTGCGCAAATCGGCAACGGCGGCTGGTTTAACCTCACCCATACGCAAAAGTTATCGCCGAAATTTGACCTGCTTACCGACTTTCAGTTTCGTTCTGCGAACAATTTCGACTACCTGGGTACCCGATTACTAAGAGGTGCATTGGGCTATAACCTGAACAAGCAGCATTCTGTGGCGCTCGGGTATGCAAATGTTACCGATTGGGAGATGATGGACGAGGAAAAGATCAGTACCCTGGAAAACCGCTTTTTCCAACAGTATATCTACAAGAATGTGGTGGAGCGCTTAAGGCTCAACTTCCGCGTACGCTTCGAACAACGTTTCCGTGGCCCGGAGGATGAGTTCTCCCAGCGCCTGCGCTTACAGCTTGGTGCCGTTGTGCCTTTAATTGCAGATGAAAAGTTTAGCAAAGGTATGTATGCTTTGCTGCAGTCGGAAGTGATGTTTAACGTTCAGAACAAGGAAAAAATTAACAATAGCTTCTTCGACCAGCACAGACCATTGGTTGCACTGGGCTATCGTTTCAACAAACATATTGATACGGAGGTTGGATACCTACGGATGCAGCAACGCAAGAAGACCGGCGATATTGAACGTGATTTGGTACAATTCAGAATCCTGACAAACTTTTAAGCCGTTTAACCGGCAGCCGGTGCTTAAGCTGCTTTAGTTCATGTTAACGCTGATCACCAGAAAGGCGATACAAAGCACCAGCAGCATCAGTAGCAATGGGCGGATGAATTTCCACCAGGCTTTAGGACTTACATTGACTAATGCCAGCGATGGTAGCAATAAGCCTGTAGGGGTAACCATCCCCATGATGCCCATACCGAAGAGGTAGCTGTTCACGATCTCGCGACCGGGAACACCGGCAATTACAGCCAGGGAGCCCATGATCGGCATGGTAACGACCGCCATTCCGGAGGTACTTGCAATGAACAAGGTGAAAACCATGTACACAAAGAGCATGATCACAATGAATATGGATGGTGGCAGTTGGTCCACCATGTTGGCGGCATAAAAAAGTATGCTGTCGCTGATGTTCCCTTCATTGAGCATGATGGTTACCCCTCTCGCAGTACCAATAATGAAAGCTACAGAAAGCAGTTCTTCTGCGCCTTTAATGAACAAGCCGATGAAGTTCTTTTCACCCATACGCGTGATAATGGCCACCAGAATGGAAGAAGCGAGAAACAAGGCAGACATCTCCGGTAACCACCAGTTGAATACCACCACCCCGGCAATTAAAATCAGGAAGGTACTCAGGAAGATCAGGAGCAATAAACCGGTTTTTCCACCAGCTTTGCTTTGAGCTTCCGGTTCTGCATGGAGCGTTGCGAAAGGACTTTTCACCACACCATCACATTGGAACACGTAAGACGCTTCAGGGTTCAGCTTCACTTTCTGCGCATACTTGACCACGTACCAGATGAACAATCCGGTGGAGAACACAAACATCGCCAGGCGGCCGTAAATGCCGTCGGTCCAGGTAATCCCCGCAGCATTCGAAGCAATGATCGTTGAGAATGGATTGCTGAAGGAGGATAAGGTACCGAGCTGTGTGCCGCCAAAGAGCACGGCGACAGGCACCAGAAGATCATATCCGGCAGCCAGGAACAGGGGCACCATGATCGGGTAAAATGCTAGTGCTTCTTCTGCCATGCCGAAAGAGGCGCCACCAAAGGAAAACAGGAAGCCAAGGATCACGATGAGCCAGGCTTCCCGGCCATGCATCCTCGCGGAGAGGCTGCGCAAGCCTTCTTCCATCGCGCCTGTCGCATAGAAAACGCTGATGAATCCACCAGTCACCAGAATGAAAAGAATGATGTCTATGGTATCGTAGATCCCCTTTATGGGTGCGGTTAAAATCTCTACTGGCCCTTCGCGATTGGCTTCTATGCGCTCGTAGGTTCCCGGAATGGATACCGGCTTCCGGATGCTGCCATCTTTGAATTTCTCCAGTGCAATCTTGATCTCCATCGCATCGAGCGTTTCCTGCGTAAGCGGCAGGCTTCGATCCCCGTCGGGACTGCTGTAGGTAAAGGTTGTTGCCCCATCCTGATAAGAAAGTGTATGGTATTTACCTGCTGGAATTAACCATGTAGCGATTGCAGCGACGATGATAACCATCATAAGAATGGTTATCGGAGAAGGGAGTTTTTTGATGGTGGCCATTTGTAGCGGCAAAGTTCAAATTAATAATCGTGGAATTCAAATTATGTTAACTTTGGTCTGTTACTAAAAATACCTAAGCATACATGAAGAAATTATTGTTATTCTTTACCATCCTTTTATTGACAACAAGCGCATTTTCGCAAAGTGTGGTGGCCCTGATGAACCGTTCGGGTGACTTCTTTGATACTTTAAGTGCTGGAAAATTCGAGGATGCGACCACGTTTTTTGATCCCACACTACAGGCGCAAGTAAAGCCCGAACATTTGAAAAGCCTTTGGGAGAAATTAGATACGCAAATTGGCAAGTACGAGTCTGCCGAGATTGTACAGAGTAAATCAGAAGGTGAGTTCTTCGTGGTGGTTGTAGAAGGCAAGTTCGCCAAAGACAGTCAGCGTTTTGTACTTGCTTTTAACAAGGGCGAGAAGATGGTTGGTTTTTACCTGCAGCAAAAGGCACCATCTAGTGCCTATGCCCTACCCGCTTATGCCGATACCGCGAACATCAAACAGCAGGAAGTGAAAATTAAAGGTGCCAAGAACGACCTTGTGGGCATGCTGACCATGCCTAAAACCGGCAGTAACATCCCGGTGGTTATTCTGGTACATGGATCAGGGCCTGGTGATATGGATCAGAGTGTTGGTGCCGTAAAGCCGTTTAAAGACATCGCTTTGGGACTTGCTGCAAAAGGCATCGCCAGCATCCGCTACGTAAAACGTACACTGGTGTACCCTCAGGAATATTCGGGCGCCTTTACGGTTAAAGAAGAAACCATCAATGATGCGGTAACCGCAGTTAACCTGTCTAAAACCATTCCGCAGCTGAATAAAAAACAGATTTACGTTTTCGGTCTTAGCCTGGGCGGCATGCTTGCACCAAGAATCGCAACCCTTAGTCCGGACATCAAAGGCATCATCATGGCGGCTGCGCCGGCTAGAAAGTTCACCGATTTGATCATCGATCAGAACCATTACATGTACGGCTTGTCGAAAGACACCACGGCAGCAACAAAGGAAATGTTCAACAAGAATCTGCAGTTAATTGAAACTTCAAGGTTAACCAAGCTAGGCACCATGAAGCCAGATTCGTTGATTCTGCAGTTACCTGCATCTTACTGGATTGACCTGAACAACTATGATCAGGTGGCCACTGCAAAGAAATTATCACAGCGCATCATGGTGATTCAGGGCGGCATGGACTTCCAGGTTTCAGATGCAGATTATAAGCTCTGGACTGCAGCTTTGGGGAAAAAGTCCAATGCAAGTCTTAAGTTCTATCCGGAGCTTAATCACCCACTGACGGTGCAAACCGAGAAAGGTACAGCAGAGCAGTACAGAACGCCTGCGAATGTATCCGAGGTGGTGATCAACGACCTTGCGACCTGGATTAAAGCCAGCAAATAACTACTGCCAGCCCCCACCAAGGGCGCGATATAAATCTACTACCGCCTGCAGCTTCTGCAGGCGGTCACTTACACCACTTAGCTCCGCCTGGAGCAGTGCCTGCTCCGAAGTGAGCACATCCGTATAGTTGGTTGCGGAACTGTAACGCAACAACTCCTCTGTGAAGGAAACGGACTTCTGTAAAGCTTCAATCTGACGTATTCTGGAAACTTCCTTTTCGCCTGCAGCCTGATAGGCGTACAACGCATTTGATACCTCCTGTCCGGCATTTAACAATGCAAACTGGAAATCATTCAGCGACTGTGCCTGCAAGGATTGCGCACGTGTTAAGCGGGCTTTGTTCGCCCCTTGGGCGAAAATTGGCTGGGTTAGGCCACCAACAACATTGTAGAAAAGGGCATTTGTAAAGAAATCCCGTAAGCTCAGGTTGGAAAATCCACCTGAAGCGGTTAGCGTAAGTGCAGGGTAAAAGAATGATCTTGCTACGTTAACATCTTCCAGGGAGGCACGTAAAGCGAACTCTGCGGCTTGCACATCCGGGCGGTTCTGCAGGAGCTGCGCAGGCATGCCCAGGCTCACATCTGTAAAGGGTTGTTGATCGGCTAATTTGTTGCGTCGGATTTCAGCAGGGGCCCTGCCCAGCAGCACAGAAAGTGCATTCTCTGTTTGCCGGATGTTCAGTTTCAGGTCAGGGATGGTCACCTCCGCAGCGTAGCGATTGGCTTCCGCCTGTACCACGGCAGCGCCGGTTACGACGGCACCTTCCTTCAGCGCCCGTAGGGTTTCGACACTTTCAATCCGCTTCTTCAGGGTCAGTTGGGTGATCTCCAGCTGGCGATCCAGTGCCAGGAGGTTGTAATAGCTATTTGAAATATCGGCGATGAGCTGTGTTTCCACTGCCCGCCTTGCGGCATCGGTACGCAGGTAGCTGTTTAATGCCGAGCGTTTAGCACTGCTCAGCTTACCCCAGATATCTGCTTCCCAGGAAGTGCTGAGTTGCAGGCGGTGTGTGGTGGTTAAGGTTCGGATGTTAACGCCGTTGCGGAAGTTTAAGCTGGCTTCAGATGTTTTTGCACGCGTTACATTGGCACTGGCATCTAAAGTCGGCAGTAAGGCTAGACGTTGCTGTCTGAGGATAGCTTCTGCCTGCACGATGTTTTCAATGGCATTCTTCAGATCCAGGTTATTTTGTAAACCTTCCTGGATCAGTTGTTTTAGAATCGGATCGTTGAACATACTCTGCCATGTTCTTGCAGCCATGTTTAGCGTATCTGTCCCCTGCTGGTTGCGGTACAGTCCTTCTGTGATCAGGTTTGGTCGTTCGTAAGTCTCACTCACCTTACAGGCGCTAAACAAGCTGAGTACCGCTGCGGCGGCGAACATGCCCTTTTTATATCCGTTATATTTTCTGTTAATCATTGGTTCTTTATACAAAGCGTCAGGAAGTATTAGGTTGTACGGTCTGTCTGGTGTTCATCATCCACCTCATCGTAGAAGTTTGTCGCCGGCCCGCTGATCTTCTCCTGTAAGCTCTGGAAGATGATGAACAGCACCGGAATGATGAACACACCCAGTATGGTTCCCACGAGCATACCGCCTACGGCACCTGTACCGATCGACCGGTTACCAATCGCCCCGGCCCCTGAAGAAAACATCAATGGCAACAAGCCGAAGATGAAGGCAAAGGAGGTCATCAGGATTGGGCGGAAACGTGCAACGGCACCATCTATGGCTGCCTTCGCGATCGGCATACCGTTACGCCTTCTTTCCAGGGCAAACTCCACGATCAGAATTCCGTTTTTCGCGAGCAGTCCGATGAGCATGATCAGGGAAATCTGCAGGTAAATGTTGCTGTTCAGCCCAAAGATGATGGAGAAGAAATAAGCACCTGCCAGTCCGAAAGGCAAGGAAAGAATCACCGCAAACGGCAGAATGTAGCTTTCATATTGTCCGCTTAACAGGAAGTAGACGAATACCAGACACAGGATGAAGATGAATACCGTTTGGCCGCCAGAAAGGAGCTCTTCTCTGGTTAAGCCGGAGAAGTCGTAACCGTAACCCACGGGGAGGGTTTCTGCGGCAACTTCCTGAATGGCCTTAATGGCATCCCCGGAGCTGTAACCTTCATTGGGGTTACCGGTAACGGAAATTGCACTAAAAAGGTTGAATCGGGAGATGGATTCTGGTCCGTACACCCGATCCATACGGATGAAGGTTGTGATTGGCGCCATCTGTCCGGTGTTGGTACGCACGAAAATCTTATTCAAGCTTTCCGGGTTGGCGCGGAACTTCGCGTCGGCCTGGATCATCACCCGGTATTGCTTTCCGAACTGGTTGTAGTTGGATGCATACACCCCACCGAAGTAACCCTGCATGGTGCTCAAAAGGGAGTTCACCGTTACCCCTGCTTCTTTAACTTTCTCCAGATTCACATTCATCATGTACTGCGGGAAGTTCGGGTTGAAGGACGTTGTTGCAAACTGTATTTCCGGGCGTTTGCCAAGCACCTCCAGGAACTTGTTGCTCACCCCGAAGAACTCCTGCGTGGTATGTACCGTTTGATCTTGCAGCTGCACTTCAAAACCACCACTCCGACCGAATCCGGAGATGGTTGGTGGTGCAACAAATACGAGCGAGGCATCACGGAAGCCCTTTGTTTTTTCTGTAAGCGTGCTGATCACCTTATCCACGCTCCCCTTACGATCGTCCCAGTGTTTGAGTTTGATGATCACCATGGCATAGGCACTACCTGCGCCAGCAAGGTGGTTTTGCCCGACAATCCGCAGCGTGTTACGCACCTCGGGGATGGTATGGGCAATACTGTCGACCTGGTTTGCCACTACTGTGGTTCGTTCCATGGAAGCTGCAGGTGGCAAGCTGATGTGAGCATACAAACTACCAAGATCCTCCTTAGGCACAAAGGAAGTTGGCGTGCTCTGCATCATATAATATAAGCCGCCGGTGAATAATACGATGGAAGCAATTACGATCCAGCTTTTACCAGCGAGGAAGAGTACCCCACGTTTGTAGCGGTTGGTCATGCGTCCGAAGCCAACATTAAAGGCGGTGTAAAAGCGGTTCATGAAGCTCTTGTGCTTTTCATCATCTGCATGTGGCTTCAGCAGGATGGCGCAGAGCGCCGGACTTAAGGTTAAGGCGTTAATGGCCGACAGGATGATGGCGACGGCTAGGGTAATACCAAACTGTTTGTAGAAAACGCCGGTGGAACCGGTGATGAAGGTTACCGGAATAAAAACGGCCGACATCACCAGGGTGATAGAAATAATGGCGCCGGAGATTTCATCCATAGCATCTATGGTTGCTCTTCTGGCCGACTTGTAGCCATGATCCAGCTTGGCGTGTACCGCCTCTACCACCACGATGGCATCATCCACCACAATACCGATGGCAAGCACCAGGGCAAAAAGCGTGAGCAGGTTGATGGTGAAACCGAACAGGTTCAGGAAGAAGAAGGTACCCACAATAGCTACCGGCACCGAGATGGCGGGAATTAGGGTGGAACGGAAATCCTGAAGGAATATGAATACGACGATAAATACCAGAACGAAGGCTTCAATAAGGGTGTGTACCACCTTCTCAATAGAGGCATCCAGGTTTTCGTTGATATCCACCAGCGTGGTATATTCTACGCCTGCAGGGAAGTTCTTTGCTGCCGCTTCGATCAGCTTCTTGGATTCATTGATTACATCACGCGCATTTGAACCTGGGGTCTGACTCACCGCAATACCAACGGAGGGTAAACCATTGGTGGTGTTGCTGGAGGTATAATCCAATGAACCGAGTTCTACACGTGCAATATCTTTTAGTCGCAACAGCTGGCCATTACCTGCAGCTTTAACCACGATGTTCTGGAACTCCTGCTCGGTGGTTAGGCGGCCTTTATATTTGATTACATACTGAAAAGTCTGTTCGCCACTTTCGCCGAACTTACCAGGTGCCGCTTCGATGTTCTGCTCGGCAAGTGCGGCGGAAACATCCTCCGGAATGAGGCCATACTGCGCCATCACATCGGGCTTCAGCCAGATGCGCATAGAATAATCCCGGGATCCGAATGCCCTGGCCTCCCCTACACCGGTAACCCGCTGAATTTGGGGGATGATGTTGATTTTCGCATAGTTCTGCAGAAAGGTCTGGTCGTACGCAGGCACCTTGCTGTAAATGGAAAACACCAGGAGATTGGTGCTCTGACTCTTGGTTACCGTAACCCCGGCGCGGGTTACTTCCTGCGGCAAAAGACTAGTGGCGCGGGATACCCTGTTCTGCACGTTCACCGCGGCAAGATCAGGGTCGGTACCGACCTTAAAGAAGATACTGATGGTTGCTGTACCTTCGTTGGTGGCGGAGGAAGTCATGTAGGTCATGTTCTCCACCCCGTTGATTTGCTCCTCCAGAGGGACGACCACACTTTTAAGGACCACATCCGCATTGGCACCTGGATAACTTGCACTCACCTGTACCGTGGGCGGCGCAATGTCGGGATATTGGGAAATCGGCAGCGCGATAAGGCCTAATATGCCCAGGATGACGATGATGACAGATATTACAGTGGATAGTACCGGGCGCTCTATAAATTTTTTAAACATCCTCTATTTCTTTAACTCTGCATAAATGTTATTCGCGTTGGCAGGTACGGGTTTGATCTTGGTACCATCCTTAAGGTTCGCTACACCTTCCAGCACGACCTTGTCGCCTGCCTTCAAACCTTTATCGACCACGAAAAACGATCCTGCGCTATTATCACGGACCGTAATCTGCACGTTCTTAGCAATGCTGTCGGTGCCCACTACTGATGCAAACCGCTTATCCTGCAGCTCGAAGGTTGCACTTTGAGGGATAAGGATGCCGTTTTTCACCTGCGTTGGGATCCGTACCGTCGCACTACTGCCGCTGCGGATCAAACCATTTGGATTGGGGAAGCTGGCGCGTACATTCACGGAACCTGTAGCGGTGTTGATCAGTCCGTTTACGGTCTGGATTCTGCCCTGCTGATTGTACAGGGTACCATCTGCCAGCACCAGCGATACGGATGGCATTTGTTTGATGCGTTCTGCAAAGGATGCTTTAGCATCTTTATTAAATTCTAAAAGTAGTTTTTCGTTAAAGGCGAAATAGGCATAGACATTGCCGATGCTGGAAACGGTGGTTAATGGCTCAGCATTGGAACCACTCACCAGACTACCCAGGCGGAAGGGAATGGATCCGACAACGCCATTTACGGGACTTTTAACATTGGTATAGCCGAGGTTGGTTCTTGCATTTGACAATGCAGCCTGGGCCTGAGAAAGGGTGGCCAGTGCCGCCTGATGGCGGTACTCCGCAGATTCGAGTTCGTATTTACTGATGATGTCTTTTTCGACCAGCGGTTTAACTTTGGTTACAGCCATTTTTGCCGTACTCACTTCCGCTTCTGCACTTTTGATGCTTGCCGTTGCGGTACGTACTTCCTGCTCAAACTGGGGTGCATTGATTTTGAATAAAGGTTGTCCGGCCTTAACCACCGCACCTTCGTCTACATAGATCTTTTCAACATAACCATCTACCCTGGGCCGGATCTCGATGTTTTGTTGCCCTTGAATGCTTGCCGGGAAGTCTGTATGGAGGGTGGCATCGGTTTGTTGAATCTCTAATACCTGGTGTGGCTTAATCTGGTTTGCCGCGGCCGCTTTTTCAGCTTTCTCGTCTTTACCGCCACAGGAACTGATGATTGCACTTGTAAATACAAGTAAGGCAAGCGGAATGTATTTTTTCATTAAGGGTTGGTGTTGCGTATGATCGATTGTTAATTTATCAATAGCAATTTTGCCTCCAAGCTCAAACCACAGGTCGCCTTATAAATCTAGTTTACAGCACCATGCGGTTGATTTACCCAGAAATAGATGAATCTTAGCGTTTGAAAAGCAAATTGATTGCTTAGTGGTAAATATATTAGCTATGCAGCAAGAAAAAACCTGCGTAACTAACAGGTTACTTAATCTGCAATCGGATTTTTGAGGAATTTTGTGATCAGTTCTGCGGTACGTTCTGATGCGCCGGGCTTGCCCATCACATCAGCCAGCGCCTTGTAATCCAGCAACATGGTTTCCCTGGCAGGCCCGTCGAGAATGGCGCCCAGTGTTGTGGTTAGCAGTTCGGTATTACAATCCTCCTGGATAAGTTCTGTAACAACCTTTTTATCCATGATCAGGTTCACCAGGGAGATGAACTTGATTTTGACCAGCATTCTGGCGATGGCAATCGAGATTGTACCACCTTTGTAAACAACCACCTGCGGCACGTGGAAGAGTGCGGTCTCCAGCGTTGCCGTACCAGAGGCTACGATGGCGGCATGTGCATGATGCAGGAGATCGTAAGTTTCTCCGAAAACGAGCGGTACGGCCTGTCCGCCGTTGAATTGTGCATAGTAAGCTGGTTCAAATCCCGGGGCACCCGCGATTACAAACTGGTAATCCGGGAAATTATTGATCGTGCTTAACATGACGGGCAGCAGGCGTTCAATTTCCTGTTTACGACTGCCGGGCAGCAGCGCAATAATTTTCTTGTCCTCCAGCTGATGCTGCTGCTGAAAAGTCGGGTTAGGTTCGAACCGCGCGATCTCGTCTAGCAAGGGATTTCCGACGTAGTCGATGTCCATCGCCCAGCTTTTGTAGAAGGCAACTTCAAAGGGTAAGATGCAGAACATCTTATCCACGACCTTCTTGATGCGCAGTACTCGCTTCTGGTTCCATGCCCAGACTTTCGGGGAGATGTAGTAGCAAACCTTGATGCCTTTGTTTTTTGCGAACTCTGCAATCTTGAGGTTGAAGCCTGGAAAGTCGATCAGGATCAAGGCATCGGGTTGGTATTCCAGTATATCCTGCTTGCAGGTTTTCATGTTCCGCAGGATGGTGTTGAGGTTGAGTACCACTTCGGTAAAACCCATGAAGGCCATATCGGCGTAGTGCTTAACCAGGGTTCCACCCTCCTGCTGCATTTTATCACCACCAAAGTACCTGAATTCGGCACCGGGATCCGCTACTTTTAAGGCGCGCATCAAGTTTGCGCCATGCAAATCTCCTGATGCTTCACCAGCTACAAGGTAGTATTTCATGATTTGGATATTTTATAGTAGAAGAAAGCCATGCCCCATGCGAAGGTTGCAATGATGAGGCCACGGCCGATGTTGTCCTTGTTTTCTTTGAACACGAACTTAAGCATCAGTGCATTCACGGCAATACAGCCGATCAGCAGGAGATCTAACTTTGCCAGGTAAGATACCGCATGCATGATGTACCAGGTGATGCCAATTAGGACACCTGGCACGATCAAACCGATTCCAAGTCCAGCCCAGAGGGTATCTTTGAATGCTTTAAACATCAAAGTTCCAGGTGTTAAGTACCGGGATGGCATGATGCGCGGTAAGGTCGAACTGTACCGGAACAACAGATACATAGTTGTTTTCAAGCGCCCAAACATCTGTGTCTTCGCCTTTATCAAAGTTCTGGAACACACCGGTTAACCAGTAATAAGGACGTTGGTAAGGGTCATTACGCTCATCGAACTCCTCTGCCCATTTCGCATTTGCCTGACGGCAGATTTTGATGCCTTTTAAGTCGGCACCTTTAGGGAAATTCACGTTCAGTAAGGTTGCTGGTGGCAGTCCATTTGCCAACACCTGCTCGCATATGATTTTAATGAACTTCTTGGAATGGCTGAAGTCTGCTTCCTGTGAGAAGTCGTCCAGCGAAAAGCCAATCGAAGGTATAGATTCAATAGCACCTTCTACTGCTGCAGACATGGTACCGGAGTAAATAACATTGATGGAGTTGTTCAAACCATGGTTAATACCAGACACACATAAATCAGGTTTCTGGCCTTTGAAAATCTTGTTTACGGCAAGCTTTACACAATCTACCGGTGTACCGGAGCACTTGTACATTTCTACACCTGGATATAGGTCTACTTTATCGAATCTCAAGGGTTTACCGATGGTGATGGCGTGGCCCATGCCTGATTGCGGCCCATCGGGTGCGACAACCACAACATTTCCGAGTTCCTGTGCAACTTCGATCAGGTTTTTGATGCCTGGTGCGGTTATACCATCATCATTTACAACTAGGATATTGGGTCTGTTTGCGTGTTTTTTCAAGGTATTAGGGTTCTAAGTTTATTCTTGCACCAAAAGTACAAGAAATCAATATAATGTGTAAGTATTAATGTGGATTGAGGTTATATTTGAGTATAACTTATATTAATGAAACATAAACTAATCCTCTTAGCGGGATTTCTTTTTACCGGTTCGGGCCTGATTGCACAAAGCCAGTATCAATGGAAAACGGCTTCTTCTGGCGGCTATACCTACAAGTATGTCACCAATGACCCAATTAAAACCAGGTTTTACACGCTGAAAAACGGACTTACGGTAATGCTCTCCCCTAATGCGAAAGAGCCGAACATCGAGTACCGTATGGCCATTCGCGCAGGAAGCAACACCGACCCTCGAACCAACACCGGTTTGGCGCACTACCTGGAGCACCTGCTTTTTAAAGGGACGGACAAGTTCGGCACCACCGACTTTACAAAAGAGAAGCCTTACCTGGATAAGATTGATGCTTTGTACGAGAAGTATAATGCAACGACGGACAGTGCAGCCCGGAAAGCAATTTACAGGGAGATTGACAAGACTTCTAATGAAGCCTCTAACATCTCGATTGCGAATGAGTATGATAAGATGATGATGAGCATCGGGGGACAGTCGACCAACGCGCACACCTGGTATGAAGAAACGGTCTACAATGAAGATTTCCCTTCGAACGCAACGGATAAGTTCTTAGCACTGCAGGGCGAGCGTTTCCGTAACCCGATCCTGCGTATATTCCATACAGAGCTGGAAGCGGTGTATGAAGAGAAGAACCGTAGCCTGGACAGTGACGGAAACAAGCTGGATGAAGCCATGTCGAGCCTGCTCTTCCCGACGCACAACTACGGGCAGCAAACCACTATCGGCACGATCGAGCACCTTAAGAACCCTTCACTGGTGGAGATTCGCAAGTACTACCAGAAATATTATGTGCCGAACAATATGGCGGTGATCATGACTGGTGATTTCAATCCGGACGAGATGATCAAGAAGGTGGACCAGACCTTTGCTTACATGAAGGCGAAGCCACTGGAACTGTACAATCCGGCACCGGAGAAACCATTGACAAAAATCCAGACCGTGGAGGTTTATGGCCCAAGTGCGGAGAATGTAGATCTATATTACCGCGGTTATGCACAGCACAGCAAGGAAAGCTTGATGTTGCACCTGATCTCCAGGATTTTTGCAAACGGTAAAGCCGGATTACTGGACATCAACCTGAACAAGCAGCAGAAAGTACTTAAGTCGACCGCTGGTTATCAGCAGATGAAAGATTATGGTATGTTCTACTTCAGCGTGCAGCCAAAAGCAGGTCAAACGCTGGAGCAGGCCAAAGAACTGCTGATGGAGCAAGTGGCCTTGCTTAAAAAAGGTGCGTTTGATGAGGCGCTGATCCCTGCGACCGTTGCCAACACGAAGCTATCTTTGTTGCAGGCTTTCGACAGCAACAGCTACCGCGCAGAAGCAGCCAGCACAGAGTTCATTATGAACCGTGGTACAGACTGGAACAAAACGCTTGAACGCGCAGATGCGATGGGCAAGATCACCAAACAAGAGCTGGTACGTTTTGCAAATCAGTTTTTTGTAGACAACTACGTGGTGGGTTATAAACATAAAGGTGTGGATAAGAACCAGCCGAAAGTGGAAAAGCCGCTGATTACCCCGATTAACCCGAATGCAAACGCAACTTCTTCGTTCACCAAAAGCATTGTAGAGATGCCGGTTAAAGCGGTTGAACCGAAGTTCCTGGACTACAAAAAGGATTTAAACTTTGGTAAGTCGGGCATTGCAGAGGTAGTTAGCGTTCAGAACAAGGAGAATGCTATTTTCAGAATGTCTTACCGTTTCGACATGGGTACCTACAACTATAAGTTGCTTCCTTACGCGGCGCAGTACCTGAACTTCCTGGGCACCGATAAATATACAGCTGAAGAAATCAGCAAGCAGTTTTACAACATTGCATGCAGCTACAGCATGAACGTGGGTAATGAGTTGGTAACGATTAACATCACAGGTTTACAAGAGAATTTTGATAAGGCGGTAAGCCTGGTTGAACACCTGTTCCTGAATGCTAAACCAAACGAGACCGCGCTTGAAGACCTGAAGAAGAGCATCCTGAAAAACAGACAGAACATGAAGACCAACAAGTCGGCAATTCTAAGTGGCTTGGTTACTTATGCGCAGTATGGTCCTAAAAATCCGCTGAACAATGTGTTGAGCAATGAAGAGGTGAACAAGATGACCTCAAAAGAGCTGATGTACATTCTGCACAACATCTTTAATTACAAGCATGCGATTACGTATTATGGTCCGAAGCCACTGGTAAACTTTGAGCAGGACATAGCCAAGTTGCACAGACTGCCTTCTGAGTTTACACCGGAGGCACCTGCGGAAAAATACACGTATACCAAAACCGCAGCTAATCAAGTACTGTTTGCCGATTATGATATGGTACAGTCGGAGATCAGATGGTTCCGCAACGACGGACCGTACGATCCATCACAGATTGGTAAGATCGCCCTTTTCAACAGCTACTTCGGTGGAGGTATGGGTTCAATTGTATTCCAGACCATCCGCGAGTCTAAGGCTTTAGCCTACTCTACCAATGCTTATTTCTCTTCACCGGATTCAAAGGACAAAGAGTATGGCATGGTGGCTTATGTGGGTAGCCAGGCAGATAAGATGACGGATGCTGTTGCAGGCATGAATGAATTGCTGACCGCACTTCCGCAAATCGACAAATCTTTTGAAGGTTCTAAAAGCAATGCGTTAAATGCGATTGAGACGGAGCGTGTGACGAAAGACGCGATCATCTACAATTACTTCGCAGACAAAAAGCTGGGCATAGACCACGATTCCAGAATGGATAGCTACAACAGCCTAAAGACGATGACGTTTACGGATGTTAAGGACTTCCATAACAGTCGTATCGCCAATAAAGCATATAACTATTGTATCGTAGCTTCTGAAAAGAAGGTGAAGCTGGAAGACATGGAGAAATTTGGTCCGGTGACCAAGTTAAGCCTGGAACAGATCTTCGGATACTAAATAGGATCACATAAAAAAAGCGGCTGCTCAATTGAATGAGCAGCCGCTTTTTTGTTTGTATGAACTGGTTTACAATGATTTCAACCAGTCTACAACTTCTTCTCTGGTTTTACCAGTTTTTTGTTGAAGTCTTCCGTAAAGTTCATCGCCTTTACCGTCTTCATATTTCAAATCGTCATCAGTCAGATCAGCATAAGCTTGTTTTGCTTTTCCTTTGAGTTCGTTCCATTTTCCTTTTAATTCTAACTCATCCATGGTTCTATGTATTAGGTTTGAAATTCTGTTTGTTGGTAATAGAACACCGATGTATGGAATTTGTTTTAACGAAGCTTTGCCGCGCCTTCAACAATCTCCTCTACTACTGCAGGATCGAGCAGTGTTGAGGTATCGCCAAGGTTGCTGGTTTCGCCTTCGGCGATTTTCCTCAGGATTCTGCGCATGATCTTTCCGGATCTGGTTTTCGGCAGGCCGGATACAAAGAGAATCTTGTCTGGTTTTGCAATGGCGCCAATAACGCGGGTTACCGTTTGAAGGATATCACGCTTGTTGAGATCTTCATCGTGCTGGCTGTTTCCGAAGATGACGAAGGCGTAGATGCCCTGCCCTTTCACATCATGCGGGAAGCCGACTACGGCACTTTCCACAACACCGGAGTGCATGTTAATGGCGTTTTCTACTTCGGCTGTGCCGATACGGTGACCGGACACATTGATCACGTCATCTACGCGGCCGGTGATTTTGTAGTAGCCATCCTGATCGCGCATACAGCCATCGCCGGTGAAGTACATATCCTTATAGGTAGAGAAGTAGGTTAACTTGCAGCGCTCATGATCGCCATAGGTGGTCCGGAGGATACCTGGCCATGGGAATTTGATGCAGAGGTTTCCACTTACGCCATTGCCCTCGATCTCGTTGCCAGCTTCATCAACCAGCACAGGCTGGATGCCCGGCAGTGGTAAAGTTGCGTAGCTCGGCTTGGTTGGTGTTACGAATGCTATTGGGGAGATCATGATACCTCCATTTTCCGTTTGCCACCAGGTATCGACGATCGGGCAATTGTCTTTTCCAATTTCTTCATTATACCAGTGCCATGCTTCTTCGTTGATGGGTTCGCCAACGGAGCCCAGCACGCGAAGGCTGCTAAGATCATGGCCTTGGATCGGTTCCGTACCGAAGCTCATTAACGAGCGAATGGCGGTTGGGGCGGTATATAGGATGTTTACTTTGTGTTTCTCCACGATCTGCCACATACGGGAGGCATCGGGATAGGTTGGAATGCCTTCGAACATCAAGGTTGTTGCACCCTGAGAAAGTGGGCCGTAGACAATGTAAGAGTGACCGGTGATCCAGCCAATATCTGCCGTGCAGAAGAATACTTCGTCTGGTTGGTAGTTGAAAACATTTGTAAAGGTATAGCCGGCATATACCATATAGCCGCCAACGGTATGTACCACCCCTTTGGGTTTACCGGTAGATCCGGAGGTATAAAGAATGAAGAGCATGTCTTCCGCGTCCATTTCTTCTGCCGGGCAGTTCGCATCAACGAGCTTCACCTCATCTTCCCACCAGATGTCGCGACCTTTAATCATGGAAACCGGCGTGCGGGTGTTGGTCAGTACAATCACTTTTTCTACCGTAGGGCAGCCGATCAGCGCATCATCGATTACTTCTTTGAGCTGGATTTGTTTGTTACCGCGGAAAGAGCCATCTGCGGTGATCACCAACTTACATTTTGCATCATTGATGCGGTCGGCGATCGACTGTGCGGAGAAGCCACCGAAGATTACGGAATGTACCGCACCAATTCTTGCGCAAGCAAGTACGGCAACGGCAAGCTCGGGTACCATCGGCATATATATACAGATGCGGTCGCCTTTTTTGACACCGTTCTTCTTGAGCACGTTTGCAAATCTGCAAACCTGCACATGCAGGATCTTATACGTTAGGGTAATGGGATCTTTCTCCGGGTCATTGGGTTCCCAGATGATGGCTGGTGTATCGCCATGTTCTGCAAGATGGCGGTCGAGACAGTTTTCTGTAATGTTGAGTTTTGCACCTTCAAACCATTTTACATTAGGTTCTGAGAAGTTCCAGGATAGCACTTTGTCCCATTTTTTCTTCCAAAGGAAATTGTCGGCTATACCAGCCCAGAATTCCTCCGGATTTTCTACGCTATGTTTATAAGCTTGCTGGTATGCCTCAAAGGAATTAATTTGCATGTTGTTTAAATTCTAGTAGGTCTATTCCAAATTTACATATTCGAAATAAAACGGGCTGCATGATCTTTGGTTAAAAACAACGTAATTGTAAATATTGTAACCTTAAAACGGGTGCAGCGTAACATTATCGGTGCACTAAAGGTGTTAGAAGTGCTGTATAAAGCCTGTTAGAACAAGCAGGCTGGAGCTTGTAGCGCAAGTAGGCAGAACTGTAAAAACAAGACAATATGTCTTTATCAGACCTATTGTATATGCAAAATCAATATATTGTATCCCTCAAAAGAAGAAAGACATTTATGAAAGACATAAGATCAACATTTTTCTCCATGGTTTTTGCGAGCCTGGTCTGTTCTGCAGGTGCAGCACTGCCGGCTTCGGCGCAGCAGCAGGAGAAACGCTCAGACAGTACAGACTACACCCTGATCCGCAAATCGCCGGGAATTAAAGAGGTGGATTTTAAACGCGGCAAGAAGAAAGGCAGTGGCCTGGTGATTACATTCGGGGAGAGCGTGACGGACTTGAAGAGCAATAATATTACGGCTGGGAACGTTACAGGGAATACCAAATCTGCCGAGCGGCTGAATGAAAAAGGTCCGGAATTTGACCGGATAGACATCATAGAGGGCAAATACGGGGATATTGCTGTGGAGAAAAAAACGAGCACACAGAACATCTATACCTTGACTAATCTGACCTTCCCACTGCGATTGGTTTTACATTCCGGGACTGATTTTGTGGAGTTTAGACTAGCGGAAGCGGCTAAATGGACGCTTGATGTTAATTATAAAAAATAATTGCACACCCTATTGCCATTCAAATTTATTTTTATGATATTTGCACACTCTTAAAAGAATTAAGCGACTTATATTTAACACTATATTTAAAGGCATGTCAAGAGTTTGTGATTTAACCGGAAAGATGGCAATGAGTGGTTTTAATGTTTCTCACTCGAACGTTAAAACTAAACGTAAGTTTTATCCCAACTTACAACTTCAGAAATTTTATATCCCTGAAGAGGATCGTTGGATAACATTGAAGGTATCTACTTCAGCTATCAAAACCATCAATAAAATTGGTATCAGTGAAGCGATTAATCGTTTCATGAAAAAAGGATTTTTGTAATAAACATTAGCTGGTGATCCGGCTTTAATAATAAAAAAATGGCAAAGAAAGGTAACAGAGTACAAGTTATTCTAGAATGTACTGAACATAAAACTAGTGGCATGCCGGGTATGTCCAGATATATTTCTACAAAAAACCGTAAGAACACTACAGAACGTTTGGAGTTGAAAAAATTCAACCCTGTTTTGAAAAAAGTTACAGTACACAAAGAAATTAAGTAATACATCGGTATTAAATTAATACAATCTATTAGATCATGGCAAAAAAGGTAGTTGCAACCCTTAAAACGGGTAAAGGCAAAGAATATTCAAAAGTTATCACGATGACTAAATCACCTGTAACAGGTGCATATTCTTTCAAAGAAATCATCGTTCACAACGATCACGTTAAAGATGCTATTACTCCTCAAGCAGGTAAGTAATTTTAATATTTAATCATATTAAAGCCGTCCCTTTTAACCGGGAGGGCTTTTTTATTTTCGTATAAGTTCATATGGGTCTATTCGATTTTTTTAAGAAAAAAGAAGCCGCTCCTGAGGCTAAGGTGGCACTGGACAAAGGTTTAGAGAAAACCAAGGAAGGCTTTTTGAGTAAAATCACCAAAGCCGTTGCTGGTAAATCTACCGTTGATGATGATGTACTCGACAATCTGGAAGAGGTATTGGTGACTTCTGATGTTGGTGTAACCACGACCTTGAAGATTATTGAACGTATTGAAGCCCGTGTAGCCAGAGACAAGTATTTGTCGACGGCTGAACTTCATGGACTACTACGCGATGAAATCCAGCTTCTGCTGGCAGAGAACAACAGCAATGACTTTCGCAACTTTGAATACGGACAACATAAGCCTTATGTAATTATGGTTGTGGGTGTGAATGGTGTTGGTAAAACGACCACCATTGGCAAGCTGGCCAATAAACTTAAGGCAGAAAACCTGAAGGTTGTGCTTGGTGCGGCGGATACGTTCCGTGCTGCAGCGGTTGAGCAGATTAAACTCTGGGGTGAGCGCGTAGGTGTACGTGTAGTGGCACAGGCCATGGGCTCCGACCCTGCTTCTGTGGCTTTCGATACGCTGCAATCTGCAGTGGCAAACCAGGAAGATGTCGTTATCATTGATACTGCCGGACGTTTACACAACAAGGTTGGTTTGATGAACGAACTTGGAAAGATCAAGAACGTAATGCAGAAGGTTGTACCGAATGCGCCACACGAGATTTTACTTGTTCTGGATGGCTCTACCGGGCAGAACGCCTTTGAACAATGTAAACAATTTACGGAAGCGACCGACGTGAACGCATTAGCGATCACCAAACTTGATGGCACAGCGAAAGGCGGTGTCGTTATCGGTATTTCTGATCAATTTAAAATCCCGGTGAAATACATCGGCGTAGGTGAAGGCGTTGATGATCTTCAGCTATTTGATAAAAAAGCTTTTGTAGACAGCTTATTCAATTAGTCTGCATTTTTGCAAGGAAATAACACATGAACACTAAAATCATTCCCTCCATTAAACCAATCAAAAAACCTAAGGTAAACGTAATTACTTTGGGCTGCTCCAAGAATATTTACGATTCTGAAGTATTGATGGGCCAGTTACGCGGCAATCAAATGGAGGTGGTACATGAAGCGGAGCAGGTTAATAAAGATGATATCATCGTTATCAATACCTGTGGCTTTATTGATAATGCGAAACAGGAGTCGATAGACACCATTTTACAATACAGTCAGCTTAAAGATGAAGGCAAAGTGGGCAAGGTAATCGTTACTGGTTGCCTTTCTGAACGCTACAAGCCGGAACTTGAGTCTGAAATCACCAACGTTGATGCCTTCTTCGGCACGAACGACCTGAATAATATTCTACACTCGTTAGGTGCAAACTATAAGCATGAACTTATTGGTGAGCGCTTATTGACTACCCCTTCGCATTTTGCTTATTTCAAGATTGCTGAAGGTTGTAACCGTCCCTGCTCCTTCTGTGCGATTCCGCTGATGCGTGGAAAACACATCTCCAGAGATATGAATGAGCTGGTGAATGAGGCAAAGATTCTTGCCGCAAACGGTACGAAGGAACTTATTTTGATTGCTCAGGATCTGACCTACTATGGTCTGGATATATATGGCAAAAGGAATTTAGATGAATTGCTGAGACGTCTTTCTGACGTGCCCGGTATTGAGTGGATCCGTTTGCAATATGCTTATCCTTCAGGTTTCCCAATGGAGATTCTGGATGCGATGAACGAGCGTGAAAACATTTGTAAATACCTGGATATGCCACTACAGCATATTACAGATCGCATGCTGAAGTCGATGCGCCGCGGGATTACTAAACAAAAGACCATAGACATTGTTAATCAGATCCGGGAAAAAGTACCAGGTATCGCGATGCGTACAACGTTAATTACGGGCTATCCTGGCGAGACGGAACAAGACTTTGAAGAGATGTTGAACTGGGTTGAAGATACCCGTTTTGACAGACTTGGCTGCTTTACCTACTCTCATGAGGAAAAAACGCATGCCCATAATTTAGTGGATGATGTGCCTGAGGAAGTTAAACAGGAACGTGTTGACGCGATTATGGAACTGCAGCAAGGTATTTCTTTTGAGATCAATCAGGAAAAAGTAGGCCATACTTACAAGGTGCTTGTGGATCGTAAGGAAGGTGATTTCTTCATCGGCCGTACAGAATTTGACTCTCCGGAGGTTGACAATGAGGTACTTATAGATGCGGCGACACTTTATGCTGCACCGGGTAGTTTCGTTCATGTGAAGATCGACCGCGCGGAGGACTTTGACCTGTATGGACAAATTGTAAAATAAATACGAGCGGAGCAGGAATTTGCTTTAATAACTTAATTTCGTTTCAAATGCAGGCAAAATACATTAGTTATCAGCAAACGAACTCCTTCTCTCCTATTGTATTAGATTATATTCAGGGTAACGAAACTTTAAAGCCTTTTTATAAGTATCCGACCAACTTGTCGGGCTTTGCCTCGGCGATTAAAGAACGACCTGTTCTCGCCAACCGGCAGGTACTGGTGGATGTGCTTAAAAAGCAATATGCCAATATACAAAGTTCGGTCCTGGTGCGCAGCAATATCGAATTGCTTGCAGACGAAAAGACATTTACCATAACGACGGGCCACCAGTTGAATCTATTCACCGGCCCGTTGTATTTCATCTATAAGATCGTAACCACGATCAATCTCGCCAAAGAACTTAAGGCTGCTCATCCGAAATATAACTTTATTCCAGTTTACTGGATGGCAACGGAAGATCACGACTTTGAAGAGATCAATCACATTAAGCTTGAGGACAAGAAGCTGGTTTGGGAAACCAATGCAGCTGGCGCTACCGGGAAGATCAGCACCGCTGATTTAATGGATGTACTTTCCGCCTACCAGGGTTATCTGGGTATTGGGGAAAGTGGCGCGGAGCTGGCAGCCATTATAGAAGCGGCGTACCAGCAACATGATAATCTTGCCGATGCCACAAGGGCGTTGGTAGATGCCTTGTTCAGGGAAACTGGCCTGGTTTGCATTGATGCAGATGAGGCAGCCTTGAAGCAGCAGTTTGCTTCGATCATCAAGCAAGATATTCTGGAGCAGCATAGCTTCGCACAGATCGAGAAGAGCAATGCTGCACTGGAAGAAGCGGGTTACAAGCCGCAGGTAAATCCCCGAGAAATCAATTTCTTCTATATGACGGAAGGTTTTCGAGAGCGGATTGTATTTGAGAACGGCAGCTACCAGGCGCTTAACAGCGACATCAAATTTACAGCTGCAGCGCTTGCCGCAGAAATTGACGCCCACCCGGAAAGATTTAGTCCAAATGTGGTTATGCGCCCGATGTATCAGGAGATTATTCTACCCAACCTTGCCTACATTGGCGGCGGTGCAGAAGTGACCTACTGGCTACAACTAAAAGCCAACTTCGACTTTTACAAAGTACCTTACCCCGTATTGTTACTGCGGAACTCGGCGCTTGTTATTGACAAGCGGAGTGAGCGTAAAATGCAGATCCTGGGCATTGGTCATGTGAGTTTGTTCAAGGATAATGAACAGCTTAAAACCGAGTGGGTGAAGTCGCATGTGAACACCTATCTTTCCCTTGCTGATGAAGAACGTGCCATTGGGGCTGTTTTCGATCACATCAAACTTAATGCTTATAAGATCGACAAGACGCTATCCCAATCTGCGGATGCGGCTAAAAAGCGCGCCTTGAAGCTGATTGAAAGCCTGGATAAGAAGATGATGCGTGCAGAGAAACGTAAGCACCAGACTTCATTAAATCAGATTGATGGCTTGAAAAACAAGCTTTTCCCTTCTGGTGTATTGCAGGAAAGGGTACTAAATATTGCGCCTTTATATGTGATGTATGGAGATGAATTTATTCAGGCGTTGCTGGATTCCTTTAAGCCGCTGGACCATAAGTTTACGGTGCTCTTTGCCGCTTCATAGGAAGCTTTTACATTTTTTCGCTTTTCTTATTTAACGCATAGGGCACATAATTGCCCAATAACCTGCGTAGAACCTCAAGGTTTATTACTTTTGCTGCATCAAGCGAGGCTGCATTAAGCGAGGCTGCATGAAGCGAAATGGATTACCTGTGGTCACAGTTCTGCACAGCATGACTGCGATCATTGTAGCCGGCGTGCAATACCATGCTTTATGTAATCCTGTTATCTTTTTAGACAATAAACAAATGAACTTTATCACTTTCCCCGAACCCCAGTTACGCAGTTTTACAGAACAGGTATTTTTAAAGATGGGCTGTTCCGAAGCCGATGCAACACTGGCCGCGGATGTGCTGTTACGCTCAGACCTTCGTGGCATCGACTCTCATGGGGTGGCGCGTTTGGTGGGCTACGTACGACTCTGGGAGAAAGGAAGAATCAATGCGACGCCGAACATCCGTGTGGTGCATGAAACGCCGACCACGGCCACGGTAGATGGGGATGCAGGTTTAGGGTTGGTGGTTGCACCTTTTGCCATGAAACTGGCGATTGAAAAGGCGAAGATCTATGGCAGTGGATGGGTGTCGGTGAAAAACTCCAACCATTTCGGCATTGCCGGATACCACTCCCTGCTTGCCACTGAACACGATATGATCGGCATCAGCATGACGAATGCAAGTCCGCTGGTTGCCCCCACTTACGCGAACGAACGCCTGCTGGGCACCAACCCGATGTGTTATGCTTTCCCTGCGGGAAAGTACCCACCTGTGGTGGTCGATATGGCGACTTCAGCAGCGGCGAACGGCAAGCTGGAGATTGCGCAACGCGCAGGGAAAGCCATCCCGGAAGGCTGGGCACAGGATAAAGACGGACGGCCATCCACCGACCCGAACCAACTCAAAGCTGGTGGATCACTACTGCCGCTGGGCGGAGATAAAGACCATGGCAGTCACAAAGGATTCGGGCTCAGTGCAACGGTAGACATACTCTCCGCTGTGCTTTCCGGTGCCAATTACGGTCCCTGGGTACCACCATTCGTTGCTTTCATGGAGCCTTCGGCAAACCCTGTGGGTGAAGGCATCGGGCACTTCTTCGGTGCCATGCGCATAGATGGCTTCCGCCCTGCGGACGACTTTAAACATCATCTGGATAACTGGATAGAAACCTTCCGCAATGCCAGGCCGGTTGACCCTGCACAACGGGTTATCATTCCCGGCGAGCCGGAAACGGCCTTTGAGCAGGAAAGAGCAATTAATGGTATCCCCTTAATTGATGCTGTTGTGAACGACCTGAATGAACTTGCAACCAAACTTGGCGTAGCAGCACTGGGTTAAAAAACCTTTTCAACTATGTTGAAATAGATATGGTATAAAAGAAAAGCCGTTTGAGTGATCAAACGGCTTTTCTTTTGAATGCTTGTGATAGTTAATGAATGTCTTTTCCTTCTAATGAATGCCTTTGAATATCCGGCTCCAACGAATTTTGCTAAAGAAGGATCCCTGGTCGCGCACGCTCATCCAGATGAATAATGCTTTTCCAACCACGTGATCTTCCGGTACAAATCCGAAGAATCGTGAATCCAGGGAATTGTGTCTGTTATCCCCCATCATCCAGTAATAGTCCATTTTGAAGGTGTAAGTGTCAGCCTTCTGACCATTGATTAACCAGCCATCAGCGGATTTCTCGAGCTTATTACCTTCGTAGATGCGGATTGCCCGTTCGTACATCGGCATGGTTACACTGTCCAGCTTAACGGTCCAACCTTTCTTAGGTACCGTAATGGGCCCTAAGTTGTCCACGTTCCAGGTTCTGTTTTTGTCTTGTGGAAACACGCTTATGTCTGCGTAATCTGCAGGCGCGGTGTCTTCCTGTACCGATAGTACAAAATCCAGTTTCTTCACCTCTGCCATCATTTCCTCAGTGCCTACAAACTGATAGGTGTTCTGTTGGCCTAAAGACGAAATGTCGGAGTTGATATCAAAGCCCAGGTCGGTAAATACAGCGAAGTTTACATCTGATGACTTCATTTGAACCGCATACGTGATCTGTCCGGTCGGCACCAACTTTTCCGGTTTTCCATTTACGGAGACAATACCGTTTTTAATGGTGATCACATCACCACCGATACCGATACATCTTTTGATGTAATTTTCGCGCTTGTCGACAGGCCTGCTGGTCACGGTAAACTGGCTGTTCACCGCAGCGTGGCCCATAGACCGCACGAGATTATAATAGTTCTGGTCCTGCGCTTCAAGCGCTACTGTATCCCCTTCGGGGAAGTTGAAAACCACGACGTCATTTCTTTTGATATCCGACAAGCCTGGTAGGCGGCGGTATTTCCATTGTACACCTTCCCAGTAAGCCTTACCACCGGTAACCGGCATGGTATGGTGCGCAAAAGGGAAAGCAACAGGTGTCATGGGAATCCTTGCACCATAATTTACTTTACTGACGAAAAGGAAATCACCGATCATCAGCGAGCGTTCCATGGAACCCGTAGGGATGGTATACGCTTCGATAAAGAACACGCGGATGATGGTTGCGGCAATAACGGCGAAGATGATCGCGTCTGCCCACTCTCTTGTTTTAGACTTTTTCTTATTGGGATCTGTAGCTTTCTTCTTCCAGAACTTATAGTTCATATCAGTTTATTTAAAATTGAAAATATCGGCAATATTGAAAAAGCCATGTTTATCCTGCAACCATTCAGCGGCAATAACTGCACCCAGTGCAAATCCTGCTCTGCTGTGTGCAGTGTGTTTAAACTCGATTTCATCGACCTCAGAGCTGTATACCACCGTATGCGTTCCGGGCACCTGATCCACCCGCTCAGAGGCGATCAGCAGCTGCTCCTGCTTCAGGTTTTCTGTTGGCGCATTACCATCAAGTATGTTCACCCACTCTTCTTTCCGCTCCAGGTTGTCTATAATGCCTTCAGCTATCGTCATCGCCGTGCCGCTTGGAGAATCCAGCTTTTGCGTGTGGTGGATCTCCTCCACCTGCACATCATAGGCAGGAAAGTTATTCATCAACTTTGCCAGCACCTGGTTCACGTGAAAGAACACATTTACCCCAATGCTGAAGTTAGACCCATAAAGCAAAGTATTGTTACTATCCAGGCAGTCATTTTTTACTTTCTGCAATTCGCCGTACCAGCCCGTTGTACCAACGACCACAGGAATCTTGGCTTCGAAGCAGGTATAGATGTTTGTAATCGCTGCTGCAGGTGCACTGAAGTCGATCGCGATATCTGCTTTGGATAAGTTTTCAGGCGTAAGATCTGCCTGGTTATCTAAATTGATTTTGAGAACAACTTCATGTCCGCGTTCCAGTGCGTACCGTTCTATGATCAGGCCCATTTTACCGTAGCCAAGCAGTGCAATTTTCATTGTAAGAAAGAAATAAAGTTTAAGAATGCTGTTCCGCGGTCCATGTAAGTGTTTACAGTTTAAATGAGACCTTGATTGCCGGAACAAAAGATTGATAGCCGAGCATGGTGCCGGAGCTGATCACAGATGGCTTAATGCGGATGGCGAGATCATCACCCACGTCGAAATACTTCAGACGGGCATCTACGTATGCTTCCACCACCTGGAGGCCGTAAAGGCCGATCATGGAAAAGATCACGACCTCACGGTTCCTGCGGTAAGTATCTTTAGCCGCAGTTAACCCGGCAGTCTGTACATCAAAGTATGGACTACCAACGACCGATCGGCCGCCATTTGCCTGCCGGTCACGCAGTTCAGCAAGAAATTCGTTGTATTTATTGTTGTTGTCGATATAAGACATGGTAAGCAGCGTAGCACCAGTATAGATTGCAGCGATTTTAATCCCACGGTAAACATTAAGTCCGTTGCCGAACTGCCCCCAACCAGGAATAATTGCAGATCTGATGATGGCCCTTCGGGCAGCAACCTTCCCCACATTTACATAGTTGGAGTTCAACGTATCTACCCGGGCAACTTTCGCTCCGGAACTATCGGCTTTTATGGTTATTGGATCCTGCGCTTGCACCGTAAAAGATGCAAGTACAAGAAAATATATCAACCATATTTGTCTGGACATTACCAATCTAATAGTTCTAAAATCCGGCTTAAATCATCATTGGATACAAAAGGGATCTCAATTGCACCTTTACCATTCTGACCCACTTTCAGCTTCACCTTAGTGGCGAACTTAGAGGCCAGGTCTTTTTGTAATTTCTGGTATTCAAAGGAAGTACCTGCAGGCTGCTTTGTCGCCTTAGGCTTCAACTGCAAGGCATGAATGCTTCTTGCCATTTCTTCCACCCTTCTTACTGACAATCCTTTATCTATAATCTCCTGGTGAATGAAAAGTTGTTTTTCTACATCATCAACGTTGATCAAAGCACGGGCATGGCCCATAGAAATCTTCTGATCACGGATAGACACCTGAATTTCAGGCGGTAATTTCAGCAGGCGCAGGTAGTTGGTGATCGTTGTACGATTTTTACCAACGCGTTCACCAAGCTGTTCTTGTTTAAGGTTACACTCTTCCATCATGCGCTGGAAGCTTAGGGCAACTTCAATCGCATTCAGGTTTTCACGCTGGATGTTTTCAATGAGTGCCATTTCCAGCATCTGCTGATCATTCGCAGAACGCACATACGCAGGAATGTCGTCGAGGCCGGCAAGCTTTGCTGCACGGAACCTTCGCTCACCAGAGATCAGCTGATACTTGCCCGTATCCATTCTACGAACGGTTATTGGCTGAATCAAGCCTTGCACCCGAATGGATTCGGATAACTCATGGAGAGATACCTGATCAAACTCGGTACGTGGTTGATATGGATTGGTTTCAATGTCAGCAATTGCGATACTGCCGATACTGCTTTCAGGACGTGCTTCAGGTGCAGTGGCAGGCGGCGTAGCGCTCTTTTTGGGCGCATGTGCCGTTTCCGTGTCATCTAAAAGCGCACTTAATCCTCTACCTAAACCTGTTTTTCGCTGGAAAGATGTCATTAAATATTTTTAATTTTTGCCGTTGTCAATTCTTCAGGCTCGGGTACCAGTCCGTTCTTTCGGACAATCTCACGTGCCAGATTCAGATAGTTTATTGCGCCTTTACAGTTTGCGTCGTGCATAATCACAGACACCCCATAACTTGGCGCTTCACTTAAGCGGGTATTACGCTGAATGATGGTATCAAAAACAAGATCATGGAAATGTGTTCTTACTTCTTCCACCACCTGGTTGGATAGACGTAAACGAACATCATACATGGTCAAAAGGATGCCTTCAATCTCCAGCTCTGTATTCAGGCGGGTTTGTACAATTTTGATGGTGTTCAGTAATTTACCAAGACCTTCAAGTGCGAAGTACTCGCATTGTACCGGAATGATCACGGAATCCGCAGCAGTTAAGGCGTTAATCGTGATCAAACCAAGAGATGGGGAGCAGTCAATGATGATGAAGTCATATTGTTCGCGAACCTTGCCCAGCACCGACTTCATTTTAAACTCGCGGTTGGTCAGATTGATCATCTCAATCTCGGCCCCTACAAGGTCAATGTGTGCAGGTAAAAGATCCAGGTTCGGCGTTTCCGTTTTCTGGATGGCCTCTGTTGGTTCTATATCATTGATAATGCACTCGTAAATACTGTTTTTGATGTTTCTTGGATCAAACCCTATTCCGGATGTAGAGTTGGCCTGAGGATCAGCGTCAACCAATAAGGTCTTATATTCTAATACGGCTAAACTTGCGGCAAGATTTATGGCTGATGTCGTTTTACCCACCCCACCCTTCTGATTTGCCAACGCAATTATTTTACTCATCTATCTATCTAAATTTACCTGTTAAGTGTAGGAGGTGCTCGAACACTAGCGTTAATTCACCTTTAAAGTACTATTTTTGCACGTCTAAGGGGCTTTTTAACAAATAGCTAAGATACAAACTAAATAGCAATTTTACTGTTAATGCCACAAGTGTTTTGCACATCTTACTAACAAATTACATGCTATGATTACCATCGTTTCCGGCACCAACAGGCCCAATAGTAATACGCTGAAAGTGTCCAGATATTATCTTAAAACACTGCAGCAGCTTGGCCAGGAAGCCCAACTTTTTAGCCTGGAAAGTCTACCGGAAAACATCATTACGTCCGACCTCTACGGCAAGCGCAGTCCAGAATTTGAACCCATACAAGAGCTGGTTGTTAATACCGACAAGTTCATGTTCATCATCCCAGAATACAACGGAAGTTTCCCCGGCGTGCTGAAAACCTTTATCGATGCCTGTGAATTCCCTGCAAGTTTTTACGATAAGAAAGCTGCCTTAACGGGTATATCTTCCGGAAAGTACGGCAATATCCGTGGCATAGATCATTTTTCCGGCGTATGCGGATACCTGCATTTGAATGTACTGCCTTTAAGGTTGCACATTCCCGCCATTAAATACGAATTGAATGAAGAAGGCGATTTCTTTAAAGAAGATACGCTGAAGTTTACAAATGATCAGATCAGCAAGCTGGTAAGGTTTTAAACTCCAAAGGCAGTCCAGGTACGACCTTCATTGCCAAAAACGAAGTATCCAGGGTACAGCAGCTCGGCAATATCTTCCATAAGGGCAACCAGAGATTGTGCATCCATGTTGGTTACATCATGTTCATCCAGCAGGTACACGCGGTTATACGTCACCGAAGGCCATTCTTTCTGCAGTAATCCAGGTACAATACCCATGAGCTCCAGCATGCCCTTTCCGGCATCCTCGTAGATCAGCACCTGTGCTTCAAGCGGATCTATCTGCATGATCCCGCCCGCCGCTTCTACCAAATCCTTCAATCGGGTATTCAGCTGATTCTCGGCATTCAGGCAGATCACATGTATCTTTTCCATGAACTTGATTTTATGCAAGACGAGGTCTACACGCTCCTGAAGCGTCTCTCTCAGCACTTCATCTTCAACATTTTTTATCACTTCATTTAAAAAAGACATACTATTAAATTGGTTACTTTGTGCAAAATTAGTATTCCTGTACAGATGCGCCGTATTATTCAATATATATTTTGTGGATTGCTTTTCTTAGGCTTCAGCGCCTGCAAGACCAAATCTTCCAATGATAACAGAACGGTTTTCAACCTTAACATAGATCAGAACCTGACTTCCATGGACCCTGCATTCGCCAGAAATCAGAATGCCATCTGGATGATCAATCAGATCTTCAATGGATTGGTGCAGGTCGACAGTAACCTGAACACCATCCCAGCCATCGCCAAAACATGGACGGTTTCGGAGGATGGCCTCCAATACACCTTCAACCTGCGCGATGACGTGTATTTTCATGACGATCCGCTTTTTGAAGGCGGAAAAGGCCGGAAGGTTGTTGCGGAAGACTTCCGCTATTCCTTTTACCGGCTTATAGATCCGAAAGTCGCCTCATCCGGCGGCTGGATTTTCAATGACAAGGTGAAGGACATCAACAGCTTCAAAGCCATCAATGATACTACCTTCCGCATTGAACTGAGTAAGCCCTTCCCCGCCTTTCTGAACCTGCTTACCGCCCAATACTGCTCTGTAGTACCTAAGGAAGTGGTGGAGCATTATGGAAAAGATTTCCGTAGCCATCCTGTGGGCACAGGACCTTTTAAATTTAAATACTGGAAAGAAGACGAGATCCTTGTACTGCTTAAAAATGAAAAGTACTGGGAGAAAGACGGCGCGCAGCAACTCCCCTATCTGGATGCAATTAAGGCGACTTTTATCAGCGACAAACAAAGTGCATTCATGAACTTCATCAAAAAAGACCTGGACTTCTTTGACAAGGTCGATGGTAGTTACCGCGACGATATCCTGACGAAGAGCGGTAAAATGACGCCGAAGTATCAGGACAAGTTCCAACTACTTAAACGCCCTTACCTCTGCACAGAATACATCGGCATCCTTGTAGACACCTCGAAAAGCATCGTTAAAAACTCACCATTAAGGCTGAAGAAGGTCCGTCAGGCCATTCAGTATGCCATTGATAAGCCTAAACTCATCAAGTATTTACGGAACAGTGTTGGTATTCCTGCAACTGCAGGATTTGTACCGCTGGGCATGCCGGGTTTCGACAGCACGGTGGTGAAGGGTTACAGCTACAATCCCGCAAAGGCCGCCCGCTTACTTGCCGAAGCCGGTTTTCCTGACGGCAAAAACCTGCCGGTGGTTAAGCTCAGTACGTCCACCACCTACAAAGACCTGATTGAGTTTGTACAGGGTGAACTGAATGCAATAGGCATTAAAGTGAAAGTAGATGTGAGCCCGAATGCCAGCTTACGTGAGCTGATGGCTAAAAATGAAGTGAATTTCTTCAGAGGATCTTGGATTGCAGATTACCCGGATGCGGAGAACTACCTCTCTGTTTTTTATTCCCGCAATAAGGTCCCTTTCGGACCAAACTACACAGGCTATTTTAACAAAGAATTTGACAGGCTGTTTGAGCAGAGTTACTATGAAAATGATCCGGTGAAAAGGTATGCCCTATATCACCGGATGGATAACATGATCATGGAGCATGGCTCCATGATCCCGCTATTTTATGATCAATCTGTCGTGATGCTACAGAATAACATCACGGGTTTCCCTTTAAACCCGCTGAACCTGATGATTCTTAAGCGGGTAAAAAAGGGTTAATTTAGCCTTGACCGGCCCCGCCCATCTGGCCGCCCATTTGTTGCTCGCCTTGTTTTAAGTCGTCATTTTTAATGGACTTTTTCTTAGGCGGTGCGTTGAAGTTGATCTTACCAAAGTTGTAACTAAAGTTTACACCAAAGGAGCGAATCGGATAGTAAATGTTGGTTGTCTGCAGGAATTCTGCACTCTCATTACGCGTTTCAATGTGCAGATCTCTGGCAAATACATTAAATACATTCACGCCAATAGTCGCTTTCTTCTTCATGATATCCTTTTTTAAGGCACCACCATAAAACGCCATGGCGCCCGTTGTACCCTGGAAAGATCTTCTTGCACCATTATAAACACCAAAGATCTCTGTATTCCAGCCCCCCGTAAAACCAATAGCAGATCTCATGAACACCGTATAGTTGGCATAAACCCCTGTACTCTCATTTGTAGTCGGATTCATAACCTCATAGCTGTTTAAGCTTAGATTACCCATTAGCGTCCATTTTGGTAGTGGGTTGTAGCTCGCGAAGGTGTTAAAGCCGTAAGATTTACTTGTACCTACGTTGAAGTAGGATGTTAGTTTTTGTCCCGGATAAAACACGCTTTCAATAACATCCTGCGTGTTTCTGTAGAATACCGAAGCATTAATCATTGACCCTTTAATGAAAGTCGAATAACCCAGTTCAAGCACATCCGTTAGCTCCGGATTTAGTGCCGGATTACCCTGACGTTTATTCTCCGGGTCTGTTTCATCCAGGAATGGATTCAAATAGAATAAACTCGGACGCTGCATCCTTCTGTTGTAGCTCAACTTCAAGGTAGTACGCTGAGAAAATGCCTGCGAAACAATCGCACTTGGAAACAGGTTGAAATAGTCATTTTTGAAATCCAGGGTACTTCCTGCAGTACCGTTGATGTTGGTGTACTCGGCTCTCAAACCACCTTTGAAGGAAAGTTTCTTCGCCAGCTTAAAGCTAATCACACCGTAAGCCGCAGCTACATCCTGACCGTAATCGAAGTCCTGCTCGGTGTCCTGATATTTACTTTCAATATTTCTGGAGATACCTTTCAGTCCGGTTTCCAAAATCACGGATTTCGAGAATGGATAGGTATAATCCGACTGCAAAGTGTACTCGTTGTTTTTACCGGTGTTATCTCCAATAATCTCCATCGCCGCGGTATTTGGATACACATACCTGGTTACAAAGTCATTCACATTACGGCCAAAAGATGCCTGCCCGGAAACGCTGAACTCCTCACCCTCGCGCTTACTTGTCCTGCGGTAATCGGCAGTCCAGTCGAAGTTGCTCATCGCTGCTTCGCTATTCGACTCACGCGCGAAGCTGGACTGGTTGTTCCCTGCACGGCTAAGCACACCCAATACCCCATCATTGCCGGTCTCAAAGCGATTGTACTTCAAACTTGTCGATAAGCTGTTGTAATTGTTGATGTCGTAATCCACACCAACGTTTCCGTTTCCTCCCCAGCGTTTAGATTTGGTGGTACCAGATTGTTGTAGTGTGGTATTCAGGTTATAGTTCTCATTTAGTAGCTCTACTCGGGTATCCTGCGGAATGGCGTATTGCACACCCACGTTACTGGTTACTCCTAAACGACCCTGACGGGTGTTCAAGCTGAAGTTACCGTTGTTCTGACGTGTACCTGCAGATAAGTTCACTGCACCACTTACACCTTGAGCGGTTTTCTTTTTGGTGATGATGTTGATGATACCACCTGAACCTTCAGCATCGTATTTTGCCGATGGACTGGTAATAACCTCAACGGTTTTGATCTGCTCTGCAGGGATCATCTTTAACGCATCTGCAACACTGTTTGCCATCGTTCCTGATGGTTTACCATTGATCAGCACGCGTACCTGTGAACTTCCACGAAGTGAAACATTACCATCAATATCAACCGAAAGCATCGGCACCTTACGCATCACGTCGCTGGCATTTCCACCTGCAACCGTCACATCCTGCTCTGCATTATAAACCAGTTTATCAATTTTGGTTTCCACTAAAGCCTTTTGACCGGTTACGGTAACCTCTGCAAGATTGTTAGAAGTTCCAACCAATTTGATGGTTCCTAAATTCAAGTCTGGCCGCTCTGGTGTGGTTGTCACCGTTAACACCTTCGTGGTATAGCCGATGAAGCCTATGGTCAGTTTGTATTTACCAGGACTAACATTCTGAATGGCGATTTTCCCCTTCTCATCAGACACCGCGCCATTGATGGCTTTGTTGTCAGAAATTCTAACCAGCGAAGTACTGGCATAATCCACAGGTTTATTGCTTAGAGAGTCTACAATTGTCGCAGAAACCTTCCCCACAACCGTAACCCTGGTGCTTGCACCACCAATTGGAAATTGCGCTTTCGCCTGTAAAATGCTGAACACGCTAAAAAATAATAGTAACAGTCTTTTCATATAAATCCTTAAAGTATCTGCCATTAGTACCCAAAAGCCACAAAATGTTACACCCCACGATAAACAATCAATCATTTTCGTGGTTATTTATCATCTTTACTTATTATGAATTATCTTGAAATCTTAGACGACGTAAAGACCCATGTTGAACATTTATTCCAGACCCGGGGAGATGAACAGCTGGTGTACCACAACCTTAACCATACGGAACATGTCATCAAACACGCTGTAGAAATCGGAAATCATTATCAGCTTTCAGACCGTGATTTCTTTATCGTGCAGTGTGCATCCTGGTTCCACGACGTCGGTTATCTGGATGGGCGTGATCAGCATGAGAAGAAAGGAGCTGAAGCGGCAGCCATATTCCTGCGCGCCCTTGAGGTAAATGAGGAAACCATTCAGGAGGTTCAAGGCTGCATCATGGCCACTAAAATGCCGCAGTCGCCCAAGAACCTGCTCCAGCAGATTGTATGTGATGCCGATCTCTATCATCTTGGTAGTGAAGACTTCAAAGACCGCAACAAGCTGATGCGCAAGGAAACCATGGCCGTTTGCAACAAAGAAATTGACAAAAACCTCTGGCGCTTAGGTACTTTACAGCTGCTGGAATCACATCATTACCACACCCAATATTGTATCGGTAAACTTAGCGCCAGAAAGCTCGATACCATACGTACCCTAAAAACGCAGATTCAGGAAGCTTTTAATTTGAACGAACCAACACCCGCTGTTCTGGAAATGCCCCAGCAAAAATCAGCATCAAAGGATAAGAAGAAGAAAGAAGAAAAAGATGCCCGGCCGGAAAAAGGTATTGAAACCATGTTCCGAATTACTTCCAACAATCACCAGCGGCTAAGTGATATGGCGGATAACAAGGCACACATCATGATTTCCATTAACTCCATCATCTTGTCAGTCGTGCTTAGTGTCCTGCTCCGGAAGTTGGAAGATAACGAGCACCTGATCCTGCCAACCGTAACCTTGCTGCTGATCTGTCTGGTGACAATGGTCTTCTCGATCTTGGCGACCAGACCCTCCGTACCACCAGGACGATTTACGCCGGAAGAAGTTTTGGAGAAAAAGCCAAACCTGCTCTTCTTCGGTAATTTTTACCGCATGAGCCTTCGTGACTACAACGACGCCATGGAAAAGATGATGGAGAACCGTGACTACCTATATGGAAGTTTGATCAAGGACATTTACGCTCAGGGCATTGTACTGGGCAGAAAATACAGACTCTTAAGAATCGCTTACAACGTATTTATGTTCGGCATTATCGTGTCTGTACTGGGGTTCATAATAGCAGTAGCATTTGAGATGTAGTATGGGGACATACCGCTTTTTTAATCGAGATCTTAGCTGGCTAGGCTTTAATGAAAGGGTCCTGGCGGAGGCCGCCTCGGCTAAAGTGCCGCTGATGGAGAAAGTAAGATTCCTTTCTATCTACTCTTCCAACCTGGACGAATTCTACCGCGTCCGTATGCCGGTACTCAAGGCAATAGACCAGGATAAAGATTTGCAGGATCCGGACTTCGCTTACCGTGAAGCCAAACGCAGGATTAACCTGCAGCAACAGCACTTCGGAGCGATCCTACGCGACATCATTATTCCGGCATTAGCTGAAGCAGGATACAATTGGGTATACCGTCAAGCGCTACCACCTGCCATCACGAGTATGGTTACGAGCATTTTCGAGAATGAAATCAAGCCGCTGCTTAAACCCGTATACCTCAATCAGGAGCACAACAACTTTTTCGCAGAAAACAACAAGCTTTATTTTGGCGTGGTGCTGCTTAACCAGGAAGGTTCGGAACGACTTGCAATGCTCAACATACCTTCAGACACCCTGCCTCGCCTTTACACCGTTTCAGAAGGTGGATTGAAGCACGTCCTGTTTTTGGATGACATTGTTCGCTTCAACCTTCATCTGCTGTTTAACGCGGAGACCGTTACCAATTGTTATGCACTTAAGGTGACCCGGGATGCGGAATTGCACCTGGAGGAAGAAGTAGATGAAAACATCGTTGCTGCAATGGAAAAAGAACTGGCTAAGCGTGACTATGGTATCGCAACCAGGTTCCTCTGCCAGCCGGACGTACCCTTACGTCACCTCTACAGCATGATGTACGCACTTAATCTACAACATGCTGCCGTGGTCATGGGGGGCTATTATCACAACCTTAAAGATCTGAGTAGCTTCCCCCTACCTGAACCTGAATATGCCTACCCCGAATGGCCGGCGCTAACGTCCACAGGGGAAATAGAAACCGCATCAATCTTCGACCGCATCCAGGAAAAGGACCTGCTGCTTAACCTGCCTCATGAAAGCTTTGCGCCTGTAATATCCTTCTTTGAAAGTGCAGCAACAGACGACCAGGTTACAGAGATTTGCTGTACGCTTTATCGCGTAGCCAAAAACTCCCGGATTGTCACCGCACTCATTCAGGCGGCACAACTAGGCAAAAAGGTTGTCGTGATGTTGGAACTAAAAGCGCGCTTCGACGAAGAAAACAACATCAAGTGGGCCACCCGACTTAAAGCCGCGGGTGCGGAAGTGATCTACAGTAGTGTAAAATATAAAGTGCACGCCAAGATCGCACTGGTAAAACGAACCACCTCCTCAGGGCAGGCTTACTATGGATTACTTTCTACGGGCAACCTGAATGAAAGCACTGCAAAGTTCTATACCGATCATGTACTCCTTACCGCCGAACCATCCCTAACTCGGGAGCTTGAGTCCCTGTTTCATTTCATGGCAGCGCCTAAGAAAACACCGGTTGCTAAAAGTGCAATCACGTTTGAACATTTACTGGTTGCGCAATTTAACTTACAGGAGCGATTTATCGCTCTCATAGACAACGAGATTGCATTTGCTAAAGCTGGCCTGCCAGCAGCCATTACCATCAAGTTGAATAATCTGGAGGAAAAGATACTGATCAGTAAGCTCTATGAAGCCTCGAATGCGGGTGTTCAGATCAACTTGATCGTCCGCAGCATTTGTTGCCTGATTCCAGGAGTTCCAAACCAAAGCGAAAACATCCGGATCATTAGAATTGTTGATCGTTATCTGGAGCATGGCCGGGTATTCATCTTCCACAACAACGGCAACAAAGCAGTATTTATGGGCTCGGCAGACTGGATGAACCGGAACATCTACGCCCGGATTGAAGTTTGTTTTCCGATCTATGATCCACAAGCAAAGGCCTTAATAGAAAACCTAATCGCCATTCAGCTCCAGGATACAGAACAAGCCGTGCTATTGGATGCGGCGCTAGATAACCAACCCATAAAGCCAACCAATGGCCATCGGGCACAGGCGGAAATTTACAAGCTGTTGAAAGCAGCGCACTAAACCGAATTACCATGAAGCAACGACTCAAGATCATTACCGTACTCGTTTTCGCAGGCATCACAATCTTGTTTGGCTGTAAGCCTGCTATAAAATCTGCAAATGCGCAGCCCGCGGATTATGATTTCACTAAAGCTGAGAAGTTTAACATGCCGGAAAGCCTCCTGGAGATCTCCGGTATTGCGTTCAATGCCTATGATCCGGAAACAATTTATGCGATTCAGGATGAAGAAGGACGGCTATTCTCCCTGAAATGGGGCATCAAAAAAGCTACCAGCATTAAGTTTGGACCAAGAGGCGACTATGAGGATCTTGCCATACTCAACAACCAGGTATACGTGCTGAAAAGCTCCGGGGACATCTATAGTTTCCCACTGGATATGGAGCTTGGTGATGTAAGTGACAGCACGGCACAATGGGATGATTTCTTGCCAAAGGCGGAATATGAAAGCCTATATGCTGATGAAGCAGCGCATGTATTGTATGTGCTTACGAAAAGTGGCGGCAAGAAAAAGAAAAACACCTTGGGTTATAAGATCAATGTAGACAAAACCACCAAACAGCTGGGTACCATCACGGAATTCAGCCTGGATCAGGATGCCATAGAAGCCATGGGTTACAAGCTGAAATCAGGATTGAAAGTATCTGCCCTGAGCCAGCACCCGAAAACTAAGGAATGGTACATCTTGTCTTCGGCAGAAAAGCTTTTGGTTGTTGCGAAACAAGATTGGCAGATTGAAATGGTTTATGATCTTGATGCCTCAACCTTCAATCAGCCTGAAGGCATTGCATTCGACAAAGACCTAAACCTCTACATCTCCAGTGAAGGCGATGAAATTACCAATGGTAACATCCAGAAGTTTACACCGGCAACAAATACGACAACCAATCCTTAAGCACAACCGATGAGAAAGCTGTTCAGCATCTTCCTGCTATCGCTGCTGAGCTGTTATGGCCTGGCTCAAGACAGCAACTTGGTATCCAGGATCGTCTTTATCGGCGATGCCGGCGAAATAGATCCGCAGCAAAGTGACGTGATCAGTCATGCCGCAGGGCAAGTGCTTCAAGGTAAAACCACGGTCGTGTATCTGGGCGACAACATCTATCCGAAAGGTATGGGCTTGCCCGGCAGCGCAGAAGAGGCAAAGACAAAAGACATTCTCCGCTCTCAATTTGTCCCCATGCGTGCTGCAGGTGCAAAAGTATACTTCCTGCCCGGCAATCATGACTGGGATAAATCAGGTCCCGAAGGACTAGCCAAAATCAAAGCACAAGGCGCTTTTTTGCGGGAGCAACAAGATGCCGATCTCCGGATGGTGCCAGAAAATGGATGCCCAGGACCAGTGCTGCTGCCAATCTCCGAAAATCTATCCATCGTTGCATTTGATTCTGAGTGGTGGCTTTATAAATATCACAAGGCGCATGAAGTTGAAAACTGCAATACAGATAAAGAAGCGGTCATAAGCAGAATGAAAGCACTTGCAGAGCAGCATAAAGATCAGATTATCTTGCTCGCTGCTCACCACCCTTTCCAAACTTACGGTGCACACAGCGGGCGTTTCAGTCTCATGCAACACCTGTTCCCCTTGCGCGATATAAACAAGAACCTCTACCTTCCGCTTCCCATCATTGGGTCACTTTACCCTTTGATACGCGGTACCATCCCAAATCGGCAGGATGTGCACAGCAAAACCTATCGAGCAATGATCAACAATGTTGACGCTGCCTTTGCCGGCGTACCAAATCTGGTGCATGTGGCTGGGCACGACCATGGCCTGCAGTTTATCAAGAAGCAAAACAACATCCAGGTGGTCAGCGGGGCGGGAACAAAAACCAGTCAGGTGCTCCGCGGCAAATATGCGCAATATGGAAAAGCGATTCAGGGCTATGTGGTTGCTGACCTCCATTCAGATAAAAGCATCACCTTTAAATTTTACGAGGAACAAGATGCGGGGATAGTTGAAACGTTTAGATTTGTAAAACATTATACGGCTCCACAAGATTAGTTCTTTATCATAACAGGTGGAATGATGACCGTTTAAACACGTTAATAAATGCAGGCACTTACGGTTGATTTAACCAGGCGATATCCAGAACTGACACCAGAAATCCTTGGTGTGGAAACTACTTTTTCCTTGCGACCCTTCATCAGCCATCTTGAAAAAAGAATACTGACCGAAACCACGGCCAAGCAGAAAATGTTTACCTATATCCTTGAGCAGTTTAAGAAGTATCCGGAGCTGGACCAGCCGATAAACCCGAACAACCTTAACCAATATACCTCACTTTTTGAGCTGATCTATACCTCCTTGTCGCCAATCCTGGCGGAGGAAACGGAACACCTCTGGGCATTGTCTGCACCACTAACCGGCACCTTCTATTTCGGAACACCAGCATTTTATGCTGTGCTGATTGACCCCTTGAGTAAGGAGTTGAAGCCGGGGTTAAACCTGCCAGCGTTGCATGAAATGCGCGACAGTGTATTGAAGACCTTCTACAACATCGTGCTGGAACAGTATTACGACTTTTCCTTAACTGGCTGGAACTTCACCATTAAGACGCTTGTAGATCCTAAAACACAGTTATTGAAGTATTACCAACTGCACATTAACCAGAGCTTCGTCAGGATCCATACCGACATGGAGATGCCGAAGCTGGATGTCGATAACTTCAAGGATAACCTTCAGGTTGAAGAAAATACGCTCCGCTTATTGGAAAGGCTACTACCTCCGAAGAACTTTCGCTTAGAAGGCTTTGCAGTTGTGGAAATGGTTGACGTTACAGCTAGCCATGCACTGCAGTCCATCAGGGATGTCATCATTGCACACAATGAATGTGCGACCGGAAGTTATGACAAGGGTATATCCAAAGCCCTGAAAACCATAGCCGGAACCAATGCCCTGGAATTTGGCATCTTACCCTATATCACACTGAGTGGCCGCACGCTACTTGATGATCATTCCAGCTTCAAGAGTATTTTGCTCACCTATGTGAATCAGCAGGAAAGCGCTGCTTATGCCAGGCGGCTCCTGGAAGATTACCTAACCAAGCCGCGCACGCTTATTTTTCCGGAAATCCTTGAACAGGAAAAACAGAAGTACCCAATTTTAAAGCTTCTGAATAAAAGTGGCATCCGCTCCTATGCCTTGTTTCCCCTATACTACAGCGGCAAACTTGTTGGGTGCCTGGAGGTATATGCCAAGAACCCAAGGTATCTGACAACAAAAACACTATCAAAAATTGAAGCAGCATTTCCCTTATTGGCGCAGTTGTACCACAACATCGCTGCCGACTTCAATAATGAGATCACAAAAGTGATTACGAGCAAGTTTACGGCTATTCAACCGGCGGTACAATGGCGCTTCAATGAAGCAGCATACAACTACCTGCGGTTTGAATGCAAGGAAAAGGACCTGCCCATAGAGCCGATCGTATTCAAAGATGTGCAACCTTTCTATGCTGCGATAGACATGAAAGATTCCAGTGTGTCGCGCAATCTCGCCATTCGGAAGGATCTGAATACACACTTCAACCTGCTGGAAAAAACCTTTCTGCAGATTAAGGAAGCCACGAAAACGGATGTCATGCAGAACCTGCCTGATCAGGAACAGGTATGGAACTACAAGAAAGAAACACACCTCAGTGACCGGCAGATCATCAGAATTGAAGATTATCTGACCCGCCAACTTCCACCCTATCTACGCCTGTTGAAAGAAGCCAAGCCTGAAATCAGGCACATCATAGATCACTACTTTGAACAGACTGCCGTAAATGGGCCGCTGTTTGAGAATCGAAATCTATATGAGAACAGCATGCAAACGTTGAACCGCAGCATCAATGCCATGCTCGACGAGTTCAATGTAGAGATACAAAGCACTTTCCCATGTTACTTCGAGAAGTTCAGAACGGATGGTGTGGAGTTCGACATTTACCTGGGGCAGTCCATCGCACCCGACAGGGTGATGTCAGCCGACCTGCTACAGGTTTTCCGGTTCAAGCACCTTGCAGCGGTAGCAAACATTGCCCGTGCCGCGCATAACCTGATGCCAAGCCTGCCAATACCTTTACAAACCACACAGCTGATTTTCGTTCATGAGAAACTCATTGACATCAGCTTCAGACCCGATGAACAGCGTTTTGATGTAGAGGGCGGCTACAATATCCGGTACCAGCTGGTGAAGAAACGCATTGATAAGGCACACATTAAGTTTACAGATGAACGATTAACACAACCAGGGAAGATTGCGATTGTTTATATGAATAAGTGGGAGGCTGATGAGTACTTAAACTATTTCAACATTCTGGCCACACAGCAGGTGCTGAAATCCGACGTTGAATTTCTCGAAATTGAGGAACTACAAGGCGTAGAAGGACTGAAAGCATTACGGGTAAGTCTGAATCTGGAAGGTTTGCCCAACTAAAAACATTATCTATGAAACGATATCTACTATTCTTCTGCCTGCTTTCACCCCTGCTCAGCCTCGGTCAGCAGTATAACCCCGAGCCCTTTATCATCAAAGCCATTGCCCCTGAGTATGACGGCGTGAGTCCTTTGCACCGCAAGTTTTTTGGAGAGAACTATCGTCGCCTCTGGGCAACACCGGTAAAACTCCGGGTGCTGAATATTCAAAAGGAAAGAGGTGGATTGAAGATTGTGAAACTCGGTGGTGGCAATCAAACGAAGTCCATACGTTTCGTTGATCCAGCAGGCAAAGAATGGGTACTCCGCACCATTCAAAAATACCCGGACCGCGCATTACCCGAAGGGCTGAAGAAAACCATCGCAAAAGATATTGTACAGGATCAGGTATCTACAGGTCACCCCTTCGGTGCCTTGATCGTTCCACCCCTTGCTGCCGCCCTGAAGATTCCACATGCAAATCCAGAGATCGTCTATGTAGGTGATGACCCTGGCCTCGACACGTACCGCGAAGAATTTGCTAATGCCGCCTACCTCTTTGAGGAACGTGAACCCTTACAGTTTGATGATACGGATAACACGGAAAAGGTACAATCTGAATTGCAGGAGGATAATGATCACATTAGCAACCAGAAACTTACGCTTAGGGCCAGACTACTGGACTTCGTGGTGGGCGACTGGGACCGCCATGAAGACAACTGGCGCTGGGCTAAAGAAAAGAAAGGCGGCGTAACGACCTACATTCCCATCCCACGGGATCGGGATAAAGTATTCTATAAAACCAGTGGCATTCTACCCTGGGTATTATCGCACCAATGGTTGAAAGCAAACCTCCAACCCTATTCACCGGAGATCCGCGATGTAAAGACCTGGAACTTTAACAACCGGTATTTTGACCGCTACTTCATGACCAGCTTAAGCGAGGCAGACTGGCGTGAGGAGATTAAGTATGTGCAACAAAAACTTAGTCCAGAGCTCGTTAACCAAGCCCTAAGCTTAATGCCGCCTGAAATTAAGAGCCAGAATGCTGCCGAGATCAGTACAAACCTAAACGGGCGCATTCAAAACCTGGAACAAATTGCTTTGGAATATTATAGATTCCTGTCAATGACGGTTGATATTCCTGCATCTGACAAGCCGGAGCATTTTAGCTTAAATCACCTGCAGAATGGTGACCTGGAAGTTAAAATTGAGAACATCAAAAAGGACAATACGATAGGCCGAGACGTCTTCCAAAGAACCTTCAAGGCAGGCGAAACGAAGGAGATTAGGCTGTATGGTTTTGGTGGTGATGACCAGTTTGAAGTCACAGGCAACACAACCTCCCCCATCCGGATCAGATTCATAGGCGGTGCAGGTAATGACAAGTTTGCAATTGCAGAAAGCCTGCGCGGCGGTAAAAAGCCTTTCATATACGACCGGCTTGATGAGCAAAACCAGCTGCCGACGAAGGGCTACGCAAAACTGAAGCTTGCAAATGATACCCTTGTGAATGCCTTTGATAAAAGGAGTTTTATGTTCGACCAGTTCGGTCCCTTGTTCAGGCTAAACTACAGCATAGACCGTGGCTTTCAGCCAGGTGTCGGAATGATCTACCAGAAACAAGGTTTTCGCAAGACACCTTATGCTTTCCATAATGAATTCTGGGTAAACTACTCCACCGGCAGGCAATCTTTTCACCTCACCTACGCTGGCGACTTCAAAGAAGTAATTGGAAAAAACGACCTTAAAATTGACTTGGATTACCTGGGTCCAAACAATCAAAGCAATTTCTTTGGACTTGGTAATGATACCCGCTTTGAAGATGAGGGTATCCGGGAGATTTCCTATTACCGGAACCGCTATGACTACCTGAATGCAGACATCAAGCTGAAGCGGGAAGTTGCCAGAAACCTAACCTTAGAAGGAGGACTTTCAACAGCGTTTTACAGCAGTAACTCAGCACGCAACCAGGAACGTTTCCTTGGTGAATACAACCAGCTAAATCCTGCACAGAATGTATTTAACAACCGCTTCTATGCCGGGTTGATTGGTTTAATCACCTATGATACTCGGAACAACCATGCCATCCCCACCAAAGGTATTTACTGGCAAACAGCTATTAGCGGCAAGCAACAAATTGGCGAAGAAAAGGATCTTTATGGCTATTTACGCTCTGAATTCAGGTTCTACCTGAACCCTGGCAATTCCGGTCTGGTGCTCGCCAATCGCATTGGTGCAGGTACAACCTTTGGGGAGCCCACCTTCTTCCAACGCATGCAACTGGGTGGTGCCAGTAATTTGAGAGGCTTCCACAGCAACCGTTTCACCGGCAAATCGGCATTTTACTACAACCTGGATGTCCGGCTGAAACTGTTTGATTTCACCTCCTACATCACACCGGGTGAGGTCGGTTTGATTGCCTTTAATGATATCGGTCGGGTCTGGGAACCGGGAAAATCCTCTTCAACATGGCATGATGGCTATGGTGGCGGCTTATATGTGCGACCTGCGGAGTTGATCCTGATCCAGGGAACGGTCGGCTTTTCTAAGGAAGGTGCACTGCCTTACATCTCCGTTGGATTTTCATTTTAAGCATGGGTTATGCAACAATTTGCTGCTCGCGAATGACTAGGCATAGATTTCCTAAGCATTCCATGTAACGAAAGTTCCTGGTGCCGGTCCAATATCAACAGCAGCAGATTCAATGAAGAAAACAGCGCGCCTCTTAAAGAAGCTCCTATTTGGAGCCATAATCCTTGGAATTGCATATTGGGTACTCACCACATTATTCTATGGGCACAGCAACATCGATGAAAAAACCGGACAGTACAGCTTCTCCTGGTCAGGACTAAATGCACTTTGGCAAAAGGACAGGGCTTTTGGATTTAAAACAAACGGTGCTGTGGAAACCAGACTCGATGGTATTGACGGCCCGTATATAATCGGTGACACTGTATATCAGGTTACCGCGAAGAACAGGTTGGAGCGGCAGCTTCTCGATAGCAGCAGAACGGTGCTGGTAAGGGTGAATAATGAAGACCTCGACACCTTCAGGGTTAAAATTCAAGAAAAGCCACTAGTATACCCTGAAACTTCGGCGATGCCGGAAAAGCTGATCGCAATCTCAGATATCGAAGGGAACTTTAATGGATTCTACAGTTTCCTGGTTAAGACTGGTGTGATGAACAAGGACTTTCGCTGGACCTTTGGCAAGGGGCTTCTGGTGCTAAACGGCGACTTCGTTGACCGGGGCCATCATGTACCGGCGGTGCTGTGGTTAATCTATCACCTCGAGTACCAGGCTGCCGCAGCAGGTGGAGCAGTACACTACATCCTGGGCAATCATGAAATCCTCAACATGTATGGCAACACTTCCTATGCACAATACAAATATCGGGAAGTGGCCAGGCAAATTAGTCGGCAAACCGACTGGGATCAGGCAAACGAATACCTCTACGGTGAACATACCGTGATCGGAAAGTGGCTTCGCAGTAAACACGTGATGGAAAATATCGGTGGCTACATCTTCGTCCATGCAGGCTTGAATAAAGTGCTTGTTGAGGAAGGCATCACCCAAAACATGATTAACGCCATTGCCAGAAAATATTACGGCCAGAATCCTGAAGCCGATGAACTAGACCGCAAGGCCTTTCTGGTGCTGAAATCCAATCATAGCCCCTACTGGGATCGCACCCTTTCCATGAACATCTTCTATAAAATACAATACTTCTACAGGGCACCATTTAAACCCATTCCACAAGCACAAAGCCAGCAAGAGCTGGAACAAGTACTCCAATTCTACAAAGGTTCCAAAATCTTTGTCGGCCATAGCATTGTTGGCGACATTAACTCAGAATACGAGGGCCGTGTGATCAAAATAGATTTAAAACACGGTCAGCAGAAGTTTAGTGGAAAAACCAAGGGCATAATGATCCATCAGCGTAAGCTTTTTAAGGTTGATGATACTGGAAATCAGGCACTAATCCCTAAATAATCCCTGAAAACACCCTTAATGGTTATTAACAAATTATGTTAGTAACCCTGTTAACTAGTGTTTACAACCATGTAAACTCGTGTGTACAAGCTGTGGAATGTATGTTGACAAGCCTCAATCGAATGCCCCAGAAAGTATGAAAAAAGAAACGCCGCATTCCTTAAAAATGCGGCGTTTAGGTTATTAACATAAAATGTTAATAACTATGTTAACTAGTGTTTGTTAAACAACAATATTCACAATTCTACCTTTAACAACAATCACCTTTTTCGGTGATTTACCATCAAGATATTTCTGCACCTGCTCATTGGCCAACACCAAAGCTTCTATTTCCTGCGCTTCCATTGTTGAACTGATACTCAGGTTCATACGTGTTTTTCCATTCACAGAAACGGGATAACTGATCTCATCTTCAACCAGGTATTCCGGGTTAAATACCGGATAAGCCGCATAGGATAAGGTACCTGGTTCATTGCCTAACAAGGTCCAAAGTTCTTCACATATGTGCGGCGCATAAGCAGATAGCACAATCACCATATCCTGCAAGACCTGTTTGTTGTTTGACTTAAGATCTGTAAGTTCATTAACAGCAATCATAAAGCTGGACACAGAGGTATTGAATGAGAAACGCTCAATATCATCCTGCACCTTTTTAATAATCTTATGCAATGCCTTAAGCTCTGCTTTGGTCGGCTCAACATCACTCACCTGGAATGCCCAGGCATCGTTATGGAACAATCTCCAGAACTTCCTTAAAAACTTGAATACACCTTCTATACCGTTGGTGTTCCATGGCTTACTCTGTTCCAGCGGTCCTAAGAACATTTCATACATCCTTAAGGTGTCTGCGCCGTAGTTTTCAATCAGCACATCAGGGTTTACTACATTGAACTTGGATTTAGACATCTTTTCAACCTCTACCCCACAGATGTACTTACCATTTTCAAGAATGAATTCTGCATTTGCAAACTCCGGACGGAAAGCTTTAAACTTCTCGATGTTCAGCACCTCATTATCTACGATGTTCACATCTACGTGTAGTGCTGTGGTTTTATAGTCGTTTTTAAGTCCGTGAGAAACCAGCGTATTGGTTGATTTACCATTTTCATCCATCACGCGGTAAACGAAGTTACTGCGGCCCTGGATCATGCCCTGATTAATTAACTTCTTGAATGGCTCTTCCTGTTTTACATAACCAAGATCTTTCAGGAACTTGTTCCAGAATCTGCTATATAACAGGTGACCAGTGGCGTGCTCTGCACCGCCAATATACAGATCCACATCTTGCCAGTATTCAATTGCTTCTGCAGACGCAAAAGCACTCTCGTTCTTAGAATCCATGTAACGGTACCAGTACCAGCTAGACCCTGCCCAACCTGGCATGGTGCTCAACTCGTATTCATACTGCTGCTCGTAGCTCCAGTTCGTGGCACGGCCCAATGGTGGCTCTCCAGTTTCTGTAGGTAGATATTTATCTACTTCAGGCAATAATAAAGGAAGCTCTTCTTCTTTAATCAGGTAAGGAATACCTTCTTTGAAGTAAACCGGGATTGGCTCACCCCAGTAGCGCTGACGACCAAAGATCGCATCACGCATACGGTAGTTGATTTTAGCTTTACCAAACTTCCCAACTTCAAGCCATTTGTTCAAGGTTTCTATGGCTTCTTTATAGCCCATACCGTTGATGATGCCGGAATTGATGTACTGACCTTCTTTCGTTGGATCAGCTTGTTTATCCAGGTCGGCTTGCTGATCAAGAATCTGAACGATTGGCAAGCCAAAGTGTGTTGCAAATAACCAGTCGCGTTGATCACCGCTTGGCACGCCCATCACTGCACCCGTTCCGTAGCCAGCAAGCACATAATCTGCAATCCAGAGTTGTACACGCTCGCCGCTCACTGGATTGAGCACATAGCTTCCGGTGAAAGCACCAGAAACCGTTTTGGTGTCGGCCATACGGTCCAGTTCAGACTTCTTGCGGGTTTGCGCAATGTAGTTTTCAACTGCTTCTTTCTGCTCCGGCGTAGTCAGTTCTGCAACCAACTCATGCTCCGGCGCAAGCACCAGAAAGGAAACGCCATAAATGGTATCCACACGCGTGGTGAATACTTCGATATGTCCGGCATGATTTTCAATTGGGAACTTCACACTGGCACCAACACTCTTGCCGATCCAGTTGCGCTGCATTTCTTTTACCGGCTCCGGGAAATCTACCGTATTCAGTCCTTGTAGCAAGCGTTCTGCATAAGCAGAGATACGCATGCTCCACTGCATCATTTTTTTCTGCTCTACCGGGTGACCGCCACGCTCCGAATAGCCGCCAATAACCTCATCATTGGCGAGTACCGTTCCAAGCGCTGCACACCAGTTTACCGTGCTTTCTCTAAGGTAGGTAAGGCGGTACTTTAGCAATTCCGTTTGCTTGGCTTCTGCAGACATCGCTGCCCATTCAGTAGCATCAAAGCTTAGCACATCTTCATCCGCAGCGGCTTTGATTCCCGCAGTGCCGGAGGTCTCAAACTTTTCAACTAATGTGCTGATATTTTCCGCACGATCTGTTTCCTGGTTGTACCAGGCATCAAACAGCTGCATGAAAATCCACTGCGTCCACTTATAGTAAGATGGCTCGCTGGTACGCACTTCCTTACTCCAGTCGAACGAGAAGCCGATCTGGTCAAGCTGTCTGCGGTAAGTGCTGATGTTTTGTTCAGTGGTTAATGCCGGATGTTGTCCGGTTTGTATTGCATATTGTTCTGCAGGCAAACCAAAGGAGTCGTACCCCATTGGATGTAAAACGTTAAAGCCTTTTAGTCGCTTATATCTGGAAAATATATCTGAAGCGATATATCCAAGTGGATGTCCAACATGTAGTCCGGCACCAGATGGATATGGGAACATGTCTAAAACATAAAACTTTGGCTTTTCAGAAGTTTGTTCTGCCTTAAAGGTTTGATTTTCTGCCCAGAAGCCCTGCCACTTTTTTTCTATCTCTTTGAATTGGTAATCCATTTACGCTATTTCCTATGTATACGGCGAAATTAAGGATTATTTGCCAATCGCGAAATCTACGGCCGCTTTGCAGCGCCGAATACTGGAGCGATTTAGCAGATCTGCATCAATGTGTGCTAACATCCTGCATGAATGTGTTCTAATATGAAGTACATCCGCGCTGATATTGAAAAAAAACCGTTCATCATACCTTGTTGAACAGATTTTTTTATCAACTTAAATCAACCAATTTTTAATCCGCCAAATGAATCACCTTTCCGTCTACGACTATGTCGTGTTTTTTATCTATTTCGTCGTGATCGTAGCCTATGGTTACTGGGTTTATCAACGCAAAAAGCAAAAAAGAACGGATACAAAAGACTACTTCCTGGCAGAAGGTTCCTTAACCTGGTGGGCCATCGGTGCTTCGATCATTGCTTCCAACATTTCTGCGGAGCATTTCATTGGTATGGCGGGTTCGGGTTTCGCCATGGGGCTTGCCATTGCAAGTTACGAGTGGATGGCTGCGGCAACGCTGATCATCGTAGCCGTCTTCTTCCTACCCATATACGTCAAAAACCACATCTATACCATGCCGCAGTTTCTCGCGGGTAGATACAACAACACCGTGAGCACCTTAATGGCAGTTTTCTGGTTGCTGGTGTATGTTTTTGTAAACCTAACGTCCATATTTTTTCTCGGAGCACTGGCCATAGAAACCATCACCGGTATACCCTTTTACGTCTGCGTAATTGCACTGGCTATATTTTCTGCGATCATTACGCTGGGCGGCATGAAGGTCATCGGCTATACCGATGTGATCCAGGTGTTGGTGCTTGTGCTGGGCGGTCTGGTCACCTGTTATATGGCGCTGGATCTGGTCGCAGAGAAGCTGAACGGTGATGGCATGTTCGGTGCGCTGTCTTTACTGAGGACGCAGGCGGATGACCACTTCCACATGATCTTCTCCAAGGGCCACAAATACTATGATGACCTGCCCGGAATTGCCGTGCTTGCTGGAGGCCTCTGGATCAACAACCTGAATTACTGGGGCTGTAACCAATATATCGTTCAACGCGCCCTGGGTGCTGATCTGAAAACCGGGCGTGCAGGTTTACTTTTTGCCGCATTTCTAAAATTACTGATCCCGGTTATTGTCGTTATTCCCGGTATCGCTGTGTTCGTGTTGTACCAGCAAGGCTACTTTCAAAAAGAGATGGTCGATGCAGCGGGCCATGTAAAACCAGACCACGCCTATCCTGTTCTGATGAGTCTGTTACCTGTTGGGATTAAAGGACTTGCATTTGCGGCGCTTACCGCGGCAATTGTTGCCTCCCTGGCTGGGAAATGCAATAGCATCGCAACTATCTTTACCTTAGACATCTACAAGAAATTCATCAATCCGGAGGCTTCAGAAAGGAAGATGGTTGGCATAGGCCGATGGGCGGTAATCGTATCTTCCTTAATTGCCATCATTGTGGCACCCGCATTGCGGAGTTTTGATCAGGTTTATCAATTTATCCAGGAGTATGTAGGATTTATATCCCCTGGTGTTTTTGCCATTTTCCTTTTGGGGTTCTTCTGGAAACGGACGACCTCAAAAGCCGCACTCACTGCCGCATTGCTGACCATCCCGCTCTCTATTCTATTCAAGTTCTTGCCAACGCTTACACAGGGTGCAATCGAGCCGATCCCATTTTTAAACCGTATGTCCTGGGTGTTCTGTATTATTCTTATCTTGATGTTCCTGATCAGTGTATCAGACCCGGAAAGTAAAAATAATCCAAAGGGACTTGAAATAGACCGCTCCATGTTTAAAGTAACGCCTGGATTTATTGTTGCTTCTGTCGTGATATGTGGTATTCTGGCAGCAATATATACGGTATTCTGGTAGTTCAAACCTCAAAGAAAACGATGTAGACCTTAACCTATAAAACCTGAATCATGAAAAACCTAAGCGAAAAAGAAAAGTCACCACTAGCAAGCCTCGAAGAATGGGAAGATGATGTGTTAGCACGCTACCCGGAGCCTGAAAAAGGCAAAGCCGAATTCAGAAGCTATGATAAAGAAACCGACAATCCAATCCGGGAGTTCTACAGATTAAACCATACCTACCAGACCTATGATAATGTACTGGCGAAAAAAGCGAGGTTTCTGAAGTTTGAACAAATGGAGATGCCCTGGTGGGCAGCAATGGAGTATCTAAATACGCTTGTGGATGATTCAGATCCGGACACGTCCCTCGACCAGCTGCAACACCTGCTGCAAACCGCAGAGGCAATCCGTGCGGACGGTCATCCCGACTGGTTTGTGCTAACCGGCTTCATCCACGACCTTGGCAAAGTATTGTGTCTCTTTGGAGAACCGCAATGGAACGTGGTTGGCGACTCCTTTCCTGTGGGCTGTCAATTCTCAGATAAGATCGTGTTCCCGGAGTTCTTTGAGGCAAATCCGGATTCTACTGACCCACGGTTTAATACTAAACTAGGTGTGTACAGCGAGAACTGCGGTTTGGATCAGGTCCATATGTCCTGGGGTCATGATGAATATATGTATCACCTCACAAAAGACTACCTGCCGGAAGAAGCGCTTTATATGATCCGCTATCACTCCTTTTATTCACAACACCGGGAACATGCGTATGACCACTTGCTGAATGCCCATGATCATGAAATGTTTAAATGGGTGGACAAGTTCAATCCTTACGATCTTTATTCGAAAAGCCCGAAAGCACCTGTACTTTCAGAGCTGAAGCCTTATTATGAAGATTTAATTGCTAAATACCTGCCTGAAACGGTAAAGTTCTAGGAGCTGACAACATAACTGATCTACTTATATAACCAGTTACTTACTTGCTCACGCAGCTGGTCTACAGAGCAGGTTAGCACATCCGGATGGATACCTTCCGGATATTGCTTGCCATGTATATCTTGCATAAATCCAGTGGTTAAAATCAGGTACTCGCCGCCAGGGAATGGAATGATTTCGTTTGATGTGGCGAAACCATGCGTTTTAACGCCGAAGTACTTCACCTGCTTCAAAGATTTTAATGCAATTGCTACGGCCTCTCCCGAACTCCCAGTATTGCCATTGATGAGCACGACGATCTTTGCCCGGCCATTGACTACTTTATACTGACCAGGATCAACATCGAATCTGGAATTTTGGGATTGCCTGTCGAGGTAAACCGCCCCAGATTTCAGTCGCCACTCCTGTAGCTCCTCGCCATCATTAAAGCCACCTAATACGCCCTCTCCGAGGAAAGGTTCCAATGCAATTAACATCGGCCACATGTCACCCCCACCATTTCCGCGCAGATCAATAATCCAACCCTTCATGCCGGGGCGGTCCTGCTGCTTCACTTTGCTGATGATCTCCGCAATGTATGCTTTGGCTCCTGACTGATCTCCTGATAGACTACTGCTGAAACGTGGCACACGAACATAACCAACGTCCCTAAGCAGCTTTGAATTAAAGAAACCAGTACTCGCACAAGAATCATTTACAATCTGCTGCGCATAATAACCTTTTAGGGGCAGGTCTCCACGTTTATACCAGGAATGTGGATTATTATTCAAGGTGAGCGCTGTTACTATGGCTGAATCTTTACTGATTCTCGCACTTTCCTGAACCTTGGCTGAAAATTCAACCCAATCAATTTGGCCCTTGTTTATAGACTTCGATTGAAATGTTGCGATCAGCTTGTCGGCAAAGTCTTCATTGCTTTCCGCGCAGGAGACTGCACAAACAGACAATACCAGCAGCAATAGAATGTTCAGTTTAGCGGTTTTAACAAAAGCGTGCATTAAGATATCTTAGAGAGCCCGAAAGATTAAGTTTGTAACGGCCCACACCATAAGCATTCGTTACATGTTGATAGATCGTATCTGTGAAGTTCCCATCATTAAACGTTAGGATCTGCGATCGCGAATCCACAAAGCCTCTTTTCAGAAAGGTGCCCTGAAGTTTTTGACTATGGGCACTTAAACCTGCAAATAATATAAAGGCGCTAAAAACAACCTTGAAAAATGTATGCATACGAGCGATGTAGCGATTAGAAAGCATAATTCACAAAAAAACCTCACATTGCTGTGAGGCTTTAAATATATAGAAACCTAACTAATAGTAACTGCTGTTCAGATTTACATTCTGCTTTTCCGCAGCTTCAATTCTTGTAAAATCAGAAAGTATGATTGGCGTGCCTTTCTTTACACATACATTATGCTCAAAATGTGCCGCAGCTAAGCCGTCTTCTGTGGATACTGTCCAGCCATCTTCAAGTGTGTAAATATCCGGACTGCCCAGCGAGATCATTGGCTCAATAGCAAGCACCATGTTCTCCTGTAATTTTTTACCCGTGCCTCTGCGGCCGTAATTAGGCACCTGAGGATCCTCATGCATTTGTCGCCCAACACCGTGACCTACAAATTCTTTGATTACACCATAGCCATGCTGACCATGTGTATGTTGTTCAATTGCATAAGCGATATCGCCAATACGATTTCCGGTTACGGCCTGTTTGATACCTACGTAAAGGGATTCCTTGGTAACTTTTATCAACTGAAGGATTTCCGGTGTCGTCTCGCCCACAATAAAGGTATAAGCATGATCGCCATGAAAGCCGTTTTTATAAATGACCGTATCAATGGTAATAACATCACCTTCTTTAATCACATAACTGCCCGGAAAGCCGTGCACCACCTGCTCATTTACTGAAATACACAAAGCATATGGAAATCCATGGTAGCCCTTGCAGGAAGGTAAACCCCCATTATCCCGGATAAAGGTCTCACCAAGGGTGTCTAAAGAAAGTGTGGTGATCCCCGGCTTTATTGCTTTGGCAACTTCCGCAATTGTTGAACTTACCAATAAACAACTCTCCCGTTGTATCTCTACTTCTTCATTCGTCTTATATAAACTCATTCAATCTTAACTTTTTACAAAGTTACAAATGTGGTAAAATATCATTGTTTAGCCAAGGTCATATCCGAAACGGCGATCTTATCTATCCGTACGCCGTCCATATCCATGATTTCGAATTTGAGGTCATCAACCCGCACCACATCACCAGCATGCGGCATTGATTTTAAATGCTGGATCATAAATCCTGAAATTGTAGCGTACTGCCCGATGTTCTCCTCGATGAGTGTCTTACCGAAGAAATGGTTAATTTCCATAATCGTAGCGCGGCCATTGATCAGATGGCTCCCATCTTCGCGTAGGGTAATTGGCTCTTCCTGGCTCTCACCTTCGTCCGGTAAATCTCCGACGATGGCTTCAATCAAATCGTGTAGTGTGATGATGCCGCGCACGCTGCCATATTCATCAACGACAACGCCCATGTACTGTTTTTTCCCCTTAAACAAATTCAAAATCTTAAAAGCAGGGGTATTTTGAATCACATAGATGGGTCTCAATAAAATTTGGCTGAGCTGAAAGTCGGGACGATTATAATTCTCTAAAAGATCTTTAATGGAAACCACACCCTTTAAATTGTCTAATGTACCTTCCCCAACAGGGAATTTGGAGTGAGCGCTTTGGGTAAACTTGGCCAGAATCATCTCTTTCGGCCAGTTGAAATCTATCCATTCCACCTCCGAACTGTGCGTCATCATAGACTTTGCCGTTTGATCTGTAAATGAAAAAAGATTCTGCATGGCCTGGCTCTCCTCCGATTCGAGCACACCCTGCGTGCCCGCAGTTTTCAACATGAACCGAAGTTCATCCTCACTCAGGCGCTCCCCTTCGTTTTCTTTGATGCCCATAACCTTTAGGATTACTTTGGTGGAAACAGACAAGAGCTTTACAAAGGGAAAAGTAATTATGGTAAACACCTTGATGATGGGCACGGCAACAAGCGCAATGCCTTCGGGATTGTTCATGGCGATGGTTTTCGGGACAAGTTCCCCAACCACAATGGTGAAGTAGGTAATTCCACCGATAACAATAATGAGCGAAATGGTTTGCACATATTGCAGTGGCATGCCCCAGCCCGTGAGTATGGCAACCATATCATCGGTTAGTGCAGCGCCGCCATAGGCACCAGCAATTACACCAATTAACGTAATGCCGACCTGAACAGATGAAAGGAAGTTTTCAGGGTTTAGCAGTAGTTCCTGGATGGCTTTTGCACTTTTATGCCCTTGTGCAGCAAGGTGGTCTATCCGGGATTTCTTTACCGACACCAGTGCGATTTCAGAAAGGGCAAAGAACCCGTTTAATAATGTAAGTATAAAGATGATTAGTAATTCCAATGTCTACGTGTTTTCCCAAATATACTTAATCATTCCCATTGCCTAGAATTGAGCAACATACAAAGCCCAAACAAGCTTAAGCCAACAGGCAAGCAAAGACAGCCATAACAGGGTCTCCACAGGGCCCCAACAGGGGGCATACAGGGGGTTAACAGGGCCCTGACCTTGTGATCCCCCTGCCTACTCCTTGTACGCTTATGCCCGGGCCTGGTCATCCCTGCCCCTCCTGTTAAGATATGTTAATGTTTATGGCCGTCAATTTAAAATGTCTTAGTTTTACCTTTAAGCATTTTAAAAACAGGCATTAAAGGGATATAATTTACTTTACTCCCTTATATTTTTTTATTTTCGCAAAACATAAACAGAAATACATGGAAGAATTTGAAGTAAGCGATGCTTCTAAGAAGACTAAAACCATCTACATATCCACCATTTTCAGTATTGCATTGGTGCTACTCATGCTGGGCATGCTGGGCTTGATACTTGTTCACGCGAAAAACCTTTCCAACTATGTGAAAGAGAACATCGTACTAAACATTATCGTAGATGAGGGTGCGAAAGAAGCCGATGTATTGCAACTGCAGAAAGAACTTGATGCGAATGTAGCCATTAAGCAGACACAGTATGTAAATAAGGAGCTTGCTGCCAAAAATCTGACAGATGACCTTGGTGAGGACTTCGTAAACTTCCTTGGGTATAATCCGCTACTCTCTACTGTTGATGTTTATTTGAAAGCAGATTACGCGAACAATAAAAGCATAGAGACGCTAAAAGCACAGCTGGCCAAAAATCCAGTGGTAAAAGAAGTTATCTACCAAAGCTCCCTGATTGACATGGTGAATCAGAACATCAATACCATTAGCTTAATCATTCTGGCTTTCGCAGGTATTCTATTACTGATTTCCATTGCCCTGATCAACAATACGATCCGTCTGGCGATATACTCACAACGATTCCTGATTAAAAGTATGCAGCTGGTTGGTGCAACACGGAATTTCATCCGTAAGCCATTCATCCTGATTGCGGCACTTCATGGACTAATTGCGGCATTAATTGCCATCATCATCCTGCTTGGCGTGTTGTTCTATGCACAAAGAGAGATTCCAGAGATTGTAATTCTGAGAAATTATACCGAATTCGGTATCGTTCTACTCTTTTTGGTGGGTGTTGGCATATTCATTACCGCCATTAGCACGCATTTTGCTGTTACGAGATACTTAAGATTAAAAATTTACGATCTATATAGATAATGTTAGAAAGAAAAACTCCTCCTGTACATCAGGATACCAAGCATGAAATGGTTTTTACCAAAAAGAACTACCAGTTACTGATCATCAGCATGCTGATCGTTGTCTTTGGATTCATCCTGATGATTGGTGATACCGATATCTATGATGTTCGCAAGACTTTAATTGCACCAATGGTTGTTTTATTTGGATTTGGTTTCGGCGTTTACGCTGTTTTAAAAAAATAAGCGTAATACATGACTTATCTACAAGCACTGATCCTTGCAATTATCGAAGGATTAACAGAATTTTTGCCCGTATCATCCACCGGCCACATGGTTATTGCAAGCTCTATCATGGGCATCGGTGATGATGAATTTGTAAAACTATTTGAAGTTGCCATACAACTGGGTGCCATCCTCGCTGTTGTTGCACTATACTGGAAGAAATTCATCAACTTCAGCAAATGGCAGTTTTACGTGAAGCTATTGATTGCCGTAATACCAGCCTTATTCTTTGGATTCATCCTGAATGATTTTATTGACAATACCCTGGGTAATCCAATCTTCATTGCCGTTGTGTTACTTGTCGGCGGTGTAATCCTCTTGTTTATCGACCGTTTCTTTAAAAACCCAACCATACATGATGAGCAGGACATGAGTAATATGACCGCTTTTAAGATTGGCTGTTTTCAGGTACTTGCAGTTGTATTCCCAGGATTAAGCAGAAGTGCAGCAACCATCATCGGTGGTATGCAGCAGAAGCTATCCCGTAACGCTGCGGCAGAGTTCTCTTTCTTCCTGGCTGTACCAACGATGTGTGCAGCAACAGGTTACAAACTTTTAAAAGGCCATGAACTTTTAAATGCGGAAAACATTAAGTTGCTTCTTTTTGGTAATGTTGTTGGTTTTATTGTTGCAATTATTGCAATCAGATCATTTATCGGTTACTTATCCAAACACGGATTTCGTATTTTTGGCTGGTATAGAATTGCAGTAGGAATTATTATTCTTACGCTGTACTTCGCCAATGTACCACTCGTAGTCGCCTAATGTCTGAAATTATAGAAATGCCGGTTCCGGCAACAACTTTCCCGACCTTCAATTTTGCTGAAGGTGAACTCCTGCTCATCAACAAGCCCTATAAATGGACCAGCTTCGATGTGGTTGGGAAGCTAAGAAACTCCTTTAAACCACTAAAACTTAAGGTCGGCCATGCCGGAACCTTAGACCCATTGGCCACTGGATTATTGATCATCTGCACGGGTAAACTAACCAAGCAGATCGACACCTTTCAGGCACAGGAGAAAGAATATACCGGTACCATGATCCTTGGGGCCACAACGCCTTCCTTTGACATGGAAACGGAAGTCGATCAGGAATATCCAACAGCGCACCTGAACGACGAACAGATTTATGCCGCAACCGCAGCTTTTATAGGCGACATACAACAGTACCCGCCTGCACACTCTGCAGTAAAGGTAAACGGTGAGCGCCTCTATGTGAAAGCCAGGCTTGGGGAGAAAACGGAACTCCGCTTGCGTAACGTGACGGTCTCTGCTTTTGAGATTACACGCATTGCTTTACCTGAAGTCGATTTCCGCATTGTTTGCAGCAAGGGCACTTACATCCGGTCGCTCGTTTCTGATTTTGGTACCGCTGTAAATAGTGGCGCATACCTCTCAAAGCTAACCAGAACCCGTAGCGGTGATTTTCTATTGGAAAATGCCTTTGAAGTTCAGGATCTTGTAGCCCATATCCGTAGTCTTAAACAAGCGTAACAATGCCTAATCATGCAGAAAGCAAGTATTTCCATCTGATCAAGGAGATATTGTTTATTGGAGGAGGTGTCACATCAGCCTGCTTTGGACTGAAAAGCTTCTTGATGCCGAACGGCTTCATTGACGGGGGTGTAACAGGTATTTCCCTGCTGGTGACCACGCTGACAAGCTTTAAACTGCACTACCTGATCGTATTAATCAATATTCCATTTGTGATTCTCGGCTATCATCAGATTGGCAAGTCATTCGCAATTAAAACCACTGCAGCCATCGTTCTATTATCCATTATGCTGGTTGTTGCACCATTTGAACCCATCACCCATGATAAATTGCTGATCGCCTTTTTTGGTGGTCTGTTTCTGGGTGCCGGCATTGGATTGGCCATGCGGGGTGGCTGTGTAATCGATGGAACGGAAGTCCTTGCACTATACATCAGCAGAAAAAGTGTGCTTACTGTCGGGAACATCATCTTGATGCTGAACATTCTCATATTCTGCTTTGCCGCCGCGCTTATTAACATTGAGACGGCTTTGTACGCCATTCTTACCTATCTATCCGCCTCCAACACCATCGACTATATTGTTAATGGCATTGAGCAATACACCGGTGTGACCATCATTTCCGATAAAAACGAAGAGATTAAGTCGTTCATCATCAACGATATGAAACGTGGTGTGACCATTTACAAAGGTGCAGGTGGTTATGGCGTTAAAAAAGACATTGATATTGTTTACACGATTGTCACGAAAATTGAGATGAGCAAATTGCAAACCGCCATCAGACAGATTGATGCTGATGCATTTGTGGTGCAACAACAGATTGCAGACCTCAAAGGCGGTGTAGTAAAAAAACATGCCTTACATTAAACATCAAGCTTTGAAAATATATCATCATTTATCCGATTTCAAGAAGTTAGAAAACGCTGTTGTTACGATAGGTACTTTCGACGGCGTGCATTTTGGGCACCGCAAGATCGTAAGCCGTTTGGTGGAGACCGCAAATGCAACAGGTGGAGAGACGGTTATTTTAACGTTCTTTCCGCATCCCCGTCTGATTATTGATCCTGAGAACCAGGAGCTAAAGATGATTAATACCATTAATGAAAAAGCTGCAATCCTGGAATCTCTGGGCGTAAACCACCTGATCATTACCCCTTTTACCCGGGATTTTTCCAATTTGAGTCCAGACGAGTACATCAACCAGGTGCTGGTTGACACCATCGGCGTTAAACACATTATCGTGGGCTACGACCATCGCTTTGGAAAGGATCGCAAAGGCTGCATGGAAGATTTGATAAATGCGGGCAAAGTGCAGGGCTTTGATGTGGAAGAGATACCAGAGCAGGACATTCATGATGTTGCCGTTTCTTCAACCCAGATTCGCAGGGCGTTGCTGAGCGGTGATGTTGCCCTCGCCGCAACCTACCTCGGTTATCACTTTAGCCTTAAAGGAAGGGTTATTAAAGGAGACAAGATCGGGCGGACCATTGGTTTTCCAACCGCCAACATCTTTGTTGAAGAGAGTTATAAACTTATTCCGGCGGATGGCATCTATGCGGTAACGGTAGACCTTAACGAAGGTAGCTTCAAAGGCATGGCATATATCGGACAGCGACCGACCATTAACGGCATGACGCGCAATATTGAAGTGAACATCTTCGACTTCAGCCAGGAGATTTATGGACAGGATATCACGATGACTTTCATGGAATTTTTGCGCCATGATGTTAAGTTTACAGGACTTGAAGCATTGAAGGTCCAACTGCAACAGGATAAAGAAGACACCCTCGCTTTTTTCAATAAAATGTCGAATTAAGGTCAAGGGCGCCTTTTCCCGATCAAAAAAGCTCGCATTTTCCTTATATTAGGCCAAACTGCAATCTTTTTATGAGCCATCTCCCAGTCTTAATCATCGATCTTGCCTTAATCCTTGCTGCTGCTGGTGTAACGACACTCTTGTTCAAGAAAATTAAGCAGCCGCTTGTTCTGGGCTACATTCTGGCCGGACTGCTTGTTGGTCCGCACATAAAATTTATTCCAACCGTTACCGATAATGAAAGCATCCACATTTGGGCAGAAATCGGGGTAATCTTCCTGTTGTTTAGTTTGGGACTTGAATTTAGTTTTAAGAAGCTGGTGAAAGTCGGGGGTTCCGCTTCCATTACTGCAGTTGTGGAAGTCGTTTCCATGTTGCTCATCGGTTTCGTTGCCGGGCTAGCCATGGGCTGGTCTACCATGGACAGCATCTTTCTCGGCGGTATACTTTCCGTTTCGTCCACGACAATCATCATCAGGGCTTTTGAGGAGCTCAATGTTAAACACAAGAAATTTGCAGGGCTGGTTTTCGGGGTGCTCATTGTAGAAGATCTTGTGGCCATTTTGCTGTTGGTTTTGCTATCTACACTCGCGGTGAGCCAGCAGTTTGCCGGTGTGGAAATGCTTACCTCCATTCTGAAGCTTTGCTTCTTTCTGGTGCTCTGGTTCATCGCCGGTATCTTCCTGATCCCTACTTTCCTGAAGAAAACCAGGAAGCTGATGAATGATGAAACCATGCTCATCGTTGCCATCGCACTCTGTCTGCTTATGGTTCTAATTGCCGTTAAGGTGGGCTTCTCTGCTGCGCTGGGTGCCTTTATCATGGGGTCCATACTGGCAGAAACCACACAGGCGGAACACATTGAGCACCTTACCAAATCTGTAAAAGATCTGTTTGCTGCGATATTCTTTGTTTCTGTGGGTATGCTGATCGACCCGCGCATCTTAATTGACTATGCTGTACCTGTGCTGATCATTACCCTTGCGACCATCTTGGGTAAATTCCTGAGCTCTGGTCTGGGTGCGCTGATATCCGGGCAACCGCTTAAAACAGCCGTACAAACGGGTATGAGCCTTGCACAAATCGGGGAGTTTTCCTTTATCATAGCCACACTTGGCGTATCGCTGAAGGTAACCAGCGACTTCCTCTACCCGATTGCAGTTGCGGTGTCGGCTATTACCACCTTTACGACACCATACCTGATCAAGGCTTCCGAGCCCTTCTATCTGTTTCTGGAGCGTACACTACCAAAGAAATGGGTAGCAGCATTGCAACGTTACAGTAGTTCCACGGCAGGTATTACAACCCTGAGCGACTGGAAGATTCTCCTGCGCGCGTACATTACCAATACGGTTATACACTCGGTAATTCTTGTGGCACTGGTATTTTTAGGTTCCAGGTATTTACAGCCTTTCATTACCGAGCACATTATTAATGGCGACAGAGGCATCATCATCAGTTTGATCTTAACCTTAATTCTGATGGCACCATTTATATGGGCACTTTCGATTAGAAGGATGCAACGTACGGCCTACTCCCACTTATGGCTGAATAAGAAATACACCCGTGGACCGCTCATTGCGCTTGAAGTCCTCCGGATTGGATTGGGCACCTTCTTCGTGGCTTTCCTGATCTTCCAGTTCTATGATACCTTTGTGGCCACACTGATTGCCATAGCCATAATCATAGCGGGCATATTTGTATTTTCCAGAAAGCTGCAAAGCTTTTATGACAGATTGGAGAACCGGTTTTTGGGCAACCTGAATGCCAGGCAGGCACAACATGCGCAACCAGAGATTTTGCCATGGGACACGCACTTAACGGAACTTATTGTTTCTCCGGATTCGGTGCTTGTTGGACAAACCCTGGTTGATCTCGCCGTGCGCGAGAAGTATGGGATTAACATCGCACTCATTGAAAGGGGAAAACGTATGATTCCGACGCCAAGCCGTGATGAGCGGTTATATCCACATGATAAGGTGCTCATCATCGGCAGTGACGATCAACTTGCAACGGTAAAGCCATTGTTCGAAGGTCAGGGCGATCCCCATGAAGAGCATGATTTTCCTAAAAATGAGATGACCCTGCAAAAGGTTGTGATCAATAGTCAGTCGCCCATTTACCAGCAAACCATTCGCGATTCTGGTATCCGCGAGAAATCACAGGGCCTCGTGGTGGGGATAGAACGCAAAGGTATCCGAATCCTGAACCCCGATTCTAATCTGGTGTTTGAAAATGAAGACATCGTCTGGATCGTTGGAAATCACAAAAAGATTCCGGAGCTCCTGAAATAGAATTCTTATTATTGTACAAAGAGATCAAATTAACGCTTCGCGGATGTCTTACGCTGCCGCAAAAATTTACCTTTTAGCATGAAAATAGACCAGGAGAAAAGTGAGTTCCTAGACGAAATGCTCGATCACTGGAAAGCGGAACGGCTGCTTACTGAAGAGGATGTCAGACGCCTAAAGAACAGCTATGAAGCCAAGTCGTTCGACTGGCGACGCCTTGCGCAGTATTCTTTCTGGATCGCTATGGCCTGTGGGGTAATTTCCCTGGGCGCCTTGTTGATAGACAAAGACATCCTGATTTACTTAGAAAAGTTATATGAGACGCCTGATATTCTGATCAGCCTGCTCTCTGCCGGTGCCGCTGGTATTCTCTACTACTTTAGTTTTAAGCGTAAGAAGAGTCATACTTCGCAGGTTTTCAGCAATGATGCCATGATTTTCTCCGCAGTGATGCTAACGGCAAATGCCATTGCCTACCTCGGGAAAAGCCTTGGCAAGGGTGATTCGAACTACCCACTACTGATCCTGTTTTCGGTATTTGTTTATGGCTGCCTTGCCTTCGTTTTCCGGTCGCGACTAATCTGGATCTTTGTGCTGATTTCACTGGGTGCCTGGTATGGGACAGAAACCGGGTACCTCTCCCGCTGGGACATGTATTTTGCCGGCATGAACTATCCTTTGCGATTTGTGGTGTTTGGCTTCGTGGTCACCGCCGCAGCTTTGCTGTTACGTAAGGTAAAAGCATTTGAGTTCTTCCAGCCCACAACGTACATCTGCGGCATGATTTACCTGTTTGTCTCGCTTTGGCTGCTTTCGGTGTTTGGTAATTACGGCGACCTGGAAGAATGGGCAGCTGTTAGGCAACTCGATATGTTCTATTGGGCAATCATTTCGGCTGCAGTATGTGCCATCAGCATCTTTGTTGGCCTGAAGTACCGCGATGATATTGCCAGAGAATTTGGCATCACCTTCCTGTTTCTAAACCTATACACCAGGTACTTCGAATATTTCTGGGACAGCTGGCACAAAGCACTGTTCTTTTGTGTACTGGCAGCCTCGTTCTGGGTTATTGGTCGCCGGGCGGAAAAGATCTGGAACCTGGAATTTCTGAAAAACAAATAAGCTAGACTTTTATGATTTGCTCGTAGACGACCTTAATGAGGTGGTATGCCGATAATGCAAAAAACAGGATGGCGATGGATTTATTGATCACGTAACTGCTTAAGGTAAACTTCTCCTGAATGTACTTCGCAAACCTTGCGAATCCATAGAGAACAATGCCTGCTCCTATACCGGAACCAATGCTGAAGATGCTGAGTGAAAGTGTGCCAGTATTGATCCAGTCGTGTGAAATCAGGTAAGTACCGAGGAACAACCAGTAAGGCACCTGCATGGGGTTCAGCACGCCTAGAAGGATGCCATAACGTACGCTGTCTTTATTGGAGGTATCTGTTTTCGGCATCTCTTTCCTGGAGCGCCAGGTGATGAAACCGAGCACCAGGAACACGACGATCATGGCGATGTCTATGATGCGGTCCAGCTCCATGCTGCTTGCAAACCATTCCACAAAACGCATGATCACGAAGGTGAACAGCATCTCCACAATGGAGAAGGAAATGATAAAGTAGTATGCTTGTTTTAACCCCTTGTTGAGCGCGATCTGCGCGGCGGTGAGGTTGATGTTTCCCGGAGGAATATAACCCACAGCATTGCATACTATTCCCAATAAAAGCGTTAAAACAAGCATGGCCGAAGATACTATTATTTAAGATGCTCGGTCAGATACTTACCCGTGTAGGATCCTTTGTGCTTGATGAGTGCCTCTGGGGTACCTTCAAAAACGAGGTTACCGCCCTGATCACCACCTTCCGGACCAATGTCTATCACCCAGTCTGCCGACTTGATCATGTCCATATTGTGTTCAATGACCAGGATTGTATTGCCTTGCTCTATCAGTGTGTTTAAAGCGACAAGCAGCTTCTTGATGTCATGGAAGTGAAGCCCCGTTGTTGGCTCATCAAAAATGAACATGGTCTTGCTGGCATTGTTCCCTTTGATGAGGAATGAAGCAAGTTTGATACGCTGCGCTTCACCCCCGGAAAGGGTATTTGACGACTGGCCAAGATGTACGTAACCCAGTCCGACATCAACCAGCGGTTGCAACTTATTGATGATCTTCTGCTCATTTTTAAAGAAGTCCAGCGCCTCGTCTATGGTGAAATCCAGGATGTCGGAGACGTTCTTGTCTTGGTAAGTGACATCCAGCACTTGCTGTTTGAACCTCCTGCCTCCGCAGGCTTCGCAAGGCAAATAAATATCGGCCATGAACTGCATTTCGATCTTCACTTCACCTTCGCCTAAACATACGTCACAGCGGCCGCCCTCTACGTTGAAGGAATATGCCGCAGGTTTTAAGCCAGCTGCTTTGGATGCCGGTAATGCGGCAAATAGGGCTCTGATATCGTCCCATGCCTTTACATAAGTAACGGGATTTGATCTTGAAGATCTTCCGATTGGGTTCTGGTCTACAAGCTCCACCTGGCTAACCAGGTCGGTGTTCCCGAAAATACCATCGTAAGCACCGGTTTGCTCACCTGCATAGTTCCCGATCGCTTTCTGCAAAGCCGGGTACAGAATCTTTTTGACCAGACTTGTTTTTCCCGATCCGGACACGCCACTCACAACAGTAAAGACGCCCAGTGGGAACTTCACGTCTATGTTTTTCAGATTGTTTTCCCTGGCACCCTTAATCAGGATGTGGTCCTGCCATTTACGGCGCATGCCTGGAATGGCAATGCTTTCTGCTCCAGAAAGGTATTTACCGGTAAGGCTTTTTTTATCCTTGATGATTTCTTTGTAGGCCCCGCTGAAAACAAGATTTCCGCCATGCGTACCTGCTTCCGGTCCGATATCGATGATGTGATCGGCCGCCTTCATCATCTCCTCCTCGTGTTCTACAACGAGTACGGTGTTACCTACATCTCTGAGGGAAAGCAGCACTTCGATCAGTTTGTTGGTATCCCTCGGGTGTAAACCAATACTCGGCTCATCAAGTACGTAAATAGAACCCACCAGACTACTGCCGAGGGAGGTTGCCAGATTGATACGCTGAGACTCCCCACCGGAAAGCGTATTTGACAAACGGTTCAAGGTTAAATAGCCCAATCCCACGTTGTTCAGGTACAAAATGCGGTTCACAATCTCGGAAAGAATTCTTTTGGAGATCTTTTTATCGGTATCGGAAAGTTCGAGCTTATCAAAGAAGGACTGAATGGTTGATAAAGGCATAAGCACCACATCGAGAATAGATTTACCGCCGATTTTAACATAGGAAGCATCTTTTCTAAGGCGTGTACCTTTACAATCCGGACAAACTGTTTTTCCGCGGTAACGCGAAAGCATTACGCGGTATTGTATTTTGTAAGTATGGGATTCGAGTTCTTTGAAGAAGGCATCCAGGCCTTCGAAGTATTTGTTTCCGGTCCACAGTAGCTGCTGTTGTTTTTCCGTAAGCTCGCTGTACGAACGGTGGATGGGGAAGTTGAACTTATCTGCATGTTGGATAAGTTTATTGACCCACTCGCGCATTTTTTCACCGCGCCATGGCGCAATGGCATTGTCATACACGCTTTTACTCTTATCTGGAATAACCAGATCTTCATCAATGCCGATCACATTTCCGTAACCCTCGCACCTTTTGCAGGCACCGTAAGGGTTGTTAAAACTGAAAAAGTTTGGTGTAGGTTCTTCGAAGCGAATGCCATCAAGCTCAAAGCGGTCACAAAAGTGATTAACTTTATTTTCGTGTTCCACGAAGCAGTCACCTTTGCCTTCGAAAAAAGCAGTTTGTACCGAGTCCGCAATCCGGCTGAGCGTTTCTTCATCATCACTAACGACGATGCGATCGATTAAGATCTTCACGGTTTCTGTATCTGTAAGCTCACGGTCTTTGAAACTTTCATCCTCAAGGATGGCTTCAATTTTATACAGCTTGTCATTCAGGTACACCCGGAGGAACCCTTTCTGCAAAAGCACTGCAAGCTCTTCTTTTATCGACCTATTATTATGTGGATGCAAAGGGCAGAAAACGGTGGCTACAGCATCATTCCCAAGCTTGGTGATGAAGTCGACCACGGTTGACACCGTATCCTTTCTTACAATTTCACCCGACTCCGGAGAATATGTTTTTCCGATACGGGAAAACAGCAGCTTGAGGTAGTCGTATATTTCTGTTGAAGTGCCAACCGTTGACCGTGGGTTTGAGGTAATGACTTTTTGTTCGATGGCGATTGCTGGTGCAATGCCTTTGATGTAATCTACATCGGGTTTATTCATGCGGCCCATGAACTGGCGGGCATAGGATGAAAGGCTTTCGACGTAACGGCGCTGACCTTCAGCGTAAAGGGTGTCAAATGCCAGTGATGATTTTCCAGACCCGGACATACCAGTTATCACAACAAGTTTGTTTTTGGGGATGGCGACATCGATGTTTTTGAGGTTGTGCACCCTGGCCCCTTTGATGATAATATTTCTATGTGGATCTTTCTCTAGTTCTTTACTCATTTATCTCTCCTGGATGATTGCAAATATAACCCAATTAACTTAAATTAAGTTTTTTTGCAGGCTCGCAATAAACTGGCCCGAACTTGAACATTTAGCATTTTTTAACACTTCTTTGGCGATATTGTGGAAAAAAAATGCTTCTTTTGAAAAAGCATAACACAATAAATTGTAAACCCATCATAAACCCAATAAGGAGAAACGCTATAGATTAAAACTCTACTAAATATTTTTTAGCAAAAGCAAGGAATTTAGTATGAAAGCTCCTATGAAGTTACAGTTAAACAGTGACCAGGATTTAGTGAAGTTATACCTTAACGGTGATGAATCAGTGTTGGAGGAACTTTTACGAAGACACAAAACCAAAATATACACTTCTATTTATTTGTTGGTTAAGGACCAATATCTCGCAGAAGATATTTTTCAGGATACCTTTATCAAGGTTATCAACACACTTCGCTCCGGTCGTTATAATGAAGAAGGTAAATTCTTACCCTGGGTATTGCGCATCGCACATAACCTGGTAATCGATTATTTTAGAAAAGAAAAACGTACGCCGGTAATTACCAGCGCAGATGGAACGGACATTTTAAGTCTGCTGCAGGTTAACGAAGAGAGTGCGGAAGATCGTTTGTTGCGTGAACAAACACATGCAGACTTACGTGCAATGATCCATTTGCTGCCGGATGAACAAAAGGAGGTGCTGATTATGCGCCACTATGCCGATCTGAGTTTTAAAGAGATTGCAGACCTTACAGAGGTAAGCATAAACACAGCGTTGGGCCGTATGAGGTACGCCTTAAGCAACCTGAGAAAAATGATGAAAGTTAAGGAAGTGACTTAATTCATAAATACACAATTTTTTAACACTGAGGGTAAAATAAATGTTGAGTTGTTGCGTTTTGATATAAAACTTAAAAACAATTTGATGCTTATGATAAAAACCTTTACTACAACGAATTGTGTAAACATTTTACATCAATCACAGGAAACGTGTAATGCACATGATATGGATGAATCAGATGTAAAAATTTATGAAAGTCTAAAGCCGGAACTGGACAAGTTGTTCTACACACCCTCCGATGAACTTATAGACCGCATCCTGGCTTATTCAAAAACCAGCCTTTAAGAACTGAAGCTGCCCTAAAGGCAGCTTTTTTGTTTTTAGGCTTTTTAAGCGAGCAGTTGCAAACCATGCATGCTGGTGTTTGTTTAAGCGTGGTAATATTCCCTGTCTTATACTTACAGACGCGCTTAGTATTTATATTTGCCTATGCTTAAAAAAGAAAGGTATCAGCAGTTTGTGACGCACTTTGCCGCTAAGCAGCCCGATGCCGAAACTGAACTCCATTATAACAATCCTTATCAGCTGCTCGTAGCCGTTATACTCTCGGCGCAGTGCACAGACAAGCGGATTAACCAGGTTACGCCAGCCCTGTTCCAACGCTTTCCGGATGCCCGTGCGCTGGCCGATGTAACTCCGGATATTGTATTTGATTACATCAGGAGTGTAAGTTACCCGAACAACAAAGCAAAGCACTTGGTGGGTATGGCGCAGATGTTGGTTCGCGATTTCAACAATCAGGTACCTTCTGATGTTAAGGAGCTGCAGAAGCTTTCAGGTGTAGGTCGGAAGACGGCAAACGTGATTGCTTCAGTTGTTTATAATGCACCCGCGATGGCCGTAGATACACATGTGTTCCGTGTTTCCCGACGCGTCGGGTTAACTAATGGTAAAACAGTGCTGGCGGTGGAAAAGGACCTGGTTAAGAACTTACCCGAGGAACTCATATACATCGCACACCATTGGCTTATTCTGCACGGACGATATGTGTGCGTGGCGAGATCGCCTAAATGCAGCATCTGCGAAATCACCCACATGTGCAGGTATTATGAGCGGATTACAAAACCAACTAAGAAAATTAGTTTAGATGCAGAACAATTATAATTATTTAAGTGTCAAAGGTTTTTTATTGCTAAAATAAATTGTACTTTTGCTAAAGTAATTAGCAGCAACATTTTGAATAATTGTTTTTTAAAACAATAAATATTCTATATTTACTCAAAGGATTTAACAATATGAACCCAAACGCAGAAAAATTAAAAGCATTACAGCTTACCCTGGATAAGTTAGAGAAGTCTTATGGCAAGGGTACTGTGATGAAACTTGGCGATGCCGCAATAGAACAAATTGAGTCGATCTCTACAGGTTCTATCAGCCTGGACATTGCTTTAGGTATCGGTGGTGTACCTAAGGGCCGTGTAATTGAAATCTATGGTCCGGAATCATCTGGTAAAACAACATTAGCGACACATATTATAGCGGAAGCACAAAAGAAAGGTGGCGTTGCAGCATTTATTGATGCAGAGCACGCTTTCGACAAGTTTTACGCAAAGAAATTAGGGGTTGACGTAGAGAACCTGTTGATTTCTCAACCTGACAATGGAGAGCAGGCGCTTGAAATTGCAGACAACCTTATCCGTTCTGGTGCAATTGACGTAATCGTTATTGACTCTGTAGCGGCCTTGGTACCAAAAGCGGAGATTGAAGGCGAAATGGGTGATTCTAAAATGGGCTTACAAGCACGTTTGATGTCTCAGGCATTACGCAAGCTGACCGGTACGATTGCAAAGACAGGATGCTGCTGTATCTTCATCAACCAGTTGCGTGAAAAGATTGGTGTGATGTTCGGTAACCCGGAAACCACTACTGGTGGTAACGCATTGAAGTTTTATGCTTCTGTACGTTTAGATATCCGCAGAACTTCCCAGATTAAAGATTCAGATGAAGTATCTGGTAACAGGATTAAAGTTAAGATCGTAAAGAATAAAGTTGCTCCACCTTTCCGCATCGCGGAGTTTGACATCATGTTCAACCAGGGGATTTCAAAAGTTGGTGAGATCATTGACCTTGGTGTTGATTTCAACATCGTGAAGAAAGCTGGCTCATGGTTCTCTTATGGAGACACCAAACTTGGTCAAGGTCGTGATGCTGTCAAACAACTATTGTTAGACAATCCAGAACTATCTGACGAGATCGAAGCAAAGATCAGAGAAGAAGTTACCGGTGAGAAACTTGAAGAAAAAGAATAAAGGTTTACCGGATAATCTTTTTTAAAAAGATTGTATTGATCTTCTTAAAAAAGATTTACTGGATATCTTCTATAAAACAATAAAGGCCCCACATCTATTCGATTTGGGGCCTTTTGCTTTTGTACCAGTAAGGAAATCTATGGCGATAGTTAAAAACGATATGACCTTTAGGCCCTACGCTGTATTGCTCATGGACTGTAATGCCTGCTCTATACTAATATTCGCTTCTAAAAAGGCATTCTGGAGAGCGGCGCTACATCCTGCCCTACGAAATCTTTGTTTAAGTACTTGTAATGCGCTGCGATGGCAATCATTGCTGCATTATCCGTACAATACTGGAACTGCGGGATGTAGGTGGTCCAGCCCAATTCTGTTTCCATCTGCTTTAACGCAGCACGCAAACCTGAGTTTGCAGAGACCCCGCCGGCGATTGCAATGTCCTTGATGTTGTACTGCAAGGCTGCTTTCTTGAGCTTGGTTAAAAGGATCTGTACAATACTATGCTGCACGGAGGCGCAAATATCATCCAGATGTGTTGGAATAAAATCCGGATTTTCCTTAACATGATCTCTGATAAAGTACAAAATAGCCGTTTTGAAACCGCTAAAGCTGTAATCAAGGTCTTTAATCTGTGGTACTGGAAACTTGTAAGCCAGTGGATTGCCAAGCTTCGCATGTTTGTCAATCAGAGGGCCTCCAGGATATGGAAGGTTCAGGATCTTCGCCGTTTTATCGAAGGCTTCGCCCGCGGCATCATCCAACGTTTCACCAACAATTTCCATGTCAAAGTAGTCTTTCACCAGTACAATCTGGGTATGCCCACCCGACACCGTAAGGCAAAGGAATGGGAAGGCTGGTTTAGGATCATCAATGAAGTGCGCCAGGATGTGCGCCTGCATGTGGTTAATGGAAATCAGGGGAACATTGAGCGCCAGTGCAAATGACTTGGCAAAAGAAACACCCACCAATAAAGCACCCAATAAACCAGGACCCTGCGTAAAAGCAACGGCATTGATATCTTTTTTGTCGACCTTGGCATCTGCTAAGGCCTGATGGATTACAGGCACTATATTTTGTTGGTGAACACGTGATGCAAGCTCAGGAATGACACCCCCATAATTTTGGTGAATTGTTTGGTTTGCTATAACATTGGACGTAATTTTACCGTTGTTACAGACAGCAACGGATGTTTCATCACACGAAGACTCGATAGCAAGAATTATAGACACGATTTTTATTTATTAAGCTACAAAAATATCAAAAAACTATTAAAAATAATTCTTTGGCTGATTGCATCGGTTCTACTGTTGGTTGCTGTGCTTTTATTCTCCCTGCAGTTTAAGCCGGTACAAACGTATGTAGCAAAAAAGGCAGCAGCTTACCTATCTAAAGAGCTGAATACCAGGATTTCAGTCTCGGGATTATATCTTAAACCCTTCAAGTCCGTTGTCCTCGAAAATCTTGTTGTCCTTGATCAGGAAAAAGACACATTATTGAATATGCCTAAGTTCATGGTCGACATGAACCAGCTTTCCTTCAAAAAGCGCATCGTAGATGTCAATACCATCCAGCTAAATGATGGTACCATTTACCTTAAAAAGTATAAAAGCGGCAAGACAAACCTCGACTTCATCATCAATTACTTCGACTCCGGGGCGGAAACAACAGCGCCGAAGAAGGAGAAGAAAGCGCCCTATAAAGTCACCTTTGCAAGAATTATCCTTAACAATGTTGCCTTCCGCTACCACAACCAGCAGTCGTTGGCGAAAGTAAACGGCGTCAACTTCGACGATGTACACCTTACTAGTCTCAACGGCATCTTCGAGCAACTGAACACAACGGACCACCTGATGCAGGCGGACATCAAGAATCTGACTTTTAAAGAGAGGAGCGGATTCTATCTGAAGAACCTTACGGCCTTTACAACAATAGACTCCAATCAGATAGAACTTAAGAAGCTATTGCTGGTTACAAATGAAAGTCGCTTGCGCGACTACTTCCGTATGAAGTTCAACAGCTTCAACGACTTCAATGACTACTTCAACAAAGTAAGAATGAAGGCCAACTTCAAGGAAAGTCACCTATCGGCAAAAGACGTGGCCTTTTTTGCGCCGCAGTTGGCAGACATGAACCTGAGCCTTGACATCGATGGGCAAATCGAAGGGTTGGTGACCAGCCTCAATGCGAAAGCGCTCGCCATAAAAGCGGGTAAGGCCACCTACATCAAGGGGGACTTTATTGTTAAGGGCCTGCCGAACCTTAAGGATACCTACATGGACCTTAAGATAGACATGCTGGGTACGAACAAGAAGGATCTCGATGAGTTGTTCCGCAGTACCACCGGTAAGTCGGTGAAAGTAATTCCGGTAATCGTATCAAAGTTTGGCAACATCAACTTCAATGGTCGCTTTACCGGCTTTCAAAATGATTTTATCGCCTACGGCGAATTCAAGACCAAGCTCGGCCGTATTGTCTCCGACGTAAACATGAAGATCAGTACCCAGGGCGTTCCCTCCTATTCCGGAAACGTCAAAAGCTACGATTTCAACATTGGGTCTTTGCTAGACGAGAAGTCTCTTGGAAGGGTAACTGCCACCGTCAAAATTGAAGGAGTAGGTACCGAAATTCAAAGTCTTAAAGAGAAAATCAACGGTAAAATAGACTACATAGATTTTAACAACTATCGTTACCGTAATGCTGTGGTCAATGGCACATTCAACAAGAAACTGTTCGACGGTAACCTGAAACTTAACGACAAAAACATAAAGCTGGACTTTGATGGTACGGTAGATTTAAACCCAGCACTACCGGTCTTTAACTTCAATGCGACACTCAAGGAAGCAAAGCTGAAATCCATCAAGCTGATTAAGGACTCACTCAAGGTTGATGCTGTATTCTCCACCAATTTCAGTGGCAATAACCTGAACAACATTCAAGGGAATCTATTGATTTCACACATCAAGCTGACCAATCCTAAAGGGGTTTACAATGTAGACTCCCTGGAGCTTCATGCCGCAGGACTGGGTACAGACAGGACACTCTCCATTCGATCTGACATTTTTGATGCCAGCATCAAGGGGCAATATGATCTGAACTCCATTCCCGCGTACTACCAGGCACTCGCCAAGACTTATATTCCCTCGCTAAAGACCTCGTCTACAAAATACAACGCACAGATTTTTGAGTTTAACCTATTGATCAAGCGCTTTGAACCCATTGCCGAACTTGTGGCACCAGGCCTGGAAATCGAAGATCAGGCGGTGCTCATTGGAAATTTCAATTCCACGCAGAACATTGCTACACTCAACGGCTTTGTCCGCAAGATTAAGTACCAGGGTATTACCGTAAACAACCTGATTCTGGATGAGAATACCACCACAAACCAGCTGCAAGCCATTATCACCTCAGACAGGGTAGACTTAAACGATAGCCTTTACATCAAGAATGTCAACATCTCCAATGTCCTGCGAAACGATAGTCTGGCCTTGAACATCAAGCTTTCCAACGCCGACGACGTGAATCAGCTCGATTTGAACGGACTGGTGGAATTTGCCGGGGATACTACCGCGCGCATCAGCATTCTACCTTCGCTGGTTAAAATCAACAATGAAGACTGGAAAATTGAAGAGAAGGTGCGCATCAACTTTGCCAATGGCAAAACGGAGATCCGAAACTTCGATATGACCAATGGCACGCAACTCCTCAGCGTTGATGGAGAACTTTCAAAAGACCCTGCAGATCTACTTCGGGTAGGCTTTCGCAACTTTAGTCTGGAAACCCTTAATCCATTCGTCAAAACCCTGGGCATAAAACTCTATGGGAAGGTCAACGGCGAAACACGACTATCAAGCTTGCTGGCTTCACCGAAGATCAATGACAGCCTGAAAATTGATTCTTTAATGTTCAACGACACCTACATCGGAAGTCTTGTTGACACCTCTTCCTTCGACGGCGCAAAGAAAGCAGCAAACATCTACACCAGAATTCTCACAAACGACACGGAGACTTTCAGGCTGGATGGCAAGCTCGATCTTGAAGAGAAGAACATTGATCTTGATGTGATCATGAACAAAAGCAAACTAGCTGTGCTCGAGCCCTTCGTGAAGACCCTCGTCTCAGACCTTAATGGCGATATTTCCTCAGACATCAAGATCAGGGGATCATTTGATAAACCAGAAATCAACGGCAGCATTACCCTTCATAAGGGTGGCCTCACGGTGAACTACCTGAAAACGGCTTACACCATATCACAAACCATAGATGTTGAGAACAGCGTCGTACAAGTTGATGACCTGCGTTTAAGAGACATTAACGGCAATATTGCCACCGCTAATGGTACGGTGGATCTGAATAACATCAGTAACCCTGAGCTGAACATCGACATCGATGCACAGAACTTCATGGCACTAAACACCACCTCCAAAGACAATCCGCTTTACTTCGGACAGGCCTTTGCTTCGGGAAACTTCAGGTTTAAAGGCCCTACCAACAAGATGTTTATTGGCATCGACGCCAAGGCGGAGAAAGGAACAGTTTTCAACCTGCCGCTAAATAGCTCTGAAACGGTGACAAACAAAGACTTCATTACCTTTGTACCCAAGGATACAGCTAAGGTGGTGAAAAAGGCAACCACATTCGAAGGTTTGACCATGAGCTTCAAGCTCTCCATAGACCCGAACACGACCGCTAACATCTTTACGACGCTGGGCAATCTAAGCGGCCGTGGAAATGCAGACCTGAATCTGGAAATCAACAGCTATGGCGACTTCGAAATGTCTGGAGACTACATCATCGAGTCTGGTAACTTCGACTTCACCGCACAAGAAGTCATCAACAAGAAGTTTACCATCCGCCAAGGCGGAAGTATTCGCTGGACGGGGAACCCGCTAAACGCACAAATACAGCTCAAAGCGATTTACTCCCTCCGGGCAAGTTTAGCGGACCTCTACAGAGCTGCAAACCGCACCAGTTCGGAAACGGACCGCAAGCTCGTTGAAGTAGAAATGGGCTTATCCGGATTGCTCTTGAAACCAGACATCCGGTTGGACATTTTCTTCCCTTCGAACCCGGGGATCAAAGAAGAATTCCAGGCGTACTTCAACGACATGAACAACATGAACCTGCAGGCCCTAAGTTTAATCATCAGACGAAGCTTCGCGCCAGGAACAGGTGCCGATCTTGGTGAACAGCTCACCTCAGGTGTAACAAGTACAGCCACGGAATTGCTGTTCAACCAGTTCAACAACGTGCTATCCTCACTAAATCTCGATTTTGTCGACATCAACATTCGCTCCCTGAGCGAAGCGAATGCATCCTTTAAGTTCTTCAACGACCGTATAGTGCTTAACGCCGGTATCGTAGACAGGCGAAGCAGCAGTGACCTGGCGCTAATTGGATTCTCCAAGGATAATGTGGGCGGTGAGGTAGAAGTGCTTGCATTGATTAGAAAAGATGGCTCCCTGGTGGGTAAACTAGCCAATAAGCCACCAAGCCGACAGACCTTGTTCACCAATAGCATTTACAACCAGAACAACAATGTAACCTCATTGGGCTTAATCTATACGCAGCAATTTGATTCATTCAAAGAATTCCTGCAAAAGATAACCGGCGAATTCAGAAGGAACCAGCAGAAAAAAGCTGCCCAGGAACTTGCCGAGAAAGAGGCCGCTGACAAAAAGCTGCAGCAGGAAAAAGAAAAGGCTGCTAAAGAAAAAGAGCTAAAGCAAACACAGGCAAACGGCGCCAGTACAACCAAAACTTCAGACCGGGAAATCCCTAAACAAGAACAGCCTCTTAATAAAGAAGCTGTTCTTGGTGATAGACAAAAGAAAAGGTAAGCTTACCCTTTCATGATATGGTGTCCCATTTTATCTCTTTTTGTTCTTAAGTATTGTTCGTTGTGTACGTTACTTTCAATCTCAATTGGAATGTTCTCCACGATCTCCAGTCCGTAACCAAGGAGGCCAGCACGCTTGGTCGGGTTATTGGACATCAGCTTCATTTTAGTTACGCCCTGAGCACGTAAGATCTGCGCACCTACGCCGTAATCACGTTCATCTCCTTTAAAACCGAGTTTGATGTTAGCCTCTACCGTATCAAAGCCGGCATCCTGAAGGTTGTATGATCTTAGTTTATTAACCAGTCCGATACCACGACCTTCCTGATTCATGTACACGATAAGTCCTTTACCTTCGCGATCGATCATCTCCATCGCTTTGTGTAGTTGAGGCCCACAGTCGCATCTGCAAGATCCAAAGATATCACCCGTCATACATGAACTGTGTACACGTACCAGCACAGGCTCATCTTCCGCCCAGGTGCCTTTACTTAAAGCCAGGTGTGTTGCGTTATTATCGATTTGCGTGTAAGCCGTCATTTTGAAATCTCCAAAAGCGGTCGGCAGATTTACCGTAACTTCTGGAATCACCATGCTCTCTTTAGACAAGCGATACGTAATCAGGTCTTTTATCGCTACGATCTTAAGCTGGTGCTGCGCTGCAATCTTCATCAAATCTGGAAGACGCGCCATTTCACCATCATCTTTCATGATCTCTACCAATACCCCTGCAGGTTCCATGCCCGCCAGGCGAGCTAAATCTACGGAAGCCTCAGTATGTCCAGAACGGCGCAATACACCACCATCTTTAGCCCTTAACGGGAAGATGTGGCCAGGGCGACCAAGTTCTTTAGGATCTGTATTGGGGTTTATTAATGCTTTAATGGTTTTAGAACGATCAGAAGCTGAAATACCGGTTGTGCAACCATGGCCAATTAAATCAACAGATACAGTGAAGTTTGTCTCGTAGGCGGCGGTATTCTTGCCGACCATCAATTCCAGGTTTAACTCATCACAACGCTCTTCAGTTAAAGTTGCGCAGATTAACCCTCTGCCATAGGTAGCCATGAAATTGATTACTTCTGGCGTCGCGTTCGCCGCAGTTGTTACAAAGTCACCCTCATTCTCGCGATCTTCATCATCAACAACTATAATTACTTTACCAGCTTTTAAGTCTTGAACCGCTTCCTCTATCGTATTTAACTTGATGTCCATTGTTAGAATTTTAAAGCTCTAATGCCGGTTATACCAACCCGCCCTATTTAGAACCTATACAAAGTTACAACCTTAAAAGATATTTTACGGTAATTTATATCATAGATAAGTAATCAATCTTTTGAAGAAAATTCATGTTTATCATGCAGATAATTCTTGTGTAATTGCATCCGCAGATACGCTGATATAAAAGTTCAATTAAGCTACAATCTAACCCATCGCAAACAGGCCTCAGCCTGAGATTACCTATAAGGAAGCTCTGTTTATTGGTGTAGGGGATCTACAATCAACAAGTGTTGCATTTCTTCTTAGCCCTACTCTTGTACCACAAAATATAATGCAAACCCTATAGGGAAGCCTTATTCTTTCGCTTGAAAAGGTTTACAATTAAACTCTTGTAATAACCTGCATCAAACAAGGCAGAATCTACCGTTGCTTTGTAGGTCAGGAAGGCTGCAAGCGGACTGAGCAGTATAATGGCCATCCATGCACCTGCCACAGGTTCCAGATTGCCCTGCACGGCCGACTTCTCAGAAACCGTAGAAATGATGTGGTAAATCAAAAAGAAGATCACCGCCATAACAACAGGGAGCCCCATCCCACCCTTTCGGATGATGGCGCCAAGTGGTGCGCCAATAAAAAAGAGTAATATACAGGAGGTCGCAAGTGTATACTTCTTCCAGTATTCAATGTCGATCTTGATCAGGTTTATGGACCGATCCTGGTGTTCCGCTTTGCGCGTCAAGGCAGATTGATGAACGGCATTGGCAATGTCCAGAGCACTTTGCGCAACCATTGCCCGGTCATTCTTAGGAATGGTATTCATGATGTTCCCTTTGATGATAATCGGCTTAATCTTGATCTTGGTATAGCCCTTCGTATAATTGTTCTGCTTGTAATAACTTCCGATGTTCTCTTTTGCAGAGCGATTAATACTATCCAGTTCCTTCGTTAAGGAGTCTTTTTTATGAACCAAACCTTTGAGGTTCAGCATGGCATTATTCCCTCGAAAACTGTTCTGATCCGTCTTATTCATCTTAAAACTAGACAGGTCGAAAGTCACATTGGTTTGCTTAAAACGCATTCTGTATAATTCCTGACGGGGATTATAGTAGGATGTTTTACCGGCGGCTTCCTCGTAACGTACCCCATCTTTAAGGTTCAGCAACAAGGTGTTGTTGTCCGGCGTTTTATTCATCGTGCCTTCCTTGGCCATAATGATGTTGGCGATATCATTTTTCTCATTTGCCTGATAGATCATGATCCCTTCCAAACGGCCGTCATCCCACTTCTTATCTACACGAATGCTGTAGCCAGGGATGCTGTTATTGAATACCCCTTCTTTAATCAGGAAAGCAAGTTTTTTATTACGGATGTCCCAGAGTAAGGAACCGAACTTGAGGTTCGTCTTGGGCAACATATATTCCGAGAAAAGGAAGGCACTTACAGAAAGCATGATGATCACCACGAACAGCGGCATCATGGCTTTTTGCAGGGACACCCCTGCTGATTTGATGGCAACCAGCTCGTAATTCTCGCCAAGGGTCCCGAAGGTCATAATCGAAGATAGAAGCACCGCCAGCGGCAGTGCCATCGCAACCTGAGCAGCAGCGGCATAGAACATAAGTTCCAGGATCACATACCACTCGAAGCCCTTTCCGATCAAATCATCAACATACTTGAATAGAAAAAACATCAGCAGGATAAACATCACCACAAAGAACGTGACGATGAATGGCCTTACAAAGGCGTTAATCAATAGGATATGAATCTTTTTCAAGACGCAAAGGTACGCAAAGGTGATTTAAAATCAGGCACCGATAACGCTGTGCAGATACGTAATCTGGTTATCCCAAATCTGTGTGCGCTCGTTTAAGGTCTCATCCGTTGCAAAGTCCGTTATGGATAGTGCCACATCATTCGTCAACTCATCCTGTACAATCTCCATTTCGAAGTAACAGTGCGGATCATCTTCCAGCCATTTGAACTTTACCAGTCTGTTTTCTTTAATGCTAAGCAATTTTGCTTTCTGCACCTCGCCATCCCAGCTGAAAGTGTAAACCTGATCACGGAACAATACATCATCAGCGAACCATTGAGACAGTCCATTTGGTTCACTTATGAAGCTAAATAAGATACGTGGTGACGATTTTAACTCGTACTCTAACGTAAATTTCTTCTTTTCTGACATTGTAAGTCCCTCTTCCTGAATTTAATCGAACAATTTTTTTTTATTTGTTTCTAAAGAAAAGTAATTTATTCTATATTTGCAACTCTTTAAAAAATAACCACCCGGCGGGGTAGCTCAGATGGTTAGAGCGCAGGATTCATAACCCTGAGGTCGGCAGTTCGATTCTGCTCCCCGCTACACTGAAAAGGCTTTCACGAAAACGTGAAAGCCTTTTTTATTTCCAGCTGAATCTGAAAGTTATATACACATACCCATTGGTTTATTTGGTCAGATTCTTATTCTTCAACAATGAAAATTTTCAAAAAACGGCAACGGCAATACGTTAAGGTATCAAGCGTTCTGATCTTAGCGTCTCAAACAGCTCATAGAACGAATCACGGGTGCTCTTGTAAGCCGTAAAGCCCAGCTTTCTGCTCTTAGACATATCTGTCATCACTTCAATCGGGCGACCAAGATCCAGGTCAGTGTGCCATGCTGATGCCAGCCGCGCGAGATCGCTTTCTATCAATCCATGTTTTTCAGCCATCTCCTTCCAAAGCACATGATCCCGCGCCATTTCTGCTTCCAGGGGATGAATGTCACCGTCAAATCCAGCCGGCACTACATCAAACCATGCCGCCAGTTCCTTCCACAACCAGCTCCATCGAAAAACATCACCGTTGGTGATATTGAATGCCTGATTTGCAGCTGCTTTCGTGGTGGCTGCCCATAGCAGTTGTTCCGCAAGGATGCGTGCATCCGTAACATCAGACAATCCATTCCACTGCGCTGCAGATCCTGGCCATCGGAAAGGCCTGCCAGTTTCCTTGCAAATACTTGCGTAAACGGCAAGCGTAGTGCCCATGTTCATCATGTTGCCCACAGCTCGCCCAATTACCGTATGCGGCCTGTGGATACTCCAGGTAAAGCCGTCACGTGCAGCAGCGGCATAAACCTCATCCTCCTGCGCGTAATAAAAGTTCTCGATTTCTAAACGAGGATGCTCCTCACGTACTGGTATTTCTGGCAGGGTGCCCGATTTCGCATAAGCATCAAACGGACCCAAATAGTGCTTAAGACCAGTAACCAGCGCAACGTGTTTTACCGATTGCTTCTGCGACAAAACAGTCAGCAGGTTACGAACCATCAGGCTATTGAATTTAATATTCTCCACTTCGGTGTCCTTTCGCATCCAGGTCGTAATAAACACATGCGTAGCAGAAACACCTGACAGTGCTTTTTCAAGGCTATTTACATCCAAAAGATCGGCCTGTACGGGATGAAGTCCGGCAATATCTGTGTTTGGATTCCGTGCGAGACCGTAAGTCACCCATCCTTCTGCAATTAATTTCTCTGCGAGGTTGCTACCAGTTATACCACTGGCACCAACAACTAATGCTACATTACTCATATCTAAAGCAACCGATCAAATAGATTTTTGTTTCCCATAATTGCCATACAACCGTAAACACCCTCACGCGAAACTAATAAAACAGAAAAGCCAGTCAGGAATGCTGACTGGCTTCTTATATATTATGCCTGAGAACTATTGGACGGGCTTTAATCCGCCACTAGAATCAACAGTAAGACCGTCCGTGCTCTCTTTTACAGCACTGTCGACCAGTTGTAGTGAGTCTGATGTAGATGTGCTGTTAAATGTTGCGGTGTCATTGATGGTGCTGTCAGCCGCCGTATCATTTTTTTCAGCTGAGCTGCCACAGGCTGCTAAACCGATTGCCGCTAAAACAAGCAGGCTATAAAGGGATTTTCTCATATGTATCTGTTTTAGGTTCTATTGATCTTGTAAAGGGTTCTGACTGCCGTAATCAGGTTTACCTTCCTGATCCATAGCGGAGCTGCTGGCATCCTGTTGCTGCGCATTAGAAACGCCTCCTGCGGACGCTGTATTGTCGCTTGAACCCGCACCCTGTTCACCTGACTCCAGGAACTGCGCTAACTTGCTCAACTGATCGTCCCATGCCGATTCCTTTGGTTTCACAGACTCCTGCTGCTCCTCTTCATTCTGGGTAATGGAAATGCTGCTTTGATCTTCGGAGCCTTCAAAAACAACTTCCAATTTATAGGAACTGTTTAGCTTTTCATCCGGCAATTGCCAGTTCCAGGTATACACCAAACGTTCATTTGGTTGAACTTCCTGATAAGTACCTTCAATCGTAAGCGAGGTACCTTCTTCACCTTTAAAGTGATAAGTTACTTTGCCACCTTCTGTGATTTCGTTTTCCACATCGCTCAAGGTTAAGCCCATCGGCTTCCACCATTGTTTGAGTTGTTCGGCTTCCGTCCATGCTTTATAAAGCGCTGAAACGTCAGCCTGGAATGATTTACTTGCTTGTATTGTTGATTGTCCGTTAGATTCCATAAAGATGATTTTCTTCTTAAAACACCTTTTGGAATGTATTGTGTTAAAATTTTAAACAAAAGTACCAGAAGCACTTAGCATCTTTTTACCTGAGCAGCTAAGCGTGGCTTGTTTAGAAATACCAACTACCAATTACGACGTACGAACACTATTTCAGCTCAGCAGCAAGCTTTAGTGCGTCATAAGCATTGACAATCCCGCCGGTGATGGATAGCTCTGAAAACAAAATGCGACCAGAAGTGCCCCTTTCATCCTCATGCTTTACTTTACGGTCTACTTTGCGTACAGATTTCAAGATTACATCTTTAACCTGCACCGCACTGAGTTCAGGATAATGGCTCATGATGAGCGCAGCCAGGCCGGATACAACCGGAGCAGCCATACTGGTACCATCAAACTCCTCATATTTAGAGCCCGGAACTGTCGAGTTGATCATGAAACCTGGAGCAAATACATCTACGGTGTGCTTGCCATAATTGGAGAAAGATGCTTTTAGTTCGTCGCCTTCCTTGTACGCACTGGCACCAACTTCGATCCAGTTTTTTGCATGTGGCAGATCGAATTTTACTGTATCCAGCGGAGGTGTTAAGGAAATCTTCGTTCTGCTCAGGCGTGGATCCGGTCCTGGCATGCGGTTGTTCCCTGGACTTTTACGTTCAGGTGGTGTAAACAAATCAACAATAGGCTTCTTTACCTTTTTGTTGTAGGCTGCTGCAGCCTCACTGTCGTAATACTTCGTTGGAAAAACATCTGCACGATCATTGTTGAGGTTATCATTTCCAGCTGCGTGAACCAGTAGCACACCTTTTTGCTCTGCATATTGAATGGCTTCATCCACAACGGCCTTGTCCCATTTGAAGTTCTTACCAAAGCTCATGTTGATGATTCGGGCGCCATTGTCAACCGCATAACGGATGCCATTTGCAACGTCCTTATCGCGTTCATCACCTTCAGGCACAACACGGATGGGCATAATCAACACATGATCTGCTACACCCTTAATCCCAAAATCGTTATTACGGTTGGCGGCTATGATACCGGAGACATGAGAACCATGTTCAGCACGAGGGCCCATTACATCATTATTGCCATATTTACGGTCCCGGCCATTGGCATAATCATCGCCAACAAGGCTGTCACGAACATCATACTTAGGATTAAGGTTATACTTGAGCGTAATTTCTGTGCCTTCATAGGCCTTCTTGACGTCTTTATAGAACTGCGGGTATCCTCCAGTATCTCGGCTACCCTTCCTGATGATCTTCTTCACCTGTTCTTCAATCTGATCATCTGGTTTATATGCCTCAATGTCCTCCAAAGAAGGCATTGCTTTTTTGGTCACCTTAGATACGGAATCCAACAATTTATTGATCTCGAACAACACGCGGTAATTCTGATCGGCATCATCGTACTTCTTACCAAGCTGCGCCGTCACTTTACGGTATAAGGCAAATTCTTCCTTCCCAAGGCTGTCCAGGGCTTTGGTGCTGGTGGTTGATTTGTACTTCGGACTAAGTTTTCGGTAGATCCGGACAAGCTCAAGGTTATCATACACGAGATTCCCTGCTTTAGAGCCGATGAAATTCCAGCCATGCACATCATCCACATAACCATTTCCATCATCGTCAATACCGTTGCCTGGAATTTCTTTCTTATTTGTCCAAATCTTCCCTTTCAGGTCTTCATGGTTGATGTCTACGCCCCCATCGATTACGGCGACCACAATCTGCTGCTTTGCTTTTTTATCCTTTAGCAGCTCACGATATGCTTTTTCAGTACTAATACCGAAATAGCCATCTTCTACAACATCCAGGTTAAACCAGTTTGCTGGAAGTTTAACTTTCTTGTCTTGTGCCTGTATGTTTATGCTGAAACATACCAGCAGTACCCATAATAGTTTATGTTTCATTAAATAATTTGTGTGCTAATTGATTCAGTTATGCCGTCGCCTGCAGCTTTGCGCAAGAAATAATATCAGCAGGATCAAACTGATGCTTGATGTGATACATAAACGCAAATTAAACGCCAGATGATACAGCTGTAACTAGGAATATACCCGAAAGATAAGGAATTAGCACAGAATACCAGAAACCAAGGCACATCGCTACTGCTATAACAGTACAAGAACTGCTATAAACTACCACTGAAGTTCTCAGAAAAGCTGCTAAAAGAATAAATACAGCTGCTATAAATTATACAGCAATTAGAAAAAGGCTATAAACATTGCACTAGTTTAAAGCCTGTATAAACACTAATGCAATCAAAGCATTTAACGCGAATGTTTAATCTAAAAAAATCTGTATAAACAAGAAAAGCCTGTAAGTTTTCACTTACAGGCTTTCTTTAAGATTTGGCACCGACCTACTCTCCCACG